>NZ_JAJAEG010000009.1:0-325253 GCF_047445655.1 Lentzea alba
TTCAGGGGCGTGTCACCTCAGATCACACGAAATCCCGAGGCTAGGCTCGAACGCATGAGCGAAGGTCTGTTCGACGAGGGCCTCTTCGGCGCAACCGACGAGGAGAAGGCCGAGCGCATCGCGGCCAACGCCCCGCTGGCCGTGCGGATGCGCCCGGCCTCGCTGGACGAGGTCGTCGGCCAGGACCACCTGCTGGGCCCCGGCGCCCCGCTGCGCCGCCTGGTGGAGGGCGCCACGCCGGCGTCCGTGATGCTCTACGGCCCTCCCGGCACCGGCAAGACCACCCTCGCCACCCTGGTCTCCAAGGCCACCGGCCGCCGCTTTGTGGCTTTGTCGGCGCTGTCCGCGGGCGTCAAGGAGGTCCGTTCGGTCATCGACGAGGCACGCCGGCGGCTGGTGCGCTCCGGTGAGTCGACCGTGCTGTTCATCGACGAGGTGCACCGGTTCTCCAAGACCCAGCAGGACGCTCTGCTGGGCGCTGTCGAGGACCGGATCGTGCTGCTGGTCGCGGCCACCACGGAGAACCCGTTCTTCTCGGTCGTGTCGCCTCTGCTGTCGCGCTCTCTCGTGCTGCAGCTCAAGTCTCTGACCGACGACGGCGTCCGCGCGGTCATCCGCCGCGCGGTGTCCGACTCCCGCGGTCTCGGCGGTTCCGTCGTCGTGGAGCGGGACGCCGAGGACCACCTCGTGCGCCTGGCGGGCGGCGACGCACGCCGTTCGCTGACCGCCCTCGAAGCGGCCGCGGACTCGGCGGTGGCCTCGAACAACGGCGTGATCACCCTTTCGCTGCTCGAGTCCACTGTGGACAAGGCGGCCGTGCGCTACGACCGCGACGGCGACCAGCACTACGACGTGACGTCGGCGTTCATCAAGTCGATCCGCGGCTCGGACGTCGACGCCGCCCTGCACTACCTGGCCCGCATGATCGAGGCGGGCGAGGACCCGCGCTTCATCGCGCGCCGCCTGGTGATCCACGCCAGCGAGGACGTGGGCATGGCCGACCCGACCGCGCTGCCGACCTGCGTCGCCGCCGCTCAGGCCGTGCAGCTGATCGGCCTGCCGGAGTGCACCTTGAACCTGGCGCAGGCGACGATTCATTTGGCGACCGCGCCGAAGTCGAACGCGGTGACCACCGCCATCGGTGCGGCCATCGCGGACGTCCGGAAGGGCGCTATCGGTGCTGTGCCGGCGCATCTGCGCGACGGGCACTACGCGGGTGCCGCGAAGTTGGGCAACGCGCAGGGATATCGGTACCCGCACGACGTGCCCGAGGGTGTGCTGACGCAGCAGTACGCACCCGACGACCTGGTGGGCCGTGACTACTACGAGCCGACCGGTCGCGGCGGCGAGCGGGCGTTGGCCGACCGGGTGCCGAAGCTGCGCCGGGTGATCCGGGGCGAGTAATTCGCTGGTGGTCCTGCGGATGATCGGCGCATGGAACTCGTGCCGCACAACCCCGCTCACGGCGTCTACCCGGCCACCGACGACTACGTGCACGCCATGGAAGTCCGCGGTGCCGAACGCATGCTGTTCGTCGCCGGCACCATGGGCCTCGACGCCTCCGGCAAGCCCGGCGCCGACCTCGCCGAGCAGCTCGACCTGATCTGGAACAACATCCGCACGATCCTGGCGTCGGCGGGCATGACCGTGGCCAACATCGTGCGCCTCACCAGTTATCTGCGGGACGCGTCTTACGCCGAGGCCAACGCCGCCGCACGCGTGCGCGCACTCGAAGGCCGTGCGGTGCCGACGACCGCGATCGTCGCGACCACGCTCGTCAGCGACTGGCTGGTGGAGATCGAGGTAGTCGCCGCCGGGTGAGCCGCACGGCGTACGGTTGCGTTGAGTGAGCACTCGCGTACCGAGGGCTACCGTCGTCAGAGGCAGGGCGGATGAAGTTCCTCGGATTCCTGTTCGTCTTCTTCGTCATGCCGCCACTCGGCTATCTGGTGTCGGCGACCGTCTACACGCACCTCGGCGATCAGGTCGAGGGGCGTGACACGCGCACCGCGCCACTTGTCGCCGTCGCCACGTCCTGCACCGCGCAGGAGCCGATCACGCTGACCGGTGGGTTCAAGACCTGGTACGTCTGCCAGGCCGAGGTGTCGGCGAACTCGGGCCCGCCGCGCACGATGGAGGCGCGCGGGTTCCTGAACCCGTCTCTCATCGGTGTGCCGGTCGAGGTCGGCACCACGCACAAGGGGACCCGGCTGGTCGCCGAGCATCCGCGGCGTCCCAACCTCGCCGGCCTCGCCCTCGCCGGGACCGTCATCGGCTGGGTGCTGCTGATTGCGACGATGCTGTGGGCGTTGAGCCGCAAGCGCATGCCGAAGCTTTCCTCGTCGCCGCAGGACATCGCGGAGCACGCCGGGAAGCAGTTCCCGGACCCGTGATGTGGAACGGTTGACCGGGAAATCCGCCGGAAAGATCACCGGGCTGCTTCAGTAGCGCGCATGCTTCAGAACGCTCGCGTGTTGTTCACCGCGATCGGCCTCCCGGTGCTCGGCTGGCTGCTCCTCGCCACGATCTGGAACCACTTCGGCGACCAGTACGGGCCCGACAAACCCGTCCGTGACAGGTACTACGTCGCCGAAAGCTGTGAGGAGCGCGGACCGATGACCGTGCGGGGGTTCGGGTACTGGTGGGAGTGCACGGGACGTGACGAGCGCGGCCGGGAGTTCGAGGACAGCTTCCTGACGCCCGCGGACATCGGCAGGAAGGTGCCGGTCTACACGTCGAAGTCCACGAAGTCGAGCAGCGTCTACCGGTCCGCCGAGCAGCCGCTCGAGGGCTGGTCCTTCCTGGCGCTTCCGTTCGCCGCCGCGTGGATCTGGTTGATCGGGCGCGCGATGAAGTGGACCGACCGGCACGAGCCCGACTCGCCGGAGAAGGCCGGCCGCCGCAGGCAGGTCCGGCTCGGCAGGCCGCTGGGGTTCGACTGGTGGCGCCCGGTGACGCTGTCCCGCGAAGGCATCACTTGGATCGGCCACTTCCTGCGGTGGCGGGAGATCCGCGAGGTGCGACTGGTCGGCGGCACCCTGCACGTGCGGCCGCTCGTCGGTGACTGGGTGACGATCGGGCCGTTCACCGGGGAACGGGTCGAGGTCGTGCATCAGGCGCTGGAGCTGTTCGCGCGCAACCGTTATCGCGACAAGCGAGATGGCGACGATCAGGCGCCGCAATCGACGAGCGGCGCACCCCGTCGGCGACCACCAGCTGGAACGCCTGCCCGGTGCTGACCGTCGGCGAAGGTGGCGTGCGGTGGTAGGGCAACGAGTTCGACTGGCACGACATCGCCGACGTCCGGCTCGTCCGCAACACCCCTGCACGTCCAGCCGCGCACCGGCGAAGGAGTGCGGCTCGGCCGTTTCGCATCCTCGCAGGCGGCGCGCATCGAAGCGGTATTGATCGCGTTCGGCGGCGACCGCCATCAAGTAACTTCGGTGAAGTGACGATCAGGGACGACTTTCTGACCACCGCCCGCATCGCGCTCGAACTCATGCGCCACCCAGGGGTCGCGCAGAACTGGGACGAGCCGAGCGCGCTCAAGGAGTTCGGCGTCAGCGGGCTCGTCGGCCACATCGGCTACCAGGCCCTGCCGCTGCCCGCGATGATCGAGGCACCCGTGGGTGACGAGCCGGTCGTCTCGCTGATGGAGCACTACGACCGCGCGAAGTGGACGGACCTCGACGTCGACTCGGAGTTCCACACCCGCATCCGCGCGGGCGGTGAGAAGCTCGCGGCAGAAGGCCAGGACGTGCTCTGCGACCGGTTCGAGCAGACCATCGCCGAACTGGAGAAGTTGCTGCCGGGCCAGGAGAACAGGGGCGTCCGGATGCCGCACTGGGGCCCGTGGGCGGTGCCGCTGGACGAGTACCTGGTCAGCCGGCTGATGGAGTTCGTCGTGCACTCCGACGACCTCGCGGTGAGCGTGGGCGTCGACACCCCGGAGTTCCCGCGGCACGTCAACGAGACCGTGATCGACCTGCTGACCCGCATGGCGCTCAACAAGCACAGCGCCATCGACGTGGTGCGCGCGCTCAGCCGCAAGGAACGCGCACCGCGAGACATCACGGCGTTCTAGCGCTTGCAGACCATCAGCAGTGCGACCTTGTTCGGCAGCATGATCTCGTCTGTGATGACGAACCCGCCGGCCTCGAACGACCTGATGGCGCGCGTGTTGCGCACGTCCGGCTCCAGCACGATCCGGGTGCAGTGCGGGTCGGCCTCGAACAACGCGTCGGTGAGCCGGGGCAGCAGCGACCGCACCAGCCCGCGGTCGGTCATCGCGAGCTCGCCGACCGCCACGTGCAGCCCGAGGTCGTGCGGGCGCGCCGGGTAGCAGCGGGCGATGGCGCTGCGGGCCGCGCGGTAGACCTCGGTGTAGATCACCGGCCGGCCGTGCCAGCTGATCAGCAACGGTCGCACGTCGTCGCCGGAGAGCTGCTCCTGCAGCCGTGACTCCCAGCGCGGCAGCGTCCACGCCTGCTGCCGGAACGCCGCCACGTGCGGGGCCTGGTTCCAGCGGTGGACGAGGTGCAGGTCGTAGCCGTCTGAGCGGGCGACGCGGGCCTGCCACGGGTGACCCATCTCCGGGATCGGCGGGGCACCTGCCGTGACCTGCTTCCGGTAGGAGTCCAGGTGCGACACCGGCTTCACAGGACCTCCAACTCAGGGTGACCTAACCTCAACTGCGGGGCTGCCGGTGTCAAGCCCTCTGTGACGGGTATTTCACAGGCGGTGACCGCGCGGAGTCAATGAGTGGTCCGTTTCATTTGCGTTGCCGGAACTCGCTGGAGTTCGTCGGTACGGTCGGATCATGTTGCAGACCCAGCGCGAGCCGGTGCCCCGCGTCGACACGGGTGAGCTGGACGTCGCGCACGCGTTCCTCAAGTTCCAGCGCCACTGCGTGCTCAAGAAAGCCGAGGGGCTGACCGAGGAGCAGCTCCGCAAGCCGATGGTCGTGAGCGGCACGTCGTTGCTGGGGCTGATCCAGCACCTCACCGAGGCCGAGCGCCTCTGGTTCGACCACCACCTCGGCGGCAACGACTGGTCCGAAGAGGACGAACTCGACATGGCGGTGCCCGAGGAGCTGAGCGCGGACCAGGTCGTCGAGGCCTACCGCGCGGCGATCGCGGACAGCGACCGGGCCATCGAGACCGCCGGTGATCCCGAGGCGCTCATGACGATCCCGATCGACGGCCACACGATGTCGTTGCGCTGGATCCTCGCCCACATGACCACCGAGACCGCCCGGCACGCGGGCCACGCGGACATCCTCCGGGAGCAGATCGACGGCATCACCGGGCGTTGAAGATCAACTGAAGGTGCCGCTCATTTGAGTGTCGGACCCACCCGGTAATCTCACCGGCAACCAAGCCACATGCCGGTCACCAGGAGGATCCGTGTCGCCAGGGCAGATCGCAGCGCTGGTCGCCGCCGGTGCGTTCGTGCTGCTCGTCATCGTGCTGGCGATCGTGGCGGTCAAGGCAGCGCGGTTCTTCGACGAGGCCACGATCGCGATGCGCAAGGCGCACGAGAACACCGACCCGTTGTTCTCCGAGGCCAACACGACGCTGACGCACGTGAACACCCAGCTCGAACGAGTCGACGGGATCACGGCCAACGCGCGCGCCGTCACCGGCAACGTCTCGGCGCTCACCAGCCTGTTCACCGCCACGCTGGGCGGGCCGCTGGTCAAGGCCGCGGCGCTCTCCTACGGCGTGAGCAAGGCCGTGAAGGCCCGCCGCAAGGCCGCGGAGCAGCCGAACAAGCACGCCAAGCGCCGCCCGAGGCGAGGTGCGAAATGAGCCGCCTCTTCTGGTTCGGACTGGGTGCCGCCGCAGGCCTCTTCGTCGCGAAGAAGGCCTCCGAGGTCACCAAGCAGGCGACTCCCGCAGGTATCGGCGCTAACGTGGGTGAAGGCCTGCGTGAGCTCGCCGGCGCCATCGGTTCCTTCGGGGCCGAGGTGCGGGCGGGAATGGCCGAACGGGAACAGGAGTTGCAGGAGACCGTGGAACGTCAGACGGGATTCACGCCGGGGCGTCGAGCGCCCAGGGCGAACGGCAAGCACTAGTCGTTCGCCGCTGCGACATGCCCTTTTGGGCGGGCCCTGACAACTTCCTGAAATAGCAAGGACATTCCCGTGCAGACCCACGAGATCATCAAGCGTTTCCGCGAGCACTTCGAGAACGCCGGGCACAAGTACATCCCCAGCGCCTCGCTGCTGCTCGACGACCCCAACCTGCTGTTCGTCAACGCCGGCATGGTGCCGTTCAAGCCGTACTTCCTCGGCGAGGCCCCGCCGCCCGCCCCGCGGATGACGAGCATCCAGAAGTGCGTGCGCACCCCGGACATCGACGAGGTCGGCAAGACGACGCGCCACCTCACGTTCTTCCAGATGGCCGGCAACTTCTCGCTCGGCGACTACTTCAAGGAAGACGCCATCCGTCTGGCCTGGGAGCTCGTCACCAAGTCCCAGGACGAGGGCGGCTACGGCTTCGACCCCGAGCGCATCTGGGTGACGGTCTACCTGGACGACGACGAGGCCATCGAGATCTGGCAGAAGGTCGCCGGTCTGCCGCTGGAGCGCATCCAGCGCCGCGACATGGAGGACAACTTCTGGTCGATGGGCGTGCCCGGCCCGTGCGGCCCGTGCTCGGAGATCTACTACGACCGCGGCCCCGAGTACGGCAAGGAGGGCGGCCCGGTCGTCGATGAGGACAGGTACCTGGAGATCTGGAACCTCGTCTTCATGCAGAACATCCGCGGTGAGGGTGGCGCCAAGAAGGGCTACCCGATCCTCGGCGAGCTGCCGGCCAAGAACATCGACACCGGCATGGGCGTCGAGCGCGTCGCCTACCTGCTGCAGGGCGTCGACAACGTCTACGAGACAGACCTGGTCCGCGCCGTCATCAACAAGGCCGAGGAGCTGTCCGGCCGCAAGTACGGCGCCAGCGAGGTGGACGACGTCCGGTTCCGAGTCATCGCCGACCACGCCCGGAGCGGTGTGCTGCTGGTCGGCGATGGTGTCACTCCGGGCAACGAGGCTCGTGGTTACGTGCTGCGCCGCCTGCTGCGCCGCATCATCCGCTCGTCGCGCCTGCTGGGCGTGACCGAGCCGGTGCTGCAGCAGTACGCCGAGGTCGTGCGCGACTCGATGGGCCCGGCCTATCCCGAGCTGGTCAGCGGTTTCGCCCGCATCCAGCAGGTGCTCAAGGCCGAGGAGGACACGTTCCTCCGCACGCTCGACGCCGGTTCGCGGATCTTCGAGAACGCCGCCGCCGACGTGAAGGCCGACGGCCGCGCCACGCTGCCCGGCGACAAGGCCTTCCAGCTGCACGACACGTACGGCTTCCCGATCGACCTCACGTTGGAGATGGCCTCCGAGGCCGGCCTGACGGTCGACGAGGACGGCTTCCGCAAGCTGATGGCCGAGCAGCGCGCCCGAGCCAAGGCCGACGCCGCCGGCAAGAAGACCGGCCACGGCGACCAGACGGTGTACCGCGAGCTGCTGGAGCAGGGTCCGACCGAGTTCACGGGCTACTCCGAGCTGGCCTCCGAGGCCACGTTGCGCGGCATCGTGTTGAACGGTCAGCGGATCAAGTCGGCCAAGGAAGGCGACATCGTCGAGGTCGTCCTCGACCGCACGCCGCTCTACGCCGAGTCCGGTGGCCAGGAGTCCGACGCCGGCTCGATCGTCACCGGCAACGCCGAGCTGGAAGTGCTCGACGTGCAGAAGGTCGCCCGCAAGCTGTGGGTGCACCAGGTGCGCGTGAAGTCCGGTGAGATCAGCGAAGGCGAGCACGTCGAGGCCCGCGTCGACCCGGAGTGGCGCGTCGGCGCCCGCCAGGGCCACTCGGGCACGCACGTCGTGCACGCCGCCCTGCGCCAGGTGCTCGGCCCGTCGGCCCTGCAGAGCGGTTCGTACAACAAGCCCGGCTACCTGCGGCTCGACTTCGCCTGGACCGGTGGTCTGTCGGACGAGGCCAAGAGCGAGATCGAAGAGGTCTCGAACCTCGCCGTGCGCAAGGACCTGCCGGTCAGCATCGTCTACACGGACATGCAGGGTGCTCAGGACATGGGCGCCGTCGCCCTGTTCGGCGAGACCTACGACGAGACCGTGCGCGTCATCGAGATCGGTGGCCCGTGGTCGCGTGAGCTCTGCGGTGGCACGCACGTCGAGCACTCGTCCCAGATCGGCCCGATCACCCTGCTGGGTGAATCTTCGGTCGGTTCGGGTGTGCGTCGCCTGGAGGCCTACGTCGGCATCGAGGCCATGCGGTTCCTGGCCAAGGAACGCGCCATCGTGCAGAACCTCTCGGACATGCTGAAGGTCGGTTCCGATGGCCTGCCCGAGCGGATCGAGTCGCTGGTCGAGCGCCTGAAGACCGCCGAGAAGGAGCTGGAGAAGGTCCGCGCCGCCCAGCTGCTGGGCAACGCCGGATCGCTCGCCGAGAAGGCCCTGGACATCCGCGGCCTGTCGCTGGTGGCCCTCGGTCTGGAGGGCGTGTCGGGCAACGACCTGCGCACGCTGGGTGGCGAGGTCCGCAACCGCCTGGGCAACAAGCCCGGTGTGGTGGCCCTGTTCTCGGTCGACGGCGACAAGGTCAGCTTCGTGGTCGCCACCACGGCTGCCGCCCGTGACCTGGGCCTGGCCGCCGGCAAGCTGGTCCCGGTGTTCGGCCCGGCCATCGCCGCCCGCGGTGGCGGCAAGCCGGACCTGGCCCAGGGCGGCGGCACGAACCCGGCCGGCGTTCCCGAGGCCATCACGGCCCTCACCAATGAACTGGACAAGGTGCTTGAGCAGCGCTGATGTTGCTGGTGTCGACGATCCGGGCCTCGGACGGAGGCTCGGCGTCGACGTCGGATCGGTTCGAGTGGGAATTTCTCTCAGCGATCCAGGGGCGTTTTTGGCAACTCCGCTGGTTACCCTCCAGCGAGACGAGAAGCGCGGCTCGGACCTCACCGAGCTCGTACGTCTCGTGGCCGAGCATGACGTCGTCGAGGTCGTGGTCGGTCTGCCCAAGACACTGGCGGGTCGGCACGGCCCGGCAGCGGAATCGGCCACCGCGTACGCTGCGGCCTTGGCCGACCGCGTCGCCCCGGTGCCGGTGCGGCTCAGCGACGAACGACTGACGACGGTCGTGGTGAGCCGGGTGCTGGCACAGCGCGGTGTGAAGGGCAAGAAGCAGCGTGCCGTGGTCGACCAGGCTGCCGCTGTCGAGATCCTGCAGTCTTGGCTGGACGCACGGGCACGCTTTGTGGCCGCCCGAAAGGACGAGGTGTGAGCGACGACATCGGGTTGTTCACCGACCCCGACGTGGAAGAACGGCGTCGCCCGGTCAAGCGTGACCGCGAACGCGACACCGCCCGCGCCAAGGCGAAGAAGCGCAAGAAGACGATCCTCTGGCTCGTCGTCGCGCTGGTGCTCTCCGCCGGCATGGGCGGCGCCTACTGGGGCTACCTCGAGCTGCGCGGCATCGGTTCGTACGACGACTACGCCGGCAGCGGCGAGGCCGACGCCATCGTCGAGGTCCAGGACGGCGACGTGGTCAGCAAGATCGCGTCGACCCTCTACGACAACGGCGTCATCGCCTCCGCCCGCGCCTTCACCGAGGCCAGCAAGACCGACGGGCGCGTGACGTCGATCCAGCCCGGCTTCTACCTGATGAAGACGAAGATGTCCGGCCAGCAGGCCGTGGCCCGCATGGTCGACCCGAAGACCCGCGTGCCGGCCGTGCAGATCGTCGGCGGCCTCAAGCTCACCGACATCAAGGTCGGCGACAAGACCGTCAAGGGCATCTACTCCCTGCTCTCCGACGCGAGTTGCACGGAGAAGGACGGCGCCAAGAAGTGCCTGACCCCCGACGAGATCAAGGCCGCCGCTGAGCAGACCGACCCGGTAGCCCTCGGCGTCCCGGAGTGGGCGCTCGCGGACGTGAAGCGCGCAGAACCCCAGTACCGCCTCGAAGGCCTGATCATGCGAGGCGTCTACCAGGTCAAGCCGGGCGTCTCGGCGGTGGAGCTGATCCGCAGCGTCATCGTCTCGTCGGCGACCAAGCTCCAGGGCTTCGGCATCCCGAACGGCACCATGAACACCGGCTTCCGCCCGTACGAGGTGCTCGTGATGGCCTCGCTCGTCGAGAAGGAAGCCATCGAGAAGGACTTCTCCAAGGTCTCCCAGGTGATCTACAACCGCCTGAAGGAGCCCATGCAGCTCCAGTTCGACTCGACGGTGAACTACCTGCTCGGCCAGCCGCACATCCGCACCTCGGACGCGGACCGTGCCCGCCAGAGCCCGTACAACACCTACCGCAGCTTCGGCCTCCCGCCGACCCCGATCGGCTCGCCCTCCCAGCAGGCGATCGCGGCCGCGATCAAGCCCGAGGGCGGCGACATCATGTACTTCGTGAAGTGCCAGGCCGACGGCACCTCGTGCTTCGCCAAGACCTTCGACGAGCACAACGCGAACGACCAGAAGGCCCAACGAGAGGGCATCTACTAGTGCGCAAGGCGGCGGTGATCGGTTCGCCGATCACCCACTCGCTGTCCCCGGTCCTGCACAACGCCGCTTATGGTGCGCTCGGGCTGGACTGGGAGTACACCCGGCTGAAGTGCGTGGAGTCGCAGGTCCCCGCCTTGGTTTCGGGGTTGGGGCCTGAGTGGGTTGGGCTGTCTTGCACGATGCCCACGAAGCGTGCCGCGCTGGCCTTCGCTTCCTCGGTGACTTCACGGGCTGCGGCTGTTGGTGCGGCGAACACGTTGGTGCGCACCGATTCCGGATGGCACGCGGACTGCACCGATGTGGACGGTGTCGTGGGGGCGTTGCGGGAGAAGGGTTTCTCGTCCGGGTCCCGCGGGGTTGTGATCGGTGCTGGTGGGACGGCCACGGCTGTGCTGGCCGGGTTCGCCGCGCTTGGTGTGTCGTCGGTTTCCCTTGTGGTGCGGGATACTTCTCGTGCTGCCGAGGCTGTTGCCACTGCTGCTCGGGTCGGGGTTGCGGTCGAGGTGCTGTCCTTGTCCTCTGTGGACCTTGGTGCTTTGGCTGCCGCTTCGGATGTTCTGGTCTCTACGGTGCCGGCTGAGGCCACGGAGTCGTTGGCTTCTGACTTGGCTTTGGCGCCTTATGTGCTCGACGTGATCTACCACCCGTGGCCCACGCCGGTCGCTCTGGCGGTGGAGAAGGCCGGGACGCGGCTGGCCACCGGGCTGGACATGTTGTTGCACCAGGCTTTTGGGCAGGTGGAGCAGTTCGCCGGGCTGCCTGCTCCGCAGGAGGTCATGCGGTCGGCCCTGGCTGCTGAACTTGCCGCTCGTGCCTAGGTTTCTGGGCTTCCTGTAACTTTCGGCCACATCTGCGGTCTTGGAATACCGGCGTGTTCGGGTTGTGTGGTTGCCTTCGCATGACTCGTTTGGCTCCGGACGACTGCCGATCGCTCGGAGTCATCGCATGCCGGTGCCCTTGCCTCGAGGGGTGCCGGTGGGCGGGACGCACGGGTGCCCGCCGGGGGCTCCGCACGGGCGCGTGGGTTGCTCCGGCTCGCACCGCCGCCGCTGGTGCGTCCCGCCTTTCAAAGTTTGGGGTGGTCCCGTTGCGGGCGGGCCGTCGCGTTCCAGCGGAGGGGTCGCTTGCGTGCGGGCGGTCGCCTTGCGACTTCGGGGCCCTTACGAGGCGCTGGTCGGCTTTATTAGGCCGGACTGATAAAGCGTCCGGCCGATCCGACACGGTAGCGCCTCGAACCCAAAGACAAGCCGCAATCGCCAGCGTGCATGGGCGCGTTGACACGACACGTCACCATCACCGCTACCCATGCAGGCAGCAGGCCTTTTACGGGCTCGCCTCGCAACGCCCGTTGCGGAAGGGTGGCCCGGCTTCGCCATTGCCCTGCAGGATGGTCGGGTGGAGATTCCGTTGCTTGGGGCCGTGGTCGAAGACGAGTACGACGGCTTGGTCAGCGCGCCGGTTCCAGTGCCGTTGTTCGGCAACGTGGCCATGCCGTTCCGTGTGGACGAGTACGAAAGCGATCCGGCGCCGGAGGACTTCCACGCGGCGATCCGGACCTTCCTCTCGCTCGACCGGGCCGTGCTGGAGGAAGCGGGACCGGCGGTCTTCGCCTACTACCGGGACGTTGCGGACGAGGTCGGGGACGAGGACGGATTCCCTCTTATCGCAGACCCGGACGAGGTCTGGGATCACGTGAAGTTCGACCGGGAAGAGGCCAGTGTCCAACGCGACGGCGAAGGTGGACCTGTCTACGTGTCCGTGGCGTGTGATTGCGCGTGGGAACCGGAGCACGGTTTGCAGCTCGTGTTCCGTGACGGCGCGCGCGTTACCAAGGTCGGCCCGTTCGACGGTCATCTGACCAATGCGTCGGCGTACGCGCGGGATGACCTCAACGACACCATCTACGTCCGCTAAGGGCACTTGATGCCCGTCTCCGGCACCCCCTCCACCTGCGTCCGACTGGCGATCGCCGTGCAGTACAGCTGGAACTGGGCGAGCTTCGAAAGCGGAAGCATGTCCTCGGGTAGCAGGATCCCGTTGGAAACGGCGTAGATCGGCGAGGTGGAGTGCGGAACCTCGGTCACCAGGCCGAGCTTCTTCTCCTCCTCGGTCAGCCCCGCGACCAGCAGGTTGATTGCGGTCGTGGAGTCGACGTTGCCGGTGTGGGAGCGGGTTCGGCGCACCAACTCGTTGCCCTTGGGGCTGATCATGTAGACGGTCAGGTCCTGCACGGACACGGTCGGGGCGCCGCCGCCGGTCAGGACCGGGGTGGGGCGGATTCCGCACGCGGTGAGGGTTACCAGGGCAAGCGCAAGGTGAAGACCGCTCCGCCTGAGGGCGCGTTGGCCGCTGCGATGGTGCCGCCGTGCAGGCGTGCGTTCTCCCATGCGATCGCCAATCCCAGCCCGCTGCCCTCGGAACGGGAGCGGGCCGTGTCTGCCTTGTAGAAACGGTCGAAGATGTGGGGGAGGGCATCGGGTGGGATGCCGGGGCCGTTGTCGGACACCTCGATCACGCCGGGCCGGACAGCCACGCGAACGGGTGCGCCGCCGTGTTTCAGGGCGTTGCCGACGAGGTTGGCGACGATCACGTCCAGGCGGCGGCGGTCGACTCTGCCCGTCACGCCCTCCGGCAGGTCTGCGGAGACCGAAGAGGACCAGCCGCGGGAGGCCAGGGAGTCGCGGACCGCGGTGCCGATGTCCCACTCGTCGAGCTCCAGGACGTTGCCGCCCTCGTCGAAGCGGGAGATCTCCATCAGGTCGTTGACCAGGCGGGTCAGTTTGCGGGTCTCGCTGGACACCAGACGGGCGGCGAGAGCGGTGTCCGGCGGGAGCGTGGCGGCGTCCTCGTCCAGCACCGCGGTGACGGCGTTCATCGCGGTCAGCGGGGTGCGGAGTTCGTGGGACACGTCGGCCACGAAGCGGCGGGACGCGGCCTGGGTGGCTTCCAGTTGTGAGGCGGCCTGGTTGAACGTGCGGGCCAGCTCGGAGAGTTCGTCGGCGCCTCGTTCGTCGACGCGGGTGTCCAGGCGGCCGGAGCCCAGGGCGCGGGCTGCGGCGCCCAGGCGGCGGACCGGGCGCAGGACGCCTCGGGCGGTGAAGAGCGCGAGGCCGAGGGCCAGCGGCAACACCAGGCTCACGCCGACCCAGGCGGCCACGGCGAAGCTGTCGATGGCGCGTTGCGGGCCGGACAGGGAGGTCCACGCCCACACCTCCACGCCGGTGGCACTTCCGTCCGGGCGCAGCAGCGGGATGCCGATGACCACGTACGGGTCGGTGCGGTCGGTGCGGCGTTGCCAGATCACGGTCTTGCTGGTCTTCAACGCCTCCCGCATCTCCGCGGGCACGATCGACATGTCCGGGCCGCGCGAACGGAGGTTCTCGAACGCCACGACCGCGGTGCCGCGCAGGAACGAAGCGAACTCGTCGAGGTCCTGTTGGGTGGGTGGCACGGTCAGGCGGGATGCGTAGTTGCGGACGTCCTCGACCAGCGGGTTCATGAAGCCGTTCTGGGCGTCCTCCAGCAGCAGGTTGCGGGCGGTCGCGTAGGAGGCCCCTGCCGCCGCTACCGCGCCCAGCAGTGTCAGCAGGGTGAACGCGGCCATCAGGCGGGGCCGGAGGCCCAGGAACAGCGACCTCATCGTGGGCCGAAGCGGTAGCCGAAGCCGCGCACGGTGTGGATGTAGCCGGGGTCGGAGGGCACGTCCTCGATCTTCGCGCGCAGGCGTTGGACGCACGCGTCGACCAGGCGCGAGTCGCCAAGGTAGTCGTGTTCCCAGACGGCTTCGAGGATCTGCTGGCGGGTCAGCACCCGGCCGGGCGTGCGGGACAGTTCCAGCAGCAGCTTCAGCTCGGTCGGGGTGAGTGCGACCTTCTCGTCGTTCTTCAGCACCTGCAGGCCGGCGCGGTCGATCACCAGCGAGCCGTGGCGCTCCACGTTGGACGGTTCGGAGACGGTCCGGCGCAGCACCGCGCGGATCCTGGCCTCCAGCACCCGTGGTTCGACGGGCTTCACCACGTAGTCGTCGGCGCCCGCCTCCAGGCCTGCGACGACGTCGAAGTCGTCACCGCGCGCGGTCAGCATGATGATCGGGACCTCGGCGTGCGTGCGCATGCGGCGGCACGTCTCGAAGCCGTCGATGCCGGGCAGCATGATGTCGAGAACGACGATGTCGGGCCGGGTCTCGCGCAGTCTTTCGACGCCTTCCTCACCGGTTCCCGCAGCTCGGACGTCATGTCCCTGGCGGCGCAGCGCCAATCCGAGTCCTTCACGCACCGCGGGGTCGTCCTCGACCAGCAAGACCATCGCCACGAGATCCATTATCTGCGGGTGACGGCCGCTGTGCTGGTTCTGTAGCGGAACCATGACATGGCGTGGACGTTCTCATAGAGCGGCGCGCGGAGTCTCGAACGCATGGCCGGAAGCTTGCTGGGATTTCTCTTCACGTACTTCGCGCTGGTGTGGACGTCGTTCGGGCAGAAGGCGGAGAACGCCGCGTTGCCTGAGCTGTCACTTCAACGGTCGTGGGCGTCCAACGTGGACATGGTGATCATCATCGCCGCGATCCTGGTCGTCCTCTTCGCGCGCAAGAAGTCGTTCCCGCCGCTGCTCGTGCTCGGCGGTTCCGTGCTGCTGGCACAGGTGCTGAAGCTCTACGTGCTGGTGCGGCCCGAGTTGGACGAAGACGCCGTGCTGGTGCACAACAGCTTCCCGAGTGGACACACGACGGCCGCCGTGGCGTCGGTGATCGCGGTGACCATGGCGGTGCCGAAGCGGTTTGCCCTGTTGGTCGCGGTTCCCGGTGCGCTCGGGGCCGGTGCGGTCGCGGCGGAGACGGTGTCGCTGGGCTGGCACCGGTTCAGCGACACGCTCGGCGCGGCGCTGCTGGTCTCGACGCTCGCGTTCCTGGTGCTGCGGAAGTGGACCGCGGGGCTGGTCGTGCCGCCCGCTCTCGCGGCCGGCGGGGTGTGGCTGATGGTGAGCTACCCGCAGGCCACGCCGTCGACCTTGGCCGGCGTCGTGACCGCGGGTGTGGTGCTGCACTTCGGGTGGGCCGTGAGTGGTTCTCGTCAGCCCGGGAGCGACGAGAACCACTCACGACCTGGATCACTCGTCGTGGTCGGTGGCGATCAGTTCGGCGATGGCGGCCAGAGCGTCGTCCGCTCCGTCCCCGTCGGCGCTGAGCACCACCTCGTCACCGTGCATGGCGCCCAGGGTCATCAGACCCAGAACACTCGCCGCGTCAACGGCTTCGCCGCCGTCCTTGCGGATGGTGACCGTCACCGGCTGGTCGGCGGCGGCCTTCGCCAGCAGTGCGGCAGGTCGGGCGTGCAGTCCGACCTTGCTGGCCACGGTGACCCGTCGCTCGGCCATGATGGTTCCTCCCGGTAGAGCTGGTTGTGCTTACTACTGTTCGTTCTTCGAGGGCTTCTCGCGAGGAGCAGTGTCGCCGCTGCTGCCCACGACGCTCTCGTCGGCCTCTGGCGACTCGTCGTCGTCGCGGCCCGGCGTCCTCAGGTTCCACCTGGTGATGACCCAGCGGAACAGGAAGTAGTAGATCACCGCGAAGACCAGGCCGATCGGGATGATCAGCCACGGGTTGGTCGAGATGCCCCAGTTCAGCACGTAGTCGATGAAACCGGCGCTGAACGAGAAGCCGTGGTGCACGTCGAGCGCGTTGGTGACCGCCATCGAGATACCGGTCAGGGCGGCGTGCACGACGTACAGCGGCCAGGCGACGAACATGAACGCGAACTCGAGCGGCTCGGTGACACCGGTGAGGAACGAGGTCAGCGCGGCCGACGCCATCAGACCGCCGACGATCTTCTTCTGGTTCGGGCGGGCCGTGTGCCAGATCGCCAGCGCCGCCGCGGGCAGCGCGAACATGAAGATCGGGTAGTAGCCGGCCATGAAGGTACCGGCGGACGGGTCCTTGTTCAGGAACCGGTTGTAGTCGCCGTGGAAGCCGTTGAACTCGCCGAAGACCTGCCACACGAACGTGTTGACGATGTGGTGCAGACCGAGCGGGATCAGCAGGCGGTTGACGAAACCGTAGATGCCGGCACCGAGGATCGTGCTGCCGGTGACCCACTCACCGACGGCGGTCAGGCCCTGGTCGAACCACGGGTAGATCAGGCCCAGGAGCACACCGATGATCAGCATCGCGCCGGCGGTGATGATCGGCACGAACCGGCGGCCGCCGAAGAAGGCGAGGTACGGGGGAAGCTTGATGCGGTGGTACTTCTGCCACAGCACCGCTGCGACCAGACCGACGACGATACCGGTGAGGACCTTGTAGTCGATCAGTTTCTGCGTGGCCGGGGCTGCGCCCTCCGCCAGCGGGAACATGATCGGCGACATCGCCTTGAAAACGCCCTGGATGACGACGTAGCCGACGACCGCGGCCATCGCCGTCGAGCCGTCGCCCTTGCGTGCGAAACCGATCGCGACACCGACCGCGAAGAGCAGCGGCAGGTTCGCCAGGATCGCGCCGCCACCCTCGCCGACGACGGCGGCGACCTTGTTCCAGCCCAGTCCGTCCTTGCCGAGAAGATCGGCTTGGCCGAGACGGAGCAGCAGACCGGCCACCGGCAGCGCAGCGATCGGCAGCATGAGGCTGCGACCGAAGCGCTGAAGGGTGGCGAGGCCCATGATCTGTCGACCGCCCACATCTGCGTTGGCGCTCATCGGGTACCTCCCTTGGCGGAGTTCGGTCCGGATCCCGGGACGGTCCGGTCCAGTTGCATGGTCACCTGGTAGAGATCGCCCCGGTACCAGGAAATGACGTCTTCACAGGGCCGCCCCTGCGCGCTGGCGACCCTTCGGAACACCAGCAGCGGGCTGCCCTTGCGGACCTCGAGCGCCTTGGCCGTCTCGGCGTCGGCGGTCTCGGCCCACACGGTCTGCCGTGCGTGGTCCAGCTGAACCCCGTACCTCGTGGCGATGAGCTCGTAGAGCGACCCGGTCAGGTCGCACCGGTCGAGCTCGGGCAGGAGGTGCGGGCTGTACCAGCCGCGTTCGAGCGCCAACGGTGCCCCGTCGGCTTTACGCAGCCGCACGATCCGATAGGCGTACTCGTCGCTGTCGAGGTCCAGTGAGGCCTTCGATCCGGGAGCCTGCCGCTCACAGCTGACCACCTCGGTGCTGGGCTCGAGCCCGCGCGCCCGCATCTCCGAGGTGAACGACGCCAGGTAGAGCTGCAGCTCGTAGCGGCGCCGCGCGGTGAACGTGCCACGCCCCTTGGCCCGCGTGAGCAGGCCTTCAGCGACCAGTTGGCCTACTGCCGCCCGCACGGTGATGCGGGAGACTCCGTACCGCTCGGCGAGGTCGCGTTCGGACGGGATGGGCGAGCCCGGCGCGAGGTCCTGTTCGGCGAGCCGGCGCAGGATCTCGCGCAGCTGCGCGTGCTTGGGCTTGGGTCCGTCCACGATCTCGTGCATTCGCTCACCTCCTCGCAGTGGTACTTTCCGGTCTAGACCAGTTGGTGCGGGAGAATGCTCCGCGCACTGAGCGGGTGTCAACCGCTGTTACGGGAACGAGAGGTACGAACGTGGCTGACGACAAGGCGCAGAAGATCATCGACGCGCTGGGCGGCGCGTCCAACATCGTCGAGATCGAACCGTGCATCACGCGCCTGCGCTGTGAGCTCGAAGACGGCTCCGTGGTCGACGAGAAGGCCCTGAAGGCGTTGGGAGCACACGGAGTCATGCGCGCGGGCAACATCGTTCAGGTCGTCGTCGGCCCCGAGGCGGACACGATCGCGTCGGACATCGAGGACATCCTGTGAGCCTCCGCGTCGGCAGCCCCGTCACCGGTCGTGTGGTCGCGCTCTCAGCTGTCCCGGACCCGGTCTTCTCCCAGGCGATGGTCGGCCCCGGGGTCGCCGTCGAGCCCTCGCGGGCGAAGGCCGACGTCGTCTCGCCCGTCGACGGCACCGTCGTGACGCTGCACCCGCACGCGTTCGTGGTGGCCACTTCCGACGGCGCCGCGGTGCTGGTCCACCTGGGCATCGACACCGTGAAGCGCAAGGGCGAGGGCTTCGAGCTGCACGTGGTCAAGGGCGAGGAGGTCAGGGCCGGTCAGCGGATCGTGACCTGGGATCCGGCGGAGGTCGAGGCGGCCGGGTACGCGCCGATCTGCCCGGTCATCGCGCTGGACGCCTCCGCCGAGGTGCTCGGCGACCTCGCGCTGGACGTGGACGTGGCGGCGAACGACGCCCTGTTCGACTGGTCTCGCTGAGAGCTTTCGGGCGTTTTCCCAGCCCGGATTGAGGCACGGTTGGGCCGTGCGTGAACGGACCGTTCACGACCGGTCGCGATTTGTGCCCGAGTCGTACCGAGCAGGACCGTGGTGCCATGACCACGGTCCTGCTCGCGTTCGCGCTGGGTTCGTTGTGGACGGTCGCCGCCGTCCTCGACGCACCACCCTCGTCGTACCTGCTGGCCTGGTTCGGCATCGTGCTCGTGTCGATCGACCTGCGGCACCACCGGTTGCCGGACGTCCTGACCCTCCCGCTGGCCGCCGGTCTGCTGCTCCTGGAGTTCCAGAGACTGGGAGAAGCGGCCCTCTCCGCGCTCCTTTTCGGTGGCGCTCATCTCGCTGTGCGCAGGTGGCGGCCCGCGGTGATGGGCGGCGGGGACGTGAAGCTCGCCGCGGGCCTCGGCGCGCCTCTCCCGCTGCCGCTGCTCTTACCTGCGGCGATCCTGTCCAGCGCGGTCACGCTCGTCCTGGCGCTCGCGAAACGCACGCGCCGGGTGCCGCACGGGCCGGGCCTGCTGGCCGCCACCTGGGCGTTGACGACGCTGTGAAAGGATTGTGAACGTGCTGCGCTGGATCACCGCTGGAGAATCACACGGCCCCGCCCTCGTCGCCGTGCTGGAGGGCATGCCCGCCGGTGTCGAGGTGACCACCGAGGACCTCGTCGTCCAACTGGGGCGTCGCAGGCTCGGGTTCGGCCGAAGCCCGCGCATGGGCTTCGAGCAGGACGAGGTCGAGATCCTCGGCGGCGTGCGCCACGGCAAGACCCAGGGCGGTCCCGTCGCGGTCACCATCGGCAACTCCGAGTGGCCGAAGTGGCAGACCGTCATGTCACCGGACCCCGTGGACCCGAGCCTGCTCAAGCCGACCGGTCGCAACGAGGCCCTCACGCGTCCGCGCCCCGGTCACGCCGACCTGCCGGGCATGCAGAAGTTCGGCTTCGACGAGGCCCGGCCCGTGCTCGAACGCGCGTCCGCCCGTGAGACGGCCGCCAGGACCGCTCTGGGCACGGTGGCGCGGCAGTTCCTGCAGCAGCTGCTGGGCGTGCAGATCGTGAGCCACGTCGTGTCGATCGGCAAGGCCGTGACGCCCGAGGACGCCGCGCTGCCCACTCCGGACGACCTGCCCGCGATCGACGAGTCGCCGGTGCGCTGCTTCGACGCGCGCGGCACCGAGGCCATGGTCGCCGAGGTCGAGGCCGTGAAGGAGGCCGGCGACACCGTCGGCGGCGTCATCGAGGTGCTCGCGTACGGCCTGCCGCCGGGCCTCGGCTCGCACGTGCACTGGGACCGCCGCCTCGACGCCCGCCTGGCCGCTGCGCTGATGGGCGTGCAGGCGATGAAGGGCGTGGAGATCGGCGACGGCTTCACCTCCGCGCAGCGCTGGGGTTCGCAGGCCCACGACGAGATCGACCGCGGCAGCGGCCCGGTCGGCGTCACGCGCCGCTCGAACCGCGCCGGCGGCCTCGAAGGTGGCATCACCAACGGCGAGATCCTCCGTGCGCGCGTGGCGATGAAGCCCATCTCGACCGTCCCACGTGCACTGTCCACTGTGGATGTCCGCACCGGCGAGCCGGCCGTCGCGATCCACCAGCGTTCGGACGTGTGCGCCGTGCCGCGCGCCGGCGTCGTGCTGGAGTCCGTCGTCGCGCTGGTGCTCGCCGAGGCCGCGCTGGAGAAGTTCGGCGGCGACTCGCTCGACGAGACGCGCCGCAACGCCCACGCGTACCTGAAGGCCCTGGAAGCCCGCTGGGAGGGCATGTGAGCCCCAGGTTCGTCGTGGTCGGCCCTCCGGGTGCCGGCAAGACCACGATCAGCGAGCTGCTCGCGGCGCGGCTGGACCTGCCGTTCCGCGACGTCGACACGGACATCGTCGAGCTGGCCGGTAAGCCGATCTCGGACATCTTCACCGACGACGGCGAGCCCGTTTTCCGTGCCATGGAAGAGGAAGCCGTCGCCAAGGCGTTGGTGGAACACGAGGGCGTGCTGGCGCTGGGCGGGGGAGCGGTGCTGTCCGCCGCCACGCGGGACCGTCTGCGTGAGCACACCGTTGTCTTTTTGAACGTCGGCATGGCCGAGGGCGTGCGCCGGACCGGGCTGTCGTCCGCACGCCCGTTGCTGTCCGGCGTGAACCCGCGCGCGACGTTCAAGGCGCTGCTGGACGCGCGGTTGCCGCTGTACCGGGAGGTCGCGACGGTCGAGGTGCTGACCGACTCGCTGACCCCGGACGAGGTGACCGACGCGGTGATCAAGGGAGTTGGGGAATGACCGAGCCCGTGCGCATCCGGGTCGCCGCCGAGAAGCCCTACGACGTGGTGATCGGCCGCGGTCTCCTCGGCGACATCGTGGACTTCCTGAAGCCCATCGCCAAGATCGCGATCATCCACCAGCCGACCCTGGCCGCCACGGCCGAGGTCCTGGTCGACGAGCTGAAGGCCGCCGGCGCCGACGCCCACCGCGTCGAGGTCCCCGACGCCGAGGACGGCAAGGACCTCAAGGTCGCCGGCTTCTGCTGGGACGTGCTGGGCAAGATCGGCCTGTCCCGCTCCGACGCCGTCGTCGGCCTCGGTGGCGGCGCGGTGACGGACCTGGCGGGCTTCGTGGCCTCCACCTGGATGCGCGGCGTGCGCCTGGTGAACATCCCGACCACCCTGCTGGGCATGGTCGACGCGGCCGTCGGCGGCAAGACCGGCATCAACACCGACGCGGGCAAGAACCTCGTCGGCACGTTCTACGAGCCGGACGCCATCTTCGTCGACCTCGCGACCCTGGAAACCCTGCCCCGCAACGAACTCGTCGCCGGCATGGCCGAGATCGTGAAGGGCGGCTTCATCTCCGACCCGGTCATCCTCGACCTGATCGAGGCCGATCCTGCCGCCGCTCTGGACCCGACCGGCGACGTGCTCGCCGACCTGGTCCGCCGCAAGATCCAGATCAAGGCCGACGTCGTCACGAACGACCTGCGCGAGTCGTCGTTGCGCGAAATCCTGAACTACGGCCACACCCTGGGCCACGCCATCGAACGCCGCGAGCGCTACCGCTGGCGTCACGGCGCGGCCATCAGCGTCGGCCTGGTCTTCGCCGCCGAACTGGCCCGCCTGGCCGGCCGCCTGGACGACGAGACCGCCGACCGCCACAGGTCGGTCCTGCGGCTGCTGGGCCTGCCGACGTCCTACGACCCGGACGCCCTCCCGCAGCTGTTGGAGGGCATGAAGGTCGACAAGAAGAACAAGGCGGGCGTCCTCCGCTTCGTGGTCCTGGACGGCCTGGCCAAGCCCGGCCGCCTCGAAGGCCCCGACCCCGCCCTGATCGCCGCCGCGTACTCGGCCGTGGCCGCCGAGCCTTCGACCGGTTCCGGAAAGGTGCTGCTGTGAGGGTTCTCGTCCTGAACGGCCCGAACCTGGACCGCCTGGGCACCCGCGAGCCGGACGTCTACGGCCGCACGACCTACGCCGACCTGGTGCAGATGTGCGTGGCCGAGGGCAAGGAACTCAACTTCGAGGTCGAGGTCCGCCAGACCGCCCACGAGGGCGAGATGGTCGCGTGGCTGCACGAGGCCGCCGACCACTCGATCCCCGTCGTGCTGAACGGCGCCGCCTGGACGCACTACTCGATCGCCATCCGCGACGCGTGCTCCCAGCTGACCGCGCCGCTGGTCGAGGTGCACATCTCGAACATCCACCAGCGCGAGGAGTTCCGGCACCACAGCGTCATCTCGGCGATCGCGAACGGCGTGATCGTCGGGCTGGGCGTGGAGGGCTACCTGCTCGCACTGCGCTGGCTGGCGCTCAAGGGACGTGCTTGATCTGCAGCAACCGCGCGGTCTTGTTCGGGGTCCGCACGATCGTGGCCTCGTAGGTCCCGGCTTGGGTGTGTGAGTGGTTCGCGGCCAGGAAGAGCACGGTGCTGTTCCACCTGACGACGAGCGAGTAGCTGGCGGTCAGGCGGAGCAGGCCGAACTCCGCGTCTCTGGCGCTCGTCCAGTTGCCGACCGGCTCACCTTCGAGTGACCAGGACGCCTGTTGCGCCGCCGGTGTACCGGTAGCGCGCGGGCACATCCGCGGCATTGGCGCGGCGGTCGCGGACGCACAGGTCACGAAGCCTTCCCGGACAACTCTGACGAGGTCGCCGTCAGGCAGGGTGAAGCGGTCCTTGGTGATGGTGCCAGGTGGGGGCGCGGTCGTCGGCTGTCTGATGCTTTCAATGCGGGACTCGGCGCCGCGCCACTGCACCTCGGTCTCGAAGTGGAACCTCTTGATCTCCAAGGACTGCCTGGTGCCCGCGTCGTAACTGATGGTCATCACCGCGGTGCCACGGGCCAGAAACTTGTCGTTGTGCCACCTGACCTGCATTCCGTCGCGAGGATCGCCGACGAGTTCCCAGCGAACGTTTCGTGCGGAGGACGCGGTATGGGTCTGCGGGCAGTTCACTGGGGTGAGGACGACCTCGGTGGCGCACTGTCGAAGCTTGTCCGCGACCAGCTGGGCGATCATGTCATCGCTGATCCCGGCGGGGCGGGAGCCCTGGTCCGTGGAGGGAAAGCCGGCGTCCGCGGAGTTGGTGTCGCCGTTGCAAGCGTTGATGATGCCGCCGATGAAGAGGATGAGGACGCCCACGATGAAATGGCCCGCGGTGAGCTTCGGCTTTTCGGACGGCCTCGGCTCGGTGGGCTTGCGGCCGGCAGGGCCGCCTTGTCGCAGGACGAAGTCGCCCTTTACATCCCCGATCTGCACGCTGGTGCCTGTCACCCAGCCGGAGAGAGCGTTGCGCATGGCGGGATGCTAGGGAAGAAACCACCCGTTTGGCGGCATAGATTTCTGGCCAATTCGTTGACATGGAAGGTGAATCGGTGCTTCACCACGTGGAATTGTGGGTGCCGGACCTGGCCCGCGCAGAGGCCACCTTCGGCTGGCTCTTCCCGGCCCTCGGCTGGACCGAGCACCAACGCTGGAACGCCGGCGTGAGCTGGAAGCTCGGCGAGACCTACGTCGTGGTCGAGCAGTCCCCGGCCTGCACCGGTCCACACGATCGGATGAAAGCCGGCCTCAACCACCTGGCCCTGCACGCCGGCACCCGCGAGAACGTCGACCAGCTCACCGTCGATGCCCACCAGCACGGCTGGCGGCTGATGTTCGCCGACAAACACCCCCACGCGGGCGGCCCCGACCACTACGCCGCGTTCCTGGAGAACGAGGACGGTTTCGAGATCGAACTGGTGGCAAATCCCGCGACCGGCTGACCGCTGTTCTGCGACGATCTCGCACGTGTCACGACTGATCATCGCCGCGTTCGCCCTGCTCCTTGCCGGGTGTACGGCCGTCGCACCGGAACGACCCCGCATCACCGAGAGCAGCACCGAGGCGGAGCCGGATGACCGGGAGCTGCAGGAGAAGTGGTGGACGTGGGCGGTGTCGAGCCCGCGGGACCGCAACCCCGTGGTCGACGAGACCGGCGAGTTCTGCGGCGAGGACCAGCCCTCTGACGTGTGGTTCTTCGCGGGGACGTTCGGCGGCCACGCGGAGAGGACGTGCCAGGTGCCCGCGGGCAGGCCGCTCGCCGGCCCCGCGGTCAACTCCATGTCGAACTGCGGTTCGCTCATGCGGTCGGCGAAGGGCTCGGTGACGCTCGACGGGCAGCAGGTGGCGCTGCGCCGGATGGAACCCGCCCCGATCACGGTCAAGGCCGTGAAGGACAACCCGATGGGGTTGCGCGAGGGCCGCCGGGAGGGGCAGGCGTGCGGGCTGTGGGCGTGGATCGAGCCGCTGAGCCCCGGCGAGCACGAGCTGCGGATCGAAGGCGAGTTCGGCGACTTCAAGACGTCCGCGCGCTACCGGCTCACCGTGGCGGCCGGGGATTGACAGCAGCTTGATGTATATACAACACTCAATCACGTGAACCCCGTCGACGAGATCGTGAACGACTGCCTGGCGGTGCGCGTCAGGCTGATCGGTCGTGCGGTCACGGGCATCTACGACGGTGCTCTCAGTGGTCACGGCCTGACGATCGCGCAGGTCAACCTGCTGGCCGCGCTGGGCAAGGTGGGTCCGTGCCCACCGTCGAGGCTCGGTGAGGTGCTGCAGCTGGAGCGGTCGACGGTCAGCCGGAACCTGGCCCTGCTGACCAAACACGGCTGGATCGAGGCCCCGTCCGCCGATGCGAAGGGCATCCGGACGGTCGCGCTCACCAACGAAGGCCGGACCAAGATCGAGTCCGTGATGCCGGTGTGGCGCCAGGCCCAGCGCGAGGCAAAAGAGCTGGTGGGAGCTGTGGGCACGACGGCGCTCCGGGACATCGCGCGAGACCTGGGATATCCACCGGGCGAGTGAACGAGCCGAGGGTGAAACCTCGGGCAAGCAGGCCTAAATGTTGTATATACATCAAAGGAGAAGGATCATGAACGAGGTTGTGCTGGTCACGGGTGCGTCCAAGGGAATCGGCAGGGCGGTGGCACTGGCCTTCGCCCAACGAGGAGCCCGCCTGGTGCTGGCAGCCCGCTCACAGGACCGGCTCGCACAGGTGGCGGACGAGGTCGAAGCGCTGGGCGCGGAGGTGCTCCAGGTGCCGGCGGACGTGACCGATCCGGAAGCCGTCGCGGCACTGGTGGACGCCGCCGCGAGCCGGTTCGGCCGGATCGACGTGCTCGTGAACAACGCCGGCATCGGCAAGGTCGGCGCGGTCGCCGAGGAGACGTTCGCGGACAACGTCCGGCAGACCACCGAAGCGAGCCTGTTCGGCATGATCGACGTGACCCGGCGCGTGCTGCCGATGCTCCAGAAACAGGGGAGCGGCACCATCGTGAACATGTCGTCCGTGATGGGACGCAAGGCGTTCGCGCGGTTCGGCTCCTACACGATCGTGATGCACGCGGTCTCGGCGTTCTCCGACAGCCTGCGTCAGGAGGTGGCGGGCAGTGGCGTCAAAGTGACGGTGATCCACCCGGCGCTCACCGCCACCGACCTGCTGAAAGAGGCGGACGAGGCCGAGATGCCGCCGCCGTTCCGGTACATGAGGCCGCTGTCCGCGGACGAGGTCGGGCAGGCGGTGGTCAAGGCGGTCAGCAGCGGCAGGCAGCGGGTCGTGCTGCCGCGCAGGGCGAACCTGTTGTTGCTGGGCGAGGCCCTGTCACCCCGGATCGGCGACGCGATCGCCACGGCCCTGTCAACGCGGCGCATCGCCCGGCTGATGGGGATGACCGGCAAGACCTACCACGAGCTACTGGCGCGCTGAGTCCTTCTGCGCCAGGAACCCGCCGAGCACCAGCCCGAGCCCGGCCGGCGCCAGGATCAGCAACGCCGTGAAAGCGGCGCCACCCGTCAACGCCACCCACAGGGCCTCCTGGCCGGTCTGGTCGACGAGCAACGCCGACCCGATCACACCCAGCGCCCCGGCGAACGGCCCGGCGATCAACGAGGCGATGAACCACTGCATGCCCGGCGACGGCAGCTCGCGCAGACGGTCGACCGCGCCCCAGATCACGGCGGCGGCCACGAGCAGGCCGATGGCGATGGGACGGACCGAGGTGGCCTCGGGGCTGCGCACGCCCACGGCCGCCACGCCGGTCTGCACGGCCCCGTGCAGGAGCCCCATCCACAACGCACGGACGAACCAAGGACGCATGCGGACAGCTTAGGACTGGCCGTACGCTGCGAGGCATGTCGTCGTACGCCGCACGCCGCACCGCACTGCGCCAGGAGCTCCAGGCCAAGAGCCTGGACGCGCTGCTCGTCACGAACCTGTTGAACGTCCGCTACCTCACGGGGTTCACCGGATCGAACGCAGCCGTGCTCATCGATGCGGTGAGTGACGACAAGACGGTGTTCTGCACCGACGGCAGGTACCTCACGCAGTCGGCGAAGCAGGTGCCGGACCTGGAGCGCGTCATCGACCGGCCGTGCGACCTCGCGCTGGCCAAGAAGGCGAAGGGCAGGCTCGGGTTCGAGAGCCACCACGTCACGGTCGACGGTCTGGAGTCGCTGACCGAAGCCGCCGAGAAGGCCGAACTGAGCAAAGCCGCCGGCATCGTGGAGAAGCTGCGGCTGGTCAAGGACGAGGTCGAGATCGAGGCGCTGCGCATGGCGTGCGCGGCGGCGGACCGGGCGCTGGCGGCGTTGATCGGGCACGGCGGACTGAGGCCCGGACGGACCGAACGCGAGGTCGCGCGCGAGCTGGAGAGCCGCATGCTCGACCACGGCGCGGAGGGGCCCTCGTTCTCCTCGATCGTGGCGTTCGGCGCGAACTCGGCGGTGCCGCACCACCAGCCGACGGAGGCCACGCTGCACGCGGGCGACTTCATCAAGCTCGACTTCGGCGCACTCGTCGACGGCTACCACTCCGACATGACCCGCACGCTGGTGCTCGGCAAGCCCGCGGACTGGCAGGTCGAGCTGTACGACCTGGTCGCACGGTCACAGGCGGCCGGCCGCAACGCCCTGAAGCCGGGCGTGAAGGTGAGCGACGTCGACCACGCGGCGCGCGAGGTGATCGAGAAGGCCGGGCACGGTGAGGAGTTCCTGCACGGCCTCGGGCACGGGGTCGGGCTGGAGATCCACGAGGCACCGGCGTTGTCGAAGGTGGGTGCCGGTACACTTTCGGCCGGTATGGCGGTCACCGTCGAGCCCGGCGTGTACTTGTCGGGGCGGGGCGGAGTCCGCATCGAGGACACCCTCGTGGTGCGCGAAAGCGGGCCGGAGCTCCTCACCCTGACCACGAAGGAACTCGTGGTCGTCTGACACCCCCGTCCAACACAGGAGAAATCCCACCGTGGCCACCACGAACGACCTGAAGAACGGCCTGGTGCTGAACCTCGACGGCCAGCTCTGGACCGTCACCGCGTTCCAGCACGTCAAGCCCGGCAAGGGTGGCGCCTTCGTGCGCACGACCCTCAAGCACGTGCTGACCGGGAAGGTCGTCGACAAGACCTTCAACGCGGGCACGAAGGTCGACACCGCCACCGTGGACAAGCGCGGCATGACGTTCCTGTACAAGGACGGCTCCGACTTCATCTTCATGGACGGCGACACCTACGACCAGATCCCGGTCCCCGGCGAGACCGTTGGCGACGCCGCCAACTACATGCTGGAGAACCAGGAGGCCGTCGTGGCCGTCCACGAGGGCGTGCCGCTGTTCATCGAGCTCCCGACCTCGGTCGAGCTCGTGATCGAGCACACCGACCCGGGCCTGCAGGGCGACCGCTCCACCGGCGGCACCAAGCCCGCCCGTCTCGAGACCGGCGCCGAGATCCAGGTCCCGCTGTTCGTCACGACCGGCGAGAAGATCAAGGTCGACACCCGCGACGGCCGGTACCTCGGCCGCATCAGCGACAAGTAATGGGCGCTCGGAGCAAGGCCCGCAAACGCGCGGTCGACTTCCTCTACGAAGCCGACCTGCTGGGCAGCGACGCAGTGACGCTGCTGGCTTCGCGCGTCGGGTCGCCTGACGTACCGCCCGTGAACGACTACACCGTCACGCTCGTCGAGGGCGTCACCGCTCATCGCGCGCGGATCGACGACCTCATCTCGGAGCACGCCGAGGGCTGGACCCTGCAGCGCATGCCGGCGGTCGACCGCGCGGTCCTGCGCATCGGCCTGTACGAGCTGCTGTGGGCGGCGGACGTGCCGGACGCGGTGGCCATCGACGAGGCCGTGGAGCTCGCCAAGGGCCTGTCCACGGACGACTCGCCGCGCTTCGTGAACGGCGTGCTCGGCCGGATCGCGGTCATCGCGGACCAGCTGCGCGCTGTTCTGTAGCTCTGAATCGCCGAACGGCCGCTCGCTCCCGACCGGGGCGGGCGGCCGTTTCTGCTTTGGCGCGCTGACGCCAGACCGGTGATGCTGATGCCATGACGGTTCCGCACAAAGTGGCAGCGGGCCTCGCGTTGCTGTCGGGGCTCGGCTTCGGACTGCCCGCGGTCTACGGCGCCGTGCACTTCGCACGGAACGGTGAGGTCTGGCAGTTCATGGGCTTCCCCACCTACGGCAACGGACCGTTCGAGAAGATCGGCATTCCGACCAGCGTCCCCCTGCTCGCCGGTTTCGCCGCGGTGTGCGGCGCGGAGGTGATCGCCGGCAGCCTGCTGTGGCGCGGACGCCGCTCGGGCAGCAAGCTGGCGCTCGCCCTGCTCCCGGTCGAGGCCGCGTACTGGATCGGCTTCGCGCTGCCCCTCGGACCGGTGCTCGGCGCCGGACGCACCGTCGCCGTCCTGGTGGCCCTGAGGTCACGCCGCTAGCGCACGGCGGACATCGGCGGCGATCCCCGGGATGTCCAGCGGCCCGGTGGTGTCGACCTCCACCAGCGGCCCGACGCCCAGCGGGCGAACCGGTTCTCCCCACAGTTCGGCCTCGTCGCGCGCCAGATCCAGATGGCCCGCGTGACGGCCGGTGGCCCTGGCGTAGTAGCGCGACCTGGCCACCTCCACCGGCACGACGCAGCGCAGCTCCACCACAGGGCCCGGCAATGCCGTCACCAGGGGCCGGGTGTGGTCGAACCAGGTGCTGTCCACCACCGCGCCCGGACAACGACACGCGATCCGGAGCACCGCGATCACAGCCGCCCGCCCCAGCCGCCGCGACTCGCTCACCGTGCCAGGCCGGCCGAGCCCGTCGGCGAGGGCTTCCTTGACGTCGTCCTTGGCCAGCACCGGCAACCCGAGCCACGGACCGAGCGCCGTCGCCAACGTGGTCTTGCCCGACCCCGGCCACCCTCCCACCAACACGAACACACCGCGGGGTTACCCCGCTAGCTGCGTGCCCAGCCCCGGCGCTCGCCCTCGTCGATCAGGTGCATGGCCGCTTCGAACAACGCCGTCGAGCCGTCACCGATGACCGCCTTGCGGGCCCGCACGTCGTTCGCGGTGACGCCGGGCGTGCGCCAGGTCCCACCCTCGGCCATCCAGTTGAGCAACAGCGGCTGGAGCCGGTCCATGGCCTTCGCGAAGCGCGCTTCAGCTGTCTCGCGCGCCTCGAACTCGTCCCACAGCGCCCGCATTTTCATTGCTGTGTCCTCCGGCAGGATGCCGAACAACTGGTCCGCGGCGGCTTCTTCACGTTCCTGCTGGCTCTCGCCCAGCTCGGTGTCGTAGATCGGGGTGTCGCCCGCGTAGATCTCGACCAGGTCGTGCACCACCACGAGCTTGATGGTGTGGCCGACGTCGATCGGTTCGTCCGCGTACTCCGCGAGAGTCATGACCATCAGCGCGAGGTGCCACGAGTGCTCCGCGTCGTTCTCACGCCTGTTCGCTGCCGCGAGAGGAGACGCGCGCAGGATCGTCTTCAGCTGGTCGACCTCGATCAGGAACGTCAGATGGTCGCGCAGCCGTGAGTCCAGTCCGGACGGCAGCGGGTTGCGATCGGCGAGAAACTCTGCGTCGGAGAAGGCCACGTTGCCGGGATCCTACCGAGACATGTCACAGGCGGCGCGGCCGCGGCGTCTCGTGCGCATGACACACCACAAGATCGCCGTGGTCACCGGAGCGAACAGGGAATTCAACAACCACACCGGATTCTGGTAACTGTTCTCACCCGGCAAGGAACTCCTCCCACGTGTGGGTGCCGTGGTCGCCGTCCAAGCTCAGGTTCTGCCCACCTCGGTAAGCCTTCCCGGCCTTGCCCGGCAACCGCACCGGCACGGTGAGCCGCCGCTTGCCCGCGGTCGTCAGGTAGTCCTGCACGAGCTGCTTCATCTCGTACACAGCAGGCCCGGCCAGGTCCGCGACCCGTCCCGCAGGCGAACCCACCGCCAGCTCCACGATCCGCGCGGCGACATCCCGTGCGTCGACGGGCTGCAAGCGCATGCCCGGCACCGGCACGATCGGCAGCTTCGCCACGGCCCGCACCATGGTCAGTGTCAGGTCGTGAAACTGGGCCGCACGCAACACACTGAACGGGATGCCCGACTCGGCAATCGCTTGCTCGCAGGCGAGTTTGGTACGCAACCACGCCAGTGGCACGGTGTCCGCGCCGATCACCGAGATGTAGACGACGTGGCGGACACCCGTGCAGCCAGCGAGCAGGTTGCGCGTCGCGATGTCGTCGCCCTTCTGACCGCCGGCCAGGTGCACCACGACGTCGGCCTCGAACGAAGGGGCCGACGTCAGCAGGTCGCAGACGATGTCGCCGTTGCTGCGGCTCAGAACCAAAACCTCGGCGCCGGTCGCCCGCAACAACGGGACCACGTGCTTGCCGAGGGTGCCGGTGCCGCCGGTGACGAGGATCTTCATGGTTACCCTCCAAAGGGACGCTGTTGCCCGGTCGACCCGGCGGCGCCGAGGAATGTGACAGCAGGGGGAAGAGTTGATCGCGCAGTTCGAGCAGGAACGTCCGCGGCTCAGGGCGATCGCGCACCGGATGCTGGGCTCGTTCGCCGAGGCGGACGACGCGCTGCAGGACGCGTGGCTGCGAGTCGAGAAGGCCGACACCGCAGAGGTCGAGAACCCGGCGGCGTGGCTCACGACCGTCGTCGGACGGGTCTGCCTCAACATGCTCAGGGATCGGCGCGAGCACGCGTTCGAGATGCCGGACCCGGTGATCGACACGAAGGAAGAGCCCGAGCACCAGGCCGTCGCCAAGGACGAGGTCGGGCTGGCGATGCTGGTCGTGCTCGACACCCTCAAGCCTGACGAGCGGCTGGCGTTCGTGCTGCACGACATGTTCGCGGTGCCGTTCGACGACATCGCGCCGTTGATCGACAAGACGACCGCGACCACCCGACAGCTCGCAAGCAGGGCGCGCAAACGCGTGCAGGACCGGCCACAGCCGAACGTCGACCTGCCGAAGCAGCGGGAAGTGGTGAACGCGTTCCTCAAGGCGTCCAGGGAAGGCGACCTGGAGGGCCTGGTGTCGGTGCTGCACCCGGACGTCACGCTCAAGGCGGGTGCGCTGGAGGTCATCGGCGGTCGCACGGTGGCCGGGCGGGCCAGCCTGTTCCGCAAGTACGCGACGTCGGCGCAGGTCCAGCACGTGCTCATCGGCGGCGAGGCCGGGTTCGTCACCTGGGTCGACGGGGTGCTGTTCTCCGCCATGGCCTTCACGGTCCGCGACGACAAGATCCTCGCGATCCACGTCATTCAGGACAAAGCGCAGCTCGCCGCGCTTGTTCCGTGAGCAATACCACTGTCGTCGCTGGTCACGTCGAGCGCCCGCAGGTTGTCCAGTGGAGTGGGCGCTCGATTGAAGGGACCAGCGGATGACCGGGGAGTTGGACCAGCAGAACCGACTTGCCTACCGGCTGCTCGGCCGGTTCGCGGAGGCGGCCGACGCGGTGCGGGAGGCGCGTCGCAAGACCGAGGGTGAGCCGGGCTGGCTGGACACCGTGATCGCACGGGTCAGCCTCACGATGCTGCGCGCACGCCACAAGGGCTTCCAGATGCCGGACCCGGTGGTCAGCAGGGAGCCGAACGACGAGGTGGGCCTCGGGGTCCTCACGGCACTCGACGCGCTGACGCCGGACGAACGCGTCGCGTACGTCCTGCACGACATATACCAGGAGCCGTTCGAGCAGGTCGCGCCACTGATCGGCCGCACGCCGATCGGGGCGGTGCAGGTCGAGGCACGGGCACGTCAACGCGTGTCGAACCGGCCGGTGTCCGATGTGGACCTGGCCGGCCAGCGCGAGGTCGTCGACGCGTTCGTGGCGGGGGAGAACGTGCTCGACGCCGACGTCACGCTGCGGTCCGAGGACATCTGGCTGCGCGGGCAGGGCATGGTCGCGTCCAAGGCGGCGGTGCTGCAGGCCGCGCCGTGCATGGAGCCCGCGGTCGTCGGCGGCGAGGCGGGGCTGGTCTCGATCACGGACGGCAAACCCGTCGCGCTGGTGGCGTTCACGGTGCGCGAGCGCAAGATCGTCGCAATCCACGCGATCACGGATCGGGAGCACGTGGCGCGGCTCACGCACCACCGCGGCGGTCACCCCGTGTGAGCTGGCACAGAGTCACGATCGGAGCCAGCAGCCCCTGCTGCCAAGACCACCCGGCTGGTGACGCTGAACCCCCTGAATGCAGCAGTGGCCCCCTCACGTCCTCAGGGCGACTAACAGGACGTAAGGGAGCCACTACTCCGAAAGGGAAGCTCAGTCTTCCTTCGCGGGACGGGCTTCAGGAGGAAGCACGCCCCAGTCGATGAGCTGCTCGGTGAGCTCGCCCGGCGTCATGTCGTAGATGATCGCGAGCGAGCGCAGGTCCTCGGTGCGAATGGAGAGGACCTTGCCGTTGTAGTCACCGCGCTGCGACTGGATCGTCGCGGCGTAGCGGGCCAGGGGGCCCACCTTCTCGACCGGTAGCTGCTGGAGCCGTTCCAGGTTGATCACGATCTTGGTGGCCGGCTCGGCACCCGACGGCACGCGGCCCTCGGGCAGGAGCTCGGCGACGGGAACCCCGTAGAAGTCGGCCAGCTCGGCCAGCTTCTGCACGGTCACCGCGCGGTCACCGCGCTCGTAGGAGCCGACGACCACGGCCTTCCAGCGACCGCCGGACTTCTGCTCGACGCCGTGCAGGGACAGTCCCTGCTGCTGGCGGATAGCGCGGAGCTTGGCCCCCAGCGCCTTGGCGTAGTCGCCCATGTGGCGGTTCTCCGTTCATTCGCCCCGTCAGCAGTACGACAGTGCTGCGGGGGAGGCTTCGATCGATACGCAGAGTAATGATTACTCGCCGTGGTCGACAGGTCAAGCTGATCTCAGGGAGAGACGCGCGCCACGCCTGGCACACCACTCGGATGGTTGACCGTCCGTAGGTGATACGGTGCAGGTCAGCCTAGTTATCACCAGGTGTCCGACGTCCTTTAAGGACCCGTCCAGTGAGGCGGGGAAGGAGGTCCAGCCGTGGCGTCACGTCAACGTGGCGCGACGGATCCGGCCGGGGATCGCGAGATTCTCTCGGCCGGTGATGTCGCGCGCACTGTCGCCCGAATGGCCCATCAGATCATCGAGAAGACCGCTCTCGATGCACCGAGCGCACCCGACGTCGTCTTGATGGGTATTCCCAGCCGGGGAGCCCCCCTCGCACGTCGTCTGGCCGCTAAGATCGCCGAATTTTCCGGCCGCCAGGTGCACGAAGGCACTCTGGACATCACGCTCTACCGCGACGACCTCCGCAGAGGCCCCACCAGGCCGTTGGAGGCGACGAAGCTGCCCGAGGGCGGCATCGACGACAAGCTGGTCGTGCTCGTGGACGACGTGCTGTTCTCCGGCCGCACCATCCGCGCCGCGCTCGACGCGCTGCGGGACCACGGCCGCCCCCGCGCCGTGCAGCTCGCCGTCCTGGTCGACCGCGGCCACCGCGAACTGCCGATCCGCGCGGACTACGTGGGCAAGAACCTCCCGACGTCCAAGACCGAGGACGTCGTCGTGATGCTCGACGAGTTCGACGGCCGCGACGGAGTGGTGCTGAAGTGAAGCACCTGCTCTCCACCGACGGTCTCGACCGCGACCAGGCCACCGCGATCCTCGACACCGCGGACCGGTTGAAGCAGGCGCTGCTCGGCCGCGAGGTCCGCAAGCTGCCGACGTTGCGCGGCCGCACGGTGATCACGATGTTCTACGAGAACAGCACCCGCACCCGCGTCTCGTTCGAGATCGCGGGCAAGTGGATGTCCGCGGACGTGATCAACGTCAGCAGCTCCGGTTCCAGCGTCAGCAAGGGCGAGAGCCTGCGCGACACCGCGCTCACCCTGCAGGCCGCCGGCGCGGACTGCGTGATCGTGCGGCACCCGGCATCCGGTGCGGCACACCGGCTCGCGGGCTGGCTCAAGCACACCAACACGTCCGTGGTGAACGCGGGCGACGGCATGCACGAGCACCCGACCCAGGCACTGCTCGACGCCGCCACCCTGCGCGACCGCCTGGGCAGCCTGGACGGCCGCCGCGTGGCGATCGTGGGAGACGTGCTGCACAGCCGCGTGGCGAGGTCGAACGTGCACCTGCTGACGGCACTCGGTGCCGAGGTCACGTTGGTCGCGCCGCCCACGCTCCTGCCGACGGGCGTGGAGAAGTGGCCGGTCACGGTGTCGCACGAGATCGACTCCGAGCTGGCGTCGCAGGACGCCGTGATGTTGCTGCGCGTGCAGGCCGAACGGATGCACGGCGGGTTCTTCCCGAGCGCCCGCGAGTACTCGATCGCGTACGGCCTCAACGAACGCCGCCTGAAGCTGCTGCCAGAGCACGCCGTCGTGCTGCACCCCGGCCCGATGCTGCGCGGCATGGAGATCGCCTCCGTCGTCGCCGACAGCCCGCAGGCCGCCATCACCGAGCAGGTCCGCAACGGTGTCCACGTGCGCATGGCCGTGCTGTACCACTTGCTCGCCCACGAGGAGGAGAACGCGTGAAACCCTTGCTGCTCAAGGGAGTTAGGCCCTACGGCGAGGGGGAACCGATCGATCTGCTGATCCGCGACGGCGTGATCGCAGAGGGCACGGATCCAGAAGCCGAAGTCGTTGAAGGCAACGGGGCGGTGCTGCTGCCCGGTTTCGTCGACCTGCACACCCACCTGCGTGAGCCGGGCCGCGAGGACACCGAGACCATCGAGACGGGGTCGCGTGCGGCCGCTCTTGGTGGCTACACGGCCGTTTTCGCCATGGCCAACACCGACCCGGTCGCCGACAACGCCGTGATCGTCGAGCACGTCGCCCGCCGCGGCAAGGAGGTCGGCCTGGTCGACGTCCACCCGGTCGGCGCGGTCACCGTCGGGCTCAAGGGCGAGAAGCTCGCCGAGCTCGGCACGATGGCCAACTCCAAGGCCAACGTCCGGGTGTTCTCCGACGACGGCCACTGCGTGCACGACCCGTTGATCATGCGCCGCGCCCTCGAGTACTCGAAGGCCCTCAACGCGGTCATCGCCCAGCACGCCGAAGAGCCCCGGCTCACGATCGGCGCGCAGGCTCACGAGGGCGAGAACGCGTCACGGCTGGGCCTGCAGGGCTGGCCGGCCGCCGCCGAGGAGTCGATCGTCGCCCGTGACTGCCTGCTGGCGAAGCAGGTCGACGCGAAGCTGCACGTCTGCCACGTCAGCACCACCGGCACGGCGGACGTCCTGAAGTGGGCCAAGGCGCGCGGCACCAAGGTGTCCGCCGAGGTCACCCCGCACCACCTGATCCTGACCGACGACCGGCTGAGCACGTACGACCCGGTCAACAAGGTCAACCCGCCGCTGCGCACGCAGTCCGACGTCGACGCGCTGCGCCAGGCGCTGGCGGACGGCACCATCGACTGCGTCGCCACGGACCACGCCCCGCACGCGATCCAGGACAAGGACTGCGAGTGGTCGGCCGCGCGGCCGGGCATGCTGGGACTGCAGACCGCGCTGAGCATCGTCGTCGAGACGATGGTGAAGACCGGCCTGCTGGACTGGCGCGGCGTCGCGCGGGTGATGAGCGAGAAGCCCGCCGAGATCGCCGGCCTGACCGACCAGGGCCGCCCGATCGAGGTCGGCGAGCCCGCGAACCTCGTGCTGGTCGACCCGGACGCGACGTGGACGGTGAACGGCGCGGAGCTCGCGAGCATCGCGGGCAACACCCCGTTCGAGGGCATGGAACTGCCCGGCGCGGTGACGGCGACCATCTTGCGTGGCCGGGTCACGGCACAGGCGGGAAGGATTGCGGAATGACCCGCGTGCTGCTCGTTTTGCTGGTGTTCCTGTTCTTCGCGCTGTGTGTGTACGGCATGTGGCACGGCTGGAAGCGACGCCAGGCGAAGCAGGCCGACCTGCCGGCGTTCCCGGCACGACCGCAGACCCTGGGCGCACCGAAGCTCGCGACCACGGGCGTCTACATCGGAACGACGAACGCGGGCAACTGGCAGGACCGCGTCCAGGTCGGCGACATCGGCCACCGCGCTGAGGCCACGCTGAGCCTGGTGCCGGAAGGCATCGCGATCGACCGGACCGGCGCGACGCCGATCTTCATCCCCGCCGAGTCCATCCGGGACGCCCGCACCGACCGCGGGCTGGCCGGGAAGGTCATGTTCAGCGAAGAGGGATTGCTGGTGGTCCAGTGGGAGAACCAGGGCCACCTGTTCGACACCGGTTTCCGCGGTGACGACAAAGAGGTTTACGAGGAATTGGTTGCGGCTCTCAGCCGGAAGGCCATTGAACACGGAGGCAAGGCGTGACGAACGCGGCATTGGTGCTGGAAGACGGTCGCGTCTTCCGCGGTGAGGCGTACGGAGCGACCGGCGTCTCGCTCGGCGAGGTCGTGTTCTCCACGGCCATGACGGGCTACCAGGAGACCCTGACCGACCCGTCCTACCACCGCCAGATCGTGGTGCAGACCGCGCCGCAGATCGGCAACACCGGCTGGAACGACGAGGACGACGAGTCGCGCAAGATCTGGGTCGCCGGCTACGTGGTCCGCGACCCCGCGCGCACGCCGTCGAACTGGCGGTCCAAGCGCGGCCTGGACGAGGAGCTGGCGAACCAGGGCGTCGTCGGCATCGCGGGCCTCGACACCCGCACGCTGACCCGCCACATCCGGGAGCAGGGCGCGATGCGGGCCGGGGTCTTCTCCGGCTCCGAGCTGACCGACGACGCCTCGATGGTGGAGCAGGTCAAGTCCAGTGCGCAGATGCTCGGCGCGAACCTCGCGGTCGACGTGACCACTGAGAAGCCTTATGTGGTCGAGGCGATCGGCGAGAAGAAGTTCACGGTCGCGGCGCTGGACCTGGGCATCAAGTCGAACACGCCGCGGATGATGGCGGCGCGTGGCATCGAGGTGCACGTCCTGCCGTTGACCAGCACGTTCGAGGACATCCTGAAGGTCAGCCCGGACGGTCTCTTCCTGAGCAACGGCCCTGGTGACCCGGCGACGCAGGACCACGCGATCGCGTTGACCAAGGAGGCGCTGGGCCGCAAGCTGCCGCTGTTCGGCATCTGCTTCGGCAACCAGATCCTGGGCCGTGCGCTGGGCCGCGGGACGTACAAGATGCGCTACGGCCACCGCGGCATCAACATCCCGGTGATCGACGTCGCCACCGGCAAGGTCGCGATCACCTCGCAGAACCACGGGTTCGCGCTGGAAGGCACGCCGGGGGAGGAGTTCTCCTCCGAGTTCGGCCGCGCCGTGCTGTCGCACTACTGCCCCAACGACGGCACCGTCGAGGGCGTCCGGTTGCTCGACGCGCCGGCGTTCTCCGTGCAGTACCACCCCGAGGCCGCGGCGGGTCCGCACGACGCCGCGCCCCTGTTCGACGAGTTCGTGACGCTGATGAATGAGGCCCGCTGATGCCCAAGAGGACTGATCTCAAGCACATTCTGGTCATCGGCTCGGGCCCGATCGTCATCGGTCAGGCGTGCGAGTTCGACTACTCCGGCACGCAGGCGTGCCGGGTGCTGCGGGAGGAGGGCATCAGGGTCAGCCTGGTGAACTCCAACCCGGCGACGATCATGACCGACCCCGAGTTCGCCGACGCCACCTACATCGAGCCGATCACGGCCGAGTTCGTGGAGAAGGTCATCGCGCAGGAGCGCCCGGACGCGATCCTGGCGACGCTGGGCGGGCAGACGGCGTTGAACACGGCCATCGCGCTGCACGAGCGCGGCGTGCTGGAGAAGTACAACGTCGAGCTGATCGGCGCGGACATCGACGCCATCCAGCGCGGTGAGGACCGGCAGATCTTCAAGGACCTGGTCCGCAAGATCGGCTCCGAGGTCCCGCGTTCGGCCGTCTGCAAGACGATGGACGAGGTGCGCAAGACCGTCGCCGAGCTGGGTCTGCCGGTGGTCATCCGGCCGTCGTTCACCATGGGCGGCCTGGGTTCGGGCATGGCGCACACGGAGGAGGAGCTGGAGCGCCTCGCCGCGATCGGTCTTGAGGAGTCTCCGGTCACCGAGGTGCTCATCGAGGAGAGCGTGCTCGGGTGGAAGGAGTACGAGCTCGAGCTGATGCGCGACCGCAACGACAACGTGGTCGTCATCTGCTCGATCGAGAACATCGACCCGATGGGCGTGCACACCGGCGACTCGGTGACGGTCGCGCCCGCGATGACGCTGACCGACCGCGAGTACCAGCACATGCGCGACGTCGGCATCCAGGTCATCCGCGAGGTCGGCGTCGACACCGGTGGCTGCAACATCCAGTTCGCGATCCACCCGGACAACGGCCGCATGGTCGTCATCGAGATGAACCCGCGGGTGTCGCGGTCGTCCGCGCTGGCGTCGAAGGCGACCGGTTTCCCGATCGCCAAGATCGCCGCGAAGCTCGCCATCGGCTACACGCTGGACGAGATCACGAACGACATCACGGGGGAGACGCCGGCGTCGTTCGAGCCGACGCTCGACTACGTGGTCGTGAAGGCGCCGCGGTTCGCCTTCGAGAAGTTCCCCGGTGCGGACCCGACCCTGACGACCACGATGAAGTCGGTCGGCGAGGCCATGTCGATCGGCCGCAACTTCGTCGAGGCGCTGGGCAAGGCACTGCGTTCGCTGGAAACGAAATCGGTCGGTTTCTGGACTCAGCCCGACCCCGAGGGCACTACGCTCGAAGGCGTCCTGGCACAACTGAATCGCGGCCATGACGGCCGCCTCTACACGGTCGAGCGTGCACTCCGGCTTGGTGCGTCCATTGAGGACGTCTACAACGCGTCGGGGATCGACCCGTGGTTCATCGAGCAGATCGCCTGGCTCGGCACCCTGCGCACCGAGCTGCTCGACGCGCCTGTGCTCGACGAGCCGTTGCTGCGCAAGGCGAAGCGGGCGGGTCTGTCCGACCGCCAGATCGCCGTGCTGCGGCCGGAGCTGGCCGGTGAGGACGGCGTGCGCGCGCTGCGGCACCGTCTGGGTGTGCGGCCGGTCTACAAGACGGTCGACACGTGCGCGGCGGAGTTCAAGTCCGAGACGCCGTACCACTACTCGGCGTACGAGCTCGACCCGCAGGCCGAGTCGGAGGTGGCCGAGCAGCGGGAGAAGCCGAAGGTGCTGATCCTGGGCTCCGGTCCGAACCGCATCGGGCAGGGCATCGAGTTCGACTACTCGTGCGTGCACGCGGCGATGGCGCTGCGCGAGGCCGGCTACGAGACCGTCATGGTCAACTGCAACCCGGAGACCGTGTCGACGGACTACGACACCTCGGACCGTCTGTACTTCGAGCCGCTGACGTTCGAGGACGTGCTGGAGGTCGTGCACTCCGAGCAGCGTTCGGGCACCGTCGCGGGCGTGATCGTCCAGCTCGGCGGCCAGACGCCGCTGGGCCTGGCGCAGCGCCTCGCGGACGCCGGCGTGCCGGTCGTGGGCACCACGCCCGAGGCGATCCACCTCGCCGAGGACCGCGGCCAGTTCGGCAAGGTGCTGACCGACGCCGGTCTGCCCGCGCCGAAGTTCGGCACGGCCACCTCGTTCGACGAGGCGAAGGAGATCGCGGACGAGATCGGCTACCCGGTCCTCGTGCGCCCCTCCTACGTGCTCGGCGGGCGCGGCATGGAGATCGTGTACGACGAGGAGTCGCTGTCGGGCTACATCGCCCGCGCGACCGAGGTGACGCCCGAGCACCCGGTGCTGGTCGACCGGTTCCTCGACGACGCCATCGAGATCGACGTCGACGCGCTGTGCGACGGCGACGAGGTGTTCATCGGCGGCGTGATGGAGCACATCGAGGAAGCCGGTGTGCACTCCGGCGACTCGTCGTGCGCGCTGCCGCCGATCACGCTCGGCGCCTCCGACATCGAGAACGTCCGCCGCTCCACCGAGGCCATCGCCAAGGGCATCGGCGTGAAGGGGCTCCTGAACGTCCAGTACGCCCTCAAGGACGACGTGCTGTACGTCCTGGAGGCGAACCCGCGTGCGTCGCGCACCGTGCCGTTCGTGTCCAAGGCGACCGCGGTCTCGATGGCCAAGGCCGCCTCACGGGTCATGCTCGGCGCCACGATCGCGGAGCTGCGTGCTGAGGGCATGCTGCCGGCGACCGGTGACGGCGCCCGGCTGCCCGAGCACGCGCCCGTCGCGGTCAAGGAGGCGGTCATGCAGTTCCACCGCTTCCGCACGCCCGAAGGCCACGGCGTGGACTCGTTGCTGGGCCCGGAGATGAAGTCGACCGGCGAGGTCATGGGCATCGACTCGTCGTTCGGCAAGGCGTTCGCGAAGTCGCAGACGGCTTCCTACGGCTCGCTGCCGACGTCCGGCAAGGTGTTCGTGTCGTTCGCGAACCGCGACAAGCGCGCGATGATCTTCCCGGTCAAGCGCCTCGCGGACCTCGGGTTCCAGATCCTGGCGACCTCGGGCACCGCGGAGGTGTTGAAGCGCAACGGGATCACGTGCACCGAGGTGCGCAAGCACTTCGAGGGCGAGGGCAACGTCGTCGACATGATCCTGGCCGGCGAGATCGACATGATCTTCAACACGCCGTACGGCAACAGCGGCCCGCGCATCGACGGCTACGAGATCCGCACCGCCGCTGTGGCGAAGGACATCCCTTGTGTCACCACGATCCAGGGCGCTGCCGCGGCCGTGCACGGCATCGAGGCGCTCATCCGGGGTGACATCGGGGTGCAGCCGCTGCAGGCGCTGCAGGCCGCTCTGCGGGGTGACGCGTGATCTCCGCGCCTGATCATTTTGGGAAGAAGCTGGCGAAAGCCGTTGAGGCGCATGGACCTCTTTGCGTCGGGATCGACCCGCATCCGGCATTGCTGGACTCGTGGGGTCTGTCCAGGTCCGTGGAGGGCCTCGAACGGTTCGCTCTGACGGCCGTGGAGGCGTTCGGCGGCAAGGTGTCGGTGGTGAAGCCGCAGGCGGCGTTCTTCGAGGCCTACGGGTCGCGTGGCGTCGCAGTGCTGGAGCGGGTCATCGCGGAGCTGAAGGACTCGGGCACGCTGGTGCTCGTGGACGCCAAGCGCGGCGATATCGGCTCGACCATGGCCGCCTACGCCGAGGCGTACCTCGGGGAGGGCTCGCCGCTGGCCGGTGACGCGGTGACGCTGTCGCCGTTCCTCGGCTTCGGGTCGCTGCAGCCCGCGCTGGACATGGCACGGGCGAACGGCCGCGGCGTGATCGTGCTGGCCCTCACGTCCAATCCGGAGGGCGCCGAGGTCCAGCGCGCCGTTGCTCCGGACGGGCGAACCGTGGCGCAGACGATCATCGATTTCGCCGCCGCTCGGAATTCCGGCATTTCTCCGTGCGGCGATGTTGGGCTCGTCGTGGGTGCCACGATCGGGGAAACGGATGTGGACCTCATGGGGTTCAACGGACCGATCCTCGCGCCCGGTTTCGGCGCTCAGGGCGGCTCGGTGGCGGATCTAAAACGGCTCTTCGGGTCCGACATGCGCAACGTTCTGCCGACTTCTTCACGAGATGTTCTCAGGCATGGGCCGGACGTATCGTCGCTGGTCAGCGCCGTGCGAACGGTTCAGGAGAGCCTCTGAGGAGGGGCGCGCCACAACTTTTGGGGTGTGGCGCGCTCACCTGGGGAAACATGTGTTGGTAGGGTCCACGCCACCGGCTGCCCCGCTGGTCACCGGCCTCATAGCACACGTAACGTGGGCGACGAGTTGCCGGAGGGCAGTGATCAGGCCGCCGGAGGGTGTTGGTACTACTACCACCCGCCGCATCACTCATGGCCGCTGAAGATTTACCTGACTGGGTCACGTTGTCCCCAGGCAATTGCGGTCGGTACGGTCGCGGCACCGATCCGAAAAGAATCCACACCACGGAGGAAATCGTGGCTCTTCCCCAGCTTACCGAGGAGCAGCGAGCCGCAGCGCTGGAGAAGGCTGCTGCCGCTCGTCGCGCTCGGGCTGAGCTCAAGGAGCGCCTCAAGCGCGGCGGCACGACCCTGACGGACGTGCTCAAGGCCGCCGAGAGCGACGAGGTCCTGGGCAAGATGAAGGTGTCCGCGCTGCTCGAGGCCCTGCCGGGCGTCGGCAAGGTGCGCGCGCAGCAGATCATGGAGCGCCTCGAGATCGCTCCCAGCCGTCGCCTGCGCGGTCTCGGTGACCGTCAGCGCAAGGCCCTGCTCTCCGAGTTCAGCGGAGAGTGATTGGCACCGAGGCGGGAACGGGTTCTGCCCGTTCCCGCCTCACCGTCTTGTCCGGGCCGTCAGGGGTTGGCAAGTCCAGCGTTCTGGCGGAGCTGCGCAGGCAGCAACCCGATATCTACTTCTCCGTCTCGGCGACCACGAGGAAGCCGAGGCCGGGCGAGGTCGACGGAGTGCACTACCACTTCGTCGACCACGAGAAGTTCCAGCAGATGGCCGAGGCGGGCGAGTTCCTCGAACACGCCGAGTTCGCCGGAAACCACTACGGAACGCCTCGCAGGCCCGTCGAAGAGGCTTTGGCCGCGGGCCGTCCCGCGCTCCTGGAGATCGAACTGCAGGGCGCACGGCAGGTCCGCGTGGCCATGCCCGAAGCCCAGCTGGTCATGCTGATGCCCCCGTCCTGGGAGCATCTGGTCGACCGGTTGACCGGCAGGGGCACCGAACATCCGGACGTCGTCGAACGCCGGCTCGCCATCGCCCGCGAGGAGTTGGCGGCCGAAAAGGAGTTCGACGAGGTCGTCGTGAACGCCGACGTGAAGTCGGCCGCGGCCGACTTGCTATCCTTGATGGTCGGACCACGAATTTCAGGAGATTGACGAGTGATCACCCACACCGAGCTCGGTCACCTGACCGGTTCCCCGGAGGGCATCACCAACCCGCCGATCGACGACCTGCTGGAGCAGGTGAGCTCGAAGTACGCGTTGGTGATCTACGCAGCGAAGCGTGCCCGCCAGATCAACGACTACTACGCGCAGCTCGGCGAGGGCCTGCTCGAGTACGTCGGCCCGCTCGTCGAGCCGGGCCCGCGTGAGAAGCCGCTGTCGATCGCGCTCCGCGAGATCCACGCCGGTCTTCTCGAGCACACCGAGGGCGAGTGAAGCTCCGCCCGCTGGGGTGAGATGTGGTGCTGACTCTGGCCGAGGTCTTTCCTCGGCCGGTATCCATCACGTCGTCGCGCCATAAGTTGTGGGGGCCAGGTCCTCACAGCCCCCAGCGGGGGTTCTCCTCGTGGAGACGTGGCCCTCGTAGGTCGTACGCACAGGAGAACCGTTGACTTCCGCTCAGTCTGCTGACGATGCCCCCACGAAGCCCAGGATCATCCTGGGCGTCGGCGGGGGCATCGCCGCGTACAAGGCCTGTGAGGTCCTGCGGCGGCTGACCGAGTCGGGTCACTCCGTGCGGGTCATCCCCACCGAGGGCGCGCTCAAGTTCGTGGGCGCCGCGACGTTCGAGGCGCTGTCGGGCCAGGTCGTGTCCGCGGACCCGTTCGACGACGTGCACGAGGTCCCGCACGTCAAGCTCGGGCAGAACGCCGACCTGGTGGTCGTCGCGCCCGCCACGGCGAACCTCATCGCGAAGGCCGCGCACGGCCTCGCGGACGACCTGCTGACGAACACCTTGCTGACCGCGCGTTGCCCGGTCCTGCTGGTGCCGGCGATGCACACCGAGATGTGGGAGCACCCGGCCACCCAGCACAACGTGCAACTGCTGCGCAGCCGCGGTGTCATCGTCGCCGAACCGGCGAGTGGCCGGCTGACCGGCAAGGACACCGGCAAGGGCCGCCTGTCAGAGCCGTCCGAGATCGTCGAGCTCGCCCGGCTGCTGCTGGTGCGCGGCGACGCTCTGCAGCGGACACTGGAAGGCGTGCACGTCGCGATTTCCGCCGGTGGCACGCGTGAACCCCTCGACCCGGTGCGGTTCATCGGGAACCGCTCGTCGGGCAAGCAGGGCTATGCGCTCGCACGGGTGGCGGCCCAGCGCGGCGCGCGAGTGACGTTGGTCGCGGGCAACACCGCCGACCTCACCACGCCGGCCGGGGTCGACCTGGTCCGGGTGGGCTCCGCGGTCGAGCTGCGCGACGCCATGCACAAGGTCGCCGCGGACGCCGACGTCGTGGTCATGGCCGCGGCCGTGGCCGACTTCCGGCCTGTTAGTCTCGCCGGGCACAAGATCAAGAAGACTTCGAACGACCCGGACCCGATCTCGCTGACCAAGAACCCCGACATCCTCGTGGAGCTCGTTTCCGCACGTCGGGAGGGGCAGGTCATCGTCGGGTTCGCCGCGGAGACCGGTGACGAGTCGACCTCGGTGCTCGACTACGGCCGGGCGAAGCTGCAGCGCAAGGGCTGCGACCTCCTGGTGGTGAACGCGGTCGGCGACGGCAAGGCGTTCGAGCAGGAGGACAACGCCGGGTGGCTGCTCTCCGCCGAAGGTTCCGAGACCCCTATACCGCACGGACCGAAGACGCAAGTGGCGTCCGTGGTGTGGGACGCAGTTACCGCTCGCTTGACCGAGTCTCAGTAGACTTCCGCCAGTCCAACCCGCGAAGAAGGAGTGTCCGTGAGCCAGCACAGCAGCAGGCTGTTCACCAGTGAGTCGGTGACTGAGGGACACCCGGACAAGATCTGTGACGCGATCAGCGACTCGATCCTGGACGCGTTGCTGGCCAAGGACCCGCGTTCGCGCGTCGCGGTGGAGACGCTCGTCACCACCGGCCAGGTCCACGTCGCGGGTGAGGTGACGACCGAGGCCTACGCGGACATCCCCACGATCGTCCGCGAGAAGATCCTCGAGATCGGCTACGACTCGTCGCAGAAGGGCTTCGACGGCAACTCGTGCGGCGTGAACGTCGCCATCGGCGCGCAGTCCCCGGACATCGCGCAGGGCGTCGACACCGCGTTCGAGAACCGCGTCGAGGGCGCCGCCGACGAGATCGACAAGCAGGGCGCCGGCGACCAGGGCCTGATGTTCGGCTACGCGTGCACCGACACGCCCGAGCTCATGCCGCTGCCGATCGCTCTCGCGCACCGGCTTTCTCGCCGCCTGACCGCGGTCCGCAAGGACGGCACCGTCCCGTACCTGCGCCCGGACGGCAAGACCCAGGTCACCATCGAGTACGCGGGCGACCAGCCGGTGCGCCTCGACACGGTGGTCATCTCCACCCAGCACGCCGACGGCATCGACCTCGAGAAGCTCCTCGGCGTCGACCTCCGCCAGCACGTCGTGGAGCCCGAGCTCGCCGAGCTGTCGCTGGACACCTCGGGCGTCCGCCTGCTGACGAACCCCACCGGCCGCTTCGTCATCGGTGGCCCCATGGGCGACGCGGGCCTGACCGGCCGCAAGATCATCGTCGACACCTACGGCGGCATGGCCCGCCACGGCGGCGGCGCGTTCTCCGGCAAGGACCCGTCGAAGGTCGACCGTTCCGCCGCGTACGCGATGCGCTGGGTCGCCAAGAACACCGTCGCGGCAGGCCTCGCCACCCGCGTCGAGGTCCAGGTCGCCTACGCGATCGGCAAGGCCGCGCCGGTGGGCCTGTTCGTCGAGACCTTCGGCACCGAGACGGTCGACCCGCAGAAGATCCAGCAGGCCATCAACGAGGTGTTCGACCTCCGCCCGGCCGCGATCATCCGCGACCTCGACCTGCTGCGCCCGATCTACGCCCCGACCGCCGCGTACGGCCACTTCGGCCGCACCGACGTCGACCTGCCGTGGGAGTCGACGGACCGCGCGGAGGCCCTCCGCAAGGCCGCCGGCGCCTGATCTGTTCGTAGGAACGGCCCGCTTCCCGCACGGGGGGCGGGCCGTCCGCGTTTTCGGCTCTGCGTGGTGGGGTGCAGGCGGTACTGCGCCCCACCTGCTGCGGGAGTCGACGGATCGCGCGCAGGCACTCCGCAAGGCCGCCGGCGCCTGGGCTGTTCGCGCGTATTTCGGCTCCCGCGCCCGTCTCCGCACTGCGTGGGGGACGACACGAGAGGCCTGCGGGCGGTACCGCGCCCGCTCGACGTCGAGCTGCCCCGCCTGCGCCTGGTCGACCGCCTGCGCCAACGTTGGTCTCGCCCGGTCACGCTGGTCGTCGCGGGTGCGGGCTTCGGCAAGACCACCGCGCTGGCTCAGGCGGTCCGCGCGAACCTCCTCGAACCACGCGGCGTCGACGCCTGGGTGACCTGCGGCCCCGAGCACGAGGACGCGACCCGGCTGGCGGCGGCGATCCTGAAAGCCCTCGGCACCCACAGCCCCGAACCTGGTGCGCGCGAGGTCCTGGCGGCGTTGCGCCACCGTGCCCCGCTCGACGTGTGCCTCCTGCTCGACGACGTGCACGAGGTCCCGGACACCTCACCGGGCGCGCAGCTGCTTGCGGCCGTCACCCGTGCGCTGCCGGACACCGCGCATCTGGTGTTGTCCGGCCGGTGCGCGTCGGGCCTTCCGTTGGCCAAAAGGGAAGCGGCCGGTGAGGTCGCCGCGATCGGGACCGAAGAGCTGGCTTTCACCGACGCCGAGACGGCAGCGCTGGCCCGGCGGTTCGGCCGTGAGCTGACCGAGGACCTCCACGGCTGGCCCGCGCTCATCAGGCTGTCGCTCAGCGCGGGGCCTGCCGCGTCGTGGCGTTATGCCGCCGAGGAGGTGCTGACCGGACTCACCGAGCCGGGGCGGCACGCGTTGGCCGCGCTGGTGGCGCTTCGGTGCGCGACGGAGGACGAGGTCGGCGCGGTCGCCGGGGTGCCCGTGCGGCTGGAGCGCCTCGCCCGGGCTGTTCCGCTGGTCGACCGGCTCGACGACGGGCGGTATCGGGCGCACGACCTGTGGGCGGACCTCGTGCCGACTGGCCACCTCCGGGCCGGGGCCGTCGAGGTGCTGTTGAAGCGAGGCGACCTCGCCGGCGCCGGGCGGGTGGCGTGCGGAGCGGGTGACTGGGCCCTGCTGGCGCGGATCGCGGTCGAGCTCGTGCGGACCACGTTGTCGGTGCTGCCCGTGGCGACGGCCGAGCGTTGGCTGAAAGCGGTGCCACAAGAGCACGTGGACGAGCCGGCGTTCCTGTTGCTCAAAGCCGCGGTGGCGCACGCGCGGGACTTCACCGACCCGACCATCGACTGCCTGGTCGACCGCTCCTGCGCGAAGATGCAGGACGACCACGACGGGGCCGCGGTGGCGCTGGGCCAGGCGGTCATCACCGCCCATTCGCGCGGTGATCTGGCCCGGCTGGTCGAGGTAGCCCAACGGGCCCAACGACTTGACGCTTCCACGCCCGTGCTGCGGCTGCTCCGGCACAGCGTCGCCGCGGTCGTCGCCGAAATGGCGGGAGATCCCGAGGAAGCACTCGTCCACCTCGCCCAGGCACCCACCGGCGAAGTGCCCAAGGCGCTGTCGGTGTCCACGACGAGGTTCCACGTCCACTGCCTGGCGATGTGCGGGCGCGGGCACGACGCGGCCGAACTCGCCGAACGCATGCTGAACGACGACCTGGCGCTCCGGCACGCCGCCGTGGCGCGTTGGTTCGACGGCGAACCCGTTGAGTTCCAAGGAGGAGAGGCGGACAGCACGGCACGAGGTGAGTTCGTAGCGCGCGCTCTGCACACCGTCATCGCCGCGTCGTTCGGCGAGGCCACGACCGAACTGCCCGCAGGACAGGACAACGCGCGCGACGCGGTGCTGGCATGCGCGTCGCAGGCGGCGGTCGCGGTCACGCGCGGGGAGGAGGATCTCGCCCGCGACATCTACAAACAGCACCTGGCCCGGTGGCCCGCGGACAACAAGGTCGCCGAACGGCACCTGCGCCGGTTCCTGACGCTGGGCTACGTGCTCAGCGACGAGCTCCGGGAGCGCTGGGACAGCACCGATCTGGGCCCGTCACACCGCAGGGCACGAGCCGCCGGACGGGCGTTCGTCCAAGCCAGGCAAGGAGATCTCAGCGAGGACGTGCCGGCGGAACACGCGTTGTGCTTCCTCCCGCTGCCGTGGTCCGTCGAACTCGCCGTGCGCCTGGCCGCGACGGGGAAGACGAAGCTGGGCGGCTGGCTGGCAGATCGCGTCGGTACCGCGGTGCATCGCCTGTTCCGCGACTTCACCCGCGACCCGGAACTCGCCGCCGGTGCCACCCGGCTGCTCGCCGCGGTGCCCACGCCACCGGATCACCCCATCGGCATCGAGGTCATCGGGCCGATGCGGGTGACCCGCAACGGTGTCGCTGTGGACGCGCCGGAACTGCGGCGCACGCGGGTCCGTCAGCTGCTGGGCCTGCTGGTGCTGCGACCGGTCGTCGTCCGCGAGCAGGCGATGGACCTGCTGTGGCCCGACCTCGACCCCGCGAGCGCCGCCAGGAACCTGCGGGTGACGATGACCCACCTGCGGCGGTTGCTCGAACCCGAGCGCGCGGGCGGCGAGGCGAGCTACTGCCTGCGCAGCGACGGCGACTCGATCCGGTTGGTGCGAGGCGGGTTGCTGTCCGTGGACCTGTGGTCGTTCCACGAGCTGAGCGACGCCGACTCGCTGGACCAGGCCGTCGCGCTGTGGCGTGGCGAGCCGCTCCCGGATCTGGTGGACCTGTGCGAGGCCGAGATCGCCCAGATCCGGGCGCGGCACGTGCACAACCTGCTGGCGCTGGGCGAACTCCGGCTCGTCACCGGGGATCCCGCCCAGGCCGGGCAGCTGGCTGATCGTGCGTTGACGCTGGAACCGTTCGAGCCGCGCGGTCACCGGCTGGCGCTCGCCGCGGCACTGCGCGCACGGGATCCACAAAGGACGGTGGCGGCCCGTGCGCGCGTGCTGGACTCGTTGCGGCAGATCGGAGTGAGACCCGATCCTGCCACGGAGATCCTGTTGCGGCAGTCGGTCAGCAGCTGACCTGGACCTCCGTGGACGCCGGGCAGAAGTCGAAGCCCGCCTCGCCGTCGCCCTCGTCGAAGTTCAGGTCACCGGAGAGCAGGTCCCTCCCATCACCGCCGCGCATCCTGTCGTTGCCGAGCTCGCCGTAGACGGTGTCGTGGCCGGGACCGCCCTGGACGCGGTCCTCGCCCCAACCGGCGCAGATCAGGTCGTTGCCGTCTCCGCCGAAGATGACGTCGTCGCGGCCGAGCCCCAGGATGATGTCGTCGCCGTCGCTCGCGTCGATGACGTCCGGGTACTCGCTGCCGCGGATCACGTCGTCCAGCATGGTGCCGGAGATGAAGCCGGAACCGACGATCGTGGGCACGGCGTTGTAGCAGTCCGCGATCGTGGGTCTGTTCTGGAACTCCGGCGGAACCTCATCGGCTGACGCGACACCGGCGGTGCACAGACCGATGGCGAGCGCTGCCGCTGCGATGCGGAGTTTCATGGTTGTCCTCCCCTTTTTCCGTGTGGTGCTTACGGATTGAAGAGTCGCAACCGAGCGTTGCCCGAACGCTAACCAGAGCGCGCCATGTCCCGTTCGATCGCCGGCACCGGTGCGCCGATCTCGGCACGGATGGCGGCGGCCTCGGCCAGCAGCTCCCGCTGACCGGTCGAGCGTGCCAACGCCTCCAGCACGCTCGCCTGCCGCCAGCGGTCGCCGAGCTCGCGGTGCAGTTCGAGGCTGCGTTCGAGGAGCCCGCGGGCCGCCTTGGGGTTGCCGGTGCCGTGCTCGACGAGGCCGAGCAGGTTGAGCGCCCAGGCGATGCCTTCCTTGAAGTCCAGCTCTCCGAACGTGTCCAGTGCTTCGTCCAGCAGTTCGCGCGCCTCCGCGGCGTCGCCCCGATACCACGCGACAGCACCGAGATAGGCGAGCGAGGACGTCGCGCCGCGCCGGTCGTTCAGCTCACGTAATGACTTCAGTGATTTTTGAAGATCAGCCTCCGCCACGGAGAGGTCACCGGCCAGCCAGGACGTGGCACCGGCCAGTTGTTGAGCGTAGGCCGCGTTCATCGGGTTCGAGGCACGGGCGGCCTCCTGGTAGTGGTGCAGCGCGGCTTCGTAGTAGCCGCGTTCCCGTGCAACCGAACCCAGCAGGCGGTGCAGGCGTCCGGCGAGCGACGGATCGGCTTCCAGCCCGTCGCGGGCGTGGCGGACGGCCTCGGCGTAGTCGCATTCGAGCAACGCCAGCGCGGCCGCTGAGGCCAATGCCTTGCCGCGCAACGGCCCCGAGCCGCGCAGGGCGATGTGCAGCCACTGGCGGCCCTCGCTGTAGTTGCCGGTGCGGTGCCAGTAGCGGTTCAGGGCGACCACGAGGCGCAGCACCTTGTCGGTGTCGCCGGTGGAGGTGAACCAGTCCATGGTGCGCTTGAGGTTCGCGTGCTCGACGCGGAGCTCGTTCAGCAACGTGCCGGTCGAGTCGGCTTCGGCACGTTCGGCCAGGCGCAGGAAGAAGTCGGCGGCGTCGGCGTGTGCGGAGGAGTGTTGTTCGAGGGCGAAGGCGTGGACGGTTTCCAGCATGGAGAAACGGGTTTCGCCGGCGACTCTCGACACCCGCACGAGTGATTTCGCGACCAGTCCGGTCAGGGCGTCCAACGTGCCGGCGAGGGCTTCGACCAGGTCGGCGGGGAAGCCTCCCGCGCACACCGCGAGGTCGGCGAACAGCGAGCGTTCCGCGTTCGTCAGCAGGTCGTGGCTCCAGGCGATGGCGGCTCTGAGCGGCCCCAGCAGGCCGAACCGGTCGCGGAGTCGTCGCACGATCTGGGCCGGTGTGAGGACGGAGGTGCGCGCTGCGGCCAGTTCGAGTGCGAGCGGCAGGCCGTCGAGCGCGGCGCAGAGCTGGGCGATCGCCGGGGCGTCGGCGTCGGTGTAGTTGTGGGCGGCACGGTCCAGGAACAGTCGCACCGCGTCGTAGGCGGCTAGCTCCGCCAACGAGCGCGGCACGTCCGGGTCGGGAACTGCGAGCGGTGGGATCGGGTAGACTGCCTCGCCTGGGACGTTGAAGGGCTCGCGACTGGTGGCGAGCACGCGGAGTCTGGGATTTGCCTCGACGAACCTCGCGCACTTCGCGCGCAGATGTTCGCAGTTGTCCAGCAGCACCAGGGTGTTTCCGAGGGTGCTGAGTTCTCGTGCGGTGAGGTCGAAGGCTGCGGCGACGGCGTCTTCGACGGAGGTCGCCGAGGTCAGATCGACCACTGTGGACGATGGCGTGACGTGACGCGCGAGTCTTGACTTGCCGCAGCCCGCAGGGCCGGTGAGGGTGACGAGCCGTGCCTTTTCCAGCAGCCGTACGACATCTTGGGTCTCGCGTTGGCGTCCGACGAGGCTCGAGCTCTCGTCCGGTGCGGGGCAGGCCAGCGCCTCGGTCTCGATCGCGCGCAGACCTGCGCCGGGATCGACACCGAGTTCTTCGACGAGCACGTTGCGGGCCCGTCGAACCGTGCTCAACGCGTCCGCGCGTCGGCCGTCACGTAGTTGTGCGTCGGCGAGCAGCTCCCAGAAGCGTTCGCGCAGCGGGTGGCTGACGACGAGCCGTTCGAGCTGGGCGGCGGCGGTTCCGCACGCGCCTCGGCTGATCTCCTGCTGTGCCAGGGCTTCCTCGGTCGAGAGCCGGGCCTCGTGCAGCCGGGTGATCTCGGCGGAGGCCCACTCGGAGACGTCGCAGTCCGCGAGCGGATCGCCACGCCACAACGCGAGCGCCGCACGTGGTGATGGAGCGCGTTCGAAGCGGGTCACGTCAACGTGGGACGGGTCGATCTTCAGCGCGTAGCCCGCGCTCGTGGTGACCAGCACGTCGGCGAGCCCGATCGCGGCCAGGGCTGAACGCACGCGCGCGATGTGGCTGTGCAGCGTGCGCAGCGCCGTAGGAGGGGGCTCGGTGCCCCACAACGCGTCGATCAAGTGCGTTGCGGGGAGCACCGAGGGTGCGCGCAGCGCCAGCAGCGCCAGGAGGGAGCGCTGGCGCGTACCGGCGAGGCGCACCATGCCGCCTGGCCCGGTGACTTCGAGGGGTCCGAGCAGGCGGACGTCGAGTGTGTCCACGCACCAGCGGAGTTCTCAGTTCCCGCCCTGATACATCACGCGGAATTTGTCACGGGTCGCACACGTCGTTGGGACCCGGCGTGCACGTGTCGTTGCCGCCGAGACCCTTCATGAGGTTGGGCCACGCGTTCCCGGACAGCGTGTCGTCGCCCGCGGTGCCGTGGACGTCCTGCACGTTCTTCAGCTGGTCCGTCTCGCCCGGCCTGGTCGCCGTCCCCGCGGCCAGGTCGATCGTCATGCCCTCGACGTGGTCGCTGAAGTCGGCGCGGTCGCGCATGTTCGCCTTCGCGCCGTCGATCTTGTCGTTGCCGTAGCCGCCCTGCAGGACGTTGCCGCCCGCGTCCGTCGACGGCTCGTCCAGCACGTCGTCGCCGTCGCCGCCGTAGAGCTTGTCCGGGCCGGTGCCGCCGGTCATCGTGTCGTTGCCGTCGCCGCCCTGCAGCGTGTCCGGGCCCGAACCGCCCTGCAACGAGTCGTTGCCGTCGCCACCGTGCTGTTCGGTGGGCACGGCGCTGTCGTAGAACACCGTGTCGTCGCGGTTGCCCAGGTAGATCACGACTTTCTGGACCTGGGCGCACTGGACCCGGGAGGCCGACAAGCGCGTGCAACCGGTGCCCGCCCGCATCGTGCCGGCATCGCTGATGGTGGTGCCGGAGACGTGGATCTGGCTGGCGCGCGCCGGCGCCCCGGTGACGACGAGCCTGCCGGCCTCGACCCGCGCGACGGTCGCGGGTTCTGGTGCGGCGGCGGTTCCTGATGCTGCGAGCGCTGCTGCGACGACGAGCTGAAGCATGAGTTCCCCCTCAAGTTCGTTGGGCACGTGAGTACGCGGCGCCTGTTGTGGATCGGTTGTGGCGATCGCATCCGGGTCACAACCGCGCCGGTTTCTCCTTCTCGCCGTCAGTCCGTCGTGAAGGGGAGAGACCAATGAGAACCGGCATGGCAGCACTGCTCGGCGCGGTGATGGCGCTGGCGGTCGTACCGCTGACCGCGAGTGCGCAGGAGGAGCCCGAGCAGGAGATCATCGTCAAGTTCCGGGAGGGTGCGTCGAGAGGTGACGCACTGGCCCAGTCGAGATCGCGGGCCGTCGCGGACGCCACGGACGGCGCCGAGGTGCTCGCGTCGCGCGACGCCGCGGAGTCGATCCGGGTGTTGATGGCGCGTGGTGACGTCGAGTACGCCGAGCCCAACATCGTGCTGGAGTCGATGGCCGTGCCGAACGACCCGCTGTGGCCGCAGCAGTGGCACTACTGGGAGAACCCCGGCGGCATCGGGTTGTCGCAGGCGTGGGACCTCGGAGTGTCCGGAGCGGGCCAGCGGGTCGCGGTGATCGACACCGGCCGCACCTGGCACCCGGACCTGACCGCCAACTACATCGGCGGCTACGACTTCATCAGCAACGCGGGCTTCGCGAAGGACGGGAACGGGCGCGACGCCAACCCGATGGACCAGGGCGACTGGCGGCTGGCCGGGCAGTGCGGTCCGGGTTCGGCGGCACGGCCGTCGAGCTGGCACGGCCTGCACGTCGCCGGCACCGTGGCGGCGTTGCGCAACAACGCGACCGGTGGCACGGGCGTCGCGCCGTCGGCCAAGGTCGTTCCGGTGCGCGTGCTCGGCACGTGTGGCGGCACTCTGGCAGACATCGCGGCGGGCATCGTGTGGGCGGCTGGTGGCGCTGTTCCCGGCGTTCCGGCGAACCCGCACCCGGCCAAGACCCTGAACCTGTCGTTGGGTGGCGCCTCGGCCTCGTGCCCGGCGACGTTGCAGAACGCGATCAACACGGCACGCAACGTGCACGGCGCCACTGTTGTCGTCTCAGCCGGCAACGACAACGTGAACGCTGCCGGGGCCACGCCGGCGAACTGCGGCGGTGTGATCACCACGGCCGCCACCGACCGGCAGGCCAACAAGGCGTCGTACTCGAACTTCGGCGCGACGGTCGAGATCTGCGCGCCGGGTGGCGAGACGTCGCCGGCGGTCGCGAACGGTGTGCTGTCGACGTTGAACAGCGGTGCGACCGTGCCGGCCGCGTCGATCTACAAGCACTACCAGGGCACGAGCATGGCTTCACCGCACGTTGCCGGGGTCGTGGCGTTGATGCAGCACGGTCGGGTTGCGAACTTCAAGCCGTTGCTGACGCCCGCGCAGGTGTGGGTGAACATCAAGACGAAGGTGCACCCCGTCGCCGGTCAGTGCGGCAAGGGCAGGCTGGACGCTCGGGCCAGCGTGGTTGCGGCGATCGCCGCAGCATGATGTGAGTGTGAACAAGGCCCCGGTGCATCCGGGGCCTTTGTTCATACTGGTGACGGTTCCGCGTCACGTATTGAGACTACAAACTCGTCCCATGTCGCTTTCTCGTCGTGGGTTCATGGCTGCTGCCGTTGCTGCTGCCTCCGGCACGTTGCTGCCGCCGTCGGTGTACGCGGCGTTGGCCCGTGAGCCCCGTGCGGGAGGGCTGCGCGCGATCAAGCACGTCGTGCTGTTGATGCAGGAGAACCGTTCGTTCGACCACTACTACGGGACTCTTCGCGGCGTGCGCGGGTTTTCCGACCGTAATGCTCTTCGTGGCGTGTTCAACCAGTCGGGCGTACTACCGTTTCCGGTGCGTGAGGCTGCTTCCGGGCGTGACATCCAGTACATCGGCGACCTGGACCACAGCTGGAACGGCGGGCACTCGGCGTTGCGCGGCGGGTGGAACGACAACTGGGTGCCGGCGAAGACCGCTGCGACGATGGCGTTCTACACGCGGCAGGACATCCCGTTCCACTACGAGCTGGCCGACACCTTCACGCTGTGCGACGCCTACCACTGCTCGGTGCCGTCCTCCACGTCGCCGAACCGCAACTACTGGGTGTCCGGGTACACCGGCTTTGAGCCTTCCGGTGCTCGTGCGACCGGGAACGCGGCTTACAACGAGGACAACCACGCCGGGTACTCGTGGAAGACCTATCCCGAACGCCTTGAGGCGGCCGGGAAGTCGTGGCGGGTGTACCAGGAGTGGGACAACTTCCAGGACAACAACCTGGAGTTCTTCGTGCGGTTCAAGGAGATCGCGCGCAAGGTGCTGCCGGCCGGGTTCAAGTCGCTGGACAAGCTGTACGGGACCGGGGACCCGGCACTGATCGGCGCCATCGACCTCTCCTCGCTTTCGCCCGCAGAGAAATCGCTGTACGACAGGGGATTGCAGCGCGTTCAGCCTGGTACGCTCGGCTCAACGTTCCGCGCTGACGTCGAGGCTGGTCGGCTTCCCGCGGTGTCGTACCTGGTTCCGTCCTCTGTGGACTCCGAGCACCCCGGCGCGTCCTCGCCCGCCGCGTCGGCGTCGATCACCTATCAGGTGCTGGACGCGTTGGCGTCCAATCAGGACGTGTGGGAGTCGACGGTCCTGTTCATCACCTACGACGAGAACGACGGCTTCTACGACCACGTGCCGCCGCCGCGCCCGCCGTTGTCGGTGACCGATGAGTACGTGGGCGACCGGCCGTTGGGGCTCGGTGCGCGCGTGCCGATGACCGTCGTCTCGCCGTGGTCCGTCGGCGGTTACGTGTGTTCGCAGGTGTTCGACCACACGTCGATGACGCAGTTCCTGGAGCGGTGGACCGGGGTGCGGTCGGAAGAGATCTCCGCGTGGCGCCGGACGGTGTCGGGTGACTTGACCTCGGCCTTCGACTTCGACCGGCGGCGGACGTGGCCCGAGGTCGGCGAGCCCGCCCCGGTGCCGCCCGCGACGCCGCGCTGGCGACCTGCCCCGCCTTCTGACCAGAAGATGCCCGAGCAGGAGGCTGGACGGCGGCGTGCGCGCGCTCTGCCGTACCAGCCTGACGCGTCGTTGCGCGGCTCTCGGTTGGATCTCACGAACTCCGGGTCTTCCGCTGTGCACTTCGCGTTGTACCCGTACTCGGGGCAGTTCTCCGTGCCGCAGCACTTCGACGTTGCCTCGTCGGAATCGCTTGAGGTGGCCGGTGACCACGACCTGGTGTTGCTCGGGCCCAACGGATTCCGCCGGGAGTTCGCCGGCTCTGCTTCCGACCGTGCGCGCGTCTCGTCGTCGGCGCGTGGGTACAGCCGTGTGCTGACGCTGACGTTCGAGAACTCCGGTTCCGCACGGCTGACGTTCGTGCTGGGGCGGCGGCGGTACGTCGTGCGTCCGGGGCATCGGCACGTGATCCCGTGGCTGACCGTGATGAACTCCGGCTGGTACGACCTGACCGTGACGGTGGAGGAGGAACCGCGGTTCCGTCGTCGTCTGTGTGGTCACATCGAGAACGGCCAGGAGTCGATCTCCGGCTAACGTTTCTCGCGTGGAGATCACTGGCGACGAGATCCGAAGGTTGCTGACGGACGAGGAGGATCCGCGCGGGGTGCGCTTGGTCGGTGCGCACGTCGTCGGGCAGCTCGACCTGTGCGACCTGGTGGTCAAGCGGCCGTTGGTGCTGCGCGACTGCACCACCGACGAGCCCGTGCTGCTCAACCGCGCGCAGTTCTCGGTCCTGGACCTTCAAGGCCTGGTCGCGCCGTCGGTGCGGGCAGGTGGCCTGACCGTGGACCACGACCTGCGGCTGAGCGGCGCACGGCTGAGCGCCGAGGAGTCGTTGGACGCGATGCACATGCGCATCGGTGGCAGCGTCTACCTGGACGAAGGTTTCCACGCGACCGGGTCCGTGAAGCTGAACGGTTCACGGATCTCCAACGTGCTGATGTGCCAGGGCGCCGAGTTCTCGTCGAGCCTGTACCTGGTGGACGTGGAGGTCGGTGACGCGATCTTCCTGTCCCACGGCTGCCGGATTCTCGGCGGCGAGAAGCACGCGGCGGTGCGGATGCGCGGCGCCCGTGTGGACGGGCAGCTCATCTTCCGCGAGGGCCGGTTCAGCTCGCCGGGCGTCGCGCTCGACCTGCGGCACGTCCGGGTGGGCAAGGACCTGCTCATGCCGTTCGACGGCATCGACGGCCAGGTGCAGCTCGAAGGGCTGGTGTACGAGGGTTTACCGCGTGACGCCACTGTGGACGAATGGCTGTCGTTGCTGGCCACGCGCACTCCCTACTACGCGACGCAGCCGTGGACCCAGCTCGCCGCCGCGCATCTGGCGGCCGGCCACGAGCGTGATGTGCGCCGGATCCGCGTTGCCGCACAGCGTGATCTGCGCCGCCGCGGCCAGCTCTCCCGGTGGGGCCGCATCTGGCACCTCGTCCGCGGCGTGACCGTGGGGCACGGCTACCGCCCAGGGCTGGCCCTCGTGTGGCTCGCGGGAGTGCTTGCGGTGTCGGTCGGCGTGGTCCTGGTGTCGGGCGCCGTGCGTTGCTCAGCGGTCGAGCAGGTCGGTTATGCCTTGAACGTGGCAACACCGCTGGTCAAGGTCGACGCTCGCTGCACTGTCGACGCTTCCTCGGGCGCGGGCCAGTTCGTGCTGGCCTCGACCTGGCTGCTGCAGATCCTGGCCTGGGCCTTCGCCACCCTGTTCGTGGCGGGCTTCACCGGTTTGGTGAGGCGCAACGCGTGACTGTCGGGGGTGTCTGATACACCAGGAGGCATGAAGACTGGAGCCAGACGAGGGGAGCGAGTCCCCGCCGACGTGCTGCCGGTCGCCCGCATCGTGGTGGACGTGCCACTCGCCCACCTGGACCGCCCCTTCGACTACTCCGTACCGTCCGAACTGGACTCGACAGCGGTGCCGGGCTGCCGAGTCCGAGTCCGCTTCGCCGGCCAGCTGGTCGACGGCTACCTGCTCGAACGAGTGGCCACCTCCGAGTACGGCAAAAAGCTCGCGTTCCTGGAAAAGGTCGTCTCCGCCGAACCGGTGCTGTCACCGGAGATCGCCGCCCTGGCCCGCACCATCGCCGACCGCTACGCCGGCGGCATGATCGACGTGCTGCGCCTCGCCATCCCGCCACGCCACGCCCGCGCGGAAGCCGCCCCGTCCGGCGACCGCCCGCCGCTGCCCCAGGTCCCGGCCTGGGTGACGTCGCCTGCGCCTGGGGAGTCGGGTGAGGTACCTGCCGCTGCGCCGGCGGCGTCGCCTGGCGGGCCGGCTGCTTTGTCTGATGGCGGGAGTGCGCCGTCGGACGAGCCCGCCTCGCCCTCCGGATCAGCCGGGCCGGCCGCGGTGTCCGAGGGCGGGAGTGTGCCGTCGGACGGGCCCGGCGCGCCTTCCGGATCAGCCGGGCCGGCGGCGGAGACCGTCGAGGGCGTTCCGGTTGCGCCGGAAGGTCCGCCCGCTACGCCATTGGACGATTCGCACGCCGCGCCATCGGATGGTTCGTCTGGTGCTCCCGCTGAGGAGGTCGCCGACTCCACCTCGTCTGCGGGGCTTCCGGCGGATCCGTCGTCTGCGGGACTTGCCGCCGATCCGTCGTTGTCTGCGGAGCTTGCCGCTGGCACAGCTGCGTCTGCGGCGCTTGCCGCTGACCCGTCGTTGGCTGCGGAGCCTGCTGCCGGTCCAGCTGCGTCTGCGGCGCTTGCCGCTGACCCGTCGTTGGCTGCGGAGCCTGCCGCCGGCCCAGCCGCGTCTGCGGCGCTTCCCGGCGACTCGGCAGCGTCTCCGCGCTCCGGGCTCCCGGCCGTCCCCGCCGACGCCTGGTCCCGCTATCCCCGCGGCCCCAAGTACCTCGAAGCCCTGCGCACCGGCCGCCCCGCCCACGCCGTCTGGCAGGCCCTGCCCTCCGAGGACTGGCCCGCTCGCCTGGCCGAAGCCGCCGCCTCCGTCGCCTCGACCGGCCGGGGCGTCGTCATCGTCGTCCCCGATCATCGTGACCTGGCGCGGGTGGCCGAGGCCTGCGGCAGGCTCATCGAAGGCGTCGTCACCCTCTCCGCCGACCTCGGGCCCTCCGAGCGCTACAAACGCTGGCTCGCGGTCCGTCGCGGCATCGCGCGGGTGGTGATCGGCACGCGCGCCACCGCGTTCGCACCGGTAGAAGATCCCGGACTGCTGGTGGTGTGGGACGACGGTGACGACCTGCACGTCGAGCCTCGCTCGCCGTACCCGAACGTTCGCGACGTGCTCGTGCAGCGCGCGCACATGACCGGCGCCGCGCTGTTGATCGGTGGCTTTGCCCGGACGGCCGAGGCTCAGCTGCTGGTCGAGACCGGGTGGGCGCACGAGATCGTGGCATCGCGCGAGACCCTGCGCGCCATCGCCCCGCGGGTGGTGTCGGTCGGCGACAACGAGTGGCAGGAAGTCAAGGACCCCGCCGCCCGGACCGCGCGGTTGCCGTCCATCGCCTTCGACGCGGCCAGGTTCGCCTTGGCCGACTCGCCGGTGCTGATTCAGGTGCCGCGGCGCGGTTACGTGCCGGCGCTGGCGTGCGGGCAGTGCCGGGGGCCTGCCCGGTGCCGGAGGTGTGCCGGGCCGCTGGCGTTGCCGGGTGGGACCGAGGACGGGGTGCCGAAGCCCGCGTACTGCCGGTGGTGTGCGGCGTCGGAGGCCGCGTTCCGGTGTCCTACGTGCGGGTCCAGGCGGCTGCGGGGGCAGATCATCGGGGCGCGGCGCACCGCGGAGGAGCTCGGCAGGGCGTTTCCCGGGCATCCGGTGCGGACCAGCGGCGCGGACGAGGTACTCACCAAAGTGCCGGGCAAGCCCGCGCTCGTGGTGGCGACGCCGGGAGCCGAGCCCGTGGCCGAGGGCGGGTACGGCGCGGTGTTGTTGCTCGACGGGTGGGCGTTGCTGGGGCGGGCCGACCTGAGGGCTTCCGAGGAGGCGCTTCGCAGGTGGATGACGGCCGCGGGGCTGGTGCGGCCGGGCAACGGGCGGGTGGTCGTCATCGCGGACTCGGGGCTCACGCCGGTGCAGGCGTTGGTGCGGTGGGACCCGGTGTGGCACGCGGCCACGGAGTTGGCGGCGCGGACCGAGCTCGGGTTCCCTCCCGCGGTGCGGATGGCGACCGTCGACGGCACGCCGGACGCGGTGAACGCCCTGCTCGACGAGCTGCGGTTGCCGCCGACGGGTGAGGTGCTCGGGCCGGTGCCGGTGAACGACGACGAGACCAAGGAACGCGCGTTGGTGCGGGTCGCGCGCAGCGAGGGACGGCAGCTGGCCGCCGTGCTCGCCGAGGCGCAGGCCGTGCGGACCGCGAGGAAGGAGCAGGAGCTGGTGCGGATCAAGCTCGATCCGCTCGAGGTGCTGTGACCGCGACTCAGCTCTCGTAGTAGGAGCGCAGGTTCGCGATGTGGTTGCGGATGTCCTCGTCGGTGAGCTTCTCGTATTCGAGGTACTCGCTCATGTAGGTCATCAGGTCGTTGCGCTCCGGGTGGTCCTCACCGGCGATGACGTGCGCCGTCGTGCCCGCGATGCCCGCCGGGAACAGCAGGAAGCCGTCCAGGCCCGCCATCGTGTCGAACGAGGCGTTCTTGGCCTCCCACAACGTCCAGACGTCGTCCTCGCGCCCGCACTCGGCCAGCAGCAGCGCGGCGAGGATCATCGCCTCGCTGACGCCCCAGCCCTCGCGGTGTGCGGCGGTCTCCCCGGCCAGCAGGTGGCGCAGCAGGTCGGCGTCCTCGTCACGGCGGTCGCGCAGGAGGAGGTGCAGCGCCTCCTCGCGGTCCGCCTCGTCGAGCGGGGTGTTCGCGAAATCCGTTCGCAACCGGGCAAGATCGATCACCCTGCGCACCTTAGGCGTTCATCCGGGGGTGTTGCGAACCGGTCGGACGGGGTAGATAGATGCGCATGTTGCGAACGGTTGCCGCCCTATCGCTGTCCGTCGTGCTGGCCGCTCCCGCCTCCGCGGGCGCGGCAGAACCACCACCGCGCGTGGCTGAACAGGTCGGCTGGGGCGGTGCCGTCTCCAGCGTCGACCCCGACGCGTCCCAGATCGGCATCGACGTGCTGCGCCGCGGTGGCAACGCCGTCGACGCCGCCGTCGCCACGGCCGCCGCGCTCGGCGTGACCGACCCGTTCTCCGCCGGCATCGGTGGCGGCGGGTTCTTCGTCCACTACGACGCCCGCACCCGTCGTGTGTCCACTCTGGACGGACGGGAGACCGCGCCGCGGTCCGCGACCGAGCAGCTCTTCGTCGAGAACGGCAAGCCGCTGCCGTTCGCCGAGGCGATGACCAGCGGCCTGTCGGTCGGTGTCCCCGGCACGCCCAAGACGTGGCAGCTGGCGTTGCGCAAGTGGGGCACGCTCAACCTGCGCGAGGCCATGGCGCCCGCGGAATCGTTGGCACGGCGTGGTTTCGTCGTCGACCGGACGTTCAACTCGCAGATCGCGAACAACGCGGCCCGCTTCGCCGACTTCACCTCCACGCGCGACCTCTACCTGCCCGGCGGCCAGCCGCCCGCGGTCGGCAGCACGTTCCGCAACCCGCAACTCGCCGACACCTACCGCGAGCTCGCCCGCACCGAGCTGGCGTCGCTGTACGGCGGCGCGGTGGGCCGCGACCTGGTGAAGACCGTGCAGAAGCCGCCGGTCGTGCCCGGCTCGACCCGCAACGTCCGCGCGGGCGCCATGGAGATCTCCGACCTGGCCCGCTACCAGGTCGAACGCCGCGACCCCACGCACACCCGCTACCGCGGCCTCGACGTCTACGGCATGGCCGCGCCGTCTTCCGGTGGCACGACCGTCGGTGAGGCGCTGAACATCCTGGAGTCGACCGACCTGTCGAAGGTCAGCGACGTCGAGTACCTGCACCGCTTCATCGAGTCGACCAAGCTGTCGTTCGCGGACCGGCTGCGCTGGGTGGGCGACCCGGCCTTCTCCCGCGTGCCGACCGAGGGCCTGCTGTCGCAGAAGTTCGCCGACTCCCGCGCGTGCCTGATCAAGCCCAACTCCGTGCTGCCCGCCCCGCAGCCCGCCGCCGACCCCCGCAACCCGCAGCCGTGCGCCGCGACCGCCGGACTCTCGGCGCAGCGCGAGGACGCCGAACGCACCACGCACCTCACCGTCGCCGACCGCTGGGGCAACGTCGTCGCCTACACGCTGACCATTGAGGCGGAGGGCGGCAGCGGCATCGTCGTGCCGGGCCGCGGTTTCCTGCTCAACAACGAGCTCACCGACTTCGAGTTCGTCGCCCCCACCGCCGGCGTCCCGCACCCGAACCTGCCCGGCCCCGGCAAGCGCCCGCGTTCGTCGATGGCACCCACGATCGTCCTCGACCACGGCAAGCCCGTGCTCGCGGTCGGCTCGCCGGGTGGCTCGACCATCATCACCACGGTCACCCAGATCCTGACCGCGCGCCTGGACCGCAACATGTCCCTGCTCCAGGCCGTCGCGGCTCCGCGCGCCTCCCAGCGCAACGCGGCCGTCACCCCGGCCGAGGCGGAGTTCATCGCCGCGGGCACCACCGCCGGGCTGAAGGCCATCGGCCACCAGTTCAGCCAGAACGCGGAGATCGGCGCCGCCACCGCCGTCGAACGCGCCTCGGACGGCCGCTGGCGCGCGGTGGCCGAGCCGAAGCGGCGCGGGGGAGGTGCGGCCCGAGTGGTGAAGGTGGGCTGACCTACTCGGGCAGCAACGCGATCAAGCGCCGGGCGACGTCTGCAGGTGACGCGTCCGGCGCGACGTTGATCGTGATGTCCCACCGCGGGTCGATCCAGTCCCGCGCTGCAGGCAGATCTCCGAAGACGACGGCGACACGGGTCATCCCGTGTCGCCGTTCGCGTTCGTGCTCCTGGCCGGCGTTGTCCCATTCGCGGCGAACCCAGGTCGGTTTGCCGGGGTCGTCGCTCGGCTCCAAGTAGCCGGGGCGCATGAGCGCCACCAGGAACGCCGCCTGGCGAACGGCGTCGCGAAGGATGTCCTCCAGCAGTTTCTCGATCTCCGCGACGACGTCCTGGGGAATGTCCCGGCGGTCCCACCAGCACGACGCGGGGCTCCGGGTGAGGTGATCCGTCAGTTCCGGCAGCCAGTCCGGGTCGTCGTCGAAGTCCCTCCACCGGTAGCTGACGAAGAACCGGCGTCCCTTCCGCACGGCTGTCGCGTAGTCCTCGATGGTTCTGATGCCGTCGGCGGTGAGAACACGATGACGCTGGAAGTACCGGGGAAGCAGGCGGTAGGGACTCTTTCCCTCGCGCAGGCCGGTTGTCGCGACGGCTTCCGGTGGGAGCGTGCTCCGGCGGCTCTGGAACTCCAGCGCGAACAGCGTGCTGAAGGCGTTGTTCAACGGCAGGTGGACGTCGGGGCCCTGCTCGGCCAGTCCGATCCACGGACCGAAGCTGACGACTTCCGGGTGCACGCCCACTTCGCGTGCGACGTCGGCCGGCACGACGTCGGTGAGCCGGAACCGGGCGATGAGGCTGGGTGGCTGGACGTACTTGCCGTACATCGGCGACCGCCGTCGGCCTTGGTCGTGGTCGCCTTCCAGCGGGTGATGGCGTCCCACCGCACGAACTTGATCCAGTGGACCGGCGTGTCCACGGACGCCGTCGTCACCTGCTGGTGCGGCCGTCGATGCGTTCACGGATCAGGTCGGCGTGCCCGTTGTGCTGGGCGTACTCCTCGATCATGTGGATGTGGACCCAACGCACCGACATCTCGCCCCACCGCGCGTGGACGAAGGTGTCGTCGAGGGTTCGCGTGGCGCCGGCCGTGCGGGCCTCGGCGATCTCCGCGACCAGGGTGGCGTACTCGGCCTCGGCGCGGGCCGGGTCCAGGTGCTCGAAGGCGCCGTCCTGGTCGTCCGAGCTGCCGTAGCGGGGTGTGAGGTCCTGGCCCGCCACCCGCACGCGGAACCACATGCGTTCCACGTCGGTCAGGTGGCGGATCAGGCCCAGCAGGGTGAGGTTCGACGGCGGTGTGGTGGCCAGAGCCAGCTGTTCGGCGGTGAGGCCCGCGCACTTGCGCAGGAACGTGGCTCGATGGCGGTCGAGCCACTTCTCCAGCATCACGCGCTCGTCGCCGAGGGAACGGTTCGTCTGGCCGTTCCACTTCCGGTGCGGTCCAGGTCATCCGGCCATGATCAGCCCAGCGGCCCCCGGTAGACGACTTGGTTTCCGGCATCGCGGGCCGTGACCTGGATGGTTCTGGGGTCGGTCAGTCCGTCGACCTGGGGGAGTGTGGCCACGAAGAAGCCGTCGGTGACGTCCGCGGTCACCGGCGAGGCGGAGGCCGTGGTCAGTTCCACGGTCCTCGCGGCCTGACTGGTGCGTCCGGCCAGGAGGAAACCGTTGCTGCCGAAGGATCCGCCGACGATCAACGGCTTGTTCTCCGCGGCGGGGAGGCCGGGATGCGGCTGCAGGGCGTCGGGGCGCGTGGTGAAGGTGCAGGTGGCCCATTCGCGGCGGTCGCGGTGTGCCAGCAGGACACCCTCGTGGCGGTCGACGCCGGTCCACAGCAACGGTTCCCAGCCCCGCAGTTCGTCGGTGCTCCTGCCTTGCGCGTAGGCGTTGTCCGCGCACCTGGCGATGATGTTGGCGGGGGTCCACGGGTCGCTGTTGCCGCTTTCGAAGCTGTCGGAGATGACGGCGGGCGGCAGGCTGGCGCCGGACGGGACGGGCACGGTGCGGTCGTCGAAGACCATCTCGGTGATGTTGAGGGACGACGGCGTGTGGATCACGAAGAAGTCCGGTGTCACCACCGCCTCGGTGGCGCCGCGGCTGGCAGCGGAGGAGACCTCGCGAGCACGGGCGGTGAGGGCACCGAGTGGTGGCACGCCCGCGATGAAGCGGGTCGAGCGGTAGGCGATCGAGCCCGCTTCCAGCTGCACGGGCTGGGCGCCTGGAGCCACGACGCCGGCGGTGGAGCCGGACAGTTCGCAGAAGCTGCCGTTCTCACTGATCAGGACCCTGTACAGGCCGAAGGTCACCATCTCGGTGGACTTCCACGTCTCGTCCTTCATGGCGGCGCGGCAGCGGTTCACGTCCTGCTCGGACGGCACGGTCACGCGGCCTCGGCCGGGTTCGGGGGAGTTGTCGGTGACCGACTGCGTGATGGCGACGCCGCCCGCGATGAGCAGCGCTACTCCGGCGGCCACGGCCAGCGGGATGTGGTTGCGGCTGGGGACCTCGGTGAAGTCCGGGCGCATGCGTTCCTTGATGTCCGCCGGAAGTTCGCGGCGAGGTGGCAGGCCGATGGTCATCACTGCACCTCCAGGGTGTCGTCGGAGAGTTGTTTGCGCAGGCGGGTGCGGGCGCGCGAGAGGCGGGAACGGACGCTGACCTCCGCCACGCCGAGGGCTTCGGCGGCCTCCGCTGTGCTCAGTTCGCCCAGCAGGACGAGTTCGACGGCTGCGCGCTCGGCGCGCGGGAGGCGTTCGACGGCCTGCAGCACCCGGCTCAGGCGGCTCTCGTGGTCCAGGGAGGACACGACCTCGTCGGCGTGGTCGCGTTGCACGTCGTTGCGCGGGACGCGGTGCAGCAGGCGGGTGAACCTCGCCTTGCGGCGGAACTCGGAGCGGGCCAGGTTGCCCGCGACGGTGAACAGCCACGGCAGCGCGCTGTCCCGCACGAGGGTCATCTCGTAGCGGCGGCGCCAGGCCGTCATGAACGTCGCCGACGTCAGGTCCTCCGCGGTCGACCACGACGCGGTCAAGCGGTAGGCGTGGTTCCACACCGCCTCGGCGTAGCGGTCGTAGAGCTCGCCGAACGCGTGCTCGTCACCCCGTGCCCACAGTTCGGCGTCCGACGGGGCGTCGTCGGGCACGGCGGCCGCCCCCTCCCAGCTCGGTCGCATCAGCCTCATGACCTGGAGGTGTCCACCTTCTGGCCGAGTGTTGCACGTGATCTTCCTACCTCGGGCTGATGCTGTCTCGATACTGCGAGCCGATGTGGGCTGACCTGCGCGAACGGCACAGTTTGTGTCATGACGACGACGACCGTTCACCACGCCTCAGCCGCCCACTTCAACTTTCACGCGCTGTTCCGCCCGGTGCTGACGGCGCTGCGCTTCACCGGCCACTTCGTCGTGGCGCTGGTGGGCGTGATCTTCCTCGGCAGCGCGTCCGAGCACTGACCGCGCTCCTCGTAGACTGGCCTCCAGTCCACCCGAGGAGCATTGCGTGACCGTCCAACCCATCCGCCTGTTCGGCGACCCGGTGCTGCGCACCGCCGCTGTCGAGGTCACCGACTTCGACAAGGAACTGCGCACCCTGGTCAAGGACCTGTGGGACTCGATGCAGAACGCCGGCGGAGCGGGACTCGCCGCGCCTCAGCTCGGTGTTGGGCTGCGCGTGTTCACCTACCACTGCGACGGATTCGCCGGGCACCTCGTGAACCCGACGTGGGACGTCGTCGGTGAGGAGATGCAGGACGGCCCCGAGGGCTGCCTGTCCATCCCGGGCATGTCCTGGGACTGCAAGCGCCACCTGCACGTCGTGGCGAAGGGCTGGAACATGCACGGTGAGCCCGTCGAGGTCGAGGGCACCGAGACGCTGGCCCGCTGCATCCAGCACGAGACGGACCACCTCGACGGCGTGCTCTTCCTCGACCGCCTCGACGCCGAGACCCGCAAGCAGGCCATGCGGGAAATCCGGCAGGCCGAGTGGTTCGACGGTACGGTGCCCACCTTGAAGCAGAGCCCTCACCCACTCTTCGGCAGGTCCAGCTGACCATGCGACTCGTGTTCGCCGGTACGCCCGAGGTCGCACTGCCCTCGCTGCGCGCCTTCATCGACTCCCCGCGCCACGACGTTGTCGCCGTGGTCACCCGCCCCGACGCTCCTTCCGGCCGTGGTCGTCGTCTCGAACGCTCACCGGTCGGAGCGCTGGCCGACTCAGCCGGGATCGAGGTGCTGACGCCGGCGAAGGCCGGCGATCCCGAGTTTCTAGAGCGGTTGCGCGCCTTGGAGCCCGACCTGTGCCCGGTCGTCGCCTACGGTGCCCTGCTGCCGCAGCGGGCCTTGGACATCCCGCGGTTCGGCTGGGTCAACCTCCACTTCTCCGTGCTGCCCGCCTGGCGCGGCGCCGCGCCGGTGCAGGCCGCTGTGCGCAACGGCGACGACATCACGGGCGCCTCGACGTTCCGGATCGTTCGCGAGCTCGACGCCGGTCCGGTGTTCGGCGTGGTCACCGAGAAGGTGCGCGAGCGCGACACCTCCGGCGACCTTCTGACCCGGCTGTCCGAGTCCGGTGCTCAGCTGCTGCTGTCCACTGTGGACGGCATTGAGGACGGCACGCTGCGCGCCGTCGAGCAGCCTGCTGACGACGTCACGTACGCCGCGAAGATCACGGTCGAGGACGCGCGCCTCGATTTCTCGACGCCTGCCGTGGCCGTTGACCGCCTGGCGCGTGCGGTGACGCCGGAGCCCGGTGCGTGGGCCGAGTTCCGGGGTGAGCGGCTCAAGCTCGGGCCCGTGACGCCCGTGGACGACGTGACGCTGCCCGCCGGCGAGATCTTGGTGGAACGCAAGCGTGTGCTCGTGGGCACGGCGACCACCGCCGTGGCCCTCGGTGAGGTCCAGGCGCAGGGCAAGAAGCGCATGGCCGCCACCGACTGGGCCCGCGGCGTGCGCATCGAGGCCGGGGAGCGCATCGCATGACCGGCTGCTGTACGCGGCCGGCCGCACCTGCCCGAACGCGGGCAGACACGAACTTGGCGCGCGTTGGCCGCGCCGCAGCAGGAGAGTGCATCGCATGACCGGCTACTCCCGAGGAGCCTCCAAGCCGTCCCGCCCGCGCAGGCCGCACCCGCCGCGCCGCCGCACCGGGCCCACCCGCCCACCTGTGGAGGACCCGGCCCGCCTCGCCGCGCTGGAGACGCTGCGCGCGGTCCGGCAACGCGACGCGTACGCGAACCTGGTGCTCCCGCAGCTGCTGCGCGAACGCCGCATCACCGGCCGTGACGCCGCGCTCGCGACCGAGCTCGCCTACGGCGCCGCGCGAGCACAGGGGTTGCTCGACGCCGTCATCGAGGCGTGCTCGGACCGACCGCTGTCCGAAGTGGACGGTTCAGCGCTGGACGCGTTGCGCCTCGGCACGTACCAGCTGCTGCGCACCCGCATCCCGTCGCACGCGGCGGTCGCCTCGACCGTCGACCTGGTGCGGGCCGAGCTCGGCTCCGGGATCGCGGGCTTCGTCAACGCCGTCCTGCGCCGCGTCGCGGAACAGGACGAGGCCGCGTGGGTCGACGAGCTCGCACCGGACCCGGACACCGACCCGGTCGGCAACCTCGCCTTCACCCACGCCCACCCGCGCTGGATCGCGCAGGCGTTCGCGGAGGCCCTCGGCAGCCGCGAGGAACCGCTGAAGCGCGCCCTGGAGGCCGACGACGCACGCCCGGCCGTGCACCTGGTGGCACGCCCCGGCGAGGTGAGCGCCGACGAGCTCGCCGCCATCACTGGTGGTGAGGTGGCGCCGTACTCGCCTTACGGCGTGCACCTGGAGGCCGGGGCGGGCGACCCGGGCGATCTCGAGCCCGTCCGGGAACGCCTCGCCAACGTCCAGGACGAGGGCAGCCAGCTCTGCGCGCTGGCCCTGACGCGTGCGCCGCTTCTGCGCGACGCCCGTGACGGGGGCAGCGGCAGTGGTGACGCCCATGGCACCGGTGACCAGGGCCGTGGCGACCTGGCCGAGAGCGCCGTGGCCGACGATGGCACGGTCGCCGACGGACTGGACGCTGACGGCCAGGTCACCGATGGCGTGGGCAATGGCGACGTGGCTGGTGGCGACGTGGCCGGAGGCGACGCAACAAGCGGCGCTGGTGCGGACGTCCATGGCGTGGACGCGGGTGGCCTGGGCGACGTGGCCGTTGGCGACGCGGCCGGTGGTGTCGTGGCCAGCGGTGGCAGGGACACCGATGACCGTGGCACCGACCAGGGCGCCAGTGACCAGGGCACCGACGACCGCTGGCTCGACCTCTGCGCGGGGCCCGGCGGCAAGGCCGCGCTGCTTGCCGCGCTGGTCGGCCTCGACGGCGGCGAGCTGATCGCCGTCGAGAAGGCGCCTCACCGCGCCGAGCTCGTGCGCAAGATCACCTCTGGCCTGCCGGTCACCGTGCACGTGGCCGACGGGCGCGAGACCGACTTCGTCGAAGGGGCGTTCGACCGAGTGCTGGTCGACGCGCCCTGCACCGGTCTCGGTGCCTTGCGCAGGCGCCCTGAGGCGCGGTGGAGGCGCCAGCCCGCTGACGTCGGCACGCTCACGAAGTTGCAGCGGGAGCTGCTCACCGAGGCGTTGCGACTGGTGCGTCCTGGCGGCGTCGTGGGTTATGTCGTGTGCTCACCTCATCTCTCGGAGACCGTCGGGATCGTGACGGACGTCGCGCGGCGGACTGGGGCCGAAGTGCTGGACACGCGGGAGTTCTTCCCGGGAGTTCCGGACCTCGGGGAAGGGCCGCACGTTCAGCTCTGGCCCCATCTGCACGGCACCGATGCGATGTTCTGCGCGGTGCTGCGACGGCCGGTTTGAGCGCTCGGAAATGACGCTAGCGGCGGGGTCTGACAGTTCTGGCCCCGTCCGCTCTTCTTGGGGTGGAACGGCATCGCGGTCACCGGTTCGGGTGAACCAAAGCCGAGACCTAAGATCGTCCACATGACACGTGGGCTGCTCGGACTGGTGGCAAGTGGCTGCGGCGGCGTCGAAACCTGGTTCCGCACGGAGCTGGCGGAGCCGGCCAGGGACAGGGGCTGGCGGCTCGCCATCACGCTGACACCGACCGTGGTCCCGTGGTTCGAGGAGGCGGGCGAGCTGGACAAGCTCCAGGCCCTCACCGACCTGGAGATCCGGTGGCACCCGCGGCTGCCCAGCCAGCCCAAGCCGTACCCGACGCCGGACGCCTTCATCTTCGCCCCGGCCAGCGCGAACTCCGTGGCGAAGCTGGCCCTGGGCATCGGCGACAACCAGGCGCTGACCGCGTTGAACGAGGCCATCGGCGTCGAGAGCTGCAAGGTCGTCGTCATGCCCCAGGCCAACGCGGACAAGCGCCGCCATCCGATGTGGGACACGCACATCACCACCCTCACCGGAGCGGGTGTCGTGGTGGTCACTGACGAGGCTCCCGGCAGGCTGCTCGACCTGCTCGACACCTAGACTTCACCCTTGTGGTCCACACGCCGATGATCGCCCCCAGCATCCTGTCCGCCGACTTCGCGCGCCTCGCCGACGAGCTCGCCGCGGTGCCCACGTCGGACTGGATCCACGTCGACGTCATGGACAACCACTTCGTGCCGAACCTGACGCTCGGCCTGCCGGTGGTGAAGTCGCTGCTCAAGGTGACCGACATCCCGATCGACTGCCACCTGATGATCGAGGACCCGGACCGCTGGGCGATCGAGTACGCGGAGGCCGGCGCGTACAACGTGACCGTGCACGTCGAGGCGGCCGGTGACCCGGTCAAGCTCGCCCAGAACCTCAAGGCGGCGGGGGCGAAGGCGGGGCTGAGCATCAAGCCCGGCACGCCGCTGGAGCCGTACGTCGAGGTCCTCAAGCACTACGACACACTGCTCGTGATGTCGGTCGAGCCGGGCTTCGGCGGGCAGAAGTTCATGGCGGACGTGCTGGACAAGGTCAAGAAGGCGCGCCACCTCGTCGACACCGGGCACCTCAAGCTGCTCGTCGAGATCGACGGCGGTATCAACGCCGACACCATCGAACAGGCCGCGCAGGCCGGCGTGGACTGCTTCGTCGCGGGGTCCGCGGTGTACGACGCGGCCGACCCCGGCAAGGCCGTCGAGGCACTGCGGGCTCAGGCCGCCCAGGCAGCCGGCAAGCCGTGACGCCCGAGGACGCGATGGTGCTCGCCATCGCGGAGAGCGAACGGGTGCGGGGCATCACCAGCCCCAACCCGCCGGTCGGGTGCGTCATTCTGGACGAAAGCGGCAAAGCGGTCGGGTTCGGCGGCACGCAACAGGCCGGTGGACCGCACGCCGAGGTGATGGCGCTCAAGGAAGCGGGCGTCAAAGCCCAGGGCGGCACCGCCGTGGTCACTCTTGAGCCGTGTTCGCACTACGGCCGTACGCCGCCGTGCACCGAAGCGCTCGTGGAAGCCGGCATCAAGCACGTCATCCATGCCGTCACCGACCCGAACCCGCGGGCCGCGGGCGGTGCGAAAAGACTCGAAGACGCCGGCATCTCGGTCGAGAGCGGCCTTCTGGAACACGAAGTCAGCAACGGACCCCTCAGGGCGTGGCTGCACTTCGCCAAAACGGGCCGCCCGCACGTCACGTGGAAGTACGCTGCCTCCTTGGACGGCCGCATCGCCGCGCAGGACGGCACCAGCCAGTGGATCAGCTCGGAGACCAGCCGCAAAGAGGTCCACGACATGCGCGCGAAGCTGGACGCCATCATCGTCGGCACGGGGACGGTCAAGAAGGACGACCCGGCGCTGACGGCTCGCGACGCCGATGGAATGCCGTTGCCCCGCCAGCCGTTGCCGGTGGTCGTGGGCATGAGCGACCTGCCGGATGGAGCCAAACTCCAGCACACCGCGCTACACCTGCGCACGCACGACCCGGACGTGGTCCTGGCCGAGCTCGCGAGCCGGGGCGTGGTGGACGTGCTGCTGGAAGGCGGTCCAACTGTGGCCGGAGCGTTCCTCAGAGCGGGCAGGATCGACCGCGTGCTCGCCTACATCGCGCCGGCACTGATCGGGAACGGCCTCGCGGCTGTGCTGGACGCGGGCGTGTCAACCATCACGGACGCTGTCCGGTTGACCGTGGAAGACGTCACCATGAGCGGACCGGACTTGCGGATCAGCGCGGTTCCGCAAATTTAGGAGGAGCGGTGTTCACCGGGATCGTCGAGGAACTCGGCCACGTGGTCGCGACGCAGGACCTGCCCGACGCGGCACGGATCCGCATCGCCGGGCCCATCGTGACCAGCGACGCCAAGCACGGCGACTCCATCGCGGTGAACGGCGTCTGCCTCACCGTCGTGGAGGTCGAGAACGGCACCTTCACCGCCGACGTGATGCGCGAGACGCTGGAGCGCAGCAGCCTCGCGAAGATCGCCGAGGGCGACAAGGTCAACCTGGAGCGCGCGGCCGCCGTCGGCCAGCGCCTCGGTGGCCACATCGTGCAGGGTCACGTCGACGGCACGGGCATGATTCTCGCGCGGGAGAAGGCCGAGCACTGGGAGATCGTCCACATCGGACTGCCGCCCCGGCTCGCCCGCTACGTCGTGGAGAAGGGCTCGATCACGGTCGACGGCGTGTCGCTGACGGTCGTGAACGTCTCGGAGGACCAGTTCTCCGTGAGCCTGATCCCGACCACGCTGGAGCTCACGACGCTGGGGCACCGCCTGCCGGGCTCCCACGTCAACCTTGAGGTCGACGTGCTCGCGAAGTACGTCGAACGACTGGCCGTCCCGCACCTGCGGGCCATTGCGGGCGAGGAGGCCCAGTGAGCACGGAGTTCGCTGAAATCGAGCGGGCGATCAAGGACATCGCCGCCGGTCGCCCCGTGGTCGTCGTCGACGACGAGGACCGCGAGAACGAGGGCGACCTGATCTTCGCCGCCGAGAAGGCGACGCCCGAGCTGCTCGCGTTCATGGTGCGCTACACGTCGGGCTACATCTGCGTGCCGCTCACCGAGTCCGACTGCGAGCGGCTCGACCTGCCGCCGATGTTCCACACGAACCAGGACGTGCGCGGCACCGCGTACACGGTCACGGTCGACGCGCGTGAGGGCGTCAGCACCGGCATCTCGGCCGCGGACCGCGCCCGCACGATCCGGCTGCTCGCCGACCCGACCTCGAAGGCCAGCGACTTCAACCGTCCCGGTCACGTCGTGCCGTTGCGCGCCAAGGCCGGTGGCGTGCTGCGCCGGCCCGGCCACACCGAGGCGGCCGTCGACCTGGCGCGCCTGGCCGGGTTGTCGCCCGCGGGCGTGCTCTGCGAGATCGTGTCGCAGAAGGACGAGGGCGACATGGCCCGCCGCGACGAGCTGGAAGTGTTCGCCGCGGACCACGACCTCGCGATCATCACCATCGCGGACCTCATCGCGTACCGCCGCCGGGTCGAGACCCAGGTCGAACGCGTCGCCGAAGCCCGCATCCCGACCGCGCACGGCGTGTTCACGGCCGTCGGCTACGACAGCCTGCTGGACGGCATCGAGCACGTCGCGCTGGTGTACGGCGAGATCGGCGACGGCGAGGACGTCCTGGTGCGCGTGCACTCCGAGTGCCTCACCGGCGACGTGCTCGGCTCGTTGCGGTGCGACTGCGGCCCGCAGCTCGACGCGGCGATGGAAGCCGTTGCGGCACAAGGACGTGGCGTCGTGCTGTACATGCGCGGGCACGAGGGCCGCGGCATCGGCCTGATGCACAAGCTGCAGGCCTACCAGCTGCAGGACCAGGGCGCGGACACCGTGGACGCGAACCTCGCGCTGGGCGTGCCCGCCGACGCGCGCGACTACGGCACGGGCGCGCAGATCCTCGTCGACCTGGGCATCAAGTCCATGCGGCTGCTCACGAACAACCCGGCCAAGCGCGTGGGTCTGGAGGCCGGATACGGTCTGCGGGTGCTCGACCGCGTGCCGCTGCCGATCTCCCCGAACCCGGAGAACCTGCGGTACCTGCGCACCAAGCGCGACCGGATGGGTCACGAACTGCACCAGCTGGAGCAGTACGAGACCGTTGTTTCCGCTACGGAGGACCAGGAATGAGTGGCGAGGGCCGTCCAGAGCAGACACCGCTCGACGGCAAGGGCCTGAGCGTCGCGATCGCCGCGACGCGCTGGAACAGCAAGATCACCGACCAGCTCCTCGAGCGCGCCCTGAAGGCCGCCGAGGAAGCGGGTTGCGTCGACACGACCGTGGTGCGCGTGGCGGGAGCGATCGAGCTTCCCGTTGTGGTGCAAGAGCTTGCGCGTCACCACGACGCGGTCGTCGCGCTGGGCGTGGTGATCCGCGGCGGCACCCCGCACTTCGAGTACGTGTGCGACTCGGTGACCGACGGGCTCACGCGCGTCGCGCTGGACGAGTCGACGCCGGTCGGCAACGGCGTGCTGACGTGCAACACCGAGGAACAGGCGCTGGCCCGCGCGGGCTGGCCGGACTCGGTGGAGGACAAGGGTTACGAGGCGACCGTGGCCGCGATCGACACGGCGCTGGTGCTGCGCGGACTGCGTCAGCCCTGGACCGAGCGAGGTTTCGAGTGATGACCGCGGAGTTGAACGCGGTGGTGTTCCGCCCCAAGAAGATCCGTCGCGTCGCGTGGGCGTGCGCGATCGGCCTCGTCGCCGTGTTCACCGTGGTGGGGCTGCTGCTCGGCAACACCCCGACCGGCGTGATCTTCCGGACCTCCGACCAGGTCGCGATGATCGTCCTGGGCGTCCTGCTCGCGGGTGGTGTGCTGCTGCTGACCCGCCCGCGGGTCACCGCGGACGCCTCGGGCGTCGACGTGCGCAACGTCGTGACGTCGCACCACTTCGACTGGAACGACGTCCTGTCGATCAGCTTCCCCGACGGTGCCGCGTGGGCCCGCCTGGAGCTGCCGGAGGACGAGTACATCTCGGTGATGGCCGTGCAGGCCGTCGACCGCGAGTACGCCGTGAAGTCCGTGCGCGCGCTGCGTGAGCTGCACAAGGCTGCCCAGAACTAGATTGGCACAGAACTAACGCCACTGCCCCAGGATCGCGCCCGCGAGCGCGAGTCCGACGATGTGATAGCCCGCGCCGATCGCCGCGAAGGTCTTCGGTGCGGGCTTCGTCATGTCATAGGTGCCGCCCACGAACAACACCGGGAGCGCGACGCCGACGCCCACGACCAGGCCGAGCAGGATGCCTTCCATGATGTTGTCGGTGCCCGACGCGGCGGCGATCATCGCGGTGGCGAGCGTGGCGACGAAGCAGGTGGCCAGCGGGACGGCGTAGATGCCCGCGCCCGCGTTCTCCGGTGGGTTCAGGTCCCAGCCCGCGGACCGCTGCCAGGCCTTGCCGAACGCGAACTCCGCGTACCACAAGGCACCTAACGCGAAGTACGCGATCGTGGCCACGATGACGGCTAACCAGTTCAGGTCGCCGAGCACGCTCAAGCTCATGACATCTCCCGCGGTGATCAGGGTGACTTGGCATCGCGGGGTGCGCGTTCACCGTTACCGGTGGTTCGGGCCCGGACATAACGGTGTCCGATGGATCGCTATTGCCACAGCGCGAGAATGATGCTGGCCAGCAACAAACCCACGAAGTGATAACCGGCGCTGATGGCCACGGTCGTCATCGCGGCGGGTTTGGTCGAGTCGAACATGCCGGTGACCGCGAGGATCGACGCGGACAGGCCGATGCCCACGACGACCGCGAGGACGATGCCCTCGCCGAGCGTGTCGGTGCTCGTGGCGGCGGCGATCATCGCGGTGGCGAGCGTGGCGACGAAGCACGTGGCGAGCGGGACGACGTAGATGCCGGCGCCCGCGCCCTCGGGGGCGTTGCCGTCCCAGCCCATGGCCTTCTGCCAGGCCTTGCCGAAGAGGAACTCGGCGTACCAGAGGCCGCCGAGTCCGAAGTAGACGATGGTGGCGACGATGACGGCGAACCAGTTGAGGTCGCCGAGGACGCTGAAGCTCATGGTTCCTCCAGCTTGATCGAGGTGGAGGGCATCGTAGATCCAACGACGAAGGGCCGCTCGCCGAAAACCGCGCTCGCCCAAGAACGATCTGCTCGGGCTCTTCGCGATCGACCGCAACGCCGACGTGTGGCGTCGGTGGTGCCGGGTCGGGACCTGGGGCACCTGTGGCAGCGCTCGTTCGACCGCGGCTGGGCACCGCAGTGGCGACGTGTGGGGAAATGGTGAAAGGGCCGCTCACCGAAACCGGTGAGCGGCCCTGTCAGACGTACTGACTAGCTGCGGACCATCTTGCGCAGCACGTACTGCATGATGCCGCCGTTGCGGTAGTAGTCGGCCTCACCAGGCGTGTCGATGCGGACGACCGCGTCGAACTCGACCTTCGAGCCGTCGGCCTTCGTGGCGGTCACGTGCACCGTCGACGGCGTGGTGCCGTTGTTCAGCTCGGTGACGCCGGCGAAGTCGAACGTCTCGGTGCCGTCGAGGCCCAGCGACGACGCGTTGTCGCCGGCCGGGAACTGCAGCGGCAGCACGCCCATGCCGATCAGGTTCGAGCGGTGGATGCGCTCGTAGGACTCGGCGATGACGGCGCGGACGCCGAGCAGCGAGGTGCCCTTGGCCGCCCAGTCGCGGGACGAGCCCGAGCCGTACTCCTTGCCCGCCAGCACCACCAGCGGGACACCGGCGGCCGCGTAGGAGACCGAGGCGTCGTAGATGGTGGTCTGCGGGGCGCCCTCGGCGAGGAAGTCGCGGGTGAAGCCGCCCTGCACGTCGTCGAGCAGCAGGTTGCGCAGGCGGATGTTCGCGAACGTGCCGCGGATCATCACCTCGTGGTTGCCGCGGCGGGAGCCGTAGGAGTTGAAGTCCTTGCGCTCCACGCCGTGCTCGGTCAGGTACTTGCCCGCGGGCGAGTCGGCCTTGATCGAACCGGCGGGGGAGATGTGGTCCGTGGTGACGGAGTCGCCCAGGAGCGCGAGCACGCGGGCACCGGTGATGTCGGTGACCGGCGCGGGCTCCATCTCCATGCCCTCGAAGTACGGGGGCTTGCGCACGTAGGTGGACTCGGTGTCCCACTCGAACGTGTTGCCGGTCGGCGTGGGAAGCGACTGCCAGCGCTCGTCACCGGAGAACACGTTGGTGTAGCCCTTGGTGAAGCCCTCCGCGGAGATCGAGGTCGAGATGACCTCGGCGATCTCGGCCGGGGTCGGCCAGATCTCCGAGAGGTACACCGGCTTGCCCTCGGGGTCGTACGCGAGCGGCTCGGTGGTGATGTCCTTGTCCATCGAACCGGCCAGCGCGTACGCCACGACCAGCGGCGGCGACGCGAGGTAGTTCATCTTGATGTCCGGGTTGATCCGGCCCTCGAAGTTGCGGTTGCCGGACAGCACCGAGACGACCGCGAGGTCGCCTTCCTGCACGCCCGCGGAGATCTCCTCCTGCAGCGGGCCCGAGTTGCCGATGCACGTGGTGCAGCCGTAGCCGACCAGGTGGAAGCCGAGCTTCTCCAGGTACGGCATGAGGCCGGCGCGCTCGTAGTAGTCCATGACGACCTTCGAGCCCGGCGCCAGGGTCGTCTTGACCCACGGCTTGCGCTCGAGGCCGCGCTCGACGGCCTTCTTCGCCAAAAGCGCCGCACCCAGCATCACGGACGGGTTCGAGGTGTTGGTGCACGACGTGATCGCGGCGATCGCGACGGCGCCGTGGTCCAGCTCGAACTCGGCACCGTCGAGGGTGACCTTGATCGGGTTCGACACGCGGCCGGTGGCACCCTCGGCAGCGGACTGGAACACCTTCGGCGTGCCCGAGCCGTTGCCGCCCTCGTGGATGGCGGCGGGGTCGCTCGCCGGGAACGACTCGTCGACGGCCTCGTCCACGCCGGTCAGCGCCGGGGACTCGGTGTGCGCGACGTAGGCGCCCAGAGCCTGGCGGAACGCTTCCTTGGCGTTGGTCAGCTCGATGCGGTCCTGCGGGCGCTTCGGGCCGGCGATGGACGGGACGACCGTCGCCAGGTCCAGCTCCAGCGTCTCGGAGAACACCGGCTCGCGGGACGGGTCGTGCCAGAGGCCCTGCTCCTTGGCGTAGGCCTCGACGAGCGCGATCTGCTCCTCGGAACGGCCGGTCAGGCGCAGGTAGTCGATGGTCTCGCCGTCGATCGGGAAGATGCCGACCGTGGAGCCGAACTCCGGCGACATGTTGCCGATCGTCGCGCGGTTCGCCAGCGGCACGGCGCCGACGCCCTCGCCGTAGAACTCGACGAACTTGCCGACGACGCCCTGCTTGCGCAGCATCTCGGTGATCGTGAGCACGAGGTCGGTCGCGGTGGCGCCGGGGGGCAGCTCACCGGAGAGCTTGAAGCCCACCACGCGCGGGATCAGCATGGAGACCGGCTGTCCGAGCATCGCGGCCTCGGCCTCGATGCCGCCGACGCCCCAGCCCAGCACGCCGATGCCGTTGACCATCGTGGTGTGCGAGTCGGTGCCGACCAGGGTGTCCGGGTACGCCTGGCCGTTGCGGACCATGACGACGCGGGCGAGGTGCTCGATGTTGACCTGGTGCACGATGCCGGTGCCGGGCGGGACGACCTTGAACTCGTCGAACGCGGTCTGGCCCCAGCGCAGGAACTGGTAGCGCTCGCGGTTGCGCTGGTACTCGAGGTCGACGTTCTGCTCGAACGCGTCCGGGCGGCCGAAGATGTCGGCGATGACCGAGTGGTCGATCACGAGCTCGGCGGGCGCGAGCGGGTTCACCTTCTCGGCGTCGCCGCCGAGCTGCGTGACGGCCTCACGCATCGTGGCGAGGTCGACGACACACGGCACACCGGTGAAGTCCTGCATGACGACGCGGGCCGGCGTGAACTGGATCTCGGTGTTCGGCTCGGCGGCGGGGTCCCAGTTGGCGAGCGCGCGCACGTGGTCGGCGGTGATGTTCGCGCCGTCCTCGGTCCGCAGCAGGTTCTCCAGCAGGATCTTCAGGCTGAACGGAAGACGCTCTGCGCCCTCCACGGCGCTCAGCCGGAACACCTCGTAGGAGGAGTCGCCGACGTTGAGCGTTCCGCGGGCGCCGAAGCTGTCCTTACTAGTCACGTGCAACTCCATCTGGTGACAGCGCGGTGGTCAGTTCGGGGTACGGGGCAAGTCTTCCTCACCGGGTCGACCGGTGCCCCTCGACCCCAAACAGTACGCGCGTCCTGCTAGCCGCTTCAACCCAGGTTGCCCTAACTCGCGCTTCACCCTGAAGAGCTAACGTTTGGCCCCGTTTGAGGCGCTACTTTCGGGACATGCTGAGCGAACTCCAGAGACAGAACATCGGTGGGATCTTCGACGTTCTCGACACGAACTCCGACGGGGTGATCACCAACTCCGACTTCGCGGTGGTCGCGGCCCGGCTCGCGGCGATCCTCCAGCACCCGCCGACGTCCAGGCACGCCCAGTCGTTGTCCGAGGGCTACCTCGGCTGGTGGGAGCAGATCCGGTCGCACGCGGACGGCGACGAGGACGGCGAGGTCTCCCGCGACGAGTACATCGCCGCCGTCGACCGCGGCCTGCTGGAGGACGCGCGGTACCTCGACGTGATCGGCGACGTGTCCGGCCGCCTGTTCGCGGCCGCCGACAAGAACGAGGACGGCGCGCTCGGGGAGAGCGAGATGCTCGCCATCTACGGTGCGGTCGGGCTCGCTCCGGCGGTCGCCAGCGGTGCCTTCCTGCAGATCGACACCGATGGCGACGGCCGCATCAGCGAGGCCGAGCTGCGCGGGGCGGTGCGCGGCGCGTTCGCGAGCAAGGGGCCGGAGGAACCGGGGTCGAACATGCTCGGCAACGCCTAACGCTGCACCCCGATCCACCGGCGCCGGGTGAACTCGTCGAGGTCCACGTCGTCGGCGTCGGTCGGCCGCGGCCCTGCGTCGTTCACGTGAACGTTCTTGCTGTGCAGCTGCTGCGCGAATGCAAGCCCGCGCATCAGGTCGCCGGTGTGGACCGCGTTCACGAGCGCCTGACAGGAGTTGGTCAGCTCCAGGGCTTCCGCTTCGTCGTCGACCGCGGTCACGGGCGCGACGGGGCCGAACACCTCCTCGATGAACAAAGGCATGTCCGGTGTCACGCCCACAACGACCGTGGGTTCGTAGAAGAGGCCCTCGGACTTCCCGCCGATCACCACCGCGGCACCCATGTCGACCGAACGCTTCACCAGCGAATGGACCCGATCGCGCTGCTGAGCGCTGATCAACGGCCCGAGATCGACACCGGGCTCGGCCGGGTTGCCCGTCACGAGCTGTCCCGCCCGGCGCACCAGCTCCGCCACATACGCGTCGTGCAACGTGCTGTCGACGATGTGCCGCGACGAGCTGATGCAGGTCTGACCCTGGAAGTCGAACGACGACCACGCACCGCGGGTCGCCGCCTTCTCCGCGTCGGCGTCGTCCAGCACCACGAACGCGTTGGAGCCGCCGAGCTCCAGCGACGTGCGGCGCAGGCCGGCGATCGAGGCCATCAGCCGCCCGACCTCGTTCGACCCGGTGAAGTGGATCAACGCCACGTCCGGGTGCTCGGCGAGCGGCTGCCCGGCGTCGGGGCCGAGTCCGGTCACGACGTTGAAGACGCCGGGAGGCACGCCCGCCTCCGCGGCGACTTCGGCGAGCAGTTGCCCGCCCGCGATCGGGGTCAGCTCGGCGGGCTTCAGGACGACCGTGTTGCCGGCGGCGAGGGCGGGAGCGACGGCGCGCATCGCGAGAACCAGTGGGAAGTTCCACGGCGTGATCACGCCGACGACGCCGAGCGGCACGCGTTCGAGCAACGTCAGTTTGCCCGCCTTGGGAGAGGGCTGAACGTCCCCTCGCGACAGTGCGCCGAGGGTCGCGCAGATCTGCAGCCGCGAGATGGCCGCGGTGACCTCGCCGCGCGCCTTTGCCGTCACACCACCGGTTTCGCGGATCAGGACCGACGTGAACTCGTCCACACGGGACTCCAGCAACGAGGCCATCCGGCGCAGCACGGCGGCCCGTTCGGCGGGTAATCGGGCCGCCCAGCAGGGCTGTGCGGAGGACGCGCTCGCCACGGCCAAACGCACGTCGTCGACGGTGCCCAGCGCGTAACTGCCGATCTGAGCGCCGGTCGCTTTTTCGAACACTTCGGCCGTCGCCTCGCGGGCGGATACCACGAAATCTCCACCGATGTAATGACGACCAGTGGACATGCGCATTTCGAATTCCGATCTTGACAGTTCGTCGCGGGCAGGAGTAGGACCTCTTCGGTCCAAACGATAGTCGCTTAGCTGTGGAATGGAACTACTGCATGAGCGGAATACGAGCGGTCCTCCTAATTGTACTTCTCCTCGTTTCCGCGTGCGGTGGGAACACCTCGTCCAGTGATAGGACGACTTTGACGTGGTGGGACTACTTCGGATACTCGCCCGCCTCGGATCAGGCGGTCAAGACGCTGATCGAGAGGTATGAGAAGTCCCATCCCGGCATTCAGATCAAACGCACATCGATCGGATTCGCGGACTTCCACGCGAAGATCGTGCAGGCCGCCGCCTCCGGCACGTTCCCGGACATCGCCGCGGTCGACGCACCGGACGTGCCGCTGCTGGCCGGGCAGCGGTCGATCAGCGACGTCACCTCCAGGTTCGACGCCTGGGACCTGGGCGGGCAGTTCCTCGAACGGGTCCGCGAGGGCGTGAAGCACGACGGCAAGTACTTCGGCGTCCCGCTGCGCAGCAACACGACCGCGCTGCTCTACAACAAGAAGCTCTTCACCGGCACGCCGCCGACGACGTGGGCCGACCTGCGCGCCGCCGCCAAGGCGAGCACCACGGACAAGAGCGCGGGTCTGTGCTTCGCGGCCGCGGCCAACGAGCAGCTCACGTTCAACTTCCTGCCGTTCGTCTGGCAGGCGGGCGGCGACCTGAAGACGGTCGGCGACACCGCCACGACCGAAGCGCTCGGCTTCGTGAACTCACTGGTCAACGACGACAAGAGCGTGCCGAAGCAGGTGCTGCAGTGGGGTCACTCGGACGCGCAGAAGGCGTTCGAGGAAGGCAAGTGCGCCATGATGATCAACGGTCCTTGGGTCATCCCCGGGCTCAAGAAGGCCGGCCTCGACTGGGGTGCCGCGCCGTTGCCCAAGGGGTCCGCGGGGAGCGCGTCACCGCTCGGCGGCGAGGTCTGGGTCGTCGGCGCCAAGACCAAGAACCTCGACGCCTCGTGGGACGTGCTGACCTGGCTCGCCGAGCACAAGGGCAACGCCGCGGAATTCGGGGGCGGCCTCGGCTCGGTGCCGAATCGCACCGACACGCTGAACGACGCGGCGTGGCAATGGGATCCCGCCGTCGCCGCGTTCGCCGGGCAAATGTCCACGGCGAAACCGCGCAGCGTGTACGGGCCGCAGTACCCGCAACTGTCCGAAGCGGTCTGGACGATGGCTCAACAGGTGCTGACCGGGTCGAAGAACCCGCAGGACGCCGCCGCCGATGCCAGGAACCGAATCCAACCATTGCTGGGGAAGTAGTGCGCAAAACTCGAAAGCATTATCGGTTCGTCCTGACAGCGCTCGCCCTGACGTTGATGGCGTCCTGCGCGAGTGGCACGGCGGAAAGTGAGAGTCCCTCCCAAAGAACCATCACGTGGTGGGACTACTTCGGCTACTCGCCGGCGTCGAACCAGGCCGTGGACACCCTGATCGCTCGTTACCAGCAGGAACACCCGCACGTTCAGATCAAACGGACGGCGGTCGAGTTCGGGAAGTTCCACGACAAGCTCGTCGAGGCGGAGAGCAGCGGCACCTTCCCCGACATCGCCGTCGTCGACACGTCCGACGTGCCCTGGCTCGCCAGCCAGAACGCGATCGCGAACCTCACGCCGCAGTTCGACCGCTGGGACAAGGCGAACCAGTTCCTCGAACCCGTGCTGGACAGCGTGACCCACCAGGACAACCTCTTCGGCGTCCCGCTGCGCAGCAACACGACCGCGTTGATCTACAACAAGGACCAGCTCGCCCAGGCGAGCATCGCGACCCCACCCGCGACGTGGCAGGACCTGAGGACGAACGCGAAGGCGCTCACCGAGGACGGCCGCCACGGGCTGTGCTTCGGCGCGGCGGCGAACGAGACCCTGACGTTCAACTTCCTGCCGCTGCTCTGGCAGGCCGGCGGTGACGTCGGCACGATCGCCGAGAAGCCGGGCGTGGACGCGCTCGGGCTGCTCGACGCGTTCTTCAACAAGGACCAGAGCGTTCCCGAGGACGCGCTGACGTGGAGCCACTCGGACGCGCAGAAGGCGTTCGAGCAGGGCAGGTGCGCCATGATGATCAACGGTCCGTGGGTGCTGCCGTCGGTCGCCAAGGCGCCGTTCCAGTGGGGCACCGCACCGCTGCCCGCGGGGGAGAAGGGCGTGTTCTCGACGCTGGGCGGGGAGGCGTGGGTGATCGGTAGCCGCAGCCCCAACTCCGACGTGGCGTGGGACGTGCTGCAGTGGCTCGCGGAGTCCCGCAACAGCGCCAAGGAGCTCGGCGGTGGCCTCGGCGCGATCCCGAACCGCAACGACACGTTGAACGACCCGGTGTGGAAGTGGGGTCCGGGTGTCGGCGCGTACATCAGCGAGATGCTGTCCACGCGCTCGCGCAGCAACTACGGCCCGCAGTACTCCAAGGTGTCCGAGGCCGTCTGGACCATGACGCACCAGGTCGTGAAGGGCGAGAAGAAACCACAGGCCGCGGCGACCGAGGCGGCGGCCAAGATCAGGCCGCTGCTCCCGACCAGTTGAGCAGGTACCTCTTCATCGCACCGGCAGTGCTGTTCCTGTTGGCACTGCTGGTTCATCCGGTCGCGCTGAACGTCGTGATGTCGTTCCAGGACGTCACGGCGGCCACGATGCTGACCGGGTCGGACTGGGTGGGCTTCGAGAACTACCGCGCCGCCTTCGCGGACGAGCTGTTCGTGCGGGCGGCGTGGCACTCGGCGGTGTTCGCGGGCGCGTCGGTGACGGTGCAGGTCGTGCTGGGGCTGGGGCTGGCGTTGTTCTACGCGCAGGTCTTCCCTGGCGCGCAGGTGTTCCGGTCGCTGTTCATGGTGGCTCACGCGATCCCGGTGGTGGTGTCCGCGGAGCTGTTCCGGTGGCTGTTCGCCGAGCCGGGGTGGCTGGTCGACACAGATCTGGTGCTGCCGGCGTTGGTCGGGATCCAGTGCTGGCTCGGGGTTCCGTTCGTGATGGTCTCGCTGCTGGCGGGGCTGACGGCGGTGCCGCGGGTGCTGCACGAGGCCGCGATGCTCGACGGAGCCGGTGCGTGGCAACGGTTCCGGGCGGTCACCTGGCCGTTGTTGCGGCCGACCCTGCTGGCGACCGCGGTGTTGTCGACGATCTTCACGCTGAAGTCGTTCGACCTGGTGTGGATCGCGACGCAGGGCGGGCCGGCGAACGCGTCGGAGATCCTGCCGACGCTGGCCTACCGGCTGGTGTTCTCCAGTTTCCTGTTCGGGAAGGGCGCGGCGATCCTCAACGTCGTCTTCGCCGTGCTGTTCCTGTTGTCCGTGCTGTACCTCCGCGCGCAACGGCGGGAGGTGCTGTGAGGACTGCCGTCGGATTCGTGCTGGTGGCGCTGTACCTGTTGCCGGTCGGCGTGATGGTCGCGTATCCGACGCCGGAAGACTGGTCGTCGCGGATCCTCGGTGACCCACAGGTGTTCCGGTACGTGCTGAACAGCTTCGTCGTGGCGTCCGGGACCTGCGTGCTGACCCTGGTGCTGGCTGTTCCCGCGGCTTACGCGCTGGCGCGGTTGCCGTTGCGGGGCAAGCCGGTGCTCATGCTGTTGATGCTGTCGAGCCTGATGTTCCCGGCGATCATGCTCGCGACGCCGTTGTTCGTGGTGTTCTCGCGGTTGGGGCTCACCGACACGTATCTCGGCCTGATCCTCGCCGACACGACGTTGGCGTTGCCTTACGCGATCGTGCTGCTTCGGCCCGCGTTCGCCGCGGTGCCGCGGGAGTTCGGGGAAGCGGCGGTGATCGACGGTTGTTCGGCGTTCGGGGTGTTCTGGCGGGTGGTCCTGCCGCTGGTGCTGCCGGGTGTGGCCACGGTCGCGGTGCTGGCGTTCCTGTGGGGCTGGGGCGATCTGGTGTTCGCGTTGACCTTGGCCACCGACGACGAGATGCGGCCGGTGACGACCGGGCTGTGGGGGTTCTTCGGGGCGACCACGTCGGATTGGGGCGGGGCGATGGCGTTCGCCACCGTCGCCATGATGCCGCCGTTGGTCGTTTTCCTGATCTCACAACGACTTGTCGGCCCGGTACTCGCCCGGTGACCTGCCGGTGAACCTCTTGAACGCGGCGCTGAACGCGCTTTCGGTGCGGTAGCCGACGGTTGAGGCGATCGAGGCGACGGTGTCCTTGGTGTCCCGGAGCGCGCGAGAGGCTTCCTGCATGCGCAGGCGGAGCAGGTAGTCGAGCGGGGTCATGCCCACGATCTCCTTGAAGTGCAAGAAGAACGTGGAACGCGACATCGCGGCGACGCCGGCCAGTTCGCGGACGGTCCACGGGTGCGCGAGGTTGGCGTGGAGGGCCTGGAGCGCCGGTCCCAGCTGGGGGTGCAGCTCGGCGCTGTGGGTGTGGTCGCGCAGCACCTGCAGCAGCAGGACCTGGCAGAGGCGGTCGAGGATCATCTTGCCGCCGTCGATCTCGGTCCGGATCAGCTCGATGGTGGCCTTCACCTTGCCGGTCCGCGCGTGGACGACTGGTGGGAGCGTTTCGAGGAGCTGCGCGGTCTCCGGGGCGCAGGTGAAGCCCGCGCCGAGCAACGTCGTGTCGTGGCCTTCGCCGATCCTGCCGATGTCGCGGGGAGTGCCGTCGTCGTGCTCGTAGATCGGGCCGGCGAACACCGACGGTGTGTCCGGATCACTGGCGATGCGGTACGGGCGCCGACCGATGATGACGTAGCAGTCGCCCTCTTCGGCGATGAAGCTCTCCTCGCCCACGGTGATGTGCGCGCGGCCCTGGACGACGACCTCGACTCGCAGGTCCAGTCGTCCGACGAAGTGCATCGCCCACCGCCCGCCCGCGTGCAGGGGCGTGGCGACGCCCCAGTTCACGCTCAGCCCCGACAGGACGTGCTCCACGCTCGGACTCTCCCGACTCCGACGGCGGACTCTCGACGATGGTTTCTCCTGATCTTGCCTGGTTGGCGTACGTCGTACCGACTGAGGAGGATCTTTGATCGACCGTGGCAACCTGCTGCTCGTGCACGGCGCCTGGCACGGCTCGTGGTGCTGGGAGCTCGTCGTTCCCGAGCTGCGGTCTCGTGGCTGGACGACCTCCGTCGTGGACCTGCCGAGCACGTCGGGATCGCCGGTTGCGGGTGTGCGCGAGGACGCCGAGGCCGTGCGGGAGGCGTTGCTGGCGTTGGACGGGCCCGTGACGGTGCTGGCGCACTCGTACGCCGGTCTGCCGGTGGGCGAGGTCGCGGCGTCGGTTCCTTCGGTGCAACGGCTGGTGTACCTCGCCGCGCACGTGCTGGAGCCGGGCGAGAGCATCGTGGGGGTGCTGGGCGGTTCCTGGTACGAGCAGGGGACCAAGCTGCTGGACGTGCCGGAGCCCGCGCGGGACCTGCTGTTCGCCGATGTGCCGGACGACCTCGCCGGATGGGCCGTCTCACGGCTGCGGCCGCAGAGTGCGCGGGTGTTCGAGGACGAGGTGACGGCGGCGGCGTGGCAGACGTTGCCCACCACGACGATCGTGTGCGCGGAGGACGTGATCTTCCCGCCGGTGTTCGCTGATCGTCTCCGGGCGGGTGACGTGCGGACGTTGCCGGGGTCGCACTCGCCGTTCCTGTCGCGGCCTGCCGAGCTGGCCGAGGTGATGAGCGCCCTGGGGTAGCCCGGCGGGGGGCTGGAGGAGTCACCGGGCTACCCGCGGGAGGGCGGCGTGGCTACGCGCCGCCGTGGTCTCTGACGACCCTGCGGGCCGAGGCGAAGAGCATGCCGATGTTGACCGACTTCGGGCACACGACGACGGCGACGACGTCTTCGAGGTGGTTGTTGCGGATGAACAGGTGCGTGAGGTTGCTGCTGTTGACCAGGATCTCCTGGAAGTAGTGCTCGGCGCTGGAGATGCCGCGCCGCTCCTTGAAGACGTCCTCGATCATGGTCACCGTGCGGCCCTGGAAGAGGTCCAGCGTCGCGCCGGCGAGCAGGTCGAGCACCTCGGACGGGTGGCTCTCGGTCGTCTCGAACGACAGCAGCATTCCGGTGGCCATGTCGACGACGCCGGCGGCGACACAGGTCGGCACCTCCTGCCGCAGGTACCTGACCATCGCGGCCATTTGGTCGGACATGACCCCGTTGCTCATCTTCGTCATTTCACACTTCTTTTCAGGCGGCGGAGAGAATGGAGTTGGTGCGTTCGATCGCGGCTGTAGACGGCGGTTTGCTGGAATGCGCACCTGTCCGGCCACCTCGCTGGACCTGTGAGCTGTTCTGAGATTGGCGGGTGTCCGTTGTTCCGGTGACCAGTTCGCGCAGGCCGTGCAGCTCGGCGGCCGGCACGGCGTGATTCAAGGCTTTTTCCTCTCGGGTTGTTTGAACAGCTTCGGCAGCAGTTGACGTCTCAATGACCGGGGCAGCGGAACGTCGTCGCCCTGGTCGCCTGCCGCTGGCGGCTGGGGTGGAGGTGGCTGGGGTGGAGGGGGTTGGGGCGGTGGTGCCGGCGGTGGTGCCGGCGGTGGTCGCCGCGGGCGCGGCGGCACCGCGGGGCCGGGCGTGGCGGTGACGGTCGTGCCGGGAACGACCGCCAGCAGGCCGTCCGCGACCATCCGGCAGGCCTCGACCGTGACCGGGTAGACGCTGCGGCCCGCTGCGAAGGCGATGTCGCGCGTGGTGCGCCGCCCGGTGGCGTGCGCGAGGATCTCGGCCCGTACCGGACCGAGATCACGCAGCTCAGAGCCCCGCGTGGGGCCGACGCGGTCGCGGTGGGGTGAGAGCGGGTACTTCAGCGCGAGCAGCGAGGTGATGCGCCGTGAGGTCTCCTGGAGCAGGCGGACCGGGTCGGTCGCGGTGCTCATCGCGACGGGCACGTCCAGCGGCTGCGGGGTGAACGCGCAGTCGTCGATGTCGCCCGCGACGATGGTGAACGCGGCGTCGTGCGTGGCCATCATGGCGACGACGTGCAGTTCGGTCTCGCCGATGGCGCCGCGGGTGCCGGTGGTGAGCGCGGTGGTCCACTCGGATTCGCTGATCCGTCCCGTGCGCAACAACAGCGCGTCCGGTCCCGGTGAGCCCGCGCTTTCCGCGCAGATGATCCCGCCATTGCGCAGATGAATTCTGCCGCCGGGATTTCCGAGGATGTGCAACGTGCCGGTGGCGCGGGCCGCATCTCGTCCGGTCAGCGCACCGGCGAGCAGATCGAAGGAGAATTGCGCACCGCTTTTCAGGGTGGTCACCACATTCCGTCAACTGAGCTTGAGGCAACTCATCCTTGTTGCTCGGGTGACGGTTTGTCGCCACCTTTCACTCGATCGTGTGAAAAGTGAAGGAGCTATATTCATCGGGCATGCATTTGGTGTGACGCAGAGTTTTGTCAGGCGAACATGAGAATAATTCCGAAGGTGGTCAGCATCAGCAGTTTCGCGCATTCGAGCACGATGTAGGCCAGGTGCGCGCGGGACCGGGGAGGCGTCCCTCCGTCGATGATGAGCTGAGCTCTGGCTTCGAGCCTCGGCCGCAGCAGCAGAACCTGCGCCGCCAGCGTCACGGCCAGCGCGATGAACAGCAGCGCCGCGGCCAACGGACGCGGGGCGAGAGCGAGGGTGAGCGCGGTGGCCGTCGCGAGCACGATCTCGGCGACGTTCAGGGCGCGGAACACCAGCCGGCCGATGCCGAGACCCAGCGGCAGCGTGATGCCGGGGGCGCGGAACTTCAGCGGTGCCTCGATCGAGATCGCCAGGACCATGCCGAGCCAGATGCACGCCAACGCGAGCGGAAGAGGTGTCATGGATGGTTATCTTGGCGTGGTGCTCCTCGATCAGGTTTCCAAGCGGTACGGGCGCGGGCCCTGGGTGCTGCGCGACCTCACGCTGGAGGTCACCGGCCTGACCGTGCTGACCGGTGCGAACGGCACCGGCAAGTCCACGCTGCTCAAGATCGCCGCCGGGGTGCTGCGACCTTCTTCCGGGCGCGTGGTCCGGCCCGCGTCGGTCGGTTATGTGCCGGAACGGTTTCCCTCGGACGTGAAGATGTCCGCTTCGTCGTACCTGGCGCACATGGGGCGGATTCGCGGTGCGGCGGCGGGTGACGTGCTGGAGCGGCTGGGGTTCGTCGGGTCCATGACGGTGCCGATGTCGGAGCTGTCGAAGGGGAACGCGCAGAAGGTCGCGCTGGCGCAGGCTTTTCTGGCTTCCGACGTGCTGGTGCTCGACGAGCCGTGGACCGGGCTCGACCCGGCTGCGGCGGCTGAGCTGGTGACGTTGCTGGAGGGGCGGACGGCGCTGGTGTCCGATCACGAGGGACACCTGGCCTCGGCGACTCGCGTGGATCTCGCCGGCGGGCACGTGACGATCGAGCTCAGCCGGGTCGTGGGGCTGGACGCGTTGGAGGCGTTGGAAGGCGTGCGTTCCGTGCTGGCGCGGGGGTCGTCGGCGCGGGTGGTGGTGGCGCCGGACCGCAGCGACCACGTGCTGGCCGAGGCGTTGCGGCTCGGGTGTTCGGTGCGGAGCGTGCGATGATCTCCCTGGTGCGGTACCTCGCGGCCGATGTCCTTCGGGGGCAACGGTATTTGGCGCCTTTGCTGGTGTTCCTCGGTGTGCTGGGGATGCTGTTCGCGTACGACCCAGGGCCGCAGCTGGCGGCGTTCTCCGGGTCGTCGGCGTTGATCTACCCGATCGGCGCGTGGCTGGCAGTTGTCGTGGCGACGTCGGAGGACGTGGTGCGGCGCGAGGTGACCGTCGTGTCGGCCGGCGCGTGGTCGCGGGTGCTGACGGCGGTCGCCCTGACCGCGGTGCTGTTCGGGCTGGCGTTCGCCGTGGTGGCGACGGTGTGGCCGGTGGTCGCGAGCCCGCGCCCGTACACGGTTCTGCAGTTCCTGGCAGGGCTCGGGGTGCACTCCGTGTCGGTGTTGCTCGGTGTCGGCGTCGGGCTGATGTTCGCGCGGCCGGTGCTCGACTCGATCGGCCGGACGGTGCTGGTGGTGTTCACCGTCGTGGTGATGACCTATCCGCTCGGGCGGTACACGCCGTTCGGGTGGGTGCTGGACGCGTTGGGGGACAACCAGGTCACGTTGCCCGTGCTGTGGGCCGGCGTGATCGGTTTCGCGCTGGTGGCGGGCGCGGTGGTGGTCGGGGCGCGGCGGGTCTGATGCGGGCCAACGTGCTCGGACCGCTCCGGGTCGTGGTCGGCGGTGTTCCCGTCGAGGTGCGCGGCAAGCGGCTGCGGTGGTTGCTGCTGCGGCTGGCGATGGAGCCGGGGCGGGTGGTCGCGGCCGAGCGGCTGATCGCGGATCTGTGGTCTCTTGAGCGCCGGTTGTCGGTGCGGCGGCGTTGCAGTCGTTGGTGTCGCGGTTGCGGCGGACGGTCGGGGCTTCCGTCGTTTCGTCGCATGCGCTGGGGTATCGGCTGGAGGCTTCCACCGACGTCGAGGAGTTCTCGCGGACGGCGGCCCGGCAGTTCCGGGCGGCCGTCCACTCCGGACTCGGGCTCGCGCTCACCAGGCTCGGGCAGCTGGAGAAAGCGGGCGAGGAGCACGAGAAGGCGCTCGACACCGTCAAGGAGAGCGCGGACGGGCCCGCGCGAGCCACGGTGCTGGAGCTGTACGCGGACTGGCTGCTCGTCCAGGGCGACCCGACAAGCGCCGGGAACGCCGTGGACGAGGCGGAGCGGCTACGCGGCGGCCCCAGCAGCGACCCGGCGGTGGTGCAGTTGCGTGACCGGGTTCGCGCCGAAGTAGGCGTCGATCGCTGAACGGCCGATGGCAGCGGCGTAGCCGTCCGGGCGGACCAGCACCGAGCCGTCGGGCAGCTCCAGCGTCACGAAGTCGGGGCCGCGCAACAGGTCGAAGATCCGGCCCCCGGCGGTGACCCCGTCGGGCACGCGGTCGCCGGGCTGCAGGCCCTTGCCGCGGGAGCCGGCGAACGGCGCGGGCGCGGCGTCGACGATGCGGAACGGCACGCCGTGGCGCGAGAGGTCGAGGGCCAGGGTGAGGCCGGTCGGGCCGGCACCGATGATCAGAACCTGAGTGTCCATGGCCGCAACACTCGGCCCGTGAACTGCCACGGCCCTGTCACCGCGCTGTTGCGGGTGACAGGGCCGTGGCTGAACTTCGGAAACTTACTTCTTCATGAGCTCGATCAGCGCGTCGACGTCCTTCGGCTCGAAGCCGCGGAACAGCGTGAGCGCCAGCTCGTAGTAGGAGCGGACCGGGCTGACGTACCACTTGCCGTCGACCTCGGTGGACACGACGCCGACACCGGTCTTCATGATCGACGAGGCCACGCGGCCGATGACCTCGACGGCCTCCGCCGGGATCTTGCCGCCGCCCTGCTGCTGCATGAGCTGGGTGATCTCGTCCGCGCACAGCTTCTGCGACCCCTGGCCGGGGGCCTCGACCGAGTAGCAGTCACCCTCGCGGGCGATCGTGACGTTCTCGCCCTCCACCGTCACCGACAGCTTCTTGACCGTGACCTGCTTGCCACCGGTCACGTCCTTGACGTCGGTCTCCAGCGCGTTCAGCTTGGCCTCGGCCGGCTTCTGCGAGCCGATCTCCTCCAGCAGCAACGGGCCGAGGTCGTGCAGCACACCGGCCTCGTCCGGCGGCAGCGTCGCGATGGCCTTCTGGAAGTCGCCCTCCAGGACGGCGTTGACGAGCTGCTTGGCGGCGGCGTCCGCCGATGCCGCACCGGCCGGCGCGAAGCCCTGCGCGGGCCACTTCTTCTTGTCCTCCTCCAGAATCGCGTTGGCGATCGTGTAGAAGGCGCTCGGGTACCACTTGTCGCCGACCTTGATCGACGCGATGCCGATCGGCTTGCCGCGCTTCTGGACCTCGGCGGAGATGTCGTAGGTCTTGGTCTCCGACTTGGTCAGGCTGACCTTGTCGCCGATGGCGTCCATCAGCTTGTCGGTCAGCGGGACCTTGGAGATGTCCGAGGTGATCGTGATCTTGCCCTCGGTCAGCTTGTTGATCGTGAGGTGGTCGTTGATCTTCTCCGCGGCCGCCTCGTCGAACTTGATGTTCTCGCTCTTGAACTCGACGCCCGACATCTTGTTCGGGTCGGCGTCGGGCTTCAGGATCTCGAGACGCTTCATCTCCTTCGTCATCGACTCCATGTAGTCCTTCGACAGCGCCGCCTCCGCGGGCGCCAGCGAGGCCATGATGCCGACGACGTCACCGCTGCCGAGCTGTTCGATGAGGTTCTTCGCCGCGACGGCAGGGGTGTCCTGACCCGCGTTCGCCGCCGGGTCGGACCGCTTGATGAGGAAGAACGTCGCCGCGCCGCCGACGAGGAGCAGCACGGCGACGACGGCCGTGATGACCAGGCCGGTGCGCTTCTTCTTCGGCGGCTCGCCGCCCATCGGGGCGTAGCCGAACGGCTGCTGCTCGAAGCCCTGCTGCTGTCCGTAACCCTGCTGGGGGAAGCCCTGCGGCCCGGTCTGGGGGTAGCCCTGCTGCTGGCCGTAACCCTGCTGGCCGTAACCCTGCTGGGGGAAGCCCTGCGGGCCGGTCTGCGGCTGACCCTGCGGGTAGCCACCCTGCTGCGGGTAGCCACCTTGCTGGGGGTAGCCACCTTGCTGGGGCTGCTGCCCGTACGGGTTGTTCTGCGGCTGCCACTGTCCGCCGCCGCCACCTGGGTAGCTCACGGGTTCCCTCCTGGAGTTCTCACTGCGCTGCGCCTGGTCGACGTGAGCACCGTGATCGCCCCCACGATCGTCAGCACTGCACCTGCGAGGGTCACGGCCGGTCCGGCGATGCTGATTCCGACCAATGCGCCCTTGCCGTCCCCTTGGACCACGGCTAGTAGGCCTACGGTTCCCCCGATCGTGCCAAAGAGAAGGCCGACGCACGCGGCAAACCGACGAAAACGGACCACGAACAGAGCCACCGCGATCATCGCGAGGGGCGTGAGACCCACCCAGACCGACGTGACGACGGTGCCCGCCACCCCGTCCAACCCGGCGAGATCACGCAGCGAAAGCACCTCGTAACTGTCCCTCGTGGTCGATCCGGATTTCAGCCAGGGAAGGAAAGTCCCGGTGATGGAAGTGATCAAGCCCACTGCCGCGATCGCGGCTCCCACTGCGCTGCGCACCGGACTAGTGTGAACCGATGGCCTCTCAGGCGTGCGCTGAGGCACGGACACTGATCGCGTCCGCGCACCGGATCACGGTGCTGACGGGGGCCGGTGTCTCCACGGATTCGGGCATTCCCGACTTCCGCGGCGCGGACGGTCTGTGGACGCGTGACGCCGACGCGGGCCGCTTGGCTTCGTTGGACGCCTACGTCTCCGATCCCGAGGTGCGCAGACTCTCGTGGCGGACGCGGCTCGACAGTCCTGTGTGGACGGCCAGGCCGAATCCGGCGCACAAGGCGTTGGTGGAGCTGGAACGGTCCGGGCGGTTGCGCACCGTGGTCACGCAGAACATCGACGGCCTGCACCAGAAAGCTGGTTCGGATCCGCATCGCGTGCTGGAGCTGCACGGCACGTTGCACGCGACGGTGTGCCTGAGCTGTGGTGCCACGGGCCAGATGCGCGACGCGTTGAAGCGCGTCGCCGAGGGTGAACCGGAGCCGGACTGCTTGCGGTGCGGCGGAATCCTCAAGTCGGCCACGATCTCGTTCGGGCAGGAGCTCGACGGTGAGGTGCTGCGGCGGGCGCGGCTCGCCGTGCTGGACTGCGACGTGCTGCTGGTGGCCGGTACATCGCTCTCGGTGCAGCCCGCGTCCGGCCTCGTGCCGCTGGCCGCCAAGACCGGGGCGCAGGTCATCATCTGCAACGCCGAACCGACTCCGTACGACTCGCTCGCGGCCGTTGTCCTGCACGAACCTGTCGGCGAGGTGCTTCCCGATCTCAGTTCGGTTCCTCCATCCGGGGGAGGCCGATTCTCGTCCTGGGGAGATCCGAGCACCTGGTCGTAGGGTCGGACCATGCGCGTACCGCTGATCACCACGGACTTCCTGGACCGGGCGTCGTTCGCGTTCGGCGCGACGACCGCGACCATCGACGAGCCCGACCAGCCCGCCAAACCGGTCGAGACGACGACGTATGCGGAGATGGCTGTTCGCGTGCGCGCGTGGCAGGCCGGGCTCGACGCGTTGGGCATCGGCGAGGGCGAGCGGATCGCCGTCGTCAGCCACAACTCGGCGCGGCTGCTGGAACTGCTGCACGCGGTCCCCGGCAGCGGGCGGATCTGCGTGCCGGTGAACTTCCGCCTGCGACCCGACGAGGTGAAGTACATCGTCGAGCACAGCGGGGCCTCGGCGTTGTTCGTCGATCCGGAGCTGGAGCTCGACGACGTGGTGGCGCGGCACCGGTTCACGTTGGGCGAGGAGTCGGAGTCGCTGCTTCGGTTCGATGTGGAGCCACGGCCGTGGAGCGAGCCCTCGGAGGACGCGACCGCGACCATCAACTACACGTCCGGAACGACGGCGCGGCCCAAGGGCGTGCAACTCACGCATCGCAACATCTGGCTGAACGCGGTTACGTTCGCCATGCACACCCGTGCGTGGGAAGGCGACGTGTACATGCACGTCCTGCCGATGTTCCACTGCAACGGCTGGGGCATGCCGTTCGGTCTCGCGGGTCTCGGCGTGCCGCAGGTGGTGCTGCGCAAGGTCGACGGCGCCGAGATCCTGCGTCGTGTGCGCGACCACGGCGTCACGCTGATGTGCGGCGCACCGGCTGTGTGGAACGCCGTGCTCGACGCCGCTGCATCGTGGGACGGTGAGATCCCCGGCCGTGACCGCGTACGGATCGTGTGTGCGGGCGCGCCGCCGCCGTCGCGCACGATCCAGCGCGTGACCGAGGAGCTCGGCTGGGAGTTCCTGCAGATCTACGGCCTGACCGAGACGGCGCCGCTGCTCACGTTCAACCGCGCCCAGCCAGGACCTGTGGGTGAGGAGAAGGCGAAGAAGCAGTCACGGGCTGGTGCGCCGGCGTTGGGCGCGCAGCTGCGGATCTCGGACAACGGCGAGGTGATGGCGCGCTCGAACGTGGTCATGGAGGGCTATTGGGAGAACCCGGAGTCCACCGCGGACGCGATCGAGGACGGCTGGTTCCACACCGGTGACGGCGGTTTCTTCGACGACGAGGGCTACCTGACGATCTCGGACCGCAAGAAGGACGTCATCATCACCGGCGGCGAGAACGTGTCGTCGATCGAGGTCGAGGACTGCCTGTTCTCGCACCCGGCCGTCGCCGAGGTCGCGGTCATCGGTGTGCCCCACGAGAAGTGGGGTGAAACGATCAAGGCATTGGTCGTGCGCTCGGGTGACGTCACCGAGGCCGAGTTGATCAAGCACTGCAAGGAGCGGCTCGCCGGGTACAAGGCGCCGACGTCCGTGGAGTTCCGCGACTCGATCCCGCGCACGGCGACCGGCAAGATCCAGAAGTTCAAGCTCCGCGAGCCGTACTGGGCGGGCCGGGACCGAGGCGTCAACTAGGCCACTGGGGCGACACGCCGGACTCCGATCGTCCCAAAAGGACCACCGCCCGTGTTCCACTGTGACACGTGTGGTTGACGGTGCGTTAGTTCCAGATGCGCCGGATGGGTCTGATTGGTCTAATGCGGTCGGAGGTGATGTCCGGTGTTGACACGACTCTCCGCCGTGTTGGTGTTGTTCACGGCCGTCCTCACGGGGACGGCCAATGCTGTGCCGCCACCTCCGCCGAACCCCAGTGACGCGGAGATCTCGGCGTCGCGGGCCGAGGCCGACGCGAAGGCGTCCCGCGTGGGCGAGCTGACCGGCCGGCTGACGCAGGCCGAGTCGCGCCTGCAGGAGCTGATGGACGACGTCTCCTACAAGCGCGAGCTCGCGAACAAGGCCCGCGTCGACCTGGAGACGGCGATCTCGGAGGCCGAGTCCGCCCGCCGTGAGGCTGCCGCCGCGCGCGTTGAGGCCGATGCGGCATCTCGTGCCGTGGAGGAGAGTCGGCGCGCACTGGATGAGTTCGCCGCCGCTTCCTATGCGCAGGGCAGCACCATCGGTTCGTTCTCCGCCTACATCGGCGCGAAGTCGCCCGAGGACCTGCTGGCCCGCGCCCAGATGCTGGAGGCGGTGTCGGCGTCGAGCCTGAACCGGCTCGACCAGGTGACCCGCGACCAGGGCACCGCCGCGAACCTCGACGCCGCCGCTCGTGCGGCCGTGCAGAAGGCCGAGTCGAAGCAGGCCGCCGCCGACGAGGCGAAGAAGGTCGCGGACTCCGCGCAGCAGGTGGCCGTGCAGGCCCACACCGCGCAGGCATCGGCGACGGCAGAGCTTCAGTCCGATAAGGACGCTGTCGAACGTGAGCTGGCATCGGCGCGTGGTGAGGTCAACGGCCTTGAGGCGCAACGACGTCAGTACGACCAGTGGGTCGAGGCGAAGAAGCGCGAGGATGAGGAGAACGCACGCCGTGCGGCGGCCGCAGCAGCAGCCTCCGCTCCTGCTCCCCAGGCACCTCGTCGTCCGGTCGCCGCACCTTCGGGCAGCCGCGTGCAGACCGTCATCAACCGTGCTTTGTCCCAACGTGGCGTGATTTACGCGTGGGGTGGCGGCAACTACAACGGCCCGACGTACGGCGTGCGCGATGGCGGCGTGGCCGACTCGTACGGCGACTACCGCAAGATCGGCTTCGACTGCTCGGGCCTGATGATGTACGCGTTCGCTGGTGTGGGCGTGTATTTGCCGCACTACAGCGGTTATCAGTACAACTCCGGCCGCAAGGTGCCGCTGTCGCAGATGGCGCCGGGGGACATGATCTTCTGGGGTCCGGGCGGTGGCACGCACGTGGCGCTGTACCTGGGCGGCGGCATGATGGTCGAGGCGCCGCATTCCGGTGCTGTGGTGCGGATTTCGCCCGTGCGGTACGGCGGCATCATGCCGTTCGTGACGCGCCTGCTGTGAACCCCGGTGACCCGCCCGACGGACGGGCCACCGGGAGACCTGTCAGGCAGCCTGCAGGCGGAGCGGGAACGTCTTCCGGTACGGCCGGATCAGCCAGTTGTTGTACGGGTGGACGGACACGCCGTCCGGGCCGCGCACGATGACCTGTTCGATGCACCAGGGGTCACCGTGGTCGTCGAACGCGAGGTCGACCGACCGGATCGGGCCGAGGTCCTGCATGGTGAAGTTGAACGAGTCGGTGCTGCCGCGCTCGAACTCCTCGGCCGGGTGGTCGAGGACGAACCACGGGCTGGTGATGTCGCCGTGCAGACGCGCCTCGACTCGGGCGTCGGTGCCCGCGTCCGCGACGTCGCAGGTCACGACCAGGACGTTGTACTGCGCCGGCACGGCCTGGGCAGGCGTCGCCACGGTGGTGGCGAGTGCCGCGGCCGCGATGCCGACGATCGCACGAGCTGCGAGCTTCATGCTCGGGTCCCCTCTGCGTTGCGGAATCGATGAAAACCGCAGTTCAGGGCATGCCTGAACCCGGTGACCCGCCGCAGGGACGGGTCACCGGGAGAGCGGCTCAGGCCCTGTTGAGGCGCAGCGGGCTCGTCTTCGGGAACTTCTGGCGGAGCCAGTTGTGGAACGGGTGGATCGTCACCGCGCCGTTCGGGTGGCGGACGGTGACCTCCTCGAGGCACCAGTGCGGGCTGTCGTCGTTGTTGGCGAAGTAGATGTCGATCGAGGTGACGGTGCCGAGGTCGGTGAACGTCTTGTCGTAGACGTCCGTGCGGCCGCGCTCGCGGTCGTCGCCGGGGTTGTCGAGGTTGACCCAGCCGGTCGAGGCGAGGGTGCCGTTGAAGCGCGCCTCGACGGTGGAGTCGGTGCCCGCGTCCTCGACGTTGCAGGTCCGGACCTCGATGTGGTAGTTGCCGGGCGCGGCCTGCGCGCTGCCCATCCCCATCGTGGCGGCGAGTGCGGCGGCCGTGAGGCCGACGATCGCACGAGCAGTCACCTTCATGGTGTGTTCCCCTCTTGTGGTGTTGCGGTACTGGGGATGAAGGTGTCAGCCGGTGATTGCACGACTATGTGCTGATGTTGAAATCAGCAGGTCAGAGTGCGCGTTCCCAGCGCTGGCCGGTCACGTCGTGGCCGAAGCTGTGTTGCGGCGTCTTCTCCGTCAGCTCGAATCCGTGCGCCTCATAGATCTTGCGGGCTGACGTGAGGCCTTCGACTGTCCACAATGCAATGCGCACATATCCGGCATCACGCGCGAACTGGACGCATTTCTCGACGAGCCGGTTGCCCGCGCCGTGTCCGCGCGCGTTCGGGTGCACGAGCAGCACACGCAGCTTCGCGGTCGTGTCGGTTTCCTTCGTGCAGAAGATGCACCCGACGCGTTCGCCGTCGAGCTCGGCGATCCAGGCGGCTTCTTTCGCGTCGTCGTGGTCCGCCGCGAAGTCGCCGACGATCTTGGCCACGAGCGCCTCGAACGAGGTGTCCCAGTCGTGCTCGGCGGCGTAGAGCTCGCCGTGCGCCTGCACCACCCAGCCCAGGTCGCCGGGTTTGCCGAGGGGTCGGATCAGCATTTGAGTTCCTCCCACTGACACGAGTGTTTCAGTAATGCGACAATAACTCTCATGCCGTCCGCGCGGGAAACCGAACTTCTCGAAGCCGCCTACCGGTACGTGCTCACCCACGGCCTGGCGGACGTGTCGCTGCGCCCGCTGGCGGCGGCCATCGGATCGAGCACGCGGGTGTTGCTCTACCTGTTCGACAGCAAGGAAGGCCTGGTCAGGGCGTTGCTGGCACGCGCACGTGCGGACGAGCTGGCGCTGCTGTCCGACATCGGCACGGGTCCGGGCGTCGTCGAACGGTTGTGGGCGTGGCTGTCCGCGCCGGCGCATCGGCCGTTGCTCACGTTGTGGCTGGAGGCCTACGCCCGCTCTCTCGTGGAACCAGACGGGCCGTGGGCAGGCTTCGCGCGCGCGACCGTCGACGACTGGTTGGAAGTCCTCAAGGCCGCGCAGCCTTCAGACGTGCGCGACACGGCTGAAGGGCTGGCGTGGCGCACGCGGGAGCTTGCGTTGCTGCGGGGTGCCTTGCTCGACCTGCTCGCGACGGGCGAGGTCGAGCGCACCACCGCGGCTCTCAGCGCAGTTCGAGAATGACGTTGTCCGCGGACTCCGAACCGCCGGGTCCGTGGATCTGGATGATCTCGACGATCTCGTCGAACAGCGTCGGGCCCTCCGCGCGCCGCGCGCTGTCGATCCTGGCCTGGACGTGCTCGCGGTTGGTCGGGTGGCAGGTGACGAGCATCCGTTCCAGCCGCTTGAGCGTCGCCTCGTACCCGAGCGCCTCGCGGGACCGGTCGGAGTTGAGCCACCGGAAGATCCAGCCGCGCTCGGGGGTGCCGAAACCGCCGCGGAGGATGTCGTTGAACGCGTCCAGGCTCTCCTTCCAGACGTGGTCGTCGAGCAGCTTGCTGAACTCGCGCGCGAAGCCGCCGAAGTCGGAGAAGAGGTCGCCGTCCACGACCAGCACGGGCAAGTCGCACTTTCTTCCGTTCACTCCACTAGTTTGGCGGGGTGAAGGTAGTGATTTTCGGTGCGTCCGGAATGGTCGGTCAGGGTGCGCTGCGGGAGTGCCTGCTCGACCCCGACGTCGGCTCCGTCGTGACGGTGGGACGGTCGCCGCTTCCGGCTGCCGACCCCAAGCTGCGGCACGTCGTGCACGCCGATTTCGGTGACCTGTCGCCGATCGCGGCCGAGTTGTCCGACGCCGACGCCTGCTTCTACTGCATGGGCGTGACGTCGGCGGGTCTGACCGAGGCCGAGTACACGCCCGTGACACACGACTACGCGCTTGAGGCGGCGCGTGTTGTCGGTGGCACGTTTGTGTACGTGTCGGGCGAAGGTGCGGACGCCGAGAGCAAGACGATGTGGGCGCGGGTGAAGGGGCGCACGGAGAACGAGGTGCTGGGGTTGGACCGGCCGGCGTTCGTGGTGCGGCCGGGGTTCATCCAGCCGCGGCACGGCATCACGTCGCGGACCCGGATCTACCGCTACATCTACTCGTGGTCTTCGTGGCTGTTGCCGTTGTTGCGGAAGGTGGCGCCCAAGTTCGTCACCAGCACCGACCAGCTCGGGCGGGCGATGGTCGCGCTGGCGAAGGGTGCTCAGGCGGCGCGGGTTCTGCGCAGCGACGAGATCAACCGGCTGGCGTCGTGACGCTCGGCTGACCGAGGAGCGCACGCTGCGGCGCGCCTGCATCGGTTGCGGTCCCGCGGCGTTGATCGCCGACTCGCTGAGCGCTGGGGGCGAGGAGGACGCGGAACGCGCACCTGCACGTGTGGCGGCGAGGAGTGCGCCGCCACACCCGGGCTGTCGAGGCCCAAGCAACGAAGTACGCGGGATGGCCGTCGGATTGCACTGCGCGGTCCTGTGCGGCCAACGATCACGTGACGAGCCGTCACCTGGTCACGCGGGCTTGAACGCGTCCTCGGTCTTGACCACGCCCGCCGCACGGCCCGGCGCGGTGTGGTTCTCCCAGTAGAGGTTCGTGTGCGCGATGACCTTGTCCGGGGTGGGCGCGCCCCACTCCGACAGGTCCTCGGTCGTGTGCGCGTCGCTCACCAGCAGGGCGTCGTAGCCGCGGACGATCGCGCCGTGCAGGGTCGAGCGGATGCACTCGTCGGTCTGCGCGCCGGACACCACGAGGCTGCCGATTCCCTTGCCTGCCAGCACGTCTTCGAGGTCGGTGTCCTCAAAGGAGTCGGCGTAGGTCTTGTGCACCACCGGTTCGCCGTCGGCGAGCTTGAGCTCGGGCACGAACTGCCAGCCGTCGGACTCCTTCGGCATGTGCTCGGGGTTGCTGTGCTGCACCCACACGACGTCGACGCCGGCCGCGCGGGCCTTGTCGACGAGGGTGGCCACGTTGGCAACGACCTCGTCGCGGTTGTGGGCGTGGTTCACGACGCCGTTCTGGACGTCGATCACGAGCAGTGCGGTGTTGGGGCGGTTCGCCAGAGTCGTCACGCGGGTCACACTATGCCTCAGGTCTGACAATTTTCAGCGCGAACGCAGGCGGCGCAGCATTCGTGCGTCCTCGAAGCCGACGTTGCGTGCGGCGGTCTCGACCGTGGCGCCCTGGCCGATGAGGTGTTCGGCTCGTTCCACGCGCAGCGCCTGCTGGTACTTCAGCGGCGTCATGCCCGTCGCCTTGCCGAACAGCCGGGTGACCGTTCGCTCGCTGCACCCGGCGAGCGTGGCCAGTTCGGTGAGTGAGAGGCGGTCGGCGAGGCGTGACTCGATGACGTCCTGAACGCGGTGCACGGTTTCGTTGACGTGCGAACGGTGGCGCAGCAGGACGCTGGCCTGTTGGTCGTCGCCGTTCCTGCGCGCGTAGACGACCATCGTGCGTGCGACGGCGGCCGCGACAGACGGGCCGTTGCGCACGGCAACGAGGTGCAGGGCCAGGTCGATGCCGCTGGCGATGCCGGCGGACGTCACGACCCGATCGTCTTCCACGTAGAGGACGTCGCGCACGACGCGTGCGGCTGGGTAGCGGCGTTCGAGCTCGTCCTGCAGTTCGTGGTGCGTGGTGCAGCGGCGGCCGTCGAGCAGACCTGCGCGACCCAGCGCGTCTGCGCCGGCGCACACGCTCGCGACCGTGCCGCCTTTCGAGTGGTGCGCGCGCAACCACGTCAACGCGCGCGCACTCAACGCACCGGAACCCACGATCTTCGGCGACCGCCACCCCGGCACGAACACGAGGTCGTGCACGTCGAGAGAGGGCAGCTCGGTCGACGCGCCCAGCGGCACGCCCTGATGGCTGAGCACGGACTCCGCGTCGCCCACGTACGACAGCTCGTAGCCGTCCACGAAGTCGTCCGCGCTGGAGAACACCTGCGCCGGCCCCGCGAGGTCGAGCAGGTGCACTCCAGGTACGAGCAGGAAAACGACTCTGGTCACGATCCGGTCAGCGTACTCACGTCCGAGATCCGCGCGAACCGACCGGCGAGCACGTACTCGGTCCGCTCGATGATCTCCTCGACGCCCAGCACCTTCCCGGTCCGCCAGTGCGGCAGCGGCGTCGTCGCGGTCGCGTCCGTCACGAACGTCATGTCGAACCCGAGGTCCGACCCCACCCGCGTGGTCGTCTCGCAGCACTGCTCGGTCCGGATGCCGCTGATCAGCAGCTCCCGCACGCCGTGCTGGGTCAGCGTCTGCTGCAGGTTCGTCGTGGTGAACGCGTTGTGCGACGTCTTGGTCAGGATCTGCTCGTCGTCGAGCGGCTTGAGCCCGTCGATCAGCCGCACGTGCCCGAGCGCGGGGTCGAACACGTTGCCGGAGCCAGGTTCGGCGTGCAGCACCCACACGACGAGGTCGCCGTTGTCGCGCGACATGTCGACCAGCCGGTTCACCTTGCCCGCGATGTCCGGGTTGGACACCTCCGCCCAGTTGGGGCGCTGGCGGAACGACTCCTGCACGTCGATGACGATCAATGCTCGCTTCATGCCACCAAGCCTCGCCGGAACCAGAACGGGGAAACAGGCACCACCTGGCCGAGGAACGGACGGATCCGGTCATCATGCGAAGATCATCGGTATGCGAGTGTTCGCGGGCGACCCCGCCGATCCTGACTTAGGCGCCGAGATCACCCTCACCGACGACGTCGCGGAGGACGCGGTCGTGGCACCGTTCGTGCGGGTGATCGGCACGCCGGGTGAACGCGAGATCGTGGTGGGCGAGGCACGCGTCGAGGCGGGCAAGATCGCGCTGGCGGTGCACGCGGCCTGGCGTGAGGACGGCGGCTGGCACCAGACCCCGTGGCGGCACAAGGATCTGAGCGACACCCTCAAGCACCCCGCCCATCCGATCAGCGACGGCGCGCCGACGATCGCGAAGGCCATCACCGAGGGGTCCCGCAACACCGTCGCCCAGCTCAGGGACCTGCGCTACGAGATGGAACGCCGGGTCGCCGACCTGCTCGCCCAGCGCCGCAGCACCGCGCTCAGGACGGTGCTGGCTCAGCTGGTGGAGTTGTCGATGGCGTTCAGCAGGGCGCGGGACCTCGCGCGTGAGGCGATTCGTGAACGCCGGGGCACCCCGGCAGCGTTGCGGCACTGCGAGGCGATGGACGTGGAGCTGGCCGAGGAGATCACCCGGCTGCAGTCGTTGCTGGGCAGCGTCTCCACGTTCGCCGTCGCGCAGGAAGGTGAGGCGCAGCAACGGTTCAACATGCTCGCCGCCGCGGCCGCCGCCGGACTCGGTCTGCCCGCGCTGATCCTGTCGCTGTACGGCGCGGACGACTACCTGCCGTTCACGTGGGACAAGGCCTGGCGAGCGCTGGTGCCCATAGCGGTGACCCTGAGCCTCGCCGCCGGGATCATCCTGCACCGCATGCCCGGCCGCACCACCGCCAAGCAGCACGTCATGGCGTTCGGCCTCGTCGCCGGGCTGATCGGCATGCTGCTGGTCGCCGGACTCCTGGCGCCCTAGAGCGGACGACGGCCGGCGAACCCCAGATCGGCCCGGTGGTACCAGGCCAGCTCGCGGTCACCCTCCAGCCAGCACAACAGCACCGGCACCCCGTCCATCTCCGACGGGAAGTCGACGAGCAACGGCGCGAAGCCCTTCAGCTCGGCACCGGTCTGCTGGACGGCCTCCATCAGCTCGTCCAACCGCGCCTGCGCGCCCTTGAACTCCGGCAGCCCACCCAGGGAAGACGAGCCCACGGCCAGTTCGGCGGCGTCGGCGCGCAGGCGCACGATCTCGTCCAGCACGGGCAACAACCGCGCCAGTTCGGCCTGCGCTTCAGCGAGCGTGAACAGTCCCACGAGTGCCAAGGCTGGCACAGTGGACGGAATGACGTGGCGACTGGGTGACCTCACCGTGAACCGGATCGGGTTCGGCGCGATGCGACTGCCGCAGGTGGGGGCCGCGCTCGCCCCGAAAGCCAAGCCGCGCAACCGCGAGCAGGCGATCGAGGTCCTCCGGGAAGCCGTGAGGCTGGGCGTCAACCACATCGACACGGCCGCGTTCTACTTCTCCGCCACCAGGTCCGCGAACGAACTGATCAACAGCGCGCTCTCGCCCTACCCGGACGACCTGGTGATCGTCACCAAGGTCGGGCCGAGCCGGTCACCGCAGGGGGAGTGGCTGCCGCTCGCCACGCCACCACAGCTGCGAGGTCAGGTCGAGGAGAACCTCCGGCAACTGGGCCGTGATCACCTCGACGTGGTCAACCTGCGCGTCAGCGGGCTCGACGACGTCAGCAGGCACTTCGAGCAGCTCGCGAAGCTCCGCGACGAAGGCCTGATCCGGCACCTCGGGTTGTCGAACGTCAAACCACCGCACCTCGACCAAGCGCAGAAAATCGCCCCCGTGGTGTGCGTGCAGAACTCGTACGGGCTCGGCCACCACCCCGAGCAGGACGACTTCCTCGGCGTCTGCGGCGAGCGCAACGTCGCGTTCGTGCCGTTCTTCGCGCTCGCCGGTGCGAACAAGGAGGCCGGCACGAACGCCGAGGACCACGAGGTCACCGAGATCGCGGTCAAGCACAACGCCTCGCCGGCACAGGTCAGGCTGGCGTGGACGCTGGCCAGAGGGCCGCACGTGCTCGTCATCCCCGGCACCGGCGACCCCGAGCACCTCAGGCAGAACATCGAGGCGGGCGACCTCCGACTGACCCCCGAGGACCTCACCCGCCTCGACGCGCTGCACCTCAACGGCGGCTGATCCGGCTGAACAACCAGGTCGCCCAACCGAAAGCGACCACCAGCAACCCACCGGACCACGCCAGCGCGAGCCAGCCCGAGGTCGCGGGCTGACCGTTCAGCAACGCGCGCACGGTCTCGATGACCGGCGTGATCGGCTGGTGCTCGCTGATCACCCGCAGCACCGCGGGCATCGTCGCGACGGGCACGAAAGCGCTGCTCAGGTACGGCAGGAACAGCATGAAGAAGCCCAGCAGGCTCGCGGACTCGACGGTCCGCGCGATCACGCCGAATCCCGCCGCGAGCCACGAGAGCGCCAGCACGTAGATCAGCAGCAGTCCCATCGCGAGCACCCAGCCGCCCACCGAGGCCGACGGCCGGAAGCCCATCAGCAACGCCACCAGCACCACCGCGAACGTCGCCACGGCGTTGCGTGCGACGGAGGCGGTGACGTGGCCGGTCAGCACGGCGAAGCTGCTGATCGGCATCGAGCGGAAGCGGTCGACGACGCCCTTCTTCATGTCGTCGGCCACCGACATCGCGGTGGACGTGGCGCCGTAACCGGTGCACAGCACGACTATGCCGGGCACCACGTAGTCCACATAGGACTCGACGTCGCCGATCGCGCCGCCGAAGACGTACACGAACAGCAACATCATCAGCACCGGCAGCAGGATCGCCATGATCACGAGGTCGAGGTTGCGCCGGCTCAACCGGATGCTGCGGCCGGCCATGGTCAACGAGGCGTTCACGCGGCCACCGCCGTCAGCGAGGTGAAGACGTCGTCCAAGGTCGGGCGGTGCTCGGACACCCGCACCACCCGCGCTGCCCGCAGGTCGTCCAGCACGGAGTGCAGATGCAGGGCGCTGCCGTCGGACGGCAGGCTCAGCGTCACCCCGTCCACGGCGCCGCCGACCACGGCCTGGGCGCGCAACGCGTCCTCGGCCGAACCGAAGGTCAGATCCAGCCGGGTGCCGCCGACCGAGTTCTTCAACGCGTCCGCGGTGCCATCGGCGACCACATCTCCGTTGTGCAGCACCACGATCCGGTCGGCGAGGCGGTCGGCCTCCTCCAGGTACTGGGTCGTGAGGAAGATCGTCACGCCGTCGCGCACCAGGTCGCCGATCGCGTCCCACATCGTCGTGCGGCTCACCGGGTCGAGGCCGGTCGTCGGCTCGTCCAGGAACAGCAGCCGCGGCGTCGACACCAGGCTCATCGCCAGGTCCAGCCGGCGCCGCATGCCGCCGGAGTACGTCTTCACGCGCCGGTCCGCCGCGTCCACCAGGTCGAAGCGCTCCAGCAGTTCCGACGACCGTGCGCGAGCCGCTGACCGGCTGAAACGGCGCAGGCGAGCGATCATGAACAGGTTCTCGCGCCCGGTCTGCTCCTCGTCCACCGCCGCGTACTGCCCGGTCAGGCCGATCACCCCGCGAACCGCAGCCGCCTCGCGCACCACGTCGAACCCGCAGACCTGTGCGGAACCACCATCGGGCCTGGTCAGCGTGCTCAGGATGCGGATCGTGGTCGTCTTGCCCGCACCGTTCGGCCCGAGCAGCGCGAGCACCGAACCCTCCGCCACCTTCAGGTCCAGGCCCTTGAGCACGGTCTGCGAGCCGTATCTCTTCGTCAGGCCCTCTGTCTCGACGATCATGGAACCCCCTTTTATGCGTACCTCATACGCAAAACCTGAATTAGCGTATGGCATACGCATCTGTTTGACTAGGGGGTATGAAAAGGGGGCGCAAGCCGACCATCGACGCCGCCGACATCACGCGGGCCGCCATCGCGGTCGCGGACGCCGAGGGGCTCACTGCCGTGTCGATGGCCCGCGTCGCGCAGGAGCTGGGCAACTCGACGATGGCGCTCTACCGGCACGTGAAGAGCAAGGACGAGCTCCTCGCGCTGATGGCCGACGCCGCGTTCGACGAGCCGCCCGTGCTGCCGGACGGCGAGTGGCGCGCCAAGCTCGAGGTCTGGGCGAAGGCGCTGCTCAGCGGTGTCCGCAGGCGTCCGTGGTTCCTGCAGATCCCGATGAACGGCCCGCCGACCGGCCTCAGGAGCCTCGCCTGGTTCGACTGTGCGCTGGGCGCGCTCGACGACACGCCGCTGGAGGCGGGGGAGAAGGTCGGCGTGGTGATGGGGCTGATGACGTTCGTGCACGGTGAGGCGTGGTTGAGCGTCACGCTGACGCAGGGGTACGAGAACGACCCGGCCCAGTTCAGCCGCCTGTACGGGCAGCGGCTGCGCGAGATCGTCGACCCGCGCCGGATGCCGGCGCTCGCGAAGATCGTCGCGGCCGGCGTCTTCGACATGGACGACCTCTTCGAGGCCGAGGACGTCGCCGCCGAATTCGACTTCGGCCTGCACCTGTTCCTCGAAGGTGTCGCGGCACACATCGGAGGACGGGCATGACGTACGCGGCGATCATCCTCACCGGCGGCAAGGGCGAACGGCTCGGCGGCGTCGACAAGGCCGCACTGTCCTACCGGGACGCGACGTTGCTCGACCACGTCCTGTCCGTTGTGGACGATGCGAGCCAGGTTGTCGTTGTGGGGCCGGAAAAGGATCTCCCGAACGTTCTCTGGGCGCGCGAGGATCCACCCGGTGGTGGTCCGCTCGCCGGTCTGGCCGCGGGGCTCGCGAAGATCACCGAGGACTGGGTCGCGGTGCTCGCCGTCGATCAACCCGGACTCACCAGGGACACGATCGCCAGACTGCGCGGCGCGGGCGCGAACGCCGTGCTCAAGGACGACCGCACGCAGTGGCTGATCGGCATCTGGAAAGCGGCCGAGCTGCGCGAAGCCCTACCTGAAGATCCACGCAACCTGCCGCTGCGCAAGACTCTCCAGCGGCTGCAACCCGTGGAAGTGTCCGCTTTGCCCGGTGAGGCGCAGGACGTCGACACGCCGGACGACCTGGACACCCTTCACGCCGGTTGAACAGCGCGTCAGCAAGACTGAACAACCATCGGTAAAACCCTGTTTCGCATGGAGGCCCGCACGTGACCGAGCCCGCCGCCGAGGCAACGCCGAACGCATCGGCGCCCGTCACCCCGGCTCGTGACGCCCAGCTGCTCGAACGCACCGTGTTCGAGGTGAAGCGGGTCATCGTCGGCCAGGACCGGCTCGTCGAGCGGATGCTCGTGGGTCTGCTGGCCAAGGGCCATCTGCTGCTCGAAGGTGTGCCGGGTGTCGCGAAGACGCTCGCCGTCGAGACGTTCGCCCGCGTCGTGGGCGGCTCGTTCTCCCGCGTGCAGTTCACGCCCGACCTGGTGCCCGCCGACATCCTCGGCACCCGCATCTACCGCCAGTCCAGCGAGGCGTTCGACGTCGAGCTCGGGCCTGTCGTCGCGAACTTCGTGCTCGCCGACGAGATCAACCGCGCGCCCGCCAAGGTGCAGTCGGCGATGCTCGAGGTGATGGCCGAGCGGCACGTGTCCATCGGTGGCAAGACCTTCCCGATGCCCGACCCGTTCCTCGTGCTGGCCACGCAGAACCCGATCGAGAACGAGGGCGTGTACCCGCTGCCCGAGGCGCAGCGCGACCGGTTCCTGTTCAAGATCCAGGTCGAGTACCCGACCGCCGAGGAAGAGCGCGAGATCGTCTACCGCATGGGCGTCGAAGCGCCCACGCCGAGCCAGGTCCTCTCGCCGGAGGAACTGGTGCGCCTGCAGGGCGTGGCGTCGCGCGTCTTCGTCCACCACGCGCTGGTCGACTACGTGGTGCGCCTGGTGATCGCGACCCGCGCACCCGGTGAGCACGGCCTCACCGACGTCGCGGGCTGGGTCGCGTACGGTGCTTCGCCGCGTGCGTCGCTGGGCATCATCGCCGCCGCGCGTGGCCTGGCACTGGTCCGCGGGCGTGACTACGTGCTGCCGCAGGACGTCGTGGACGTGGTGCCGGACGTGCTGCGTCACCGCCTGGTGCTCTCGTACGACGCGCTGGCCGACGGCGTGCCGATCGACCACATCATCACCCGAGTGCTGCAGATCGTGCCGTTGCCGCAGGTGTCGGCCCGTCCGCAGCAGCCGGTTCCGGCTGGTAGGCCGTGAGCCGCGAGAAGACCACCGAAGAGCGCCCTTCGTGGGCGCCGCCCGTGCTGCGAGGCGTCCGGATGGAGGCCGCGCTGCGCATGCTGGAGCTCGACGTCCGGCGCCGCCTCGACGGCCTGCTGCAGGGCAACCACCTCGGCCTCGTGCCGGGGCCGGGCACCGAGCCGGGCGAGGCCAGGACCTACCAGCCGGGCGACGACGTGCGCCGGATGGACTGGGCGGTCACCGCGCGCACGACCGTGCCGCACATCCGCGAGACGGTCGCGGACCGCGAGCTGGAGACGTGGATGGCGATCGACCTGTCGCCGTCGCTCGACTTCGGCACGGCGGTCTGCGAGAAGCGCGACCTGGCCATCGCCGCGACGGCCGCGGTCGCGCACCTGACGCGCGGCGGTGGCAACCGGATCGGCGCCGCTGTCTCGACGGGCGCGGACAACATCCGCGTCCCGGCACGAGGCGGCCTGGCCCACGCGCGGGGCATGATCCGCAAGATCGCCGAGCTGCCGCGTGCGGAAGAGGGCACGCGCGGCGACCTGGCGGCCTTGCTGGAGCAGCTCCGCCGTCCGCCACGGCGACGCGGCCTGATCGTGGTGATCTCCGACTTCCTCGGTGGCATGGAGTGGCAACGGCCGCTGCGCGCGTTGTCCGCGCGGCACGACATCGTCGCCATCGAGATCGTGGACCCGCGTGACGTCGACCTGCCCGAGGTCGGCACCGTCGTGCTGTCCGACCCGGAGACCGGCCGGCAGCGCGAGGTGACCGCGTCCGCGTTGCTGCGCAAGGAGTTCAACGCCGCGGCCGCGGAACACCGGGGAGAGGTCGCGGCCGGGCTGCGGCGCGCGGGCGCCGGGCACCTGGTGCTGCGGACCGACTCGGACTGGATCGCGGACACGGTTCGTTTCGTGGTGGCGCGCAAGCGTCGCTGGTCTGGGGGTGTCGCATGAGCTTCTCCAACTTCGTCGCCCCGTTGTGGTTCCTGCTGCTCATCGGGGTCGCGTTGCTGGCGGCGGGCTACGTGGTGGTGCAACGGGTGCGCCGCAAGAGGGTGCTCCGGTTCACGAACCTCGAACTGCTGGAACGCGTTGCGCCCAAACGGGAACGCTGGTCGCGCCACGTGCCGGCGGCGTTCCTGCTGGCGGCCCTGGCGTTGCTGACCGTGGCGCTGGCCGGGCCGACGTCCGAGCAACGGGTCCCGCGCAACCGGGCCACCGTCATGCTGGTGGTCGACGTGTCGCTGTCGATGAAGGCGACGGACGTGAAGCCTTCACGTCTGGAAGCCGCGCAGGTGGCCGCCAAGTCGTTCGCCGAGGGCCTGACGCCGGGCATCAACCTGGGGCTGATCTCGTTCGCCGGCTCGGCCACCGTGCTGGTCGCGCCGACGACGGACCGTGCGGCCGTGACGCAGTCGATCGACGGGCTGAAGCTGGCCCAGTCGACCGCGACCGGTGACGCGCTGGTGGCCGCGATGGCGTCGATCGACTCGTTCGGCAAGGTCGTCGGCGGCGCCGAGGGCCCGCCGCCCGCCCGCATCGTGCTGATGACGGACGGCAAGGAGACCGTGGGCACCCGCAAGGCTTTCGACGCGGCCGAGGACGCCAAGAAGGCCGGGATCCCGATCTCCACGATCTCGTTCGGCACCGAGGACGGCGTGGTCGACATCGAGGGCCGGCAGCAGTCCGTGCCGGTCGACGACGACTCGATGAAGGAGATCGCGAAGATCTCCGGCGGTGAATTCTTCAAGGCGGCTTCCGCCGAGGAGCTGCGTCGCGTGTACGACACGCTCGGCGAGCAGATCGGCTACGAGAAGAAGCAGGCGGACGCGTCCAAGCCCTGGCTGCTGCTCGGGACCTTGACCGCGATGTTCGCCGCGGCCGGAGCGCTGATCCTGGGTCAACGCCTGCCGTAGCGCAGCTCCACGACGCCGTTTCCGAACGCCCTGGTGCTCTTGAACGCCAGGGCGTTCGGCTTCTTGAAGAACGGCGTGCCCGCGCCGATCGCGACCGGGTTGACGGACAGGCGGACCTCGTCGATCAGGTGATGATCATCCGTGCAGCCTCCGGTACTCCGTTGCCGCGCCGGGATGCAGTGGCACCTTGCCCGTGTCGATGAGGCTGCGCACGTCGAGGTACTGGGTGCCGAGCGCCTGGTCCGGCACGAGCTGCGCGGCCTTGGCGATGAGCAGGCGCACGACGGCGCCCGCGTACTCGGTGCTCAGGTCGGGGCGGCACACCAGCAGGTTCGGGGTGCCGATCGTGGGGATGTCGACCTGGGAGCCGTACACGCCCATGCGGACGTCCACGCGCTCGTAGACCTTGCCGTAGTCCTGGCGCAGCCTCGGGAGGAACGTGTCGAGCGGCAGCAGCCTGATGCCGCTCGCCTTGTTGAGCTCGGGGGTGGGGACGCCGCCGGACCACAGCAGCGCCGCGATCTCGCCTTTCTTCAGGGCGTCGATGGCGTTGCGCAGCGGGTAGTGCTCTTCCTGAACGCCCAGCGCGAGCCGTTCGCCCTGGAGTGCGGCGCCGGACCCGGCCGCGCCCAGGGACACGGGTTTGCCGATCAGGTCGGCCGGGGTCCGGTAGGGCGAGGAGTCGAGGACGACCAGCTGCAGGTAGTTCTCGTAGACGCGGCCCAGGGCGACCAGGCCGGACTCCAGGTGGGCGCTGTCGCTCAGCGTCAGGGCGAGGTCGGCGGTGCCTTCGCGGAGGTGTTTGAGGTTGTCGGCACTGCCGCCGGTCTCGATCGGGGTGATGGTCAGGGGGCTGGGGGAGAGGCGGGAGAGGAGGGCGGCGAAGTCGTTGTAGAAACCGCCGGGTTCGCCGCCGGCGATCCGGATCGTGCCGCTCGGCTCGCTCGTCCCGCACGCGGTCAACGCGAGCAGACCTACGAGGAAGGTTCGCCGCCTCATAGCAGCGGCTCCTTCGGCAGTTCCACGGTGACCACCAGCCCGCCGTCCGTGTGCAGCTTCAGCTTTCCGTCATGCGTCGTCACGATCCGATCCGCGATCGCCAGCCCCAGCCCGGTCCCGCGCTGGGAGTCGTCGCCGCGCCAGAACCGTTCGGTCGCGTGTTTGATGTCCTTTTTGGACAAACCGGGCCCGTTGTCCCGCACCGTCAGCGTCGCCCGGTCGCACACCACCGTGACCTGCGACCCGCCGTACTTGATGGCGTTGTCCAGCAACACGTCCAGCACCTGCGCCAGATCCGACACCGCACACCGCACCAGTCCCGGCGCGCGGTCCTCGACCGTGATCGTCACCCCGGCCGAACTCGCCGCCGCACGCCACGCGTCGACCCGGTCATGCGCCACCACTTGCAGGTCAGCTAGTTCAGGCTCGACACCGCCCGCCGCGCGTTCGGTCGCGGTGCTCTCCGCCGAGGCCAGCGCCAGGAGTCCGTCCAGCAGCGACTCCAGTCGTTCGACCTCGGTCAGCAGCGAGCCGTTGGACGGCAGCATGTCCACCCGGAGCCGCAGCGCCGCCATCGGGTTGCGCAGCTGGTGGGAGGCGTCGGCGATCAGGCGTCGTTGCTGGTCGGCGGCCTCAGCCACGGCGTCCGACATGCGGTTGAACGACTCGGACAACGCCCGCAGCTCGGCCGGCCCCGCGGTGTCGGCGACGTGCGTGCGCCGCTGCCCCTCCGCGACCGCCCGGACACCCCGGTCGAGCTCCTTGAGAGGCCGCAGCAGCCACCGCGCCACCACCAACGCGAGCAGCACGCACGCACACGCCGCCAGCAGGGCTCCTGCCAGCACGAACGCCCACCGCCGTGCGACGTCCAACGCGGCAACCTCAGTGGACGCTCGCAGCACGACAGCGCCCGCGACCTTCGTTCCGGTGCCGACAGGACGGGCGAACAGGACATCGCCGCCGCTCCACGGCATCACGGTCGGCACAGGTGCGGCGGGCTGGTTGCGCAGCGCGGCATCGATCTGCGTGGAGACGTCGGCGACCGTCATCCCGGCCTCGACGACGGGCGCGCCGGCCGCGTTGACGACCACGACCTCCTCGCCGTAGATCTCGTTGTACCGCAACGCCTCGGACACCACGACGTCGGCGGGCAGGGTGGCGAAGCGGTCGAGGTCCGCGGTGCGGCTGATCACGAACTGCTGGGTGCGCTCGGACGCCGTGCTCATCAGCAGCGGCAGCGCGAACGCGGTGACCGCCGACAGTGAGAACAGCAGCAGCACCAACAGAAGCCGTTGCCGCATCTATTCACCGAGCCGGTAGCCGAAACCGCGGATCGTGTGCAGCAGCCCCGGCCGGTCGAGCTTCGCCCGCAGCTGCGTGAGATGGACGTCCAACGTCCGGGACACCGCGACGAAGGCGTTGCCCCACACCTCGTCCATCAACTGCTGCCGGCTCACCGCCGTGCCAGGCCTGCGCGCCAGCACCGCCAGCACGTCGAACTCCTTGGTCGTCAACGAGATCTCGCGCCCGCCGACCACGACCTGACGGCTCTGCAGGTCTATCTCCACGTCGGAGACCCGCACGACGTCGTCCGGTTCCTGCGACCGGGCCGCGCTGCGCCGGGCGACCGCGTCGATGCGCGCCAGCAACTCGGCCAGCCGCACCGGCTTGACCAGGTAGTCGTCCGCTCCCAGCCGCAGCCCGCGCACCACGGTCCGCTCGTCGCCGCGCGCGGTCAGCACCAGCACCGGCACCGGGTCGATCTTGCGGAGCTTGCGCAGCACCTCCAGGCCGTCCTGATCGGGCAGGCCGAGGTCGAGCAGCACCACGTCCGCGTCCCGATGCGCGATCAACGCGTCGGCGCCCCTGCGCACACGGGTGGGCCGGTGGCCGTTCGCCCGCAGCGCTTCCACCAGGGCGTCGGCGACACCGTCGTCGTCTTCGACCAACAGCACCCGCATTTGAGAAGTATCGCCCCATAAGGTCGTTTCGTGCGCGAGGCGACGCGCTTAAGTGACTGTAAAGAACCTACAGCCCAGGTTGTGAGGGGTGTCCGTCCGCCGAGATCGTGTCGGCCATGACAGTCGTTCAGGAAAAACGCGCCGAGCGCCGAGTGGTGGCGAACGTGCTGCGCGGATCAGTCGGAAACTTGATCGAGTGGTACGACTGGTACGCCTACACCGCGTTCAGCATCTACTTCGCGGCCGCGTTCTTCCCCAAGGGCGACCAGACCGCGCAGCTGCTCAACACCGCCGCCGTGTTCGCCGTCGGCTTCCTGATGCGACCGCTGGGCGGCTGGTTGCTCGGCCGCTACGCCGATCGCCACGGCCGCCGCGCCGCGTTGACCCTCTCGGTCACGCTGATGGCGTTCGGTTCGTTGATCATCGCGTTGACCCCGTCGTACGCCACGATCGGCGTGGCCGCGCCGATTCTGCTGGTCCTGGCGCGGTTGTTGCAGGGGCTGTCGGTCGGTGGTGAGTACGCGACCTCGGCGACCTATCTGTCCGAAGTGGCCTGACCGGCGCGTCGCGGTTTCTACTCGAGTTTCCAGTACGTGACGCTGACGGCCGGTCAGCTGGTCGCGCTGGGCGTGCAGATCGTGCTGCAGCAGTTCCTGTCCAAGCCCGAGATGACGGAGTGGGGCTGGCGGATCGCGTTCGTCATCGGGGCGACCGGCGCGATCGTCGTGATGTGGCTGCGCCGCGGGATGGACGAGTCGGAGAACTTCGAGAAGCAGAAGGAAAACCCCGAAAAGGGCACCTTCAAGGCGTTGCTCAAGCACCCCAAGGAATGTCTGCTCGTCGTCGGCCTGACGTTGGGTGGCACGGTCGCGTTCTACACGTACACGACCTATCTGCAGAAGTTCATGGTGAACACCAGCAAGATCGACGCCGCGACCGTCAGCTGGATCAACTTCGGCGCGCTGCTGGTGTTCGTGGTGCTGCAACCGATCGCGGGCGCGCTGTCCGACCGGATCGGCCGCCGTCCACTGCTGCTCGGGTTCGATGTGCTCGGCACGCTGGCAACCGTGCCGCTGCTGTCGACGCTGGCTCGCACCTCTGAAGCGTTCCCGGCGTTCCTGCTCATGCTGGGCGGCCTGGTGATCGTCACCGGTTACACGTCGATCAACGCGATCGTGAAGGCCGAGCTGTTCCCGACGAACATCCGCGCGCTGGGCGTCGGCCTGCCGTACGCGCTGACCGTGGCGATCTTCGGCGGCACCGCGGAGTACGTGGCGCTGTGGTTCAAGCAGGCCGGCATGGAGTCGGTGTTCTTCTACTACGTCGCCGGGTGCGTGCTGATCTCGTTGCTGGTCTACGGGTTCATGCGCGAGACCTCCAAAGACTCGGTCCTGGACAAGGACTGATGAGCCACGCGGAGGGCGGTCTTGCGGCGACTGCCCTCCGCCTTCTTCAGGACTAGCAGCGTTCGTCGGTCCAGTCGCCGGCGCTGAAGGTGGAGTTCCAGACCCCACCGCCCGCCCTGGTGCACTCCTTCAGCGTGTCCGCGCCGGAAGACCACAGCTCCTGCTTGTTCCAGGTCTTCACGTAGTCGACGGAACTCTCGCTGATCCGGGTCGAGACGCCCGCGCTGATCTCGAACGGCTCCTTGTGCTTGGCCAGCCACGTGTCCCAGACCCAGACGTAGGCCCAGTTCTTGTTGCAGCCCTTGAACTGCTTGACCGACGCGACGGTCTCCGTGCGCCACTTGAGGATCTTCGTCGACCCGATCTGGGTGACGCCGCTCGGGCACTTCGGGTTGTACTCGGCCTGCGCCGTACCGGTGAAGGTCACGGCGATGGCGGCGGCCGCCAGCACGGTGGCACCGATCTTCTTCAGCATGATCAGCACCTCACGTCGGTGCTGTCGTGCACGCTGTAGTTCTGCGAGAAGACGTTGCCGGCGGCGTAGGTGCAGTACTTCAGCGTGTTCGCGCCGTTCGACCAGGCCTCCTGCGTGCGGCCGTCGACTCCGGCGTAGTCGGCCGCTTCGGAGCCGGTGCTGGTCCAGATCGCCACGCGGATGTGGAAGGTCTCCTTGTGCTTGGCCATCCACGAGTCCCAGACGTACACGTAGGCCCAGTTCTTGTTGCACCCCTTGAACTGCTTGAGCGACGCGACGGTCTCGGCGCCCTTCTTGAGGTAGGTCGTCGACCCGATCTGCGTCACCCCGGTCTTGCACTTGGGGTTGTACTCGGCCTGCGCCGTGCCGGTGAACGTCATGGCGATCGCGGCGGCGGCGAGCACTGCTGCGCTCAGCTTCTTCATGTTCAGCAACGCTCCTCGGTGAAGCCGGCGTGCCCGCCGGAGACGGTTCCGTAGACCTGGGTGCAGACGTTCAGCGTCCTCGCGCCCCGGGACCACACTTCCTGCTGGCCACGCGCACCGCTGTCGGTGTCGATCCCGCCGTCGCCGGTGGTGACGGCCACCGTGGCGACGAAGTTGGGGTGGTCGGCCTTCCACGAGTCCCAGACGTAGATGTAGCCCCAGTTCTTGTTGCAGCCCTTGAACTGCTTGACCGAGGCGACGGTCTTGGAGCCGCTCTTGAGGTACTTGGTGTCGCCGATCTTGGTGACGCCGGTCGAGCACCGGGGGTTCGTCTCGGCCTGCGCGGTGCCGGTGAACGTCACGGCGATCGCGGCGGCGGCGAGGACGGTCGCGGTCAGCTTCCCCATGTCAGCAGCGCTCCTCGGTCTCGACGCCGCCGCCGTAGTTCTCCGCCTGGATGGAGCCGTATCCCTTGGTGCACTTGTCCAGCGTCTTCGTGCCCTCGGACCACAGCGCCTGCTTGTTCTCGGCACGGGTGTAGCCGCTCGGGAACTCGGCGCCGCGGACCTGGACACCGGCGAAGATGCTGTAGCGCTTGTGGTCGGCGCGCCACGAGTCCCAGACGTAGATGTAGCCCCAGTTCTTGTTGCAGCCCACGAACTGCTTGACCGACGCGATGGTCCTGCTGCCGCTCTTGATGTACTTCGTGGCGCCGATCTGCGAGACGCCGGTGGAGCACGACGGGTTCGTCTCGGCTTGCGCCGTCCCCGTGAAGGTCACGGCCAGTGCCGCGGCCGCCAGCACGACGGCACCAATCTTCTTCTGCATGCCCACGACCCTGGACCGGGCCGGTTAGGCAGCGGTAAATCACACGTCGTCGACCAGGGTTGCGAGCACGGTGGCCAGGTGGACCGGCCTGCGGTCGGTCGTGTGCCGGATCTGCGTGCGGCAGCTGAAGCCGTCCGCGATGACCAGCGCGTTCTCGTTGTCCCGCAGGGCAGGGAGCAGGTCCTGCTCGGCGCACGCGATCGACACGTCGTAGTGGCCCTGCTCGAACCCGAAGTTGCCGGCGAGGCCGCAGCAGCCCTCGACGATCTTCGGCCGCAACCCCGCCTTGGTCATCGCCTCGCGGTCCGGTTCGAAGCCGAGCTCCGCGTACTGGTGGCAGTGGGTCTGCACGACCGCCTCCCGCGCGCCTTCCAGTTCCGGCAGCTTCGGCGCGACGTAAGACGCGAAAGTGCGGGTGGCGTCGGCGAGAGCTTTCACGGCTGGATCGTGCGAGAGCTTCGGGGCCTCGGTCTTGAGGAACGCCGTGCAGCTCGGTTCCAGGCCGATCACCGGTACACCCTTGCTGGTCCACGGAAGGAGCGCGCGTGCGGTGCGTTCGATCACCCGGCGGGCCTTCGGCAGCTGCCCGGTCGAGTGCCACGTCAGTCCACAGCAGACGTTCACGGACGGGATCTCGACGCGGTTTCCCAGGTGTTTCAGCACGTTCGCGGCGTCGAGGCCGATGCCCGGCTCGAAGAAGTTCGTGAACGTGTCGGGGAACAGCAGCACCGGATCGCCCTTGCCGAGCGGGTGCAGCTGACGGACCAGGGGAGTGGTCGGCGTGGGCAACGACCGTTCCGGCGTGATCCCGGCGAACCGGCTCAGCTTGGCGGTGAACCTGTTGACCAGCCCGTACTTCAGCCACGTCGGCAGCCAGCCCATGGCGTAGTGCGACCGCGGCCGGAGGCGTCCTTTGTAGTGCTCGTGCAGGAACTCCGCCTTGTAGCTCGCCATGTCGACGTCGACAGGGCAGTCGCGTTTGCAGCCTTTGCAACCCAGGCAGAGGTCAAGCGCCTCGGCCACCTCCGAAGACCGCCAGCCGTCCTTGATCACGTCACCGTTGAGCATCTCGAACAGCAGGTGCGCACGCCCACGCGTCGAGTGCTTCTCTTCTTCAGTAACCCGATAGCTCGGGCACATCACGCCGCCCTTGGTGTTCAGGCATTTGCCGACACCGACGCACCGCCGTGTGTCGGCCGCGAACTCCGCCCGCGTCGGGATCTTCGGTGGCGCGACGAGGATCCGCAGGTCGTCGTCGAGCTTCAGCGGTTCGACGATCCGGCCGGGGTTGAGCAGGTTGCGCGGGTCGAACGCGTGCTTGAACTCCTGGAAAGCGTTCAGCGCCTCGGGCGGGTACATCCGGCTGAGCAGCTCGGAGCGCGCCTGCCCGTCGCCGTGCTCGCCGGACAACGAGCCACCGTGGCTCACCACGAGATCGGCCGCGTCCTCCAGGAACGCGCGATGGCCTGAGGCGAGGTCGAAGTCGATGCGGACGTGCAAGCAGCCCTCGCCGTAGTGGCCGTAGGTGATGCCACGCCGCCCGTACCGCGCCAGCAGCTGGTCGAACTCGCGCAGGTAGGTGCCGAGCTGTTCGGGTGGAACCGCCGCGTCCTCCCAGCCCGACCACGCCTCACCGCCGTCGGGCATCCTCGTGGCCAGCCCCGCGCCGTCCTCGCGGATCCGCCACAGCGCCCGCTGCTGCGCGGGGTCGTGGATGATCATCGAGTTCTTGCTGATCCGCGCGACCCGCTCGGGGTGGTCCTCGACCTCCACGAACAGCCAGCTGCGGCCTTCCGGCAGGTCAGGGCGCACGCGAACGTTGCGGACCAGAGCCTCGTCGATGCCCTCGACCGCGAGTGCGTCCTCGATCTGGGTGACCTGGTCGGCGGCGTCGTAGGTGTCCGCGAAGCCGAGCACGACCAGGATGCGGCGCTCCGGGCGCCTGACCAGCTTCAGCTCGGCACCCAGCAGCACGACGCAGGTGCCCTCGGTGCCGACCAGCTGCTGCGTCAACGTCGGTGCGTCCAGCGCGTAGCCGCTGACCCGGCGGCTGAGCTGCGGAAACCACGCCGGGTCGTGTTCCGGCAGGGTCAGCTGAGGCGGGCTCGTGGTGTCGAACGTGCGGCCGTCCGCCATGAGCACGCGCAGATTGGCGACGTTCTCGCTGGTCTTACCCCACTTCACCGAGTGCGCGCCGCACGCGTTGTTGCCGATCATCCCGCCGATGGTGCAGCGCGAGTGTGTGGACGGATCCGGCCCGAAGATGTACTCACCGGCTTGGGAGTTCACGCGGTCGAGCACCGCGCCGGGCTGCACGAACGCGCGGTCGCCGGAGATCTCGATCTCGTTCAGGTACCGGCTGAAGTCGATCACCAGGCCGGTGCCGCACGCGTTGCCCGCGATGGACGTCCCGGCGCCGCGGCTGGTGATCGGCACGCCGTGTTCCGCAGCCAGCCCAACGGCCGTGACCACCGCGTCTGTCGTGCGTGGACGGACGATCACGCGCGGCACGTGGCGGTAGTTCGACGCGTCCGCCGAGTAGAGGGCCCGGCTCGCCGGGTCGTCGAGGACGTCGCCGTCCACGGCACGACGGAGTTGATCGAGAAACGCCCGCATCACCCGATCATGCCTGTCCGGATGTGACATGGCTCCGCCGATGCCGGACTACCTGCCGGTAGCCGATAGCCTCAGCCGGTCAACCAGCGGCGATTGCAGGGAGAGCTAGTGAGTAGGTCCGTTCTGGTCACCGGAGGCAACCGCGGTATCGGCCTCGCCATCGCGCAGGCGTTCGCGGCGCAGGGCGACAAGGTCGCCGTCACCCACCGCGGGTCCGGCGCTCCCGAAGGCCTGCTCGGCGTGAAGTGCGACGTCACGAACTCGGAGGAGATCGACGCCGCGTTCACCGAGGTCGAGGCCGCGCACGGCCCCGTCGAGGTGCTGGTCTGCAACGCCGGCATCACCCAGGACACGCTGCTGCTGCGCATGAGCGAGGAGCAGTTCACCCAGGTCGTCGACGCGAACCTGACCGGCGCGTTCCGGTTCGCCCAGCGCGCCTCCCGCGGCATGCTGCGCAAGAAGTTCGGCCGCATCGTCTTCATCTCGTCCGTCGTGGGCTTCACCGGTGGCGCCGGCCAGGTCAACTACGCCGCGTCCAAGGCCGGCATGGTCGGCATGGCGCGCTCGATCGCGCTGGAGCTGGGTTCGCGCAACATCACCGCGAACGTCATCACGCCCGGTTTCATCACCACCGACATGACCGCGGAGCTGCCCGAGGCCGTCCGCGAGGCCGCGCTCAAGCAGATCCCGGCCGCTCGCTACGGTGCTGCCGAGGAGATCGCCCGCGCGGCCACTTTCCTCGCCGCCAACGAGGCCGGTTACATCAACGGTGCCGTGCTGCCGGTCGACGGCGGCCTCGGCATGGGCCACTGAAGTTTCCGTTACTGGGAAAGGGTTGGATCAAGTGACCGGACTTCTCGAAGGCAAGCGGCTGCTGATCACCGGTGTGATCACCGACGCGTCGATCGCCTTCCACGTCGCACGTGTCGCCCAGGAGCAGGGCGCGGAGGTCGTGCTGACCGGGTTCGGCCGGATGAGCCTCGTGCAGCGCATCGCCCAGCGCCTGCCCAAGCCCGCGCCCGTGGTCGAGCTCGACGTGCAGAACCAGGAGCACCTCGACACGCTGGCCGAGCGCGTCGGTGAGCACGTCGACGGCCTCGACGGCGTCGTGCACGCCATCGGCTTCGCCCCGCAGAGCTGCCTCGGCGCGCCGTTCATGGACGCGCCGTGGGAGGACGTCTCGGTCGCGATGCACGTGTCGGCGTACTCGTACAAGGCGCTGGTCCAGGCCGTCCGCCCGATGCTGTCGCACGGCTCGTCGGTCGTCGGCCTCGACTTCGACGCCCGCCAGGCGTGGCCCGCCTACAACTGGATGGGCGCGGCGAAGGCGGCGTTCGAGTCGATCAACCGGTACATGGCGCGCGAGCTCGGCCCGGACGGCATCCGCGTGAACCTGATCTCGGCCGGCCCGGTCCGCACCATGGCCGCGAAGTCGATCCCGGGCTTCGTCGAGCTGGAGAAGATGTGGGGCGAGAAGGCTCCTCTCTCGTGGGACGTCGACGACCCGACGCCGGTCGCGAAGTCGGTTTGCGGTCTGCTGTCCGACTGGTTCCCGGCTACCACGGGCTCGATGGTGTTCGTCGACGGCGGGGTGCACTTCCTCGGTCTTTAGTTGCGGCGGTCGCCGACCTCTACCGTGCCTTTCGGCGCTCAGCAGGGCACTTCGCGACGCGATGCACCCGTCTGAACGTCGAAACGCAGGGCAGGGGGTCGGCGACCACCGCACTGGCCGTGATTGGATGGGGCGGTGAGTTTCGACGCGCTGCTGTGGCTGTCTTTTGGCGGCCCGGAGGGTCCTGAGGACGTCCGCCCCTTCCTGGAGAACGTTGTTCGCGGACGTGGCGTGCCGCCGGAGCGACTGGACGAGGTCGAGGCCCACTACCAGCACTTCGGCGGCGTGTCGCCGATCAACCGCCTGAACCACGAGGCCATGGACGCGGTGCGCGCCCGTGGTTTCGAGCTGCCGATCTACTTCGGCAACCGCAACTGGCATCCGATGGTCGAGGACACCGTTGCGCAGATGAAGGCGGACGGTGTTCGGCGCGCACTTGTGTTCCCGACGAGTGCCTATGGCGGCTATTCCGCGTGCCGGCAGTACGACGAGGACATCGTTCGCGCTCTGCAGGCGGTTCCGGACGGCCCCGAACTGGTGAAGCTGCGCCAGTTCTTCGACCACCCGCTGTTCATCGCGGCTTTCGCGGACGGTGTTCGTGCCGCGGCTGCGTCTTTGTCCGGTTCGTACCGGCTCGTCTTCACCGCGCACTCGGTGCCGGTGTCCGCCGACAAGGCCGCCGGCCCGCCCGCCGAGGGTGGCTACCGGTACTCGCGCCAGGTCGTCGAGGCTTCCCGGCTGGTCGCTGCTGAGCTGGGTGTCACCGAGTACGACGTGGTGTGGCAGTCGCGTTCTGGTCCGCCGCAGATCCCGTGGCTGGAGCCGGACATCGTCGACCACATCGACGCGTTGCACGCCAAGGGCGTCACCGGTGTCGTGGTGTGCCCGATCGGGTTCGTGTCCGACCACCTCGAGGTGGTGTGGGACCTCGACACCGAGGCCCGTGACCGCGCCGCCGAGCTCGGCATGGAGTTCGCCCGCGCCACCACCCCGAACGGCGACCCGCGCTTCGCCGAGCTCGTCGTCGAGCTGGTCGCGGAGCACACCGAGGGCGTTGCTCCCCGGAAGCTGTCGTCGTTCGTGGCCGCTGGCTGCACGGTGAACGGTGCGCCGTGCGCGCCGCTGTGTTGCGAACCGGTCAAGAGGCCCGTCCGCAGCTAGACTTTCATTTTTCAACGGGCGAAGAATTGGTCGCATGACCAGTTCCGCGGCCGTTGAGGTCACCGGGCTCCGGGTCCGCCGGGGCAAGCGTCTGGTCCTGCGGGACGTGAGCTGCGCGATCCCGCAGGGCAGTGTCACCGGGCTGCTCGGCCCGTCCGGCTGCGGCAAGACGACCCTGATGCGCTCGGTCGTCGGCGTGCAGATCGTGGAGTCCGGCTCTGTCACGGTGCTCGGCGCGCCGGCCGGGAGCCCTGGGCTGCGCAACCGCATCGGGTACGCCACTCAGAACCCGGCCGTCTACGGAGATCTTTCCGTCGTCGAGAACCTGCGCTACTTCTGCGCCGTGCTGCGCGCTCCGAGGTCCGACGTTCAGCGCGTGATCGACGAGGTCGGGCTGGGCGGCCACGAGTCGCAGCTCGTGTCGTCGTTGTCGGGAGGCGAACTGTCCCGGACGAGCCTGGCCGTGGCGTTGCTCGGCAAGCCCGAACTGCTGGTGCTCGACGAGCCGACAGTGGGGTTGGACCCGTTGCTGCGCGACGAGCTGTGGACGTTGTTCCGCACGTTGGCCTCGCGCGGCGTCACGTTGTTGGTGTCCAGCCACGTAATGGACGAGGCCGCACGCTGCTCACGTCTCCTGCTGATGCGCGACGGCGAACTGCTCGCCGACTCCGCGCCCGAAGCGTTGCTGGCCCGGACGGGCACCGGCGACCTGGAGCAGGCGTTCCTGCACCTGGTCCGGGCGAAGGAGGCGGCGTGAACACCTCCATCCTGCTCGCCACGACCGCGCGCATCCTGAACCAGTTCCGCCACGACCACCGCACCGTCGCCCTGATGATCTTCATGCCGACGCTGCTGCTCATCCTGCTGCGCTTCGTCTTCAACTCCGAACAGGCCTTCAGCCGTGCCGCACCCGCACTGCTCGCGGTCTTCCCGTTCGCGATCATGTTCATCGTCACGTCGATCACGACGCTGCGCGAACGCACCACGGCGACCTTGGAACGTCTCATGACGATGCCGATCGCCAAGCTGGACCTGCTCTTCGGCTACGCGCTGGCGTTCGGTCTCGTCGCCCTGGTCCAGGTGCTGGTCGCGGTCGGCGTCTCGTTGAGCTGGCTCGGGCTGTCGATCGACGGCTCGGTGTGGCTGCTCGTGGTGATCGCGGGCCTGGACGCGTTGCTGGGCACGGCTTTGGGCCTGTTCGCGAGCGCCTTCGCCCGCACGGAGTTCCAGGCCGTGCAGTTCATGCCGTTGTTCGTGATGCCGCAGGTGTTGTTGTGCGGGTTGTTCTCGCCGCGTGAGGAGATGACGCCCGTGCTGGAGTGGCTGTCGAACGTCATGCCGCTGTCGTACGCGGTGGACGCGCTGACCGCGGTGACGACGTCGAGCGACATCACCGCGGAACTCGTGCGCGACCTCGCGGTCGTGGCGGCGTGCGGACTGCTGGCGTTGGTACTGGGCGCCGTGACGTTGAGGAGGCGCACGCCTTAGTGGCGGCCGGCTCCGCTGTCCGCCAGCACCCGCACGGCCTCGTCCACAGCAGCACAACGCGCCCGCCGCACCGCCTCCGCCACCGGCTTGAGCGCCTCGGTCCGCGCCGACATGGCCGACGCCGACATCGCCCCACCGGGCGAGTCGAACCGGGCCACCGACACGATCGCGTCCACCTCGGCGGCGCGCTGCAGCACGCGCAGCGCCCGCGGCGGCATCGCGTCGGGCCACGGCAGCGTGGAGTTCGACGCCGCGAGCTCGGCGATCTCCTTGCGCACGTTCGGGCGGTGCTTGGCCACGTCCAGCGACGCGAGAGCAGCGGTCGCCTCGCGCAGTGCCGCGCCCAGGCCGTGCTCGGCCTCGCCGATCGGGATGTGCTCCAGGCCGTTGGACGACGGCAGGTCGAACACGGTCCACCGCATCACGCCGTCCGCCACGATCTTCGGCACCAGGCCGACGTGCACGGACGGGATCACGAGCGCCTCGCCCGAGCGCAGCGCGCACGTCGCGAGCGGGCCCTTGCCGCCGAGTCCGCGCACGTCGCCGGGTACCGGTAGCACCAGCCTCGCCGAAGTGGCACCCGCGCGCCGCAGGGCGGCCAGCAGCAGGGCGGGCCCCACGGGGGCCTCGTCGGGACCGGGGAGGTCGAGCGCCGTGGCGGTGCCGTCGTCGTCGGCCACCACCTCGTGTTGCTCGGCCCACGTGTGCAGGGCGTCGAGGACGTCGTCGGAGGCGGCCAGACCGTGCAGCCATCCCGACGTCCACACGACCAGCGTGGCACTCGCACAGGACACGGGACGAGATTACGTGGCCTCGCCCGGAACGCCCCACCCGGTGTGCCCGATCCGAGACACCTAGTTCGCCGGACCGATGTGCTGTTCGAGCAGGCCGCGGAACGACGCGCGGTCCTCATCGGACGCGAACGCCCGGTGCGGCACCGACAGCGACGCCGCGCCCTCGTCCAGCGTCTCCAGCACGAAGCCCTGCCGCGTCTCGGTCCAGCCCGGCAGCTCCTGCCAGACGATCTCCTCGCGCACCGAGGAACCCACGGCCATCCGGAACGACTGGTCGTCCGCGCTGCCCATCACGGTCCGGCTGATCATCTCGTCGGACGAGAAGCGCCACCACACCGCCACCGGCTCCATGAACCCGATCACCAGCGCGGACAGCAGCCCGAACCCGGCGACGAGCACGTTGCCGTCGAGGAGGAACAGCAGCAGCGAGAACACGCCGAACGCGAGCGCGAACCACGGGGCCCACCGGAACATCGGCACCATCGCGCGCAGGCTGGCTCGCCAATCCGCTGGTGAGGGCGCCCACCTGAAATCAACACAGTTGCTCATAACGCCCCGCATTCTGCTGCACGACGACGCCATGCATCTGGGGGATGACGAAAAGAGAACACTTCCGCGCAGAACCGTGCTGAAAGGAACCGCGGCGGCGGTGGTGTTGGCCGCGGCCGGCCAGGGAACCGCGCAGGCCGCACCACTCGAAGACCCCGAGCAACGCCTGCTGCAGATCGTGCCCGGCGGCAACGGCGTGATCTACGCGCTGTACGCCGACGGCCGGCTGAAGTGGTTCAAGCACCTCGGCCGCGACAACGGCACGTACAGCTGGGCGGACGGCAACGGCCGGGAGATCGGCTCCGGCTGGCAGATCCACACCACGGTGCTCGCCTCACAGGACGGCCAGGTCTTCGGCTTCTGCGGTGATGGCACGCTCTGGTGGCACAAGTGGGTTCTCACGAACGCCGCCACGGGCGCGGGCTACTGGGCGCCGGGCACGAACAACATCATCCACCGCGGCTTCGGCCAGTACTCGTACGTCTTCGGCGGCTGGGACGGCATCTTCTACGCCGTCGACGCGCGCGGCGACATGTACTGGTTCCGCTACCTCGCCGGTGACGGGTCGAACGGCCCCGGCGCGTGGGCGCACAACGGCGTCGGGCAGAGGATCGCGAGCGGGCAGCGCCAGTACGACGGCTACTTCGCCGACCAGAACGGCGTGATCTACGGCCAGCGGCACGGCGCGGTGCTGGACTGGTTCCGCTACCTCGCGGGCGACGGGTCGAACGGCCCCGGCGCGTGGGCGAACAACGGCGCGGCGGTCCAGATCGGCAGCGGGTTCGACTGGGGCGGGTGCACCGAGCGGTTCGCGGAGAACGGCGTCGTCTACGTCGTGTGGGTCAACCGGGACCACACGCAGCCTGATCACCAGCTGGCCTGGTACAGGCTCAAGAACCACCTGGTCGTCGACCGGGCTCCCGGCGACGTCGAGTGGGTCGACGGCAAAGGCGTGCTGGTCGGCACCGGCTTCACCGTCACCAGGGCGGCGAACCTGCAGGGCTACGCGAGCTGGTCGGTCGGGGCGGGGGAGCAGCTCCCGGTCAGGGTGTCGACGACGTTCGACAGCTACCGGGCGAGCGTGCTGCGGCTGACCGGGCCGATCGAGCAGGGTGGCGCGCACGAGGTGTGGGCGCCACGGACGTTCGCCGGTCGCAGGCAGCTGCTGCGGCAGGGCTACCGGGCCGACGGCTGCAACTGGCAGACCGACTTCAGCGTGCCGACTGATTCCTGGCAGTCGGGGTTCCACGTCGTGAAGCTCGAAGGCGCGCACGGCCTGCGGCAGTACATCCCGTTCGTGGTGAAGCCTTCACGGCCGTTGCAGAAGGTCGCGTTGTTGCTGCCGTACCTGACGCACAACGCCTACAACCACTGGGGCGGCCACTTCCAGTACAGCTGGGACGAACGGGCCGGGCGCCGCCAGATCACCACGCGCCGCCCGTTCGCGAACGCCTGCGTCGAGGCGCCGGGGTTCATCGACGTCCGGTTCTACGGCGACCTGCTGCTCATGAAGTGGTTCGCGGACAACCAGATCGCCTACGACACCTACCAGGACCTCGACCTGCACAACCCGTCGTGGCTCTCGCAGTACAAGGTGCTTGTACTGGCCACGCACCCCGAGTACTGGACGCCGGAGATGCGCGAGGCCTTGGAGACGTACCTCGCCAACGGCGGTCGTGTCGTCTACACCGGCGGCAACGGCATGTACGAGCGCGTCGACCACAACGCCGCGGGCGGGTTCGTGCTGCACCGCCGCGAGAACGGCACCCGGTATCTGTGGCGTGAGCAGGGCCGTCCCGAGTCGCAGGTGCTCGGCGTGGCGTACGACAGCTACTCCTACATGGACATGCATCCGTACCAGGTGGACGCCGACCACCCGTTCCTGGCGGGCACCGGGCTCGGGATCGGTGACACCTTCGGGCACACCGGGTACAACTTCGCGGCCAGCGGCTGGGAGGTCGACACGCGCACCGCCGCCGGCCCCGAGGCGCCGGGCGTGGTGCGGTTCGCTCACGGCGTACAGGACCACGGCGCGGAGATGTGCGTGCTGCCCAAGCCGAACGGTGGCTGGGTGTTCAGCGCGAGTTCCTTGTGTTTCAACGGTGCTCTCGCCGATGACGCGCGGATGTCGCGGATGCTGCTCAACGTGCTGAACGCGGGTGTGGCCTAGCTGCTGGAGTCGCTCCACGTCGACGGGCCAGGTTTCGGTGCGTAGCGTCGGCTGCGTGACCCAGAACCTGGCCCGCACGGCGGGCGAACTGCGCGCCGCCGGGCACCTGCCGCGCGGCGTCAAGACCGAGATCAGGGAGAACCTCCTCGCGGCCCTGCGTGAGGGAAGAAACCCGTGGCCCGGCATCGTCGGTTTCGACCGCACGGTGCTCCCGCAGCTGGAACGCGCGCTGCTGGCCGGCCACGACGTGGTCCTGCTCGGCGAGCGCGGTCAGGGCAAGACCCGGCTCCTGCGCACCCTGGTGACCCTGCTCGACGAGTGGACGCCGGTCATCGAGGGCTCTGAGCTGGGCGAACACCCGCTCGACCCGATCACGCCCGAGTCGCGCCGACGTGCTTCGGAACTCGGCGACGACCTGCCGGTGGTGTGGCGGCACCGCGACGAGCGCTATGCCGAGAAGCTCGCGACGCCCGACACCTCCGTCGGTGACCTGGTCGGCGACGTCGACCCGGTGAAGGTGGCCTCGGGGTTGTCGCTCGGTGACCCGGAGACGATCCACTACGGCCTGCTCCCGCGCGCCCACCGCGGCATCATCGCCATCAACGAGCTGCCGGACCTGGCCGAACGCATCCAGGTCGCGCTGCTGAACGTCATGGAGGAGCGCGACATCCAGGTCCGCGGCTACACGCTGCGGCTGCCGCTGGACGTGCTGCTCGTGGCCACCGCGAACCCCGAGGACTACACGAACCGCGGCCGCATCATCACGCCGTTGAAGGACCGCTTCGGCGCCGAGGTGCGCACGCACTACCCGTTGGAGATCGACGCCGAGGTCGACCTGGTCCGCCAGGAAGCCGATCTCGTCGCCGAGGTCGGCGACCACCTGCTGGAGATCATCGCGCGGTTCGTGCGTCATCTGCGCGAGTCGTCGTCCATCGACCAACGTTCGGGCGTCTCGGCCCGGTTCGCGGTCGCGGCGGCGGAAACCGTTGCGGCGTCGGCACTTCGCCGCTCCGCGCTGATCGGCGAGTCGCCGGCCATCGCCCGTCCGATCGACCTGGAGTCGGTGCCGGACGTGCTGCGCGGCAAGCTGGAGTTCGAGGCGGGGGAGGAGGGCCGCGAGGACGAGGTCCTGGTCCACCTGCTGCGCCGCTCGATCGCCGACACGGCGCGCGCTCGCCTGGCCGGCTTGAACTTGCGCGCGCTGGCCGAGGTCGTGTCCGACGGCCACCCGGTCGCGACCGGCGACCGCGTGCACGCCGGCGACATCCTCGCCGCGCTGCCGGAGCTCCCGATCCTGCACGAGGTGGCGGCGCGGTTGGGCGCGGGCCCCAAGGACCCGGTGGGCCGCATCGCGTCGGCCGTGGAACTGGCGCTGGAGTCGCTGTACCTGACTCGCCACCTGTCGAAGGACAACTCCTCCGACGACGACCGATCGGTGTACGGATGAGATACCGCTACGGACGCTGGGGCGGCGGCGCGGACCCGTTGGCGCCGCCCGTCGACCTGCGGGCGGCCGTCGACGAGCTCGGCCGCGAGATCATGGAGGGAGCCTCGCCCTCCTCGGCTCTGCGCGAACTGCTCCGTCGCGGCGTCGACGGCACGCGTGGTCTCGACGACCTGACCTCGCGGCTGTGGCAGCGCCGTGCCTCCATCCAGCGCCGTCATCGCCTCGACGGCACGCTGTCCGAGGTACGCCGGTTGCTGGACGAGGCTTTGGAGGCGGAACGGCGGGCGTTGTTCCCGGATCCGTCCGACGACGCGCGCTTCCGCGAGGCTCAGCTCGACGCGCTGCCGCAGGGGACCGCCGCGGCCGTGCAGGAGCTGTCGTCCTACGACTGGCGTTCCGCCGATGCGCGTTCCGCCTTCGAACAGATCCGTGAGCTGCTCGGCAGGGAACTGCTCGACCAGCGCTTCCAGGGCATGAAGGAAGCGCTGTCCAATGTGGACTCCGAGGACGTCCGCCGGATCCAGCGCATGCTGCGCGACCTGAACACGTTGCTGGAGGCGCACGCTGCCGGTTCGCCCGAGACACCGCGGCTGTTCGACGAGTTCATGCGCAAGCACGGCGAGTTCTTCCCGGAGAACCCTCGCAACGTCGACGAGCTCATCGACGCGCTGGCCGCCCGTTCGGCTGCCGCGCAACGCATGATGAACTCGATGACCGACGCTCAACGCGCCGAGCTTTCCGCACTGTCGCAGCAGGCCTTCGGTGGCATCGGCTCACAGTTGTCCACTTTGGACTCACTGTTGCAGCGTCTGCGTCCTGGCGAGGACTGGACGTCGTCGGCCAGGTTCCGCGGGCAGGACCCGCTGGGACTGGGCGAGGGCGCGCAGGCGATGGCCGACCTGGCCGAGCTGGACGCGTTGGCCGAGCAGCTGTCGCAGTCCTATCCGGGGGCGCGGCTGGAGGACATCGACCTGGAGGCGTTGGAACGTCAGCTGGGTTCGTCGGCCTCGGTCGACGCTCGTCGGTTGGCCGAGCTGGAGCGGGCGCTGCGCCAGCAGAACATCGTGGAGCGGGCTCCGGACGGGTCGTTGCGGCTGACGCCCAAGGCGCTGCGGCGGCTCGGGGAGACGGCGCTGCGCGGGGTCGTGGACCAGCTGCGGACGTCGCAGGGTTCGCGGGAGACCGTGTCCGCCGGGGCGGCCGGTGAGCTGATCGGGTCGACGCGGCCCTGGCAGTTCGGCGACACCGAGCCCTGGGACGTGCCGCGGACGCTGCGCAACTCGGTGCTGCGGTCCGGGACCATGTCGATGGACGTGGTGGACCTGGAGGTGTCCGAGACCGAGCACCGCTCCCGGGCTGCCGTGGCGTTGTGCGTGGACACCTCGTGGTCGATGGTGCAGGACGGGCGTTGGGTGCCCATGAAGCGCACGGCACTGGCTCTGCATCACCTCGTGCGCACCCGGTTCCGGACCGATGCGCTGCAGCTGGTGACGTTCGGGCGTTATGCCGAGGCCGTGGACATCGGCCAGCTGACGGCCCTTGAGGGTGTCTGGGAGCAGGGGACCAACCTGCACCACGCGTTGTTGCTGGCCGGGCGGCACGTTCGGCGACATCCGGACGCGCAGCCGGTGGTGCTGGTCGTGACCGATGGCGAGCCGACGGCACATCTGGAGCCGGAGGGGGACGCGGAGTTCAACTATCCGCCGCTGCCCCGGACGTTGACCAAGACGTTGAACGAGGTCGACGCGCTGGCCCGGCTCGGGGCGACCATCTCGGTGTTCAAGCTCGGGGACGATCCCCGGCTGGCCGCGTTCGTCGACATCGTCGCCCGGCGGGGTGGTGGCCGGGTGGTGTCGCCGGACGAGGACGGGCTGGGTGCCGCGGTGGTGAGCGACTACCTGAGGTCACGGCGCCAGCGCCGCTGACCGTCGTGGCCTCGACAGCGTTGCGATAGGCGGCGGACCGGTGGGGGCGATCGCCGGTTCGTCCTCGCGCTTGGCCTGGCTGGGTGTCGGCGGCTGGTTTGCGGTGGCGGTTGTGGGTTGGTTTTGGCGCCGTGGCCTGGCTGGGTGTCAGCGGCCGGCTTGCGGTGACGGTCGCTGGTTCGTCCTCGGCGCCGCGGCCTGGCTGGGTGCCGGCGGCCGGCTTGCGGTGACGGTTGTGGGTTGGTTTTTGGTGCTGTGGCCTGGCTGCATGCCGGCGGCCGGCCTGCGGGGACGGTCGCCGGTTCGGCTTCAGCGCCGTGACCTCGCTGCATTGCCAACGGCCGAGCCCGCGAGGACGATCGCGGCGTGACCTTCCGCCGGTTCGTCCTCGCCACCGTGCTGAGCGGCGTGCCGTCGACCGCCCACTCCCTCGCGATCGGCGACGACCCGCTGCGAGCGACCAGGGCCGTCGGGGCGATGGTCGGCGGCGGTGCCGGCGCGGGTGTGGCGGTGCACCTGGTCGTGTCGGCGTTCTGGGCCTTCGTGCTGGGTCGCTTGCGGGTGCGGGGCGTGCTCGCCGGTGCGGTGGCGGGGTTGCTCATCGCCGCCCTGGACCTGGAGGTCATCGGGCGGCGCCAGGCCGCGCTGCAGGCGTTGCCGAAGGTGCCGCAGTGGCTGGATCACGTGGTGTTCGGCGTGCTGGTGGCCGGCAGCCGTCAGACCTCGTAGAGCGCCGACAGCCGGGGTAACCGGGTCGCGAGCTCGGCCGAGTCGTCGAAGTCGAAGTCCCAGTCGGGGTCCAGGTCCGGGTAGCGGATCGTGAAGGCGTCCTCGGGCAGCTTCATGCCGGTGGCGGCCTGGTGCGCGTCCCAGGCGATCGACAGCGCCGCCTCGCACTCGAACTCGTAGCCGTCCTCCGCGGCCTCACGGACAGCGGAAAGCGACGCCAGCGAATCCGGGGACTCGACGGCGGCGAGGTACACCTCGGCACCCTGGGTCAGCAGCCAGCCGCGGAAGTAGTCGAAGCCGTCGTCCGAGCAGCCGCCGTTGATCAGGTACGCCGCCGCCCACAGCGGGTTGCGGTAGGACAACGCCATCAAGTCCCACAGCACCTGCTGGGCCGCGACGATCTCGGCGGGAGGGAAGCTCGCCAGCAGCGTCGTGGCGGCGGAGGCCACGGCGCAGCAGTCGGACGGGTCGGAGACGCTCGCCCGAGCGTCGGCGATCAGCTTCCAGAAGGTGTTCGAGTCCACGTCACCGAGCTTGACAGAGGGGTCTGACAATTTTCGGGCCTGACGAACCTCGCTGCGAAGTTCTAGGTTGAGAACATGATCAGGACTCTGTGGCGTTCACTCGAAGCCGTGCACGCGATGATCTACTTCGCTCCCGCGGCGGATCGCAGGTACGCGGAAGCGGGCCTGGACCGCGCCGGTGGGTACTTCGCGTCACGGGCGGCGGCGCTCGGCAACGTCGGCGCCGAGGTCGTGATCTCGACGTTCTACAACTTCAACCCGCAGCTGGTCCGGGCTCGCATCCCGCAGGCGTGGGAGAAGATCACCCCGCAGAAGATGCTCGAACTCCGTCTCGAAGCCGCGGACGAATCCCTCAAACCCGTTCTGCCCGACGACCTCAAGGAGATCACCGAGCTCGCCAAACGAGCCGCCGAACGGTCGAAGGAGATGCTGCACGGCCGCACGCTCTTCGCCGCGCACGCGAGCCTGCCGTGGCCCGAGGAGACGCACCTGCAGCTCTGGCACGCCCAGACCCTGCTGAGGGAGTTCCGCGGCGACGGGCACCTCGCCGCACTGCTCCGGCACAACATCACCGGCATCGAGGCGCTCGTCCTGCACGCCGCGGAGGGCGACTACCCGGCCGAGACGCTGCGGCGCACCCGCGGGTGGCCTGAGGAGAAGTGGGCGGAGACCGTGGAGGACCTCCAGAGCCGCGGTCTGGTCAACGACGAGCAAGCGCTTTCCGAGAAGGGCTGGGAGCTGCGCCGGCGGATCGAGGACGAGACGGACGACATGAACGCGCCGGCCTACGACGTGTTGTCGGAGCAGGAGAAGCAGCGCTACGTCGAGCTGGCCGCGCCGTTGAGCAAGGCGGTCGTCGACTCCGGTCTGCTACCCGGTCGTCGCTGACCGGTCATCCGCTCGTCGCAACTGCGCTACCACTGGTCGTTCGGCTCGAACCGGGCCGGACGGGGGCACGTGCAGTGAGCGATGAATACGCTGCCTCGGCTGTTCGCCGCCTCCGCCGCCGTTGATCCGGACGCCATCGTACTGGTCCAAGGGGCCACGAGGGTGTCCTACCGCGAGCTCGACGAACGAGCGAACTCCTTGGCGCACAGGATGATCGCGCGGGGTGTCCGGCCCGGCGACCTCATCGTCGTCGACACCCCGCGCTCGATCGAGTACGTCGTCGAGATCCTGAGTGTGCTCAAGGCGGGCGCGGCTTATGTGCCGATCGACCGCGGCTGGCCGCAGGCGCGCAAAGACTTCGTGCGCAACGATGCTTGTGCCGCAAAAACTACGCGCGAAGTTGCCTGCGTCATGTACACCTCCGGCTCCACCGGGCAGCCGAAGGGCGTCATGATCAGCCACGCCGGCATCGCGGCGATGGCGAAGCAGGACTTCTGGCACCACCACAGGAAAGTGCTCGCGCTCGCCTCCACCGCGTTCGACGCCTCGACCTACGAGATCTGGGTCCCGCTGCTCAACGGCGGCCAGGTCGTGTTCCCCGGCCAGGTCGACATCGCCACGATCGAGCACGAGATCCAACGCAACGGCATCACCGCCGCCTTCCTCACCGCCGCGCTGTTCCACCTCGTCGCCCAGGAACGCCCGCAGGCGCTCAACGGCCTCAAGGAGGTCTGGTCCGGTGGCGACGTCGTCAGACCCGAGGCCGCGCAACGGGTTCTCGACGCCTGCCCCGGCGTCGAGGTCTACAACGCCTACGGCCCCACCGAGAACACCGTCTTCGTCAGCCGCCACAAGGTCACCGACACCAGCGGTCCGCTCCCGATCGGCCTGCCCTTTCCGGGCGTGGAAACGAGAATCGAAGACGGCGAGCTGCTGATCAGAGGCCGGCAGCTCGCGCTCGGCTACCACAACCGCACGACCGACAAGTTCCAGAACGGCTGGTACCGCACCGGCGACCGCGTCACCCAGCGCCAAGACGGCACGCTGGAGTTCCACGGTCGCGTCGACCGCCAGGTCAAGATCCGCGGCCACCGCGTCGAGCTCGAAGAAGTCGAAGCCGCCCTGCGAGACCACACCGACGACTGCACGGTGATCGCGAACAACGGCCGGCTGATCGCTTACGTGGTCAGCGACAACCGCAACCTCCGCGAGCAACTCGCCAAAACCCTGCCGGACCACCTCATCCCGTCAGAGTTCGTGCACCTCAACGATCTCCCGCGCAACCACGCCGACAAGATCGACCGCGCGGCGCTGAAAACCCCCACCGAACAGATCCTCTGCGATCTCACGAAAGACATCCTCGGCCGAGAGGTGGCTCCAGACACCAGGTTCATCACCCACGGCGACAGCATCACCGCCATCCAGCTGGTCAGCCGAGCCCGCGCGAAGGGCCTCCAGCTCACCGTCCGCGACGTGCTCGACAACGACATCCGCACGCTCGCCGCAAACGCCACCACGGCGCAGATGTCAAGCCACACCGACGACTTCGGTGACGAACTGCCGCTGACCCCGCTCCAGGAAGGCCTCTACTTCCACGCGTTGATCGAGCCGAGAAGCTACCTCGTCCAGCTCGTCTTCCACCTCAAGCACAAGATCGACGCCGCCAGGCTGCACTGGGCCGCCCGCATGGTCGTCACCCGCAACCCCGCTCTGCGCGCCGGCTTCCGCCCCGGCCCGGTCCAGTTCATCGACCAGCACGTGGTCGTCCCCTGGCAGGAGGCCGACGACGACCCGGACGCGTTCCTGGCGCTGGACAGCGAGATCCGCTTCGACGTCGCCACCCCGCCGTTGCTGCGCTTCACCCTCCTGCAGGGCAACGTCCTGGTGCTGACCTACCACCACCTGCTGTTCGACGGCTGGTCGGTCCCGGTGCTGCTGCGCGACCTCTTCGGCCTGTACCACAACGAAGAACTCCCGCCACCGCTCCCGTTCCACCACCACCTGGCGTGGCTGCGCGCCCAACCCAAGACCGACGCCTGGCAGAAGTACCTCCACGGCCTGGACGAACCCACCCTGATCGCCACGGGTCCAGGAACCCGCCCTCACGCCTGCCTCGAAGGATCTCTGCCGGCAACCGAACGGATCGCCGGAGTCACCCTCAACACAGTCGTCCAAACCGCGTGGGCTCTCCTGCTGGCCACGATGACCGGCAAGAAGGACGTCGTCTTCGGTGCCACGGTGGCCGGTCGGTCCGCTGAGGTGGAAGGCGTCGAGAACATCGTCGGCGCCCTGATCAACACCGTCCCGGTCCGGATCACCCTCAGGGCCGACGAAACCGCGGGTGAACTCCTGCGCCGCGTCCAGGACGAACAGCACGGCCTCATCGCGCACCACCACGTGGGTCTCGCCGAGATCCAGCGCGAAGCAGGTCTCGGCCAGCTCTTCGACACCGTCACCACTCTGGAGGCCTGGCCGGAGTCCACTGTGGATGACGTGACCCGCGTCGAGAGCCTCGACGCGCCGCACTACCCGTTGTCCCTGGCGGTGAAGCGCGACCTCACCGTGAAGCTCAACTACCGCCCGGACCTCTTCCGCCACGACGACATCCGCACGATCCTGCGCCGCCTCAACCGCATCGTCGAAGCGCTCAGCGCTAACACGAAGATCGGCGAGATCGACGCCCTGGATCCCGAGGAGCACCTGCTCCTCGAAACGTGGAACGCCACCGAGACCGAGGTCGCTTGCGAAACCCTCCCGGAACTGTTCGCCGCCCAGGCAACGAGAACACCGCAAGCGGCCGCGATCTCCTACCGCGGCAACAACATCACCTACGCCGACCTGCACGACCAGGTCGAGCAACTCGCGCAGCGCCTGCACGACCGGGGCATCATGAACGGCGACCGCGTGGCCCTGCGGATGCACCGCTCACCCGAGCTGATCATCGCGATGCTCGCCGTCAGCCGGGCCGGCGCCGCGTACGTCCCGATCGACCCCGACTACCCGAGCAACCGGATCGCCCAGATGCTCCACGACGCCGAACCCAAGCTGACCCTGGACTCCCTGCCGGACTCCTGCGCCAGCAGCAAGGAAATCCCGCTTCCGCACTTGAACGACACCGCGTACGTGATCTACACGTCCGGCTCCACCGGCCGGCCGAAGGGCGTGGAGGTGACCCACCGCGGCATCGCCAGTCTCGTTGCCGCCCAACGTCGTGCCCTGCACATCACCCCGAACTCGCGCATCCTGCAGTGGTCGTCGCCGAGCTTCGACGCCGCGTTCTGGGAGATGACCAGCGCGCTGCTGACCGGCGCCACCCTCGTCGTCGCCGACGCCGACGACCTCAGGCCGGGCGATCCGCTCAGTGATCTCCTCCACCAGCAGGAGATCACCCACATCACGCTGCCGCCCTCGGTCCTCGCGGCGCTGCCGGGCAACGCCATCCCGCCGCAGACCACGATCACGGCAGCGGGGGAGTCCTGCTCGCCGGACCTCGCCGCCCGCTGGTCGAGAGGCAGGAGGTTCGTCAACGCCTACGGCCCCACCGAGTCCACGGTCTGTGCCACCATCAGCGACCCGATCACCGGCCCGGACGCGCCGATCGGCCGTCCGATCGAGAACACGAAGATCCACGTCCTGGACGCCCTGGGTAGACCGGTTCCGCCTGGCGTCACCGGCGAACTGCACATCAGCGGAGCCGGCGTCGCCAAGGGCTACCTGCACGGCGAACGCTTCACCACCTACCGGACCGGCGATCTCGCCAGCTGGCGGCACGACGGCGTCCTGGAACACCTGGGCCGCGCCGACGACCAGATCAAGCTGCGCGGCCACCGCGTCGAACCCGCCGAGATCGAGCAGGCCCTCAACCGGCACGACGACGTCCGCACCAGCGCGGTCGTCTCCACCGGCACCAGCCTCGTCGCGTTCGTCGTGCCGCACAACGAGATCCGTCCAGCGGCGCTGAGAGCGCACCTGCAGGCGACCCTCCCGCGGTACATGGTCCCGTTGATCGAAACGATCGACCAACTCCCGTTGACCCCCAACGGGAAGCTCGACCGCCGCGCACTGATCCGCCGCCGCCGGCTCGACCTCGCCGGGCTCGACGCCCCGACGACGCCGGTGCAGCACCACGTCTGCGCGGTCTACGCGGAGGTGCTCGGGCGCGACCGCATCGGCGTGCACGACGACTTCTTCGCGCTCGGTGGCGACTCGTTGTTGCTCATCAGGCTGCAGAACCTGTTGGCGGACAGGCTTCACCGCCACGTACCGATCGCCGACCTCTACACCTGCCGCACGCCCGCGACGCTCGCCGCCCACCTCGAACGCGGCCCCGACACCGCCGCCACCGACCGCGCCGCCCGGATGCGGGCCGCCAGAGTTCGAAGGGGTTCCCGTGGATAGTTCCGACATCGCGATCATCGGGATGGCTCTGCGTGTTCCCGGCGCGGACACTCCGGAGTCGTTCTGGCAGTTGATCCTCACCGGCTTGCGGCACCGGGTGCTCGACGGGATCGAGGACTTCGACGCCGACTTCTTCGACTGTGCGGCAGAAGCGACTTTTCTCGACCCGCAGCACCGCTTGTTCCTCGAATGCGCTTATCACGCCGTGGAACGCGCGGGTTACGTCGATCAGGAGGTCGTCACGGGTCTTTACGGCTCCGCGAACCTCAGCCGGTATCTGCTCGACCACGTGTATCCGCGGCTGTCGTCGACGGAGGCGTTGCTGGGCAACATTCCCGACGGGTTCGCGGCCCGCGTCGCGTACGAGCTGGACCTGCAGGGCCCGGTCATGAACGTCCAGGCCGCCTGCGCGTCGTCGCTCGTCGCCGTGCATCTCGCGTGCCAGGACCTGCTCAGCCACCAGTGCGATCTCGCGCTGGCTGGTGGCGCGTCGATCGTGCCCGGTGCCGAGGGAAACGGTGCCGGAGTCGTTGTGCTGAAACGACTTGATGAGGCCGTCCGCGATAGCGACCACGTTCACGCCGTGATCAGGGGAAGTGCTGTGGCGAACGACGGGCGGCGCCGCCGGACGCCGAACGGCATCGGCACCGCGGGTGCGCGCACCGCCGCCGTGACGGCACTCGCGATCGCTGGCGTCGATCCCGTTGACGTCGGCTACCTCGAACCTCACGCGCTCGACGATGAACTCGAAGTGGCCACCCTGCGGGACGTCTACGGGGATGTCCACCTCGGTTCGGTCAAACCGCTCATCGGGCACCTCGTCCAGGCTGCCGGGGTTGTCGGGCTCATCGGTGCCGCTCTCGTCGTCGAGCACGGCCGCGTTCCGGGTGAGCTCTTTGGCGCCCGACATGCCGGCGTCGCTGCATCAGGTTCTGGTGGGGTGCACGCGCACGTCGTGCTCGGTCAGGCGCCGTCGCGTCCGGAGACGCCCAGAACGGGCTGGCATCTCCTGCAGGTCTCCGCTCGGACGGAGAGGGCACTCGCCGAAAGTGTTCATCAAATGAGCACTTTCTGGCCGGACCCAAAAGACCCACCGCCCCCTTTTTTCGACGTCGCGCACACGCTCCGCCATGGTCGTCGCGACTTCCGCACCCGTGCCTTCGCAGTCGTTCAGGACGGTGCGTCCGTCGCGTTCACCGGGCCGTTCGAGGTGGTCGACAACGCCGCCGTCGTGTTGCGTTTCAGCGGTCCGGACACCGCACGTGACATCGCGACTGCCCGCGGCCTGCTCACCACCGGCATCACCCCGGCTCTGGTGCTCGGTCTCGGCCTCGGTGAGTACGCGGCCGCCGCTGTCGCCGGTGTGCTGACCGACGAGGAAGCCATCTCCTTGGTGACTCGGCGCCGGTGCCCTGAGCGCTATGCGAAGCAGATCGCGAACGCGGTACCGCGGGCTCCTCAGATCCCGCTGCTGTCCGGCGCGACGGGCGCGCTGCTGACCGAACTGGACGTCACCGACAGCCGGCACTGGCTCGCTCTGGCGGAGGACCTGTGCCCGGCCGTTCCCGAACTGCCCGGCAACGCGGTCACGGTCGACATCTCGCAGGACTGTGGCGAACGCGGCGTGCTTATCGCGTTGGGCACGCTCTGGGCCCGCGGCGTGCCGCTGCCGGACTTCAGGCCCGGGCGGAGGGTTCCGCTGCCGGGCTATCCGTTCCAGCGTCAACGTCACTGGCTTGAGCCGCTTCGATGAAGTAGTCGTCGGGGTCGAACGCGCGGATGCGGCGCATCATCCGGACCGTCGACCACGGCCACATCGTCGAGTTCCGCCCGTTCTCGTCGAGGTAGTAGGAGGTGCAGCCGCCGGCGTTGTAGACGGTGCGCTGCAACGCCACCTGCACCGACGAGTTGTACGCCGCCTGCACCGTCGGCCGCACGTCCGCCACGGGCCAGTCGCGGTCCCGCAACGCGGTCAAAGCCGAGGCGATGTACCGCAGCTGCGTCTCGATGATCGTGAACGCGGACGAGTGCCCGGTGCCGAGATTGGGGCCCAGCAACAGGAACAGGTTCGGGAACCCGTGGACGGAAGTCCCCAGGTAGGCCTGCGGGCTCCCGCGCCACACGTCCGCCAGCGACTTGCCCTCGACGTGGACCTTCGACGCGATCGGCGGGTCGCTGAAGTGGAAACCGGTACCGAAGATGATCGTGTCGACCTTCAGCTCCACCCCGTCCGCGCCGATGATCCCGTCCGCCGTGAAGCCCTGAACCGCGTGCGGCACGACCTCGACGTTCGGCTGTGCCAACGCGGGGTAGTAGGTGTTCGACATCAGCAACCGCTTGCACCCCAACACGAAGTCGGGTGTCAACGCCGCTCGCAGTGCCGGATCCTTGATGGTTCGCAGGTGCAGCAACCCGAGCCGTTGCACGACCTTCATCACCGCCGGATGCCGGAACCCGAAGCTGAACAGCTCCAGCAACCCGAACACGACCGACCGCGGCAGCTTCACCGACGGCTTCGGCAACACCCACGCGGCCGTGCGCTGGAACAGGTACAGCTGATCGACGCCGGGCTGGATCTCCGGCACGAACTGCACCGCCGAAGCACCCGTGCCGACCACTGCGACCCGTCGTCCGGAGAAGTCCCGCCACCGCGCGGAGTGGAAGATCTCGCCCTCGAAAACCGAGGCGTCCAACGGAATCTTCGGCTCGTGCCACGGCCCGGTCGCAGACACGATCGCCCGCGCGGACAGCACTCCGGACGTGGTCGTGACCTGCCACCGCGAGCCGTCCCAGGTCGCGTCCAGCATCTCGGTGTCGTACTGCGGCACGACGCCGTGCGCGGCCGCCGTCTCCCGCAGGTACGTCAGGATCTCCGGCTGCCCGGAGAACGCCGCACTCCACCGCCGGGGCGCGAACGAGTACGAGTACAGCGCCGAGGGGATGTCGCACGCGCACCCCGGATAGACGTTGTCGCGCCAGGTCCCGCCGAGTTCCGGCGCCTTCTCGATGACGTGCGCGTCGAATCCGAGTTCGCGCAGCCGGATGGCCGCACCGATGCCCGCTGGTCCCGCCCCGATCACGAGTACATCCACATACCGACGGTATTTCGATCCCATCGGGATGTCAACGTATGCTGACCGGATGGCCAGGTTGACCCGTGCGGAGAGCCAAGCCCGCACCAGGACGTTGCTGTCCGAGACCGCGCAGAAGCTGTTCCTGCGCGACGGCTACCACGCCACGTCACTGGAGAAGGTCGCTGAGGCGGCGGGCTTCTCCAAGGGCGCGGTGTACTCGAACTTCGGCAGCAAGGACGAGCTCTGCCTGGTGGTCCTGGACGCCCTCTACGCCGAGCGCATCACCCGGATCGTCGAGGTCTTCGCGACCGGGACGACGATCGAGGAACGCATCGAAGCGTTCGCGGCCTATGCCGAGAACATGATCGGAGACGCCCCGCGCACCCAGTTCGAGGTCGAGTTCGCCCTCCAGGCGCGCAAGGACCCGGACCTGCGCCGGGAACTGGCCCGCCGGGCGAACTCCGTCGTGGAGGCGCTCAAGGGCCTCATCGACCACCAGTCCGGCGAACTCGGGTTCACGCCGGTGCTGCCGAGCGAGGACGTGGCGCGCGCCCTGCTGAGCCTCGGCGTGGGGCTGGGCGTGCAGCGGTTCGTGGACGGTGAGCCCTCGATCAGCGTCCTCACCGACACCATGCGGGTGCTGCTGGGCGTCCGGCCCTGATCACCACACGGTGCAGCTGTTCGTTGCGGTGCAGCTGTTCGTTGCGGTGAAGCTATTCGGTCGGTTCCTCGCGATCCGTTGACGCGAGCGCCTTCTCCGTCGCCCCGTCCTTGCCGACCCGGTGCTTCCCGGGATGCACCAACGAGAAGTGCGCCTCATCGCGCATCCGCTCGACCATGTGCGGGTAGTGCAGCTCGAACGCCGGCCGCTCCGACCGGATGCGCGGCAGCTCCTTGAAGTTGTGCCGCGGCGGAGGAGAGGTCGTGGCCCACTCCAGCGAGTTGCCGTAGCCCCACGGGTCGTCCTGCGGTGCCGGGTCGCCGTAGCGGTAGGACCTGAAGACGTTCCACACGAACGGGAGCACGGAGGCGCCGAGCAGGAACGAGCTGATCGTGGAGATCATGTTCAGCGTCGTGAAGCCGTCGGAGGCGAGGTAGTCGGCGTAGCGGCGCGGCATGCCCTCGTTGCCCAGCCAGTGCTGCACCAGGAACGTGCCGTGGAAGCCGATGAACGTCGTCCAGAAGTGCAGCTTGCCCAGCGGTTCGTTGAGCATCCGGCCGGTCATCTTCGGGAACCAGAAGTAGATGCCGGCGTAGGTGGCGAACACGATCGTGCCGAACAGCACGTAGTGGAAGTGCGCGACCACGAAGTACGTGTCGGACACGTGGAAGTCGACGGCGGGCGCGGCGAGCAGGATGCCCGTGAGGCCGCCGAAGAGGAACGTCACCAGGAACCCGACGCTGAAGAGCATCGGGGTCTCGAACGTCAGCTGGCCCTTCCACATCGTGCCGATCCAGTTGAAGAACTTGATACCGGTCGGCACGGCGATGAGGAACGTCATCAGGGAGAAGAACGGCAGCAGCACGGCACCCGTGGCGTACATGTGGTGCGCCCACACGGCCACGGACAGCATCGCGATCGCCAGCGTCGCGAACACGAGTCCCTTGTAACCGAACAGCGGTTTGCGGCTGAACACCGGGAAGATCTCGGTCACGATTCCGAAGAACGGCAAGGCGACGATGTACACCTCGGGATGGCCGAAGAACCAGAAGAGGTGCTGCCACAGGATCACGCCGCCGTTGGCCGGGTCGAACACGTGAGCGCCGAGGTGCCGGTCGGCCGCGAGACCCATCAACGCCGCGGTGAGGATCGGGAACGCCAGCAGGATCAGCACGGACGTCACCAGGATGTTCCAGGTGAAGATCGGCATCCGGAACATCGTCATGCCCGGCGCCCGCAGCGTCACGACCGTCGTGGTCATGTTGACCGCGCCGAGGATCGTGCCCAGACCGGAGACCGCCAGACCCATGATCCACAGGTCGGCGCCGACGCCCGGCGAGTGCACCGCGTTGGACAGCGGCGTGTAGGCGAACCAGCCGAAGTCGGCCGCGCCGCCCGGCGTCACGAAGCCGGCGAGCACGGTGATGCCGCCGAAGAGGTACAGCCAGTACGAGAAGGCGTTCAGGCGCGGGAACGCGACGTCCGGCGAGCCGATCTGCAGCGGGAGGATGAAGTTCGCGAAGCCGAACAGGATCGGCGTCGCGTACAGCAGCAGCATAATCGTGCCGTGCATGGTGAACAGCTGGTTGAACTGCTCGTTCGACAGGTACTGCAGGCCCGGCCGCGCCAGTTCGCCGCGCATCAGCAGCGCCATCACGCCGCCGATCATGAAGAACGCGAACGACGTGGTCAGGTACATGATCCCGATCTGTTTGGGATCTGTGGTCTTGAACAGCGAGAGGAAGTACGACCCCTTCGGCCGGGCGCGCGCTGCACCCGGATGTGGGACGACCGGCGTCGGCTTGATCGTGGTCATCTCGCCTCCTCGCGACAGAGGATTATCGTCCTCCCGGTCAGACCACGGGGCAATCCATGACGAGCGCCGCCGACGTCACCGGCACCACCGAAGCACCCGTCGCGATGCCGCTGACCTGCACGTAGTACGCGCCGGGGGCCAATCCGTCGAATTTGATCGTCATGGTCTCGGAGATCGCCGGGCTGCGCGATTCGACCTGTCTGCCGTTTTCGTCGAGCAGTGCCACCTTCAACGCCCGCGGGGTCGTGTCCTTCAGCTCGACGGTGACCTCCAGGTCCTCCCCTGCGAGCACCAGGTCGGGCACGACGACCTGCGGTTCCGTCGACGTCACGTTGCGCGGGATGATCTTCTTCGCGGTCAGGAACGACTCCACCGCGTCCAGCACCGCCGCGTTGTCCTGCAGCGACGTGTGCTGCTCGGTCACGCGGTGCAGCGTGTTCGACGACAGGGCCAGCCCCTTGCGCGCGGCCCCGACCATCGGCACGGTCGCGTCGCCGTACAGCTCCTCACCCTCGTACGTGCGGTAGCAGGTCACCTTGCCGTCGGCGATGCGTGCGGTCGTGGCGGTCGGCTGCTTGCCGCCGAGGATCGCGTAGGTCTGGTCGGCGAACGAGTCGGTCAGCGCCCCGTGGAACGCCGCCGCGTCCTCGACCATCTTGGTGTCCAGCTCGGGCAGCGTGGTCTCGGTGGTCTTGACCAGGCCTGATGGGCCCTCGATGCAGGCGTACTCGGGCAGCAGCTGGTGCAGCGAGGGCAACGAGCGGGCGAACTCGGTGAGGTCGATCGCGAGCGGTCCGAGGCCCTTGCGGACGCCGTTGACCAGCTGTTCCAACGCCGACGCGGCGCCGCGGTAGGGCGTGCCCATCGTGATCAGCTTCGACGTGCGCTCGGCCATCCCGCACTGCTCGATGCACCACCGCGCGACCAGCCCGCCCATCGAGTGGCACACGAAGCTGACCTCGGCGTCCGGGCCGAGCCTGTCCAGCTTCTCGTCGACCTCACGGGCGAGCCGTGCGCCGTTGTATCGGTTCGAGAGGCGCCAGTCGTAGGCGAAGAGCAGCAGGTTGCCCTTCTCGACGGTGTAGCCGAGCGAGTTCATCCTCTTCGTCACCCGGTCGTAGCCCTTGAGCGGCGTCCAGATGCCCGGGATGACGTGCAGGTCGCTCATCAGCGCCACGGGCTCGATGCCGTCCTGCGGGTGTTCGTCGCCGATGCCGGCCGGGAGCTTGAGCCGCTGCAGGCTGCGGCCCAGCGACAGCACGGCTCTCAACGCGGCCTTGCCGGACACCTCCCAGACCATGCCGTCGGAGTCCTTGAGCGTGCTGCCGAGAATGCCGGGCACGACGACGACCAGGTGGTTCATCTAGGTCTCCGCTCTCTGGGATTCCTCTGCGAGTGCGCGGATGAGGGTGAGCAGCTTCGGGTTCGCGGGCACCAGGTAGGTCAGCTCGTGGATCCACGCCAGGCGCTGGCCGGTCGGCGGCAGCGCGAGCCGCCCGTCACCGGCCCTGACCCGTGCGACGACCTTGTAGAGCGCGGCCAGCGGGTGCGGCTCCAGCGCCGTCACCGCCTGGGTGAGCGCCTGCGGTGAGGCGCCCGCGGCCAGGCCGCGCAGGATCTCCGTGGTGCTCGCCGGGTTCTCCTGCGCGTCCAGCACGAGGTCGAGCACGTCCGCGTCCTCATCGGCCAGCAACAGCAACGCGTGCACGGGCCGGTTGTCGCGGACGTTCTTCAGGACTTCCTTGTCCAGCAACTCTTCGCGCCGCGCCGCCAGCAGTTCGCGGCGTCGTGCCGCGGTGGCGTCGACGAACTCGTCCGCGAGGCTGGCCAGCAGCCACGGGCGGTAGGCGTGCTGGACGCCCTGCTGCTGCGCGGTCGTGCGGCGCGACTGGATGACCCGAGCCTCGATCAGGCTCGTGCCGTACAGCGCCTCGGTGACCGCCACGTCCGCGTCCGTCGAGAGCAGCTCTGGGTGGTCGAGCAGGATGGCCCGCTCCTCGACGTACGAACGCGCGAACACCCACCTGCGGGCGGTCTTCAGGAGCGTGCGGTCCACGGCCAGCCAGTCCGGGGTGGTGTCCCACGGCCACGGGCCCGAGTCGTAGTGGCGGCGGGCGATGTCGTGCACGTCGTGGATCGCCTGGCGGGACTGGCCGACGTGGGTCAGCGCCTGGCACAGCCACTTCGCCGCCGCCGGGTCGCCGGCCTTCGTCGCCGCTGCCCGCAGCATCAGCAGCGTCGCGAGGTGGGGGCCGTTGAACCGGGTCGTCACGCGTTCCCAGGTCTCGTCGACGATCTCGGGCTGCTTGAGGCCTGCGCAGATCGTGTCGAGCGTGAACAGGGCGGCGGCCAGCGTCGACAGCCGGTCGTTGTTCTCCGGCAGCAGGCACACCTCGACGGCCCGCAGCCCGGTCGCCAGCGCTTCCCTGGGCTTGTCCGCGTCCCGTTGGCGGCGCATCAGGTTGTGCAGCGCCTGGGCGTGGATGCGCAGGCCGTCCGCGAGGTCCGCGGCCTGGCGCGCGGCGTTGAGCGCCTCGTCCCTGCGGTTGATCATGCTGAACGCGACGCTCAGGCTCAGCGCGGCGTCGGCGAGCTGCGGCCGGAACGCGGCGTGCCGGCCGAGCGTGCCGCTGATGTCCGCGGCCTGCTGGGTGGCGCGGTCGGCGTCGGACAGCCTGCCCAGCGCCATGTAGTCGCGGCTCAGCTCGACCAGCGCGGTGACCAGGTCCGCGAGGAACACCGGGTTGGTCTGGGCGAGCGAGAAGTACAGCTCGACGGCCTGCTTGGAGCGCTGCATGGCCTCGTAGCGGCGGCCGGTCTCGCTGCAGCGGGCGGCCAGACAGGTCATGGCGCGCGCGAGCGGGGCATCGGTGCCCACGGCTGCTACGGCGTCTCTCGCCGTGGACAGTGCCTCGTGCCTGCGGCCCAGCATCGCGTAGACCTCGCTCAGGTCCACCAACGCGCCACTCAGGTGCGCTGCGTAGGTTGGGTTGTCACCGCCGTGCGTCGTGGTCTTCGCGATGCGTTGCGCGAGTCGTTTGTGGGTGAGGGTTTCGGCGGTCGTCGGCGTCGACGCGACCAGTTCGCGGTACCGGACCGCGGCTTCCTCAGCGGGCGCGACGGCCTGTTGCAACCGTCCGGCCTCGCGGAATCGCTTGCCCAGCTTGTTCAGCACGAAAGCCAGGTCCGCCAAGTACATCCGGGTCGTCGGCACCAGCGCACGGAAGTGTTCGGAGGCCTCTTCGAGCGGCGCGATGGCCTCGTCGCCGTGATTCCAGTGGATCAGCTCGTTCGCCGCCGTGGTGGCCGCGAGAGCGATGTCCGGCAACAACATCCGGTTCATCGTGGCGAGCTCGCGCAGGCCGTCCAACGCCTTCGTGCCCGCGTGTCCGCAGTGCCGCCACGCGTACTTCCACAGGTAGCCCGGCACGTTCGGCGGCACTCCGCCCTCGATCCGCTGCCGGTACAACCGGATCAGCGCGCACGCGACCTTCTCCGCGCCTGGCGCGAACACCGCGTCGCGGCTCGGTGCGAAAGGTGCTCGGAGGTGGTCGGCGAACGTCTGGTGCGTCAGCTTGAAGACGGCCGTGCCTTCCTCGCCGTCCTGCACGACGTGCCGGCCGAGTTCGGTGAGCACGGCCGTGATGTCGTCACGGCCGAACTTCTCGCCGGACAACGCCTCCGCGACCGCGATCCACTCGGCCTCGGGGAAGCCCGCGCCGTAGCTCCACGTCAACGCGGTCAGCAGTGCCCTGGCGGCGGGGACCTTCGCGAGCTCGCGGTCGAACGCCGCGTCCAGGGAGAGCTTGAGGTCGGCGCTGATCTTCGCGTCTGCGAGAACCTGGTCGGTGATCATCCACGCGGTCAGGAACGGCAGCTCCGCCAGTTCGTCCACAGTGGACTGCGGAGCGGCGCTGCCGAGCCTGGCCAGCACGTACTCGCGGACGTCCTGTTCGCTGTCCGCCTCGTCGAGGTTCAGCACCTCCACCGGCGACAGCTCGGTCAGCAGCGGCGCGCCACCGGCCACCCGATGTGCCTGCCGGGTCGAGACGATCACGACCGCGTAAGCGGCGAGCTTGGTCAGCAGCGAGGTGGCGATCGAGAACGACTCGCCGCGCGCCTCGTCGAGGCCGTCGACCACCAGCACCGGCGGCTTGGCGAGCGTGCTGACCACACCGACCAGCTCGGCGGCACCCCTGCGCGGCCCGTCCGGTTCCGGAATGAGGCCCGCCCCGACGAGCTGGCGGCTGAGCAGGTCGGCGACGCGGTCGGCGTCCATCGCGCGGGCGTGCACGGCGGCGTTCACCGCGCCGGGTCCGGGATCGGCGTGCCGGAACGGCGGCCCGGTGGTCAGCAGCAGGTCGCGCTCGGCGTCGTTGGACAGGCTCACGACCCGGCCGACGACCGCGGACTTGCCGGTGCCCGGCGAGCCCGTGACCACCCGCAGGCCAGCGACCCCGGACTTCACCCAGCTCACGACCTTGTCGACCTGGGTGGTGCGCCCGGTGAACCACGACCGGTTGTCCGCCGAGTCGCCGCCGCGCGCCGCCAGCAGCAGGTGCTTCACGACCGTGTTCGCGGCGTAGAGGGGGTTCGGCAGCATCGGCTGTGCGGAGCCGTACTGCATGAAGCGCGGCCGCTGAACGTCGCTGTCCCACGCGTTCAGCAGCGCCGTCCCGATCGCGCCGCCGTCTATGAGCGCCGTGCGGTCACTCCACCTGCGTGCGTCCTCATCGGCCGTGGGCCCAGTACGCAGCAGCTTGCGCAGCTTGCCGCCGAACAGTCCGTCACGTGCCGTCTCGACGCTGCTGCACGACACGAGCACGCCCGCCCAGTGCACCTGCCCGGCCAGCAACTCCTCCTGGACAGCGGCGACCGTGCGAACGGCCTCGTCGAGCTGGGCACCGGAGTAGCAGGCGTCGATGATGATCAGCACCTGATGCGCGCCCGACGCGGCACACCACAGCGCGAACTCGTGCAGCATGATGCCGTCGATCACGCCGTCGTTGTCCCTGGCCAGCAGCCTCAGGTTGCCCGCGACGGGAATGGCGTGCCCGCTCCACAACGCCACCAGCGCACCGCCGTCCTGCGGCTGGCGTCGGAGCGCCTTCATGTGGTCGCGGATCTCGGCCTCGGTCGGGTCGGCCAGCGGCTCGCCCTCGTACCCCTTGAGCAGCGCGCGCAACTCCCGCACGTCGCTCACGGCGTGCTGCAGCGGCTGCACCAGCTCGTACGAGCCGACACCGATGCCGACGAACCTGCCCCTGACCCTTTCCTGCATAAGCCACTACCCCCTGTCCGGACGTCGTTCCGGGGAGTGAGGCGTTACGCGGGTTAACTCACATGGCCGAACCTCCGGGCGGATCCTCGCGCGCGTGCCGGGGTCAAGCCGGCGCGCGCCCCTTGAGCCGGGCTCCGGTGGGTGGTTTGGGACCGGGCCTGGGTGGGTCCTGTGCCGGGGGCCTGGCACGTGGCGTGGGACCGGGCCTGGGTGGGCTCTGATCCCGAGGCCCGGCGCGTGGCGTGGGACCGGGCCTGGGTGGGCTCTGATCCCGAGGCCCGGCGCGTGGCGTGGGACCGGGCCTGGGTGGGCTCTGATCCCGAGGCCCGGCGCGTGGCGTGGGACCGGGCCTGGGTGGGCTCTGATCCCGAGGCCCGGCGCGTGGCGTGGGACCGGGCCTGGGTGGGCTCTGATCCCGAGGCCCGGCGCGTGGCGTGGGACCGGGCCTGGGTGGGCTCTGATCCCGAGGCCCGGCGCGTGGCGTGGGACCGGGCCTGGGTGGGCTCTGATCCCGAGGCCCGGCGCGTGGCGTGGGACCGGGCCTGGGTGGGCTCTGATCCCGAGGCCCGGCGCGTGGCGTGGGACCGGGCCTGGGTGGGCTCTGATCCCGAGGCCCGGCGCGTGGCGTGGGACCGGGCCTGGGTGGGCTCTGATCCCGAGGCCCGGCGCGTGGCGTGGGACCGGGCCTGGGTGGGCTCTGATCCCGAGGCCCGGCGCGTGGCGTGGGACCGGGCCTGGGTGGGCTCTGATCCCGAGGCCCGGCGCGTGGCGTGGGACCGGGCCTGGGTGGGCTCTGATCCCGAGGCCCGGCGCGTGGCGTGGGACCGGGCCTGGGTGGGCTCTGATCCCGAGGCCCGGCGCGTGGCGTGGGACCGGGCCTGGGTGGGCTCTGATCCCGAGGCCCGGCGCGTGGCGTGGGACCGGGCCTGGGTGGGCTCTGATCCCGAGGCCCGGCGCGTGGCGTGGGACCGGGCCTGGGTGGGCTCTGATCCCGAGGCCCGGCGCGTGGCGTGGGACCAGGCCTGAGTGGGCCCTGAGCCCGAGGCCTGGGCGTGGCTTGGCGCAATGCCTGGGGCGAGCCCAGGCCGATTCCTTGGGCCGAGTCCCTTGGGGAGAGCCTGGAGCGAGTCCTCTGGAGCGAGTCCTAAGGCCGATCCTGGGGCGAGGTCTGGGCCGTACCGTTCGGCACTGCCTCCTCGGCCGCATCCCTGGGTAGAGCCTGGGGCGGGACCTGGGCCGAGTCGTCGGGTAAGGCCTGGCGTGAGTCCTGGGGCAACGCCTGAGTCGAGTCCTGGCGCACAGCCTTGGACGAACCCGCCGACTCACCCTCCTGCGACTTGGTCAGCTCCAGGTTCGTGTTCTTCTCCAGGAACCGGAGCAGCTCCACCGGGAACGGCAGCACCAGCGTCGAGTTCTTCTCCGCGGCCACCTCCACGATGGTCTGCAGCAGCCGCAGCTGGAGCGCGCCGGGCGTGGCCTCCATGGTTCCCGCGGCCTCCGACAGCTTCTTGGACGCCTGCAGCTCGCCGTCTGCCGTGATGATGCGCGCGCGGCGTTCGCGTTCGGCCTCCGCCTGCCGGGACATCGAGCGCTTCATGCTCTCCGGCAGCGCCACGTCCTTGATCTCGACGCGGTCTATGTCGATGCCCCACGCCAGCGCGGGGGTGTCGATCATCAGTTCCAGGCCCTGGTTGAGGTGCTCGCGGTTGGACAGCAGGTCGTCCAGCTCGCTCTTGCCGATGATCGACCGCAGCGACGTCTGGGCCACCTGCAGCATCGCGAAGCGGTAGTCCTCGACGTTGATGACGGCCTTTGCCGCGTCCTGCACCTTGAAGTACACGACGGCGTCGACGCGCACCGTCACGTTGTCGCGCGTGATGCCGTCCTGGGCCGGCACGGGCAGGGTGACGATCTGGAGGTTGACCTTCCGGAGTTGGTCCACCCCCGGGATCAGCATCGTCAGCCCTGGCCCGCGCACGCCCTGCTGGAGCTTGCCGAACCGGAACACCAGTCCCTGTTCGAACTGCTTGATCACCCTGGCGCTCATCGCGAGGCCCAGGCCTCCGATCGCGACCAGCCCGCCGAGGATTTCGAAGAAGATCATGAGACCCCGCCCTTCACCGGCGAATGCCCTTGATCCCCAACGGTACGCCTCGGGTCTGACAATTATCGGCAGCTCAGCACGGGGTTCGCCCAGTCAGCGTGGTCCCAGGCGTTGCCGTCGCCACCGTCTGTGATCCGGAACGTCAGCAGCGTTGCTCCGGACGTGTCCACGGTGATCGGCAGCGCTGCGCTCCGGCCTGTCAGCGTTGGGCTTTCGTAGACGCGCTGACCGTCCCGGAGGACCTCGAACCGGACGCTGCCGTTGCCGTTCGTCTCGTCGTCGACACCGATCGTGGCGGTCAACGCCGAGCACTTGCCGCCGGTGTAGACCTGGAACTCCGACTCGGCGTGCGCGCCAACGCCCCTGGAGAACTCGACGCCGCGGATGCGGAGAGGGTTGCCGTCACCGCCGGCGTTCTCGCCGTTGCTGCGGTCGCGTTCGATCGGGCCCCAGCCGTTGCGCTCGTTGAGGAACGGCAGCGCGGAGACCGCCGCCTCTCCGGTCGGCGCGGGCGGGGTGGCGGTGAAGTCCTTGGTCAGCGAGGTCGTCGCCTTTCCTGCGGTGACCTCGACGAACACCGGCCGGGTGCCGGTTTCACCGCCCTCACGCTTGATCGTCAACCGAGCGGAGCCGCCGGTGAGGTCGACCGCGGAGGGAGACACGGACCAGTTCTCCGGAGCGGTGAGCCTCGCCGTGATGGTGCCCGGACACGGCCGCACAACCACCAGTTCGGCCTCCACCTGCTCACCCGGCTCCAGCGCGGTGTCGGTGGCCCGAAGCTCGACCTCGGGAGCGCAGTCCACCCGGTTGCCGAGCTTGCCCGTCGCGGCTTCGGCGGGCGTGAGCGGGCGCAGCAGCACGGAGTAGGCGTACTCGTTGCCCGCCTCCACCTGGTACTGCGGCAGCGGCTCGTGGAAGGTCTCGCTGACGCCCGTCACGCGATGAGAGGCGTGCAGGGTGGTCCAGCCGTCGTTCTTCTTGAGCGCGAACGGGTACGGCGCCCGGTCCAGGTCGTCGTAGCGGGACACCCGGACGTCCAGGTCGCCCGCGACGAGCAGGCCCGCGCGGCCGTTGGACAGCGTCGCCCAGCGCGTGTCGGCGTGGTTGCCGAAGTCCTGCGGCTTGTAGTAGTCGTTGAACTCGCGGTCCACAGTGGACTGGTACACGCCGACCGGGTTGCCGGCCTTGCGGTCGTCGTAGTTCTCGCCGGGGCCGCGGCCGTACCAGGTGAACCTGCCGAAGTCGTCCGGCACCTTCAGCGTGAAGCCGATGCCGGGCAGGTAGGTCAGGTCGCGCATCCGGTCGCGTGCGGCGACCCGGTGGCCCACGTGGATCTCGCCGTCACCGGTGATCCGGTAGGTGAAGGTCTGGCCGAACGACGAGTTGGCGACGGCCTGAGCGGTCGACCGCGCGGTGATGACCGTGTCGGCGCCGTTCTGAACAACGGTGACGCTCGACGGCGTGGTCCTGAGCCGGTCCAGGCCGTTGCGGTACCAGGAGCCGTCCTCGCTCATGAACTCGTTGGACAGCGGCGCGCGCCAGGCGTCCAGCTCCGGGCCCGTCTTCAGCAACTCCGTGCCGCGCACGCGCATCGACGTCAGCGTGCCGGAGGACTTGCTGACGACGTAGCGGAAGTCCTTGCCGGACACCACGATCTCGTTGTCGTTCTGGGTGGTCGTGAGCTTGCCGGGTGGTCCAGGGACGTGCAGGCCGGCGATCTGCGTGCCGCCCACCGGGAATTGGGAGATGCCGACGTCGTTGCCCTGCCGGTCGATGGCGCGGACGGTCAGCCAGCGTTCGGTGTCCGCGCGAAAGTCCGGCAACGTGATCGTGCCCGGCTGGAGCTTGCCGCGGTGCTGGGCGATCGTGCGGCCGTTGTCCTGGACCTGCCAGCGCAGTTCCAGGTCGTCGGTGCCGGTGAACTGGCGTTCGCTGACGGTGGTGAGCCTGTTGTCGTTGTAGGAGAACCGGATGGGGGAGTGGACGGCCATCAGCTCGGTGGCCTCCGGCTGTGGCCTGCGGTCCGCCCACACCACGCCGTCGACGCCGCCGGTGCCCGCGCCGTAGGACTCCTTGCGGCCCTTGTCCTCCAGCTTCTCGAAGTCGAGTGCCAGGACGGCGGTCTGCTTCGGGTCGGCGCCGAGCTCGGCGTCGGTCAGAGCGCGGTGGTAGATCCGGACCTGGTCGATCGTGCCGTGCGCCATGCGGTGCTCGACGTTCTCCTGCATGGTCTCGGCGTTGCGGCCGAGGTTGACCGGCCAGTGCGACCAGTCGATCGTGCCGGTGTGGGCGGTCGATCCCACCTCGCGACCGTCGATCAGCAGCCGCAGCCGGGTGCCGTCGAACGTGCCGGTGACGCGGTGCCAGTTGCCGTACCAGTCGGCCGGCACCTGTACCTGGACCGTGCGCCAGGTGCCGCTGTAGATGTGGAACTCGAGGGTGTTCTGGTCGGCCATCTTCAGCGCGTACTGGCGGTTGCCCTTGGAGATGACGGTGAAGTCGCCGGTCCACGCGGCGGGTTTGACCTGGGCGTCCAAGGTCAGGCCGGTGCTCACCTCGTCGAGTTTGCGGTCGCGGTAGACCTCCACGAAGTCGTCGAGTCCGCTCAGCTCCAGGGCTTTGCCGTGCGGTCCGTCCACGTGCGACGGCTTGCCGGACAGCCAGGAGAGAATGCCGTTGGCGTCATCGGGGGTGGTGTACAACGGCAGCGCGATGTTCTGCTCGGCCCAGTCCCAGATGAAGCCGCCCTGCACCTGCGGATAGGCGCGCACGACGTCCCAGAACTCCTTGAAGTTGCCGAGACTGTTGCCCATCGCGTGCGCGTACTCGCCCATGATGATCGGCTTGGTGGTCGTCTTGGCCTTGGCTTCGAGGCTCGCGGGGGAGGGGTAGCGCGGGCCGGCGACGTCGGCGAAGGGCGCGTCGCCGTCCGGGACGTTCGGCTGGTGGTAGAGCGGGCGGGTGTCGTTCTTCCTGGCGTAGTCGGCCATCGTGTAGTGGGCCTTGCCCAGGCCGGCCTCGTTGCCGGTGTCCCACATGATCACGCTGGGGTGGTTCTTGTCGCGCTGCATCATCGCGACGAACCGGTCCTGGAACGCGTCCTGCCACTCCGGCCGTTCGGCGAGGCAGTTGTTCGGGCAGCCGTCGTGGTGGTGGGTCTCGATGTCGACCTCGTCAGCGATCATCAGGCCGTTGCGGTCGGCCAGCTCGTAGAAGTACGGGTCGCTCGGGTAGTGCGACGTGCGGACCGAGTTGATGTTGAACCGCTTCATCAGCTGGACGTCTTTTTCCTGGTCAGCGCGGGTGACGTAGCGGCTGCCGTGGGCCGAGGTCTCCGCTCGGTTGGTGCCGCGGAACAGCACGCGCTTGCCGTTGATCTTCAGCTGCTTGTCGGCGATCTCGATCTCGCGGAACCCGACGGGCTGCCTGCCGGTCTGGATCACGTGGCCGTTGTCCAGGAGCTCGACGCGCAGCTCGTAGACGTTCGGTGTCTCGTCCGTCCACTTCAGCGGGTTCGCGACCTTGCCGTCTTGAACGGCAACCTCACGGCCCTGCGGGTCGAACAGCCTGGTCCGGACGGTGTGGCCCTCCTGCGGGCCGCCGATCTTGATGTCGGCGGTGAGCGTGGCGTCGCGGTACTGCGCGTCCAGATCGGTCTTGATCGTGACGTCTGCGAGGTACGTCCTGGGCGTCGAGTAGAGCCAGACCTCGCGGAAGATGCCGGAGAACCGCCACTGGTCGTAGTCCTCCAGGTGGGAGCCGGAGCCCCAGCGGTGGACCTGGACCTTCAGGGTGTTGCGGCCGGCCTTGAGCTTGCTGGTGACGTCGAACTCGGCGGGCGTGTAGCCGCCCTGGTCGTAGCCTACGTACGTGCCGTTGATCCACACGAAGAATCCGCTGGTCACGCCCTCGAACCGGAGGAGCGTGCGGTCCCAGTCCGCCGGCACGTCGAACGTCTTCTCGTAGACGCCGGTGGGGTTGACGTCGCGCGGGATGCGCGGTGGGTCGTCCGGGTACATCTCGGTGGGGATGTTGCGGAACATCGGGTGGTCGAGGAAGTCGGTCTGCCAGGTGTGCGGGACCTGGACCGTGCGCCAGTCCTTGATCTCCGGGGTGACGTCCTCGGGCTTGTCGAACATCCGGATGCGCCACTCGCCGTTGAGGCTCAGGCGTCGTTCGGGCTTCAGATCGGGGTGCGGCGGCTCCTGGTTCTCGCCCGTCATCCGGGGGTTCTCCAGGTACGCCAGGGGATCGAGCTCTTGTGCTGCGGCGGTTGCGGGGGACAGGGACAGGGCTATCAACGTGGCAACAACGGCACGAAGCATGCCCTTGGACGCTAGGGAGGCCCTGACAACGTCGTCAACGAATGTCCGATCTTTCTGTCCGGACCCGCTACGGGGTGGTGGTCCCAACAGCCGGAAAGTGCACTCCGTACGGCGGCACGCGTTAGTGTCGGATGCATGCAGACCTGGTCATCGATTCCTGTGCCGCGGGTTCCGGGGGACCCCCGCCCGCTGCGGCTGTTCGACACGGCTACGGGTGAAGTGCGCCCGACGGCTCCAGGAGACACCGCCAGGTTGTACGTCTGCGGGATCACGCCGTACGACGCGACGCACCTCGGCCACGCCGCCACCTATCTGGCGTTCGACCTCGTGCAACGCGTGTGGCTCGACAACGGCCACAACGTGCACTACGTCCAGAACGTCACCGATGTCGACGACCCGCTCCTGGAGCGCGCCGAACGCGACCAGGACGACTGGGTCGTGCTCGCCATGCGTGAGACGGCGCTGTTCCGCGAGGACATGGAGGCCCTGCGCGTCCTGCCGCCGCAGGACTACGTCGGCATCGTCGAGGCGATCCCCGAGATCGTCGAGGTGATCGTCAAGCTGGTCAACGACGGCCACGCCTACCGCGTCGACGACCCCGAGTACCCGGACATCTACTTCGCGCACAACGCGACCGGCCACTTCGGCTACGAGTCGAACTACGACGCGGAGACGATGACCAAGCTGCTCGCCGAGCGCGGCGGCGACCCGGAGCGCCCCGGCAAGAAGCACCCGCTCGACGCCCTGCTGTGGCGCGTGAAGCGGCCCGGCGAGCCGTCGTGGCAGTCCGAGCTGGGCGAGGGCCGGCCCGGCTGGCACATCGAGTGCAGCGCCATCGCCCACAACCGCCTCGGCATGGGCTTCGACGTCCAGGGCGGCGGCTCGGACCTGATCTACCCGCACCACGAGTACTCCGCCGCGCACGCCGAGGCGCAGACCGGCCAGCACCCGTTCGCTCGCCACTACGTGCACGCGGGCATGATCGGCCTCGACGGCGAGAAGATGTCGAAGTCGCGCGGCAACCTGGTCTTCGTCTCCAAGCTGCGCTCGCAGAAGGTCGACCCGAACGCCATCCGCCTGGCCCTGCTCGCCGGCCACTACCGCACGGACCGCGCCTGGACCCAGTCCCTGCTCGACGAGGCGCTGGAGCGGCTGGCGAAATGGCGCAAGGCAGCCGAGCTGTCGTCGGGACCGTCCGCTGTGGACACCGTGACGCGGTTGCGCGACCACCTGGGCAACGACCTCGACACGCCCAAGGCGCTGGCCGCGATCGACGCGTGGGCCGACGAGGCGTTGGCGCACGGCGGTTCGGACAACCACGGCCCGTCGCAGATCCGCACCGCTGTGGACGCGCTGTTGGGCGTCGACCTCTAGTTGGGCCAGCCGGTGACGGCTTTCGGTTCGAGCGCCACGATCAGGTGCTCCTGAACCACTTTGGTCCACACGACGACCATCTGGTCAGGTGCGCGCGTTGCCAGGTGCAGCGCGCGCACCAGCGCCATGGTCGTGTGCCAGTCCTCGAGTTCGTCGAACGGCACCAGCAGCGGTGTCGGTTCCTGCAGACGCTGGGCGACCCGGTGCGCGGGCGCCGGGTCGGTCAGCACCTCCCGGAACCGCGCCCGGAAGTCGTCGGAGGCCGCTCGCGAACCGCAGGCGTCGGGGAACATCCGCCGCCGTACGTCTTCGGGCTTCATGGCGCGCAGGAGCCGCTTGTGTCCCGGTAGCGTCTCCTCGCGCTCGAGGAACGCGACGAGCTGGCTCACCAGGTGGGCGAGCGTGGTGGCGGCGTTCTCGGTCATCCGCACCAGGACGCCGTCACCCGCCGCCACCGCGTCGAAGTAGTCGTGGCCCTCAGCCATCATTCGGCAGCCATCATTCGGCCTCGAGTTTCGCGTTCAGGCCCTGCCGCTGCAGAGCGACCACGGCGGCCTCGGCCTCCGCGCGATCAGTGTGCAGAGCGGCCGCCCCGGTCCCCGTCAGGTGGACGTCCTCCGTGACGAAGCGCGCCTGATCCTCGGTCATGGCGTAGTGACTCCGCAGCGCGCGGTAGACGATCGCAAACGTGTTGTGGTCGTCGTTGCGCACGACGACCTTCCATCGGCCCCCAGAACTCACCGGCAGATTATGCGCTCTCCGCCGCGAGCTTCTCGGTCCAGGCAGCCGCCGATTCCGGATCCAGCGCCACCACGAGCTCCCGGACCGCGGAGAACAACATCGCGCCTTCGCGCTTCGCCTTGCGCAGCAACAGGAAGTACGCGCGGGCCTGACCCAGCGCCACGATCCACTCGTCGGCCTCGGCGGGCGTGAGCACCCACGGCCCGGGGTACGCGAGCCGGTCGGCCACGCGATCGACGAGCTTGCGGTCGACCAGCACCTTCCGATGCCGCCGGCGGAACAGCGCCGACCGCCACCGCGACCCGGCGGCGTCCGGGAAGATCCGGCGCAGCACCGTCTTCCGCGTCGCCACCCACAGCGGCCAGCGCATCCCGAACACCACGGAACCGGGCAGGTACCGGTAGCCCCGCTCCATCGACCAGAGCACCTTGAGGAAGAGGTCGACGAACTCGTCCGTCATCTCCACCCGCACCCCGCCGTCGACCGGCCGGATCTCCATGCGGGGCTCGGTCACCGGGGCCGGGTGGAAGCTCGCCAGGAGCCCGTAACGCACCAGCTGCACCGTGAACGCCTCGGCCGTCTGCCGGTCGTAGGTGCCGATCGCCGCGATGCCGCTCTGGTGGATCGCCAGCGTCTGTTGACGAGCCGCGTCGGAGTCCAGCCGGCAGACCTTGCGCAGCAGGTGGTGGACGACGGCGAACGAGTTCAGGTCGTCGTTGCGCACGACGACCTGCCATCTCTCCCCGGGATTCATCGGCAGAGCATGCGGACTACTCCGCAGGCTGGTGGTGCTCGGGGCAGCCGTCGGCCACCTCCGGGTCGGCCAGCGACACGATCTGGCACTGGAAGGCGGTGAACGTCGCGACCTCCGCCGGCGTCGCACCCTTGCGCACCCGGTAGAGCGCCCGCAGCTGCCCCATCACCATCACCCAGTCGTCGACCTCGTCCAGCGGGAGCACCCAGGGCATCGGCTGCCGGAACCGCGCCCGCAGCCGTTTCGCGGGCCGGGGGTCGCCGAGCACCCGCCGGTGCCGGTTGCGGAACAGCGACGAGCTCAGCCACGACGGGCCGGCGTTCGGGAACATCTGCCGCATCAGCAGCGGCCGGCCGAAGAACCGGTACCGGAACTTCAGCGCGCGCGACACCCAGCCGCGGCCCAGCTGCAGCTCCAGCTCTTCGAGCAGCCCCGAGATCGGCTTCGCGAGCTCGTCGGTCATGTGCACCTCGATGCCGCCGTCCACGGCCTTGGCGGTGAACGGGCTCATCGCACCCGCCCGAACTTCGCGTGCAGTCCGAACCGAACCAGCCGCAGCGTGATGGCCTCGGCCGTGGCGCGGTCATAGGTGCCGGCCACCGCGCGGCCGTTGTCGTGGACCTGGGCCGTGAGTGCGCGCGCCGTGTCGGCGTCGTGGCCGCAGACCTTCTTCAGCAGGTGCCGGACCACCGAGAAGGTGTTGTGGTCGTCGTTGTGCACGACGACCTGCCATCTGTCCCCATCGCTCACCGGCCGAGTATGAGCGAAGGCCACAATGGACCGGTGATGGAGGCGGCACGGCGCGACCTGACGCGCATGCGGGAGTCGACGGCGGCGTGGCGGGAGCTGCGGTACTCGGCGCTGCCCGACGGCCAGGACGAGCACGAGGTCCGGCGCGCGAAGGTGTTGTGGGCGTTGCAGTACGACCGCAGAACCGAGGATCTGCCGCTGCTCAGGTTCCTGGCCGAGCAGGAGGCGTTGTGCCGCCGGCACGCACCGTTCCAGGGCCTGGGTTCACAGGCCGAGCTGGTGGGCTTCCTGCTCGCCGAGCACCGGCAGGTCGAGGACGTCTGGCGGCAGCACGCGATCAAGCGCGCCAACTTCGACACCTGGTGCGGCTACGACCGCGAGCACCTGTTCGCCGCCGGCGTCGAAGCCACCGTCGCGTACGTGCAGGACCACCCCGACCGCGACGACGTGCTGGAGCTCGTGGTCGACGAGGACGACCTGGAGCCGTGGGCGGAGAGCAGGCGGGAGTGGTTTCCCGAGGACCCGGCCGACGAAGACCCGCTGACCTGGGTCGAACGCGCCTTGCTGGCGGGGGAGCGGGAGCTGGCCCGCGCGGAGCTCGACCGGTGGGCGGCAGACCGGCCGCGCGACCTGCGAACCCTGGACGCACTGCACCACCACCTGACGGAGCTCGGGGCGTTCGCCGAGGCGGCACGGGCCCAGCGCGACGCTCTGGCGTTCGTGGAGGGCGACCGTGACCGCGCACCGGCGTGGCTGACTCTGGCCGGCCTCGAACGCCAGGCGGGGGAGCACCGTGCCGCGTGGGAGGCGTTGCGGGAGTGCCGCACGGCCCTGGACGGGGTGGAGGGCTGGCAGGAGATCGGGCTCGGGCTCCGGTACGTGGAGGAGCTGTTCCTGCTGTCCGGGCAGGCGGAACGGGAGCTGGCGGGCGAGGTGTTCGCGCAGGCGCACCGGGAGGCCGAAGGGGTCGACCTGTCGCTGGTGATCTGCCAGGCCGCGGTGGCGGCGGCGGGCCACGTCGGCGACGAGATCGCGGTGAGGCGGTACGAGAAGCTCCGGGACGCCGAGCAGGAGCGCATCTCGTCGGGCGGCTACGACTACGACGAGGACTGACGCGAAACCGCGCCTTCGGGGTCAGGCCAGGCTGAACACGTAAGTCGCCAGCACGATGCCGGAGGTCGCTTCCCGCGATCCGTTCGTGTACCACCGCTCCGTGGTCGTGGTGGTCTGAGGGATGAAAGTCGTCGAGACGGTCTCGAACTTCCAGCCTTCGGCCACGATCTCGTTCAGCATCTGCGTGTGGTTGTTGCTCTTCCTCGTCACGGTGGCCATACCGAGGCTGGAGCGCGCCGATGTGCTCTCGAGGTCGATCGAGATCTGGAAGAGTCTCGCCCCCTCCTCCTTGGCGGTGCGTGCTTGCCCCGCGGGTGAAGCAGCGAAGCGTGCGGCGGCTGCCTCGGCTGCCCTGCGCTCGTCAGAGGCCTTCTTCGCGGCGATCTCCTCTGGCGACTTGCTGAAAAGGGCCACGCGACTCTCCCCGGTTCTGGTGCGGTCTCGGTGTGCGCAGCGGGCTTGTCGGGCGACCTTCAGGTCTCGTTACAAGCTGATCCGGGCGAGGACTGACGCGAAACCGCCCCCGAGGCGGAAGCACCGGGGGTGGTTCGCGATCTACAACCGATCAGCTCAGACGTCGAGCGTCCAGTTGTTCAACGTGCCGCTGTCCAGGAACGCCGCGTCGCGCACGCGCAGCGTCCAGGTGCCGTTGGCAGCCTCACCGGAGAGGTTCTTGGTGTAGGTCTCGTTGATGTTGTCGGCCGAGCCACCGCTGCGGTTGTGCAGGTTCACGACGGTGCCGTCGGGTGCGACCAGGTCGACCACGAGGTCGCCCTTGTAGGTGTGCGTGATCGAGACCTTGATCGACGCCGTGGCCGACGCGTTGCCCGCGCAGCCGGAGATGACGATCGTGCTGGTCACGGTCTGCAGGTCACCGATGGTGACCGGGGTGGAGTTGGTCTTGGCGTCACAGCCGCCACCAACCGCGTTGACGACCCAGGAGAAGGTCGCCGAGCCGGTCTTGCCGGCCGCGTCGGTCACCGTCGCGGTCACCGAGGAGGTGCCCGCCGTGGTCGGCGTGCCGGAGATGGCGCCAGAGGAGGACGCCGACAGGCCGGCCGGGAGACCGCTCACGGACCACGTGTACGGCGCGGTGCCGCCGGTGGCCGCGAGCTGCAACGACGCCGGCGAGCCGACCGTGGAGGTCTGCGTGCCGGGGTTCGTCACCGAGGGGTTGCCCGGCTGCGAGGTGCCGAAGAGCGTGTAGAGCAGCTTGTTCGGCGAGTTCGCACCGGGGTTGGTGATCTTGTTCGGGGTCGAGGCGGCGTTCAGGCCCGCCCAGACCGCGGCCGGGGCGTCGCTCGGGTGGGTGGCCAGCCACAGGGCAGCGGCACCCGCGACGTGCGGGGAGGCCATCGACGTGCCAGAGATGGTGTTGGTCGACGTGTCGTTGGTGATCCACGCCGACGTGATGCCCTCACCCGGAGCGAAGATGTCCGTGCAGCTGCCGTAGTTGGAGAACGAGGCACGCGCGTCGGTGCGGGTCGACGCGTTGACCGTGATCGCGTTGGGCACGCGTGCAGGCGAGGTGCTGCAGGCGTCGGTGTTCGAGTTTCCGGACGCGACCGCGTAGGTCACACCGGACGCGATGGAGTTCGTGACCGCGGTGTCCAGGGCGGCGGCAGCGCCACCACCGAGGGACATGTTCGCGACCGCGGGCTTCACCGCGTTCTGGGTCACCCAGTTGACGCCGTCGACGACGCCCTGGATCGTGCCGGAGCCCTGGCAGTTCAGGACCTTCACCGCGACGACCTTGGCGGCCTTCGCGATGCCGTACTCCGCGCCCGCGACGGTGCCGGCGACGTGCGTGCCGTGGCCGTTGCAGTCGCTGTTGTTGCCGTCACCGGAGGTGTTCGTGCCCCACGTGGCGCGGCCGCCGAACGTGGCGTGCGTGGTGCGCACACCCGTGTCGACGATGTACGCCGTGACGTTCGACGCCGTGGTGTCGTACTGGTAGCTGTTGCTCAGCGGCAGGTCCCGCTGGTCAACGCGGTCCAGACCCCACGACGGCGGGTTCTGCTGGACGTCGGAGATCTTGACCTCGGCGTCCTGCTCGACGAACGCGACCTTCGGGTCCGCGGCGAGGCGGGCGGCCTGCTTGGCCGTCATCTTCACCGAGAAGCCGTTGAGCGCGTGCTGCCAGACCTTGCCGACCTGGCCGCCGTAACGGCTCGCCAGTTCCGGTGCGGCGGCCCTCGACGCCGATCCGGCCTTGAGCGAGACGATGTAGCTGTCCTTCACGACGCCGGCGCGGTCGGCGCCGAGAATCGTGCCCACGTTTTCTTGAGCTGAAGCAGCGGGAACCACAGCGGCGGCCAGACAGACGGCAGCGGCGGCGGCGAGTCCCGTACCCAAGACTCTTCGCATGGCAGGGTTCTCCCTCGTGCAGGGAACAGGGTGTCCTGCACGCTAGCCCTAAACCGCAGGTCAGAGGGATACGCCGTCGAGTGCGAACTGTTGACAGATTTGACATTGCGTGTCAATGCGAATGGTTGCTCTGCGTCACGGAAATAGGCTGAGAGAACGCATTTGGTTTCCCTATACCAACCCGAATGCCGAGAGGTCCACCCGTCGATCGGCCCTACCGGTCGGTAGGCAGCACGACATAGCGTCACCCAGACGGAGGAACGAACTGATCGGGCAGTTCGACCGCCTGGGGACGCCATTGCTTCCGGTGTCGTGCAAGCTGTGTTGCAGCACAGCCGATCTCCTCATCGCGGTTGCCCGGTCCGGCGTTACACCGGCCCTGCAGAACCGAAAACTGAGGAGAAATGCCTATGAAGCGCATGGCTGTCGCGGCAGTCGCCGTGCTGGCGGGTGCACTCGCGACGACGGTCTCCCCTGCCGCCGTCGCCGCGCCCGAACCGTCAGCGGACCTGCTCGCCGCGATGCAGCGCGACCTCGGACTGAACCCCCAGCAGGCGACTGAGCGGTTGCGTCAGGAAAGCGCGGCCGCGGTCCTGCAGCGCGTTGCAGAGGGTTTCGCCGGCGACAGCTTCGGCGGCGCGTGGTTCGACGCGTCGCTCGGCAAGCTCGTCGTGGGCGTGACCGACTCGGCCAAGACCGACCGGCTGCGCAGGCTCGGTGCCGAGCCGCGGGTCGTGCCGAACAAGGCCAGCGATCTCGACCGGGCGAAGGCCAAGCTGGACGCCGAGAAGGCTCCGGCCGAGGTCACCGGCTGGTTCGTCGACACTCGCGCGAACACCGTCACGGTCACCGTGAAGCGCGGTCAGGCCGAGGTCGCGAAGTCGTTCGCGGAGAAGGCGGGCACGCTCGCCAAGGTCGTCGAGACCGACGAGGCGCCCCGCCTGTTCAAGGACATCCGCGGCGGTGACGCGTACTACATCAACAACGCGGGTCGCTGCTCTGTCGGCTTCGCGGTCGAGGGCGGTTTCGTCACCGCCGGGCACTGCGGTTCCAAGGGCGACTCGGTGGCCGGCGTCGACCGCTCGGACCTGGGCGAGTTCGCGGACTCGTCCTTCCCGGGCAACGACTACGGCTGGGTCAGGGCCAACTCGGCGTGGACGCCCACGGCCAAGGTGAACCACTACGGCGGTGCTGATGTCATCGTCTCCGGTCATACCGAGGCCGCGGTCGGCGCGTCGATCTGCCGTTCCGGCTCGACCACGGGCTGGCACTGCGGCGAGGTCGGGGCCAAGAACCAGACGGTGAACTACCAGGAGGGCTCGGTCAGCGGTCTGACGCGCACGAACGTGTGCGCGGAGCCCGGTGACTCGGGTGGTTCGTGGGTCAGCGGCACGCAGGCGCAGGGCGTCACCTCGGGTGGCTCCGGCAACTGCTCCAGCGGCGGCACGACCTTCTTCCAGCCGGTCAACGAGATCCTGTCGACGTACAACCTGACGCTCACCACGGGCTGACGCACCGCCAAGACGCCCGTGAGCGGCCATTCGGGCCGCTCACGGGCGTCTTGCGTGTTCAGATGATCGTTCTTCAGCGGTTCTTTACGTATGCCACCGGGTCGAACGTGAACAAACGATCCGCTGTACCCAGGAGGTGGACCCAAACGAACTGGGGGTAGCGGTGGCTCGACACGGAACGGCGCTGGTGATCGCAGTGCTCGCCGTCGCGTTCATGCGGCCGGCGACGGCCGAGGCGGTGCCCGACGGCGAGGTCGTGTCGCTCCTCGCGGGCCAGGGCCCCGGCGACGTGAACCAGACCGCCTCCCGGTTCGCGGTGCACGCCACCGATCTCGGCGTGATGTGGCGCGACAGCCGCGGACGGGTGGCCATCGCGTTCGGCGACACCTACGGCGAGGGCTGGGGCGGGCACGGAGCCGGTCCCGAGACCGCTGACTGGCGGTTCAACACGCTCGCGCATTCGAGTGACACGAACCTGGCCGACGGGCTGCGCATCGACTCGATGATCACCGACCGGCCGGGTCACGCGGCCCAGATCCTGCCGGGCGACCCGGCGGTGCGTGAGGTGACGGTGATCCCGACCGCCGGCGTCAGCGTCGGCTCGCGGGACTACCTGCACTACATGTCCGTGCGCAGCTGGGAACAGGCCGGGCAGTGGACGACCAACTACGCCGGCCTCGCGTACTCCGACGACGGCGGGCTCACCTGGGTCAAACCGGCGAACCTGAGGTGGGCGAACGAGGGCGGCGGCAGCGCGTTCCAGCTGGGCGCGTTCGTCAGGCACGGCGGGTGGCTCTACCTGTTCGGCACGCCCAACGGCCGGCTGGGCGCGGCGAGCGTCGCCCGCGTCCCGGAAGCGTCCGCGGCCGATCTCACCGCCTACCGCTACTGGACCGGCCGTGCCTGGGAGCCGGGCGCCGGGCGCGCGGTCCCGGTGACGGCGGGCCAGGTCGGTGAGCTGTCGGTGCAGTACAACCAGGCGGTCGGTCGCTGGGTGGCGCTGCACCTGGACGAGAGCCGCGCCGCGATCGTGTTGCGCACCGCGCCGAACCCCACCGGTCCGTGGAGCGCGGGCACGGTCGTCGTCGACGGTGCGCACCACCCCGGCCTCTACGGGGCGTTCCTGCATCCCGACAGTGCGACGAGCCGTGAGCTGCACTTCGCGATGTCGCGCTGGGATCCGTACCACGTCGAGCTCGTGCGGCTGCCGCTCGGCCAGTTCGACGTGAACGCCGTGCAGGAGGGCGGGTTCGAGCGCGCCACCAGCGCCTGGCAGGTCACCGGGAACGCCGGGTTCGACCGCGGCCTCGGCCTGGCACGCAGCGGCACTGCCAACGGCTGGGTGCGCAACACCATCGGCTGGAACGACCTGCACCAACCCGTCGTGCTCACGCCCGGAGTGCGCTACCGGCTCACCGGCTGGCTGCGCAGTTCCGGCACCACGACCGACGGCTACTTCGGTGTCCGGCTGCCGGGCGGCAGGGGAGTCGTGGCCGAGCAGAAGTACGGCTCACTGCCGGGTTACACCCGCCTCACCGTCGAGTTCACCGCCACCGAGGCACGCGCCGAGGTGTTCGCCGGGCTCTGGGCGATGGCAGGGCGGGACACCTGGACGCAGGTCGACGACCTGCTCCTCGAACCCCTCAGCTCCGCGGGCGAACTCCGCGGGCGCTGAAGGTCCACAGGGAAAACACTGGGAGGAAAAGCCATGCGTACCAACATGATCGCAGGTCTCGGCGCCGCGCTCGCGCTGACCGGCGCGATGACTGCGGGTGTCACCACGGCCTCCGCCGCTCCGCTGCCCGCCTGGGAGTGCAACGCCGGCACGTTCTGCCTCTACGACGGCGACAACGGCGTCGGGCGGTTCTACACGGCGACCGGCGGCTGCTGGTTCATCAACATCGGCCTCGAGGGACACGGGGACAAGGCGAACTCGGCCTACAACCGCACCGGCCGGAGGGTGAACATCGCCAACTGGAACGGGTCTGCGTGGGAGCACCTGGCCGGCGTCCCGGCAGGAGGCCTGATCAACCTCGGCGCCAACCGGAACAGGGCGGACGCGATCCACTCGATCTGCTAGTCGTGCCGTGAGTGGTTGTGGCCGCTGCGGCGGCCACAACCACCACTCACGAACGCTCTTCGAGCCACTTCTGGCGGTGGTTGCGCCACCGGTCCAGCATCGACCCCATCTCGCTGTGGCAGAACCGGAAGAACTCGCGCGTCTCGTCCAGCCGCAAGCCCGCGTCGGTGTCCGGGCCGAGCGTGTCGACGCCCTCGCTGAGCACCTCGTCGATCATCACCAGCATCTGGTCCTTGCGGAACGTCGCCTCGTACCAGACGTTGTCGCGCATCCGGTACACGTCGCGGCGGGATCCCGGCTCACGTTCGCGCGTGACGATCTGGACCGTGGTCAGGTAGCGCACCGCGCCCGACACCGCCGCTGGACTGATCTGCAGCAGGTCGGCGATCTCGGCCGCAGTGAGCCGCCCGGAGTCCGTCGTCAGCAACGCCGCGAGAATGCGTGCCGGCATGCGCGCCATGCCGGTGTCCGCCAGAATTCCGCCGAACCGTTCGACGAACTGGCTCACCGCCTGCTGGTCACGCTGGGTAGCTCTCGTCACCGCGGCATCATCCCCTTCCGTCAGTCGATCGGGCAAAATTTACGTACTTCACGAAGTTGTGAAAGAAGTGTAGCTTACCGGCCATGACATCTGCGATATCCGTGTCGGGCCTGGTCAAGACCTTCGGCCCGACGCGTGCACTGGATGACCTGAACCTGGACGTCCAGACCGGTGAGGTGCACGGCTTTCTCGGCCCGAACGGTGCCGGCAAGTCGACGACGATCCGGATCCTCCTCGGCCTGCTGCGTGCCGACTCCGGCACCGCGCGGCTGCTCGGCGGCGACCCGTGGAAGGACACCGCAACCCTCCACCGCCGCCTCGCCTACGTCCCCGGCGACGTCAACCTCTGGCCCAACCTGACCGGTGGCGAGGTCATCGACCTGCTCGGACGGCTCCGCGGCGGCCTCAACAAGGCTCGCCGCGAGGAGCTCCTGGAGCGCTTCGAACTGGACCCGCGCAAGAAGGGCCGCACCTACTCCAAGGGCAACCGGCAGAAGGTCGCCCTCGTCGCCGCGCTGTCGAGCGACGTCGAGCTGCTCATCCTGGACGAGCCGACCTCGGGCCTCGACCCGTTGATGGAGGCCGTGTTCCAGGACTGCATCAACGACGAACGCGAGCGCGGCCGCACCGTGCTGCTGTCCAGCCACATCCTCGCCGAGGTCGAGGCGCTGTGCGATCGGGTGAGCATCATCCGCAACGGCCACATCGTCGAGACCGGCACGCTGTCCGAGCTGCGGCACCTGACCCGCACGTCGATCTCCGCCGAGCTCGCCGGCCCGCCGAACGGGCTCACGTCGATGGCGGGCGTGCACGACCTGGTGGCCGAGGGCAACCGCGTCAAGTTCGAGGTCGACTCGGACAAGCTCGACCCGGTGCTCAAGCAGCTGGTGTCCTCGGGCGTGCGCACGCTCACGAGCCAGCCGCCGACGCTGGAGGAGCTCTTCCTGCGGCACTACGAGGACGCGAAATGATCGGCACCCGGCATCTCGTCCGGCTCGCCCTCAGGCGTGACCGGATCCTGCTGCCCATCTGGGTGTTGTTCCTGGTGGGCGTCACGTACTCGACGACGACCGCACTCGAAGAGCTGTACGGAACAGCCGAGTCGCGCGCACTGCTCGGCGTCACCGCGAACGCGAACTCCGCGTTCCTCGCGATGCTCGGTCCGTTGCACGACTGGTCGTCGCTGGGCGGCCTGGTCGTGTGGCGGTGGGGCGTCTTCTCCGGCCTGTTCATCGCGATCATGGCCATGCTCGTCGTCACGAGGCACACGCGCGCAGAAGAAGAAGCGGGTCGCACGGAGCTCATAGCGGCAACGGTCGTCGGACGGCACGCACCGCTGGCCGCCGCGGTCATCGTCGCGGGCGGCACGAGCCTGCTGATCGGTGTGCTGCAGGCGCTGGTGTTGATCGGCAAGGACCTCGATCCCGCGGGCGCCTTCGCGTTCGGCCTGTCCACGGCCTCCGTCGGGCTGGTCTTCACCGGAGTCGGCGCGTTCACCGCGCAACTGAGCGAGAACTCGCGCGTGTCGAACGCGATCGCGGGCGGGTTCCTGGGTGTGACCTACCTGTTCCGCGCCGCGGGGGACGCGGCGGGGTCGTCCGGCCCGGAGTGGCTGACCTGGCTGTCACCCATCGGCTGGACCGAGCACGTGCGGTCGTTCGCGGACAACAGGTTCTGGGTGCTCGGCATCTCGCTCGCCTTCTCCGTCGCACTGGTCGGAATCTCGGCCTACATCGTGACCCGCCGCGACGTGGGGCTCGGTCTGCTGGCCGCACGGCTCGGCCCGCCGCACGGCACGATCAGCAGTCCGTTCGGGCTCGCGTGGCGACTGCAGAAGGGTTCGCTGATCGGCTGGTCCATCGCGCTGTTCGCGGTCGGCGTGATCTACGGCAGCGTCGCGCAGGCGGTCGGGCAGATGGTGCAGGACAACCCGACGCTCGGGCAGATCGTGAGCAAGATCGGCGGCGCCGACGCGATGGTGGACGCCTTCTTCGCCACCGTCACCCAGCTGATGGGTCTGATCGCGTCGATCTACCTGGTCCAGGCGGTGCTGCGGCTGCGGTCGGAGGAGACCTCGTTCCGCGCGGAGCCGATCCTGGCCACGCCGGTGTCGCGGTGGGGCTGGGTGGCGTCGCACGCGGTGTTCGCCCTGGTCGGCGGCGCTGTCGTGCTGGCGGCGTCCGGTCTCGGCCTGGGGCTGGTCTACGGCGTGCAGACCGACGACCTCGGCACGGTCGTGCCGCAGATGCTCGGCGCGGCACTGGCGCAGCTCCCGGCCGCCTGGGTGGTCGCGGGCGTGGCGCTGCTGCTGTTCGGGCTGTTCCCGCAGCTCACCGGCGTGAGCTGGGCCGTGGTGTCGGCAGCGCTGGTGCTCACGTTGCTCGGCCCGGCCCTGCAGCTCGACCAGTGGGTCATCGACGCCTCGCCGTTCAGCCACGTCCCGAAGTACCCGGACATCACCTTCGGGCCGCTCGCGTGGCTCAGCCTGGTGGCCGTGGTGCTTCTGGCTGCGGGGTTCGCCGGGTTCCGGCGCCGCGACCTGACCACGTGATGATCGCGGGCACCGTGATCAGCAGTGCTGCCGGGACGAGGAAACCCAGCAGCGGATGTGCCTGGTAGAGCGGGACGAACGCCAGCGGGGCCGCGGCGGCGCCCATGAAGCGCAGTGACTGCACGACACTGACGCTGCCGCCCCTGTTGGCTTTTTCGCTCTGCAACACCAACGCGTTGACGCTCACCAGCACACCCTGCGCGGCGGCCCCGGTCAGCGCCCACGCGAGCACCGCGATCGCCGCGAACGGCGTCGTGCCCACCGCCGCGACGAGCCCACCGCCGAGCACCGCGCCGACGACCACGGTCGTCGCGGCACCGAACCGGTCGATGGCCTTGCCGACGTGGCGCGCGGTCAGGAAGCCGACGATGCCGAACCCGGTGAGCAGCAGCCCGCGTTCACCGGCGCCGAGCCCGAACACGTCGTCCAGCCGGAACGCCACGAGGAACGACAACCCGCCCAGACATCCCCAGCCGATGAAGGCGACGAACGCCGGCCGCAGCGTGCTGGGCACGAAAGCGCTTCGGAGGCTCGCGTTGCGCTCCGGTTCCGCGTCCGTCTGCGGCACACCCAGGATCGCGAGTCCCACGGCCACCACCGAGATCACCACGAACGCCAGCCGCCAGTCGATCTCGGCGGTGAGCCCGCCGACGAGCGGCGCGGACGTCTGCCCGGCCGCCTGCATCGACCCGAACAGCCCCAGCGCCCGCCCGAGCTTCTCCTTCGGCGTCGACGCGGCGATCACGGCCAGCAGCACCGGCGTGGTGAACGAGTTCGCCGCGCCCTGCAACGCCCGCGAGGCCAGCAGCACCTCGAACGTCCACGAGGACGCCGCCAGCGCGGACGTGACGGCGTAAGCGATGTAGGCGATGCGGACAGTCCGTTGTGGACCCCAGCGTTGCGCGAACGTGCCGGATGCGAGCATCAGCACCGCGAACGGCACGAGGTAGTAAGTCAGCGTCGAGGCTGCTTGTCCCGGCGACTTGCCGAAGCTGTCACCGATCTCGGGCAGGATCGACGTCGTGATGGCGCCGCCGAACGGCCCGATCAAGGCCCCGGCGTACAACCCGGCGCGTGCCAAGCGGCCCACAGACACCTCCGCCGCTCACCCTAGTGGGCGAGCGGCGAAAATGGTTGTTGAGGCTAAGTTTTAGTTCAGGTCGCCTGGATCATGGTTGGTGCTGCCGGTCGCCGTGTGCACGACGACCTTCATGCCGCCGTCGGCCAGGCCGCCCTCAGATCCGGGTCACCAGGCCGTTCACCAGCCCGTACCGGTGCCCGCGGTGATCACCTGGCCCGTTGCGCAGGTGGATCTCCACCCGCGTGACGCCCGTGCCCATCCGGCCGGCGACGCGGGAGTACACCTCGTCGCCGTCACCGCTGGAGTTCCACGTCTCGGTCTTGGCCTGGGTGGCTTCGAGCGGCGGCACCGGGCCGTCGGTGAGGCCCTGGCAGTGGAACACCTCGGCACCGACGACCATGCACTCGGCGAGCCCGTTGCCCTTCTTCATGACCAGGATCGTGGCGATGCCGCGGGTGTCGGCGAGCACGATGTCCGCAGGCGACGGCGCGGTTGCCTGCCAGGACTCGGCACACGCGTTGGCCTGCGGCAGCACCTGCTCGTTTCCCGGCTGACCCGGGGTGGCGGTTCACTTCGCGAACGCCTCGTCGGTGGCGCCGGCACCAGGCCGATCCCGGCGATCATGGCCGCCGCGAGCGCGGCACCGGCGATGACCCGCTCGACGTGCGCCGTGGACCGGAACCACTCCACGTGGCTGGGCTCGCGGTCACGGGCGGGTCCCGGAACCTCTCCTCCAGGGCGTTGCGCTCATGTCGTCCTCTCGCGCGTGGTTCTTGCACCTCCTACCTGTCCGGTTGGGACGGACCTGTCACACCTGAAGCCAAAAATCCCCGCGGGCACGAAGCCCACGGGGATTTACGACGTCCGAAGCCTTACGGGCGAGGACCGGTCGACGGCCAGCCCGGCCCGCGGCCACGTCGCCGCAGGTACCGCTCGAACTCCGCGGCGATGTCGTCGCCGGAGGCCTCGGTGATCTGGATGGCGGCGTCGCCGCGCTCCTCCAGCGCCCGCACGTAGTTGCGCACGTCCTCGTCCTCGTCGGCCATCTCGGTGACGGTGCGCTCCCACTCCTCGGCCTGCTCCGGCAGCGCGCCGAGCGGGACCTCGATGTCGAGGACCTCCTCCACCCGGTGCAGCAGCGCGAGCGTGGCCTTGGGGGAGGGCGGCTGCGAGACGTAGTGCGGCACGGCGGCCCAGAACGAGATCGCCGGGACACCCGCCTGCACGCACGCGTCCTGGAACACGCCGACGATGCCGGTCGGGCCCTCGTACTTCGAGTGCTCCAGGCCGAACTTCTCGGCGGCGTCCTGGTCGTACGCGGTGCCGGTGACCGGCACGGGACGGGTGTGGGGCGTGTCCATCAGCAGGGCGCCCAGCGTCACCACGGTCGTCACCCCGAGGGCGTCGATGTGGCCCAGCAGCTCGGCGGCGAACTTGCGCCAGCGCATGTTCGGCTCGATGCCGTGCACGAGGATCACGTCGACCGGGGAGCCTGGAGGCCGGCAGACCGAGAGTCGCGTGGTCGGCCAGTCGACCCTTCGGGTGACGCCGTCCACCATGCGGACTGTGGGTCGCGTCACCTGGAAGTCGTAGTAGTCGTCCGGGTCGATCTCGGCGAGCGGCGTGGCGTCCCAGGTGAGTTGCAGGTGTTCGATGGCGGTGCTGGCGGCATCGCCGGCGTCGTTCCATCCTTCGAACGCGCAGACCATGATCGGACTCGTGAGCGGTTTGCGCGGGTTCGAGGGGGTCGGGGATTCCTGGGACGGATCGTTCACGGCGCCAGACTACGGCCTCACCTATCTAACTCATCGTAGGCTTGGCCCATGCGTGATCGCGGAGAGTCGCCGTTCCTGGAAGCGCTGGTGAACCGGGTTGTCGTCGCTGACGGCGCCATGGGCACGATGCTCCAGGCCGCTGACCTCTCTCTTGACGACTTCAACGGTCTAGAGGGCTGCAACGAGATCCTCAACGAGACACGCCCCGACGTCGTGAAGGCCGTGCACCGCGGTTATCTCGAAGTCGGTGTGGACGCGGTGGAGACGAACACGTTCGGCGCGAACCTCGCAAACCTGGCCGAGTACGACATCCCGGACCAGATCTTCCACCTGTCCGAACGCGGTGCCGCGCTGGCGCGTGAGGTCGCAGACGAGTTCAGCACTTCCGATCAGCCGCGGTTCGTGCTCGGGTCAGTGGGTCCCGGCACCAAGCTTCCGACGCTCGGCCACGCGCCGTACGCCACGTTGCGCGACGCGTACCAGGAGCAGTGCAAGGGCCTGCTGGTCGGCGGCGTGGACGCGATCATCGTCGAGACCTCGCAGGACCTGCTGCAGACCAAGGCTTCGATCATCGGTGCCAAGCGGGCGATGAGTGCGGAAGGGCGGTCCGTTCCGATCATCGCCCAGGTGACCGTCGAGACGACCGGCACGATGCTGCTGGGTTCGGAGATCGGCGCCGCGCTGACCGCGTTGGAACCGCTGGGCATCGACCTGATCGGCCTCAACTGCGCGACCGGTCCGGCCGAGATGAGCGAACACCTGCGCACGCTCGCCAAGCACGCGCGCATCCCGTTGTCGGTGATGCCGAACGCCGGCCTGCCCGAACTGGGGCCCAACGGCGCTGTCTACCCGTTGTCGCCGGAGGAGTTGGCTGCGGCGCTGGCGGGGTTCGTCACCGAGTTCGGCGCGCGGCTCGTCGGTGGTTGCTGCGGCACGACCGCGGAGCACCTGCGCCAGGTGGCCGAGGCGGTGCGCGACCTCGGGCCTTCTTCGAGGCGTCCGCGACCGGAGCCCGGTGTGTCCTCTTTGTACCAAGCTGTCCCGTTCAAACAGGACGCTTCGGTGCTGATGATCGGCGAGCGCACGAACGCCAACGGCTCCAAGGCGTTCCGCGAGGCGATGCTCGCCGAGAAGTGGGAGGACTGCATCGAGATCGCGCGCGACCAGACGCGCGAGGGTGCCCACCTGATCGACCTCTGCATCGACTACGTCGGCCGCGACGGCGAGGCGGACATGCGCGCGCTGGCCTCCCGTCTGGCCACCGCGTCGACGCTGCCGATCATGCTGGACTCGACCGAGCCCGGCGTGCTCCAGGCCGGGCTGGAGTGTCTCGGGGGCCGCTGCGCCGTCAACTCGGTGAACTACGAGGACGGCGACGGCCCCGACTCCCGCTTCCAGAAGATCATGCGGCTCGTCTCCGAGCACGGCGCGGCCGTGGTGGCGCTGTGCATCGACGAGGAGGGGCAGGCCCGCACGGCCGAGTGGAAGGTCCGCGTCGCCACCCGGCTGATCGAGGACCTGACCTCCAACTGGGGCATGCGGGTCAACGACATCATCGTCGACTGCCTGACGTTCCCGATCTCCACCGGCCAGGAGGAAGTGCGCCGCGACGCCATCGAGACGATCGAGGCGATCCGCGAGCTCAAGCGCCGTTTCCCGGATGTGCAAACGACTCTGGGCCTGTCGAACGTCTCCTTCGGACTCAACCCGGCGGCGCGCCAGGTGCTGAACTCCGTGTTCCTGCACGAGTGCGTGCAGGCCGGCCTCGACACCGCGATCGTGCACGCGTCCAAGATCGTGCCGATGGCCCGCATCCCCGACGAGCAGCGTGCTGTCGCGCTGGATCTGGTCTACGACCGCCGGCGTGAGGGTTACGACCCGCTGCAGAAGCTCATGGAGCTGTTCGAGGGCGTCACCACGAAGTCTTCCTCCGCCTCCCGCGCGGAGGAACTGGCCGCTTTGCCGTTGTTCGAACGGCTGGAGCGTCGGATCGTGGACGGCGAGCGCAACGGGCTTGAGGCCGATCTCGACGCTGCCCTGGACGAGCGGCCGGCGTTGCAGATCATCAACGACACGTTGCTGGCGGGCATGAAGACCGTCGGCGAGCTGTTCGGGTCCGGGCAGATGCAGCTGCCGTTCGTGTTGCAGTCCGCCGAGGTGATGAAGACCGCCGTCGCGCACCTCGAACCGCACATGGAACGGTCCGACGACGGCGGCAAGGGGCGGATCGTGCTCGCCACGGTCAAGGGCGATGTCCACGACATCGGCAAGAACCTCGTCGACATCATCCTGTCCAACAACGGCTACGAGGTCGTGAACATCGGCATCAAGCAGCCGATCAACGCCATCCTCGAAGCTGCGGAGGAGCACCGGGCGGATGCGATCGGCATGTCCGGGCTGCTGGTCAAGTCGACCGTGATCATGAAGGAGAACCTCGAGGAGATGAACTCCCGAGGGGTTGCGGCGCGGTGGCCGGTGCTGCTCGGCGGTGCGGCGTTGACGCGTGCGTACGTGGAGAACGACCTGACCGAGATGTACTTTGGCGATGTTCGCTATGCCCGCGACGCCTTTGAGGGGCTGCGGCTGATGGACGCGATCATGGCGGCCAAGCGCGGTGAGGCTCCTCTGGTGGATGAGGAAGCTCAGGCCAAGGCTGCGGAGCGCAAGGCCCGTCGCGAACGATCGCTGCGCATCGCGGCTGCGCGCAAAGCTGCTGTGGTGGAAGAGGAAACGGTCGCCGGCCGCTCCGACGTCGCCACCGACAACCCGATTCCGACGCCGCCGTTCTGGGGTAGCCGGGTGGTGAAGGGCATCCCGGTCGCGGACTACTCGGCCTTGCTGGATGAGCGGGCTACGTTCATGGGGCAGTGGGGGCTCAAGGGTTCGCGTGGGGGTGGGCCCACCTACGACGAACTGGTTGAGACCGAGGGGCGGCCTCGGCTGCGTTACTGGATGGAACGCCTTGCCACGGAAGGGGTTCTTGCCCACGCAGCGGTCGTTTACGGCTACTTCCCGTGTGTTTCCGACGGTGATGATCTGGTGATTCTGGAAGAGCCGGCGGTGGGTTCGGCTGAGCGCTTCCGGTTCACGTTCCCGCGGCAGAAGCGGGATCGGCGGTTGTGCCTGTCGGACTTCTGGCGTGCGAAGGGCTCTGGCGAGGTCGACGTCATCGCGTTCCATCTTGTGACGATGGGGCAGCCGATTGCTGACTACGCCAACGAGTTGTTCGGCAAGAACGCCTATCGGGAGTACCTGGAGGTTCACGGGCTGGGGGTTCAGCTGACCGAGGCGTTGGCTGAGTACTGGCACATGCGGGTTCGGGAGGAGCTTGTGTGGCCTTCTGGTGGCACCGTGGCTGCGGAAGACCCGAGCGATGTCGAGGAGTTCTTCAAGCTCGGGTATCGGGGTGCTCGTTACTCGTTCGGGTACGGGGCCTGTCCTGAGATGGAGGACCGGAAGCGCATCGTTGAGCTGCTGGAGCCTTCGCGGATTGGCGTGGAGTTGTCCGACGAGCTGCAGTTGCATCCTGAACAGTCCACTGACGCCTTTGTGGCGCACCATCCGGAGGCGAAGTACTTCAATGTCTGACCTGCACGCTGTCCTGTGGGACATGGACGGCACGCTGCTGGACTCTGAGAAGTTGTGGGACATCCCGCTTTACGAGTACGCGGAGAAGCTGGGCGGGGTTCTCTCGCTGGAGACCCGTGAACGCATGGTCGGTACCAACGTGCCTACGACTATGCGGCTGTTGTTTGCTGATGTTGGTGTTGAGCCTGCGGATGCGGATCTGCTTGACGGGGCTGCGTGGATTTCGCGGCGTACCGAGGAGGTCTTTCGGGCTGGGTTGCCGTGGCGTCCTGGTGCTCAGGAGGCCTTGCGGGCGGTGCGTGAGTCGGGGGTGCCGATGGCGCTTGTGACGTCTACCGAGCGGTCGTTGACCGAGGTTGCGTTGGACACGATTGGGCGGGAGCTGTTCGACGTCACGGTGTGTGGGGATGAGGTGGACGGGCTCAACAAGCCGTTGCCGGAGCCGTATCTGAAGGCTGCTCGGCTGCTCGGCGTCGACGCGACCCGCTGCGTGGCCATCGAGGACTCGCCGACCGGTGTGGCCGCTGCGGTGGCGGCCGGATGCACTGTGTTGGTGGTGCCGTGCGACGTCGAGGTGGAGGCGGGGGAGCGGCGGATCTTCCGCGACTCGCTGGTGGGTGTGGACCTGGACGTGCTGAAGGCCCTCTAGTCCTGTTCGGGGGCGTCGTAGGTCAGCTTCACCTTGAGGGTCGACTCGGCGTGGCCGCTCACCACGACCACGTTGCCCTTGATCGAGTAGCCGAGACCGAACTCGACCTCCAGCTTGTCCGGCCGCACCGAGCGGGCGGCGAGCTTCCCCGCGGTGTCCGCGGTGGCGATCGCCGCTCCGACGATCACCTCGCGGGCCATCTCGAAGGCGTCGAGCAGACGCCTGCCCGCCTCGTTCAAGGCCGAGGTGTCCTCGGTCCACTGCTCGCCGATGGTCTCCACGAGCACTTCGACGTCACCGATCCTCATCGGAACGAGCCGGCCTGCCATCCCGTCCTCCTTCGTCGCTGTCTGATCGCTCGACCGTGGATCCCGTGTTACCGCAACAATTCCACGCACTTTGGAATCTGACTGTCCACATGGGACTCGCGTAACGCCGGACACCGCTCGGGGCGATGGGCAGGCAGATCCGCGACGGGAGGCCAGATGCCAGGTGACGATCGGATTCCGCCGTATCTCGGTCGGATCCTGACCAGGTCGGGGGCGTCCGCGGGCACCTGCTTCCAGGTGGCTCCCGGCGTCCTGGTGACCGCGTGGCACGTCCTGCGCGACGTCCAGGCCGGTGAGGTCGGCTCGTTCGTCGACGTGGACGCGCTGGCTGGCGGGCATCGAGTCCTGCGCGCCGAGGTGATCGCGATCGACGAGAGTCGGGACCTCGCGGTGCTGCGCAGGGAGGAAGCGCTGGCAGGCACGACAGCGGCCGTCTCGCCGACCGACCAGGTGCCGCCGGGCACGAAGATCGTCGTGACCGGCGTCGCGAGGGTCGACGACCCAGGTCATGAGTACGGGTTCCTCGCGACGACCGGCGACTGGCGTGGCGAGCTCACCAGGAACGACGTGCCACAGAGTTACTTCACCTCGGACTCGGTCGCGGTGGGGATGAGCGGTGCGCCGGTGCGCCGTGCGGCCGATGACGTTGTGGTCGGCGTGGTGCGAGCTCGGTACAACAGCGACAACTGGCTGCGGCACTCCGTGTGGACGGCGAGGGTCGAGGACTTCCTCGCGCTGTTGCCGGCAGATCATCGGGTGAAGGTCGCCGGTCAGCCGAAGGCACGCGTCACGAAGAGGATTGCCGTGCTGCTGGCAACGGCCGCGTTGCTGCTGACCGTGTCGGCGACCGCAGGCGTCGTGCAACTCACCCGGCAACCGGTGCACACGGGCACAACGGGCACAACGGCCGCACCCACCACGACTCCGATCGCCGTCCACAAGGGAGTCCAGCCGATGCCGGCGGACTCGCCCGCGGTGGCGGTGATCGGAACCGAACGCGTGCAGCGCCGCAGTAACGGAGCGTCGGCGTTCTCGGTGCCCGCGAAGGTCGACATGACCGACGCACAGCTGGCCACGTTCAACATCGACGTTGTCGAGAACAGCCAGGGACAGGCCTCCTGGTACGACAGCAACGGTGGCGTCCCGATCGGGTTCGGCCTGACGAAGGTGACCTTGATGAGCAAGGACACCGCCACAGTCCGCATCACCGACATCGAGGTGCTCAAGGAGTGCGTGTCGCCGATCGCGGGCACGTACTTCAGCGGATTCACCCAAGGTGGCCCGTCCGGTGTGGTGCACCTCGGCTTCGACCTGGACGAGCCAAGCCCCACCGTGCAGGAGATGGTGTTGCTGGACAGGGAAGTCCCGAAGCTGGTCGGCGAGAGCTACTTCACCGACAAGTCGATCGAGCTGCGCCCCGGTGACCAGCAGGACCTGGTGCTGGCCGCGCTCAGCCAGTCCCGTCACTGCAAGTTCCGCCTGCGGCTGATCATCGCGACCGCGGCCGGTTCCTACTCGCTCGACATCGACGACAACGGCAAGCCGTTCGAGGTCACCGGCAAGGCCACTCCGACGGTGCAGGGTGCGCCGTTCTCCGGCTATCAGGCCACGTACCTGCGCACCTACAACACCTGGTCTCGCGTCGACCCCCGCACCTACCGCCCCTAGCGAGGCTGTCATGACTGTGAAGAAGCTCGTGGCCGTGCTGGCGGGACTGTGCCTCGTAGCGGCGGTCGTGACGGCGCTCGTCCTGAAGCAGGGAGTCGAACGGCCGCCCGAGGCCGCGTCACCACCGACCACCACCTCGGCACCGACATCCAGCACACCGGTGGGAAACGGGCGAGCCGACTACCTCTACTTCACCGAGACCCACCTCTTCGTCATGCGTGGAGAGCAGGTCATCACGCGGCTGCGACGGTTCTTCGGTGGTGGAGACGCTTTGGAGAACAAGGTCGTGTGGACGAACAGCGGGGACCACATCGCGTTGTTCTCCGATGCCGACATGCGCGTGGAGTCGAACGAGGAGACCGAGCTGATCGTCATCGACGCGCGGACGGGCGAACAGCGGCGCTTTCCGTGCCGCCTGTGCTCGGACATCGCCGCCGTCGGTCCGGACAGCGTCCTGGTCAACATCGGCTCGGAGAACTCGGCGGTGGATCGTTTCCAGACCATCGACCTGCGCACGGGGGCGAGGCAGGACGACACGCGGTTTCCTCCAGCGCTCGATGCGCCGAACTCGCGGAAGTTCCTCGTCAGCACCCGCAGGCATGTGATCACCATGCAGTACGACGGCAGGGGGAAGGTCAGCCTGGTGCTGGTGGAGTCAGGTGCTGTGGCGGGCAAGCAGATCGCGGCGCACAGCGCCAACTACTACACGCCGGTCGCGCCTTACGAGAACGGCGAGGGCGAGAAGTACGCGCTGGCCGTCGCCGAGGGCAGCGGGTGTGGCGGGAGGTCCTCGATCAGCGTGCTGGACGCCGATGGCAACGCCACCAGTACGGACACGTCCGCCATGATGCCGCCGGGAGCCGGTAGCGGGTTCTACGTGACCGATGTGTGGTGGACGCCGAAGGGTGAGTTGCGCGCGACCGCTACCTCGTGGACCTGCACCGACCTCAAGGCGAACAACAACGGCACTCAAACCGTGCGCGACGCGGGCGGGCTGTGGGCGCTGGAGAACGGCAAGTGGGCCAAGAGCGGCACAAGCCCTGTGACGATGGTGCGTGATCTCGGCAATGGCACCGTCGCGGAGCTCACCGTCCCGAGCTGCATCGGACAGATCGACCCGAACGCGGACTGCACTGCTGGACCACTCGCGCTCCATCGCGACAGCAACCGCACAGTGGTCGCCGAGAAGGCGATGTTCGTCTCCACGCCGCCGATCAGCGTTCCGTCACCACAGCCCTCGACCAGTTCGGCCGCCGCCGCCACGCCTCCGGCATCCTTCGCCGGCACATGGTCGCAGCACGCGGGCGGACTCACCATCGCCCCGGACGGGAAGGTGACGATGAACTACCAGTCCACGGCGACGGTGATGCCGACGTTCCCGGAGCTCACGATGCGGATCACCGAGGTGGTCGACGGACGCGCCACCGCGACTGTGCTCACCAGCTCCGACACCGCGATGCCCAGCGGCGCGAGCGTGGTGTTCGAACGGAAGTTCCCCGGACTTGTGATGAGCGGGCCGTCCGGCCTGGTGCTCCGCTGGTGTGACGCCGCGACCCGTGCGGCAGGCGAGTGCGGGGCGTGAACGAACCACTAGCTCCAACACTCGCGCGGCACGAGTGTTGGTGATGTTGGTGCCCACTCAGGGATCGGTGGCAAAGCCCGTCCTGCAGGGGTGTCCACTGGGCGTGTGGATGAGAGGTTTCGCCACGTCCGCCGCTCGGCTCCGAGGTCGCTGGACAACGGGAAGCGCATCCCCACGCCCTGCCGCAGTCGCACGGCGTCAGCGAGTTCGGCGGCCCTTGGCGTGCACACGATCCACTCCTGCACCGGGCCCCAGAGCCACAGCGCGGGACCGTCCAGCAGTTCTGTGCGCACCTCGGTCTGGCCGTCTGCGGCGCACCAGCGGACCGGGCTGTGCGTGCCGCGCAGTGTTCCGGCGCGCACCACGTGCCAAGCGGCCAGTGGCTCGCTCAGCGACGACGTGGGTGCCGCGTCGGTCACCACGCCGGGCGATGCCGGGTCGAAGCCCAGGAACGTGCGTCGCACCGACACCGAGAACCGCACTCCGTTCGACAAGGTCTCCGAGACCACCGGCAGCGACTCGGGATGGGGAACGGAAGTGGGTAGGACAGGCTCGTTGGCGGGCCACCCCGGTGACAAAGGGCCGATCGGTGCAGGGGTGGAGGAGTGCCACTTGCCGATGTCGGGCTCGATGGGTGCGCCTGGCAGGACGGCTGGTTCGTGGCCGTCGGGTCCGGCGGCGCGGAGTCGTGGGTTGATCTCCCAGACCAGGGAGGACGCCACGCCGCCGTAGCGGGCGACTCGGTGTCTGCGGCGGTCGATCTCGGCAGCCAGGCCGAGGGGATCAGCGGTGGGAATGATGATGTCGTAGGCCGCGCGGATCCACACGGCTGGGCCTGCTGGTAGTTCGAACTTCAGCGGGTGGCTCGACGAGTGGTCGGGCGTGCGGTACTTGAGGGGTTTGAGGAGGACGCCGGGTTCCACCTTCAGGACGCCTGCCAGCGGTACGCCGATCACGTCGGTGGCCACGCGTGCGCCGGAGATCAGCCTTGTGAAGAGCACTCGGTCTTGCTCTACCACCACGGCGGCCTCGTCGGACAGCGGTACGACGATTGGCGCGTCGTTCATCGGCGCAACTCCGGTGGCAGCAAAGGGATCAGGGTGTTCAGGTAGTTCGCGGCTGTCATGTCGTGGCCGATGCCCACCCGGCGCACGGTGATCCGGCCGCCGCCTAGTTCAAGGCCGCCGGTCGACTCGCTGGGGGCGGCGGTCAGTGCTGGCGTCAGGTGTCGGACGAACGCCAGGTCGTCGCAGAACACCAGGAACTGGTCATCGAACGAAGGGACACCGAGCGCTACCGCGCCTGCGTTCTCGTCGTGGGTGATGCGGCGGTAGTCGTCGGTTGCGCGGGTGGCGACTCGTAGCGGTGGGCACGGGCCCAAGGGTGTGCTGACCGAGACGAAGGCTTCCTCGCGGGCTTTTTGGTCGCCGCCAACGGATTCCAGGCCTACTACGCGGACCTCTGTGCGGACGGTGAACGTGCGGCCGCCGATGGAGGACGTCTCCTCGGTGGGCTTGAAGCGCTTGGGGCGCCACCACATCAGATGTCCAGCTCCTGGTCGGTCTTGGTCGCCTCCTGGTCGGCGCCGCGCTGGTCGTACGTGACGGTCTTGTAGATGCCGTTGGCGTAGCCGGCCACCTTGTTCGCGATCTTGACCGGGTCGGTGTACTTCATGCCGTCCGGGCCGGACTTGTCCAGGCCCAGGACCTTGTCGGCGTTCTTTTCGACGGCTTCGGAGAACGCCTTGCCCAGCGAGTCGGGTTTCTTGGAGGCGCCTTCGACGAACGCCTTGCCGATCTTGGAGCGGCCGATCACGTCTCGGATCTTCTTCAGGACGTCCATGATCTTTTGGATGATCGAGCGGACCTTGTTGACCTCGTTGCCCGCCTTGGCGGTCGAGATGCCGGCTTCGACGGGGGTGGCGGCGGCTGCGGCTACCTCGGAGGCGCCGCAGGTGGGGATGGCGGCCAGCTGGGCGGCGATCCAGGTGACTACCAGCCACTCGATCAGGTCGCTCAGGATGCCCTTGATGATGTCTTCGGCCACCTGCATGAACATGGAGCTGGCCTGCAGTACCGAGGCGACGTTGCCCGCCGTGGAGGCGGTGCCCTCGATGCCGTGGTGGAAGCTGCCGAGTTTCTCGGCTGCTTTGTCGCCTGCCTGGGACTTCCAGCTCTGCAGACCGTCGCGGAGGTGGTCGTCGAAGGTGCGGGCGAGGTCCTCGGTTTGTCTTGCGATGTCGTTGAACGCGCCGGCGGCCTTGCTGGTGGCGGCCGGGTCGCCGGAGACGAGGTCGACGGCTTGTTTGAGAGGCGCTACTACGTCCAGGAGCCAGCCGAGGCCCTTGGAGATGAGGAAGTTCAGCGGGTCGGCGATGGCGCCGGCCAGCTTCATGCCTTCCTGCATGAAGTTGTTCATGTCGGAGATGACGCTGATGGTGTCTTTTGCGATCGCGGCGCCGTCGCCGGACTTGATGGAGTCGCCTAGTTTGGTGGCGTCCTTCATGAGTGAGTAGCTGCTGCCGCCGAACGGGACGGATTTTGCTGCTTGCTTGCCGACGTTGCTGCCGGAGAACTGGGCGCCGTAGCTGGTGCCCAGTGCGCCGAGGTTGCCGGTTGCGTTGCCGCCGGAGACCATCGGGGGTGCGGAGGCGGTGTCCAGTCCTGTTTGGACGATTTTGCCGAACGCGTCGACGGTTGTCTTCTCGTTGTCCGCGTAGGTTTGCGCGGTGGCGGTTAGGGCGCCGTCGATCTTGCCGAAACCCTCGGTCATCTTGCCGAAGTGGCCGTGCAGGTCGCCCAGCAGCGCGTCGTACTGCTCGTACATGCCCAGCAGGTGCCCTAGTGCGCCCCAGCTGATGGCTGGGACGGAGGCGGTGGTGGCTGTGTCGTTGAGCTTTGTCGAGGTGGCGGACAGGGCGCCCACGTTCTTGGCGCACTGCGCGATCTCGTCCGGGTGCACGATGAAGTCGGTCACCAGCGGTCATCCCCGCGGAAGATGGTGCCGGTGTCCTCGTCGTCGTCCACGGGCGGGCGTGGGCGGGTGGGTTCGGCGGCGGGGTGGCCGAAGATCTCCTGCTGGGTCTTCATGACGCGCTCGGCGATCGGGAGGTCCGTGTGGCCCTGGACGATCTCGGCCTGCTGGCGTGCGGCGGCCGCCACGGCCTGTTGCAGGGTCGACATCACGGCTTGGGAGAGTTGGGTGGCCGAGAGGCGCTTGGCGTCCTCGGTGAAACGGATTTCCTTGATGGAACCGGACAAACCCGCGACGACTGTGATGGAGCGGTCGGGGGACTGGGCGCTCGCTTCGACGGCTCTGAGCTCGGTGCCCATCGCGTCGTAACCGGCGGCGCGGGCGTCGGCCGCTCGGTTCGCCTGCTCGAAGAACTCGAGCTTCTGGCGCATCTGTTCGAGCAACTCAGCGCTGTCAGGCATGCACCGAACGTACCAATGCCGGTTGGGTGGGGTGGTCGCACCGGCGACCACCCCACACCATCAGGCGACAGCGGCCTTCGTGGCGGCCTTGGTCTTGCGCGTCGCGGGGTCGATCAGCAGGCCGAACACCACGCCGAGACCGACGTAGAGCGTGGCGAGCTGGGCGAGCGAGCTGAGGCGGAACTGCCACAGCACGTTCACCGGCATGTCGGCCGGAATCGTGTCCGGCGGCGCGGGGAACGCCAGCAGCACCACCGCGACGGCCGCGGCCACCGCGAGCAGCACCGCGGTGACCCGCACCGGCTGCGACCGGGTCGCGAGCCGTTCGGCGAGCCAGCTGGCGCCCCACACGATCGCGAGACCGGCCACGACCACGCCCAGGTAGAGCGCGGTCCGGTAGTTCACCGTCTCCGGGTCGCCGACGGCCGGCGGGTTGGCGGGGTACTTGATCCACGGCAGCAGCGCCACGGCACCGAACACCGCGGCACCGAACGCGAAGCTGCGGCTGAACGGCGTGCGGTCGGTGAACCAGCGCTTCGACAGCGCGTAGGCCGTGGCGAACACCAGGCCGACCGCGATGCCGACGATCACCACGCCGAGCATGCCGCCCGCGATCTGCGCGGCGCGGCTGACCAGCTCTTCTTCGCCGTGCGAGTGGCCGGCGGACTCACCGGCGGGCTCCCGGGCCTCCTCGACCGCGAGCGCGGCGCGAATGGGGATCTCGGTCACCAGCAGCTGCACCAGCGCGGAGGCGACACCGGCGATGCCGCCGGCCGCTACTCCGCGCAGCGCAAGGGACTTGTACGTCGTCGTCATGTGCTTGAGCTGCGGATCAGATCAGTGGCACGGGACGCCGAGCGCGTGGCGGCCGTCGTGGAAGAACTCGTGCAGCAGCTCCGAGCTCGCACCGAGCGCGAGGCCGTTCTCCTGCAGGACCAGGTAGGTGACGATCAGGCCGAGCAATGCGACGGCGAAGGCCCACTTGGGCACCTGAACGGCGGACAGATTTGCTGCGGGGCTCGTCATGACGGGCTCCTCCATACCTCGTGGAAGGTCAACTCTCCTTGCGGCGCCGCAGCCGGTCTCCTGACTCCCGGATCAACGCTGCCCCCGCGTCTTCCCAGCGCCCTTTCGGGTGCCAGTGACGTGCTCGGCGGGGATCGCTTCCCGGTCACAGTGGCGAGGACCGCGCCGGATTTTCACCGGCTTCCCGTCACTGCGGCGCGTGCACCGTAAGTTGAGCGGCCCGTTAAGCACAACCGGCCATAAGAGTTGTTGCGTTCCTCACTTCACGAGTGGACAGTCTCCGCACTTCCCACCAGCGGCTACCCGGTAGTAAAGGCAGCAGGACCGACGCCGGAACGTGACCTCGCCAGGGAACGGGATGAATTCTCCTGCTTGTTCGAACGGCGGTGCGCTCATCAGCTCGGTGCCGCGTTGTTCGGCTTCCTCGGCCGTGAGCATGCGTGCGCGGACAACCATTTTCAGCGCTCCCGCGATGTTCGACATCGCGTTGCCCCACAACAATCCGCGCGCCACCGGCGTGACCCGCTGGATCGCTTTCACCACGGGTTCGAGCGCCTCAGGGACCGGTGGGCCCAGCCGCGGCAGGTCGATGCGGACGCTCAGGCCGTTCGCGATGTCGTAGTGCCACCACAGGTTTTCCGGCCGCACGTCGATCGGGATGTTGGCCGCGGTGAGAGGGCTGAGCAGCCGGGCGGTGTAGCTGAGGAAGAACAGGCTCGCCGCGACGCGTGGTTCTTCCGCTTTGTACCGGGTCGCGATGGCGTCGATGGTGGTTTTGAGCGCCGGTCCGTCGAGAAGTGCCGTTCCGGGCAGCCACGTTTCATCCGGACGGCCCACGTCGAGCGCGAAGAACGGGTTGATGCCGCGCACTCGGCGCAACGCTTCCAGAACTTCCGCGAACTCGGACACGGAAGTTCACGCTACCGGGTGTCCATGCAGGACAGATCACGTCCAGGGCGTGGGACAGAACTGACCGCGGTGTGGACGGGGGTCTGCGGGATGGGAGGATGTCGTGCCGTGAAGACCTTCGACTCCCTGTTCGCCGAACTGACCGAACGAGCCGCCACCAAGCCGGCAGGTTCCGGCACCGTCGCAGCGCTCGAGGCCGGCGTCCATGCGCAGGGCAAGAAGGTGCTGGAGGAGGCGGGCGAGGTCTGGATCGCCGCCGAGTACGAGTCCGACGAGAAGCTCGCCGAAGAGATCTCGCAGCTGCTGTACCGCCTCCAGGTGCTCATGCTGGGCCGCGGCCTGACCCTTGACGACGTCTACAAGTACCTCTGACGGAGACCTCACACATGCTGCGCGTAGCAGTCCCGAACAAGGGCGCGCTCGCCGAACGCGCCTCCGCCATGCTGACCGAGGCGGGTTACCGGCAGCGGCACGAGCCGCGCGACCTGACCGTGCTCGACCCGAACAACGACGTCGAGTTCTTCTTCTTGCGCCCCAAGGACATCGCGATCTACGTGGCGTCCGGTGACCTCGACCTCGGCATCACCGGCCGCGACCTGGCCGCCGACTCGGGCGCCGACGACAACGGCTCCTCCGTCCAGGAGCTCCTGGCGCTGGGCTTCGGCTCGTCGACCTTCCGCTACGCCGGGCCTCGCGGCACCGACTGGAAGGTCTCCGACCTCGAGGGCAAGCGCCTCGCCACCGCGTACCCGAAGCTGGTCAACCGCGATCTCAAGGCCCGCGGGATCACCGCTCACGTGATCCGGCTCGACGGCGCTGTGGAGATCTCGATCCAGCTGGGCGTGGCCGATCTGATCGCTGACGTGGTGGGCTCCGGGCGGACTCTCCGGCAGCACGACCTCGTGCCGTTCGGTGAGCCGATCTGCGAGTCCGAGGCCGTGCTGGTGCACCGTTCCGGCTCCGAGCTGACCGCCGCCAAGAAGCAGCTGACGGCCCGCTTGCAGGGTGTCGTGTTCGCGCAGCAGTACCTGATGCTCGACTACGACTGCCCGCGCTCGATCCTGGACGACGCCATCGCGTTGACCCCGGGCCTGGAGTCGCCGACCGTGGCGCCGCTGGCCGACGACAACTGGGTGGCCGTGCGGGCGATGGTGTCCCGCAAGGAGGCGAACCAGGTGATGGACGAGCTGGCCGCGATCGGTGCCAAGGCCGTGCTGGCCTCGGACATCAGGTTCTGCCGGCTGTGATCCTGGAACACGCCGTCCTGGACGTCGTGCCGGGCCAGGAGACCGACTTCGAGTGGGCGTTCGGCGAGGCGCGGGAGCTGATCTCCGCCTCGCCGGGCTTCCTCGGCCTGGAACTCCTGCGCTCCTTCGAGACCCCGTCGCGCTACCTGCTGCTGGTGCGCTGGGAGTCCGTCGAGGCGCACACCGCGGGCTTCCGGCAGGGGCCGACGTATGCGCGGTGGTCCGCTCTGCTGCACAAGTTCTACTCGCCGTTCCCGGTGGTCGAGCACTACTCGAGTGCCTTGAGCACCTCGTCGTCCGTGGTCTGATCGAACCGCTCGTACCACCGGCTGACCGCGCCGAAGTTGCGCGGGACGAGGACGGCGATGATCGGCGTCCGGAAGGTGTCCAGCGACTGCTTCGCGGCCACCGGGACCGCGAGGACGAGCTTGTGCGGTTCGTGCCTGGCGACCCACTGCAACGCGGCCCTGGCCGTGACACCCGTGGCCAGCCCGTCGTCGACCACGATCACGTCGCGGTCCTCGATCTGCAGCGGCGGCCTGTCCTTGCGGTAGAGGCTGGTCCTGCGCGCGGCTTCGGCACGTTCTCGGTCGCAGGTCTGTGCGAGCTGCTCCTCGGTCAGGTTGAGCGCTCGCAGCACCGCCGGGTCGTAGACGGGCTCGCTGTCCGCCGTGACCGCTCCAACGCCGTACTCGGGGTGGCCCGGGGCGCCGATCTTGCGCGCCACCACCACGTCCAGCTCGGCGTCGAGCTGGTCCGCCACCACTCTGGCGACCGGGACGCCGCCGCGGGGGAGGGCGAGGATCAGCGGGTCCTGCCAGGGTTGATCGGCGAGTCGCGCGGCCAGTGCGCGGCCCGCTTCTTGCCGGTTCGCGAACCTCTTCACAGTCCGCTAGACGTTACGCGTCTCTCGTCGGCGGAGGCGAGCCAGAAGAACACCGGCGGCAGCACGACTTCGAGGACGATCAGCGGGATCTGGAACCAGTGCGGCTGCCCGTGCACGGCCAGCGACAGCAGCCGTCCCACCGCGGACAGCGCGAACACGCCCGCCAGCCACCTGATGGCGTTGGCCGGGACCGGTTTCTGCCTGGCCGCCCAGATCCACGCCAGCCCGTAGCCGAGGAAGATCGCGTTGTAGAAGCGCTCGCGGCTGTCGACCGTCGCACCCGCGCCGGCCTCGCCCGGCACGGAGTCGATGCCGAGCGCGACGTGATAAGCGCCGATCAACGCACATGCCACGCCCATCGCCCACGCGAGTGTTTTCAGCGTCGTGGCCATACCCCACCCCCTTGGTGGACACGTGTCTACTCCGCCCGGTAGACACGTGTCAACTAAGCTCCCGGCTGTGAGGTTGACTCCTGAATCACGTCGCTCGCAGCTGATCGACGTGGGTGCTGCGCTGTTCGCTGCAAAGCCCTACGACGACGTGCTGATGGAGGAGGTCGCCGCGCGCGCAGGCATCTCACGCGCGTTGCTGTACCGGCACTTCTCCAACAAACGGGACCTGTTCGCTGCCGTGCACGAGCACGCCACCGCTGCGCTGCTGGCCGACGTCGAGGATCTGGGCACCGGCACGCTAGCCGAGCAGATCGCGGTCGGCCTCGACGCGCACTTCGACTACTTCGAGGTCAACCGCAACATCGTGCTGGCGGCGAACCGCGTGCTGGCCCAGGACCCGGTGGTGCAGAGGGTGATCACGGGCGGGTTCGCCGGGTTGCAACGCCGGCTGCTCGACGCGGCGGGGACGGACGGCCCGCTCGCCGCGGCCGCGGTGCTGGCGTGGCTGGAGTTCGTGCGCGTGATGTGTGTGGAGTGGTTGGCGCACAATGCTTTTGACCGGGTGGAGCTGCGTGACCTGTGCGTGCGGGCGTTGCTGGGCGCGCTGGAGATCAATCCTCGGTGAAGCGGAGCGTCCGCTCGGCGCTGTCGTGCCAAGATCGCCTCTTGGGCCTCGCTTGCTTGCGTGTCGGCGTCGTCGCCGACCTGCTCCACCGCGTGTGCCCCTGGATCGGCGTCGCTCAGCGCGCCGTGAGGGCTCGGCTGAGATCATCGCGCAGGAGAGCCGGAGGGCGATGCTCCCGGCCGCTGGTTCTCGTTCTGCGCCAAGCTCTCCGGTTGTCCGTCCGGCCTGTCAGCGCTCGCGCACGAACAGCGCCTGCGCAGTGCTGCCCACCGGCCCTTCCACGTCGTGAACGGTGCTGGTCGCCAGCCCGACCCCGTCCGGTCCGATCGTGGTCCGCGCGTCCATGCCGACCCACTCGCCGACGGGCTGGCGGTGCAGGTGCACGGTCAGGTCGGTGTTGATGGCGTACCACTTGCGAATGTCCACTCTGGACGAAACGCCGCTGGCCGAGTCCACCACGGAGAAGACGCGCTCCAGCGGCGTCGGCTCGGAGCCTTCGACCACGGCCACGCGCGGGCGGGCCCACACCTGCGCGTCGCCGGGCGTGAAGATGCCGCCGGACACCGAAAGCCACTCCACCGCGGCGAGATAGCCGCCCGACCAGAAGTCCGGGATCGCCATCGGCACGGCGGAAGAGGGCGGCGCCATCGCGGCACCAACGCCGCCGGCCACCGCGGTCGTGTCCGAGCCGACGATGTGCCAGGCGCGTGCGGTCAGCGCGACGCGGCCCTCGTGCGACAGGGAGGCCGACAGCAGCTCCACCGAGCGGCCGGGGCGTTCGACCGAAGTGGACACCGTCAGGTCCGCCACCGGGACGGGGCCGAAGACCTCGAAGGTCACGCGGGACAGCGTTGGCCTGCGGGCGAGCAGGGAGCGCACCAGCAGAGCGGAGGGCGGGCCCAGGTGCTGGCTGTCCGGGCCCCACGGGCCGACGGTGTGCGGTGTGGAGCGGAAGACGTCGTCGCCCAGGGGCAGGTAGAAGGCGTCCATCAGTCGCGGTCCTGGAGGGGTTCGGTGTCGTCGGGCTCCGGCCAGCCGGGGTAGGGCGGCGGCGTGCCGTCGAAGGCGGGGCAGAAGGCCTTGTGGTCGCAGTAGTCGCACAGGCGGCTCGGCGACGGGCGGAAGTCGCCGGTCGGGGCGGCGCGCATGATGGCCTGCCAGATCGCTTCGAGGGTGCGTTCGAAGCGGGACAGTTCCGACTCGTCCGGCGTGTAGGCCAGGGCCTGGCGGTCGGCGAGGTACATCAGGCGCAGCTGGCGGGGGACGACGCCGCGCAGGCGCCACAGCACCAGCGCGTAGAACTTCATCTGGAACAACGCCTTCGCCTCGCCCACCTCGCGGGGCGCTGCGCCGGTTTTGTAGTCCACGACGCGAATTTCACCCGTTGGGGCCACGTCCACGCGGTCGATGTAGCCGCGCAGCAGCACGCCGGACGGCAGTTCGGACTCGACCAGCAGCTCGCGCGACTCCGGTTCCAGGCGCCGCGGGTCCTCCAGGCCGAAGTACCCGTCGAGCAGGGCGGTCGCGGACTCCAGCCACTCGGTTTCCTCTGCACCGCCCTGTTCTTCGAAGAGCGTGGCGAACTCCGGGCGTTCGGACTTCACGCGCTCCCAGGCGGGCGTGATCATCGTGCGAGCACGCGCGGGCACGCGTTCGGCGGCGGGCAGGGCGAAGAGGTCTTCGAGCACCGCGTGCACCACCGTGCCGCGCACCTGCGCCTTCGTCGGCCTCTCCGGCAACCGGTCGACCGCGCGGAACCGGTAGAGCAGCGGGCACTGCTTGAAGTCCCCTGCCCGGGACGGCGACAGCGCGGGCCTGCGCAACGTGGTGCTCATGGTTCGCACCATAGGACAGAGGTCTGACAATTCTGCGTTTGCCCACTGCACCGCCGTCCCCGAAGTCGACGAGGGCCATGATCGCGAGCCTCACGGTCTTGACCGCTGCCCTCGTCGACTTCGGGGAGAGCGCCACCGTCCCGCGCGGTACACCGCGAGATCACACCGGCGGCTCTACAGTGCACCCGTGGCCGCGCGGATCAGCGAGAAGGAGGGCGGCCTGCTGCTTTTCCGGGTGGCGGGCATCCCGGTGCTGCTCGCGCCGTCGTGGTGGATCGGTTCGGCCATCGTGGTCGCGTTCTACGCACCGCTCGTCGACGATCTCGCGCCCGGCACGTCGCCGGGCATCGGGCTGTTGCTCGCGGCGCTCTTCGCGATCTTCCTCGGTCTCTCGGTCCTCGCCCACGAGCTGGGCCACTGCGTCGCGGCGCTGAGACTCGGCCTGCCGGTGCGGCGGCTGCGCCTCTACCTGCTGGGCGGCCTGTCCGAGATCATGCGCACGCCCGGCAAGCCCAGTCATGAGGGAGTGGTCGCCGGCGCGGGACCGGCCGTGTCGATCGCGCTCGCGGTGATCTTCGGTCTCGGCGGGCTCGCGATGGAGCCCGGTGGCGTGGTGTGGCTGCTGGTCTTCCAGATCGCGGGCGCGAACCTCGTCGTCGCCGTGTTCAACCTCCTGCCGGGGCTTCCGCTGGACGGTGGCCGGATCGTGCGCGCCGGCGTGTGGGCCGCTACCGGGCAACGTGCGACGGGTACGCGTGTGGCCGTGGTCGGTGGCTTCGCCGTGGCCATCGCACTGGTCGCGTGGGCGCTCTACGGCATCGCTGAAGGCACCGAAGACCGTTGGCTGCGTTTCGGCGTGTGCGTGCTGACGGCGTGGGTCGTCGTCGCTGGTGCACGAGGTGAGCTGGCCAGCGAACGGCGCCGCACCTGGCCCGAAGGCGTCACGCTCAACGACCTGATCCGCCCGGTGCTCCAGCTCCCGGCCGAAAGCCCCGTCGCGGACGCCCTCAGCACGTCGGCCGGCCGCGGTGTGGTGCTGGTCAGGGCGGACGGCGTCGCGGCCGGTCTGCTCGACACGGAGGCGGCCGAGAAGCTCGCCGCCGCGAGTCCCTTCGCCCCCGCGGAACAGGCCGCGGAGCCGATCCGGCCGGAGACCGTGCTGCTGGCCGACGAGCCAGGCGAGGAGATCGTCGAACGCGTCCAGCACACCGCCGCGTGGCAGTTCCTGGTCGTCGACCTGGAGGGCCGGCCGGCGGGTGTGCTGCGCAGGGAGGACCTGCGTGCGGCCATTGAGAAGGGCGTTTGACACCATTGCGCGGTGATTAGCGCAAGTGGACCGTTCCAGCCGGGTGACCGGGTTCAGCTGACCGACCCCAAGGGGCGGCACTACACGGTCGTTCTCGAAGCCGGCAAGGAGTACCACACCCACCGCGGCGCCATCCCGCACGACCTGCTCATCGGGCAGCCGGAAGGCTCCGTCGTGCAGTCCGTGGGCGGCACGAACTTCCTGGCGCTGCGCCCGCTGCTGCCGGACTACGTGCTGTCGATGCCGCGTGGCGCGCAGGTGATCTACCCCAAGGACGCCGCGCAGATCGTCATGTACGGCGACATCTTCCCCGGCGCGCGCGTTCTGGAGGCAGGCGCGGGTTCCGGCGCGCTGTCGTGCTCACTGCTGCGCGCGGTGGGGGAGAAGGGCAGCGTCCAGTCGTACGAGGTGCGCGACGACCACGCGGTCCACGCGATCCGCAACGTCGAGCAGTTCTTCGGCGAGCGCCCCGGCAACTGGTCGATCACCGTCGACGACGTGAAGAACCACGAGGGCGAGGTCGACCGGGTCATCCTCGACATGCTCTCGCCGTGGGAGGTGCTGCCCACGATCGCGAAGAACCTCATCCCCGGCGGCGTCCTGGTCGTTTACGTCGCCACCACCACGCAGCTGTCCGTGGTCACGGAGGCGCTGCGGGAGATGACGTGCTGGACCGAGCCCCACGCGTGGGAGACGCTCGTCCGCCCGTGGCACGTCGTCGGGCTCGCGGTGCGGCCGGAGCACCGGATGATCGCGCACACGGCGTTCCTGCTGACCACGCGCAAGCTCGCGGACGGGGTGACGGCACCGAAGCCGCAGCGCAGGCCGAGCAAGGGCTGATCTCTGTCCGATTCCGGACAGAGATCATCGTTTGGGGCCGACCCCACCGGCAGACCCAGTTGGATCATGACTGAGGTTTGACGTTCAAGTCCTGGGGGTTGATTTGCGCAAGTTCATGATCGCGGTCGTTGCGGTGGGTGCGACGGTGCTGCCGGCTCCGGCGGCGCACGCCGTTCCGGGTTGTTCCGCGGCGCACGAGGAGTACAACCAGGTCAAGCAGCTCGGCTGGGGCAAGTCGACGTGCAGCGAGGGCATCCAGCGGGTGCGGGTGACCTGTCACGACATGATGGGCGGCGTCGTCTACACCATCTACGGTCCTTGGGCCGGTCCCAACGAGGCGTCTGTCGCGTACTGCGACCCGTTCGGCCGGGCGCTCAGCGCCGCCGCGTCCTTCTGACGCACAACGCAAAAGGGCTCCGCACTTCGGTGAAGTGCGGAGCCCTTTTGCGTTCAGGCTTTACTTGGTCGGATCACCGAGCTTCTCGATGCCGCAGACCTTCCAGTCGCCGCTTTCCTTGACCAGCTTGTAGATGATGTACGACCCGACGGTGCCGGTGCCGCCGGCGGGGTCGGGAATGCCGGTGTAGTCGGCGCGGAACGTACCGGTGTCCCCGGTCGTCTTGACCTCGCCCGCCTTGACCGTGAACTGCGGCATGGGCTTGGGCGCCGGAGCGTTCGGCACCTTCTTCTGCGCCTCTTCGGCGTCCTTGATCATCTGAGCGCAGACGTACTTCTCGACCGTGCTCAGGTCCTGCTGCTTGCCCGCCCGGCCGGCCACCTGGCTCGCCTTGGCGTAGTCCTCGGCCAGCTCCTCGGCGTCGGAGTCGCCGCCGCTGGACGAGCCCTTCGACGGCGTCGTCGGCTTCGAGCCGTTCGTCGGCTGGTTCGTGTTCGTCGACGCCGAGTTCGAGCTGCTGGGCTTGTCGTCACCGGAGAGCAGCACCGCTGCCGTGACGCCACCACCGACGAGCACCAGCACACCGACGACGACGCCGATGATCAGGCCGGTGTTGCTCTTCTTGGGAGGCGGGCCGCCGAAGCCGCCGGGACCGCCGTAGCCGGGCTGCTGGCCGTAACCGGGGGGAGGCTGCTGGCCGCCGTAGCCCTGCTGCGGGAAGCCGCCGCTCTGCGGGCCCTGCTGGCCGAACGGGTCCTGCTGCGGCTGGCCGTACTGACCCGGCTGCTGCTGGCCGTACCCCGGAGGCTGCTGGCCGTATCCGGGCGGCGGCTGCTGGCCGTAACCCGGCTGCTGCGGCGGCTGCTGCCCGTACGGACCACCGGGCTGCGGCTGCTGCCCGTAAGGGCCGGGCTGCTGCGGCGGGTAGGTCATCTGAAACTCCCCCGATGCGGATGAGGTGATCTTTCGGTGGACATTGTGGCCGTTCGCGGACTAACTCGCGGCGGAATGCACCTATCGACACGCACGTGTGGTTGTGCACACCATGTGCAGTTGCCATCTGCCAGCGCGAAGGCCGCGTCTGATAACGATTGCGGCAACTCCACCGGGAATCGAGCGCGATGCACTGCGCTGTCGGGGTGGTCCGCCGGTCGCGCCGGAGAAACCACCCGGTTGGCCGCACGCCCTCCGGTCGCACTGGAGCCGCGGCAGAGCGGGTCCTCCGAGGAGCACGAACGAGGTGGGTTGCGGTGCGTGACCACCGATCGGATCAACCAGTGGTCCACCTGGTGGGACGACGGCAAGTTGCCGCCCGTCGCCGGGCCGCGAGCCGTACCAGGTGTGTTCGCGGTCGTCCAAGAGTGGTCGCGGAGCGTGGGGACCGGCTGGTCCCACGGGTGCTCCCATGACCCTCTCCTCGGACTTCTCGCAGGTCGATCGGCGTGTCGCCGGGCGAAACGCCGGTCGCGGTTTCTGGGACGCACCGTAGCGGGTCGGCGGTCGCGGCTGACACCGAGATGGAGCAGTTGACCTCTCTTGGCGGCCGGACCGTTGCGTCACACGAGCGAAGATGATGTTGTGAGTGCACGATTTTGTCGGTGATCGCCGGTACCGTAATCGGTACGAACACGGGAGGAGGGTGCCGACATGCAGCACGGTCATCCCGGCAGCCAACCCGATGAGGGTGGCGAGCTGAACCAGGGCAACAATTCTGCTGAGCTGACAGCGCAGATCAGGTTCCTCGAGGACGAGATCGCGTCGTTGCGTCGCAAGCTGACCGAGTCCCCGCGCCACGTGCGGTTGCTCGAGCAGCGCTTGGCTGAGGCGACAGAGCGCGTCAGCCAGCTGACCGAGCGAAACACGAAGCTCATAGACACCCTCCGCGAAGCACGAAGCCAACTGCTCGCGCTGCGTGAGGAGGTCGACCGGCTGGCCCAACCCCCCAGCGGGTACGGCGTCTTCATGGCGCGTTTCGACGACGGGACGGTGGACGTCTTCACGTCCGGCCGCCGGATGCGGGTCGCCGTGTCCCCGGCGGTCGAGCCGGAGAAGCTGTCGTTCGGCCAGTCGGTGCGCCTCAACGAAGCGCTGACCGTCGTCGAGGCCGGCGGTTTCGAGCGGTCGGGTGAGGTCTGCGCACTGCGGGAGGTGCTCTCCGAAGAGGGAGAGGACCAGATCGCCCGCGCGCTGGTCGTCGGCCACGCGGACGAGGAGAGGGTGGTCTGGCTCGCCCAGCCCCTGCTCGACTCGCCGCTCAAGCCCGGCGACTCGTTGCTGGTCGACTCGAAGGCGGGTTTCGCCTACGAGCGGGTCCCCAAGGCCGAGGTCGAGGACCTCGTGCTCGAAGAGGTCCCGGACATCGACTACAACGACATCGGCGGCCTGTCCCGGCAGATCGAGCAGATCCGCGACGCCGTGGAACTGCCCTTCCTGCACGCGGACCTCTTCCGCGAGTACGAGCTGCGCCCGCCCAAGGGCGTGCTGCTCTACGGCCCTCCCGGCTGCGGCAAGACGCTCATCGCCAAGGCGGTGGCGAACTCCCTGGCCAAGAAGGTGCGGGAGCTCCGCGGCGAGACCGACAAGCAGGCCAAGTCCTACTTCCTCAACATCAAGGGCCCCGAGCTCCTCAACAAGTTCGTCGGTGAGACCGAGCGGCACATCCGCCTGATCTTCCAGCGTGCTCGTGAGAAGGCGTCAGAGGGCACCCCGGTGATCGTGTTCTTCGACGAGATGGACTCGATCTTCCGCACCCGCGGCTCCGGTGTGTCGTCCGACGTCGAGACGACGATCGTGCCCCAGCTCCTCAGCGAGATCGACGGCGTCGAGGGCCTGGAGAACGTCATCGTCATCGGCGCCTCCAACCGCGAGGACATGATCGACCCGGCGATCCTCCGCCCCGGCCGACTCGACGTGAAGATCAAGATCGAGCGACCGGACGCCGAGGGCGCGAAGGACATCTTCAACAAGTACCTGACGCCCAACCTCCCGCTGCACGCCGACGACCTCGCCGAGTTCGGCGGGGACCCGAAGGCCTGCATCGAGGGCATGGTGCAGCACACCGTGGAGCGCATGTACGAGGAGTCCGAGGAGAACCGCTTCCTGGAGGTCACCTACGCGAACGGTGACAAGGAGGTCCTGTACTTCCGGGACTTCAACTCCGGCGCGATGATCCAGAACATCGTCGACAGGGCCAAGAAGGCAGCGATCAAGTCGCTGCTGGACACCAAGCAGCCCGGCCTCTCGGTCCGGCACCTGCAGGCCGCCATCGTCGACGAGTTCGCCGAGAACGAGGACCTGCCGAACACGACGAACCCGGACGACTGGGCACGCATCTCGGGCAAGAAGGGCGAGCGGATCGTCTACATCCGCACGCTCGTCACCGGGAAGAACCAGGAGACCGGGCGCGCGATCGACACGGCCACGAACACCGGCACGTACCTGTAAGACCCCGAGCAGTTCAACACTGCATCGAACCGCCCCCGCCGGCTTCCGGCGGGGGCGGTTCGCGTTCCGGGGCGTTACACATTTCGAACCCGCCGATCGACTGATCAAGACAACGTCCTGTGTGGACGATGTAGTGGGGGTGACAGACAAGAGAGAGATCGCGACATGCGGTCGGTTCGGCGATGAAGAGGTACCGCAGTCGTGGACGTTTTGAAGTACATCCTTCCTGCGGTGTTGACAGGTGTCGTGACCTTGGTGGTCACGGTGTGGACGGTCCGGCGCAATCACGTCCAGGCGGAGAAGACGGGAAGGAGGGCTCGGACGTGGGAGTTGCGCAAGGATGATCACGCGAGTGCTCAGCGTCTTCTGGACTGGTTCGACCAGGCTTGTGCCGAGGTCAGCCGCAAGCCCCGCACCGCCGCGGAACTCGAGGACCTCGGCCTCCCGCAGAAGATGCTGGAGCTGAGCCAGACGGCGCGGAAGCTGTCCGTCGACTCCAAGGCGAGGAAGACCCTGCACGACCTGCACGCGCATCTGGTGTGCATCGAGAGCAACCCGCTTCCCGAAGGCGTTCGCACCGGCGGCCAGGTGGACGTCGAAGCAGCTGTCCAGGCCGCCTGCGCGCAGGGGCGTGAAGCCGCACACGCGTTGGACTACATCGCGGTCGCTCGTGAGGCCATCACCAGCGAGTGGGGTCCTGACTAGCTCACCAGGCCGGATTCGTAGGCCGCGATCACCAGCTGCGCCCGGTCGCGGGCGTGCAGCTTCGCCAGCAGGTTCCCGATGTGCGTCTTCACCGTGCCGGTGCTGACGTGCAGCGCAGCCATGATCTCCGCGTTGGACAGCCCACGCGCGATCAGCAGCAGGACTTCCTTCTCCCGTTCGGTCAGCCGTTCCAGCCCCGACACCACCGGCGACGACGGCTGCCGGACGAACTCCGAGATCAGCCGGCGCGTGACGGACGGCGACAGCAGCGACTCGCCCGCCGCCACCACCCTGATCGCCGCCAGCAGCTCGGCCGGAGGAGTGTCCTTCAGCAGGAAGCCCGAGGCCCCGGCCCGCAACGCGCCGAAGACGTACTCGTCGAGGTCGAACGTCGTCAGCACCAGCACGCGAGGCCCGGACAGCAGCCGGGTCGCCTCGATGCCGTCCATCTCCGGCATGCGGATGTCCATCAGCACGACGTCTGGTGCCAAAGAAGAAGCGAGCGACACGGCCTCAGCGCCGGTGCCGGCCTCTCCCACCACGGTCAGGTCCGGTTCGCTGTCGACCAGCAGGCGGAAGCTGGCGCGCAGCAACGCCTGGTCGTCGACGATCAGCACGCGGGTCATCGGTACGGCAGCTCCGCCACGACCCGGAAGCCGCCGTCAGGGCCGGGGCCGGCGCTGAACGTGCCGCCGTAGACGGCGACGCGTTCGCGCATCCCGATCAAACCGTGTCCCACGCCCAACTCCCGCACCCCCGGACCGTCGTCGACCACCTCGATGTGCACCGCCCCATCGCGAACCTCGACCACCGCGGTGCACGACGCCGGCGCCGCGTGCTTCACCACGTTCGTCAGAGCCTCCTGCACGATCCGGTACGCCGACAGCCCGACCCCCTCGGGCACAACGGAGTCACCGCGTACGTCCAACGTGACGCGCACCCCCGCCAGTGAGGCGCGGTCGGCCAGCGACGCCAAGCCTTCCAAGCCCGGCGACGGTGCCAGCGAGGCGTCGGAGCGCAGCACGCCGAGCAGGCTGCGCATCTCGGTCAGCGCCGCGCGGCTCGTCTCCGAGATCACCTGCAGCGCCTCGTAAGCGTGTTCGGGTGAGCGCACGTGTGCGGCGTTGCCCGCCTGCACCGCGATCAGGGACAGGTTGTGCGCCACCACGTCGTGCAGCTCGCGCGCGATGTGCATGCGTTCGTCCACCAACGCTTGCGAAGCCCGTTGCGCTGCCTCACGCGCGAGGAACGAGCGCCGCATCCGGGTCGTGTAGCCGATCACCCACACGGCGCCGAGAGCGGCTGTGGAGGCGAGGATGTTCTCCCACTCGCCGCCCGAGACGCCGGCGATCGCGATCACGCTCACCACGACCCCGGTCATCGACCACGCGGGGGAGCGGTCGACCGCCGCGCTGTAGAGCACGAAGCACACCGCGGCCACGGGCGCGCCCAGTGCCTGCGTCGGCAGCACCTGGAGCATGATCGCCGCCACCGTGGCCGCCAGGACGACGGTCAGCGCGTTCATCGGCCAGAACCGGCGCACCGTGATGGGCAGGGCGACCGCCGCGGCGCACGCGATGACCACCCACCACGGCCAGTCGCTGCGTTCCTCGACGCCGTAGCCGACCAGGAAGCCGATCACCGCCGCGGCGGTGACGTCGACCAGGTAGAGGTGAAGTCTGGTGAGCACGAACCAGACGTTAACGATCAGAAGGACCCGGCGCCTCGGACCACGGTCCGATTCCGGAGTTCGGCCCGAGGTCCGATCCGCGGCGAACAGAAACCGCCGACTCTCTTCCGCATGATCGAGGTGCGGAACCTGACGAAGAGATACGGCGACACGACGGCGGTCGACGACCTGTCGTTCACCGTCCGGCCGGGGCTGGTGACGGGCTTCCTGGGGCCCAACGGCGCCGGCAAGTCCACGACGATGCGCATGATCGTCGGACTCGACCGGCCCACCGAGGGCGAGGCGCTGGTCGGCAACAAACGCTACGCGGAGCTCGACCAGCCGCTCAGGCACGTCGGCACGCTGCTCGACCCGGCGGCCGTGCACCACGGGCGAAAGGCGCTGGACCACCTGCGCTGGCTCGCGGCGAGCAACGGGATCAGCCAGAAGCGCGCGGAAGAGCTCATCGAGCAGGTCGGCCTGGGCGGCGTGCGGCACAAGCGGATCAAGGCTCTGTCGCTCGGCATGAAGCAACGGCTCGGCGTCGCGGCGGCACTGCTGGGCGACCCGCAGGTGCTGATGTTCGACGAACCCGTCAACGGCCTGGACCCGGAAGGCGTGCGGTGGATCCGCGACCTGATGCGCGGCCTGGCGAACGAGGGCCGCACGGTCTTCGTCTCCAGCCACCTGATGAGCGAGATGGCGCTCACCGCCGACCACGTCGTGATCGTCGCGAGAGGACAGCTCATCCAAGAGACACCGATGGAGGCGTTGACCCGCAACGGTTCCCTGGAGGACGCCTACCTCGACCTCACCGCAGGGAGGGGACTGTGAAGAACGCACTCGCAGCGGAGTGGCTGAAGCTCAAAACCGTCAGGGCGCCGTACGGCCTCGTCGGGGCCATCGGCCTGATGGTGGCGTGCGGCGCGCTGCTCTCGTGGCTGATCGTCCAGGACTACGACACGTCACCGGCGGCGGAACAGGCGCGGTTCGCCTCCGCCGACGCCAGCGTGGTGATCAATCCGGTCCTGCAGTTCTGCGTCGCCGCGCTCGGTGCCCTGGTCGCCACCTCCGACCCGAGGCTCACCGCGCTGACCGCCGTGCCGAACCGGAAACGCTTGCTGGCGGCGAAAACCGGGCTCGTCGCCACCACGGCCGTGGTGGTCGGCACGGTCGCGCTCGCCCTGAGCATCGGCGCGAGCTGGCTGATCATGGGCGACCGGCCGCCGCCCATCGCGCCCTGGGACGGGCTCACAGACGTGCTCCCGTGGGCGGGCGCGGCGGTGTTGTCGATCCTGGTGACTGGTCTGATCGGTCTCGGCCTGGGCCTGGCGCTGCGGTCGACGGCGGTGGCGATCGTGGTGGTCGGCGTCCTGCTGTGGGGCCTGCCGGCGATCACGCCGATGCTGCCCGAACCGTGGAACGTGGACGCCTCGGCGGTGATGGTTCCGTACCTGGTCTACGAGGTGGCGGGGATCGTCGAGGACCCGCCGCTGAATCCATCGGCCGCCGTTGCATGTTTGATCGTTTACGTACTGGTGACGCTGGGTACCGGAACTGTGACTCTTCTCAGTCGAGACGCTTGACGCACTCTTGGGGCGGCCCTAAGGTCATCTATACCTTTAATCGGTAAGGAAACTTACCTAACTAATCCGCCGCCAGCAGTCCGAGAGGAGACGCTGAATGGCTTGGCAGAAGTCTGTGGTGGCGCTCGCCGCGGCAGTCGTGCTCCCGCTCACCGGTGTGATGGCAGGGAGTTCAGTCGCTGCCGCACCCGAGGGTGACGTCTCCGCGTCCGCGTTGCCGCTGGGCTCGTCCGCGGCGGTCAACGGCCAGTTGAAGGTCTGTGGTGTGAAGCTCTGCAACCAGGCGGGCCAGCAGGTCCAGCTGCGGGGCATGAGCACCCACGGCATCCAGTGGTTCTCCCAGTGCATCAAGACCGCGTCCCTGGACGCGCTCGCGACCGACTGGAAGGCCGACGTTCTGCGCATCTCGATGTACATCCAGGAGGGTGGTTACGAGACCAACCCCCGGAAGTTCACCGACATGGTGCACGGCTACATCGAGGAAGCCACCAAGCGCGGCATGTACGCGCTGGTCGACTGGCACCAGCTCTCGCCGGGCGACCCGAACCACAACACGGCCCGTGCCAAGACGTTCTTCAAGGAGATCGCGCAGCGGCACAAGAACAAGACGAACATCATCTACGACATCGCGAACGAGCCCAACGGCGTCTCGTGGTCGCGGGTGAAGTCCTACGCGGAGGCCGTCATCCCGACGATCCGCGCGGAGGACCCGGACAGCCTGATCCTCGTCGGCACGCACGGCTGGTCGACGTTCGGTCTGTCCGACGGCAAGGACATCAACGAGGTGAGCCGGAACAAGGTCAACGCCTCGAACCTGATGTACACCTTCCACTTCTACGCGAAGTCGCACCGCGACAGCTACCTCAACGCGTTGAAGACGGTCTCGAGCCAGGTGCCGGTCTTCGTCACCGAGTTCGGCTCGCAGGAGGCCTCCGGTGACGGTCCCAACGACTTCACCATGGCGAACAAGTTCATCACGTTCATGAACCAGGCGAAGATCTCCTGGACGAACTGGAACTTCTCCGACGACCACCGCACGGGTGCGGTGTTCAAGGGTGGTACCTGCTCCGGCAACAGCTTCGCCGGCGAGGGTCCGCTGAAGGACGCCGGCAAGTGGGTTCGCAACCACATCAGGGCAAACCGCTAGACCGACCCCGGCGGGTCACAGGAACGGCGGTCCCTCGGGGCCGCCGTTCCTCGTTGTGCCACTTGCCTCTTCGGGCAGTTGTGGCGAGATTCGTTGACCGCTCTTCGTTGTCGTCCATACCTTTCACCTCAACGCCGCCCACGGTTCGAGAGGGGAAGCTGGATGGCTTGGCTGAAGTCTGTGGTGGCGTCCGCGGCAGCGGTGGTCGTGCTCCCGTTGACGTCGGTGCCGACCGCCGGTGCCGCGATGCCGGCGGGCTCACCCGCGGCGGTAAACGGGCAGCTGAAGGTCTGCGGTGTGCAGCTGTGCAACAAGAACGGGAAAGCCGTCCAGTTGCGCGGCATGAGCACACACGGAATCCAGTGGTTCAACGGCTGTAACAAGTCCCAGTGGTGGGACGCCCTGCAGAACGACTGGAAGGCCGACATCGTCCGCGTCGCGATGTACGTCGCCGCGAACGAGGGCGGGTACGAGACGAACCCGCGCAAGTTCACCGACCTGATGCACAGCTACATCGAGGAGGCCACCAGGCGCGGCCTCTACGTGCTGGTCGACTGGCACCAGCTCGACCCCGGCGACCCGAACGTCCACACCGCCAAGGCGAAGACGTTCTTCAAGGAGATCGCCCAGCGGCACAAGGACAAGACGAACATCATCTACGACGTCGCCAACGAGCCGAACGGCACGTCGTGGTCGCGGGTCAAGTCCTACGCCGAGCAGATGGTCCCGGTCATCCGCGCGGAGGACTCGGACAGTCTGATCATCTCGGGCACGCACGGCTGGTCGACGTTCGGGCACTCCGACCGGGAAGACCCGTCGGTGGTGCTGAACAACAAGGTCAACGCCACGAACTTCATGTACTCGTTCCACTTCTACGCCAACGAACACCGCGACGACTACGTGTCGGTGCTGGACCGCGTGTCGAGCAAGGTCCCGGTGTTCGTCACGGAGTTCGGCACGCAGATGGCCTCGGGTGACGGCGCGAACGACTTCGCGATGTCGCAGAAGTTCATCGACCTGATGAAGCGCAAGAAGATCTCCTGGACGAACTGGAACTTCTCGGACGACCCGCGTTCCGGCGCGGTGTTCAAGCAGGGCACGTGCTCGGGCACGTCGTTCAGCGGCACGAGCAAGCTCAAGCCGGCCGGGGTCTGGGTGCGCGACATCGTGCGGTCGCAGGACGAGTGGTGATCTACCGTTGAGCGCATGGCTCAACTCGCGCTCGGTCTCGCCTCGCTCGGTCGTCCCGCCTACATCAACCTGGGACGCGAGGGCGCGCTGCCTGCTGTGCGCGACGTCGAGTCCATGCGCGCACAGTGTCACAGCGTCCTCGACACGGCCTCCGAGCTGGGAATTCGCTGGGTCGACGTGGCCCGGTCGTACGGGTTGTCCGAGCAGTTCCTGAGCGAGTGGCTGCCCGGCCACGACGTCACGGTCTCCAGCAAGTGGGGTTACGCCTACACCGCGGACTGGCGGCCGGACGCCGAGGTGCACGAGGTCAAGGAGCACTCGCTGGCCCGTTTCACCCAGCAGTGGCAGGAAACCCGGGCGTTGCTGCCCCGAGTCGATCTTTACCAGGTCCACTCGCTGACTGCGGACAGCCCGCTGTTCGACGACCGCGCGCTGCAGGAGGCGATGGTCGCGATCGGCGTCCCGCTCGGGTTCTCCACCTCTGGACCGCGGCAGGCCGACGCCATCCGCAAGGCGCTCGGTCTCGGCATCTTCCGGTCCGTCCAGTCCACTTGGAACGTTCTCGAAACGTCAGCGGGTGAGGTCTTGCGCGAGGCTCACGACGCCGGGTTGCGCGTGATCATCAAGGAGGGCGTCGCCAACGGGAGGCTCGTCGTCGAGCCACCGCAAGCGGTTGCGGCACAAGCGAAAGCGCTGGGCGTCGGTCCGGACGCGGTCGCGCTGGCCGCCATCGCGCAGCAGCCGTGGGTGGACGTCGTGCTGTCCGGTGCGGCGAGCCCGGAGCAGCTTCGGTCCAATGTGGACGCACTGAGGATCGAGGTCGACCTGCCGGAGCTGGCCGAGCCCGCCGAGCAGTACTGGAAGACGCGCGCCGGCCTCAGCTGGAACTGAGCCGCAGCCACTCCCTGCCGATCTCACGGCCGTCCGGGACGAGCGGCCAGTCCAGGTCCTCGATTTTCGCGCGCAGTTCGGCCAGGTCCATCCACCCGCCCCAGGCGACCTCCTCTGGCTGGTGGGTGAACGGGCCGTCGAAGTGCGTCTCGTAGATCCACGCGTGGTAGCGGGTCAGGTCGTCGACGTAGGTCGTCTGGAAGAGCGGCGTGAGCGGTGCCTCGACGCCGAGCTCCTCGCGCAGCTCGCGGGCGGCCGCCACGTCCGGGGTCTCGCCCGCGTCGATCACGCCGCCCGCGGCGTAGTCGTAGAGGCCGGGGAAGACGTCCTTGGTGTCGGTGCGGCGGTGCACGTAGATCCGTTCGCCGTCACCCGAGAACACCAGGGTGAGCACGCACCCGTGCCAGAGGTTCTCGGTGCGCATGCGTTCGCGGGTCACCTCGCCGATCACGTTCGCGTCCTCGTCGTAGAGGTTGATCATCCCCGTGTCCTCCTGTGGTCGTACGCGAGCTTGCTACCTCAGTCCGACGCCCGCTGATCGTCTCCCTTCCTACCTTCGTGAACGTCAGACGTCACCGAGGAGGATTCGTGTCCACTTCCCTGCGGCTCGGCGTCGCCGAGTTCCGCGCCCGGCCGGGCCGCGCGCTGCTGCCCGGCGTAGCGCTCGTCGTCGGCGTGGCCTGCCTGCTGGCCGCCCTGGTGCTGAGCGACGCGCTCACCAGGTCGGTCGACGAGGGCGCACCCCTCACACCGTCCACAGTGGAGCACGTGGTGGACGTGAAGGCCCAGCCGTTCGACCCGTCCGAGTCCGGCACCGCTGCCGAGGCGAACCGCCCGAAGCTGGACGCCGCGCTGCTCGCGAAGCTGTCCGCGGTCGGCAGGGCGGTGCCGGTGCAGGAGGGCAAGGCCGACCTGCTCGACACCAACGGCCGCGCGGGGGAGCACCGCGCCGAGGTGATGGTCCAGCAGCCCGACCTGGTGCGCTGGCCGCTGGCCGAGGGCAACCAGCCCGCCGCGGACGGCGAGATCGCCGTCGACAAGCTCACCGCGTACGAGCGCGGCATCAAGCCCGGTGACAAGGTCGAGCTCGCCGCGGCCGACGGGCGGCCGCTCGAGGTCACCGTCACCGGCATCATGAAGAAGGGCGGGCTCGACTCGCGGCCGATCCTGGTCGCCGGTCCAGACCTGGCCCGCAAGCTCGACCCGGAGCCGTTCACCAAGGAGGTCTGGGTCATCGGCGGTGCCCGTGACGCGGTCGCGAGCGCTGCCGGTGTGTCGTACGTCGTGTGGGACCCCGCCCCGGACGCCGACAAGATCGGCAACGACCTGACGTACATCCTGCTGCCGTTCAGCGTGCTCGCGCTGGCCACGGCCGTGTTCGTGGCGTCGGCGACGTTCCGTGCGGTCTACGCGCAACGTCAGCGCCAGACGGCGTTGCTGCGGTGCATCGGTGCCCAGCGCGGGCCGTTGGTGCGCAGGAGCCTGTTCGAGGCGTTGCTGACGGGTGCGCTGGCCGGTGTCGGCGGGGCGCTGCTCGGTGGGCCGATGGCGTGGCTGCTGGCCAGGACGTTCGACGTCACCGGCATCTCCGCGCTGTTCGGCGCGGTGGAGCTCAGCCCGGACCTGCTGCCGTCGCTCGGGTACGTGATCCTCGGAGTTGTTGTTGCCGCGCTGTTGAGCGTGATGGCCGCTGTCCGGCCCGCGATCAACGCCGCGCGCGTGTCGCCGCTCGCCGCGTTGCGTGAGGCGGAGAACGAGGTGCCACCTCGCTCGGTCCGCCGCCTGCGCTTGGTGTTCGGTGTGCTGTTCACCGGTGGTGCCGCGATGCTCGCGCTGCTGGCCATCGCCGCGAAGGGCACCGTGGCGGCTCCTTTGGCCGTGACGTTCTCCGCGATCGCCGCGGTGACCGGCCTGTTCTGGATCCTCGGCCCGGTCACGGTTCCGTTCATCGCGCGGTTGTTCGGCAAGATCGGTGGCACCCAGTGGAAGCTCGCCGGCGCCGAGGTGCGCAGGATGCCGCAGCGGTCGGCGTCGGTGGCGCTGCCGTTGCTGCTGGCCAGCTCGATGGTGACGTTCTTCCTGGTCGTGCTGGGTGGTGCGCAGGACATGGCGTCCGCGTACTCGAACGAGCAACGCCCAGACGCCACCGTGGTCGACGCCGGCGACCGGGCGCTGCCGAACATCTCGGTGCAGCAGCCGGAGGTCGCGGCGAGCGTCGTGCTCCACCGCGCCGAGAACGGTGCGGGCGTCGACCCCGAGCAGTTCAAGGCCTGGCTGAAGGCGCAGGGCGTGTCCGCGTCCGACCAGTTCGTGTCTGGTACCGCGGTCGTGCCGGAGCACTGGGCGGACAAGCCGTTCGTCGAGAACGACGGCAAGCAGTACAAGGTCGTCGGCACCGTGCCCGGCTCGCTGACCGGCTACACGCCGATCATCGGCGGCGTGACCTCCGGCCCGGCGGAGAAGGTGCTGGTCGCGCTGAAGCAGGGCGCGGATCCGGCGGCGTTCCGGGCGAGCCTGCAAGCGTCGTTGCCGAACAACCCGACGGTGATCGTGCAGACGGACGCCGACGAACGGGCGCAGACCGACCGGTACATGCACCTCGGCACCGTGCTGATGATGGTGCTGCTCGGGCTGTCCGTGGCGGTCGCCGTGACCGGTATCGGCACCGCCCTGACCATCTCGGTGCAGGAACGCCGCAAGGAGCTCGCGCTGCGCCGCGCCTTGGGCGTCACTCGGGGCGGACTGCAGGGCGGGGTCATGGCTGAAGCGATCATGTTGGCCCTGGTGGGTGTCATCGGCGGTGGCGTGCTCGGGTTCGTCTATGCGGAAATCGCCATCCTGGCCACTGGGATCGAGATGTCACTGCCAGGGATGCGGGTGGTGTTGCCGCTGGTCATCGGGGCCTTGGCGGTCGTCGTGCTCGCGGTGGTGGCCGCTTTCGGGCCTTCTCGCGGCGCTTCGAGGATTCGCCCTGCGGCAGGACTGGCATCCGGGTGAATAGGGTGAGGGTAGCTTCAACTCGGAAGCTCCCCTCACGCTGTTGTCAGGGGCAGGTCATAAGGTGTTGCGTATGCGGCGGATCATGGGAACCGAGGTCGAGTACGGCATCGCGGTGCCGGGCGACGCGACCGCGAACCCGGTGCTCACTTCGACACAGGTGGTTCTTGCGTACGCGGCGGCGGCGGACATACCGCGCGCCAGGCGTGCGCGGTGGGACTACGAGGTGGAGTCACCGCTGCGCGACGCGCGCGGGTTCGACCTGGGTTCGCCCGGCGGGCACCCCGCCGACTCCGACGTCGAGGACCTCGGCGCGGCGAACGTCATCCTCACCAACGGCGCGCGGCTCTACGTCGACCACGCGCACCCCGAGTACTCGGCTCCCGAGGTCACGAACGCGCGCGACGCGGTGATCTGGGACAAGGCGGGGGAGCGGGTGATGGAGGAGGCCGCGATCAAGGCCGCCTCCGTGCCCGGCCAGCCCCGCCTGCAGCTGTACAAGAACAACGTCGACGGCAAGGGCGCGTCGTACGGCACGCACGAGAACTACCTGATGCAGCGGTCGACGCCGTTCACCGCCGTCATCGCGGGCCTCACGCCGTTCTTCGTGTCGCGCCAGGTCGTGACCGGTTCCGGCCGGGTGGGCATCGGCCCGTCCGGTGAAGAGGCCGGCTACCAGCTCTCGCAGCGCGCGGACTACATCGAGGTCGAGGTCGGCCTCGAGACGACGTTGAAGCGCGGCATCATCAACACGCGCGACGAGCCGCACGCGGACGCGGACAAGTACCGCCGCCTGCACGTCATCATCGGCGACGCGAACCTGGCCGAGTACTCCACGTACCTCAAGGTCGGCACCACCTCGATCGTGCTCGACATGATCGAGGCCGGCCAGCGGTTCGACGACCTGCGCATGGTCGACCCGGTGCGGGCGGTGCACCAGATCAGCCACGACCCGACGCTGAAGACGAAGGTCGAGCTGACCGGCGGCCGCAAGTTCACCGGCCTCGACGTGCAGTTCGCCTACCACGAGCGCGCTTCGGCGTTCATCGAGAAGGAGGGCATCGGCGACCGCGACGTCCTTCGGGTGTGGGGCGAGGTGCTCGACGCGCTGGCCCGCGACCCCGCGGAGTGCGCGGACCGGCTCGACTGGGTCGCCAAGCTGCGGCTGCTGGAGGGCTACCGGCAGCGTGACGGCCTCGCGTGGGGCTCGGCGCGGCTCAACCTGGTCGACCTGCAGTACTCCGACGTCCGGCTGGACAAGGGCCTCTACAACCGCCTGGTCGCGCGCGGCTCGATGAAGCGCCTGGTCAGCGAGGAAGAGGTGCGCGCGGCCATCACCACGCCGCCTGAGGACACGCGTGCGTACTTCCGCGGCCGGTGCCTGGAGCGTTACCCGACCTCGGTCGCGGCTGCGTCGTGGGACTCGGTGATCTTTGATCTCGGTCGAGAATCCCTCGTGCGGATCCCCACGCTGGAACCGCTGCGCGGCACAAAAGCGCACGTCGGGGCACTTCTGGAGGCTTCTGACACCGCCGAGCAGCTGGTGGACGCGCTGACCCGCGGGTGATCGTCTACCCGAGTGGCTCAGGATTTTTGTCGGTGCCGCTGGGTAGTGTTCTTGTCAGGCGAGTTAGCGGGAGGCCGAGATGTCCCAGGAACAGAAGCAGCGCCAGGGTGGTGGCGACGGCGACGACGGCGCGGAAGACGCTGCCGGAGCTGGTCAGGAACGCCGCGAGAAGCTCGGCGAGGACGTGGACGCGATCCTCGACGAGATCGACGACGTGCTCGAGGAGAACGCGGAGGACTTCGTCCGCGCATACGTGCAGAAGGGTGGTCAGTAGGCCTTCGGGGGCCTGTTGACCACTTCGGGACGGGAGAACAACCAACACATGGACAACAGCTCGACCGGGCGTTACCCGGCCGCGGCGCTGCCTCCGGCGTATCTGACGCCAGGCTCGTCGTCGTTCACGGACTTCCTGCGGGCCCAGGCACCCGACTTGCTGCCGTCGGCCCGGAAGCTCCCGGAGGGGACCGTCCAGGCCCCGCACGGGACGACGATCGTCGCGGCCACCTACAAGGGCGGCGTCGTGATCGCCGGTGACCGGCGCGCGACGATGGGCAACGTCATCGCCCAGCGCGACATGAAGAAGGTCTTCGTGACCGACGACCACTCGGCCGTCGGCATCGCGGGCACGGCGGGCATCGCGATCGAGATCGTGCGCCTGTACGCGGTCGAACTGAGGCACTACGAGAAGATCGAGGGCGTCTCGCTGTCACTGGACGGCAAGGCGAACCGCCTCTCGGCGATGATCAGGGGCAACCTCGACGCGGCCATGGCCGGCCTCGCCGTGGTGCCCCTGTTCGCCGGCTACGACACGTCGGCCACCGACACCGAACGCGCGGGCCGGATCGTGTCCTACGACGTCACCGGCGGCCGCTACGAGGAGTCGCAGGGCTACCAGGCCGTCGGCTCGGGCTCGCTGTTCGCGAAGTCGGCGCTGAAGAAGCTCTACGACCCGGACGCGGACGTCGACGCAGCGATCCGCTCGGTCATCGAGGCGCTGTACGACGCGGCGGACGACGACTCGGCCACGGGCGGCCCGGACCCGGTCCGCCGCCTCTACCCGGTCGTGGTCACGATCAACGGCGCCGACGGTGCCGTCGAGGTACCGGAAGCCCAGATCGCCACGATCGCCGACGCGGTCGTCGAAGGTCGCCGGTCCCGTCCCGCAGGCTGAGTCCCGATCCCTTTCCGACGTCAGGAGCACCACCCATGACGATGCCGCTTTACGCATCGGCTGAGCAGGTGATGCGCGATCGCTCCGAGTACGCCCGCAAGGGCATCGCCAGGGGTCGCAGCGTCATCGTGCTGAAGTACGCCGACGGCATTCTGTTCGTCGCGGAGAACCCGTCCAGCACGCTGCACAAGGTCGCGGAGATCTACGACCGCATCGGCTTCGCGGCTGTGGGGCGGTACAGCGAGTTCGAGAACCTCCGGCAGGCGGGCATCCGGTTCGCTGATGTCCGGGGGTACCAGAACGACCCGCGTGACGTGACTTGCCGGTCTCTCGCGAACGTCTACGCCACCACGCTGGGCACCTACTTCACCGAGCAGATCAAGCCCTTTGAGGTGGAGATCTGCGTGGCTGAGGTTGGGCAGTCGTCTGAGTCGGACACGTTGTACCGGTTGACCTATGACGGGTCTGTTGTTGAGGAGCCGCAGTACATCGTCATGGGTGGCACTGTGGATGCTGCCAACTCGGCGCTGAAGGACTCGTTCGCTGACGGGCTTTCGTTGGCTGAGGCTGTTCCGGTTGCGGTTAAGGCGTTGTCCGCTGGGTCTGCCTCCACTGGGAACGGTGCGGCTGAGTTGTTGCCTGCCGGGAAGTTGGAGATCGCGGTTTTGGAGAGGCAGCGGCCTCGGCGGGCGTTTCGGCGGATTGCCGGGGCTGCTTTGGATGAGTTGCTGCCCTCGCCTACCAAGGGTGGGAAGCCTGTGGAGGACGTTGCGTTGCCTCCGGACGAGGGCGAGTCCAAGTAGGTTTGCGTTCAAGGCCCCTGGCTTCGCCGCCGGGGGCCTTTCGCGTGCGTTCCGTTGTTGTCTCCCCGGTGCGTTGGCGGCTGCCGGTTTGTTGTTCGTAGGTGGGCGCGTTGCGGGCGGATGGTCCCGTTGCTTTCTGGGGCGCCGCCCCAGACCCCGCCAATCTGATCAAAGACCGGCCAGCGCCGTCGGCGGGTTGATGGCACGCCTGTTGCTCAGGGCGGCTTGCTGTTGCGTTGTTTGGTTGCGTTGACGGGACCACCCCACCCGGCCCGTATGGGAAAGACGGCCCGTCTTCGCCATCGCTTGATGTGCGTCAGGCCTTGAAGTCGTGCAGGTTTGCTTGCGCCAGCGTTTGGTCGGCGTCGTAGGCCTCGAAGGTTGTCACCGGGCTGAATCCCAGTCGCAGTGCCAGTTTCAGCGAGCGCTCGTTTGCCGTCTGGGTCACCACGATTACCGGCTCGTCTGGGAGTTCGGCTGCTGCTGCGCGTAGTGCGGCGGTGGTGGCTTCGAAGGCCACGCCCTTGCCCCAGGTGTCGGGGTGCAGCAGGTAGCCGAGCTCCAGTTCGTTGCCGTGTTCGGTCACGTGGCCTGGGAGGTCGGCGGCGCGGCGCTTCAGTTCCAGCGTGCCCAGGACTTGGTCGGTTGTCCTGTCGGCGATGACGTAGGTGCCGGGGGCGGCGGTCAGTTTGGCCAGGCCCACTTCCTCGATGCGTTGCTCGATCGCCTCGCGGGTGCGTGGGCCTCCCAGGTGTGCCCAGACCTGCGGGTCGGTCTGCAGTTCGATCAGGCGCTCGCGGTCTGTGTCGCGCACCTTGCGGAGCAGGACTCGGTCGGACTCGATTTCGGTGGCGGAGAGCATGGGTGCCGGGGTTGCGATGCCGGCCAGGAGGTCGGCGAGTTCTGTTGGGCGGCTCAGTTGGGCGCAGTGGCCTGCGGGCAGTTCGATCGGGGTTACGCCGCCTAGGCGGTCGGCCACCACTTTGCGCATGAAGGCCGGGGTGAAGAAGCGGTCTTCTGTGCAGAGGATGAAGTGGGTTGGGATCGCGGGCATTGCGTCCAGGGGCCAGGGGTGTGCCATGGCGGTTTCGGACATGTCGCGTTCGCGCTTCTGCGACTCCTCGGCCAGGTGGGGTGGGACGTCGTGCCAGAACTGGTCTTCCAGGCCGCTGTCGGTGTAGCCGGCGTTGCTCCACCAGTCGTTCGGGGGTTCGCCCGGGGTGGGGAGCATTGCGGTTACGAAGATCAGGGCTTTGGCGTTGATCTCGGCCGCTACCAGTGGGGCGGTGAAGCCGCCGAAGGAGTGGCCTACTACTACGACGTCCTCTGTGGACGGGAGGGCGGCCACAACCGTGGCGGCCCAGTCCGTGAGGTTCTTTGATTCGTCTTCGGTGGGGAGGTCGGGCGCGACGACGGTGTGGCCCTTGGTTTGCAGAGCGTTTGCTACCAGGTGCCACGACCAGCCGACGTCGCCCGCCCCGTGCACTATCGCGAAGGTGGTCACCTTCGCGACTCTATTCGCGTCGTTCGATCGGTAGGCGGGAACGGGTGAAGAGGGCTGCGCCCAGCATCGCCACGGCTGGGACCACCAGCAGTGAGATGAGGACGTTCGGCCAGGGGATTGTGAGCGGGTTCAGTTCTGGTTGGGGCCAGTGGTTTTCGTAGCCGACGTTGAGGGCCGCTAGTAGGGCTAGCGCTGAGCCGACGCCTGCTGCTGTGCCCAGGAAGCCGCCTGTTCCGGCGATCACTCCTGCTTGGCTCAGGGACAGGAGTTTGCGGAGGCTGGGGGAGGCGCCTACTGCGGCCAAGGTGGTGAGGTCCTTGCGGCCGTCTGCTGCTGCCAGGCCGGTGGCCAGGGCTGTGGCTGCGAGGGTGATGATGCCTGCTACCAGGCCCAGGATGCCGAGAGCTTGCTGGTCGTCGGACTCTGTTGGGCGGTCCACGTGCACTTCGTACTCGCCGCCCAGGGCTGCGGTCAGGGCGTCCTGTTCGGATTCGGTGGGCATTCTGGTTGTGGTGGCGTACATGGTGAACGTGCTGACCTTGAAGCCCAGGGACTTGGCGGTTTCCTCGGTCATCAGGGCCAGAGGGGCCTTTTGGCGTTGCGGGGTTGCGTGGCCCGAGGCCGGGATGGTGGTTGATCGGGTGCCGGTGGCCAGCAGGACCTGGTTGTTGGAGACCAGGTTTGGGTCGTTGACGACGATTTTGCCGTCGCGCAGGGCGGTTTCGGCTGCTGGAACGTCGTCGGGTTGTAGGTGTAGCAGGGACTTGGCGGCTTCTGGGGGTACTACTGCCAGGAAGCCGTGCGGGGAGGTGAAGGTGCCGAAGTAGCGGTGTGCTCGGTTCACGCCGGTGCAGCGCTGGTCGGCGAGGGCGGATTTTTCTTCTGCTTCGGTGGGTTCGCGGAGGAGCACGTCCAGGGAGTAGGGACATTCGCGGTCCGCTGGTGGGCGGATGTGGGCGAAGCACGGGCCGCCGTCGCAGGCCAGGAGTTTGATCTCGTGGGTCTCGGCCGCCGGCATGGTGTTGCGGATGGCCGTGGCTACTGAGGGCGGGATGGTTGTGGTGTTGGACTTCGAGAGGTCGTCCAGGCGGTAGACGGAGACGTCGCCCATGTTGCCCGCGATCCGGGCTGCGTCCTGTTCTCCTTGGGAGGTAAGGATCACGCTGACGATCAGCGCGCCGATCACTGCCGCCATCACCGCGGAGATCGCCGGGGCGGCTGCGGTTCGGTTGCGGGAGGCGTCGCGCAGGGCGATGCGCAGGGCTACCGGGAGCCAGCGGCCCGCTTTGGCCAGCAAGCCGAGTAGCGCTGGGGTGCAGAGGACCAGGCCCACCTCGGCGAGGATCAGGGCGAGGAGGATGCCGACGACCTGCATGCTGATCGCGCTGAAGATGCCGGTGGTGATGCCTGCGGCTATGAGGATCAGGCCCAGGATCAGCCAGCGGCGGCGGGAGCGGGTGATTCCCCGGCGGCCTGCCAGGGCGGTGACCACGTCTTGGCGGGAGGAGATCCAGGCGGGGACCAGAGCTGAGAGGACGCCGGTGATCACGGCCAGCAGGGCCAGGCCCGCCAGGGCGGCGGGGAAGAAGCGTTGGGCGCCGAAGCGTTCTGTGAGGATCCATTCGACGAGCGGGCGGGTGGACACCGCTGCCAGCACGCCCAGGGCCACGCCTCCGAGGGCGGCCAGGACGCCCACGACCACGCCGTCGGCGAGGACGATGCGGCGGACGTGGGTGGGGGCGCCGCCCACCGCGGAGATCAGGGCCAGGTCGCGTTTGCGGCGGCGGGCGCCCACGGCCATGGCTGAGCCTGCCAGCAGGGACATTTCCAGCACGGCGAGGCCTGCTACCAGGACGAGGATGTCGGCGGTGAGCTCGCCGGAGTCGGGGAACTGCGGGTAGCTGTCGGCGGCGCTGGGCAGGTTGTGCAGGACGGTGCGGGACAGGACCGCGATGCCGGACTTGTTGAGCTCCTTGACCTTGGCCCAGTCGATCGGGGTGGTGGCCAGCCAGGAGCGGTCGGCCTGGTCGAAGGTGCCGGGGAGCGCCACCACCGTGGTGTCGTCCAGGCGGTTCGGGTCCTCGATCACGCCCACGACGGTGAACGTGCGGCCGTCTTCGGTCGTGAGGGAGCCGCCGAGCTGGGCGCCGGTTCGGGTCATCGCCTTGCGGGACAACGCGATTTCGGTGTTGGTGGTGGCCGGGCGGCCCTCCAGGACGGTGATCATGCCCTTGGTCAGCGGGTCGTTGAGGTCGAGCATCCGGACGCCGGCTCGGCCCACGCCCGCGGTGGTGCGGATGTTGACGCCGCTGCGTTCGACGGGGATGAGCTTTGTGCCTGGTAGCAAGGCTTTCAAGCGCTCTTCTGACGGGTCGGGGCCTTCGGCGTTGCCCAGCGGGATCGCGGAGTCCCTGGTCGGCTGTTGGATCACCGGGCCGCGGTAGGGCCAGCTGATCAGGGCTTCCGAGGTGCCCATGCGGCGGGCGGCGTCCTCGGTGGGAGTCAGGTTGGTCGAGTCGAAGACGACCGCGGTGAACGACAGGGCGGCCACCGGGACGAGGATCAGAGCTACGACGAGGGCCGAACGGCCACGGGATCTGCGGGCCTCGCGCCAGGCGATGCGCAGTGCTGCGCGCCATGCGTTCACGGGGTGCTCAGCAGTTCTTCTGGCTGGTCGCGCTGGGAGACGTCGACCACGACGCCGTCGCGCAGGAAGATGACGCGGTCGGCCCAGGCTGCGTGGCGGGCGTCGTGGGTGACGAGGACGGCGGCGGCTCCGGCGTCTACTTTGGACCGGAGGAGTCGCAGGACGGTTTCGCCGGTGCGGGAGTCGAGGGCGCCGGTCGGTTCGTCGGCGAGGACGAGGCGGCGTTCGCCGATGAGGGCTCGGGCGATGGCGACGCGTTGTTGCTGGCCGCCGGACATCTCGTCGGGGAAGCGGTCCGCGTAGCCGTTAAGGTCTACTTCGGACAGTGCCTTTTCGGCCTGCTGGCGGGACTTGCGCACGCCGTCGAGGTCGAGGGGGAGTGCGACGTTCTCGGCGGCGGTGAGGCTCGCGATGAGGTTGAGGTCCTGGAAGACGTAGCCGATGCGCTTGCGGCGCCAGGCGGCGAGTTGCTTGCGGGACAAGGATTGCAGGCAGGTGCCGTCGACCAGCACCTCGCCACTCGTGGGGCTGTCGAGGCCGCCGGCGAGGTTGAGAAGGGTGGACTTGCCGGAGCCGGACGGGCCCATCACCGCGACGAGTTCGCCGGGTTCGACTTGGAGCGAGATGCCGTCGAGGGCGTTGACCGCCGTCTCGCCGGTGCCGTGGACGCGGTGGACCTCGCGCAGCTCGAGGACGGTCATCTCGGCACCTCGACGTCCGTGGTCTCGGGCATTGGCTGCGGCTGGTAGCGGACCAGGCTTGCCTCGCAGTGGTCGAGCCAGCGCAGTTCGGCCTCGGCCTGGAAGATCATCGCGTCCAGCACCAGCAGCCACGGGAGGTCGCCGGGCTGGGTCTTCAGGCGCGTGTACTCCTGCAGGGTGCGCATGGTGGCGGTGCGCTGGGTCATGACGACCTTGGCGACGTCGACGCCCGGTGTGGTGATGGCCAGGGCGAGTTTGATCGCCACCTCGTCGCGCGGGCGGTCGCTGCGCTTCACCGGCGAGGCGAACCACTTCTTGAGCTCCGTGCGGCCCTGCGTGGTGATCTCGTAGGGGCGCTGGCCCTCGTTCTCGGGCAGTGCGGCGACCAGATCGTCACGCTCCAGGCGCGACAACGTCGTGTAGACCTGCCCGATGTTCAACGGCCACGTGCCTCCGGTGGCCGAGTCGAACGCCGCCCGCAGTTGGTAGCCGTACATCGGCCCGCGCTCCAGGAGCGCGAGCAAACCGTGTTTGACCGACATGCGTACTGAGTATGCATACCGAGTATGTTCCTGGCAACGGTGAGGGGTGCGTTCATGGGTGCGAGCAGGCCGGACATCGGGAACCCTGGTGGTGTCGGCGACGGTCGGCCTGAGCTGTTTGGGGGAAGACGTGGTCGGCGCCACGCCGGGACAGACCGGCCGACTGAGCCTGCTGGGGACGGTGAACCGGCCCGGGGTGACCGGCGTGCGGGTGGTGGTCCGCGACTACGAACCGGCGGACGAACCGTCGTGGCTGCGGTGCCGCGTTCTGGCGTTCCTGGCGACGAACCGCTACGACGACGTCTGGCCGGCCAAGCGCCGCGCCGACCTGGAACTGGTCGCGACAGACGGTGACGTGGTCATCGGGGTGCTCGACGTGTCGGTGCCCGGCGCGGAGGCCACGATCGAGACGGTCGCCGTGCACCCGGACCACCAGGGCCGGGGTGTTGCTCTTGCGTTGCTCACGGAAGCTTTGCCCCGCTTGGAGCGGTGCGGGGTGCAGGCGCTGGTCGCTTCGGTGAGCGAGCCGGCTTGGTTCGCGCGCAACGGGTTCGTGGAGACCTCACGGCACCTGCACGTGTATGCGTCCGTGGACGAGGTGGGCATGGTGCTGAGCGCGAGGCACGGACTGGTGCCGGCCGGGGCGCTGCTGCACGCCAGGATCGAGCGGGAAACCGAGATGCGCCAACGGTTCGAGCGTGTGCACGTGTGCCGCGGGATGGTGCGCCGGATCAGACCGTGATGCCGGTGAGCCGGGGGATGCTCGCGGTCCGCCCGGCCAGGAGCAGGACCAGTGCCTCGATCGGCCCACTGATCTCGGCGCCCTCGCCGACGGACCAGTCGGCGTCGGTGGCGACGAGCCGGTGTCCCGCCAGGCGGCGTCGCGCGTGGAACGGGAACCCGATCCGCCACAGGTCGTCCGCGGACACGACGGCGGCCTCGATCGGCATGTGTCGTTCGATGCCGAGTGGGAGCGCGATGTCCTGCGTGTGCACCATGACGTCCATCATCGCGTTCTTGACGCTCTGGCCGAGTGCGGTCTTGTGCACCCCGACGGCGCCGCGCAGTTCGGCGACGAGCTCTTCGGTCGGTCTGCGTGCCTCGGCGCGCGCGGTCTGGTCGATCACGCGGTTGAAGCTCCCGCGAGCCTTGACGTACTCGCGGATCACGCCGCCGACACCGATCCGGTATCCGACCGACAGGTGTGCGGCGACCTCGCGCACGGTCCAGCCCGCACACAGCGACGGGTACGTCCACTCCACGTCCGTCAGGCCCGCGAGCAGGTCGGCGGTCGCCGCGCGTTCGGCGTCGATCGTCTTCCACATCTGCGAGTCGTCCATGTCCGGCCTCCTCTTGATTTAGTTCGATGGACTGACTACTTTAATCAGAGGATCTGACTAAAACAAGGGGTCGAGTCGAGTGAACATCGGACTGCTGCTCTTCATCCCGAGCCGCGAGGTGGAGAACCGCATCCTGGCCGCGGTCACCGCGGCGGGGTTCGACGTCACGCAGGCGCAGGCGCGGGTGCTCATGCGCATCGGTCCGGAAGGCACGCGGCTGACCGTCCTCGCGGAGGCGGCCCAGGTGACCAAGCAGACCGCCGGGTTCCTCGTGGACCAGCTGGAGAAGGCCGGGTACGTGGAACGCGTGCCCGACCCGACGGACGGCCGGGCCCGGCTGGTGAGGGTGACCGCGAAGGCCATGGAGGCCGTGCCGGTCGCCGATGCCGAGATGGCCAGGATCGAGGCGGAATGGGAAGCGCACATCGGCAAGCGCCGCATGGGTCAGCTGCGCGAGGCCCTGGAACTGCTCGGCGAGATCACGGACCCGTACCGCTGACTTCGGTCGTGCCGGTGGCTTTCAGTCCGGTCGCGCTGACGACGGCGGCGGTCTACCGGGTGGTGTCGGCGCGGTCTTCTGTGTTCGTGAAGGTGCTGCGGCGGCCTCGGATTCCCGCTGACCTGGCAGACCTGGTCGGCGACTTCCCGTGGCGCGACGAGGCGGAGTTCCTGTTGTCGGACTTCGTGTTGCCGCCTGGGTTCCGGCGGCCGCGGGTGCTGCGGGTGGACGACCTCGGCGACCGGATCGGGCTGTGGCTGGAGGACGTGCGCTGTGCTTCGGGGGAGTGGGACCTGGCGCGGTTCCGGCGGGCGGCGCTCGGGCTGGGCCGGTGGGCCGGGCGGCGGTTCGGCGGCGCGCCGGGGCGGGCGTTGCGGGTGCTGTACGAAGGCCGACTGGTGCGGGAGGCGTTTTTGCGGCCGGACTGCTCGCCGCTTGCTGCTCGAGTGCCGTCGGTGCTGGCGCGGCTGGAGGCTTTGCCGCAGGCGACCGGGCACAACGACGCGTGCCCGCAGAACCTGCTGGTGCCCCTGGACGACCCGGAGTCGTTCGTGGCGATCGACGTCGGCTGGCAGTGCCCGAACCCGGTCGGCGCGGATCTCGGCCAGCTGCTCGTGGGGCTGGCGCAGGCGGGACGGATGGCGGTGTCCGAGTTGCCCGCGTTGCGGGAGGAGATCATCGACGCCTACCTGGAAGGGCTGCGGGTGGAGGGGCGTTCGGTGTCTCGGGAGCAGGTCGCGCTGGGGTGCGACGGGTCGCTGGCGTTGCGCAGCGCGTTCCACTCGGAGCCTGAGCTCGCCTCCTACCTGGTCGAACTCGGCATGGCGTGCTGACGGGTCACCCGAGCGGGTGAACGTTGTCCCGATTCACGCCTGGCGTCGTCTGTCAGATGTCCCGAAAACATGGTCATCTTCGCCGCGACAGAAGGAAGGAGCGAGCGGGTGGCGCACAGCGTTGCTGGTCGGGCGGGTGCTCGGGAGGGCGTGCTAGTCCCAGCCGTGCAGCCCGAAGGTGTGACCTGCCGAGTAGGCAGCGAGACCGGCGGCCGGGTACTCGATCAGGTCGGCGGGCGGCGCGTGGAGCGGGAACCACTGCACGGCTGAGCACTTCTCGGGCTCACGGTTGACGGGCTCGCCGCTCCAGCGGAGAGCCTCGAAGAACAGGCCGAGCCGTGGTTCGACACCGGATCTGTTGGCGTGCAACGTGTGCACGTGCCGCAGGTCGTCCGGTGCGATGCGGACGCCGACCTCCTCCTCGGCTTCCCGCACTGCCGCTGCGAGAACCGACTCGCCCGCGTCGAGCTTGCCCGACGGCAGGTGCCAGCGGCCGTCGAACAACGGGTTCGTGTCGCGGCGCCGGGTCAGGAGCACCCGGTCGCCGCGCACGAGCAGTACGTGGACGTCGATGAGGTGACGGTCTGCCATCAGGAGGCGAGCAGCTCCGACACCCGCGTGCGGACCTCGGGGGAGTCCAGCCCGCGGACCATCACGGTGGTGCGGCGGCGCAGGACGTCGTCCACTTCGGACGCCCACTCGGTGCGGCGGGCGTGTTCGACCTGGGCCCAGATGTCCGGGCCGTCCGGGTGGACGCGCTCCAGCAGGGCAGGGTTCTCCAGGCCGAGCGCGACGACCTCGTGCGACGTCGTGCCGTAGTGGGTGGCGAGGTGGCGCACCACGTCGTCGGGCAGGCCGTTCCACGCGGTGTGGAGGACGTCGCCGACCGTGTCGGGCTGGGCCGAGCCGGGCAGTGCCACGCCGTCGAGCGGGGCGTCGAAGGTGCGGCCCAGCTCGGAGTTCACGCGGGCCAGGACGGTGGCGCCGATCTTGCGGAACGTCGTCCACTTGCCGCCTGCCACGCTGATCATGCCGCCGGCGCCCGCGGTGATCACGGTTTCGCGCTTGGCGTGCGAGGTGTCGCCGGGGCCGCCGGGCAGGACGCGCAGGCCCGCGAAGGTGTAGGCGAGGTTCGCGCGGTCCAGGCCCGTGACGGCTACGCCCGCCTCGGACATGATCTGGTCGACGTCGGCGTCCGTGCAGGAAACGGCAGCCGGGTCGCCCTCGTACGCCTCGTCGGTGGTGCCCAGCAGCAGGTGGCCCTCCCACGGGATCGCGAACGACACGCGCACGTCGTCGACCGGGATCGTCAGCGCTGCCTTCCACTCGGAAGAAGTGCGCATCACCAGGTGCGAGCCCTTGGACAGGCGGATCGACGGGTCGGCGGCGGGGTCTTCCATGCGCCGCAACACGTCCAGCCACGGGCCGGTGGCGTTCACGACGACGCGGGCGTCCACGCCGAACTCGCCGAGCGAGTCGCGCAGGTCGACGCCGGAGACCCTGCCGGAGGTCTTGCGCAGGCCCACGACCGAGATGTGGTTGAGCAGCACGGCGCCGGCCTCGGCGGCGGCGCGGGCGGCGGTGATCGCCACGCGGCTGTCGTTCATCTGGTGGTCGTAGTACATCGCGGCGCCGCGCAGACCGTCGGCGCGCAGGTCAGGCACCCACTCGACTGCCCTGCGCGCCGACAGGACCTTCCCCATGCCGTCGCCGAAGCCCGACAGCGCGGAGTACAGCGTCACGCCCGCACCCAGCACGAAGCGGCTGTGCGGGCCTCCCTTGTAGACGGGGACGAGGAACGGCAGCGGGCGCACCAGGTGCGGGGCCAGGCGGTCGCCGAGCGCGCGGCGTTCCTTGTGGTTCTCGTGCACCATCGGCACCGCCGACGGGCCCATCGCCAGGTAGCGCAGGCCGCCGTGGACCAGCTTCGACGACGCGGACGAGGTGGCGCCCGCGAAGTCACCGCTCTCCACCAGCGCGACGCGAAGGCCGGAGCGGGCCGCGGCCCACGTGGTCGCGATGCCCAGGATGCCGCCGCCGATCACGACCACGTCGAACTTGCCGTGCTGCAGCTCTTCGCGAGCCCGTGCGCGTTGTGCAGAAAAGTCAGTCATCGTCCTCGTCCATCCACCCGACGGTCCGCTCGACCGCCTTCTTCCACTTCCGGTAGCCGCGAGCCCGCGCCGCCGGTTCCATCGACGGTTCCCACTCGGCCGCCTTGTGCCAGTTCGCTTTCAGCGCCTCGGTCGAAGGCCAGTAGCCCACCGCGAGACCGGCCGCGTACGCCGCGCCGAGGCACGTCGTCTCGGCCACGATCGGGCGCACCACCGGCACGTCGAGCACGTCCGACAGGAACTGCATGAGCAGGTTGTTGGCGGTCATGCCGCCGTCGACGCGCAACATGGTGAGGTCCTCGCCAGAATCAGAATTCGCAGCGTCGGCGTTCATCGCGTCCACGACCTCGCGCGTCTGCCACGCGGACGCCTCCAGCACGGCCCGTGCGAGGTGCCCGCGCGAGATGTAGCCCGTCAGGCCGGCGATCACGCCCCGCGCGTCGCTTCGCCAGTGCGGTGCGAACAACCCGGAGAACGCGGGCACGAAGTACGCGCCGCCGTTGTCGTCCACCGTGCGCGCCAGCGTCTCGATCTCCGCGGCCGACGAGATCAGGCCGACCTTGTCCCGGAACCACTGCACCAGCGCGCCGGTCACCGCGACCGCGCCTTCCAACGCGTACGCGGCGGGCTGGTCGCCGATCTTGTAGCCGACGGTGGTGAGCAGTCCGTTGGCCGACCGCACCGGCCGGTCGCCCGTGTTGATCAGCAGGAACGCGCCGGTGCCGTACGTGCACTTGCCTTCGCCCGGCGCGAAACACGTCTGCCCGAACAACGCCGCCTGCTGGTCACCCAGCGCCGACGCGACGGGCACGCCCTCGTACTCCCCGTAAACCTCGGAGGAGGAACGGATCTCGGGCAGCATCGACAGCGGAACGTCCATTGCGGACACCAGCTCGGGATCCCAGTCCAGGGTCTCCAGGTTCATCAGCATGGTGCGCGACGCGTTGGTCACGTCGGTGACGTGGCGCCCGGTCAGGTTCCAGATGAGCCAGGTGTCCATGGTGCCGAACAGGACCTCGCCGCGGGAGGCCCGCTCACGCAGCCCGTCGACGTTGTCGAGCAGCCACCGCAGCTTCGGCCCGGAGAAGTAGGTCGCGAGCGGCAGGCCGGAACGCTCGCGGAACCGGTCCTGGTCTCCCAAAGACTTGATCAACGCGTCCGTGCGCGTGTCCTGCCAGACGATCGCGTTGTGCACGGGCTCGCCGGTCTCGCGGTCCCACACCACCGTCGTCTCGCGCTGGTTCGTGATGCCGAACGCGGCGATGTCGGCGAACGAGAGAGACGCGTGGGCCAACGCGTCACGAACGACGGACTGCACGTTCGTCCAGATCTCGGTCGCGTCGTGCTCCACCCAGCCCGGCTTGGGGAAGATCTGCCGGTGCTCGCGCTGAGCGACCGACACGATCCCGCCGGAGGAGTCGAACACGATGCACCGGGACGACGTCGTGCCCTGGTCGATCGCCGCGATGTAGGCCACCGTGCACACCTCTCTGTGTTCACCATTCGACATTGTCGAACGCTGTCCACATTACTACCAGGAGAGGCCGCCAAGCTCCCTGGAAACGCTGCGAGCTGCCTCACGTACGTAGGACACGAGTTCGAGCCGCGGCGGCTGATCGGGTGACTCGCACAGCCGCTCGACGGGCCCGGAGATACCGACCGCACCCACGACGACTCCGCGCTTGTCCCGGATCGGGGCGGCGATCGACGCCTCTCCCTCGACGAGTTCGTGCAGGTCGTAGGCCCAGTCGCGCTCGCGGACCTCGTCCAGGGCGGTCTGCAGCTCGTAGGGGCCGAGGGTGTGCCGCGTGAACCGCTGCAACTCGCCGTCCGGCTGCTCCCCGAATGCCACCAGCGCCTTGCCGAGCGCGGTCGCGTGCCACGGCAACAGCGCGCCGGTGTCCAGCGCCTGCCGGCTGTTGTCCGGCCGGAACACGTGGTGCACGACCAGCACGTGCTTCCCGTGCATCACGCCGATGCGCACCGCCTCGCGCGCACGCATCGCCAACGTGTCCGACCAGTTCAACGCCTTCGCGCGCAGCTCGTTGCCGTCCAGGTACGAGGTGCCGATCTGGAACAGCGCCGCACCCAGGCGGTACTTGCCGCCCTCGACCTCCTGCTCGACGAACCCGACCTCCTGCAACGTCCGCAGGATGCCGTGCACCGTCGGTTTCGCCAGGTCCAGCGCGCGGGCGATCTCGCCGACGCTCAACTGGTGCGCGCCGCCGTGCGCGAGCAGCTTGAGAACCTCCGCCGCGCGCTGAATGGACTGAATAGGTCCGGGCACGCACGCCACTCTAGCTGCGCACGTTCGACAATGTCGAACACGCTTAGGCGTCGAAGTCCCGGAACGACTCGGAGCTGCGCGGGCCGGTCGCACCCTGGTACTTGCCGTCGTACAGCTCGATCTCACCCTCCGGCACCCAGAAGGTGACCTGCCCGATCCGCATGCCGGGGTACACGACCAGCGGCTGCACCGCGTGGAACTGCAGCGTCCAGTTGTTGTGCGACCCGATGTCGATCAGGTCGGCCGTCATGTTGACGAACAGGCCGAGCCGGCCGAGCGAGGACTTCCCGCGGATGATCGGCACGTAGTGGTCGCTGCCCATCCTCTCCACCGTGGAGCCGAGGTAGACCCGGTCCGGGGTCAGCGTGAAGCCGGACTCGCCGATCGCGACGGTGTCGACCTTGTTGGGCAGCCGGGCGTCGAGCTCGAGGTCCTGGTAGACGAGCAGCTCGGGGCCCAGCCGGAAGTCGTAGCTGTTCGGGTTGACCTGGTCGGGGTGGAACGGGTCGATCTCGATCCTGCCCAGACCCACCTGACGGGCGATCTCGCTGCCGGTAAGAATCACTGTGACCTCGTGAGCCGATGGGAGTTCAGGTCAAGCTCGTCGGGAGAGCGGGCATCGGGGCCATGGCGTCGCCGTACGCGCCACCGTACGCAGTCACGGCTCCTCGGCTGCGCCAGAAGCTGACCTGGCCCAGCCGCATCCCGGCGTAGACGCGCAACGGCTGGACGACCGCCAGTTCGAGCGTCCACCGGTGCACCGCCCCCTGGTGGCCGAGATCGGCCGTGACCTGGACGAAGAGCCCGAGCCTGCCGAGCGACGACCGGCCGATCAGGCTGGTGACGAAGGCGGTGCTGCCGATCACCTCGGCGGTGGTGGCGAGGTAGAGGCGCCCTGGGAGCAGCAGAAAGCCCTCTTCCGGGATCGTCGTCTCCGGCCAGGGCGCGTTCGTCTTCGCGTCGAGCGTCTCCCGCGGGGTGAAGCGGATCTCCGCGCCGAGGGAGTAGTTGTAGCTGTTCGGGTTCAGCCGTGCCGGGTCGAACGGGCTGATCGTGATCTCGCCCGCCTCGACCGCCTCGGCGATGGCCTTCCCGGTGAGGATCACGTCGGCAGGCCGTCGAGCAGGTTCCAGACCGCGGCGTCGAAGTCCTCCAGCGACCCGTTGTTGTCGATGATCAGGTCCGCGTCGGAGGACCGCAGCCCGGTCTCGGTCGGGTGGTTCGTCGCGCCCAGGCTCAGGTCGCCGCGCAGAACCCGCCGCCTCCTCGACGTCTCCGGATCGACGTCGATCAGGACCAGCTGGAAGAGCTCCTGCCTGAGGTAGCCGAAGTCGGCGGGCCGGGCGTCCGTGCACATGATCAGAGTCCCGTCCGAGTGGGGATGCTGGGAGCTGATCCGCTTCAGCTCCAGCAGGAAGTGCTCTTCCAGGACCGACGGGTTGATCTTGCGCAGGTGTGCGCCGAGGAAGTTGAGCAGTTCACCGTCCTGGACGCTCTCGTCGTCGAGCGGCCTGCCGGCGATCTCGTAGACGGCGGCCTGCGCGCGGTAGAGCGGGGTGGCCAGTGTGATCGTTTCGAGCCGGCGGTCACGCTCCGCGGCCCAGCGCCGGGCGGCTGCCGTGAACGTGCCTTTGCCTGCTCCCGGCAGACCCGCCAGGGCGATTCTGATCATTGGTGCCCGAACCCTTCGACTACTGGGAGGAGCGACTGTCCAGCGCCGCGAGCGCTGCTGTCACGGCCGCGTGGATCTCGCTCTCCGTCGCGTTCTCAAGTGCTTTTCCGGTGTAGGGCTGCCCGTTCATCCCCAGTTGTGACCACGGGATGTTGGTGACCTCGTGGTGCGGGTGGAGCGACATCGGAACCACGGGGTACAGGCTGGGGTTCGGGGTTCTCCTGTCGTGCATCGCCGTGATTTCGCGCATGATGTTGCCGTTGGGCTGACTGGTGCAACGGCCCTGGTAAGCGCGAGAAGCGATGATGATGCAGCAGTCCGTCTGCCACACGCCGTCGACGCTGTTCCGCTCGGTGGTTTCGCCGATGCCTTGGTTCGGTTCGAGAATCACGTAGTAACGGCGCCGGGCTTTGTGCAGGTGCCGCACTATTCGTTGCACGTGAACGGTGTCGTCCGCGCAGTACGAAACGAAGATCGAAGGTCCGGTGAAACCGTGCGTCTGGCGGGTGTCCACCGGGACGCCTCCCCATTCGCTCCGCTTCTTCGCGAGGAGCGCCGCCCGGAGACTTCCCTCGCGGTACGCCTTCTTCAGCGCCGCGAAATCCCGGCCGCGGTCGTGCTGCGGGTAGAACATCAACACGTCGCCGAGGATGGGCATCGTCACGCGCGGGCTGCGGACCACTTCGAAATACGGCCCGTTCATGTCGTTGATCGCGGCGAGCTCGGTCTCCCCGGTCGGCGCGGTCGTCTCGAACCGGATTCCGCTCGGCTTCGGTGTGCTCGCCTCGAACGCCTCGAAGAAGATCTCGTTCGGGATGGGCACCGCGCTGCCGTCCGCGGAGCTGGACTGGTTCGTCTCCCTCAGCCAGAAGTGCGCGTATGCGCTGGAAGCGGTGGTGAACTCGGTGAGGGCGATGAGCGTCTTCTTGTCCAGGCGTGCCTTGGACTGGCCCGACCTGACGCTGTTGATCTCGGCTTCCAGGCGCACGTCGTCGAGTTCCAGGAAGGATTCGATGCCCACGTGCTTGGTGGCGAGCATCGACGAGGCCTGGAACGCGTCGGGCAGCTTCCGGACGCCGTCGATGATGCTCCCGAGGAGCATGACCCGAAATCTGTTCTGGGGTGCGAAGTAGACGATCGAGTAGAGATGCGCTCGGGTGGCGAGGAAGTTGCCCAACGGAGCCGGGTCCGAGCAGATCGGGCCGTCGTCGTCATAGGAGAGGATCGCTGAGACGACGTCGTGCGACGTGCTGAGACCACCGACCGTGTGATGGGCGTCCCGGTGCACGTAGTCGATCCGGTCAGCGTCGATCTCGCCGTCGAGCATGTGCCGAAGCGGCAGGAACCTCTGTTTCCAGACGGGGTCCTTCCAGCTCTCGGCCGAGATCAGGAACGCGATGAACTCGATGTTGAGCGGGGCGAGGATCGCCTGGAGGTCGGTGTCGAGAAGACATCCCAGACTGAAGACCGGCTTCGACGGCCAGAGCGAGACGTCCTGCTCGATCTTGGCGCCCACCCAGTTGCGGAGGTCCTCGTCGGGCATGAAGTGCTCGACGGTCGCGTTCTGGTAAGGCAGCTCACCGATGTCCTGCAGGAGGGCGGCCACCAGTACGTGCTGATAGAGGAAATCTGCGGTGACGGTTTCCTCGAACGCTTCTTCGTACTGTTGCAGCAACTTCGTCCTGAAGTTCGAACGAGGGCCGCCCACCTGTTTCAACAGGTTTCGCATGACGTGCATCGTGCCGAGAGCGTGCGCGTATCTGCTGTGGTCGGCCGCGACGTAGCTCTGGGACGCGAAGCCCAGCTGTTTGATCCGGCGCAACCGCTGAATCGCCCGTGACTGGATCAGCTGGGCGATGATCGGCTGGCCGGAGTTGTACAGGTCCGAAATGTCGACCAGGCCGTGCACCGCATCACGTATTGAGGACTCGGGCTGTCCGGCGCCTCGATTCGGTGCATGGCTCATCAGTTCCCCCGCCGCTTGGAGCTCCTCCAACTACGTGACCACGTCGTCGGGCTTGGCGCCAGTGCTGTTACGGGCGGTAGATGCCGAGAGCCGCCGCCCGTGAACGGAACGAGAAGTGCGTTGCCCGCTCGCGCACCTCGCCGTCGGTCGCGATGGACACGGGCGCACCGTGCACCTCGACGTTCAACGAGGCGACCTCAAGGTGCCGGTACGTGCGCGAGTGCTCCAGCGCCCCGAGCAATGCGCCGAGGAAGAACCGCGTGCGCGAGAAGCGCCGGTCGGCCCGTACGTAGCGCACGTCGAGCAGTCCGTCGTCCAGGCGTGGGCGCATCGTCGGCGCGAAGCCCTTCGGCCGGTATGGGCCGTTGCCCACGAACAGCAGCCACACCAGGTGCTTGTCGCCGTCGATGGTCATCTCCAGCGGGCGGGCGCGCTGCAGCACGCGGGCCAGTGCGATCGCCGCCGCCGGCCACTTGCCCCAGCGCTTCTGCAGCTTCTCGCGGATCCGCACCATGTCCGGGTAGCCGCCGAGCGACGCCGTGTTCACGAACCACTGGCCGTTGACCTGCGCCAGGTCGACCCGCACGCCCACGCCGTCGGCCACCGCCTGTGCCGTGTCGTGCAGGCCCGTGATGCCCACGTCGCGCGCGAAGTGGTTCAACGTGCCGGAGGGGATGAGCACCAGCGGTAGGTCGCGCTCTACGGCGATGGAGGCCACGGCCGCAACGGTGCCGTCGCCACCGGCCACGCCCAGCGCTTTCGCATCGGGCAGATCGGACAGTTCGGAGATCGTCACGACCTGCGCCTTCGGCCACTCCTCGATGATCTGCTGCGTCGGGTCCGGGCCGATCCCCGAGTGCGGGTTCACCACGACCACCAGCCCGTCGCCCTCCTGCAGCGACGTCAGGTCGGCGTGTTCGTAGGCCGACGCGGGCTCGTTGCGACCGAGCGGCCACCACCGGCGCGTCAACATCGCGGCACCCACGCCCACGGCCGCTCCGGCCGCGACATCTGTCGGCCAATGAACGCCCGTGTGTACGCGTGAATAGGCCACGGCAGCCGCGAGCGGGGCCACCACCGCACCCGCGCGAGGTGATTCCATCGCCACCGCCGTGGCGAAAGCGGCCGCTGACGCCGAGTGACCGGACGGGAATGACGACGACGTCGGCCGGCGCGACAACCGGCGCTCCACGGCGAGCAGATCAGCGGCGGGCCGGCGCCGTGGGAAAAGGGACTTGCCGACCAGGTTCGCGCTGGCAGAGGCCCCGGCGATGGCCGCGAGCCCACGCATCGCACCACGCCGCAAGGGGCCTTTCCCAGTTGCCAGAATCGCCGCGATGACGAACCACAACAGGCTGTGGTTCGCCGCCTTGGAAAGCCGCTTGAAACCCCGGTCGAGCCTGCTCGGAGGCAGTCCGGCCGATGAGCTCATGAGCTTCTTGTCGAGAGCGCTGACCCGTTTCCACACCCCACCGACACTAAACCGCAACCGGCGTGCCGCCCGAACGGATCACCCTCGCGCGGCCGGAAGTCGCCTACTGTTGAGGGATGCAGCGGCGGATCTTCGGCATTGAGACAGAATTCGGGGTGACCTGCACCTTCCACGGGCAGCGTCGTCTGTCCCCGGACGAGGTCGCGCGGTACTTGTTCCGCCGGGTCGTCTCCTGGGGACGTTCGTCCAACGTGTTCCTGCGCAACGGTTCCCGGCTCTACCTGGACGTCGGCTCTCACCCGGAGTACGCCACCGCGGAGTGCGACGACCTGGCCCAGCTGGTCACGCACGACAAGGCGGGGGAGCGGATCCTCGAGGACCTGCTCGTCGACGCCGAGCGCAGGCTGGCCGACGAGGGCATCGGCGGCGACATCTTCCTGTTCAAGAACAACACCGACTCGGCGGGCAACTCGTACGGCTGCCACGAGAACTACCTGGTCGCACGGGCCGGCGAGTTCTCCAGGATCGCGGACGTGCTGCTGCCGTTCCTGGTCACCCGCCAGCTGATCTGCGGTGCCGGCAAGGTGCTGCAGACCCCGCGCGGCGCCGTGTACTGCCTCTCGCAGCGCGCCGAGCACATCTGGGAGGGCGTGTCGTCGGCGACGACCCGTTCGCGCCCGATCATCAACACGCGCGACGAGCCTCATGCAGACGCCGAACGCTACCGCCGCCTGCACGTCATCGTCGGCGACTCGAACATGTCCGAGGTGACGACGCTGCTCAAGGTGGGCAGCGCGAACCTCGTGCTGGAGATGATCGAGCAGGGCGTCCAGTTCCGCGACTTCTCCCTGGACAACCCGATCCGCGCCATCCGCGAGATCTCGCACGACCTGACGGGCCGCCGCACGGTCCGGCTGGCGGGCGGCAAGGAAGCCTCCGCGCTCGACATCCAGCGCGAGTACTTCGAGAAGGCCGTCGAGCACGTGGCCAAGCGCTCACCGGACCCGATGGCCGAGCGCGTCCTCGAACTGTGGGGCCGCACCCTGGACGCCGTCGAGTCGCAGGACCTCACCAAGATCGACCGCGAGATCGACTGGGCCATCAAGAACCGCCTGATGGAGCGGTACATGGCCAAGCACAACATGGACCTGTCCAACCCGCGCATCGCCCAGCTCGACCTCGCCTACCACGACATCCGCCGCGGCCGGGGCGTGTTCGACCTGCTGCAGCGCAAGGGCCAGGTCGAACGGGTCACCGACGACGGCGAGATCGAGGCCGCCAAGGACACCCCGCCGCAGACCACGCGGGCCAAGCTGCGCGGTGACTTCATCGCCGCCGCGCAGGCCGCCGGGCGCGACTTCACCGTCGACTGGGTGCACCTGAAGCTGAACGACCAGGCGCAGCGCACGGTGCTGTGCAAGGACCCGTTCCGGGCTGTGGACGAGCGCGTCGAGCGGCTCATCTCGTCGCTCTGAGAGTCACAGGCTCGGCACCAGACCGAGCCTGCGGACTCGCTCGAGCACCTCGCGAGGTGATGTTCGGGTCCGGTAGGCCGCGAGCATCACCTCACCGCGTGGGAACGGGCTGTCCAGGGACCTGAAGGGTTCCCTGCCGAACAGGTCCCTGCTGAGCAACGCCAGGTCGGTCGGGTCGATCGACCTGGGGAGATTCTCCGCGGGCTCGACCGGAATGGCGAGGTCACGTAGCCGGTGGGCGATGTCCGTCGGCGGCAGGGCGGTCCGGCTCGCGGCAATCAGCAGGTGCAGGCGATCAGCGGGCTTGCTCACACCGAGCCAGGGGAACTCGGTCTTTCGCCCGTTCGCCCAGTGCAGTTGGTGGACGGTTCGGTCGAGCAGCAGGGTGTCCTGGGGATTCACTGTCGCGGAAGGCCGAACCTCTTCGGCGCGCAGGCCCAGTTCCCCCAGCCGCGTCACGATCTCGGCAGGCGTCCTGCCGAGGCGGGCCGCCGCGGCGAGCACGTAGCCGAGCGGCAGGGTGAGCTCGGTGCCGACGAGTGCCGGGTGGTCCGCGGTCAGCCACGGCGGCCGGCTGTCCAGGGCGACGCTGAGCAGTAGCGCGTCGTCTGGCCCGACATCGAGGTCGAGCTGTGCTTCCGGTGGTGTGCGGAAGCCGAGTTCGCCGAGTTTTCGCGCGACGGCACGAGGAGTGCGCCGCGTTTTGACCGCGGCCAGGAAGACGTGTTGCGGGGACACCTCCTGGCCGGTGCGCAGCCAGGCGTGATCGGGGTCGTTGTAGCCGTGCCCGCGGTCGGACCCGATGGCGGTCGACACGAGCACCAGATCATCAGCGTCCACGGTGGTGGGCAGCAGGTCGGATGGAGGCGTGGTGTAGCCGAGCTCGGTTAGACGGCCCGCTGCCCGCACCGGCGACTGGGCGGTCTTCAGAGCCGCCCAGAGCACGTGCCCGATCTCGACCACCTCGTCGAGGTGGAACTTGTCGGTTCGGGGATCCAGGAGGTTCTGGGCTCGGATGAGAGTGGCGTCGGAAGGCCCTGTCGACTCGGGCAGGCTCGCTTCCGGCGGCACCTCGAACCCTGCTTCAGCGAGGCGGGCCGCGACCCGCGCGGGTGTCCGGCCCGATCTGATCGAGGCGATGGTGATGTGCCTGCGCGACACCGGGCTTTCCACGTGACGATTGGTCAGGAGGTCTGTCTGACTCCGGAACACGATCTCATCGTGGTTGTCGTGATCGGCCGGCAGCTCCTCCGGGCCTGGAACGGGGTAGCCGAGCTCGGCGAGACGGCGCGCCACCTCGGCCGGAGTTCGCCCGGTCCTGGCTGCGCCGGCCATGATGTGAGCGACAGAAACCTTCTCCGACAACGAGAGGTCGAACGAGTACACGTCGTCGTCCCGAAGCAACTTCCTGTCGATCGGGTGCACCGCTGACGGGAGACGTGCGGCGGTCGGTACTTCGTAACCGAGTTCGGACAGCCGTTCCGCGACGGCATGAGGTGCGAGCCCTGCGTTGATCGCCGCGATCAGCACGCCGTCATGTGGGACCGCAGTCGCCCTGTTCAGCCACGGTGGCTCTCCGGGACTGTACTGGCCGAGAATCAAGGGATCGGTCGGCCTCGCGTCGGCCGGCAACCCGTCTGGCACCGACCAACCGAGCTTCGTGAGTCTGGCTGCCACCTCGGCGGGTGAGCGGTGTGCTCTGAGCGCGGCGAAGAGAACATGGCCGATGTCCGGCTGCTGACGGTTGTACAGCCACCCGATTCTGTTGTGGGCACTGTTGACATCGCGGTGGTTTCGTTGCAGCAGGAGGATGTCCGACGGGAGTGCGGGAACGACAGGGCCGACTTCGTCACCCGAGTGGTCCGGGTTCGCCCGCAACCAGGCGGCCAGCCGCCAGGCGCCGATGTGGTCGTTCCAGCTGCTCAGGCGAGGTGGCTCGTGTCCCGCGAACAGGAACTCGTCCTCGCGGAAGCAACCAACGACCTCGATCGGCATCTCCGCACCGGCGACCAGCCACGGCCGGTACCCGACGTCGATCGCGCGTTCGCAGATCTCGTCAGCCAGCCGGGGCATGTCGTTGACGAGCGTGGACAGCCACCGGTGCGACAGCGGCGACCGCGACGCGCCGAGAAGCGCCGGTATCGCGTCCCGCATCAGAGCCTCGACCAGGGGCAGGTCGAGGTCGATGATCGTCTTGCGGTCGATCGTCAGCCGGGGCAGGTCGTGGCCGGTGAGGTTGACGACCGCGCCGAAGACGCTGGTGCCCGCCCAGATCCCGTCGGCGAGGACCGCGCCTGACTCGTCGCACCACCACACCCTGCCGCGGTCCGCGGGGACGATCACGTCGGCAGTCCTGCGCGCACTTTCAGCCAGCGCGTCCGATCCGATCGGCGCCATCGGTGACAGTTCTCCGGGTTCCCAGGTCTGTGCACCGCTCAGGTCCTCCGACTCGACGCGGTAGTCGCTGACCCAGAGGATGCGGCGGAGCAGCTCCGTGCAATGCAGGGGTTTGTCCGCCGGGCGCAGCCAGAGCCTGACCACGGTCCCTGCGTCGTCCCCCGCGCCGAGGTCACGCACGCGGAACAGCGCGCCAGGTCCCGCGATGTGAACCTCGAGGCGCCGGTCGGGGTTGCCTTTGCGGTCGAGCCGGCACGTCGTCACCGTGATCTCGTCGGCCAGCATGAAGTAGCTCAGCACGCCGATGCCGAAGCGGCTGTTGGGATGCGACTCGATGCCTTCGGCTGCCCAGTCGGCCTGCTCCTCCACGTACTCGGGCATGTCCGCGAACCTGACCCCCGCGCGGGAGAACACGTCCACCAGTTCGCGGTCGCCCATGCCGATGCCGTTGTCCGCGCATTCGAGGAACGGGCGCCCGTCCTCGGTGCCCTGCCTGAAGCTGATGGAGCCGCTCCAGTCCGCAGGTTTCGCGGGGGCGGTCTTCTCGAGGTACGCGATCCGGGCCTCGCGGTAGCGGCAGGCGTCGAGCGCGTTCTGGTACAGCTCGCGGACGGCCAGCTCCGGCGTTCCGTAGAGCTGCTCGCCCATGAGCAACTCCTGGATCCGGTCGTCAGCCAGCCTGAACCGGTGGCCGACGGCGGCCGGTACGGGCACACCGTCTTCACCTGTCGTGCCGACGCCATCGGCCGACGCATGAGTCGGCATGTGCCGGAGAGGCTCGAGATGGGGTGTCTCCTCGATCGCGGCGACGATCTCGGTGAGCACCGAGTCCACCGCGGCGGCCTGACCGCGCAGCGCGAGCACGGTCGCGGGGTGTGCGCACTCGGCGACGAGCACACGGGTCCGTTCGCCGGTCCACGACGCGGTCCTGATCGACTCGAGGACTTCCGCCGGTGTCACACCGTCCTTGATGCCGACGTGCTCGACGATGAGACGTGGCAGGACAGCCGGGTCGATCGCGGTCCGGTGCGCGAAGACGAGCAGGTAGCCCAGCAGCTGCTCGCGCATGTCCTGCTCGAGTGATGTTCCGCCCGCCACTTTCACCAACGGCTTCAGCTTCGAGGCGCGGTCGGTGCGACGCAGGAACGCGGGATCGATCTGGACCACGCGCATCAGTTCCGTGAGTCGAGCCGGCGTGAGCACCGACCTGACCGGGGTGGGAGTCGGCGTCGGGAGCAGCGCCCCGAGGTTGGCCGTGCTGTAGCAGGTCGGGAGGCCTGCGAGCCACTGGTGGAACAGCCACCACCCGATGACCTTCGCGGTGTCGTCGCCGGAGTCGAACGCATGCGCGCCGCGGCGGTACAGCGCGCCCTTGTCGGCGGCGACCGCGCTGAAGGCCGGGAGTTCGGTGTCGCGAGCAAAGGCAGCGACAGCGGGGTCCACGCCCCGCAGGATCTCCACGGCCTGCTTCGCCCAGAAGGCCTGATGCAGGTAGGGGAACGTGACCAGCAGGGCGACCTCGCCCGCGGACAGCCGCAGTTCGTCCGGGGGCAGGACGCGTCCGATCACCCACCGGACCCGTTCCGTGAACAGGTCGGCGAAATGCGGGTCCAGCCACGGGTCCTGCGCGAGTGCGGCACGGTCCCGTTCCCATGCGGTGCCCAGCTCGTGCACGACCGCCAGGGTGGCGTTCCGGATCTTGGTCGCTCTCGGGTCCTCGGCCAGGCGGTCCCACCCCTCGTGCTCACCGGCGGCTTCCGCCCACCGGTGCGGTGCGGTGACGTCCGCGAACGACCGCTCAGGCCGGCTGGCACGGATCTCGGGGTAGGGGCCGCTCTCGGGCATGGGAAGATCTTCGTCCCTGCTCGCACGCCGTGCCGACCGCCGATCGGGGCTAGGAAGCGATCATCTGCTTCGACCAGAGTTGCCCGCATGCGACTTCTCACCGCGGCGCTCGTCGCCACCTTCGCCGTGTCCGGCACGGCGTATGCCTCCGACGACTCCTTCTGGGAGCTGAAACCGACCGGCACGGACGCGCGCCTGCGTGGTTTGTCCGCGGTGTCCGGTCAGGTCGCGTGGGCCAGCGGCTCAAAAGGCACTGTCCTGCGCACCACCAACGCCGGCCGGTCGTGGGAGTCCGTCGGCCCGCCCGGCACGTCGGCGCTGGAGTTCCGCGACATCGAGGCGTTCGACGCGCGCAACGCGGTGACGCTGTCCATCGGTCCGGGTGAGTCGTCGCGGATCTACCGCACGTCGGACGGTGGCAAGACGTGGCAGGAGTCGTTCCGCAACACCGACCCGAACGCGTTCTACGACTGCGTGGCGTTCTTCGACCGGTTCCGCGGGCTGGCGCTGAGCGACCCGGTCGACGGCAAGTTCCGGGTGCTGCGGACGTGGGACGGCGGCCGGTCGTGGCACGTCAACGACACCAAGGGCATGCCGGACGCGCTGCCGGGGGAGTTCGCGTTCGCAGCAAGCGGCCAGTGTGTGACGACCAGTGGCAACCACGCGTGGATCGCGACCGGCGGCGGCGCGAAAGCACGGGTGCTGGAGTCACGTGACGGTGGTCGGTCGTGGAAGGCCTCCGAGGTTCCGTTGCCCAGCGGCGAGGCGGCCGGGGTGTTCGCGGTGGCGTTCAAGACGCCGTGGCGCGGTGTGGCGATCGGTGGCGACTACCTGAAGCCGACCGATCCGACGCCGGCGTTCGCGATGAACGACGGGCGCGGCTGGAAGGCCGGGACGCAGGCTCCCGTCGGTTACCGGTCGGGCATCGCCTACCGGGGCAACGGACTGGTCGCGGTCGGACCGTCCGGCACGGACACCAGCAGGGACGGCAGGAGCTGGAAGATCGCGGACACCGGGAGCTTCGACACCGTGGACTGCGTTGGTAACACCTGCTGGGCCTCCGGCGAAAAAGGACGTGTCGGCCGCACCTGACCGGGGTAGCCGAAGCGAGTGTTCGAGGGTTTTTCGTTGCGTCGCAGGGACGTTGGCGAGGCCGTGCTGCGAGTGAGGACCGGTGGTGCAGGGCCGCCGGTCCTCCTCCTGCACGGCCACCCTCGGACGCACACGACGTGGCACCGCGTCGCGCCGTTGCTCGCCACGGATCACACGGTCGTGTGTCCGGATCTGCGCGGGTACGGCGAGTCCAGCAAGCCCGGCGACTACTCGAAACGGGCCATGGCACGGGATTTCGTGCACCTGATGCGCGAACTGGGCCACGACGAGTTCGCGGTCGTCGGACACGACAGGGGTGCGGCGGCGGCGATCCGGCTGGCGCTCGACCACCCGGACAGGGTCACGAGCCTGGCCGTGCTCGACGGACTGCCCATCGGGGCTCATCTCGAACGGTGTGACGCCCGGTTCGCACAGTCCTGGTACCACTGGTTCTTCCTGGCACAGCAGGAACTCGCCGCCGCGATGATCAACCAGGACCCCGACCTCTGGTACGGAGGGCGCTACCACGACACGCCGCTCGCGATGGGCGTGGAGAACTGGGCGGACTTCCAGCGCGCGATCCACGACCCCGAGACGGTGCTGGCGATGTGCGGTGACTACCGGGCCGGGCTGGAGGTCGACCGCCAGCACGACGACGAGGACCGGGCGGCCGGGCGCAAGATCGCGTGTCCCGTTCTGGCGTTGTGGGCGGCGAAGGACGACCTCGGCGAGCTTTACGAAAATCTTGCTGCCGTGTGGGCTGAGTGGGCCGATGACGTGCAGGTACGTGCCATCGACTGTGGACACCACATGGCCGAGGAAGCGCCCGTGGAGCTGGTACGAGAGTTGCGCACGCTGCTCTGAACGGACCGTTCACAACAGGTGTTGTCAAGGTTTCCACACACACGGGGTTAGGGTTTGTCCGTGGCCATCGCACGTGCCGAACGCCTCGTCAACCTGGTGTTGTGTCTTCTGTCGACGCGCCAGTACCTGACAGCGGACCGCATCCGCGCCATCGTCCCCGGGTATCACGAAGCCCCGACGGACGAGGCGTTCTTCCGCATGTTCGAACGGGACAAGTCCGAGCTGCGCGATCTCGGCGTGCCGCTGGAGACCGGGCGGCAGTCCAACGCCGAGGGCGCGGAGGACGGGTACCGGATCGCGCGGCGCGACTACGAGCTCGGCGACATCGACCTCGAACCCGACGAGGCCGCCGCGGTGGCACTGGCGGCACGGCTGTGGGACTCGCCGCAGCTCACGGGCGCGGTGCACGGGGCGTTGATCAAGCTGCGGGCCGCGGGGGTGGACGTCGACCAGGACACGCCGGCCGCCGTCGAGCCCAAGGTGCGCGCGAACGAGCCCGCGTTCCCGCCGCTGCTGCAGGCCGTGCAGGCCGGGCAGGTGGTCACGTTCGGCTACCGCAAGCCGCCGCCGGGCGGGCAGAAGGACCGCACGGTCGAGCCGTGGGGTGTGGTCGCCTGGCGCGGCAAGTGGTACCTCGTCGGCTGGGACCGCGACCGCGACGACACGCGCTGTTTCCGGCTCTCCCGAGTCGTGGGTGCGGTCAGAACTGTCGGCAAGCCCGGTGCGTTCAAGGTGCCTGAAGGCACGGACCTGATGAGCCTCATCGCGCGCACGGAGGTGGATCCGCACCACACGGCGCCTGCGAAGATCTGGGTGGCCAAGGGACGGGCGCAGGGCCTTCGCCGGCACGCGAAGGTCGTGGAGGAACGCGACGGTGGCGACGTCGTCGAGATCGACCTGAAGTTCCCCGACTCGGCGGCCAAGTGGCTGGCCGGGTTCGGGCCCGACGTCGTGGTGCTGGAACCCGAGGTCCTGGCCAAATCGGTTCGCGACCGCCTGCAGGGCGCACTGGAAGGAGCGCGGTGACCGCGTCGAACGAACGGCTGCCGCGGCTGCTCGCACTCGTGCCGTACCTGCTCAACCGCCCCGCGATCACGGTCAGGGAGGCCGCGGCCGACTTCGGCATCACGCCCAAGCAGCTGCGCAAGGACCTCGAGCTGCTGTGGATGTGCGGCCTGCCGGGCTACGGGCCGGGCGACCTGATCGACCTGTCCTTCGAGGGCGAGACGATCACGGTCTCGTTCGACGCGGGCATGAACCGGCCGCTGCGGCTCACCGCGGCCGAGGCGGCGTCGTTGCTGGTGGCGCTGCGGGCACTCGCGGACACGCCCGGCGTGGTCGACACCGACGCGGTGCAGCGGGCGCTGGCCAAGATCGAGTCCGCGGTCGGCAAGGCACAGCCCGCGGGCATGGTGGTCGGGCTGGGCGCGTTCGAGCGCGGGGAGACGGCGGAGATCCGAGCTGCGGTGCAGGACGCCGTGAAGCGCGAACGGGCCGTGCGCATCCGCTACTACTCGCAGTCGCATGACGAGATCAGCGACCGTGTGGTCGACCCGATGCGTCTGCTGCTCGTCGAGGGCCGCGGCTACCTGGAGGCGTGGTGCCGGTCGGCGCTCGGCGTGCGGCTGTTCCGGCTCGACCGGATCGACGACGTGGAGGTCCTCGACGAGCCGTCGTCGCCCCCGCCGCACGCCCGGCTCACGGATACATCGGAGGGGTTGTTCCAACCACGGGACGATCAGAAGATCGCGGTCCTTCTTCTCGAACCGGACGCGCACTGGGTCGCCGAGTACTACCCCGTTGATCACGTCGCGGAGCTCTCCGACGGCCGCACGCGTGTCCTCATGCGCTACGACGACCCGTCGTGGATGGTCCGCCTGCTCCTCGGACTCGGCGGTGACGTGCACGTCGAGCAGCCGGTGGAGCTCGCGGACGCGGTGCGGACCAGAGCGGCGGAAGCGTTGCGCCGGGCAGATCACCTGCTGTCCACCTAAGCCGTATAACGTGTGCTTGTGCCGTACACACCGACCCTGGCGCTGATCGCGTTCGGCCTGATCGTGCTGGTCGCGATCGGGGTCCGAGTCATCCGATCCTTGCGTCGATTCGCCAGCGCCCGCACTCTGGTGGGGGACAGGGTCGGCGATCGCGTCGGACTGCTGAAGGCGCGCACTGCCGCGCTGAAGGTGGCCATCGCGCAGCGACGGCCTTCGGGACAGGCCCGCACCAGGGCAAACCCCGCGTACGATCGACGTCGCGGGGCAGACAGGAGGACCAGCAATGCCTAACCTCGGACCCACCGAGCTGATCATCATCGCTGTGGTGATCATCCTGCTGTTCGGTGCGAAGAAGCTTCCTGACATGGCACGGTCGCTCGGCCGGTCGGCGAAGATCTTCAAGGCCGAGACCAAGGGCCTGCGCGACCCGGACGCCAAGGACGACGAGCCTGCTCAGCAGCCCGTCCAGCAGCCGGTGCAGCAGCTTCCTCCGGCCCAGCCGCCGGTGCAGCAGCAGCCGCAGGTCGCGCCTCCCATCGAGCAGACCACCCAGAACAAGGCCACCAACAACAACTGACCTTCTGGTCTCTGACTTGTAAGGACGGTTAGCGCGGTGGCAAACCCGTTCCGGTGGTTCGCCGAGCGCCGGGAACGCGGCAGGCGCCGTCGGGGCAACCCCGACGGCACGATGTCGCTCAAAGAGCACCTGTACGAGCTGCGGTACCGGCTCGGCCTGGCGATGCTGGTCATCGCCGTCGGTGCGATCTTCGGCTTCATCTGGTTCCAGGTGCGACTCGGTCCCATCCCGTCGCTGGGCGACATCCTGACGGGGCCGTACTGCCAGCCCGACCTGGAGAAGTACCGGGCCAAGATCACCAGCGACGGCAGCTGCGCGCTGCTGCAGACCGAGCCGTTCGAGATCTTCCTCGTTCAGCTGCAGGTCGGCACGGCCGCGGGCGCGGTGCTCCTCAGCCCGCTGTGGCTCTACCAGATCTGGGCGTTCATCACGCCGGGCCTGTACACGAAGGAACGCAACTTCGCGCGGGTGTTCGTCGGCATCGGTGCGTTGCTGTTCGTCGCCGGTGCGGTGCTCGCCTACCTCGTGGTGCCCGAGGGATTGAAGGTGCTGCTCGGCTTCGGTGGCGAGAACTGGACCACGGCGCTCACGGGTAGCAAGTACATCAACTTCGTGATCACCATGCTGTTCATCTTCGGCGTGAGCTTCCTGCTCCCGCTGGTCGTGGTGATGCTCAACCGCGCGGGCGTGGTGTCGTACGAACGGCTGGCGAAGTGGCGGCGCGGCCTGATGATGGGCCTGTTCGTGTTCGCCGCGATCGCGACGCCGGGCACGGACCCGATCTCGATGGTCGTGCTGGCGATCGCGCTGGTGCTGCTGTTCGAGATGGCGATCCAGGTCGCCCGGATCCACGACAAGCGCAAGGCCAAGCTCCGCGCCGCCGAGGGCTGGGACGCTCTCGACGACAACGAGGCCGCGCCGTTCGACTACACGCCGTCCGACTCCGACGGCGACCTGCCCGGTGAGAAGCCTGTCGCTGCGGAGCCTTCCAAGCGCGTGAACTACGACGACGCCACGTGACGCGGGCCGCCTTGCTGGTCTGCCCCGCGTCGGGCAAGGGGCGGGCGGCCCGCATGGCCGGGTCGACCGCCGCCGCGCTGCGCCCGCACGTCTCGTCGCTGACGCAGCTGGTCGCGCACGACGCCGAGGGCACGTTGAAGATGGCCCGCGAGGCCGTCGCCGACGGCGTGGACCTGCTGGTCGTGCTGGGCGGTGACGGTGCCGCTCACCTGGGCATTCAGGCGTGTGCGGACACCTCGACCGCGCTGGGCATCGTGCCGGCGGGCACCGGCAACGACCTGGCGGCCGCGATCGGGTCCGCGTCCGTCGACGACGTCGTGTTCGGGGTTCGCAAGAAGCTGGACCTGGGCCGGTTGTCGACGGGCCAGTGGTTCGCGACGGTGCTGTGCGCGGGCTTCGACTCCGCGGTGAACGAGCGGGCGAACGCGATGCGCTGGCCCGCCGGTCCGCGCCGCTACGACCTGGCGATCCTGGCCGAGCTGGCGTCGTTGCGCTCGGCACCTCTGCTCGTGACGACCGAGAGCGACACGTTCTCGCTGGACGCGACCCTGGTGGCGGTGGGCAACACGCCGAACTACGGCGGCGGCATTCCGGTGTGTCCCTCCGCCGATGCTTCGGACGGGCTGTTCGACGTGACGGTCGTGGAGCACGCGAGCCGTTCGATGCTCATGCGGATGCTGCCGACGTTGCGCACGGGCAAGCACACCGAGCACCCGTCCGTGCGCACATTCCGCGCGCGTGAGGTCTCTCTGTCCGGCGGTAACGGCTGGATCGCTTACGCCGACGGTGAACGTCAGGAAGCACTACCTGTCTCAGTTCGCACGGTCCCAGGCGCTCTCACAGTCGTGGGTCGCTAAGTTCTAGGGCTGTTCGTTCTCGTTTTTGATTTCGGTGGGGAAGCAATGGAGACTCTCGAGTTTCAGTCCGAGGCCCGTCAGCTGCTGCAGCTGATGATCCACTCGATCTACTCGAACAAGGACACGTTCCTGCGCGAGCTGGTCTCGAACGCCTCGGACGCGCTGGACAAGCTGCGGCTGGAGTCCTTCCGCGACAAGGACATGAAGGTCGACGTCGACGACCTGCACATCGTGATCGAGTCCGATCCTTCCGAACGCACGCTGACCGTGCGCGACAACGGCATCGGCATGACGCGCGAGGACGTCGTGCGGCTCATCGGCACGATCGCCAAGTCCGGCACCGCGGAGTTCCTGCGCAAGCTCAAGGAACAGCAGTCGTCGTCCTCGGACCTGATCGGCCAGTTCGGCATCGGCTTCTACTCGACCTTCATGGTCGCCGACAAGGTCACCCTCGTGACCCGCCACCCGCACGCTTCGGAGGGTGTGCGCTGGGAGTCGACCGGCGAGAGCACCTACACGATCGAGGACGTCCCGGACGCGCCGCAGGGCACCACGGTGACGCTGCACCTCAAGCCGTCCGACGACGAGGACCAGCTGCCGGACTACACCGAGCCCGCGAAGATCCGCGAGATCGTCAAGCGCTACTCGGACTTCATCACCTGGCCCGTCCGCCTGGGCGGCGAGGACATCAACTCCCGCAAGGCGCTGTGGGCGCGCCCGGCCTCCGAGGTGACGGAGGAGGAGTACGCCGAGTTCTACCGCCACATCAGCCACGACTGGAACGCGCCGCTGGAGACCATCCGCATGCAGGCGGAGGGCACGTTCGAGTACCAGGCTCTGCTCTTCCTGCCCGCGCAGGCGCCTCTCGACCTCTTCATGCGGGACAGCCGCCGCGGTGTCCAGCTCTACGTGAAGCGCGTCTTCATCATGGACGACTGCGCCGAGCTGATGCCCGAGTACCTCCGCTTCGTGAAGGGCGTCGTCGACGCGGCGGACCTCTCGCTGAACGTCTCGCGCGAGATCCTGCAGCAGGACCGCCAGATCCAGCTGATGCGCCGCCGGCTGGTGAAGAAGGTGCTTTCTTCGATCAAGTCGCTGCAGTCCTCGCGTCCTGACGACTACGCGAAGCTGTGGCGCGAGGTCGGCGCGGCCCTGAAGGAGGGCCTGCTGTCCGATGTGGACAACCGCACCGCCATCCTCGACGTCTGCTCCTTCGCCTCCACGCACTCCGAGGACGAGTTGACCACGCTGGCCGACTACGTCTCGCGGATGAAGGAGGGCCAGGAGCACATCTACTTCATGACCGGCGACTCGCGGACCGCCGTCGAGCACTCGCCGCACATGGAGGCGTTGCGCGCCAAGGGCTTCGAGGTCCTCATCCTCACCGACCCGATCGACGAGATGTGGGTCGACGCCGTCCCCTCGTACTCCGAGAAGCTCTTCCAGTCCGTCGCCAAGGGCCAGGTGGACCTCGAAACCGAGGAGGAGAAGTCCGCCGCCACCGAGAAGGCCGCCGAGTTCTCCGACCTGCTGTCCTGGATGGGTTCGCAGTTGGAGGAGGACGTCAAGGAGGTGCGGCTCTCGTCGCGCCTGACGACCTCACCGGCGTGCGTTGTCGGCGACACGCACGACATCACTCCGACCCTGGAGAAGATGTACAAGGCGATGGGGCAGGAGCTTCCCAAGATCAAGCGGATCCTGGAGCTCAACCCGTCGCACCCTCTGGTGGAGGGCTTGCACAAGGCGTTCGCGGCGGGTGAACGCGACTCGCTCACCGACACCGCCGAGCTCGTCTACGGGCTGGCGCTGCTCGCGGAGGGCGGGGAGCTCGCCGATCCCTCCCGGTTCGTGAAGCTGGTCGCCGACCGGGTGCAGCGCACGTTCTGACGCTTGACGGCAGGCGGGTGGCTTCGCAACGGCCACCCGCCCGCAAGCTGGCCTCTCGCCTGGAACGCGTCCGCCTGAGCTGGGTGACGGCCCGCCCGGCACCCCGCCCGCTCTCGCAAGGTGACGGCCCGCACGGCAGGCGACCACTCCGCTGGAACTCGCGCCGGCCCACGCAAGCCGACCCGCCCGCACGGCACTCGCCGCCCTCGCACAGTGCCAGCCCTTCGACGGCACCCCAACCACGCTGGACCCCGACCACCGCCAGGCAACCACCCCCGAACCGCCGCCACCCCACTCCGATCGACCCCTCAACCCCAGCCACGACCACCCGCCAGCCCGCTCAATACCTTCAGTGCAACCTGAAGTTAATCAATGTCGGCGGCGTTTGTCGGTGCGATGTGAAAGCCTGAAGGGGTGTCACGTGCTTCGCGGTCCCCGGCCGAGGCCTACGCCGACTCCCGGCGTCGAGCTGAGCGGCCCAAGCTGACCGACTTCGGCTCCGTCATCTCGTTCGAGCTGGACCCGTTCCAGCGCCAGGCCTGCGAGGCCCTGGAGGACGGTCACGGAGTGCTCGTCTGCGCCCCCACCGGTGCCGGTAAGACGGTGGTGGGCGAGTTCGCCGTGCACCTGGCCCTCACCGAGGGGCGCAAGTGCTTCTACACGACGCCGATCAAGGCGCTCAGCAACCAGAAGTTCGCCGATCTCACGGCCAGGTACGGCGCCGAGAGCATCGGCCTGCTGACGGGTGACACGAGCGTGAACGGCAACGCGCCGGTCGTCGTGATGACCACCGAGGTGCTGCGGAACATGCTCTACTCGGGTTCGTCCACTCTGGACGGACTCGCTTATGTCGTGATGGACGAGGTGCACTACCTCGCGGACAGGTTCCGCGGTCCCGTGTGGGAAGAGGTCATCCTGCACCTGCCGGAGCACGTGCAGGTGGTCGGTCTGTCCGCGACGGTCAGCAACGCCGAGGAGTTCGGCGAGTGGCTGGTCGCGGTGCGCGGCGACACCGCGGTCGTCGTCGACGAGCACCGGCCTGTGCCGTTGTGGCAGCACATGCTGGTGGGCAACCAGATGCTCGACCTGTTCGAGGGCGACGAGACGCACGCGCGGATCAACGTGCAGGTGCTGCGCAAGACCGAGGAGCTCGCGCGCTACCACGTGCCGTTCAACCGCAACCGCAATCGCGGCAACAGCGGGCGTCCCAACCGCAACAGCGGGTTCAAGCCGCCGTCCCGCACGGACATGATCCAGCGGATGGACGCGGCGAGCCTGCTGCCCGCGATCGTGTTCGTGTTCTCCAGGGCCGGCTGTGACGCGGCGGTCGCGCAGACGGCGCGGGCGGGGCTGCGGCTCAACACGCCGGAGGAGACCGACCAGGTCCGCCGGATCATCGACGAGAAGACGCGGGACCTGCCCGAGGCCGACCTCACCGTGCTCGGCTTCTGGGAGTGGCGGGAGGCGCTGGAGCGGGGCATCGCGTCGCACCACGCCGGGTTGCTGCCCGCGTTCAAGGAGACCGTCGAGGAGCTGTTCGTCCGCGGGCTGGTCAAGGTCGTGTTCGCGACCGAGACGCTCGCGCTGGGCATCAACATGCCCGCGCGGACGGTCGTGCTCGAAAAGCTGGTCAAGTACAACGGCGAGGCGCACGTCGACCTCACGCCGGGGGAGTACACGCAGCTCACCGGGCGTGCGGGGCGTCGTGGCATCGACGTCGAGGGCCATGCGGTCGTCGTCTGGCAGCCGGGGATCGACCCGAAGGCGGTCGGCGGGCTGGCTTCCACGCGGACGTACCCGCTGCGGTCGAGCTTCCGGCCGGGCTACAACATGGCCGTCAACCTCGTGCACCAGCTCGGTGCGTCGGCCGCGCGCGAAATCCTGGAGCAGTCGTTCGCGCAGTTCCAGGCGGACCGGTCGGTGGTCGGGCTGGCGCGCCGGATCGAGCGCAACAAGGAGGCGCTCGCGGGCTACGCCGAGTCGATGACGTGCCACCTCGGCGACTTCACGGAGTACGCCGGGCTGCGCCGCAGGGTCGCGGACCGGGAGAAGCAGCTCGCGAAGCAGAACACCAACGCGCGCCGCATCGAGACGGCCAAGTCGCTGGAGACGTTGCGCAAGGGTGACGTGATCGCGGTGCCGTCCGGGCGTCGCAGCGGTCTCGCGGTCGTCATCGACCCCGGTATCGAGCCGCTGGGGGAGGCGCGGCCGCTGGTCGTCACGGAGGACCGCTGGTCGGGCCGGCTCACCAGCGCCGACTTCCCGGCGCCGGTCGAGGTGCTCGGCCACATCCGGCTGCCCCGGCAGGTGGACGTGCGCTCGCCCAAGTCGCGGCGCGACCTGGCGTCGACCATCCGCAACACCGGCATCACGGTGCCCTCGCGCGGCCGCAAGAAGACCACCGCGGACGACGACCCCGAGCTCGCGACGCTGCGCAGGGCCCTGCGCAACCACCCGTGCCACGGCTGTGACCAGCGCGAAGACCACGCGCGGTGGGGCGAGCGCTACCACCGACTGCTGGCCGAGACCGAGCAGCTGGAGCGCAAGGTCGCCGCGACCACGCACTCGCTGGCGCGCCAGTTCGACCGCATCCGGGCGTTGCTGCGCGAGCGCGGCTACCTCAGCGAGGCCGACGAGGTGACGCCGGACGGCATGCGCCTGACCAGGCTCTACAGCGAGTCGGACCTGCTCGCCGCCGAGTGCCTGCGCCAGGGCGTGTGGAAGGGCCTCAAGCCCGAGGAGCTCGCGGCCGTGGTGTCGTCGCTGGTCTACGAGGCGCGGCGGGACGGCCCGGTCGAGGCACGGCTGCCGCAGGGACCGGTGTCGGACGCGATGCTCAAGACCACGCGGTTGTGGGCGGAGATCGAGGACGACGAGCGCCGCCACAAGCTGGAGCGCATCACGCGGCAGCCGGATCCCGGCTTCGCGTGGCCGGTGTTCCGGTGGGCGCGCGGCGAGTCGCTGGAGAAGGTCCTCGTCGCTGCCGAGGCGGGTGGCAACGAGCTCGGCGCGGGCGACTTCGTGCGGTGGTGCCGGCAGGTGATCGACCTTTTGGACCAGATCCGTGAGGTGGTCGGCCGCAAGGACCCGGTCGGCGCCGCAGCGGCCAAGGCCGTGGACGCGCTACGGCGCGGAGTTGTGGCAATGATGTGACATGGGCCTGACGAAGGTTTTGCGAGTCGGAGTAAAGACTGACGTCAACGGTGTGGTTGGATCGCGCCGCAACGTCGTACACACGGAGGTCGACAGATGAGCAGCCCGTACGGACCGTCCGGAGGGAACGATCCGCAGCAGCCCTGGGGCCAGCCGCAGCAGCCGCAGCAGCCCTACGGAGGCGGTTTCCCTCCCGGCACACCGTCCGGCGGCTTCCCGGCTCAGAACCCCTACGGCCAGCCGCAGCAGCCCCAGCCGGGCCAGCAGCAGCCGTACCCCGGTTTCGATCCGTCGCAGCAGCAGACGCAGCAGTACGGCGTGCCCCAGCAGCCCCAGTCGAACCCGTACGGCACGCCCGCGCAGGACCCGTACGGCCAGCAGACGCAGCAGTACCCCGGCCAGCAGCCGAACCCGTACGGGCAGCAGCCCGGCTACGGCCAGCCGGTGCCGCAGAAGAAGTCCAGCGCGGCCATCTGGGTCGCCGCGGTGGTCGTCGTGCTGCTCGTGGGTGGCGTGCTGTTCGCCGGGTTCGTGTCGCCGGCGTTCTTCAAGAAGAAGATCTTCGACAACACCGCCGTGCAGACCGGCATCGTCCAGATCCTGAAGGACGAGTACAAGATCTCCGAGGTCGGCCAGGCCACCTGTTCCGGTGAGAACGAGGTCAAGCCGAACACGTCGTTCGAGTGCAAGGTCCAGGTCGGCGGCAAGGACAAGAAGGTCAAGATCGTCGTCAAGACCGAGGACGGCGAGTACGAGGTCGGCCAGCCGACGGGCTGACCTTCCCGCAGAGCACGGGTTAACCTTCCCCCAGGAGTTCCTGGGGGAAGGTTTTCTTTTGCGCTATTTCGTTCTTCCTGCCGACGATCCGGATCCGAAGTGCCCCCTCGCCGTGGTGCGGGTCGAGGGCGGCAGCGAGCAGGCGTTCACGCGTGAGCTGCGCTGGGAGCCGTCCACCCGGCTCAGGCGGGGTGCGTTCAAAGTCGACTCGGAGTGGGCCGAGGGCTTCATGATCGACATGATCGTGCAGATGCGCAGGATCCGGTACGGCGGCGACGATCCCAGCGTTCGGGCGGACTCCGAAGGTGTGTGGGGTCTGCGGCGCACCCGCCCGCGCATCGAGCTGGGCGACGGCGAGGCCGTGCTCGTGGATCACGGTCCCCCGTCGCGCTGGTTCCGGTCCGAGGACGGTGTGCTGAAGGTGGGCGAGGACGGGACCGGGCAGCGGTTCACCGCCGATCTGCGCTGGGAGCCGTCGGAGGTGCCCGCGTCGGCGGAGGAAGTGCCGGAGCACGCCGCGATGTGGACGATCGCCGATCTGGTCGAGTCCACCCGTGAGCGGTGGCGGCGGCACTGGCCCGGACCGTCCTACTTCGCGATCTTCTGGCACGCCAGGCATGTCCTGGATCTGTCGGCTGCCCTCGCTGTGGTGCGGCCGATCCACGGTCACGACGACGGCGTCGCCGAGTCGTTCAGCCTGGGCAGTGACTGGGGGCGGTCCGACACGTTGCGGGACTTCGCCATGGGCAACCACCACGGGGTGAAGATCCCGATCGCCGAGTCCGAGGCCGAGCACCTCGTGGACGTGATCCGCGAGCGCCGCGAGATGCGGCGCAGGGCGTACGGAAACTGAGGTGCGCTCGCGGGCTCGCTGAGACACGATCGCGGGCGTGACCGAGATCCGCGTTCTCAACGACGAAGCGCAGTTCCGCGCCCACACGTCGGTCTTCCGCCGCGCTATGCACTGGGGACCGCCCACGGACGAGCAGTGGGAGGTCGTCCGGCCGTCCTACGAGCCCGGTCGTGCGCTCGCGGCCTTCGACGGCGACGAGATGATCGGCACGACCATGTCGTTCGGGTCGTCCATCCTGGTGCCCGGTGGTGCTGTTCTGCCGCACGCGGCCATTTCACGCGTGGGTGTGCGGGCTGACTACACGCGCCGTGGCGTGCTGACGGCCCTGATGCGCGAGCAACTCTCGACGATGTCCGACCCCATCGCCACCTTGCGTGCCTCCGAGGGGCGCATCTACGGCCGGTTCGGCTACGGGCTCGCCGGGCGCTGGCGCTGGGTGGAGATCGACGCGAAGCGGGCGGCGATCGTCGGCGAGATGACCGGCCGGGTGCGGATGGTCGACCACGACACCGCCGACAAGCTCCTGCCCGAGCTGCACGACGCCATCGGGCTCGCGCGGCCGGGCAACATCAGTCGCTGGCCCGGCTGGTGGGTGCGGGCCCGTGACCGCAAGGGCGACGCGGGCAACTCGGTCACGGTGGTCCACAGTGGACCGAATGGAGACGACGGTTTCCTGACCTACAAGGTGTCCGAGGAGAAGGACTTCAAGCACAAGATGTCCATTGAGGACTTCGTGTGGGCGACCCCGGACGCGTGGCGGGACCTGTGGATGTTCGTGGCACGACTGGACCTCGTCGACACGATCGAGATCGACCTCTCGCTCGACGACCCGGTGAGTCTGCTGTTCGATGACCCGCGGGTGATCGTCACCAAGGACCTGCAGGACGAGATCTGGCTGCGGCTGGTCGACGTGCCGCACGCGCTGCAAGCCCGTACCTACGGCGTTGCCGAGCCGGTCGTCATCGAGGTGCACGACAAGCTGCTGCCCGCCAACGACGGCTGCTACCGGGTGTCGCCGGACGGGGTCGAGCGCGTCGAGGCGCCGGCCGACCTCACGATCCCGGTCGACCTGCTCGGCGCCGTGTATCTCGGCGACACCACGTTCTCGCAGCTCGCGGCCGTCAAACGGATCGACGGCGCGCGCTTCGACGAGGCCGACGCGTTGTTCGCCGTGGCGCAGAAGCCGTTCTGCGGGACGTTCTTCTAAGTCCTGCGGACCGCGCCGGTGAACCCGGCGATGAACAACGTGGCGAACGCCCACGCCAGCAGCCGGAGCACCCAGCCTGCGATGGTGAGGGCTTGGCCCGCGCCGGAGTTCGTTGCCTCGCAACGGACGCGGGCCGGTGTGGTGATCAACGGCGCGCCCAGTTCGAGCCCGACCGCGATCCGGTCGATCACCGGGCACGTCACGGGTGAGGCACCGGCGCGCGGCTGGACCAGGCCGGTGCCGCCGAGCACGACCGCGAGCAACGCACTCGTGACGAGCACGGCGAGCAGGACGAGCAGCGCGCGCCACGGCTGGTAGCCGTAGCCGAGGGTGAGTCCGGTGAAGCGTGCCCACGCCCGTTCGCCGCGGCCGGTGAGCGCACGGCGGTCGATCTGGTCGCGCCGCTGGGCCATCAGCGCGCGGCGCGCTTCGCGGTCGTGTCCGGCGGCGCGGTGTCCGGCGGCGAGTTGCTGGTAGGGCTGGGCTTCGTACTCAGGAGTGCCTTCGCGCAGCAACGTGAGCCACTCGCCGGCGCCGATGCCCAGCGGGACTCCGCTGTACACGAGCCGGTCCACGCGGAGCCGGTGCGCGGGGTCGGCGTGGTCCAGTCGCGACAGGGTCAGGTACAGCCCACCGCCGACGGTGACCTCGGTCAGGTCGGCCGCGACGCCGTGCGCGCCGCCGGTGGCCGCGAAGTCCTTGAGCATGACGTCCCGCTCGACCCGCAGGCCGCCGGCGAGGAGCCCGGGACCGCTGTCGTTGCTGATGATCACGCCGTGGCCCTGCCACCCGCCGAACTCGGCGAGCAGCAACCGGGCGGCTCCCTGCCCGCCGGCCCCGGCGGCGGTGAACCCCGGACCCCACAGCACGCGGCCGTCCACCTGCAGGCCGTCCGCCATCAACGCGGGACCCGAGTCGTTCCGCAGCGTCGTGGCCGCGCACTTCAGGTGGCCGCAGACGTGGGCGTCGGCCAGGACGAACGTGCCGCTCTTGCCCGCACCGACGGCGTCGAACCCGTGGAGCTGGACGTCTCGGCCGGTGTGCAGTCCGGTGGCGTTGAGCGCCGGTCCGGTGGTGTTGCGCAGGCGCACGTCCCGGCAGATCAGGCTGCCGCCGATCTTCGCGTTCGCCAGGCTGATCGCGGCCCGCGTGCCGCCAGTGGTGGCCTGCACGTTGTCGCACAGCAGAACCTGCTCGACCCGGATTCGGTCGGCGTCGAGCGCCGGTTCGTCCGGGTGTTCGAGCCGGCAGCCGACCAGGGTGAAGGCGGGGAGCTGGGCGTCGCGGGCGATCACGCCCTCGGCCAGGACGCAGTCCTCCAGTTCGAGCCCGATCGCGCTGGTGACGTTCTCCAGGTCGAGCCGGCCGACGATGCGGGCACCCTTGATCCGCAGGCCGTGCGGGTCCGGGGCGGGAGCGAGGCGCCCTCTCAGGACGTCGCGCACGACCCACGCCCGGATGTGCACGTCGTCCGTCAGCTCGAGCAGGTCTCCGCGTTCGACGTGGTCGACCAACGCCTGTTCCACCGGCCACAGCGCATCCGTCACGTATGCGGAGTCGGCCGGGGAGATCAGGTGTTACGGACGGCGCTCCATCGCGTTGACGAGGCGCGGTACCGAGCTGCCCAGACCCCAGCGCTGCGTGAGCTCACGCAGCCGCTCGGGGTCGGCGGGCACGCGCGGCACCTCGTCGTCGCGGTCGAGCACGACGGGGGCGTCCAGCGCGGTGCGCACGACCGTGGGCGCGACCGCCAGGTAGTCCTCGGCCGCGATGAGGGCGTTGCGGGCCTTGGTGGTGAGCTTGCGGTCCATCGGGTCGGTCACGGCCTTCAGCACCGCCTCCAGCGAGCCGAACTCGGTGATGAGCTTCGCCGCGGTCTTCTCACCGATGCCCGCGACGCCCGGCAGGCCGTCGGAGGGGTCGCCGCGCAGCACGGCCATGTCGGCGTACGCGGAACCGGCGTTCTCGACGGGCAGCGAGTACTTGGCCGCCAGCTCCTCAGGCCCGAGGATCTCGGCCTTGTTCCAGCCACGGCCCACGTAGACGACGCGCACAGGCGTGGGCTCGTCACGCACGACCTGGAACATGTCGCGGTCGCCCGTGATCACCTCAACGGGTGACACGGTCTCGCGGTGCGCGAGCGCGCCGATGACGTCGTCCGCCTCGTAGCCCGCCGCCTCGCCGGTGCAGATGCCGGCCGCGTCGAGGACGTCGAGGATGATCGGGATCTGCGGCGTGAGGGTGTCCGGGACCTCTTCGGAGCCGTCGGTGGCGTCCTCGGCCACGCGTTGCGCCTTGTAGGAGGGCAGCAGCTTCACGCGGAACTCGGGGCGCCAGTCGGCGTCGAGGCACGCGACGAGGCGACCTGCGCCGCGTTCGGTGATGACGCGCGCGATCGTGTCGACGAACCCGCGCACGGCGTTCACCGGCGTGCCGTCGGGCGCGGTCATCGAGTCCGGCAGCGCGTAGTACGCCCGGAAGTAGAGGCTCGCGGAGTCCAGCAGCACCAGGGGAGAGCTCACGAATGGACAAGCTACTAGTGCGTTGACCGCTAACGCTTGCCGGGCGCGGGGCCGGTGCCGCGAGGTGTCCCGCTGAGTGCCGAATGCGCCCGGCGAGCATTGCGGTCAACGCACTAGGCTTTCGACCATGGCAACGATCACCGGCCCCATCGACGTGTCCGCGCTCCGTGCGCGGCTGGACCGCGCCGCCGCTGCTGCCGGGCAGGCGGGCGTGGACGCCCTCCTCATCTCGCCGGGCTCGGACCTGCGGTACCTGATCGGTGCCGGTGGCGACTCGTTCGAGCGCCTCACCTGCCTCGCGCTGCCCGTGGACGGCACGCCGACGCTCGTCGTGCCGAAGCTGGAGCAGCCCGGTTACGCGGCCATCCCGACCGACGAGCTGGGTGTCCAGGTCGTCACGTGGGTCGACGGCGAGGACCCGTACGCGCTGGTCAAGGCCGCGATCAAAGGCAACCGCACCGCGGTGGCGGACATGATGCCCGCCCTGCACACCATCAAGCTCGGCAACGCGCTGGGCGGCCCGCAGACGTTGGCCGGGCCGATCATCCGCGAGCTGCGCATGCGCAAGGACGCCGCGGAGATCGCCGCCCTGCGCAAGGCCGGTCAGGCGATCGACCGGGTGCACGCGCGCATGGGTGAGTTCCTGCGCGTGGGTCGGACCGAGCGCGAGGTCGCGAAGGACATCGCCGCAGCGATCGTCGAGGAAGGCCACACCGTCGCCGACTTCGTGATCGTCGGCTCCGGCCCGAACGGCGCCTCGCCGCACCACCGCGACTCCGACCGCGTCGTCGAGGCGGGGGAGGTCGTCGTCATCGACATCGGTGGCCCGGTCGCCGAGGGCTACAACTCCGACTCGACCCGCACGTACGTGATGGGGGAGCCGAAGCACGACGACGTCCGCGACACGTACGCCGTTCTGCAGGCCGCGCAGCAGGCCGCCGTCGAGGCCGTGAAGCCCGGCGTCACCTGCGAGGAGATCGACAACGTCGCCCGCGAGGTCATCACCGACGCCGGCTTCGGCGAGTACTTCGTGCACCGCACGGGCCACGGGATCGGGCTGGACGTGCACGAGGAGCCCTACATCGTGAGCGGCAACGCGTTGCCGCTCGAAGAAGGCATGGCGTTCAGCGTCGAGCCCGGCATCTACCTGCCCGGCCGTTGGGGCGCCCGCATCGAGGACATCGTCGTGGCCACCGAGAACGGCGTCGAGTCCTTCAACAACCGTCCTCACGAGCTGGTGGTGCTTTGACCCTCGAGCAGATCGACAGAGCGATCCTGAAGGAACTGGCCTCGGACGGCCGGTGCAGTTTCACAGATTTGGCCGAGCGGGTGGGCCTGTCCGTGTCGGCCGTCCACCAGCGCGTGAAGCGGCTGGAGCAGCGCGGCATCGTGAAGGGCTACGCCGCCCGCCTGGACGGCCCCGAGATCGGCCTGCCGATGTCGGCGTTCATCTCGCTCTTCCCGATCAACCCCTCCGAGCCGGACGACTACCCGAAGCGCCTGGAGCACCTGCAGGAGATCGAGGCCTGCTACTCGGTGGCGGGCGACGCGTCGTACGTGTTGCGCGTCCGCGTCGCCTCGCCGGTGGCGCTGGAGGAGCTGCTGCAGAAGATCCGGGAGTCCGCGAACGTGTCGACGCGGACGACCGTGGTCCTCTCGACGCCGTACGAGGACCGGCCGCCCGCGGTCTGAGCGTCAGCGGCGGCGGTCGACCGCGAACCAGTTGGTCTCCCAGGTCGCACCGCCGTCCGCGGAGAACGCCTGCTCGAACGTGGCCCGGTCCGCGCCCTGACGGCGGATCAGGAAGCGCACCTTGATCGGGCGTCCGCCGAGCTGGTCGTCGCCGTAGAACTCGCCGACCCCGTCGCGGAAGCCGCCGTACACCGACGGGGTCAGCAGTCCGTCGCGGATGTTGACGAACGTCAGGCTCCAGCGGCTCGCCTGCGGTTCGTAGAGCCGCATGTTGAGCCCTTCGATCCGCCCGGCCGTGCCGGCGACCTTCAGCTCGACGACGTTCGCCCGCCGGTCCAGCAGCGGACGCACGACGGACGTGCCGGAGAAGCTGAGCCATTCGTCCTCGGTCTCCGACAACGGATCGGTGAGCACCCGGACGTCCGTGCGCCAGGTGCCGATCTCCCAGTCGAAGTCGTGCTGGCCCGTCTCGGTACCGGCCGCCGCCGGTACCGAGGCGGTCAGGGTGAGAACGGCGAACAACGCCACCAGGGTTCGTCCGTGTGGCACGGTGAGCAGCCTGCGAAGGTTCATGATCCGACCCTCCGACGGAGCGCTGCCGTGAACAAGAAGGCACCTGCGGGTAACCCCTCGCGCCCCAACCCGTTGCCCGGCTGTCCGATGGCCGCCGCGTTCGCCGCGATCGGCGGCAAGTGGAAGCTGACGCTGGTGTACTGGCTCGCCCACGGCGAGTCCCACTTCGCCGGCCTCAAGCGCCGCGGCACGCCGATCACGCCCAAGGTGCTGGCCGAGCAGCTGCGCGAACTGGAGGCCGACGGGCTCGTCGAGCGCGTCGTGACCGGCCCGGTCCCGGCACCGGTCATCTACCGCCTCACGCCCTACGGAGAAACGGTCCTGCCCGTCGTGGAGAGCGTCCGCGTGTGGGGTGAGGCGCACCTCGAACGCACGCACGGCGAGATCGCGCCGAACGACGCGATGAGCTGCATGCAGCCGATCAGCCGCTGACCTGTCCGTCGGCCAACACGAGCACACGATCGGCCACGGCGTGCACGGCGTCGTGGTGCGTGGCGATCAGCACCGCCGTGCCCTCGTCAGCCACCCGCCGCAACAACCCCACCGCGGCCTCAGCGCTGGCGGAGTCCAGGTGCGCGGTGGGCTCGTCCGCGAGCAGCACGGCCGGCTTCCCGATCACTGCCCGCGCCAGCGCCGCACGCTGCTGCTGCCCGAACGACACCTGTCCCGGATAACGGGCTCCCAGCCCCGAGATCCCCAGCTCGTCCAGCAACCCGGACACGCCCTCGACCGCACGCCCGGCGAGCCGCAGCGGCAACGCGACGTTCTCCTCCAGCGTCAGCTCCGTGGCGAGCCCCAGCGACTGCGGCAGCACGGCACACGCCGACCACGACGACAGGCCGGGCGTCACCGACCCGCTGTCCGGGAAGTCGAAGCCGCACAACAACGACAGCAACGCCGTCTTGCCCGACCCGGACGGCCCGCTCAGCGTCACGAGCTCCCCGGCCGACACCGCCAGGTCGACCCCGCGCAGGACCGCCACGTCACCGAACCGCCGGTGCACCCCGGTCGCCCGGATCATGACGCGGCCAGCGGGATGCACAGGTCCGCCAACTCGACCAGCCGCGGGTCGTGGGAAGCCACCACCGCGGGCACCGGCAACTCCGACAACGTCTCCAGCACCAGATCCGCCGATTTCACGTCGAGCTGCGAGGTGGGTTCGTCCGCGACCAGCACGGAAGCCCCGCGCGCCAACGCACATCCGAACGACAGCCGTTGTTGTTGCCCGCCAGACAAAGCGCCGATCCTCCAGGTGGCCGATCCGCCCAGCCCCAGCCTGTCCAACCAGGACAGATCAGTGGCTCCGGCGGCACGCAGGTTCTCTCCCACGGTCAGGTGCGCGATCAGGTTGTCCGCGGGGTTCTGGAACACGACCGCGATCTCCTCGCGCCGCAACGACCGCAGCTGCGCCCACGACAGCTCCGAGGTCGGCCGGTCGTTCACGAACACCTCACCCTCGGAGGGCCGTTCGACCAGCGACAGCACCCGCAGCAACGTCGACTTGCCCGAGCCGGAAGGCCCGGACAGCACGGTGAGACCGGGTGCGATCGTCAGCGACATGTCCGAGACGGCCCGCACCGGACCGTAGGACACCCCAACGCCACAAGCGCGGATCACCTGAGCAGCTCTCCCATCCGCGCGGTGCGGACACCGCGCAACGCAAGCCATGCCGCCGCCACGACGACGACGCTGCCGCACAACAACATCAGGCCCAGCAGCGACGTGAGGTCGGGCAGCATCGGGGCGGGGTTCAGCCACGGCGCGGGATCCAGCCGCGGTACCGCGAACCCGGCGCTCACGAACGACGCGACCGCACCGATCGCCACTGCCAGCAGCGCGATGGCTCCTACTTCGAGCAGATGGCTGGACCACAGCACGGACGGCCGCATGCCCATGCGCGTCGACAGCGCGCCCGACACGGCGTTCTGGCGCCGGCGCACCTCGATGGCCAGCAGCAGCGCCACCGCCGCCACCACGGCCAGCACCACGCCGATCGCGGCGACGAAGCCGAAGGTCCACTCCACGGTCAGGAACGGCAGTCCGTCGAGCACCTTCGCGCGGTCCGCGACGTTCGTGTAGTGGATGCCTGCGGCCTGGAGTTCGGTCGTCAGCGTGGACAACGGCAACGACGACCACAGGTGCCACGAGCCGACCTGTTCGACCGCGGGCACCGAGTCGCGCACCACGACGTAGCCCTTCGAGCCGAGCTTCGGGAACGACGGCAGTGACGCCACCGGTTTCAGCAGCGGCAGCCCGGGAACCTGGATCTCCTTGTTGGCCGAGCGTCCGATGCGCAACGCCGGGGCGATCTCACCGGTGCGCTTCAGCCCGGCCAGCAACGACCGCACTTCGGCCGGGTCGTCCAGCACGGCCGCGTCGGTGAACGTCGCCGGGTCCACGACCAGCGCGCCGGTGCTCGACCCGACCAGGGTCGTGTTGCCGCGCAACGACTCCGGCAGCTTCACCCGCCCGAGCGCGATGTCCTGCGACACCTGCGCCGAGCTGTTCGCGCCGACGAACACGCCGGACTTCGAGTCCAAAGCGGACCGTTGCGCCCCCGCCACCGCGCTGCCGACCGCGATGGTGCCGACCGCCAGCACGCCGACCAGCAGCACACCGGTCACCGGCCCCGCGGCGGCGGCCAGCCGGCGCAACGCGAGCTGCGCGGCCGGCACCTTCCACCACTGCACCTGGTGCGACGCGACCAGCGACCAGCGCGCCAGCCGGGTCGCGAACAGTGCCGCCGTCAGCACCACCAGCAGCGGGAACGTCAGCGCGGCCACGTCGATCTTCGGCAGCGTGCCCGCCTTGAGCGTCGTGCCCAGCCCGTTGGCGGACAATCGGATCCACGCGAGGACGGCCAGCGCGGCCACCACCAGCTCCCACGGCACGAGGCTGAGCCGCCACGACTTCACCTGCTTCTGGAACGTCCGGTGCGTCTTCCAGCTCGCCACCAGCACGGTCACCGCGAGGCTCAGCACGACCACGATCAGCACCGCGGCCGCCGCCACCCAGAGCGCACCGGACTCCAGCACGACGCCAGGTGCGTAGAGCGGCAACAACAACCGCGACGCCACCAGCCCCAGCAGCCCACCGAGCACCAGCGGCAGCCCCAGCTCCAGCACCCCTCTGAACCCGAGCGCGAGCGGCCCCGCACCGCGCACCCACAGCAGCCGCAGCTCGGAATGCCTGCGCTGGGCCCATTGCACGGTCACCGTGCCCACACCGGCCAGCCCGATCAGCACGCTGATGATCACCAACGGCAGCAGTGCCGACGACACGTTGTTCTGCGAGGTGCGCGAGGCTTCGATGGCCCCGGACAGCACGTCGGTGCGCGTCAACGGCAGGCCGAGCGAGGCCAGGATCGCCTTTCCGTTTTCCCGCACCGCTTCCGCCTCGGCGATGGTGCTCAGCGGCTCCTCGGTGGGCCACCGCAACGACACCGAGTTGAACATGTCGTACCCGGGCGGCAGCTTCGACAGCTCGTCGAACGACGACACCCAGATCACCGACGTGCTCGCGCCGTCACCGGCCAGCGGGTTCGGCACGACCTTCGTCGCCTCCGAACACCACCAACCCTCCACCGGTTGCGCGAGGTCGGCGTAGATCGCGCTGACCACCAGCGGTGAGCCGGTGATCCGATCCCCGATCTTCACCTTCGCCGCGGTGGCGATCGTCTGCGGCACCCACAACCCGTCGCCGCCGCCCTGCAGCACCTTCAGGTGTTCGCGGGCGCCTGGCCGATAGCCGAAGCGGCCCCAGGTGGCGATGCCGTTGAAGTCCGGCCGGCCGATCGGCGTGTAGACCGCGCCCAGCGGGCTTTTCTTGGCCATCTCCACGGCGTGTGGGAGCGCGAACGCATCTCCGTCCAACGCCGGTTGCACTGTGTGCGGGCACGTTCTTGTCTGTTGGTAGGCCAGCGCGGCGCTGCCCGCGGAGGACGAGTGCAGCACGGATGCGGCAACCACGAACCCCAGGAGCAATGTCGTGACGATGCTCACCAGCAACGTGAGCGGGCTCGACAGCGCCGCCTTGGGCGCTGATCTCCACGGCAACTGCACCAACGCACGTTAGCTGGCGCTATGAGCTTTTGGGGAGCGTTTCGGGCCAGTGGACCGCTTATCCGCTCACCGCAGCGGACCAGTCACTCGTCGCACATGAGGTGCCCTCATCAGTTAACAACCTTTACTGTTTGGAACCACTCACCCGGCACAGCTGTCCAGGAGGCGCGCCATGTCCGCCGCACGTGACGAAGCCCTGATCAGCTCGCTGTGGGAAACGCACGGTGCGGCGCTGCTGGCTTACGCGCTCCGGGTGCACGGGAGCCGGGGCAAGGCCGAGGACGTGGTGCACGACGTGCTCGTGCAGGCTTGGCGGCGGGCGGACGAGCTGCCGGGCGGGAAGATCGCCGCGCGCACGTGGTTGCTGGCGCGGGTGGGGAAGCCGAAACGAGGGCTCGTTCCCGTTTCGTTCCCCCAGCGCAGACGCTCGGCTCAGCTCGTGTGAGCGGTGTGGCGCCACTGGCGGGTGGACTGGGTCTGCCAAGGGCAAGCGCCCGCGACAACAACGTTGAGCACGGCGGGCGTCACCCCGTACGCCAGTGGCGATGCGAAGCGAGCCCGTGAAGGCCTGTGCCGCGCTGGGTACCGGTTTGGTGACGTGTCGTGCCAACGCAACCACGCACGCTGGCGATTGGGGCTTGACTTCGGGTTCGAGGCGCTACCGTGTTCGGATCGGCCGGACGCTTTACATGCCCGGCTTTTCAAGGCCGACCAGCGCCTCGTGAGGGCCCCGAGGTCAAGCCCCAATCGCAATCGTCGCGAAGCGGCGATGACGTGACCAGCGCCCGTCTAAGTACCCGCCCGGCCACGCACGCAAGGCGACCGCCCGCACGGCAGGCGACCCCTCCGCTGGAACCGGCGGCCAGCTCACGCAAGCCGACCAACGCAGCTCGTCTAAGCCCACTTCCAGCGGATGCCGACCCAGTTCACCGAGACGTTCGGCTCGAAGTGGTGCACGGAGTTCGTGTGGTCGAGCGCCAGATCGATGGTCCGGTGCGGCTCGTCCTCCTGCCAGTCCTGCAGGTAGACGTGCGGGTCCACAGGCAGAGCGGCCGGGTCGAAGTGCACCTCGATCAGGCTCTGCTCGAGGAAGCACCGCACGCCCTGCGCGTACTCGAAGCTGTCCAGCGTGGTCGGGTCGTGGACGACGAACTCGAACACCCACGTCTCGCCGGCCGCCAGCGGATGGTCGAACAGCAGCTCCTGGACGCTCACGTGTTCGCCGTCGTTGCACGCGGACCGGCCGATCCGGCAGTTGCGCACTGGCTCGTGCGTCACGTCTGAGGTCTTCACGGAGTCGTCGCTGTAGTAATGCGCGTGATAGCGGTCGACGCCGTCGTGGCGCGCGCGTACGACCATCTGCACGTGGATGCGAGACGCGTGCCTCTCGGCGTTCACGAACACCCTGTCGTGCCTGGAGACGATCTCCAGGTCGTAGGTGTTGAAGCCGGGCATCATGCCGGGGACGACGTCCGGCCAGCCGCTCGGGCCCGAGTGCTCCAGCAGTGCCAGCAACGAGCGGGACGGCACCTCCAGCAGTTCCTCCAGAACCGAGACCGCCCGCAGCGACTTCGGGGAGATCGGCCGGACCCGGCCCTGCTGCCAGTCGCTGAGCGTCGACAGCGCGACGGCCACGTCCTGTTGCGCCAGCCGTAGCCGGAGCCGTTCCAGCGTGAGGCCACGCCTGCGGATCGCCGCGCGCAGGGCCGAGTGGAAGGGTCCGATGCGCAGCAGCGCTTCAAGACTAGGCGTTGTCACGACACTGAGCGTAACGACTAGAGCGAGAACCCTTCCGGGAACGGATCGGTGGCGTCCAGGAGGTACTGGCCCATCCCGGTGATCCACGCGCGACCGGCCACAGTGGGCACTACCGCGGTGCGGTCCCCGAGCGGAACCTCTTCCAGCAACCGGCCGATGAACCTGGTGCCGATGAACGACTCGTTCACGAAGTCTGCACCGATTCCGAGCTCACCGCGGGCGTGCAGCTGGGCCATGCGGGCGCAAGTGCCTGTGCCGCAGGGTGAGCGGTCGAACCAGCCGGGGTGGATCGCCATCGCGTTGCGCGAGTGGGCGCCGTCCTGACCGGGTGCGGTGAACTGGACGTGCTTGCAGCCGTTGATGGCCGGGTCGAGCGGGTGCGCCGGGCGGTTGGCCGCGTTGATCTCGTCCATGATGGACAGTCCGGCGGCGAGGATTCGATCCTTTTCCGTTCGATCGAACGGGATGCCGAGCTGGTCGAGCGGCAGGATGGCGTAGAAGTTGCCGCCGTACGCCATGTCATATCGGACCTCGCCGAGTCCCGGGACCTGGACCGTCGCGTCCAGCTCGTGTGCGTATGCCGGGACGTTGCGAATGGTCACCAGTTTCGTGCGCGTGTCGTAGTCGGCGAGCACCAACCCGGCCGGGGTGTCGAGCCGGACGGTGGTGATCGGCTCGGTCACCTCGACCATGCCGGTCTCGACCAGCACGGTCGCCACGCCTATCGTGCCGTGGCCGCACATCGGCAGGCAGCCGGACACCTCGATGTAGAGCACGCCCCAGTCCGCGTCCGGGCGGGTCGGCGGTTGCAGGATCGCGCCGCTCATCGCCGCGTGGCCGCGCGGTTCGTTGACCAGGAGCCGGCGGATGTGGTCGTGGTTCTTGATGAAGTTCAACCGCTTGTCGGCCATGGTCTCGCCGGGGATCACGCCGACGCCGCCGGTGATCACCCGCGTCGGCATGCCCTCGGTGTGCGAGTCGACCGCGCTGAAGTACTTGGCGAATCTCATGCTGTGTCCATTTCTTGGGCAGCCAGCTTCATGTCGGCGTCGATCTGGGCGCGCTGTTCGGGGCTGAGCGGGCCGCGCGGGGGACGGCACGGACCGCCGTAGCGGCCGACGAAGTCCATCGAGTGCTTGATCGCCTGCACGAACTCGGTGCGCGAGTCCCAGCGGAACGCGGGCACGAGGCGTTCGTAGAGAGACCGCGCCTCGTCGAGCTTGCCGTCGAGCGCGAGGGTGAACAGTTCGACGCTCTCGGCGGGGAAGACGTTGGGGTAGCCCGCGAACCAGCCCGTGGCGCCCATCAGCAGGCTCTCCAGCACCACGTCGTCCGCACCCGCCACGACGGTGAGGTGCGGCGCGGCGGCCTTGATCTCCAGCACGCGCCGGACGTCGCCGGAGAACTCCTTCACCGCCACCACGTGCTCGATCTGGCCGAGCTCGGCGATCAGGTCCGGGGTGAGGTCGACCTTGGTGTCGATCGGGTTGTTGTAGACCATGATCGGCAGCCCGGCCTTCGCGACCTCGCGGAAGTGGTGCACGACCTCGGTCCTGTTGGCCCGGTACATGGTGGGCGGCAGGCACAGCACGCCGTCCGCGCCGTCCTCGGCCGCGAGCTCGGCCCAGTGGCGGGCCTGGTGCGCGCCGACGCCGTGGACGCCGATGACCGCGACACTCCTGCCCTTCACCGCCGCGATCGCGGTCTGGGCGACCTCACGGCGTTCGGTGTCGGTGAGGGAGGAGTACTCGCCCAGAGAGCCGTTCGGCCCGACGCCGCGGCAGCCGTTCTCGACGACCCACTGGCAGTGCTCGGCGAACTTCTCCAGGTCGGGCCTGAGGCCCGCCGGGGCTTTCGGGTCCTCGGCGTAGGGGAGTGCGGTGGCGACGATGACGCCGTCGAGACGCTCGGTCATGCTTGCTCCTCCGGGAGTTCTGCGAGTTCGCCAAGGGGGATCGGGACCGCGATGACGCGGCGTTGGTCGTCGAACGGGACGCCGGTCAGCTCGGCGGCGTTGCGGGCGCAGATGCGGCCCTGGCAGCGGCCCATCGCGACCCGGCTGGTGAGCTTGAGCTCGCGCGTGCTCGTGGCCGGTTCGAGGTCCTGGAGGCTGACCTTTTCGCAGCGGCACACGGTGGTGTCGGGGTTCAGCCACGTCCGCCAGCCGGGCTGGACCGCGTGCGCTCTCGCGAGTGCCTGCGCGAACATCCGGCCCTTCCTGACGGCCTCCAGTGCTTTCGGTGGCGGTTCCTGGTGGGCCGCAGCGGCTCCGGCGACGATGCCTTCGGCTTCGGCCAGGTCGGCGCCACCGATTCCGGTGACCTCGCCGGCCGCGTAGACGTTGTCGACCGAGGTCTGCTGGCGTTCGTCGACTTCCAGGAAGTCGTTGACGCGCTTGGCGTTCGGAACGAGGTCGGTGCGGGGGAGGAAGCCGTAGCCGACGCACACCAGGTCGGCGTGCTCGGTGCGGTGGCTGACCGGGTGCCAGTGGCGGTCGAGTTTCGCGACGGTGACCCGGCTGCCGTGTTTGGCGATGACCGCGGTGCGGGTTTCCAGGTGGGGCAGCACTTTGCGGTAGTGCGTGAGCTCGGCGATCTTGTGGCGGTTGGCGCTGATCGCCTTGGCTTCGCGGAGCCACCTTGCGGGGGAGTTCGCCTCGTAGAGGCCTACGACGGTGGCGCCCAGGTCCTGGAGGGCGGTGGCCACGGGGAGGAGGAACGGGCCGGTGCCGGAGATGATCACGCGTTCGGCGAGCGTGACGCCCTGTTTGGCGAGTGCTTGGGCGGCGCCCGCGGTGATCACGCCGGGGCCGTCCCAGCCCGGGAAGGGGAGTGGGCGGTCATAGGCGCCGGTCGCGATGATCAACGCGTCGAACTGGAGTTGTGCAGGTCCACGCAAATGGATCGTGTGGCCTTCGACCAGCCAGGCTTCGGTGTTCTTGAGGTGCGTGACGCGCTCGTGCTGGAACCTGGCCCGGCCGCGCAGGAACTGGCCGCCCGCGTCCTGTTCCGCGTCGACCATCGTGACGTCCGCGCCCGCGTCGGCGGCTGTTCTGGCGGCGGCCATCCCGGCTGGTCCCGCGCCCACCACGACAATTTTCACGGTTTGGTCCTGATCACATCGCCGTCGCGCAGCTGGTGTCGGCACGCGCGGACCTCGGGGGTGCCGTTGATCTCGGCGACGCAGCCGAAGCAGACGCCGATGCCGCAGAAGTACCTGCCGGGCAACAGTTCCGCGACGTGGGCGACCTCGCGCGGCAGGCCGTTGAAAGTCACCTTCACACCATCACCTCTGGCCGGTCGACGCGGAACGGACGTGGATCGACGAGCGGGGTGTCGCCGGTCATGAGCTCGGCGAGCAGGCGTCCGGTGGCGGGCGCGAGGCCGACGCCAGCGCCCTCGTGGCCGGTGGCGTGCCAGAGGCCGGGCGTGCGCGGGTCCTCACCGATGATCGGCAGGTGGTCCGGCGCGTACGGGCGGAAGCCGCCGTACGCGCGCATGACCGGGATGTCCGTGAGCATCGGGAAGAGTGCGATTGCTTTGCGTGCCAATGCTTTCAGCACCTTGCTCTCGATCGTGTCGTCGAAGCCCTTGCGCTGGCGGCTCGACCCGATCAGCACCGTGCCGGCCTGCGTCGACTCGACGACACCGGAGGTCTGCAGGTCCGCGTCGCCGCTCGCGACCGCGCCGACGTAGTCCGCGTCGTAGACCTTGTGCCGGATCAGGCCGGGGAGCGGGGTGGTCACCAGGACCACGCCGCGTCTGGGCAGCACGTTGACGCCGAAGTTCCGCGCCCAGGGGCCGGTGGCGTTCACGACCGCGCCGCAGCTGATCACGCCGGTCGAGGTGGTGACGCTGCGGCCGTCCGTTGTGGACACCTCAGCTCGGGTGACCTCGATGCCGCGCAGCAGGGTTCTGGTGGCCTTGACCGGGTTGAGCTGCGCGTCCTGCAGGTAGTGGACGGCGGCGGTGATCTCCGGGTTGAGGTGCGGCTCGTGGGTGAGGGCTTCTTCTCTGCTCAGTTCGCAGGCGTCGATGCCCGCAGCTCGTTGCTTGGCGGCGAACGCTTTGAGGGGCTCGGCGGCTTCGGTGGTCGTGGCGACGACCAGACCGCCCTTCTCCTCCCACTCGAAACTTCTGGCCGACTCGGCGTCTTCGGCCAGTCCGGGCCACAGCTCGCGGCTCGCCTTGGCGAGTTCGAGCTCCGGGCCGGGCTCCTTGTCGCTGACCAGGACGTTGCCCTCACCGGCGGCGCTGGTGCCCGAGGCCGGTCCGTGGCGATCCACGACGAGCACCGCGAGCCCGCGTTGGCGCAACGCCTGCGCGCACGCGGCCCCGATGATGCCCGCTCCCATGACCACGACGTCCGGATGCATCACCACCTCCGTTCATTAGAATGAACGTTAGTGCTTCGGGTACTCCAGCACCAGTACCGAGCTGACCTCACCTTCGACGGTTTCGTACGAGTGCGGGGCCGAGCCGGGGAAGCACACGTAGTCGCCGGGCCCGAGCTCGAACGGGTTGTCGGTGGGGCCTACTTTCAGGTGCCCGCTGACGACCAGCACGTGTTCCTTGCCGGGATGACCTTCGCTGGTCTGGACCGCGCCAGGCCGCACGCGCTGGTCGTAGATCTCGATGACGGTGTCCGCGATGTCCATCCGCCGCATCAGCCGCAGGTCGACGGCGTTGCTGCTGAGCACCTCGACGTCCCTGGCCCGCACCAGCACGACCTCCGGCGGCTGCCGCTCGGTCACCAGCTCCGACACGGGCACGTCCAAAGCGTTCGACAAACTGAACACCGTCTCGATGGTCGGGTTGCCCGCACCGCTCTCCAGCTGGGACAGCGTGCCCTTGGCGATGGACGACCGCCGCGCGAGCTCCGACAGGGACAACCCGCGCTGTTCCCGGAACGCCCTGATGTTGGCGCCAAGCACCTGACCCGCACTCATAGCCACTGATCGTTGCATAGGCTTGCGCCCATGACTGCGTACACGGAGGCGGAGGGGCAGACCCTCCGCACGGCCGTTTTCGGTGCCATGGTGCTGGTGTCCACGGCGGACCCCGGCTCGGTCGACGAGGAGAGCTACGCCGGCATCAGGGCCATGTCCCTGCTCTCGGACGACCTGCGCGCCGTCATCGCCGCCGCCCCACCCGCCCTGCCCAAGGGCACGACGTCCGATGTGGAGTCCGGCGTCCTGGCCGCACTGCGCTCCGCCGTGGAGATCATCAACGCCCACGAACCAGCGGACCTCCCGATCTTCCGCGTCGCCGTGACGGAGATGTGCCGCTCGGTGGCGGGCGCGGACGGCGAGATCGCCGTGGCCGAGAAGGAGATGGTGACCCGAGTCGTCGAGGCCCTCGCCTAACGGATCCGGTCGGCGAACTCGCCGGCCAGGTCGACGAGGTGCTGTTCACTGGTGGCGGTGAGCTGCAGGTCGATCAGCACCTCGTCCACGATCTCGCCCTCTCCCTCGAGGTAGTCGGCGAACTGCCCGATCGTGCCGCGCACCGGCACGTGGTCAGTCGGCTCGTCGGTGAGCACCGGGTTGACCCGCGTCGGCGTGCGCAACGGCCTGTCCGTCATGCGCCGCAGCGCGTCGGCGGTCTGTTTCAGCAACGGCAGCGGCAACCCGACCCCGAGCCACCCGTCCGCCTTCTGCGCGATCCGTGCGAGCCCCTGCGGCGTGAACGCGGCCAGCAGGATCGGCGGATGCGGCGACCGGACCGGCTTGGCCTCCACGACCGACTCCGGCACCGTCCACAACGCACCCCGGTGCGCCACGGGTTCCCCGGTTCACACGGCCTTCAGCACGTCCAGCGTCTCGTCGAGCCGCGCACCCCGCCCCTCCCACGGCACGCCGCGTACTCGTCGCGCGACCAGCCGAGCCCGATGCCGACGTCCAGCCGGCCGCCGCTGAGCTGGTCGATCGTGGTGAGGGTGCGCGCCAGCAACGCGGGTGGCTGCCACAGCGCGTTCAACGTGCAGGTGCCGAGCCTGGTTCTGATGGTGACGGTGGCTGCCGCGGTCAGCAGGATCGCTGAGCGCCTTGGTGCGCTCGTCGTCGTTGGTGGCGAGGAGGACGTCCAGCCGCGCCTCGCTCACGAGTGACACCGTGTCGTCCACCGCGAGCCGGCCTGCCTCCCGGAACGCGTCTCGCGCTCCGGCGAGATCGCCGGACGCCGTGCGGGCTTCGCGAAGGTGGTGTGGTGGATGGGCCTGGCTGTCTGGCGGTCCCTTTCGATGATCAGCACCGCCTCACGGCCGAGGCGCTCACCGACCGCGGCGCACTCCGGCTCGTGGAGGTGCTTCTTGATCTCTTCGAGGTTGTTCCACTCCGCGTGCTCGCCGAACGTGGTGCCCGGCGTCGCCACGAAGATCGCCAACGGTTCCACTGCGGCCTCCGGAAGGATCAGGTCGTGCTCGGTCGCGACGCCAGCCACGCGGAGTGCTCCCGGCCGATCGCTTCCTCCGCGTCCGCCACCGCCGCGGCCCACTCCTCCTCGGCCGCGTCGGCGAGCTTCTCCTCCATCAGCGCGAGGTTCGTGGCCGCCGTCCCGTAGGTCATCCGCAGCGTCTCGTGCTGCTTGACGCCGAGCCACGCGGCACCACCCGCGACGGCGGCGGCCAGCACGCCTGAGGCGTCGATGTCCCAGAACCCGACCGCTTTGGCGCCGGCCAGCAGGACCGCGAGCAGCTCGCCCACGATCAGCCCGCCGCGCCACAGCGACGCGCGATCCTTGTTGCCCCTCGCCTTGTCCGCGTACCAGGTCTTCTGGACGCGCACGCGGCCCTCGATGTACTGGCGGCGGCGTTGCTCGAACGGTTTGCCGCGCAGCTCGGTCATCTCCGGGGTGGCGGACGGGTTCGCGCTGTCGAAGGTCAGGTTCTGGCCGTACTTGCGGACCACCTCGCCGGTCTGCGCCGCCAGCTCCTGGCGGGCCTTGGGCAGGTCGTGCGGGAACGGGTTGCCCGCCACGGCGAACCGCCACGCCAGCGACTTCACCGCCTCGGCCACCGCGCGGCCGGACCTCCAGTCCTCCTCCGGCTTGAGGTTCCACAGCCGGAACTCCGCGTACAGGGCCGCGAGGAAGCCCGCCACCGAGACGAAGCCCCAGAAGTCGAGCTTTCCCATCTTCCAGCTGGCGGCACCTCCGATCGCCGCGACGATGGCGCTGAGCAGGCGCAGTCGGCTGAGCGAAAGCGTCTGCTTCTGCCCGAGGACGGAGGCCTTGTCCGCGTCGTGGAAGAAACCGGGCAGGTCCGCGTCGATCATTCGATGTCCAACTCCCTCTGCTGCCATCGCTGATCGTGAGAGATCAAACGTGTGTTATCACGCTTGCGGCCTCAACAACGCACCGATTCGGGGCGATGCAGTGCTGTTCACCCGTACAGCCGAGTGACCGTGCGCTGCGGACAGATCGGATGAGTCCGCGCAAGTCAGGCGTGCCGAAAGCTTGACCCGCGTAGTTCCGGTTGTAATCATCGGACCTCTCGCCGCCGCCCCGACGAGAAAAGCGATGGTCATGGCACTACGACGGTTGTGTGTGGCCTTGGTGGCCGCGCTGCTCGCTGGTCTCATCAACCTGGTCGCGTCGGTACCGGCGCAGGCCGAAGTGCAACACCCGAGACAGGAGTGGCTGCGCAAGTCCACCGCGGGCCTCTTCCTGCACTGGGGCATGTTCACCGCCCCGAAGCACCTCAACTGCGCCGAGTGGGAGCGTGACGTCACCGGCGGAGGGTGGACCCCCGACTACTGGATCGACGAGGCGCGCAAGCTCGGCGCCTCCTACGTCGTGCTGGCGACGTTCCACAGCAGGCTCGGCTATGCGCGCCCGTGGCCGTCGAAGATCCCCGGCAGTTGCGCGACCGAACGCGACCTGCTCGGCGAGCTGGCCAAGGCCGGCAAGGCGAAGGGCGTCAAGGTCATCCTCTACATGACCGACGACCCGCAGTGGCACAGCGAGCAGGGCGTGCAGATGCTCGACTCGGCCGCCTACAGCGCGTACAAGGGCGAGCAGGTCGACCTCACCACCCGCGAGGGCTTCGGCAAGTACAGCTACGACCTCTTCTTCGAGGTCATGAAGAACTACAACGACCTCGCCGGGTTCTGGATCGACAACGACAACGAGTACTGGGAGCGCAACAAGCTCTACGAGCAGATCCGGCAGCTGCAGCCCACCTGGTTGTTGAGCAACAACAACGAGGACACGCCGATCATGGACACGGTCTCGAACGAGCAGAAGACCGGCATGTTCCCGTCCTACGACTACCCGGCCGCGACGTTCACGCCGATGCCGCGCCTGTCCGAGGCCTGCTACAAGCTCCCGAACACCGGCGACTGGTGGTACGACGGCGGCAACCACGCCGTCGACACGCGCCTGAACACCGGCCGGTACATCACCAACGCGGGTTCCTCGATCAAGTCGCTGATGGCCGAGACGCCGATGGTGAACGGTCGTATGCCCGCGCAGCAGGAGGCCTACAACAACTTCATGTCCACGTGGGTGCCGCCGATCCGCGAGTCGATCCAGGGTGTCGAGGGCGCCGGGTACATGTACGGCGGCATGCAGCCGGGGTTCTGGAACGACGGCGCGCACGGCGTGATCACCATCAACCCGTCGACCGGCAAGCAGTACGTGCACGTCGTGACTCGTCCGCGCGCCGACTTCGTTCGGTTGCGGGACAACGGGTATCGGGTTACCTCAGTTCGTGATCTGCGTACCGGCGAACGGATGCGGTTCTCGCAGTCGGCCGGTCACCTCACGATCGAGGGCATCACCAAGTGGGACGAGTACGACACCGTGTTCGCCGTGGAAACCCACGGGCAGCAGGGCTTCTACACCGGCGTCAAGGCGTACGCGACGTCCTCCGAGGCCGGCTTCCCCGCGTCGAACCTCACCGATGGCAGCTACGAGACGTACTGGGACGCCAACGCCGCTCAGCCCGTCTCGATCTCGCTGGACCTGGGGCGGCGCAAGGAGGCCTCGTTCCTCGCGATCAACCAGCGCGAGTCGTCGCCCACGCACGCCCGTGTGTCGTTCGGCCGGCCGGAGGACTCCTCGCGGATCAAGGACTATCAGCTGACGGCGTCCGATGACGGCCGCAACTGGCGGCACGTGCGGACCGGTTCGCTGCCTTCCGCGCGTGGCACCCAGTTCATCGACATCGGGGCGCAGAACGCCAGGTGGTTGCGGCTGACCGTGCTCAACACGTGGGGCGGACCGCAGGCTCCGGTCTACTTCAAGGAACTGAAGATCGACGAGATCCGGGTCGGCCACAGCTACCCGCGCTCGTACCGGGACGGCGCTCTGGAGGCTGAGGACGCGGCGCGGTCCGGCTCGGCGCGCAGTGAGTTCTGCGAGGCCTGCTCCGGCACCCGCCAGGTGACCGGGCTCGGCGGCGGCGCGGTGACCTACCGCGATGTCTCCGTTGCCGCTGCTGGTACTCACCGGCTGCAGATGGATCTCACGTCCGGGTCCGCGTCGTCGGTTTCGGTGTCGGTGAACGGTGGTGCGCCGGTTTCCGTTGCGGTGCCTGCTGATCGTGCCGACGTGCCATCGCCGACCTCCGTTGCGGTGCCGTTGAACGCAGGCCGCAACACGGTGAAGATCTCCGGTACGGGCACGCTCGGCCTCGACAGGATCTCGGTCGGCGGACTGCCGCCGTCGAACTACACGCCGAAGACCACGCTGACCGTCGCACCCCATGGCGTGCAATGGGTCGCGCCGGGCCAGCAGTCCGTGAAGATCACCGCACGCCTGCGTCTCGACGCCGACGACCAGATCGACAACGTGTCGCTGGCACCGGTGTTGCCGGCCGGCTGGACGCTGACCGGAGCGCCTGCCACGCGGTCGTCGATGCGTCTGGCGGGTGTGCTGGAAGGGGTGTGGACCGCGACCTCGCCTGCCGGGCAGGACGTGGGCTCGGTGAGCATTCCGGTGGCGGCGTCGTTCAAGCTGTTGAGCGCTGACCGCAAGGTGTCGGGCACGGTGCCGGTGCAGACGCGGCCGGCCAACCGGGTGTTCGTGCGGGAGGCGGAGGACTCGGCGAACGTGTTCGGCAGCACCGGGTTGACCGGCTGCGGGTCGTGCTCGGGCAGCGAGAAGGTGCGCAACATCGGCGGCAGCCCGGAGGCCTCGGTGACCTTCCCGAACGTCAGCGTGCCCGCGGCGGGCACGTACACGTTGTTCATCCGCTACACGGTGAACGGGCCGCGGTCGTACTTCGTGTCCGTCAACGGTGGTGCGCCGGTTGAGGTCAAGCTGGACGGGCTTGGCAACAACACGCCCTACACCGCTGAGGTTCCCGTGACGTTGAACGCGGGGGCGAACACGATCAAGTTCGGCAACGACCGAGCCGGGGCACCTGATCTGGATCAGATCGCGATCGGCTGAGTGACCCCCGAACGGCACCCTGCCTCGGTAGGGTGCCGTTCTCATGGGGGTTGCAGAGGAACGCGATCGGCTCGTGGCAGCACTGGGCGGTTTCCCGCAGCACGACGGCTTCAGCGTGGCGTGCATCGCGGGCATCGACGCGGAGACGGTCGTCCGGTTGCTGGAGGCGGAACTCGTCGAGGTGACCGACGAGCAGGCTGAGTACTGGTGGGAGAACCCGTTCGACGGCTACGAGGACACGATCGGCGTGACCACCGTGCCCGGCGGGTGCGTGCTCGTGCAGCCGTGGGGCTACGACGCCAGAAACTCGAAGATGCTCGACCGCTTGACGGTGGGCGCCGTCGCGTACGCCATGTACGCCAACCCGAAGAGCGGCGACCAGGGGCAGATCCACCGCGACGGCGAGGTGGTCGGGTGGGACCTGCACCCCGGTGGCGGCCCGTACGAGGACGATGACGACGCGACCGCGCTGCTGGCCGAGCTCTACTCGGGTGAACCCGTGGCGTTCTGCTGCGCGTACGCCGGACTGCGGCCCACCGACAACCGCGCCTTCAAGACCCCGGACCTGTGGTTGCGCCGCAGCTGAGCAAGCGGGGTGCCTTTCTCAGCTGCCGCGCCGCATCATGGGTGGATGCTGGAAGCACTGCGGCGACAGCTGAGCGACGGCCTCTTCGAGAAGGTCGCCGGACCCGACCGGCAGGAACACGCCCGCCGGATCCACGAGACCCCGGGCCCGCGCATGTTCGCGGACGACCGCCCGATCCGGCACGTCCACGCCGACCACGCCATGTTCATCGGCGGGCTGCGGGCGTTGCTGCTGCAGTCGTTGCACCCGTTGGCGATGGCGGCCGTGGCGCAGCACTCCGACTACCGCACCGATCCGTGGGGGCGGTTGCAGCGCACCAGCCTGTTCGTCGGCACCACCACCTACGGCACTGAGAAGGCTGCCCTCGAAGCCGTCGAACGGCTCGGGCGCATCCACCAGCACATCTACGGCACGGCGCCGGACGGGCGGCCGTACCGGGCCGACGACCCGCATCTGCTCGCCTGGGTGCACGTGGCCGAGGTCGACAGTTTCCTGCGCTGCCACCAGAAGTACGGCGACAAGCCGCTCGACGACTACGACGGGTACGTCGCCGACATGGCCGTGATCGCCGACGCGATGGGCATCCCGGATCCGCCGCGCACCAAGGCCGAACTCGACACGAGACTGCAGTCCTACCGGCCGGAGCTCAAAGGCACGCACGAGGCTCGGGAAGCGGCCAGGTTCCTGCTGCTCAAGGCACCGTTGCCGTTCGTAGCGAAAGGCCCGTACGCGATCCTCACCGCGACGGCGGTGGCCAGCTTGCCGGTGTGGGCGCGGATCCCCCTCAGGCTGCCCTACCTGCCGATCGCCGAGGCCACGGGCGTGCGGTTCGCAGGCCACGCGTTGATGCGCGGCCTGCGCTGGGTCACGGGCTGATCAACGGAAGTCGCTGATCCGGAACGCCGCGAGCATGTCGTGGGAACGCGGCACGGCGGAGTCGTTGCGCGGGTAGAACGACGCCTCGACGCCCACCCAGCCGTGGAATTCGCCGTCGTCGTCGAGGATCTGCAGCATCGGCTTCACGTGGGAGTTGCCGGTGTAGCACTTCTCCTTGTCGGTGCCGTCCGGGTTCCTGGTCAGGCAGGTGCACCAGCTCCACCACGTGTCCCGGCGGTCGCCGCTCGCGATGCGCTGGATGTAGTTCTGGATCGACCGGTCGTTGATCGCGCTGCCGCCGCCCGTGCCGATGCAGCTGGGCTTTTCGGCGCAAGCCTCTTTCGGGTTGGTCAGGAGGTAGGTCAGGCACCAGGTCGTGGTCGTGCAGGTGCGGTACTTCCCGATTTCGAACGGGTGGTTCTCCAGATGGCCGGTCTTGTCGTGCGCCCACTCCTCCTTGTCCAGCATGAGCGTGCCCGGGTAGTCCCGGACCGTCTGCATCGAACGGCCGGTGTTCAGCGAGGCGTTGCTGCCGTACGCGTAACCGGCCGTGGCGAGGGAGTTGAACGTCTGGTCGAGCCGGACGAGCTTGTTGTCGGCGCGAGCGGTGATGGCCCACTGCTCGGACCAGGTCTGATCGGTCCGCCAGGTGATGTGCAGCTTCGTGCCGGAGACGGAGAAGGTGCCCGTCTTGGTCTCGTCCGGGGCGCGCAGGAAGCCGCCTGCGGTCTGCACCGGGCAGGCGCGCACCACGGTTTGGCCGACGGCCTGCGCGTTCGTGGAGCAATCGCCGTTGGGCGTTGTGCCGGTGCTTTGACGCGCGGCGGGATGCCGTTGCCACCAGAGGTAGGTCCGCGCGGTCACGGTGCCTGTGGTCGAGAACGTGTAGTCGCCCAGCCGCACCCAGTTGTCCCGCTCGGTGCCGGCCTTGAACGACCCGAGCGCCACGACGAAGTTCGTCTTGCCTCCTGGCAGCGTGGCGGCGGCCGTGGCCGGTGTGGTCAGCAGAGCGAACAACGACAGCACGAGCAGGACGAACGGCACCTTGCGCATGGATCCCCCAGAGTCAGCCCTGCAGGAAGTTCACCACGAGAGGCGTGGCCGCGTCCGCGAACTCCTCGAAATAGCCGTGCCGCGCTCCCTCGATCAGGTGCATCCGCGCGCCCGGAATACGCCCGGTGATCAGCGGAGCGTTCGCCGTCGGGTTGAAGATGTCCTCGGTTCCGTGGACCACCAGCGTCGGCGCGGTGATCGACGGCAGCACGTCCCACGCGTCGTGCTCGGCGCTCGCGAAGAGGTGCAGCTTGCGCGTGTAGGCAGGCATTCGGGGGTCGCCGATCGTGTTGTACGGGCCGGTGTAGGCCGGCGTGTACATCAGGTCGATCAACGCCTGACGCGCCTTCTTCTGGTCGACCTGCGCCAACGACTTGCGCACCTCGGCGCTGCGTTCGATGCCGTGCGGCCCGCCGGGGGAGGTGCAGCCGAGGACCAGCCGGGAGACGCGTGAAGGATGCGAGGCCGCGATCCACTGAGCGATCCGGCCGCCCATCGACGTGCCGTAGACGTGGGCCTCGCCGATGCCCGCGTCGTCGAGGATCGCGATGCAGTCCGAGGCGAACAGCTGGGTGGTGTAAGGGGAGTCGGGCTTGTCGCTGGAACCGGTTCCGCGGTGGTCGGTGACGATCGTCGTGAACTCGGCGGCGAAGGCCGTCCGCACCTGTGACCACCACCGGGACGAGTTCGACTGGCCCGCGATGAGCAACAGGGGTGGGCCCGAACCTTCGACCGAGTAGAAGAGCGCGGTTCCGTCGGAGGCACGAGCGTGAGGCACGACTGGGCAGTCTACGACCTTGACTTCCGCCTAGATGGTCTAGTCCAATTCGAATGACCCCCTGCCGGCCGCCACGTCAGGATCGGAGCAACCATGCTGTTGTTCGCCCGAATATCCGCGGTGGCCGCACTGGTGCTCGGCACCGTGATCGTCAGCCTCGCCCCTGCCAATGCCGCCGGTGTCACGGCGACGTTCGCCAAGCAGTCCTGGGCCACCGGGTACACCGCGACGGTGACGATCAAGAACGAGACCAGCGCGCCCATCAGCTCCTGGAAGGTCGAGTTCGACTACCCGGCGTCGACGTCGGTCGGTGCGTACTGGGACTCGCTGCTCACCAAGAGCGGCAACCACTACGCGTTCGGCAACCGCGAGTACAACGGCTCGGTCGCGCCCGGTGCCAGCGTCACGTTCGGCTACAACGCCTCAGGCACCGCGGATCCGTCGAACTGCACGATCAACGGCGCCGCGTGCACCGGCGGTGGCAACCCGCCGACCTCCACGAGCACCACGACGACGACAACAACCACCACCACGACTACGACCACGACCGGTCCGCCGCCCACCGGCAGCCTGCCGCGCAAGGTGCTCGTCGGCTACCTGCACGCGAGCTTCGCCAACGGTTCCGGCTACATCCGGATGAGCGACGTGCCGGACGAGTGGGACGTGATCAACCTGTCGTTCGCCGAGCCGACCAGCTCGACGAGCGGTGAGCTGCGGTTCGCGCAGTGCCCGGTCGCCGAGTGCCCGAACGTCGAGTCCGAGGCCGAGTTCATCGCGGGCATCCGGGCGCAGCAGGCCAAGGGCAAGAAGGTGCTGATCTCCATCGGCGGCCAGAACGGCCAGGTGCGGCTGGAGACCACGGCGGCGCGCGACGCGTTCGTGCGGTCGGCGTCCGCGATCATCGACAAGTACGGCCTGAACGGGCTCGACGTCGACTTCGAGGGCCACTCGCTGTCGCTCAACGCCGGTGACGTCGACTTCAAGAACCCGACCACGCCGGTGATCGTGAACCTGATCTCGGCGCTGCGCAGCCTGAAGTCCCGCTATGGCGCCAACTTCGTGCTCACGATGGCGCCGGAGACGTTCTTCGTCCAGGTCGGCTACCAGTTCTACGGCGGCGCGGGCGGCGGTGACGCGCGCACCGGTGCGTACCTGCCGGTGATCGAGGCGATGCGCAACGACCTGACGTTGTTGCACGTCCAGCACTACAACTCGGGACCCGTGATGGGACTGGACAACCAGTGGCACTTCATGGGCGGCGCGGACTTCCACATCGCGATGGCCGACATGGTGCTCGCCGGCTTCCCGGTGCGAGGCGACACGTCGAAGGTTTTCGCGCCGTTGCGCCAGGAACAGGTCGCGATCGGCCTGCCCGCGGCGGTTCCCGCGGGCAACGGGTTCACTTCTGTCGCCGACGTCCACACCGCGTTGAACTGCCTGACGAAGGGGTCGAACTGCGGCAGCTACAAGCCGAAGGGCGTGTACCCGAACCTGCGCGGCCTGATGACGTGGTCGATCAACTGGGACAAGTTCAACAACTACGAGTTCTCCAAGCAGCACAGGGCTTACCTGCCGAGGTGAACCCGGTCAGGGCACGTCGATCTTGAAGGGATCGTGGTCGGTCAGCAGCTTGTCCAGCCTGGCTCTGTCCACCCGGCTGGTGATGTAGGTGTCCTCCTGCCGATCCCTGATGACCTTGGCCAGCGTGAACGCCGAGGTGATCGAGTACAGCATCGCGATGCCCAGGAACGCGCGAACCCAACCGTCAACGGGAAGGAACACGACTCCGAAGCCCACGGCGGTCAGCGAGAGCCCGAACGAGAGGACCGCCTGCACGAAGAACGCCGCGGTCGTCGGTGTGTGATTCGATGTGGCAGAAGTCATGATCCCGAGCGTCCTGCGTGACGCTCGGGATGTCATGAGTACAGCTACTCAGTCCAGGTCACGGCTTAGGCAAGCGTGGACCAGAACTGGAGCTCGTAGGCCTGCAGGAGGCGGCCGTAGCGCCACGCGTGCTTCGGCTGCCACCCGCCGTCCAGCGCCGCCTGCACCGCCGCGATCGCGCGTTCTTCCAGCTGCGGCGCGGGAGTCGCGAAGAAGTCGACGAACGCACACGCCTCGTCGCTGAAGTCGTAGTGCTCGCGCAGCCCCTTCGCCATGCGGGCGCAGTAACCGCCCCACGCGGTGAAGTTGGCCAGGATCGCGAGGATCACGTCGGCCGGCTCGCCGTTGAGCGCCATCCACGCCTGGTAGGCCGGGTAGGCCTGGCAGCCGGGGAACGGCTCGTAGTTGTGGAAGTCCTTGGAGGACATGCCGGCCGCGTTCGCGAGCGGCTCCAGCATCGGAAGCACCAGTTCCTCGCCGCCCGCGAGCAGCGTGAAGAACGCCCGCGCGTTCGGCTCCTCGGCCTTGGCCGCGAGTGTGAGGAATGTTCGCCAGTCCGACGACACGATGTGGTTCTCCTCGGCGGCGAACGTGGCGATCACGGCGCGCGGAGCCTGTCCGGTTTCGATCAGTTTGACCACGAGGTTGTCGTGCTCACCGGGGTGCAGCTCCGTCCGGATGCGCGTGACCAGCTCTTTTGCGTTCATGGACCATGATTCTTCCGCACCCCGGAAATCGTTCGCCAGACCGGCGGGTGTTCGGCCACGATGTTTTCTCGTGGCTGAACACACCTACCGAGTACTCGTCCGCGGCCGGTTCGCCGACCTCACTCCCGACCAGCGCACTTCGTTGCAGGAGCACCTGAAGGGCTTCGACTTCCTGCGCAGCGGCGGGTTCAGCGAGGAAGGCGCGCTGACGTTCGACGAGAAGCTCGACTTCTTCAGCTACCGCGTGATCCTCTCGGCTGAGGACAGGCCAGACGATGCGGGACTGCGGCGCGCGACCACTGCCCTCGACGCGCTGGGCGTCGACTTCAAGGGGTTGCGCGCCACCGTCACCGACATGGACGAGATGAAGATCAACCGGCCGAAACGGCTGGCCTGAGCGGAGTTTCGAGGACTGCCGCCGCGTCCAGGGCAAGGTCTTCCCGGTACATCCGGGAGATCACCTGGACGCCGGTCGGCAGCCCGTCGCGCAGCCCCGTCGGCACCGCGACCGCCGGCAGCCCGGCGAAGCTGGTCGCCTCGCACAGCTTCATCGCCTCGAAGTAGGCCTCCAGATCGGCTGCGCTGCGCCGGTCCTGGTCCGGTTCGAACGACGGGATCGTGCTGACGGGCCCGATCACCACCGGGTAGCGGTCGAGCAGCTGTGCCCACTCCCGTTGAACGGCCAGCCGGGTGCTCGTCACCTCGATGAACGCCGCGAGGTCCAGTCCTGGACGCACCTCCAGCAGGTGGCGGGCGTACTGGGCGACGTCCTCACCGGCGAACGCGGCGAACTGCTCGTAGCCCAGCGCGATCGGCGTGGCGACCATCCGCATGGACAGCTCCGAGGCCTCGTCGACGCGCGGCGCCTCGACCGGTTCGACCTCGTAACCTGCGTCCATCAGCCGTTTCGCCGCTTCCTCGACGGTGGGGTCGCCCGGGATGAACCCGGCGATCTTCGGTGCAGGCGGTCCATCGGCGGCGACCGGCACCGCTCGTGGATCAGCCGGATCCGCCCCGCACAGGAGCCCGTGGATCAGCCGCAGGTCGGCGGTCGTGCGGGCGAACGGACCCTCGACCGTCATGACCTGGGTGGGGAACGACGGATCGAGCTGCCCGTAGATCGCACCCTGCGCATAACGGCCGTAGCTGGGCTTGAGCGCGCAGATGCCGTTCAGGAACGCCGGCAGCCGCAGCGAACCGCCGCCGTCGTTGCCGATCCCGAACCGCACCATGCCCGTTGCCACCGCGACCGCGTCACCGCCAGAGCTGCCGCCTGGTGATTTCGTGGCGTCCCACGGGTTGATGGTGTGCCCGGCCAGCTCGCTGTACGTGTGCATGCCGCGCGCGTTGAGCGTCGGCATGTTCGCGTGCGCGATTGGTGTGGCACCGGCGGCCCGCAGCCGTGCGACGATCGGCGCATCAGCGGTTTTCATGTTGCCCGCCAACGCTTTCATGCCGTGCGTGGTGGCGGCACCGGCGACGTCGATGTTGGCCTTGACCGAGAACGCCACTCCGGCGAGCGGGCCGTCCGGCTGGTCCGGCACATCGGGCAGGTCGAACACAGAGGTCAACGCGTTGTAGACCGGATTCAAGGCTTCGATGAGCTGCAACTGCTCGGTGAACATCCCCATGCTCCAGTCTATGCGGACCGGAGCACGGGGATGCGCAGTCGAAAACCGCTCAGTGGAACATCACGGGTAATGCGCCAGGTAGGCCTCGGTGGAGCCGGCCGTCACGCGGCCGCCCGAGTTGTTGATGATTCGCTCGATGGTTCCCTTACCGCCCAACGAGATCGTCACCATGCTGTGGAACCTGACGTTCGGGTTGTTCGGCACCTCGAACGCCCTGTCGGCCACCACGCTCGGGTTGGCGTTGGCGAAGATGTAGCTGCCCAGACCCCACGCCTCGTGCGACGTGACGTGGTTGGCGACCTTGTAGGCCGCGTAGCCGCGGGTCGAGCCGTTCATCCACGCCGCCTGGTTCGGCGCCTCGTACGGCATCTCGTTCTGGTAGAAGTACGTCCGGCCACCCTGACCGTTCCAGATGGTCTGGTACTTCTGGTAGTGCTCGACGAAGAGTCCGTACATCGTCACGTTGTTGCCGTTGACGATCAACCCGGTATCGGCCCGGTTCACGTCCCAGCCGACGCCGTAGGAGTGGTCACCGCGCCACAGCCAGAGGTGGTCGCCGATCACGTCGTGGCTGTTGACCACCAACGAGGTCGTGGCCCGCCCGATGGCCGAACCGCCGATGCGCACGTACAGGTCGTGCACCGAGATCGGGTTGGCCTGGTGCCGCGCCGAGCTGCCCGGAGCACCGATCTGCATCAGCAACGGGGAGTTCGTCGGGGCGGCGTCGATCAGGATGCCCGCGACCTTCACACCGTCCACATCGGCCACGTCGAGCGCCATGTTCCCGTTGGTGGGCATGACGGTCGCGAGTCCGAGACCGAACACCACGGTGTCCGGACGGGTGACGCGGATCGGCTCGCTCACCTGGTGGATGCCCGGCGTGAGCAGCAGGTGCTTGCCCGCCGCGAGCTGCTGGTTCATCGTCGCCGCGCTCGTACCCGGCTTGGCGACGAAGAAGTCCGACAGCGGGATGTTCGTGCCCTGCTGGTTGCCGCTCGCCCAGGTGGTGCCGCTGGTGTTGGACCGCAGCGCCGGGACGAACACGCTGTACTTGCCGCTGCCGTCGATGTTCAGGAACGGCTTCTCACGGACGACAGGGGTCTGCGCGACGTTGGTGTACGGCGGCTCGGGGAACGTGGTCTGCGGGGCGTTGCGGGCACCGACGAACACCATGTTCCAGTTCTCACCGGTCCACGAGCCCCACTCGGTGTTGCGCGACAGCCACTGCTGCTGGCTGCCGGAGCGGACCTGGCCCGTCACCACGGAGTCGGCGAGGAAACCACCGCTGGACCAGCCGTTGTCGTCGAGCTGCATGTTGCCGTAGACGTGCGTGCGGCGCATGGCACTCGCCTGCGAGACGGCCCAGGTGTTGGTGCCACCCGGCGGCCGGATCGCGAGGTTCTCGGCGCCACGCCAGAAGTTGTGCGTCGCGTTGCCCTCGAACCAGTCGGCCTCGACGTGCACCTGGCCGTTGATGTTGACCTGGTTCGGGTTCAGGCCGAGCCCGAGCACCTGGGTGAAGAAGCCGATGTTGACGTCGACGTTGTAGTTGCCCGGCTTGAACATGATCGCGTACCGGCGCGCGTCGTACTGACCCTCTTCCTGCTGCCGGAAGATGTCGTTGAGCCGCGCCTGGATCGTGCTGGCGGACATCGACGGGTCGAAGATCAGCACGTTCGGGCCGAAGTCGGGCTGGCCGGGGTCGGGCGGGTTGCCTCCGGTGGTCAGTTTGAAGGCCTGGGCGTTGGTGCCGTTGCAGGTGTACTGCACCAACTGGACGTCACTGGTCGACGCGCCGGGCACGTCGAGGCACTTGCCGCTGTGCCGGCTCACGAACCGGTAGGTGTCGGTACCGACCTGTTCGGGGCGCCACTGTTGGTTGTTGGCGCTGAAGGACTGCCACATGTGGATCGGCGCGTTGTCCGCGGTGGACACGTTCGAGACGTCCCACACCTGACCCTGGCCGACGGTGAAGTAGCCGTCGCTCGTGGCCGTGAAGGTCCACGTCTGCCCAGAGCATCCTTGTTGGCGGAGCTGTGCGCCGTTGGCCGTGCCCAGCGACTCCACGCACTTTCCGCTGCCGACGTTCGTCACTTGATAAGCGGTTCCGGGCACTACGTCGGCCTGCGCCGCAACCGTCCACACAGGAACGATCGCCGCTGCTGCCAACGCTGCCACCAGCAGGGGGGTTCTCACGGGTCACAGGGTGGGGCTGGTTTGTTGCAACCGTCAACGAACCTACCTGTTTCCGGTCGAGTTCCGGTATTGACAAATGAATTTGTCAAATGAGACCGTGCTACACGTGGAGCTGTCACCGTTGCGCCGTTCGCTGCTGGAGCTGCTGAAGTCGCCCGCGTCGGCGACCCAGCTCGCGGCGGTGCTGGATCTGCCGCGCCAACGGGTCAACTACCACGTGCGCGCCCTGGAACAGGCCGGACTGGTCGAGCTGGTCGAGGAACGCCAACGCCGCGGCTGCGTGGAACGCGTCCTGCGCGCTCGCCCTGGGGGTGCGGTGTCCGCAGACGTCCAGGACCAGTTCGCCGCAACGCATCTGGTGTCGGTCGCCTCTGATGTCTCTGCTCAGGTCGAGCGGATGTCCTCGGCGGCGGCTTCGGCTGGAAAGCGCTTGCTCACCTTCACCGTCGAAACCACGGTCCGCTTCGGCGAGCCCGGCGACGTCCACGAGTTCACCAGCGACCTGGCCGAAGCGGTGCGGCAGATCGCCTTGAAGTACGACACCGAATCCGGCCGCCCCTACCGGGTGGTCGCACTGGGCCACCCAGGAGTCTCCTCATGATCTTCCACGAGAGCGACGCCGACGGCGTCCGCATTGAGATCACAGTCGCCGCCCCCGTAGAGGAGGTCTGGCAGTCGTTCCGCGACAAGGAGAAGATCTTCCACTGGCACGGCTGGGACGCCCCCGAGCTGGAAGCCGAGATCGACCTGATCTTCTTCTCGCACGCGGAGGAGGGCGACCGCACGCTGACCGTGCAGGGGCACGACACGTTCACGTTGAGTTCGGTTCCTGAGGGCACGCGGATCGTGCTGACTCGGGCGCCCAAGGGCACGTCGCCTGAGTGGGACGACTACTACGACGACATCACCGAGGGCTGGATCACCTTCCTGCACCAGCTGAAGTTCGCGCACGAGTTCCAGCCCGGGGTCGCTCGTCGGACGCTGTTCTGGCCGCGTGAGGTTTCTCTTGGCGTTTCGGGCAAGCCGTTCTTCGAGTCTCCGAACCAGCGCGGGTACGTGGTCGAGGAGTGGGGGCCCGGGTTGTTGATCACCTGCCCGAAGATGACGGTGGTGACGACGTACGGGTTCTCGGACGAGGAGCTGGAGGCGCTGCGCCAGAAGGGTGAAGACTCGTAATACCTCTCGGGAAGATCCCGATGTGAGGGCCGTGGGCTACGAGTTCGACGTCTTCCTCAGCTACACGCGCCGCGGTGGCGGCGACGTGTGGGTGCGGGAGCACTTCTACCGCGCCCTGAAGGAATGGCTCGGTAACGAGATGGCCGACGAACCCCGGATCTTCGTGGACTGGAACCAGGAGACCGGGGTCGTGTGGCCCCAGAACCTCGAACGCGCGTTGTTGCGGTCGAAGGTGATGGTCGCTGTGTTCTCGCCGCCGTACTTCCGGTCGGAGTGGTGCTGTGCCGAGTGGAACAGCATGCTCGAGCGGCACCGGATGCTCGGGTACGACAGCGCCGACCACCCGAGGCATCTCGTCCTGCCCGTCAAGTTCGCCGACGGGCAGCACTACCCGCCGGAGGCACAGGCCACGCAGCAACGGGACTTCACGCCGTGGAACAAGCCGTTGCCTTACGAGACCTACAGCAGGTCGAGGGAGTACGAACACTTCTACACCGCCGTGCAGGAGCTGTCCGTCGAGGTGGCGAAACGCGTTGACGAAGTGCCACCGTGGGACCCGGCGTGGCGGGTGGTGCGGCCGGCCTTGGATCCGAAGTCGGTGCCGCCCGGCCCGCTGCCAAGGCTGTGAGGCGACCGTGATCGTCACCTTCTACTCCTACAAGGGCGGCGTTGGCCGTTCGTTCTGCCTCGCCAACGTCGCGGTCCAGCTCGCCCGCTGGGGCAACCGCGTGCTGTGCGTCGACTTCGACCTCGACGCACCCGGTCTGCACGAGTACTTCCGGCCGTTCCTCAACCAAGCGATCGACGGTGGCTTGGCAGAAGTGATCACCGGGGAAGCGGAGTGGACCGACGTCGTGGTGTCTCCTGCCGTGCCGGAGACCACTGACCTGCATCTGCTTGCTGCCGGCCGCATGGACGAGAGCTACGCGGATCGCGCGCAAGCGTTGTCGTGGCCGGATCTCTTCGCCGAGCACGACCTGGGCTGGCGGTTCGAGAAGATGCGCGAGGAGTGGGAGGAGTACTTCGACTTCGTGCTGATCGACAGCCGGACGGGCGTGACCGACATCGGCGGCATCTGCACGGCCCAGCTGCCGGACGTCCTGGTCCTGTGCGTCGCGCCGAACCGGCAGAACCTCGTCGGCACACTGGATGTGGCCAAGCGGGCGGCGGCTGCCCGCGATCGGCTGCCTTATGACCGGGCGGGCCTCCTCTACCTGCCTGTGCTGTCGCGCTTCGACGGCCGGGAGGAGTACGAACGGGCTCGGACGTGGCGGACCACAATGGCGGAGCAACTCGCCCCGCTCTACACGAGCTGGCTGCCGACCGACCAGAACGACGATCAGCTGGAGCTGGGACTGGTAGAGCGCACCACCGTGCCCTACCTGCCGTATTGGAGCTTCGGTGAAGAGATCGCCGTGGTGGGCGAACGCAGTGGCAACCCCGAGACGGTCTCCTACTTCATGGACAACATCGCGGCGTTGCTTGCACATGGACTGTCGGATGCGGATGTTCTGGTCAGCAACCGCGATACGTATGTGTCCGCGGCGCGCGAGGGCGGTCAGCGCACTGCTGGGTCGGGATTCCGCTACGACGTGCTCGTGCACGGCACCTCCGCGCGTGCCGAGCAGCTCACCGACGGGCTAAAGGCGTTGGGTGTGCAGACGATGCACGGCCGGTCGGCTGAGCTGAGCGTTGCCAGGCACTTCGTCATCGTTGATCCGCCTGCGCGTATTTCGGCCGGTGTTCAGGAGATTCTCGACGAGGTCCAACTCGACCCCACCCGGATTGTGATCGTCGTGGCCGCGTCCAGAACCGACGTGCTTCGCGCGCTGGCGTCGGTACCGAGAGTCCACGCCTCGGATGACATCGCGTCGATGGCGGTGGACGTGGTGCGCATGCTGCCTGCCGAGGCCGCAGGATCGCACTGGGAGTCGGTGCTGGTCAGAGCCTCATCGTGGCTGCGGCACCTGGGTCATTATCGTGGTGCGTACGAGTTGGCTGATCGCGCGACCACGACGGTGGAATCGCCCCTCGCTTCGGTGCTGCAGCTCGCACGGCTGGCTGTGGACCTCGGGCGGTTCGACCAAGCCGAGAACGACCTGCAGCGAGTTCTCGGTCACGTGTCACCAGACTCACGGCCGGCCTATCACGCGCATCGGCTGCTCGGCGAGATCTACACCAACAAAGACGATCTTGTACTCGCGGCACGCCACTTCGAAGTGGCGCTGAAGGGAAGCACCACCGATGTGGAGCGCGCATTGGTGTACCGAGCGCTTGGGTACATCGAAAGGCGCAACACGAACTACGAGCTTGCCTCTGACCACATGATCAAGGCACTCCGGTTCAGTGAAGGAAACGACGAGCTTGCGGCCGTGCTCACGTTCGAGCTGGGAGCGATGAAGGCCGATCAGGGCCAGGTGGAGCAAGCGGACTTCTTGCTGCGGACCACCGTCGAGATGGCAGCGCTACCGGCCGATTACAGGGTCGCCGCGCTGCGCCTGCTCGCTTACCTGGCGGCCGACAACTCGCAAGATGACAGTGCGGTGGACTTTCTGCGGCGTGCTCGCGATGAAGCGACCGAGCCGCAGGACCGCGTCGACATCTCGATCGAGCTCGCTCGGGTGCAGCAAGTCGCTCACGGAGCGGACACCGCATACCAGGAGCTTGCGAGATTCCTGCCGTCGCTCGCCTCGGACGACCATGCGGGCAAGGCCAGGCTGTGGGAGGCGATGGGGAACCTGCGGCTCGATGATCAATCCCGAGATCTCGCGCTGGAGGCGTTCGCTGAGGCGCACCGGATGTCTCTCCGCGCTGGTGATCGCGCAGGCGAGGTGCGCGCACTGATCGGACTCGCGGAGGCTCACCGGATCCACAACCCCGGCGAATCCCGCGCCAATCGAGAAGAAGCGCGCCGATTGCTGACCCGGTTGAGCGGGCCGGAGGCCGACCTGCTGCGGCGTCAGCTCGACGCCGTCGACCCCAGGTAGCGGGTCAGGAAGTCGTTGCGGAACACGCCCTTCGGGTCGTGTTCCCGAAGCAAAGCCCGGAAAGCCTCCCACTGCGGATACCGAGCGGCGAGCAACGTGGGCGGCACCGTGAAGAGCTTGCCCCAGTGCGGCCGCGGCGCGATGGCCTCCTCCAGCCGAGGCAGCAAGGCAAGCACCGCAGGACTGTTCGGCACCCAAGTGAAGTGGATCGCCAGGCTGTCGCGGTCATAGGCAGGGCTGAGCCACTGCGGCTCGGCCGCAACAGTGCGGATCTCACAAGCCTGCACCAACGGGGAGATGACCGTGGACATCTCCGCCAACGCCCGCAACGCAGTCACCGCGCGGGTGCGGGGGACGAAGTACTCGGTCTGCAGTTCCTCGCCCACGGACGGGGTGAACTCGGCGCGGAAGTGGGGGAGACGCTCGTGCCAAGGACCGGGCACACCGCCCTGCACTGTGCAGCGGGAGGGCGGCTGGCCGACCACGGGGTGCCGAGGGCCGTCCGCCTCACGCCCCGGGAAGGGGAACGGCGGGTCGCCCACGCGGTGCTTCACCCACAGGGTTGCGCCGCCCTGCCAGTCGACGAACGCGCTCACGCTGTAGGCGCCGTCGAAGATCTGTTCCAGTGAGCCGAGCAGGGTGGTCCAGGCGACGTCCTCGTAGACGGTTTGCGCCACCTGGAACGTCGGCACCGCGTCGAGGGTCACCGACACGACGACGCCCAGACCGCCCAGTGACACGGGGGCGCCTGCTGAGGTCAGTTCGACCAGAGAGCCGTCGGCGCGCATGACCTCAACGCAACGGACGGCACCGGCCAGGGATTGGGAGCCGGAGCCGTGGGTGGCGGTGGCGATCGCGCCGGCGATGGTGATGTGCGGGAGTGACGGGAGGGTGTGCAGGGCCAGGCCCGCGGACTCCAGGAGCACCGAGAGGGTGGCGAGCGTGGTGCCGGCGCTGACACGGACGGTTGTGCCGGAGACCTCGAAGATCTGGGGCATGGCGGCCAGGGACACGAGGGTGCCTGCGGTGTCGGCGATCGGGCTGAACGAGTGGCCTGAGCCGACCACGTGGACGGCGGTCGCGTCGCGGACGACCAGGCGCAGGTCGTCCTCGGTCGCGGGGGTTGCCACCTCGGCCGCGGTGAACGTGACGTTGCCCGCCCAGTTGGTCCTCATGTGGACACGGTAAGCGTCGCGGGACACGAACTAGTGGACCCTATTGCTTCAGTGTTGACCGAAATGCAGTTGTCAGGCGTGGCAGGGTTGATCTACGTGACCGATGACGTGCAGACGCTTCGACAGATGGCCGGACTGGTGACCCCGATGGCGTTGCGGGTGGCGGTGACTTTCGGGTTGCCGGACCGCTTGCGCACCGACGCGCCGGCCGCAAAGGTCGCGGCCGAGCTCGACATCGACGCAGGCGCCTTGGAGCTGCTGCTCGGGCACCTCGTCACGCTGAACGTCGTCGAACGCACCAAGAGCGGCTATCGCACCACCGAGTTCGGCGCGAATCTCTGCGAAGACGCCGGCAACGGGCTGCACAACCTGCTGCACCACGACACCGCCGCCGGGCGCGCTGATCTGGCGTTCGTCGACCTGGCGCACAGCGTGAAGACCGGCGAGCCCGCCTACCCGCTGCGCTACGGGCAGGACTTCTGGACCGATCTGAAACAACTGCCGCACCTGCGTGAGGCGTTCGACCGGCAGATGACCTGGCGGGTCCGGCAGCGGGTGCCGAAGTTCGTCGCGGCGGTCGACTGGTCGCGGTTCGGGACGATCGTCGACCTCGGAGGCGGGCCCGGTGACCTGCTCGCCGCCGTGCTCGCCGCGCATCCGGACACCCGCGGGCATCTCGTCGATCTTGAGGTCGACGCGGCCCGGCAGAACTTGAGCGGCTTCGGAGACCGCGCGAAGGCGACCGCGGGCAGCTTCTTCGATCCACTGCCCAAAGGTGATGCCTACCTGCTGTTCGACGTCCTGCACGACTGGGACGACGTCGAGGCCGGGCGCATCCTGGCCCGTTGTGCTGAGGCGATGCCGACCAGCGGGCGGCTGGTCGTCGTCGAAGCCATCCGAGGTGTGAGTGCGGCGACTGAGATGGACCTGGTCATGCTGGTGCACTTCGGCGGGCGCGAGCGCAGCGTCGAAGAGCTGGAGAAGCTGGCAAAACCGCATGGTCTCCAGCTTGCGGGAGTAACCGAAGTTGCGGGTGACCATTCGGTGCTCGAATTCCGCAAACATCCGATCTAAGGTAGGGCCTGCCGCCACCCGACGAAGGGACTCCCATGCGTGGAGCAGTGGTCGTAGCGGCCCTGTTGGTCATGTGCGGCAGTGCACCAGCCCAGGCGGCGCCGGCGGTGAGCGTGCAGGTGGACCCGGCGAGCAAGAGCCAGGTCGGCAAGGACTTCGCCGGCTTCAGTTACGAGAAGGACCGGGTCGGCGCGCGGATGTTCAACGCGCGCAACGCCGACCTGGTCCGGCTCTTCCGGCTACTCGGGCCCAGCCTGCTGCGGATCGGCGGCAACCTCGTGGACATGACCACCTGGAACCCGGCCGGCACCGGTGGCAAGGCGACCGAGGTCGCGCCGCAGGACATCCAGGAGCTGTCGCTGTTCGCGAAGGCCACCGGGTGGAAGGTCATCTACGGCATCAACCTCAAGACGAACACGCCGGAGGCCGCCGCGGACGAGGCGGCGGTCGCCGCGCGGATCCTCGGCAAGGACCTGGTGGCGTTCGAGATCGGCAACGAGCCGAACGTCTACGTCAAGACGTGGCCCGAGTACGAGGCGCTGTTCACCAAGTACGCCGACGCGATCAGGGCGAAGGTGCCGGGAGCGCAGTTCGACGGGCCCGGCCAGGCGAACAGCAGCTCGTGGGCGGACGACTTCGCCCGCACGCAGAAGGACCGGGGCGCGAGCATCGTGTCCACGCACGTGTACATCGCGAAGAACACCGAGGCCGACATCACGAAGATGCTGGCGTCCAACTCCTCCGGCCGCCTGCCGAACATCTCGGCCGCGATGGAGAAGGCGATGCTGAACCACAAGATCCCGCAGTGGCGCGTCACCGAGGCGAACAACTACTTCCACGGTGGCAAGGACGGCGTCAGCAACGTGCAGGCGGCGGCGTTGTGGTCGCTCGACTACATGTCGGGCGTCGCGGCGCGGCAGGGTTCGGGCATCAACTTCCACGGCGGCACGTCGACGCAGTTCCCGTTGCACTACTCGCCGATCCGCTACGACGGGCTCAAACCCGTTGGTGTGCAGGCGGTTTACTACGGTGAGCTGCTGTGGAAGCTGGCGGGAACCGGCGCCTACCACGCGGCCAAGGTCACCGGCGCGGAGGACGTCACGGCGTGGGGGATCGGCAACAACGCGTTCGTCAACAACAAGACCGCCGGTGCGGTGACCGCGACGATCACGTTGCCCAAGAACGCCCGCAACGCCAGCGTCTACGTGCTGACGGCGCCCGCGCTGGACTCCAAGGAGATCACCATCGGCGGCTCGAAGGTGGAGAAGAACGCGAAGTTCACGCCGAAGCCCAAGCACGTGCGCGTGACCGGCACGAAGACCACGGTCGACGTGCCGGCCCACAGCGCGGTCCTGGTGGTCACTCGCTGAGCGCGGCGATCCGTTCCTGGGCCTCGGCGAGGTCGTCGGTGGTGGGGGCGTCGTCCTGGGTCAGGGCGCGCCTCCAGTAACCGGCGAACTCGATGTCCTTTTTGGACACGCCGAGCCCGACGAAGTGTCTCCGCAGCGCGCGCACCGCGGAGGCTTCGCCGCCCAGCCACACCCAGGCGGAAGGCGGCACGTCGGCGGTGGTCACCACCGAGACCAGGTCCTCCCCGGCGCTGCGGTGCACCCACCGCACGCCGGGGATGTCCTGTTCCTCCAACGGATCCGCGACCTCGACGAACGCCAGCCACTCCTGCGAACCGGGCAGCAGCTCCAGCAGTGAGGCGATCGCGGGCAACGCCGTCTCGTCGCCCGCGAACACCAGCAGGTCCGCGGTGCCGAGTGGCCGGGCGTAGTCGGGGGAGGGCCCGAACCGTCCGATCACGTCGCCCGGCTGAGCGGAAGCGGCCCACGCGGAGGCAGGGCCGCTGTCACCGTGCAGCACGAAGTCCACGGTCAGCACACCATCGACCAACGCGCGCACGGTGAAGCTGCGCATCCACGGCCGTTCGGCTTCGGGGATCGCGAGATAGGCCTGGTACCAGCTGCCGACGTCCTCCGAAGACGACACCTCCGCGGATCCGCCGGGCTTGGGGAACAACAGCTTCAGCTGCTGGTCCGGCCAGTTCCCGACCTCGGTGAGCCCGTCTCCGGTGAACGTCATCCGCACCATGCGCGGGGTCAGGGGCAGCACCTCGCGCACTGTCAGCAGGCTCATGACAGGTACTCCTTCAGGTGCTGGGCGGTGAGCGTGCCGGAAGAGGCGACGAGGTCACCTGGCGTGCCGGAGAAGACGACCTGGCCGCCGTCGTGGCCTGCGCCGGGACCCATGTCGACGATCCAGTCCGCGTGCGCCATCACGGCCAGGTGGTGCTCGATCACGATCACCGTGTTGCCGGAGTCGATGAGCTGGTCGAGGAGGCCCAGGAGCTGGTCGACGTCCGCGAGGTGCAGGCCGGAGGTGGGTTCGTCCAGCACGTACGTCGCGGCCTTCTCGGCCATGTGGATGGCGAGCTTGAGGCGTTGCCTCTCGCCGCCGGACAACGTCGTGAGTGGCTGGCCCAGTGACAGGTACGAGAGGCCCACGTCGTGCAGGCGGCTGAGGACCGTGCGGGCCTGGCCGGAGGGGAAGAACTCGCGCGCCTCGGCCACGGACATGCCGAGCACCTCGCTGATGTTCTTGCCCCGCAACGTGTAGCGCAGCACCTCGGGGGTGAACCGCTTGCCCTCGCACTTCTCGCACACGGTCGCGACGCCGGCCATCATCGCCAGGTCGGTGTAGACGAGGCCGATGCCCTTGCAGTGCGTGCAGGCGCCTTCGGAGTTCGCGCTGAACAACGCCGCCTTCACGCCGTTGGCCTTGGCGAACGCGGTCCGCACCGAGTCGAGCAGTCCGGTGTAGGTGGCGGGGTTGGAGCGGCGCGACCCGCGAATCGCCGACTGGTCGACCGTCACGACGCCCGGCCGCTTGCGCAGCGAGCCGTGGATCAACGAGCTCTTGCCGGAGCCCGCCACGCCGGTGACCACGGTCAGCACTCCCGTCGGGATGTCGACCGAGACGTCCTTCAGGTTGTTGGTCCGGGCGCCGCTGATCGTGAGAAAACCCTTGGGGGAGCGGAACTCCGGCCGCAACTTGGCGCGGTGGTCGAGGTGCCGCCCGGTCAGCGTGCCCGAGGTCCGCAGCCCGGCCACGTCGCCGGAGTAGCAGAGGTGGCCGCCGTTCACGCCGGCGCCGGGGCCGAGGTCGACGACGTGGTCGGCGATCTCGATGGTCTCCGGCTTGTGCTCGACGACCAGGACGGTGTTGCCCTTGTCGCGCAGGCGGAGCAGCAGGTTGTTCATCCGCTGGATGTCGTGCGGGTGCAGGCCGACGGTCGGCTCGTCGAACACGTAGGTGATGTCGGTCAGCGAGGAACCCAGGTGCCGCACCATCTTCACGCGCTGCGACTCGCCGCCGGACAGCGTGCCGGACTCGCGGTCGAGCGAGAGGTAGCCGAGGCCGATCTCGACCAGCGAGTCCAGCGTCTCCCTGAGCGTCGCCAGCAGCGGTGCCACCGACGGTTCGTCGAGCGAGCGCACGAACTCCGCGAGGTCGCTGATCTGCATGGCGCAGCAGTCGGCGATGTTGACGCCGCGGATCTTCGAGTTGAGTGCCGCCTCGTTGAGCCGGGCGCCGTGGCAGTCCCCGCACGCCGCGAACGTCATCGTGCGGTCGACGAACGCTCTGATGTGCGGCTGCATCGACTCGCGGTCCTTGGACAGGATCGTCCGCTGCAGCTTCGGGATCAGGCCGTCGTACGTGACGTTGGTGCCACCGACGTTGAGCTTCGTCGTCGGCTTGTAGAGGAAGTCCTGCAGTTGCTGGTCGGTGAACTCCGCGATCGGCTTGTCCGCGGGGTAGAGGCCGGAGTTCGCGAGCACCTGCCAGTACCAGGTGCCGACGCCGTAGTTCGGGGCGTCGATCGCGCCGTCGTTCAACGACTTCGAGCGGTCGACGATCGCGTCCACGTCGATCGTCGTGACCTTGCCCAGGCCCTCGCACGTCGGGCACATGCCCTCGGGCAGGTTGAAGCTGAACGCGCCGGAGGTGCCGACGTACGGCTCACCGAGGCGGCTGAACACGATCCGGAGCATGGTGTGCGCGTCGGTCGCGGTGCCGACGGTGGAACGGGAGTTGGCGCCCATCCGCTCCTGGTCGACGATGATCGCCGCGCTCAGGTTGGTCAGCGAGTCGACGTCCGGACGGCCGATCGACGGCATGAACGACTGCAGGAACGCGGTGTAGGTCTCGTTGATCATGCGCTGCGACTCGGCCGCGATCGTGCCGAAGACCAGCGAGGACTTGCCGGAGCCGGACACGCCGGTGAAGACGGTCAGGCGGCGCTTGGGGACGTCGAGCGACACGTCCGCGAGGTTGTTCTCCCTGGCCCCGCGGACCTGGATCACGTCATGGCTGTCTGCGACAGCGTTCACAGCTGTTCCCCCGTTGATTCTTTATAGCGTAAAGTATCGACCGGCAAGGCTACTTTACGCTGTAAGGAGTTGCAACCGTGGTCGTCTACGCAGGTCAGGGCGACCCGCGCCGTTCGATCGAGCTGCTCTGGCGCGGTTCTGGTGCTTCGGATGTACGCCCAGGCCCGAAGCCCGGCTTGAGCGTGGACTCCATCGTCGACGCCGCCATCGCGGTCGCCGACGAGCAGGGCATGGCGTTCTCGATGCGCGCGGTGGGGGAGCGGCTGGGACGCACGGCGATGGCGCTCTACACGTACGTGCCCGGCAAGAACGAGCTGGTCGACCTCATGTACGACCGCACGATGGCCGAGCTGCCGGCGTCGTACTCGCTGGAGGACGGCTGGCGCCCCGCCGTGACGCGGTGGGCGCACGACATGTGGGAGTTCTACGGCCGCCACCCGTGGGTGCTGCAGGTGTCGCAGGCCCGCCCGGTCCTGGGGCCGCACGAGTTCGCCGTGATCGAGTCGCTGGCCGCGATCCTGGTGACCACCGGTCTGCCCGGCCGTGAACTGCGCGGCATCGTCGGTGCCATCAACTACTTCGTGCGCGGCGCCGCCCAGACGGTCGTCGAGGCCCGTGCCGCCGGTGGCGCGACCGGCGAGGCGGACGAGGAGTGGTGGTACGCGCGGTCCGCCGTGCTGCTGGAGATCGAGCCGGACCTCGAGAAGAAGTTCCCGATGCTGCACCTGCTGGAGAACGACCGCGAGCCCGTCGACCCCGAGTTGCCGTACCTGGAGAACGACGCCCTGGAGAACTTCCAAGGCGGCCTGCGAGTGCTGCTGGACGGCGTGGAAGCGGCCACTGTGGCAAAACCGTGACAAAGTCCGGACCTCCGGCGCACATCCGGCCGGTGAGATCGTGGCCATGGTGCCCAGAGCGATCGGAGTGCTGCTCGCCGTCGCGTTCGTGGTGCTGACCGCGCCGAGCACCGCGGCCAAGACGTCGGTGCGGGAGTACCGGCCCGCGGTGACGCGGATGGACTACGTGGCCGGGGACCTCGTGGGTTCGGTGCACTCGCCTCGCACGCTCGTCGGGTCGCGTCCGCTGGTGGTCGTCGAGCCACGCGGGGCGGACCTGCTGGGGCCGGTGTTGGCGCGGCAGGGTTTCGTGGTCGTGGTGGCGCGCCAGGGCTCGCCTGAGAGGCATTTGGAGCTGTGGCGTCAGGTCGATGCGCGCCGGGGGCCGCTGGCGGAGCGGTTCTGCGGGTTCGCGGGTCATCTGGACCTGCCGGACACGGCGCATCAACCGATCGGTTAAGCCTCTTCGAGACTTTGGGTGGTCGCGGCACCCTTCCGCCACTGCCAGGGTTGGTGGTGGAAGGGGGAAATTCCATGCTCAAGACCACAGCGCTGCTGTCCGCAGCGCTAGTAGTGCTGACCACCTCACCCGCCGGCGCCCACGCCTCCGGTGACTGGGCCGGGTGGCAGAAGGACCTCAACGGATCCCGCCACAACGCGGCCGAGTGGCGGATCAACGCGGGCAACGCCGGCAAGCTCAAGCTGAAGTGGGCCTTCGCCTACCCGAAGGGCGACGTCAACCACGTCCGCAGCCAGCCGGCCGTGGTCGGGGACACCATCTACTTCGGCAGCCCCGACGGCAAGTTCCACGCCCGCAACGCTCGCACCGGCGCACAGAAGTGGGAGTTCGCGCTCCCGGCGGCCAACCGGCCCGCGTACAACTCGGACGGGCCGACGGTCGCGAACGGCAAGGTGTTCTTCGGCGACAGCGCGGGCCGGTTGTTCGCGCTCGACCAGCGGACCGGCCAGAAGCGCTGGCAGGTCCAGATGGACGACACCATCGCCTCGATGACCACCAGCTCGCCGATCGTCCACAACGGACTCGTGTACGTCGGTACGTCCAGCAGTGAGAACGTGCTGCCGCGTGACTACCCGTGCTGCACGTTCCGCGGCCACATCGACGCCTACGACATCGACACCGGTGCGCTGGTCTGGCGTCACTACACGGTGCCGGAACCCGTCGAGGTCGGCACGTGGCCCAACGGCGCCAAGCGGTTCGAGCCGTCGGGCGTCGGGGTGTGGAGCTCGCCGGTGATCGACCGCAGGACCGGCACGCTCTACGTCGGCACCGGGCAGAACTACACCGGCAAGGGTGGCGAGTTCGACTCGCTGCTCGCGCTCAACGCCCGCACCGGCGCGGTGAAGTGGACCAACCAGGTCACCGACGCCGACACGTGGCGCTGGGCCTGCAACGAACCGGATCCCGAGGGGTACTGCCCCGGGCTGAAGGACGGCACCAACCTCGACTACGACATCGGTGCGACCCCGAACCTGTTCGAGGTCAACGGCAGGCAGCTCGTCGGCGTCGGGCAGAAGTCCGGGGTGTACCACGTGTTCGACGCCAGGACGGGCCAGGTCGTGTGGCGTCGGCAGCTGGGCGTTCCGTTGCCCAGCGGTGGTATCTCGGGCATCCAGTGGGGATCGAGCTACGACGGCAAACGGCTCTACATCGCTACCTACTACGCCGATCCCGGCAAGCTGTTCGCGGTGGATCCGGGCACTGGACAAGTCCTCTGGGAGACCCCGGCACCCGCCGACGGTTGCTCCACCGGTGGCGCGGCCGGGCAGCCCGGTTGTGCTCCGGCGCACGGGGTTCCGGTGTCCAGCACGCCCGGTGTGGTGTGGCTGGGCGCGGCTGACGGCAAGTTCCGGGCCTACAGCGCCAAGACCGGCAAGATCCTGTGGACGCACGACACCATCCAGGACGTCACAGCGGTCAACGGACTGACCGGGCGCGGCGGCATGATGGCCGGACCTGGCACAGGTGCGGTGGTGTCCGACGGCGTGGTCTACGTGCAGTCCGGTTACTACTCGGACTACGTGAATCCGCACGGGCACGTGCTACTGGCGTTCGGGCTTTAGCTTCAGGCGGATGTGGTCGGCTGGGAGGCCGGCCTCGACGTGCAGCTCGATCGACCGAAGCCAAGCGGCAGAAGCGAGCTCGGCGTCACCCGCGGCCGCGTGGGTGTCGCCGAGCTCGTCGTAGGCGGCGGCTTCGAGCTGACGGTCGCCGCCCAGCCGGAAACCGTTGCAGGCCTCGGTGAACGCCTCGGCGGCGCGCTCGTAGTCGCCCAGCCCGAAGTAGCCGGTGCCCAGGTTGTCCCACGTCTCGGCCTGGCCCAGGACGTGGTCCATGGCCCGCCACATCGGCATCACGCGCTCGGCGTACTCGATTGCCAGCGCGTACTCGCCGATCTTCCCGTAGCCCCAGGCCAACCCGGTCAACGCGTTGATCTGGCCGTACTCGTCGCCGCACGACTCGAACAACGCCAGCCCGCGCTTGGTGTACTCGATCGCCTCGGGGATCTTGTCGTCCGGGCACAGCATCGCGATGTTCAGCAGCACCTGGGCCTGGCCCGCCGGGTTGCCCTCGTGGGCGTCCAGCGCCCGGTGCAGTGCGGCCGTGGCCTCGTCGAGCCTGCCCATCCGGCCGAAGCCGCGGCCCAGGTTGATCAACGTGCGGGCGAGCCCGTCGCGGTCGTCGAGCTGTTCGAGCGCGGCGACGGCGAGTTGTTGTGACGTCAGCAGATCTCGGTGCAGCGCCTGCCGGTCGAGGATGTCCGCCAGTGACCAGCCCATCAGCCACGTGTGGGTCGGGGTTCCGTGCGGCATCGCGGCCATCAACGTCGGATGCTCCGCCATCAACCACGCGGATGCCTCCTCGTGCGTGGTGATCGGCGGGATCACGACACCTGCCAGAGGTTCTGGTGCGGCCGGGCGGTGACGGGTCGGCGTGTAGACCAGACCTGCCTCGACCCCGGTCAGCGCGAGGTGGTCGAACAGCCGGTGCAGCGCCTCGTCCCGTTCGTCGTCGTGCGCAAGTTCCGCGGCGTAGTCGCGCAGCAGGTCGTGGCACGTGAAGCGGCCCGGTACGGACTCGTCGAGCAGGTTGGCTCTCGCCAGTTCGGTCAGCAGGGACGAAGTCGCCTCCAGCGGGAGCCCGGCCAGGGACGCGGCACCCGCCAGGCTGATGTCCGATCCCGGCATCAGGCCCAGCATCCGGAACAACCGCAGCGCCGCCGGGCTCAGTGCCCGGCAGGAGTGGGAGAACACGGACCTGAGGTCCGCGGTGACGTCATCGTCGTCGGCGAACGCGTCCAGGTCCGCCAGCTCGTCGGCCAGCGCCGCCAGCGGGAACTCCGGCTGGGTCGCCGCACGCGCCCCGGCCACCGCGAGCGCCAGCGGCAGGCGGGCACAGCGGCGCACGACGGTGTCCAGCGCGTCCGGCTCGGCCTGGGCGCGCTCGTGACCGACCCGGCTGGCGAACAGCTCGCGGGCGTCGTCGGGCGGCAGCAGGCCGAGCGGGAGGGAAAACGCTTTCCTGGCGGGTCGGAGAGCGGTCCGGCTGGTGATCACGACGTGCGTGTGCGTCCCGCGCGGCAGCAGCGGTTCGACCTGGTCCGCGTCGGTGGCGTTGTCGAGCACCATCAGCACCCGCTTGTCCGCCAACGTGTCCCGCAGCAGCTCGGACTGCCCGGCCAGGTCGTGCGGCACCTTCGCCCGAGGCACGTCCAACGCCGACAGGAACCGCAGCAGCGCGTCGCCGGGGCTCACCGCCGCGCCGCTCGGCCCGAACCCGTGCAGGTTCACGTAGAGCTGCCCGTCCGGGAACCGTTCCGCCGCCCGGTGCGCCCAGTGCACGGCGAGCGAGGTCTTGCCGACCCCGCCGGTGCCGGTGATCACCACAACGCCGTTCGGGGCCTGGTCCAGCTCCGCGAGCTCCAGCGCCCGGCCGGTGAACGGCTTGGGCGGCGCGGGCAGCTGCCGCGGCGCCGACGCGGCCTGCAGACGCCGGTGCAGCGCCGTCAGCTGCCGGGACGGTTCGGCACCCAGTTCGGTGGCCAGCCCCTCACGTACGACCTCGAAGTGCTGCAACGCTTCCGCCGCACGCCCGCTGCCGTGCAGGGCCTCGATCAACTGGCCGGCGATCCGTTCGTCCAACGGGCGTTGTGCGACCAGCGCTCGCAAGTCGGGCACCAGCGCCGCGTGCTCGCCGGAACGCAGCAGCGCGTCGGTGTGGTCCATGCGTGCGGCCAGCAGCTCGCCGGCGAAGTCCGCACGCGCCTGGCGCGCCCACGGGGTGTCCAGTGTGGACAGGAGCTCTTCTTGGGCCAGCGCAAGCGCTTCCGCGGTCCGGCCGGTCCGCACCAGGTGCCGGAACAGGTGCAGGTCGACCTCCACCGGGTCGACGCGGATCACGTAGCCGGCGCCGTCGCGTTCGAGCAGGCCGGGCAACGTCTGCCGCAACCGGGTCAGCCACGTCTGCACCATCGCGCGTGCGCGGGTCGGCGGCGCGTCCCCGAGCACGCGTTCGACGAGGTCATCGGCGCTGACGGTGTGGCCGGCCTCGACGAGCAGGACACCGAGCACGGCGGCGAGCCGCGTCGGGCCGAACTCGACCGCGCGGCCGTCAACCCACGCCGAGACGCCGCCGAAGACCGTGAACCGCACAGAGATCACCGTAGTGGTACCTGCCTGAGCTCGGTGATCACATCGGCCGCCGCATGACCGCGTCCGGTGCGGAGCGCCGCCGGCCAGGCCGCCACCTTCACAAGAGAAACGCCTCTCGCAGTTCCTGAACCATCAGCTCCGGCACCTCCAACGCGGCGAAGTGCCCGCCCTGTTGCATCTCGGTCCACCGCACGATGTTGTGGTTGCGCTCGGCCATTCGCCGGATCGGCACACCACCGTCGTGCGGGAACACCGCCACCGAGGTCGGCGTCGGCGACACGGGTTCGAGCTCGCCCCACGTCTCGTCGCCCTCCTGGTAGTACCGCGCCGACGAGCCCGCGGTCCGGGTGAACCAGAAGATCGACACGTTGAGCAGCAACGCGTCCAGCGGTACCCCGACCTCGGGGTCGCTCCACACGTGGAACGCCCACTCGATCCACTCCAGCTGCGCGACCGGCGAGTCGGTGAGAGCGTAGGCGACCGACTGGGGCCGCGTGCTCTGCATGACCATGTACCCGGACTGCTCGAAGTCGTACTTGTACGCTTTCTCCGCGGACCTCCGTTCGGCCTCGACGGTCATGTCCGCCGTCTCCTGTGTGACGCCGGCGGAGAAGATCTGGTTGACGTGGATGGCTTCTACCTCGTCCAGCATCCCGAGCTGACGGGTGAGCATGGCGCCGTAGTCGTAACCGTGCGCGAAGTACGTCTCGTAGCCGAGCTGCTTCATCAGCTGGGAGAACATGCGTGCGACCCGCGGGATCGTCCAGCCCAGTTCCTTCGTGGGTCCGGAGAACCCGAAGCCGGGCACCGACGGGATCACCAGGTGGAAGTCGTGGCTCAGCGGTTCGATCATCTCCTCGAACGCGAAGCCGGTGGCCGGCCAGCCGTGGGTGAGCAGCAGCGGTCGCGCGTTCTCGTTGGGGCTCTTGACGTGGATGAAGTGCAGCTGGGTGCCGTCGATCTCGGCGACGAACTGCGGGATCTTGTTGAGCCGCCGCTCCTGCTCGCGCCAGTCGAAGTCACGCCAGGCGCGGACGAGCTCCTGCAGGTGGTCCTTCGGCGTGCCCTGGGCCCAGGACGCGCCCTTGGGTGAGTCCGGCCAGCGGGTCTGGTCGAGGCGGCGGTGCAGGTCGTCGATGTCGGACTGCGGGATGTTGATCTCGAACGGCTTCATGCTCATGACGCTATGACCACTGTAGGACAGATATGGTCCTACAGTGTCTTCTGCCCGTTTGCTGAAATTGCTCGGCCTGCTGCAGGCGCGCCGTGAGTGGTCGGGTTCTGAGCTCGCTTCGCGCTTGGGCGTCAGCACGCGCACGGTCCGGCGTGACGTCGACAAGCTCCGCGCGCTGGACTACCCGGTGGCGGCGTCGATGGGCACGTCAGGCGGCGGCTACCGGCTCGGGTCCGGCGCGAGTCTGCCGCCGTTGCTGCTGGACGACGACGAGGCGGTGGCCGTCGCGGTCGGGCTGCGGACCGCGAGCGGCATCGAGAACATCGGCGAGACGGCCGTGCGGGCGTTGCTGAAGGTCGAGCAGGTGCTGCCCTCGGCGCTGCGGCACCGAGTTGCTGCTCTGGAGATCGCGACCGTGCCGCACACCGGGTCGGCGCCTTCGATCGACGCGTCTCTGTTGACTTCGGTCGGCACGGCCTGCCGCGACCGGCAGCGGATCCGGTTCGCCTACGTCGGCCACTCGGGGGAGGAGTCGCTGCGCGAGGTCGAGCCGCACCGGCTCGTGACGTGGGGCCGGCGCTGGTATCTGGTCGCCTGGGACGTGCTCCGGGACGACTGGCGCACATTTCGGCTCGATCGGATGAGCGTGCGGACCCCGTTCGGCGCGCGCTTCACGCCACGTGAGATTCCGGGCGGCGACGCGGGGGCGTTCGTGGCGGCACGGGTGGCCGATCGGTGGCCGGTGCAGGGCGTGGTGCGACTGAGCGTGCCCGCTTCTCAGGCCGACGCGTGGCGCAGCTACGGCGAGGTTTTCGCTGTGGACGAAAGGTCGTGCGAAGTCCGGGTCGGTGGCGAGACGATGGACGACGTGGTGTTCATGCTCGCGAGCATCACCGTCGAGTTCGAGGTCGTCTCCCCGCCGGAACTGTCTGCTGCTCTGGTGCGGGCGGCCGACCGGTTTCGCCGAGCGGCGAAATTCTAGAGATTTTCTCAGGGTGCTGACAGCAGACTCTTGGCCAGGGCCTGTGTTCTGGGTCCATGCCCGCGATAGTCGGGGCTGAGGCGGCCCCCGCCAGGAACCACCTCAGTCGCGACTCTCATCGGACGAGACCCAGAACACAGGCCCGGCAGGGCTTAGTGGAGGTCAGGGAGGTCCGCCATGCTGATCGATCGCACCATGCCACTGGGCACCGCGTTGACCGTGACCTACGCGTCGGACCGTGGTCCGCGCACGTACAACGCCGACGCGTACGCCACGAACGGCCGCCGCACGTTCGTCGTCGCCGATGGGGTGGGTGACTCGCCGGCCGCCGCCGAGGCCGCGCACGCCGCCGCACAGGCCGCCGCCCTGCTGGCCGATCCGGTCGCCGCGATCCTCGCCGCCCGTGACGCCCTCCAGGTGCACCTCGGGGATGCCGTGATCGTGGTCGCCGTCGCACGGCCGGACGGGGGCTTCGACGTGGCGTGGGCCGGTGACGCCCGTGCGTACGCCTCTGACGGTGAAGACCTCGTGCAGCTCACGACGGACCACACCGTGGCCGAGTACTTCCGCGAGCGCGGGGTCAGGCCCGAGCCACGGCTGGAGCACGTCGTCACGAACACCGTCCGCCACGCGACGCCGGAGAACATCGGGCGTGCGACGACACGCGCGCAGAGGCTCGTGCTCACATCGGACGGCGTGTACGGGCCGTTGGGGCACAACGGGATCGAAGCGATCATGGCCGGGCACGCGTCGGCCGAGCGGCTCGTGCGGGCCGCGCTGTACGCGGGCGGGACGGACAACGCGACGGCGCTCGTCGTCAGCTGACCTTCTTCTTGCCCCGCTTCGACTTGCTCGCCTCGACGCTGCGCTGCAACGCCTCCATGAGGTCCACGACCCCCGTGGCCTCGGGAGGCTCGGCCTCGACCACGACCTCGCGGCCCTTCTGCTTGGCCTTGATGAGCTTGTTGACGCGCTCGGTGTAGGTGTCGCGGTAGTCCTCGGGCCGCCAGTCGTCGGCCATCGACTCGACCAGCGACACCGCCATGTCGAGCTCCTTGCCGCGCGGCGCCCGGCCTTCCGGCGTCACGTCCAGCACGTCCTTCGGCTTGCGGATCTCGTCCGCGAAGTACAGCGTGTGGACCGCGAGGATGCCCTTGTCCTCCGTCAACGCGGTCAGGTACTGCTTGCCGCGCATGACGAACATCGCGATCCCCGCCCGGTTGGTCTTCTTCATCGCCTGGGCGAGCAGCAGGTACGGGCGGGAGAACTCGGGTTTGGCCGGCCCCAGCCAGTACGTCTTCTGGAAGTGCACCGGGTCGATCTCGTCGATGTCCACGAACGCCTCGATGTCGAGCGTGCGTGAACGTCCTGGTGCGATCTCGTCCAGTTCCTCAGGTTCGACCACGACGTACTCGCCGCTGTCGACCTCGTGCCCCTTCACGATCTTGTCGTAGGGCACCTCACGTCCGGTGCGCTCGTTGACGCGCTTGTACCGGATGCGGTCGGACGTTCCGCGCTGGAACTGGTTGAAGTGCACCGTGTGGTCCTCGGTGGCGCTGTACAGCTCCACCGGGATCGAAACCAGCCCGAAACTGACCGACCCGCTCCAGATCGCCCGTGCCATGCGGGTCAGGTACCCGCTTTCACCTGCACCGAATCACGTGCCTCGTGCAGCCTGCCGTCCACGACGACGCGCGGCATGTGCGGCCCGCTCGTCGTGTACGTGTGGGTGACCTCCCGGCCACCCGACGCAGACGTGCCGTCACCGAAGTACCAACGGAAGTCCTGGCCGGCGGGAGCCTTCAACGTGACGGTGTCGCCGGCACGCGTGACCTCCAGCGAGCTCAGGACGGAATCCAGCCCGAACCACTGGCGCAGCTGCTGGTTGCGCAGGAAGTTCTCCGCGTACTGGCGCGACCCGACCGTGTCCGGGTGCGCGATCGCCGCCGTCAGGCACTGCAACGCCGTGGCGCTGTACCGCGGGCACGCTTCCTGGCGCAACGAGAACTGCTCGTCCTCGTCCGGCAGCTGCCAGACCTTGCGCTGACCCGCGAAAGCCGCGTTGTCCAGCGTGAACAGCCCGTCACCCGCCACCGCGAACGGCCCGTCGGACGACGCCGCGTTGGCCTGCGCGACGGCGAGCCGGTAGGCCTCCGCCGACTCGCGGGTGAACTGCTCGAACCGCTGCGGCGCCCGGCCGATGTTCTGCAGGCAGAGCTGTTCGTTCTGCGCGCTGAAGCCCCGCTCTGTGCAGAACCAGCTCGGCACAAAACTCGCCCGGCTCAGCGCGTAGTAGAAGTCGACGACCAGCACCTTCGGCCGGCCCGGCAGGGAATGCGCTTTCTCGATCGCCTCCCGCATGCCGCGCCCGCCGTACCCGATCTTGGCGCCGCTGAAGTACGGCACGTCTTTCGCCGGGTTCGTGGGCGCCGCACCCACACCGCCGCACTCACGCCGCACGGCCGTGGGCACGTCCTCGGTGCCAGGGGTGATGCCCAGCGGGATGCCGAGCAACGGGTCCATGTCGTTGATGCAGCCGTTGATGATGACCAGGTCGGTTTCCTGCTCAGCCGCCTTCTCCAGCTGGCAGAACACGTCCGGCATCTGCGTGGTGACCTCGCCGAGCTCCATCTCGCCGTCGCCGTCGGGGTCCTGCGTCACCGAGCCGGGGCACGGCACGTCGGGCGCGTCGAGCACGGCGCCGGAGATCGAGTAGTCGCGGTGCACGAACCCGCGCCCGGTCGCGTCGCCGAGCAGTTCGGCGGTCAGGCGCGGGAACTTCTGATGCTGGTCAACGCCCTGGTTCCACACCACGGAGTCGCCCACGGACACGACCCGAACGGGGTCGCAGCCGTCGGAGACCTTGTCGCGCCACACCTTTCCGTACGCACGGCCGGGTTCGCGCGCGTCGAGCAGGAACTCGCCGGTGCCGGGCAGCGTGAACTGCCCGCCGGTGCCGGTGATCACGGTGCCGTTCTGCCGCACCCGCCACTCGACGTTCTTGTTGGCGGGGTTGAAAACCGTCACCCGGCCCGTTGACGGTTGACCGCAGACGGCCGTCACGTCGACGTCGAGGATGAGCGGGTAGTCCGGGGAAACCGCTGCTACAGCGGGGTTCGAACTGGAGATCACGACTGCGGCCAACGCCACGGGTAACGCCCTCATGGGCGGCGAGTTTACGGTACGACGTCGTCTCGTTAGGTGGTCGTGCAACCCCGAATGTGTGAGGTGCGTTTCCTGCCCATGATCGACAAATCACTGGGAGGAAGTAGATGAAACTCGTACTGGGGATGGCGCTTGCCGGCGCGGCGCTGATGCTCGGATCCGGTGTGGCAGTGGCGGAACCGGTGGCTGCGTCGAGAACTCCGGTGACGGCGTGGGCCGACGTGAACATCCGCGAGTGCCCGGCGACGTCGTGCAAGGTCTTCGGTGTGATCAAGGCGGGGGAGACCGTCGACGCCTTCTGCTGGACGCACGGCGAGCGGATCTTCGACTACGGCCTCGTCAACGAGTACTGGCTCATGGTGAGCCGCCAGGACGGCGGCCGTTACCTGTCCAGCGCGCTCTACTTCAAGGGTGACCAGCGCGCGAACCTGCCGCTCGACAACTACTGCGGGCGCGCCTGACCTGATGAGTGGTTTCCGCTGCTACGGCGGCGGAAACCACTCACGCCCTCACTGCACCAGGTCCAGCGCGATGTCGGCGATCAGGTCCTCCTGGCCGCCGATCAGCCGCCGACGCCCCACCTCGACGAGGATCGTGCGCGTGTCCAGGCCGTACTCCAGCGCGGCTTTTTCCGCGTGGCGCAAGAAACTGGAGTACGCGCCCGCGTAGCCGAGGGTCAGCGTCTCGCGGTCGATGCGCACCGGGCGGTCCTGCAACGGGCGCACCACGTCGTCGGCCGCGTCCATCAACGCGAACAGGTCGCAGCCGTGCTCCCAGCCGGAGATGTCGGCGACCGCGACGAACGCCTCCAACGGGCAGTTGCCCGCACCGGCGCCTTGCCCGGCAAGGGAAGCGTCGACTCGGGTGGCGCCGTTCTCGACCGCCACCACGGAGTTCGCCACGCCGAGCCCCAGGTTGTGGTGCGCGTGCACGCCGATCTCCGTGTCCGCGGAAAGCACGTCCCGATAGGCCTGGACCCGCTCGCGCACCCCGTCCATCGTCAACCGGCCGCCGGAGTCCGTGACGTAAACACATTGCGCGCCATAGGACTCCATCAGCTTGGCCTGCGCGGCCAGCTCTGACGGCGTGGCGAGGTGTGACATCATCAGGAACCCGGACGTGTCCATGCCGAGCTCACGTGCGGCCGCGATGTGTTGTGCCGCGACGTCGGCCTCGGTGCAGTGCGTGGCGATCCGCACCGACCGGACGCCCAACGCGTGCGCCTGCTTCAGGTCGCGCACGGTTCCGATGCCGGGCAACAACAACGTGGTCGGAACGGCCGAGGTGACCACCGAACACACCGCGGAGATCCACTCCCAGTCGGTGTGCCGGCCGATGCCGTAGTTGACGCTGGATCCGGAGAGCCCGTCGCCGTGCGCGATCTCGATGGCGTGCACACCCGCCGAGTCGAGCAACGAAGCGATCGCGCTGACCTGGTCGACGGTGTAGCGGTGCCGGACGGCGTGCATGCCGTCCCGAAGGGTGACATCGGTGAGCCGGATTCCTGCTTTTTTGTTGACAGTCATGCCAACACTCCCGTGGCGATGCGCTCTGCGGTCCGCAGCGCGGCCGAGGTCATGATGTCGAGGTTGCCCGCGTACGCAGGCAGGTGGTGCGCGGCGCCTTCCACTTCCAGGAAGACCGAGACCAGCACCGAGCCCAGCTCGTGCATCGGGTCGTCCGGCCGCACGCGCGTGAACTGCACCTGCTGCTTGAGCCGGTAGCCGGGCACGTACTGGCGCACGTCGGCGACCATGTCCCGCACGGACTGTCCGACCGCGTCGGTGTCGCAGTCGGACACGAGGCAGTACACCGTGTCCCGCATGATCATGGGCGGATCCGCGGGGTTCAGCACGATGATCACCTTGCCGCGCGCGGCACCGCCGACCATCTCCAGCGCACCAGCCGTGGTCTCGGTGAACTCGTCGATGTTCGCGCGAGTACCCGGACCGGCCGAGCGCGACGCGATGGACGCCACGATCTCGGCGTAGTGCACGGGGGTCACCGACGAGACCGCGGCGACGACCGGAACGGTGGCCTGGCCGCCGCAGGTCACCATGTTGACGTTGCGCACGCCCGCCGCCGCGTCGAGGTTCACCGCGGGCACGACGTACGGGCCGATCGCCGCCGGCGTGAGATCCACCAACGTGCGTCCCAGCGCGCCCAGCACCTCGTCGTGCCGCTTGTGCGCACCGGCCGAGGTGGCGTCGAAAACCAGTTCCACGTCAGCGAACTCGTCCAGCGCCACCAGTCCGTCGACACCCTCGGCGGTGGTGGCGACCTTCAGCCTCCTCGCGCGCGCCAGGCCGTCCGAGGAGGGATCGATGCCGGCCATCGCGACGATCTCCAGCTCCTCGGAGACCCGCAGAATCTTGATCATGAGGTCGGTGCCGATGTTGCCCGACCCGATCACTGCGACCTTCATGCTCGTTCTCCTCGGGTGAAGTGCACGCTCACGTGGCCGACCCCGGAGATCGTGGCCTCGAAGAAGTCACCGGCGGCGACGTCCACGACCGGACCGAGCGCGCCCGTGAGCACGATGTCGCCCGCCCGCAACGGATCCCCGAACGACGACAGCGTGTTCGCGAGCCAGGCGGCGGCGATCAGCGGGTCGCCCAGGCAGTTCGCCCCGGTACCGGTGGAGACCACTTCACCGTTGCGGCTCATGGACATCTGCACGGCCGGCAGATCCAGCGAGCCCGGCTCGATCGGCGCGCCGAGCACGAACTGGCCCGCGGAAGCGTTGTCCGCCACCGTGTCCACGATGCCGATGTCCCAGTTCGCGACCCGGCTGTCGACGATCTCCAGCGACGGCAGCACGTGCCTGACCGCGCGGCGCACGTCGTCCGGCCCGTAGCCCTCCAGCGGCAGGTCCTCGGCGAGGATCAGCGCGACCTCGGCCTCGACCCGCGGCCGGATCAGCCGTGACGTGTCGGAGAAGCCCCCGTCCGGGACCTCGGTGTCGGCGAACAACGCGCCGAAGTCCGGCTGGTCCACGCCGAGTTGTTGCTGCACAGCGGGATTCGTGAGGCCGATCTTGCGGCCGACGATCCGCCGTCCCGCGCCGACCGCCTCGGCGACGTTGTACTGCTGCACGGCGTACGCGGCGTTGATGTCGCCGATCGGCAGCAGATAACGCACGGGCGGACAGCCAACGGCAGCACGTGAGGCTTCTGCCAGTGCCTCCGCTGCTTTGACGATTTCAGGCGAAGACACTGGTACCTCCTGTGAGATTCATTCGTCGAGGAGTCGCAACCCCTCCTGCGCCCAGGCGATGCGCGTCCGGGCCACCGCCGCGTGCCCGGCGAACACGTGCGCCTTCAACCGCGCCATGCGGTCGTGCTGCTCGACCGGCCGCTTGGTCATGCGTTCCCGCAGCAGCTCGGTGTCCTTGGCCAGCAACCGCGCCTCGTGCGCCTCGGCGTGCTCCAGCGCGGTCTCCTGCTCGCTGATGAACTCCTTGAGCACCCGCTTCGCCGACTCGGCCGGCACGAGGTCGAAGTACAGCGCCTGCACCTCGAGAGCATCGCGCGAGGGCGGGATCGGCAACGGCGTGCCGATCCACTCCTTCAGCTCGCGCAGACCCTCGTCGGTGATCGCGTAGACCGTGCGGGTCATCCGCGTGCCGCGCGTCTGCTCCTCGCCCGTGATGAGGCCGTTGTCCTCCATCTTCTTGAGCGCCGGGTAGATCTGGCTCTGCGGAGCGGACCAGACCCACCGCGTCGAGGCACCGAAGAGCTGCGTCAGCTCGTACCCGCTCATCGGCCGCGCTTCGAGTACTCCCAGCAAGACGTGAGGAAGAGACATGTATCGATGTTAACGTTTTCGCGCTCATGCTGCGGCGATTTCTGGGGCGATTCGCATCGTGATGGTCCTCGCCTCGGTGAAGAACTCGCGGCTGAACGCGCCGCCCTCACGACCGATGCCCGAGTCGCCAAACCCGCCGAACGGCGCGCGCAGGTCTCGCACGAAGAAGCAGTTCACCCAGACGTTGCCGCTGTTCATGCTTCCCGCGACGCGGTGCGCGCGGTGCAGGTTCTCGGTGAAGAGCATGGCTGAAAGGCCGTACGGGGTGTCGTTGGCGAGCTTGACCGCCTCGTCCTCGGTGGCGAACGGCGTGACCGTCACCACCGGGCCGAAGACCTCTTCGCGCAGCACGGGCGCGTGCGCGGGCGGGTCGATCACGATGCTGGGCCGCACGAACCAGCCCGGCGCCGCGCCGCCGCCGAGCACCTTGGCGTGCCCGGTGGCCTCGGCGTCGAGATAGCCGGTGACCTTGCGGTAGTGCTCCTGGCTCGCCAGCGGGCCGATCCTCGTGGCGGGATCCTTCGGGTCGCCGAGCTGCAAAGCCGCTGCGGCAGCAGCGAAACGTTCGACGAACTCGTCGTGCACACCCTGCTGCACGTACAGCCGTGAACCCGCGAGGCAGACCTGGCCCGCGTTGCCGAACGCGGCCTCGATCGCCCACGACACCGCGTTGTCCAGGTCGGCGTCGTCGAAGACGAGGTTGCAGCCCTTGCCGCCCAGCTCGAAGCTCACCGGCGTGAGGTTCGCCGCGGCCGCCCGCCCGATCGCCTTGCCGGTACCGGACTCGCCGGTGAACGTGATGCGGTCGACGGCCGGGTTGACCGTGAGCGCCTCACCCGCCGAGCCGGGCCCGAACCCGTGCACGACGTTCAGCACGCCCTCCGGAATGCCTGCCTCCAGAGCGAGTTCGGCGAGCAGGTACGCCGAGTGCGGGGTGTCCTCGGCGGGCTTGAGCACCACCGTGTTGCCCCACGCCAACGCCGGCGCGACCTTCCAGGTTTCCAGCATCAGAGGGTAGTTCCACGGCGCGATCGCGCTCACCACACCGGCGGGCGCGTGCTGCACGTAGGTGTGGAACCCGGCGGAGTTCGGCAGGTGCTGCGACTCGGCGAGCCGTGCGTGGTCGGCGAAGAACCGGAAGTTGAGCGCGGAACGGGGCACGTCCTTGGTCTTGGCGGCGGTGATCGGCTTGCCCATGTCGCGGGTGTCGGCCAGCGCGAGGTCCTCGTTGTGCTGGTCCATCAGGTCCGCGAGCTTGTGGATGAGCTTGCCGCGTTCCTCGAACGACATCCGCGGCCACGGGCCCTCGTCGAACGCCTTGCGCGCGGCGGTGACCGCGAGATCGGCTTCACGAGCGCCGCCGAGTGCGACGGTCGCGTAGGCCTCCTGCGTGTACGGGTCGATGTCCTCGAACGTGGCGCCGTCGGCCGAGTCGACCTCGGCGCCACCGATCACGTGCTTGATGCTCTTCATCGCTCCAACTCCCGTTCCAGCAACGTCTTCCCGCCCGCGCTCCAGAACTGAGGCGGAACTTCGGTCAGCAGCACCCGCACCTGTTCGTCCCGGACGCCGAAGCTGTCGCGGACCGCTTCGTGGACGGCCTGCAGGCCCTTGCGCAACGTCTCGCTGTCGCGTCCTTGAGCCACCTCGATGCGCACGATCGGCATGTCAGCTCCCCACCGTCAGCCGGCCGAGACCGGCGAAGTCGACGGAGACGGGTGCTTCCGCGGACAACGGAACGGCGTCCGTGACGCCGCCGGTCAGCACGACCCAGCCCGCCTCGATCCGCTTTCCCCTGCGTGCCAACGTGTTCGCTGCCAGCGCCAGCGCCTCGGCCGGATGTCCCTGCACCGCAGCACCAGTCGCGGTGTAGACGACCGAACCTCCGACCGAGAGCACGCAGCCCTCCAGCGCGAGGTCGAGCTCGTCTGGGGAGCGGCCGACCGAACCGGTGACGTACAGGCCGGAGGAAGCGTTGTCCGCCACCACATCGGGCAGGGTGAAGCGGAAGTCGCGGTAGCGGCTGTCGATGACCTCCAGCCCGGCGAACACCTTCTCGACCGCGCAGATCGCGGTCGCGGCCGTGACACCGGGCCCGGAGAGCTTGCGTCCCATCACGAACGCGATCTCCGGCTCGACCCGCGGGTGGATCAGCTTGTGCGTCGGCACCGGCACGCCCAGCGGCAGCACCATCGCGTCGGTCAGCCACGCCACGAGTGGCGAGTCGACGTTCATCCGCTGTTGCTTGGCCCGCGAGGTGAGGCCGAGCTTGACGCCGATCAACGTCTCACCGCGCGCCAGTCTTAGTCGAAGAGTCTCGTCCTGGACGGCGTACGCGGTCTCCAGGTCGAGCTCGGGCCAGGTGTCGCTGAGAGGTTCGCCGTCGATGCGCTTGTCCTCGCGCCGCAACAGCTCCTCCGCCGCGCGTTCGACGGTCCAGGCTTGCAGTGTCTTCACGGCGTGGCTCCAGCGAGTGCACGGGTGCGGGGGAACGCGGCGACGGCGACGGCACCGAGCACGGCCACCGCGGCGAAGAGGTAGAAGTTCCAGGACGCGCCGAGGCTGGAGTCGATGATCACGCCGCCGACCGTCGGGCCGAGGATCGCGCCGAGCCGGCCTACGCCGAGCGCCCAGCCGATGCCCGTCGCCCGCACGCCGGCCGGATAGGACCTGGTCACGTGGGCGTTGATCAGGTGCATCGTGCCGATCGTCCCGTAGCCGGAGATGGCCACCAGGACGTAGATGGCCAGCTGACCGGGGTTGGTGCTCAGTGCGGCGGCACAGACGGCCGCGAGGGCGAACGAGCCGAGGATGATCGGCTTCGCGCCGTGCTTGTCGGACAGGCGTCCGCCGAGCAGTGCGCCGAAGACCGAGCCGAGGTTGAACACCAGCAGGAAGCTCAGCGCGGATCCCAGCGGATAGCCGGACGCCCGCATGATCTCCGGCAGCCAGGTGTTGAGGCCGTAGACCAGCAGCAGGCCGCAGAACGACGCGACCCAGAACAGCAGGGTGCGGCGCAGGTAGGGCTTCTGGATGAGGGTGCGAATGCCGCTGCCGCTGTGCTCGGACGGCGCGGGAACCGGGAGGCCGAGCCGTGCCGCGAGGGCCTTCGCCTCGTCGTGGCGGCCGCGGGACACCAGGTGCTCGAGCGACTCCGGCAGGTAGCGGAACGCAAGGGGGAGAACGAGGATCAGCGGCGCGGCACCGATCAGGTACATGACCCGCCAGCCCGCGGTGGGCAGCAGCGGGATCGCGAGCGTCGCGGCCAGGATGCCGCCGATCGCGTACCCGGACTGCATCGCGGCGTAGGTGAACGCGCGGTGCTTCTCGGCCGCGTACTCGATCGTCAGCGTGGCGGCGGTCGGCATCAGGCCACCGAGGCCGATGCCAGCGAGGAACCGCAGCACCAGGAACATGTCGGGGGAGGTGGCCGCCGCGCACGCCGCCATCAGCACCGAGAACCAGGCAACGCTGAAGAGGAACGTCTTGCGCCGGCCCCAGCGGTCGGTCAGCGTGCCGACGAGCAGCGCACCGATGAGCATGCCGACCAGCGCGGCGCTGCCGATGGTGCCGGCCTCGGCCCCGCTGATGCCCCACTCGTCGCGCAGAGCCTTGATCGTGGTGCCGTAGACCACCAGGTCGTAGCCGTCGAAGGCGAGGGCCAGACCGCATAAGACGATGATCAGCAAACGCATGACGGTTCCTTCAGGCGGGGAGGGGACGGCGGAGCTGGGGCTGGGTCTGGGTGCGCTGGATCGGTCCGTGCCACATGTCGATCGCGTCCGGCTCGGTGGGGTCGAAAACCCGGGGAACCCAGTCGTCGCCGAGGTTCCGGACGCCGTAGGAGTACTCGTAGGTGAGGCCCTCGGGCCCCTTGAAGTAGACGAAGATCGCGGTCGACTGCGGGTGCCTGCCCGGCCCCATCTCGATCTCCACGCCCTTCGCCTGCAGGAACCGCCAGTTGCGCATCACGTCGTCGAGCGAGTCGACCTGGAAGTTGATGTGGCACAACCCCGGTTCGCTACCGCGGAACACCGCCAGTTTGTGGTGCACCGGATCGAAGCGCATCAGGCACGCCCAGTCGCCGATCCAGTCGGAGACCTTGATGTTGAAGTGGGCGGACCAGAACGCGTACGCCTCCTTCACGTCGGGGGCGTCGAAGCAGATGTGGCCGAACTCGGTGATGCCGGCCGGGCGTCCGAAGTGGACCGGGCGGGCGAGCTGCACCTGGCCGTGCACCAGCTCGACCCGGTTGCCGAACGGGTCGTCGAACGCGATGAAGTCCTCGACGCGGCGCGACCTCGCCTGCTTCGGGGTGCCGCGGGCTACTTCCACGCCTGCCGCTTGGAGCTCCTTCTCGGCGGCTTCGAGCTCGTCGGGGCCTTTCAGGCTGAACGCGGACGCGAGCACGCCCGCCTCACCCTCCTCAAAGGCCAGACAGTGGTGACGCTTGTCGGCGCGGAGGTACGTGACGCCGTCCTCCTGCGCGACCAGCTCCATGCCGACGACGTCGACGGCGAACGCGGCCGCCGCTTTGGCATCCGCCGTGCCGGAACGCACGTACGCGATGTCGTGCAACGTGATCATGACTGTCCTTTCGCGCCTGAGCGCAGGTGTGCCCAGAGCCGGTTCAACAGTTCGGTTTCGGCGGCGAGCCACGCCGCCTGTTCGTTCGTGGACAGCGCGCGCGGCCGCCCGGCGGCGGCGGCCTGCGCGTTGATCCGGGCTGACGTCTCCAGAAGCCACATCCGCGCGACGGCCTGCCCGACGTCCGCACCGACGGTCACCGCGCCGTTGCCGCGCATCAGCAGCGCCGGGGCGTCGCCGAGCGCTTCGGCGAGTTGTTCCGCGCGGTCCTCGTCCCGGACGAGTCGCGGGTCGTCGAACACCGGAACCTCGGGCCCGAGGAACGCGCCCTGTCCGTGCAGCGGCCGGATCGGCACGTTCGCCGACGCGAGCGCGGTGGCCGTCTCGGGCTGGGCCCGGCAGATGGCCCGCACGTCCGGCCGTGCGCGGTAGATGGCGAGGTGGATCCACGCCTCCTTCGGCGTGCCCTCCGGCAGCTCCTCGGCCGCGCGGTCGAGCGTCATCGCGCGGTCGGAGAGCGTGAGGGAGCCCAGCGGACGGGGCGGCGTGATCAGCAGCCGCTCACCGACCAGGGCGGACACGTGCCCGAACGCGGTGACCAGCCCGGAGTGGGCGGTCGTCAGGGCCGCGTCCAGCAGGTCGGCTTCGACCTCTCGTGACTTCATGGTGTCGGACCATATAGGTATGGACATACCTATCGCTAGACGCTTCCGATATTTCTATCGATACAGATATGGTTCGACCCATGAACAAGCTGATCTACGTCTTGGCGATGCTCGCCGTCGCAGGTTGTGCGACTCCCGAACCGGTGGCCGAACCCGAACCGTCGCGGTCTTCGGTGCCCGTGCCCGTGCCCGAGGGGATGGTTCTGATTCCCGCAGGCACCTACACGTTGGGTGCCCTCAACGCGTTCTACATCGACGCCTACCCGGTCACGACCAGGCAGTTCGTCGACTGGGCCAACTCCCAGACGGACCTGGTGAACGCGCGTGGCGGCGACCCGCGCCGGTGGGACGGTCCGCTGCACCCGATCGAACGCGACGCGGTGCGCGACCGCGATGCGCGGGAGATCTTCACGACCGACGACTCCGACGACGACTCACGCATCTTGCGCCGCGACGGCCGGTTCGCCGTCGAGCAGGGCTTCGGCGACCACCCGGTGACCGAGGTCTACTGGTGGGGCGCCGTGCGGTACTGCGAGGGCCGCGGCGGGCGGCTGCCGACCGAGGCGGAGTGGGAGGCGGCGGTGCGGGGCACCGAGGGGCGCCCGTTCCCGTGGGGGAGTGCGCCGCTGGACAAGTCACGCGCCCAGTACGGCGAGTCCTACGGGGAGACCAGCGCGGTGACCGCGCATCCGGCCGGCGCTTCGCCTGAGGGCGTGCACGACCTGCTCGGGAACCTGTACTCGTGGACCAGTTCGCTGGACCGGCCCTTGCCGTACCGAGTGGACGACGGCCGGGAGGACCGCGCGTCCCTGGCCGCGCGGATCACCCGTGGGGGTGCTCATGACGAGTCCACGTTGAGCGCCACGGATCGAGATGGGTACTCACGCGATCCCTTTGCCGGACACCACCACATCGGGTTCCGCTGCGCTGCCAACGCGTGAGAGTACGGTCGGCAGCCGTGAGAGTGGTCGTGCTGTCGGACACCCATGCGCCGCGGTTCTGGAAGCGGTGCCCACCGGCGGTTGCCGAGCACCTGCGGTCCGCTGACCTGATCCTGCACGGCGGCGATGTCTGCGTCGCTCCCGTGCTGGACGAGCTGGCGCAGTACGCACCCGTCATCGCCGTGTGCGGCAACAACGACGGCCCCGACGTGGTGGCCTGGGGCGCGCCCGAGACCGCGGAGCTCGACATCGAGGGACTGCCGGTCGCGATGATCCACGACAGCGGGCAGAAGACCGGCCGGCTGGCCCGTCTGCGCCGGCGGTTCCCCGATGCCCGGCTCGTGGTGTTCGGGCACTCGCACATCCCGTGGGACGAGGAAGAAGGCGGGTTTCGCGTCTTCAACCCGGGTTCACCGACGGACAAACGTCGTCAGCCGCACGGCACGATCGGACTGCTGGACGTTGCGGACGGTGTGTTGCTGGACGCGCGAATCGTGCCGGTGACCCAGTCCTCCAGCCCCGGCCCGAGCATCTCGTAGACGTTCGGGCCGAACCCCGTGCCGGTGTGCGTGCTGCGCACCTCGACGCACTCGGATGCGAGAGTTGTGGCGCGCAGCCACCAACCGGCAGGTGCCAGACTTGGCTCACCCGCACGGAAACCTGGACCCGGATCGGCGGCACGCCACACGGCTTTCTGGTCAGCCAGCTTCTCCTCCTGTCACGGAGATGCTCCTGAGCGACGCGTGTCCCGGCTGCCATCCCGTCGACACGGCCACGTACCGCGCGGTCGTCGCCGGTCCGTAAGCCTTGCCGTCAACGCTGTACGTGACGGCGTGCGGTGGCACCTGACCGTCTGTCCACTTCAGACTCACCTTGCCGATCGCCTGCGACGTGCCGAGATCGACGACCATGCGGCCGTTCGAACCCGGTGTCCAGGCGGTGTGCTGTTCGCCGTCGACCGCCGCTGCCGGATCGCTCATGCCGGGTGGCAGGAGGGAGCTGGGGAACGTCACGCGGCCGAGCGCCAGATCGTTGAACGGGAACGCCTTCACGCCCGGCATGGTCACCGTGCGCTCGGCGCGCCCGAGCACGACCGGCAAGCTGGTGCCGTCGCGGTGGGTCAGCGTGAACCTGGCAGGACCGCCGCGGAACGTCACGCGCCGCGCGTCGTGCACGACGGCTGTGATGCCCGCGGGGATGTTGCGAGCGGTGAACCACGGCGCTTCGACCCGTGCGGTGGCAGCGGGCAGGTCGAGGACGTAGTCGGTGCCGTTCGCCGTGGTGACCTGGGTGCCCCGGTACAGCCTGGTTCCGCTCAGGCGGACGGTTCCGGTGGAGGCGGCGTCCGACAGGTTGAACAGGGTGAGGAAACCGTCCGCTGTGCTCGCCCGGACCCGCGCGGGGCATTCCGGGGCCGGTTGCGCGGCGATCGAGCGCAGGTCGGCGCGTGTGTACCCCTCGACGATCCCGGCCGGCAGAGTGATCGTGTCGCCCTGCACCGTGATCGGCTCGCCGGCCCGTGCGACGAACCCCGCCCGTCCGTCCACGTCGAGCCAGCCGCGCGTGCTGAGGTCCGGTCTTGGGTGCTCGGCCACCGCGGTCCACGTGACACCGTCCGGCGACGTCTCGATCCGGTAGGCACCCGCTGCCGCGGTCTCCCAACGCAGCCGCACGCGGCTGAACGCCGTGGCAGCGCCCAGATCGACGGCGAGCCAGCTGTCGGCGCGGCCGCGTTCAGCACGGGCGACGGCCCAGCGTGTGGCGGGATCGTCGTCCGTCGCCTTGACCGGCTCCATGCCGGTGTCGAAGGACGACGCCGTGGTCGGCTTGCCACGTGCGAGGCCGCCGCCCACCTCGAAGTCGAACAACGAGTAGCCGTACGTGGGATGAGGCCGCACGCCGACCATGCGGACGTGCCGTGCCGTCGTGGTCGCGAACGTCAGCTCGTCGACCCGGAACTGCTCGCGTGCCCGGACCGTCGCGCGGCCCGCGGCACCCGTGTAGGTGCGGGAGCCGGTGAGACCGGGCATGCCCGGCATCGCGATGTTGTGCACGTCGACCCGTCCTGGCCGGGGGAGCACGCACACGATCGTGCCTGTGGGCAGCGTGGCGGTGCCGGCGAACCCGTCAGCGAACGCCAGCAGGCTCGCCGTGCCGTCGAAACCGTCGCGAACCCGTTGGTACACCACGGTGTTACGTGTGGCCACGGCGGCGGGCGGCAGCAGCATCGGCGTCGTGCCACTGATCTTGAACAGCCAGTCGTCGTGCGCGGGCTGCCAGGCGAACTTGGTGAACCCCGGCTTGGTCACCGTGCCCGCCCACGCGGCCGCGGACTGGTGTGTCAGCAGGCCGGGCTCCACGCCGTGGTCGATGGTGATCGCCGCACGGGCGAAGAAGTCCGGTGCCGGGGTCACCGGTGGGCGCAGCTCGTGCAGCAGGTAGCTGATCGCGAGCTCGGCGCGTGCTTCCGGCTCGTACTTGGCCTCACCGGAGAACTTCGCGAGCCGGTGCACCGGCGGATGTGCCTGGTAGGCGAGCAGCCGGGACGCGAGCGCGGCCTCCGCGTGGGCGGCCATCGGGTCGCGCAGCACCGTGGAGCGGAACGCGAGGGGGATGACGTCGCGGCCGTACAAGTGCTCCCGGTCGTCGACCATCGGCATCAACGGCTCGCCGGCGTCGCTCATCGTGGCGAGGACGGTGCGCCACAACAACTCCCCGTTCGGTTGCCTGGTCAGCACCTCCGGCAGCGGCCGGCCGGCGAGCAGGAAGTGCACTGCGTTGCGGCCGGAGGTGCGCCACAGCTCCGACTGGTAATGAGGGCCGAACGAACCGTGGTTCTCCACGATGAACGTGTCGTGGAGGTTCGTCGCGGTGTTGGCGGAGATCGGTACTTCGTCCACTGTGGAGGGATTGGCGAGGTCGGCGGCCGGCAGCCCGGCCTCGTTGCGGCTCCAGCGGCCGAAGGCCTCGCGCCACCCCGGTCCGTCGCCGTGCCACGCCAGTCCCGGTGCGAGGGCCTGGGCGTAGACCCCCATCTCCTCCAGCTTGGTGTCGCCGCGATGCCCGCCGATCAGGCCGTTCGGCGTCCAGCCGCCCGAGCGCGGATCGTTGCCGGTGCCCAATGACGTCGTGTAGTCGGCCTGGCCACGCGCGATCGCCTCGACGTTCGCACGCGTCGGCGGGTCCAGGTCCGGCCAGAGCAGCCGGGCGGCGAGCACGAAGTAGGACTGGAACGTGGTGTCCCAGAACAGGGTCTTGCCCCACTCGGTGCCGCCCGCGAGCACGTTGCTCGCCGCGAAGTGCCGGATCGTGGCGAGCGTTCGCTGGCGCAGCACGTCTTTGCCGACACCGGCCAGTGCCGCGTCGTAGCTGCCTCTGGTGAGCAGCACCGCGTTGCCGAGCACGACCGCGAACCCGAAGTCGGTGCGCCGGTAGCGACCCTCGACCGCGTCGTACTGCGTCTCGGCCCATCTCGTGTGCCGCAGCAGGACTTCGTAGTAGGTGTCCTTGACGCTGCCGGCCTCGGCGAGCGAGATGCCCGGTGCGACGGCCAGCAGACCGGTGGCTTGGAGCAGTCGTCTCCGGCTGATCAGCACGTCAGCACCGCCTCCGCCCAGTCGGCGTGGTCGAAGTTGCGGCCGTCACCGCCGTCGGTGACGCGCAGGCTCAGCATCCGGACGTTCGTCACGTCGACGTCGATCGGGAGCGCCGGACCCTTGCCCGTTCGGACACCGCTGTCGTGGAGGAGCTGGTCGTCACCGAACACCTGGAACGCCACCGAACCCGGTTGTGCGATCTCGTCGTCGAGACCGACCTTCGCGGTGAAGCGCCCACAACCGCGGCCGAGGTAGACCGAGATCTCGGACGGCGCGTGCACACCGATGCCCTTGGTGTACGTGACGCCGCCGATGGACAGCGCGTTGCCGTCACCGCCGGAGCTCTCGCCGTTGGACCGGTCGCGCTCGACCGGGCCCCAGCCGTTCGTCTCGCTCATGAACGGCAGATCGCTGACCTGTGCACCGTTCGGGGGAACCGGTGGCGGCACGAACGCCTTGACCGCCTGCTCGACGTGCCCGCCGGCGCCGAAGGTCGCGACCACCGGCACGTCCACCGGCCCGATCGGGCTCTGCGCGCCGACCTGCAGCCGCCAGCGACCGGTGATCGACTCGCCGGGAGCCAGCCTCCGGCGCTCCACCGCGGCGCCGGACACCGTCCAGCCCACGGGGGCGGTGGCCTTGAGCGCGACGTCGCGGATCTCCTTGTCACCGTTGGTGAACGTGCCGGTGACCTCGAAGGACGACCCCTTCTGGGCGTCGACCGGCGCGGTCGGTGTGACGGTCAGCGTCGTCTTCGGCACCTGGCGGATCGGCCGGTCGCAGGTCTGCAGGCCGGGCCGGTCGCGGCAGATGACCGCCGCGAAGCCGCCGTTGCCCCTTGCCGGGACCTCAAGACTGTCGGTGTCGCGCATGACTCGCCGGTCGCGGACGACGTCGGCCCTGGTCGCGGGATCGCGGACGGTCTCGACCAGCCACTGGCCCGCGCCGAGGAAACCCAGCTGCGCCTTGAGCGTGCGTTCGGTCGTGGTGATGCCGCCGACGAACCACCTGTCGCCGTGGCGGCGGGCGACCACGGCGTGCGTGTCCGGGTCGCCGTCGAGCAGCCTGGTCTCGTCCCAGACCGTCGGCAGCTGGTTGAGGTAGCGCAACGCCTGCGGATGCCGTTCGTAGGCCTCCGGCTTGTCCGCGAAGTGCGTCCAGCCCGACTCGTACACGACCGGCAGCGCGGTCTCGTGCGCGATCGACGCCTCCTTCGTGCCGACCTCCAGCGACACCGGCGTGTAGTCCATCGAGCCGGCGACGTTGCGGGTGAAGAACTGCATGGGGTTGTTCGCGGCGGGCGGGTGGTTCTCCGCGCCGCGCACGGCCTCCATGGTGAGCACGTGCGGCCAGGTGCGGGCGAGGCCGTGCGGGATGGTGGAGCCGTGGAAGTTGACCATCAGCTCGAGGTCGGCCGTCTTCCGCAGAACCGCGTCGTACCAGCGGTAACGCGCCTGCGAATCGGACTCCATGAAGTCGAGCTTCACGCCCTTCGCGCCCCACCGCTTGATCCTCGGCAGCACGGTGTCGCGCTCCTCCTGCGTGTCGAGGTCGCTCCACCGCAGCCACAGCAGGATCTCGACGCCCTGCGCGCGGGCGTAGCGGATCAGCTCGGGCACCCATGCGGCGCTCCAGCCCTCGTCGACCAGCGCGTACTCCCAGCCGTTGCGGGCGGCGAAGTCCACGTACTGCTTCTGCCGCGCGAAGTCGCCGGGGCTGGAGTGCTCGCTCAGCCACGACCACGCGACCTTGCCCGGCTTGATCCAGCTCCTGTCGCCGAGCAGGGCCGGGGTGGCCAGGTCGTCGACGAGCGTGGACGTGCTGACGGTCGCCAGGTCGCCGACGATCGCCGTGCGCCACGGTGTGGTCCCCGTCGACTCGACCTGCGCGTCGGCCAGCACCACCTGGAAGTCGTTGCCGCTCTTGCGCAGCTTGCTGCCCGCGTACCGGCCGTCCACATCGGACTCGGTGAGCAGGGCGAAGTCGTTGCCCGCCTGGAAGAGAGAGGGGTGACCGAAGTCGCCGGTGGCCTCACCCGCGGTCGTGCGCACCCGGTTGGCCTCGTACCAGGCGTTGTAGGGGAGCAGCCAGGCCTTCGCGTCGGCCTGGACCGTGAAGCTGGACGCTTCTCCTGTCACGGTGGTCGGGTTCGGCAGGACGTAGCGGTAGGCGACCCCGTCCGGTGCGGCGCGCACGACCAGGTCGAAGCTGCCGCCGGCGTTGCGGAAGCCGAGCCTGGTCTCGGTCATCCGGGTGGTGCGCTGCAGCCGTTTGCCGTGCGGCATCTCGTAGCGCTCGATGACAACGCGGTCAGAGCGGCCGGTGAACGTCAGGTCCTGAGTGAGGTCGGCGGCCGTCGTGGTGATGCCGACCGGCGCGGGCTGGAGCACGGTTCTGCCTTGCCGCTGTACGGACAAGGTCAGTCTTCCGCTGGTCAGGGCCAGCTTCGCGGTGACCTGACCCGGTCCTGTGACGGTCCAGGAGGTCGGTGCCGCGGTGGCGGGCACGGCCGGCAACAGCAGGGCGAGCACGATCGCGATCAGTCGTGACATCGTTGTCAGCTCCCAGTGTGAGACCGCTCTCATCGTGTTGGGGCCGTACGTTCCCGGTCAAGGGGCTGATGTTTTTCAGTCGATTTGCGGACAGATGAAGAGATCTTCATCTTGGTCTCATGCGGGACTCCTCCGGCCGGGGCAAGCTCGGTCGCATGTTGCCGTCCGCCCGCACCGGCACGGTCCTCGTGGCCGTGCTCAGCGTGGCGTGCGCGGTCGCGGCCGTGCTGCTCGTGCTGACCGTGGTGCGGCCGGTGCCACCGGAAGTGCGGGCACCCGAGGTCCAGATAGGACGCTCGGTCGCACCCACCACCTCCAACCCCACGCCCGCCCCGACGCCCACCACCACTCCGAGCGCCGTGCTGCTACCGCCGCCACCGCCGGTCGATGACGACGACGAGGACGACTGACGTGCCCGCACGCGTGAAGATCATGTGCTGGCTCCTCGGCCTGATGACGCTCGTCCTGGCGACCGTCGTGGTCGTGGTGTGGCGGTTCCTGCTGGTCGACGTCGACGACCGGGTCAACCGGGCCTTGGAGCAGGAGACGAACGAGTTCAGCACGTACGCCGAGACGCACAGCGGTGACGTGTTCACCGTGGCCGAGGCACATCTGCGCCTGCAGTACCCGGACGACTACGAGGTCCACGTCGCGGTGCTGCCGGGTGGCGTCGTTCGCGGGACACGCTCCGAGGTGACGTACGCGCTGGAGAAGGACCGCACGGTCCTCACCGGGATCACCTCGTCGGGTGGGTCCTGGGGCGTCATTTCCAGTCCCGCCGGCCCGTTCCGCTGGGCGAAGGTGCACGCGGTCTCGGGCGGCTCCGACATGTGGTTCGTGACCGGCTACTTCGAGGACGGCGTGCGCGCCCCGGTGCACTCCACCGTGCGGGTGCTCGTGCTCGTGTCGCTGGCGGGGCTCCTGATCGCGGCGCTGATCGCGTGGTTCGTGGCGGGCGTGATCCTCGCGCCGGTGCGGATGGTCCGGCAGGCCGCCGCGGAGATCACCGAGGACGACCTGACCCGCCGCATCCCGGTGTCCGGCAACGACGACGTCGCCGCGCTGGCCCAGCAGTTCAACTCGATGCTCGACCGCCTGGACCGCTCGTTCCGGCTGCAGCGCCAGTTCCTCGACGACGCCTCGCACGAGCTGCGCACCCCGATCACGATCGTCCGCGGCCACCTGGAGCTGCTGGGCGACGACCCTCTCGAACGCGCTGAGGTGGTGCGTCTGTGCACCGACGAGCTGGACCGGATGGCGCGCCTGGTGGAGGACCTGCTGCTGTTGGTGAAGGCCGAACGTCCGGACTTCCTGCGGCCGGTCGTGGTCTCGTTGCCCGAGCTCACCAGCGACATCGACGCCAAGCTGCGCGCGTTGGGTGACCGGCGGTGGGTGCTGGAGTCGATCGCGGAGGGCGAGGCGGTACTTGATCCTCAACGCATCACGCAGGCTTTGGTGCAACTGGCTTCGAACGCGGTCCGGCACACGACTGCTGGTTCCGAGATCCGTTTCGGATCCTCTGTGGACTCGGTGGTGTCGTTCTGGGTGGCCGATTCCGGGCCCGGTGTGCGCGACGAGTCGATGCTCTTCTCCCGTTCGACCGGCCTCGGGTTGCCGATCGTGAAGGCCATCGCGGAGGCGCACGGCGGCGCGGTGCAGGTACGTTCTGTGCCTGGTGAGGGAGCGACTTTCGTGCTGGAGGTGCCGCTGTGACCGGTCGCATCCTGATCGTGGAGGACGAGGCGCGCATCGCCTCCTTCGTGGAGAAGGGGTTGCGCGCCAACGGCTTCACCACTTCCGTCGTGTCCTCCGGCGCGGACGCGTTGTCGTGGGCGGCTTCCTTCGACCTGGTGGTGCTGGATCTGGGACTGCCGGACATCGACGGCTTCTCGGTGCTGCGCTCGCTGCGCGCGGAGGGTGTGGCGACGCCGGTGATCATCCTGACCGCGCGTGACTCGGTGCACGACACCGTGGCGGGGTTGTCGGGTGGTGCCGACGACTACATGACAAAGCCGTTCCGGTTCGAGGAGCTGCTGGCTCGCGTGCGGTTGCGCTTGCGTCCGCCCGGTGTGCCTGAGGCGACGGTGTTGTCTTCCGGGTCGTTGTCCTTGGATCTTCGTACTCGGCAGGCTGTTCTGCCGTCCGGGTCGGTGGATCTGACGGCTCGTGAGTTCGCGTTGCTGGAGCTGTTTCTGCGGCATCCCGGGCAGGTTCTGGTGCGTGAGCAGATCCTGTCGCACGTGTGGGGCTACGACTTCGATCCCGGGTCCAATGTGGTCGATGTCTACGTTCGTTCGCTGCGCCGGAAAATCGGTGCCTCGCGGGTGGAGACCGTGCGCGGGATGGGATATCGCCTCGTGTAGATGAAGGCTCTTTCATCGTCGCCTCACTTGTGGATCAGGGTGTTCGGCCACTCTGGTCCTCGTGATTCTGACGCTGGTGGTCTTCGGGATGGCGGTGCTCCTGTGGGTGTGCACGCCGCTGGACGACACGTTCGTCGCGCTGGCGGCCGTGGCGGCGCTGCTGCTGTTCGGTGTGCTGCCCGCTTCTTCCTTGGCTGCCCTGGGCAGTTCGACGACTTGGCTGCTCATCGCGGCGTTCGTGCTCGCGGCCGGGGTGACGGCGTCCGGGCTGCCTTTGCGGCTGGCTTCCTGGCTGGTGGGGCGGGCTCGGACCGTGCGTGGCCTCGCGCATCTCACCGCTCTTGCCTTGCTGCTCACCGCGTTCTTCGTGCCGTCGACCTCGGGTCGGGCTGCTCTCGCTCTGCCGGTCTGCTCGGCGTTGCGCACTCGGCTGAACTCGCGCGTCGCGCGGGCTCTCGGGGTGCTGTTCCCGTCGGTGATCCTGTTGACCGCGGTGGCTTCGCTGGTGGGTGCGGGGGCGCACCTGATCACGAGTTCGTTGCTGGAGACCGCTACCGGGCAGGGGATCGGGTTCGGGTGGTGGTTGCTGCTCGGGGTGCCGCTGGCGTTGGTGAGCGCGCACGTGACCGCCGAGATCGTGCTGTGGCGCTTCACCACGCGCTCTGACCGGGTAGCGCCCCTGCTCGCTGTGCCTCTCGGCGCCGGGTCCTCCTGGGAATCGCCGACTGTCGAGCTGCCCGTCCGCACGCTCGTGCCCGCCACGATCGTCGCCTCGGCGCTCGTGCCCGCAGCGCGGAGCGAGGGTCGCCTCCAGGGGGTCCCCTGTTCCAAATATCCCACGCGGCAACGACAATTCCGGACGCTCGAACTCCCTCCGACGCCGACCGCATCCGCGACGACCGGTCTGCGGATGTTCACCACAGCGACGGGAGCGTCGCAGCTCACCGGTCCGCAAACGTTCACCACACCGATGGGATCGCCGCAGCTCGCCGAGCCGTCGCGGCTCAACGGGTCACAGCAGCTCACCAGGCCGGAGTGGACCGCCCTGGCCCTCGTCCTCACCGTCTCGCTCGCGTGGCTGACCGAGCCGCGGCACCACATCCGACCCGAGGTCATCGCCCTCGCCGGCGCCGTCGTCATCACCGCCCCACGCCTAGGCACCACCACGATGAAGAGGGCCTTCGCCGACATCCCGTGGTCACTCCTGCTGTTCATGGCCGCCACCACGATGCTCGGCACCGCGCTCATCGACTCCGGCGCCGGAAACCTCCTGGCAGGCCTGGTCAGCCCCACCCACCTCCTCCCGACCGTCATCGTGGTGAGCCTCCTGGCCCACCTGGTGATCCAGTCGCGGTCGGCCCGCTCGAGCGTCCTCATCCCGATCGTCATCCCGCTGGCCGTCACCGCCGGCCTGAACCCGGTGGCCCTCGCCTTCGCCTCAACGGCAGCCGCGGGCTTCTGCCACACCCTCACGTCGTCCGCGAAGCCGGTGGCCCTCTTCTCGGACGCCTACCGCCCGCGCGACCTGCTCAAGCTCTCCGCACTCCTCGCGCCCGTGACGGCAGGGCTCGTCTTCGGCTTCGCCGTCCTGGTCTGGCCGCACCTCGGCCTGCCCCTGCACTAGAGAAAGAGGTCGTCATGCGTTTCCTCGTTGCTCCCAGCGGTTTCAAGGAGTCCCTCGACGCCTGCGCGGTCGCCGACGCCATCACCAAGGGCATCTACCGCGTCGTGCCCGGCGCGATCGTGGACAAGGCACCGCTCGTCGACGGCGGCGAAGGTTCGGCCAAAGCCCTGGCGGAGGCCACCGGTGGCACGCTGATCCCCACCCTCGTCACCGGACCCGTCGGCGAGCCGGTGCCGTCGCACTTCGCGTTGCTCGGCGGCCCCGGACCCCGCACGGCCGTAGTGGAGATGGCCGCGGCGGCGGGGTTGAGGCTGGTGCCGAGAGACCACCGCGATCCGGCGAGCGCCACCACGTACGGCGTCGGCGAGCTCATCAAGGCCGCGCTCGACCTCGGCGTGGACAAGATCCTCGTCGGCTGCGGCGACTCCGGCACGTCCGACGGCGGCGCGGGTGCGTTGCAGGCGTTGGGCGCGAGCATCCGGGACGCCAACGGCGACGAGATCGGACGCGGGGGAGCGGCGCTGATCAACGCCCGCACGCTCGATCTGTCCGAACTGGACCCGAGGCTGGACAAGGCGGAGCTCACCGTCGCGTGCAACCCGCACAACGTCCTGTGCGGAGAACGGGGCGTGGCAAGGGTTTTCGGTCCGCAGAAAGGTGCGACGCCGGACCAGGTCGAGCAACTCTCCGCAGCTCTCGACAACTGGGCCGATCTCCTCGGCGACGTCCGCACCATCCCCGGCGGCGGCGCGTCCGGCGGGCTCGGCGCGGGCCTGCACGCGTTGAACGCCACCCTCGTGCCGCGCTTCGACGTGATCCTCGAACACTCCGACCTCGACGCCCGCCTGCCGCACGCCGACCTCGTGATCACCGCGGAAGGCGCCATCGACGGCCAGACCCCGCACGGCAAGGTCCCCGCCGAGGTGGCGCGCCGCGCGAAGCTGCACGGCAAGCCGGTCATCGCGCTCGCCGGCACGATCGGCGCCGACGCGCGCGTGAACCACGACATCGGCATCGACGCCTACACCAGCATCATCGCCGCACCCGTCGCACTGGACACCGCGATCGCCACGGCACAGGAACTCCTCACCGACGCGACCGAACGCACGTTGCGCCTGGTCCTGGTCGGCGCGGCCCTCACACGATGATCTCGATCTCCTCGCCGAGCTTGGCGCCGTCGAGCAGCTCGAGGTCGTCTCCGCTCCAGAACCGCCCGGGGTCGTACCAGTTGGGCCGCCGCTTGGGCAGCAACCCCATCTCCTCGTACGTCACCGCGACGATCTCCGCGCAGAACGCGCTCTCCAACGTGGTGTCCTTGGGCCGCAACGGAACCCGCCCGCGCAGCCAGCGCGAGGCAAGACGCGCGGTCGAGGGGAACGGCGTGCCGTCCAGCCGCGCGACCGAGCGCAGGGCCGCGTCCTCCATCTCGCGGCTGACGGCGTGGTCGAGCTGCCGCAGCCACGCCCGCTGCTTGTACTTCTCGCACCACGTCACCACGGCGTCGCGCAGGTCGTGCAGCTGGGCGCCGCGCTGGTGCGTGCCGGTCCACATGTCCTTGAGCGACTTGCCGAGCTCGGCGTGCCACATCAACGGCGGCAGGTCGTCGAGCACGATCGCCATGCCGACGTGGTTGACCGGGCTGTTCGTCATGGCCTGGATCGCCCGGTCCGCGGCACTACGACCGCGGAACACCCACACGTCGCCCGTGCGGGTCAGTTCGACTGCTTCGTCCAGGGTTATCGCCATGGCCCAGTAGCCTAGGCACATGAAGCTGTGGAAGGTGCTCGGAATCGCCGCTTTCGCGGGTGTCGCGGCGAGCGGCGTGCTGGTGGCCCGCAACCAGCGCCGCCGCGCCGCCTACACCCCGGACCAGGTCAGGGAGCGTCTGCACGAACGCCTGGCCGAGGCGTCGCGCCCGTCGGAATGAGCCGGTAGGCCACAAAGGACGCCACCGCCAGCAGTCCGGCCGCCACCAGCGACGTCCCCTGCACCGCCTCCGTGAACGTGCCGGACACCGCCCAGGCCGACAGCACGGTCCCGAGCACCGCGATGCCCAGCGCCGCCCCGAGCTCGTAGGCCGTCTCGGACACCGCCGACGCCGCGCCCGCCTTGTCCGCGGGCACGGCGGACACCAAAGCGTCCGTCGTCAACGTCAGCGCCAGCCCCACACCGGCACCGACGATCACCAGCGCCACCGCGATGGCGCCGTACTCCGCCGAGACGCCGATGATCGCCAGGCCGGCCGCGCTCACCAGCAGTCCTGAAGCGATCGACCGGCCGAGGCCGAGGCGGCGCACCACCGGGCCGATCAGCGCGATCACCAGCAGGCCGGAGAGTCCGAGCGGCAGTTCGCGCAGCCCGGCCTCCAGCGGCGAGTAGCCCAGGACGTTCTGGAAGTACTGCGACAGGAAGAACACCAGCCCGGTCAGCGCGAAGACCGCGATCATGGTCGCGCCCACGGCACCGGAGAACGCCGGCTTGCGGAACAGCGCCACGTCGATCATCGGGTGCGCTGACGACTGCTGCCGCCGCACGAACAGCCACAGCCCGGCCACGCCCACCAGGCCGGCTCCGAACGCGGTCCACGACGGGCCCGTCAGCGCGACTTCCTTGATCGCGTAGACCAGCGGCACCACTCCGACCGCCGACAGCGCGGCCGACACCAAGTCGAACGGGCCTGGGTTCGGGTCGCGGGTCTCCGGCAGCCACCACGCGCCGAACACCAGCAGCAGCGCCATCACCGGCAGGTTGATGATGAACACCGAGCCCCACCAGAAGTGTTCGAGCAGCACGCCGCCGACCAACGGGCCCAGTGCCGCGCCCGCCGTCGCCATCGCCGCCCACACCGCGACCGCTCGCGTGCGTTCCGCTGGGTCGGTGAACAGGTTGCGGATGATCGACAGCGTCGACGGCATGATCGTCGCGCCCGCCACGCCGAGCAGGGCGCGGGCCACGATCAGCCACTCCGCGGACGGCGCGAAGGCTGCGAGCAATGAAGCCGCTCCGAACCCGGCGGCGCCCATGAGCAGCAGTTTCTTGCGGCCGATCCGGTCGCCGAGCGTGCCCATCGTGACGAGCAGTCCGCCGAGCACGAACGAGTAGATGTCGCCGATCCACAGCACCTGTGCGGCGGAGGGCGACAGGTCGTGCTGGAGCGCGGGCAGCGCCAAAGCCAGCACCGTGCCGTCCACGGCGATCAACAACAACGCGAGCGCGAGCACGCCCAGTGCTGCCCACTTTCGCATGAGAACCCCCTTAGCCGACCATCTGGTCTGTAAACTAACGTACCGTCCAGACGGTCGGCTAAGCAAACGATAGGTTGATCACATGCCCGGAGAACAGCGCAATGCGCCCCGCACCCGCCGTGAAGTGATCGAGGCGGCCGCGCGCGCGTTGATCGCGCACGGACCGGGCGTCAGCCTCGACGCGGTGGCGAAGGAAGCGGGCGTGTCGAAGGGTGGCCTGCTGCACCACTTCCGGACGAAGCAGGCGTTGATCGTCGGCCTGATCGACGAGTGGTTCGACCACTACGACGCGACGGTCGAGAGCCTGCTCGAACCGGAGGACACGCCGGGCCGGTGGACGCGCGCGCACATCCGTGCGACGTTCACGCCGGATGAGCTGTGGGCTCACCCATCTGTCGTAACGGCATTGCTCGGAGTTCCGGAACTGCAGCAACGGATGGACGTCGCCGCGACCCGCTGGCGGCAGCAAATCGATTCCGACGGGTTGCATCCGCAGCGTGCTGATCTTATTTCCCGGGCACTCGATGGGGTGACGCTCGCGGATCTGCTGTGGCGGGACCAGGAGACGCCAGAGGAGCGTGAAAGCACCCGTGACCTGCTGTTGAAGCTCACCGAACAGGCTGGGCCGTTGGTTTGAGTTTGTCCGGTGGACGTTGTAAACCGGAACAGAGCTGACACCGGACAACGAGATCTGCGTACCGTCGGAAGTGGTTGCACTCCGGGGGGAAGCAAATGCCGATTGTGTTGTCCGAATCCGCGCCCAAGGGCCGCGGGTTGACGATTCTCTTCGAGTTGGAAGATCTGGCGCGCACCCGGTTCGCGTCGGCCCCGCTGCCGATGTACGAGCTGGTGTTCACGGTGCACAGCGGTAACTGGGACCGCCTGCTGCTGCCGCAGATCCGCCCGCTCGCCGAGCTGGTCCGGCCGGGACGGTTCATCCCGGACTTCTTCAACTCCGCGCGCCCCGACTTCGACGAGGCCGTGCGCCAGGTGCTCGGCGTACCTTCCACACGGGTGCGCGACCAGATCGCGAGCATGCTGGGCACGACCTCGCCGTGGCTGCGGTCGTTCGCGGCGGGGACACCGACCTCGCGCCTGGATCTGCGTTCCGCGCTGAACTCGGGCTTCCGCGACCTGCTGGAGTCGAACTGGCCGGACACCCGCCAGTCGTTCGACGCCGAGGTGCGGCTGAGGTCGTCGCAGGCGGTGACGCGCGGACTCGGGGACCTGCTCGGCAACCTGCACCCGTCGATCTCGTGGACCTCGCCCGCGCTGCACGTCGAACTGGGCTGGGACACCGAGATCTCGTTGCGCGGCACCGGAATGCTCATCGTGCCGGTGCTGAACGGCCTGACCAGGCCGGCGGTGTCGATGTTCGCCGAGCCGCAGCCCCTGCTCTTCTACCCCGTGGCGGCGACCCAGCCGACCGGCGCCAGCCTCGAACTGGCCCTCGGCCGCACCCGCACGCTGGTGCTGCGCGCACTGACATCCGAACGCACCACCACCGAACTGGCCAAACACGTGGGCATCAGCCTGCCCACCGCCTCGCAGCACGCGACCGCGCTGCGCACCGCCGGTTTCGTCTCCACCCACCGCAACGGGAGATCGGTCCGCCACCGCCTGACCAGACGCGGGTGGGAACTGCTGAACTGACCCTGGGAGGCCCGCATGACCGCGCCGCCGCGGTACCGCACCGACCCTCGCGCGCTGGCCACCCGGCTGCGCGCCCTGCTCACCGCGCAGGTCCCCGTCGCCTGCGGTGTCTACGCGGGTCTCGCCGCTCCTGTCGCGGCCTCTCCACTGCACGCGCGGATCACGCACACGCTGGCCACGGCCTTCGTTGCCGGTGCGGACGTGCCCCGTTTCGAGTCGCCGCCGTCGTTGCAGCTGCGGTTGCTGACGGCCGCGAGCTGGGGCCGGGTCGACGGCCTCAGTGGCGAGATGACCGCGTTCCCGGCCGACCTGGCCTCCTCGTTGTGGTGGCGGGTGGCTGAACGTCTGAGCGGCCCGTTGAGCACGGCCGAGCGTCAGGTCGCCTGCGAACTGTTGCTGCGCCTGGGTTATCCGCAGCGTGCGGCGGCGTTGTTCCCCATGACCGACGCACTCTCACCTTCGTTCGCTCTGGAACAGCTGGCCGTGCTGCGCTGCCACCTGCCGGCGTCCGCGGTGGAGGCACTGGCTCTGCGGGGCGCCAGGTCCGGGCTGCCCGCCTCGGTGCGGCGGGATCTGGCGTTGTTCGTGGTGTTCCGCGCTGCTGCCCGCGGCGTGGACTCGACCTCGCTGCGCGCCGGCGCCGCGCTGGCTGTGAAGGCCTCGTCGGAACTGCCCTCGTCCGCGCTGCAACGGGCTCGGCTGCACCGGGCGATCGCCGCTGTTCCCTTTGTGCAGCGCGACATCGCGGAGACGCACCGGTTGCTCGGGCGAGCCCTGGACTCGTTGACGTCCGTCGCGCCGGGCCCTGCTTTGGTTGACCGGCTGGCGTGGGAGGACGAGAGCTACGCCCTGCACGGCTTCCTCGTGCGGACCCACCTCGCCGTCGGCCTGGCAGCGCGTGCGGTCGAGTATTCGGATTCGTTGGTTGAGCTGAGTCCCGGCGATGACCGGACGTGGGCGCTGCGGGGCGACGCCCTGGTCGCGTGCGGCCAGCTCGACGAGGCGGTCGAGGCGTACACGCGCGGGGTGTCGCTCGGGGGCTGGGGTGCGGCGCGGGCTCACTACCTCCGTGGTCATGTGCTGGAACGGCTCGGGCGCGTCGCGGAGGCGGCCGAGGACTACGTGCTCTCGCAACGCATCGACCCGACCGGTTCAGCGAGCATCGGCCGTGACGAGCAACCTCAGGTGCGCGCTGAGCCACGTGCCCGCGGCCGGGGCGTCGGCGAACGCCGTGACGCGGTCCGCCGCCGTGCGCAGGCCCGTGCGGCTCAGGCTCGCAGCGACCTCGCGCAGGCGGGTGAGCAGGCTGTTCGGCAGGTGGTCCAGGCCTCGATGCGCGGCCTCGGCTAGGACCGTCAGGGCGCTGTCGATCGCCTCGCTCAACGGGTCGGTCGTGGTGAAGCCTTGTGGCAGCGGTACTCGGGTGGTGTCCGTGGCCAGGTCCGGGATCACCACGCCTGCCTCGGTGTGGACGGCGAGTGGGTCGATCTTGAGGCCGCCCTGGTGCCTGCTGATGGTTCCGGTGATCGTCGTCGGGTTGGCGCGAAGGGCTGCGGCGAGTGCGTCGAGGGCGTGGGGCGCGATCGCGCGGTGGGTCGCTTCGAGGACGCACGGAATGGAGCGGTGCTGGGTTGCCGTGGGGCTGTGCGGCGTGGTGGGGCTGTGTGGCGTGGTGGGGCTGTGTGGCGTGGTG
>NZ_JAJAEG010000010.1:0-55307 GCF_047445655.1 Lentzea alba
AGCCTGGTCGGCTGCGGCGAACCGGACCCCTCGCTGGACGTGGTCGTCGCTGATCCGGAGACCTGCGTGCGCGTCGGGCCCGATGAGGTCGGCGAGATCCTCGTGTCCGGCCCGAGCATCGGGGCGGGGTACTGGAACGACCTCGCCGGCACCGAACGAACTTTCGGCGCGCTGGTGGAAGGCCGCAGGTTCCTGCGCACCGGGAACCTGGGATTCCTGTCCGAGGGCCAGCTCTTCGTCACCTGCCGGATCCCGGACCTGCTGGAGGTCGACGGCCGCCAGCTCTACCCGTACGACATCGAGGCGACCGCGATGGGCAGCCACGCCGCGGTGCGGGCGGCGTGCGCGGTGATGGACGGCGCGGACGTCGTGGTGTTCGCCGAGGTCGACCACCGGTACCGCGGGACGTCCCAGGACGAGATCAGGCACGCGATCGCCACCGCGGTGCACGCGGAGGACGGCGTGGTGCTCAGCCGCATCGCGCTCGTGTCACCCGGCACGTTGCCGCTGACCACGAGCGGAAAGCTCCGCCGTGCCTCCTGCCGTGCGCTCATGTTGGGAGGAAAGTGATGCACATCAACGACGGTGTGCGGCTGCCGAAGAACGTCGCGGGCGGCCGGCGGAAGTTCACCACGCTGGTCGACCTGTGCCGGGCCCGAGCCTCGGCAGAGCCGGACATGCGTGCGTACTCGTTCTACGCCGACGGGCGAACGGAGTGGGACGCGCTGACCCTGGCCGACCTGGACCGCCGGGCACGGGCGCTGGCCGTGCTGCTGAGCGAGCTCGCGCCCCGCGGCACCCGAGCGCTGCTGTGCTTCGAACCCGGCCTGGACTTCCACGTCGCGTTCCTCGGGTGCCTGTACGCCGGGCTGATCGCGGTGCCGGTCGCGCCGCTCGACGGCACCCGCACGAGTGTGAAGGTGGGCCGGATCGAGTCGATCGTCGCGAGCTGCGGGCCGGAACTGCTGCTCTCCACCGGTATGACCTTCGCCAAGTGCCTCGGGGTCGTCGAGGAGACCCCGGCACTCGCCGGGCTGGTGCGGGTCTCGGTCGACGAGACCGACCCGGCATTCGCGCATCGGTGGACGCCGCCCGGTGTGGGCATCAACACGCCGGCCTACCTGCAGTACTCGTCCGGATCGACCGGCGAGCCCAAGGGCGTGACGCTGACCCACGGCAACGTCCTGCACAACCTCGCGTTGATCCACGAGAACCTGTACCGCCCGGCCGACGAGGAGCGACTGCCCCGCCCGCCGAGCGTCTCGTGGCTGCCGTCGCACTACAACATGGGCCTGATCGGCGGCGTGCTCGACCCGCTGTACGCGGGCCGGCAGGCACTCCTGTTCCCCGCCGGGGTCTTCGTCCGCAGCCCGATCAGCTGGCTGCGGCTGATCTCGCAGCTCGGCAGGGCCGACAGCTGCGCGCCCAACTTCGCGCTCGACCTGTGCGTGCGCCGCATCCCGGAGGCCCAGATGGCGAAGCTGGACCTGAGCGGCTGGGAGATGGCGCTGATCGGCGGCGAGCCGGTCAGGGCCAAGTCGCTGGAGCGCTTTCTCGAGGTGTTCGCTCCCGTCGGCCTGCGCCGCGGCACTCTCGTGCCGGGCTACGGCCTCGCGGAGTCGACCGTGATGGTCACCAGCGCTCTGGTGGGGGAGGGCCCGGTGATCCTGCGCTGCGACACCGACACCCTCACCAGAGGCCGCGTCCGCCCGGTCGACCCTCCCGGCGGGCGGCAGCTGGTCAGCAGCGGCCCGGTCTCCCCGTCGATCACGCTCGTGGTGGCCGATCCGACCACCTCGCAGGAGTGCGCGGACGGCGAGGTGGGGGAGATCTTCGTGCAGGGCCCGAGCGTGGGCACCGGCTACTGGAACCAGCCGGACGAGGTGTTCCACGCCGAGCTGCCCGGCAGGCGCGGCCCGTTCCTGCGCACCGGCGACACGGGCTTCCGCTGGGACGGCGAGCTGTTCGTGACGGGCAGGGCCAAGGAGGTGATCATCATCGCCGGTGCCAACCACCACCCGCACGACCTGGAAGCGACAGCGGAGACCGCGCATCCAGCCGTGCTCGCGTGTTGCGTGCTCGGTGTCGATGACGGCCAACGCGAACGTGTCGTCGTGCTGGCGGAAGTCCTCGGCGACGTCGAGCCGGAGGAGATCGTGGCGGCGGTGCGGCGCACCGTCCACAGCGGACACGGAGTGCGGGTGGACGACGTCGCGGTGGTCGCCGCGGGCACGCTGCCCCGCAGCTCCAGCGGCAAGCTGCTCCGCGCAGGTTGCCGCGCCGCTTACACGGCAGGTGTGTGCGGCACCGCGTGACTTCGGCTCCTCATCCCGCGGAGCCGTCGCCGAGCAGTGCGTCGAGCGTGACGAAGTCGTAGCCACGCGCCCGCACCGCGGCGATCAGGTCCGGCAGCGCGTCAGCGTCCAAAGTGGATCCGTCCTCGGGGTGTGATCCGATGTGCATCAACACGATCTCACCCGGCTGCAACGCCTCGATCGTGCGGTCGACGACGCGCCGGGCGCTGCCGCCGCCGGACGTGCCCTGCCATCCGAGCGTGTCGACGGTCCAGCGCACCGGGACGTAGCCCTGGGAGTTGACGGCTGCGATGGCGCGTGCGTCGCGGTCGCCGTAGGGGAACCGGAACAGCGGCCTGGGGTCGGAGCCGGTGCGCATGAGCACCTGCTCCGCGCGAGCGAGCTCGCCGCTGATCTCGTTGTCCGGCAACCGGGTCAGGTAGGGGTGAGTCATCGAGTGGTTGCCGACGCGGTGTCCGGCGGTGAGGATCGCCTGGACGGAGCCCGGATCGGCCTGCGCGAAGTTGCCGGTGAAGAAGAACGTCGCGCGCACGTGCTGGTCCGCGAGCGCGCGCAGGATGCTGGGCAGCCCGGCGGCGTTGGCGCCCGCGTCGAACGTGAGAGCGACCACCTTGCGATCCGTCGGCAGCCTGGAGATGTCCTTGCCGCGCAAAGACTCCGGGAAGGGAGGTGGCGGGGGAGCGGTCGTCGTGGTGCGACCGGTCGTGGTGCGAGAGGTCGTGGCCATAGGTGCTGTGGTCGTTGTCGTCGTCGAACTGCCGCTCGCCGGGGTCATCGTCGTGACCGGCGTGCTCGACGGTGTCGCGACCGGTCGTCCAGGCGTCGCCCGCAGCAGCGCGACGATCAGCACTACCACAGCACCGAGCACCAGCACCGCCGCGCCGGCCACGAGCGGCCGGTGTGCCCTGAACCATTCCCTCACCGCTCCCACCTCCACGACCAGGGTCGCGGGCGGCGGGAGCGCGGAACCGGGTTCGAAGTCCTGTTTCGGGCAGGACCGAAGGCGGTGCCGGGCCTCGAACCCGTGAGTCCACGGTCACCGTCGCCACGAGACCAAGTGCCCTGGGGAGCGCTGCTCACGCGGAGAACCCTTGACCGAGGAGGTGGACCATGGACACGAAACCGCTCTTGCGAGTCCTTCGGCAGGCGTTGCCCGGTCGCAACGAGCTGGCCACCGCGGGCGACCGGCTGGAGGGCTTCGTCCTGGTCCTCGCCGCCGTGGTGGCGTTGGTCGCACTGCCCGTCGCGGCCGCCGCGGGCTCGGAGTTCTACACCAGGCAATCCGCGCAGGCCGTGATCGAGCAGCAGACCCGGCACCCGGCGGAGGCCGTGCTCGTCGTGGACGCACCGCTGGTCGTCGGTTCGGCGGGGCCGGGCGGCGTCGCGAGGTCCGTCCCCGTCCCGGCGACCTGGCTCGCTCCGGACGGAGCGGCGAGGCAGGGCGTCGTGCACGCTCAGTCCGGAGCGAAGGCGGGCACGACCGTGCCGATCTGGGTCGAGCGCAACGGTGATCTCACCTGGGCACCGCTGAGCACCGGAGACGCCGCGTTCAACGGGATCGCGGTCGCCGTCCTGCTCTGGACCGGAGCCGTGGGCGCGATGACGCTGCTCTACCTGGTCACCCGGTACGCGCACCAGCGGTCGCGCCTGCGCCGGTGGGCAGGGGAGTGGGAACGGATCGCTCGCGACTGGACCGCCCGCTGACCGCCCCAGCCGTCCACTTCTGGTGCTGTGGGCGACTGCAAGGACTCTGCCGGCGAATTCGTGCCGATGAGAGCGCGGTCAACGCCCGCTCGAAGCGTACGCGTGGTCCATGAGGGTGACCTTCATGGACCTGAGGTTCATGAAGGTCACCCTCATGACGAGCAGAGACCGCAGGAAAGTGCTTGTTGGGCGAGTGACGCGACGTCGGGCGTCACTCTGCCGCGCGGCTCCGATCGGCGTTGAGAGCGATCCGGTGCCGGAGGTTCTCGGCCTGCTCCCGCTCCTCCAGCTCCAGGTCGACCCGCGCGAGTGCCTCCCGCAGCAACGGCGCCCAGTGCCGGCGCAGCACCCGCACCCGGCGCTGGGTCGTGTCGGCCTCCGCGGTGAGCCGGTGCAACGCGGCGGTCGCGACGGCGTGCCGCAGAGCCGCGTCGAGCGTCCGGCGTTGTTCGAGCACCGCCCGCGCGACCGAGGAGCCAGTCGGCCCGCCGATCACATCGGCGGGCATCGAGCAGGTGATCCCGGTGGGGTGCCGGACCCCCGCCGTCGTGGCCCAGAAGATCGTCACGTCGGCTTCCGCGCCGCTGCCCGCGAGGCGCATCCCGCGGCGTCCGGCCGTGAGCGCGGCGCGCAGTGCCCAGGTCTTCGTCTCCTCGGCCTGCGCCACCAGCTCGGAGTGGGTGCGTGCCGCCGCTTCGGCGAGGCGGCGCTGTTCCGCGCGCAACGCCCGCAGCTTCTGCTCCAGCAGCGCGGCCGCGTGTTCGGCGCTGTCGAGGCGGCCGCGCAACCACTGGCGTCCCGACCGGCCGGAAGGCACCCGCATGGCGCTCATCGGCCCTCCAGCAGCGAGGCGGGCAGCATCGACAGTTCCGACCGGGGCAGCCGCAGCAACACCCGCCACACCCGTTCCAGGGTGTCGTCGAGCGTCCGCGCCTCACCCGGCGACTGGCTGAGCACCTCGGTCCGGAAGGCCTGCTCCAGATCGAGGTAGGCCTGGTCCGTGCGGCTCAGGCCGCTGACCCCGATGAGCTCGGCCAGGTCGCGCACCTGCCGGGCCCGTGCCAGCGCGGACAGCAGCTGCGCCGCGACGTCCAGGTGGTCGGCACGGGTCCGGCCCGGTCCGGCGCCGTTGCGCATCAGCCGCGACAGCGAGGCGAGCGGGTCGACCGGTGGGTACAGGCCGTGCGCGTGGGCTTCGGCGGAGAAGACGATCTGCCCCTCGGTGATGTACCCGGTGAGGTCGGGGACGGGGTGGGTGATGTCGCCTCCCGGCATGGTGAGGACCGGCAGCACCGTCACCGACCCCGGCCTTCCCCGGATGCGGCCGCAGCGCTCGAACAACGAGGCGAGGTCGCTGTAGAGGTAGCCGGGGTACGACCGTCGCGCGGGGATCTCGCCGCGGGCCGCGGACACCTCGCGCAACGCCTCCGCGTAGGTCGTCATGTCGGTCATCACGACCAGCACGTGCCTGCCCTCGCGGAACGCCAGCGACTCGGCGACGGTCAGCGCGATCCGCGGGGTGAGAATCCGTTCGATGACGGGATCGTCGGCGGTGTTGATCAGCAGCACCAGTTCACCCGCCGCCGATCGGGCTTCGAGCGCGTCGCGTGCGTAGGCGGCGTCCGCATGGGTGAGACCGATGCCCGCGAACACGACGCAGAACGGTTCGCCTCCTGCCGTGGACTGCACGGCGATCTGGGTCGCCAGCTCCAGGTGCGGGTGGCCCGGCAGCGAGAACAGCGGGAGCTTCTGGCCGCGGACCAGGGTGGTCAGCGCGTCTATGACCGACACGCCGGTGAGCACCGGCTCGGCGGGCGCCTCACGCCACGTCGGGTTCAGCGGTGCGCCTGCGACTGGTTCGCGCCGCGCGCCGAACACCGGTGGCCCGCCGTCCACCGGAGCGCCGCGGCCGTCGCACGTCCGGCCGAGCCACCCGGTGCCGACCGGGATGCTCAGCGGCTGCCCGGTGAACTCGAGCCGGGTGCCCGCTGTGGCCATGCCGCCGGTGCCCTCCAGCACCTGCACGACGGCGAGGTCGTGGTCGACCTCCAGCACGAGACCGTGCCGCAGCTCGCCGGAGTCCAGCCTGATGCGCACGAACTCGTCCCAGCCGACACCCTCGACTCCGCCGACCACGACCAGCGGTCCGCGCAGCTCCCGCACCCCGGTGAACTCGATCGTCATCGCAGCCTCCGCAACCCGGCCAGCACCTCGTCGCGCCGCCTGCCGATCAGCTCCACTTCGTGCGGCCCCGCCTCCTCGCGCAGCCGCACCAGCGCGGTGAAGTCGAACTCCTCCAACACTTCGGCAGGCACGCCCGCCGCCACCAGCCGCTGGCACTCGTCCACCACCGCCAGGACGGCTGCCACGAGCGCAGCCGCCTTCTCGTCGCCTCCAGCAGCGTCCACTGTGGACAGAGCGCTCTGCTGGAGCACTCCGTCGCGCAGCAGGCGCCCGGCCAGCAACGCGACCCGCTCAGGCCCGGACAACGCGGCCTCGCCGACCAGTTCCGCCAGGGCGGCGAGCCGGTCGGCTTCGGCCAGCGCGGTCGTCACACGTGCTCTCCGTGCGGGCCACTCGTGTTCACCCTCACGGACGTGGTGGTCTCCCACCGCCGGCGCGTCACGGGAGAACGAGCCCGACCAGGAGACGGCGGGGTAGTGCCGGGAGTAGGCGAGGTCCCGGTCGAGCGTCCAGCGGACGCGGACGAAGCGTTCCGTGTGCGCGGTGACGGGCTCGGTCATGTCACCGCCCGGCGGCGACACGGCGCCGATGATCGTGACCGACCCGACCGCTCCGCCGAGCGTCTCGACGCAGCCCGCACGTTCGTAGAACGCCGCCAGCGCGGAGGCGAGGTCGGCGGGATACCCCTCCTCCGCGGGCAGCGCGCCGGTGCGGGACGCGAACTCCCGCAACGCCTCCGCCCAGCGCGAGGTGGAGTCGGCGATGACTACCGCGTGATACCCCATGTCACGGTAGTACTCCGCGACGGCGACACCGGTGTAGATGCTCGCCTCACGGGCCATCATCGGCATGTTCGAGGTGTTGGCGATGACCACGGTGCGGTCGGTCAGCCGCCCACCGGTGCGCGGGTCCGTCAGCTCGAAGAGCTCGGCCACGACCTCGGCCAGCTCGTTGCCGCGCTCCCCGCACCCGACGTAGACGATGACGTCCGCGTCGCACCACTTCGCGATCTGTTGCAGCAGAACGGTCTTCCCGGTGCCGAAGCCTCCGGGTACCGCGGCGGCACCCCCGCGTGCCACGGGGTAGAGCAGGTCCAGCACACGCTGCCCGGTGCGCAGCGGCGTCACCTCGGTCAGACGGGTCCGGCACGGCCGCGGCACCCGGACCGGCCAGTCGGAGAACAGGTGCACGGCGGTGCCGCTGACGGTGGCGACCGCGGTGTCGGCTCCGCACTTGCCGTCGGCCACCGACTCCACTGTGCCGCCGACGCCCGGTGGCGCGAGCACCCGGTGTTCGAGCGCTCCGGCGTCGGTCACCACACCGAGCACCTGCCCGGCCTCGACCGCGTCACCGACGCGCACCCCGGGCTCGAACCGCCACCGGTGGTCGGAATCCTGATTGGTGGCGCCGGGAGTGAGGAACACCGGCGCCGCTGTCAACGACCGCAACAACCCGTCGAAGACGTGGCCCAGCAGTCCTGGGCCGAGTCGGACCGACAGCGGCTTGCCCGCGGGTACGGCGGCAGCACCCGGCCTCAGCCCGCCGGTGTACTCGTAGGCCTGCACGCTCACCAGGCCGTCCCTGATCGCGACGACCTCGCTCGGCGTCGAGTCGGGCCCGAGCGCGATGAGGTCGTGCATGGCGACCGGGCCGACGTCGCAGACCTCGACCAATGGCCCGGACACCCGGACGACCCGTCCGGTGTTCACGGCGCCCACAGCGCCCTCACCCCGTCTCCGAGCGCGTCGACGGCGCGGCCGGCCACCGCCTCGACGCCGAGATCGACCACCCGGCCCGCGGCCTCCCCGGTCACGCCTCCGCCCGGTGCGTCCCGCACGGTCGCGCCGGCGCCGAGCTCGGTCCGGATCATCGCCACGAGCCGATCCCGCCGGACCGGGTCGGCGAAGGCGCGCGCCACCGCGGTGGTGACGCGGTGACGGAGGTCGTCGTAGATCTCGCGTTGTGCGGCCTGTTCGAGCGCGCGGGCGGTACGGCGGGCTTTCTCGTGCTCGGCGGCGATGGACGACGCGGCGTCCGCACGGCCCTCCTCGGCGGCCAGGTCGAGGATCGACCGCGCCTCAGCGCGGGCCGTGGCGAGCAGCGCGTCCCCGTCGAGGTGTGCGGCCGCGAGCTCACGTCCGGCCTGGGCACGTGCTCTGGCCAGCAACGCCGCCCGCACCGGGGCCAGCGCGTCCTGCTGCTGGACGGTCATGACGGGATCACCGCCACGAGCCGGGGGCCGGTTCCCGCGACTTCGGCGCTCAACACCGCGGCGGCGGCGTCCGTGAGCAGCACGACCGACACGTCGTCGCCCAGGCTGCTCCAGGCCACGCGCACGGACGCGGGGTCGGCCGCCTCGCAGACCCGCACACCGGCGAGTGCCCAGTCGGCGACCCCGGCACCGATCACGGCCACGGCTCCCACCGCTCACGCCTTCCCGAGGAGGATCACCGCGACGATCAGCCCGTAGATGGCGATGCCCTCCGCCAGGCCCACGATCACCATCGCGCGGCCGAACAGCTCGGGCCGTTCGCTGAGGGCGGCCAGCGCCGCCGCTCCGGTGTAGGCGACCGCGATCGCCGCGCCGATGGACGAGCCGGCGACCGAGATGGCCGCTCCGAGCAGCGCGGCCCAGTTCGCCGCGGGGGCGGGGGACTGGGCCACGGCCGCGGACGCCTCACCGGCCTGCAGCGCCATGACGAGCACGACCAGGGCGCCGACGAGTAGCACGCCGTTGAGTCCCGCGAACAGGGTGAGCACGGCGCGTCCCTTGCGGCGCACCAGGAGCACGGCTCCCGCGCACACCGCGACGAGCACCGGCAATCCTGCCAACCAGACCATCATCGAGCCTCCCCGTGCCACGGGCGGAACGGCCGGCCCTCGATCTCGAAGACCCGCGAGAACAGTTCGTAGAACTCCAGGCGCAACGCCTGGATGGCAGCGACCAACGCCTCAAGGGAGAACGCGAGTGCGTTGCCCAGCAAGAAGACCAGCACCGCAGCGGCGATGCCCACGCCACCACCGCTCGCCAGTGCCGTCGTCCCCAGCCACACGACCGAGCCGATCGCGGCGTGCACCAGGCCGAACGCCGCGAGCCGGGCGAACGACACGAGGTTCGACCCTGTCCTGATCACGATGTCGAACAGCTCCACGGCCGCCTGCACCCACCCCGCGGCACCACCACCGGAGGCCGCGGCGAACCCCACCCCGGCGAGCACCAGGCCGGCCACGGCGATCACGGCGGCGGCCACGACGAGCAGGTCGGCGCCCAGCAGCAAGCCACCCGCGATCCCCGCGATGCCCAGGAACAGCGCTGCTCCCGCGACACCCGACGCCGCGTACACGGCGAGCCGCGGACCGCCTTCACGCCATCGGTTGACGATCGCGACGGCGTAGGCCGCGGCCAGCAGGACGGCCCCGGCTGCGACACCGGCGCTCAGCAGCTCCACCGGGTCGTCCAGCGGATCCAGCCACAGCACGGGAACAACGCCCGTCGGCCCGAAGAACTCCCCGTACAGCACCCCGAACGCGGTGCTCGCGACCCCGGCGCCCAGGACGAACGGCCACGCGGAACGCCAGCGCGCCAGCCGGCGCGGCCATCCGGCCCGCAGCAGCAGGCCGACCGCGACCAGCAGCAGTCCCTGCCCGGCGTCACCGAACATCATCCCGAACATGAGCACGTACGCGGCGCCCGCGAGCACCGTCGGGTCGACGTCCTGGTACGGCACCGTGCCGTAGGTGGTGATGAGAGGGGTGAACGACCGCCGGACCGGGCCGTCCGCACGCAACAACGAAGGCGGATCCACGCCGCGTGGCACCGGCAACGGCACCGCAGCCGCACCCACCTCGGCGAGTGCCGCGGCGAGACCGGGTCGTTCCTGGGCCGGGCACCACCCCGCGACGGCCGCGACCGACTCCCGTCGCACCGCGGCGTCCGCGATGGTCTCCAGCTCGTCGTCGGTTCGGTCGACGTCGACCACACCCGCGTCCGCCACCAGAGCGAGGGCGCGGCGCAGCGCGTCTTCCGGTGCCACGACGGCGATCCGTTCCATCCGCACAGGTGTCATGGCGTCATGTGATGGCATCGAACGCCTCCAGCTGTCTGCCGCCGCGCGCGGCGCTCTCGAGCGCGGCCCGCACCCGGCGAGCGTCGACCGCGAGCAGGGCGGCGCACCCCACCACCGTGTCAGGGCCGAACCCCCGCCCGCGCAGCAACGTTCGCGCGTCGGTCTCCACGCGCCTCCACCAGTTCTCCTCGGCCTGCCACAGGCCGGCGGGATCCGTGACGTCCGCGAGCGCCCACGCCGCCTCACCCGGCAGCCGTGCGGCGAAGTCGGTGAACGCGAGCTGGCCGACGTCGCCGAGCAGCGCCGAGCCGGGCACCGGTCGGCCGAGCAGGAACTGTTCGCGCGCGACCAGCAACACGGCGCCTCCCGCGGCCCACTCCCGAGCCTGCGGCACACCGCCCGCGACCCGTGCCGCCCAGCCGAGCTGCACGGCGGCGACGATCCGCTGCGGATCGGCGCCGCCCGGATCGCCCCAGGGGGACGCGGCGAGCGCGCGCTGCAACTCGGCCAGCGACGACGTAGCTGCGAGCCGCGGCCACGCGGTGGCGAGCGTGCCGAGCCGGAACATCTGACCCGCCGTCGCGCCGGCCAGCGCGCGCACGTGCTCCACGACGTTCGCGACCTCGAACCACCCGGCGAGCAGCCGGACCAGTTCGGCACCCGCACGCGGCTGCCATCCGGCGAGCACTCTCAGGTGCCACAGCAACGTCGCCGCCACACCGTGCTCGGCCTGCGCCAGCGACTGTCCCGGCCGCACGTCCCGTTGATAAGGACCGGCGACGAGCAGCGCCACCGCCTCAGCCGCTGACGAACACCCGGCGATCTCACGCGCGCTCACCGCGCCGGCCCTGCGCCGCAACAACGCCCGCGCCCGCACTCCACCCGCGATCCACGCCGCGCTCACGGCACGACCTCGTCCGTTCGCGCGATGCCGCTCAGCGCCGTCGCGACGGCACGGTCCACGTACTCGGGCATCAACGCCGCGGCGCGCTCCCGCATCCGGTGCGCCCCCTCCCGCGCGGCCTCGACGAGCAGCTCACCGTCGGGAGCCGCCTGCGCCCGCGCGTCCGCGGCCGACCGCGCACGCACCTCGGCGGCTCGTTCGCGAGCCCCGGCGACGAGATCCTCCGCCTCACGAGCGGCCTGTTCCCGGATCCGGCGCGCTTCCTCGCGCGCCTCGGCACGCAGGCGCCGCGCCTCGTCCTCGGCGCCCGCGAGCAGGGCGAGCACCGGTTCCAGCTCCGTCGCCACCTCCGCCGCACGATCCGCGGGCACCCCAGGTCGCGCCGCCGCGCCGGGTGTTCCCACCGGGCGGTAGCGCTGCAGGAGGTCGCGGAGGCCGGCCACCCGTCCATGCTGGCCACGTCGTCCCGCGGCCCAGCAGGGTCGTCCAACCCCACCCGGCCGGGACCAAGTCCCCTGCCCGCTTTTTGGTCCACTGAGGACGGTCGTGCGCGGCCGGTCGGATGAAGATGCCGCGCCCGAATGCGCGAAAGACTTGGTGGCGTCAGGACAGCCGGTCCGGAGCGCGTGCACTTCCGCTCTTCCGGACGCGTGGACCTTGGACAGGAGGTTCGCTGACCCCGCGTGCGGGTGGCCGGAGGCGGTCATGAGAAAGACAGCCCAGGAGAGACCGGGTGCGCGCCGAGGTGGCTCGATGCACGAACACACCCCACCTGAATGGGCGATCGGACGAAAGGTCCCGGTCTGATCGGGACCTACGGTGGTTTCTGCTGGTCCGGAACCGTCCTAGCGTCGTTGTTTCTGCGTGGATGATCTCTCTGATGTCGGCGAGGCGCCTGTGAGTCACGGGTCGGACGGCACAGCTGTGACCGGCCCCGTGACGGCCCCTGGCCCAGGGATGGAGGACCGGTGATGACGGTGAAAGATCAGAAGGGCAGGAAGGTCCTTGTCGCGGTGGCGGACTTGCTCGTGCACGACCTCGATGTCGTCGACTTCCTGGACCTGTTCGTGAACCGCTGCGTCGAGGTGCTCGACGTGACCGCGGCCGGTGCGCGGCTGGTGGACCACCAGGGCACGCTCGACGTCGTGGCGGGATCCACCGAGTCGGCACGGACGCTGGAGCTGTCGCAGCTACGGCATCACGAGGGGCCGTGCTCGGACTGTCTCCGCAGCGGCCAGGCGGTGGAGTGCGAGGACCTCGCTGCCGGAGGCCAGAGGTGGCCGGTGTTCTCCCGTGCCGCCGTCGCTGCCGGGTTCGCCGCCGTGCACGCGCTACCGATGCGGGCCGACGACACCGTGATCGGCGGACTCGACCTGTTCGGCGACACGCCAGGGCCCTGGGACGCGGACACCGCGGTATTCGGTCGGATGCTGGCCGACATCGCCACCGTCAGCCTGCTGCGTCAGCGCACCTTGCGACACCACGAGGTGGTCATCGAGCAGTTGGAGACCGCGCTCACGAGCCGCGTCCTCATCGAGCAGGCCAAGGGCGTGCTGGCCGAACGGATGAACACCACCGTGGACAGCGCCTTCGCCCTGCTGCGCGGCTACGCCCGCCGCAACCGCGTGCGGCTGGCCGGAGTCGCAGCCGCGGTGGTCGAAGGCACAGCCGACATCCCTGCCCTTGCGGCCGGTACGGGCGGTGCGCCGCGGAGGTGACCGAGAACTCCCGCCGTGCCGGGTAGATCGGCGCTGGGGAGCGAGGACCTTCGGCTGCGGTGTCAGCACCGCGGCGCGCGCATCGTGGAGCGGTCTCATCCGAACTCGGACGGAGCGTCATCATGAGCGGGTTGGTCTACGCGGGCATCGCGGTCGTGGTCCTGCTGTTGCTGGGCATGTCGGTGAAGGTGGTCAAGCAGTACGAGCAGGGAGTGTTGTTCCGCCTGGGCAAGGTGCGCAGCGTGCGGATGCCGGGACTGCGACTGATCATTCCGGTGGTGGACCGCATGCGCCGGGTGTCGCTGCGGATCGTCACCCTGCCGATCCAGTCGCAGGGCATCATCACCAGGGACAACGTGAGCGTCGACGTGTCGGCGGTGGCGTACTTCAAGGTCGTCGACGCGGTGAAGTCGGTGGTGGCGATCGAGAACGTCTACGCCGCGATCGACCAGATCGCGCAGACCACTCTGCGGAAGGTGGTCGGGCAGCACACCCTCGACCAGACGTTGTCGGAGACCGACCAGATCAACGTCGACATCCGCAAGATCCTCGACATCACGACGGTCGAGTGGGGCGTGGAGGTCACCTTGGTGGAACTGAAGGACATCCAGCTGCCCGACAGCATGAAGCGCGCGATGGCCAAGCAGGCCGAGGCCGAGCGGGAGAAGCGAGCGAAGATCATCAACGCGGAGGGCGAGTCGCTGGCTGCGGCGGCGCTGGGCGACGCGTCGGACACGATGATGGCCCACCCGCTGGCGTTGCAGCTGCGAAATCTGCAGACCCTGGTCGAGCTCGGGGTGGACAAGAACACGACGGTCGTGTTCCCGGCACCGCTGATGAGCACCATCGGCGAGCTCGGTTCGTTCCTGGCGCGCGAGGCGGGCGCGGCCGGGCCACAGGCCGACGGCCTGCCCGCCGCCGTCCCGATGCAGTCGCTCGGCACACCGCAGGCACAGGAGGCTCAGGCGAACGGCGAACCTCTTTCCTCCCCGCGGTAGCCGCCTTCAGGTGGATGCGTCCGATTCCGCATCAGGCTCGACCCTGCGGTGCTGCCACACGTCGCGCAGGACGACCTGGATGATGCCGGCGGCCGGGATGGCGAGCAGGGCCCCGAGTATTCCGGCGAGCTCGGTCGCCAGCAGCAGAGCGACGAGCACGGTCAGGGGGTTGAGCCGGACCGTGCGGGAGAAGATCACCGGCTGCAGCAGGTGGTTCTCCAGCTGCTGGTAGACGACGAAGAAGATGATCACGGCGATGGCCGCGGGCACCGAGTGGATGAGTGCGGCGACGCCCGCCACCACCGCGCCGAGGGTGGCGCCGATCAACGGGATCAGGTCGACGATCGCGACGAACACCGCGATCAGCTCGGCGAACGGAACGCCGAAGATCTTCAGCACGACGTAGGTCAGCACACCGCAGATCACGCTGATGATCAGGTTGCCCGAGATGTACCCGGTGATGGTCTTCGCGCACTCACGGCCGACCCGGTGGATGCGCTCCGCACGCTGCGGCGGGAAGAGCGCGAGCGTCCCGTCGATCACTTTGGGGCCTTGCAGCACCGCGAGGTAGGCGAGCACGAAGATGGAGATGGTCGCCACGACGCCGGTGACCGCGCTGCGCACCAGGTTCAGCGCCGGGGTGCCGAGGCCGGTGGCGAACTGACGGATGCGGTCTTCGTTGTCCCGGGCGAACTCCAGCGCGTTGGTGCGCTCCAGCAGGATGCCGACCGCCCCTCTGCCGCTGCGCGCGTCCGCGATCATGTCCGGCAACCGCGAGGCCAGCTGCGTGCCCTGCTCTGCCAGCGGTACCGCGAAGAGCGTCAGCACGCCGCCGAACACCAGGAAGACCACGAGGAACACGAGCAGCGTCGCCAGCGAGCGGCGGCACCACCTGACGTGGTCCTGCACCCAGTTCACCGCCGGGTAGAGCGCGACGGTGAAGACGGCGGCGATGAGCATCCAGACGAGAACTCGCTGGACGTGCATGACGAACACCACGGCCACGACCGTGGCGAGGGTGAGCCCGATCGTCGCGAGGATGGTCCGCACCGGAACCTCGTAGGTCCGCTGGCTCGACATGACGCCGATCCTCCCGTCCCGGCTGCCCGATGACCGTTTTCGGGACACCGAGGACGGCTCCGGTTCGGACCCGGTGCGCGAAAGCCCTCGGCTCACCAGAACTTACGCCGTTGGGCTGTGTTGCGCGTGTCCGCGGGTCATCCCGTCCCGCCGGGAAGAGCAAGCCGCAGCACCCGCTTCCACACGCTCGCGGTCTGCCGCAGCAACGGCCCGGTCGTGTAGGGCAGGCCGAAGCGCTCGCACAGTTCACGCACCTTCGGAGCGATCTCGGCGTACCGGTTGCTCGGCAGGTCCGGGAACAGGTGGTGCTCGATCTGGTGGCTGAGGTTGCCGGTCATGACGTGGAACAGCGCGCCGCCCTCGATGTTGGCCGATCCCGTCAGCTGGCGCAGGTACCACTCGCCGCGGGTCTCGCCGTCGAGCTGGTCCTCGGTGAAGACCACGGTGCCGTCGGGGAAGTGGCCGCAGAAGATGATCGTGTGCGTCCACACGTTGCGGATCACGTTCGCGGCCAGGTTCGCGAGCAGGGTCGGCAACGCCGACGGACCCGCGAGCAGCGGGTACGCGACGTAGTCCTTGATCACCTGGCGGCGGGCCTTGCCGAGGACGCCGCGCAGCTCGGTCAGCGCTTCGCGCCAGCTCTTCTCGCCGCGCCAGGCACGTTCGAGCTCGACGTCGTAGATCGAGATGCCCCACTCGAAGAACATCGCGAGCACGAGGTTGTAGAACGGCTGCGCGAGGTAGACGGGGTGCCACGGCTGTTCGGGGTGGATGCGGAGCGCGCTGTAGCCGATGTCGCGGTCCTTGCCGAGGACGTTGGTGTAGGTGTGGTGCAGGAAGTTGTGCGAGTGCTTCCACGCCTCGGCCGGTGTGGAGAAGTCCCACTCCCAGGTGGTGGAGTGGATCTTCGGATCGCACATCCAGTCCCACTGGCCGTGCAACACGTTGTGGCCGATCTCCATGTTCTCCAGGATCTTGGCGGTGGCCAGCGCCGCCGTGCCCGCGAGCCACGCGGGCGGCAGGATCGAGACGAACAACAACACCCGCCCGCCTGCCTCCAGGCCTCGTTGGACTGCGATCACCCGCCGGATGTACCGCGCGTCGTTCTCCCCGCGAGCGGCGAGCACCTCGTCGCGGATCCGGTCCAGCTCCCGGCCGAACTCCTCGGTGCCGGACTCGATGAGTTGTGCGGTGGTCGTCATGCTTCTGCTCCTAGAGGTCGGTCTCGACCGCGTCGGCTCTCTCGCACGCCATCGCGTACCGGGAGCTCCAGTTGGGGCTCGGGCGCCGACTGCAGCAGTACCACGTCGGACGGAGCGTCACGAGGGGCCAGCTCTCGCGGTCGTCCCGGGAGCAACCCCGCTTTCGTCCAATGTGGACTGTGGTCTGAATCCTGTCGCGCTTCCTGCGGAACAGTGCAGGGAGAACCGCGGTACCAGGGCAGTTGGTCCGCTGGAGTGCGTGCCCTTCCGCTCTTCTGGACGCGAGGGACTGGATCGACCATTGAAGGACCAGACGTGTGTCACCAGGAGGAGGAGCGGTGAATCCGGAACCGGTGTACGTGTCCCGCTACGAACAGCGCGTGAAGCTCGTCCAGGACGTTCTGAAAGCCAACACGTCGTTGTCGGTCGAGGAGTCCCGCGCGCTCGCGATGAAGCTGCTGCGGACCCTCGACCGGATCCCCGAGAAGGTTCGCTGACCCGAGGTGGCCGGCGGTCAGGAGACGGTCATGAGAAGCACACCGCAGGCTTCCCAGGTGGCGCTGAAGCCTCCGGGCTCGGTGGCGGGGTTCGTGGACGGGGCCTGGTGGCCGCGCAGCCTCGACCTGGCCGCCGAGTTGCCGTCGTTGCTCGCCGCGCTGGCCGATCGGCTGGGGCGGACAGGCCGGGTCACCTTCAACCTGACCGCTTGGAAGCCGCCGGCACGCCGGCTGTCCGTGGACGGCAAGGACGTCCGGCTGGAGGGTTTCCGCACACAGCACGCGAACACGCTGACCGTGATCGGCACGGACCGGCGGACCCGTGTGACGCTGCTGGTGATTCCTCCCGCCACCGACCCGGCGCGCGCCTACCAGGTCCTGGAAGCCGCGGCCGAGCGGGACAACGTGGAGAGCCCCGACGCACTGCTGCGCGACCGGGCGGGATCGGCAACGCAGCGCTGGGAAACAGAGGGCGGGCGTCTGCAGCGGGTCTGACCGCCCGGCACACCCGCTGACAGGAGGTCAGGTCATGAACGCCGTCACCTCACCGGAGTCGGCTCCGAGACAGGGCAGCGAGTTCGCCGAACTCTCGGACATCGTCAAACGAGCCGGCCTGATGGACCGCCGACCGGTGTACTACGCGGTGAAGGGCAGCCTGACGCTGCTGGCCTTCGCCGGGGCCTGGGTCGCGTTCGCCCTGCTGGGGAACACCTGGTGGCAGTTGTTCACCGCGGCGGTGCTGGCCGTGCTCTACACCCAGGTCGCGTTTCTCGGGCACGACGCCGGGCACAAGCAGATCTTCCCCAGCCGCCGCGCCAACGACGTGACGGGGATCGGGCTGGCCGGGCTGGTGGGGATGAGCTACGGCTGGTGGGTCGGCAAGCACAACCGCCACCACGCCAACCCCAACCTCGAGGGCGCCGACCCCGACATCGACATGGCCGCGCTCGCCTTCAGCACCCGGCAGAGCCGCGCGAAGCGGGGATTCCAGCGGTGGATGGCGAAGTACCAGGCGTTCCTGTTCTTCCCGCTGCTGATGCTGGAGGGGTTCGACCTGCACTGGTCGGGCATCAAGGCCGTGTGGCGCGGAGGGCTGAGGGCGCGGTGGATCGAGGCCACCCTGCTGACCGTGCACCTCGTCGTCTACCTGGCGGCGGTCTTCCTGGTCCTCTCGCCGGGCAAGGCGTTCGTTTTCATCGTGGTGCACCAGTGCCTGTGGGGCCTGTACATGGGATGTTCCTTCGCTCCCAACCACAAAGGCATGCTCACCCTGACCGAGGGACATCACCTGGACTTCCTGCGCAAGCAGGTCCTCACCTCGCACAACGTCACCGGTGGTCGCTGGGTGGACTTCGCGCTCGGCGGCCTGAACTTCCAGATCGAGCACCACCTGTTCCCGAGCATGCCCCGGCCCACCCTGCGCCGCGCCCAGCCGCTCGTCGAAGCCTTCTGCGCCACCAGGGGAATCAGCTACAGCCAAGGCGGCCTGCTGATGTCCTACGGCCAGATCCTGCGCTACCTGCACGAGGTCGGCGCGCCCGTGCGTGCCGAGGACGCGCACAAGAAAGCCCACGCGGGAAGTCACTGACACCTACGAACCTGCAAGCCGGAACCCACGCGGCGGGACACCGGTCCCGCCGAACCGGAGGTCACCATGCTGATCCTGATCATCGTCCTGCTGGTGCTCTGGCTGATCACAGCCGTCATCGGATTCGCCTTCGAAGGCCTGGTCTGGCTGGCCATCATCGGAATCGTGCTGTTCGTCGGCACCGCTGCCGTCGGGGTCATCCGCCGCAAGGCTCACCGTCGCTGAAGACCAGCAGAACGGAGACCGGCTGGCGGACGACGCGCTGCCCGCCTCCTGCGAGTGCGGGCCGCGCGTGCTGTCCTGGGCGAACCTGCTCCGCGCGGTGGCCTACGGCAAGCGCCGCCTCGACGCCGGCTGACCGGAACGGCGTCCGGAGTGGACCGAGGTGTGAAGCCGTGGCGAGGTCACTCGTCGAGGACGAACGTGACCAGCATGTGCACCCGATAACCCGTGATGCGGCCGTCCGCGACGTCCACGTGCTGCTCCTTGATCCACGCCGACTTGATGTTTCGCAGTGTTCGCGCCGCTCGTTCGACTCCTGTCGAGACGGCGTCGTCGAAACTCGTGTCGGACTCGGCGCTGATCTCGACGACGCGAGCCACGGTGCCCATCGCAACCTCCTCGCGGAACGGTGTTCGGCTGTCCTTCCTTGCTACGCGGTGTGATTCAGCATCCCCAGGGTCTTTCGTCCCGTGGCGACGGGCAGATGTGCTGTCCACCTGTCCGGTCGACGCTCCCGTGCGTGCACTACGCGCTACTCGGTTCGAGGTGCACTTCGCGGTACACAGCAGTCCTCTGTACCGTTGGCGTGAACGAGAACGACGACCTCCCCCAGGTGTTCGGCGGGATCGAGGTTCTCCTTCGCCGCGCGGAGGCGGAACAGTGTGAGCTGTCCAGCCGCGTGGTACCCGTTGTCCGCCATCCACGTGAGCAACGAAGCGCGGGCCGGTTCCAGGTCATCCAGACCTGTGTCGTGGAAGGTTCTGGCGACCACACCGCCCGGCCGGTAGGAGAAGCAGCTCAGCAGGCCGCCGGTCGGCACGCCGACGACAGGAATGCGGACCTCGGCTCGAGTGCACGGCAGGTGGTGTCCGAGCAGAGCGACTTCCGGTGGACCAGCGCACCGCATCGAGGCGTCTTCGGCGACCATGAGCAGCGATTCGAGCGTGCTGCGTGCGGCGTCGGCCATGCGGTGTGCGGGAGCGGTGAGCCGCACCCGCAGCACGGCGGCGGGTTTCAGCGAATCGAGGTGAACGTCGTTGGTCGTGGGCACCATGCTCACAACCTCCGGGGCGTCGGCGACGAGTGCTTCACCCGCGGGAGGTGACCGGTCCGGGAAGCACCCGCACGCCCGTCTCCTCAAGATCGGTGATCCACGCCTCGCCGGTGGGTCTCCGTCGCTTTCACCTTCTCGAACAGCGGCTGGCGCCCTCTGCCCCGGAGACCGTCGAAGAACTCGGTGGACGATGTCATCGCTGACTGTCTTTCGCAGGGGAGCTGTGCCTTTGCCCACGCACGACCACTGCGTGGAGCACGACGACATCGAGTCCGATCACGAGTGCGGCCCAGACCGGTTGCGCGGTCAGGGAAACCAGGTTCATCAGCACGCTGGCCGCCACGAAGGAGACCAGCGCGGAAAGCTCCCACGGCCTGGAGGCGAGGACGGCCACGCTGATCAGGAGGGCGCCGAGGACGAGATGCGCCCAGCCCCACGACGCGGAGGTGATCGTGAGGGCATGCCTGGAGGTCCGAACGACGTAGAACTCGCTGCCGGACCACGCCAGCAGTCCCGCGATCACGTGACTGGCACCGATCAGCGTCGCGACCAGGCCGGCGAACCGGAGCCAGCCACGGGGCGAAGCCGCAGGAGTTCCGGCGGCCTGCGGTGAAACGCGTCCCCCGCCGATCTTGTGCTGAAGAGGTCCGGTCATGTCACGATCTCAGCGCGACAATCGGCTCCGCGCGCCGCCCGTGGCGGGCGGAGCGCACCAGCACGGCCGGCTTCCCTCACCCGCAGCGGGTGAGGGAGGCCCTGGCGAGGAGAGGCGCGCGTGGTCCCGTCCGGCGGGAACGACGGGTCGGTGCGACCGGGAGCGGTTTGCCGCTACACAGTGGCCCGTCCGGGCCACTAGTTCGGGGATCGCGGCGTCGCGGTCTCCCGGCCGCGCCGGGTTCGGGAACGGCGGGAGTGGTTCAGGTCAGAAGATGATCTCGCAGTTGGACAGCGACTCGAAGCGGGAGTCGCAGCGGTCGGCGGGACCCGCGCCACCGTCACCGACGTCCAGTCCGGACGGATCGGTCAGGGTGTCGTTGCCCGCGTTGCCGTTGACGATGTCGTTGCCCGCTCCGCCGTCGAGATCGTCCACACCTGCTCCACCGTTGAGCCGGTCGTTGCCGTTGCCGCCACTGAGGCGATCGGCTCCGCCCTGACCGTTGAGCGTGTCGTCGCCCTCGCCGCCGGACACGGAGTCCGCGCCCGCGCCCGCGTTGACGGTGTCGTCGCCCGCACCGGCTTCGATGTTGTCTGCCGCCTCCGCGCCGACAAGCGTGTCGTTGCCCGCTCCTCCGTCGAGGCGGTCAGGACCCTCGCCGCCGTTCAGGGTGTCGGCACCGGCCTCCCCGTTGAGCGTGTCCGCGCCGGCTTCCCCGACGGCCCAGTCGTTGCCGGCACCGCCGAAGAACTCGTCGGAACCTGCTCCCAGGCATGCGGTGTCGTTGCCGCCGATGCCGAACACGACGTCGTCACCGCCGAGCGAGACGAACACGTCCGGCCCGTTCGTGCCGAACAGCACGTCGTTGCCGTTGGTGCCCACCTGCGTGGCGGGCAGGCCGTTGCACGTGGGAGCCGGCTGCGCTGCGGCGGTGCCCGTCGGCCAGAGCGCCAGTCCCGCGGCCACCAGCAGAGCGGGAACCACTGATCTTCGATGAACGTCCATGTGTGCAGTTTCTTGGCTCACCCGTTGGTGATCCAAGGGGCCATATCGAGAAACGCTTGCAGTACACGACTTTCCAGCTGGGTGAGCGACAGCGGGCTTTCGCCACATGGCGGCCTTCGATCAACTGACGGTCGTACGGCAACGGGACCAAAGGCACTGGGGCGTGGGCATTCGCGCGCGCAACCTGGACCGAGGAGGTGCATCGTGGACGCGAAGCCGCTCGCCAGGGTCGTCCGGCAGGCTTTTCCCGGACGCAACCAGCTCGCGACCGCTGGCGACCGCATAGAGGGGGTTGTGCTCGTCGTGGCGGTGGTCGTCGCGCTGCTGGCTCTTCCGGTCGCGGCTACAGCCGGCTCGGAGTTCTACGCCGCGCGGTTGGTTCAGTCGGCGAGCGAGCAGCAGACGCGGCAGCAGGTGGTGGCCGTGCTGCTGGAGGACACACCGCCCGTGAGCGGAGTGGTTGACCCGGATGGTCCCGTGAAGTCGGCATCTGTGCGCGCGACGTGGCACGGACCGGACGGTGTGCCGCGGGAGGGGCTCGTCCGGGCGGCGCAGGGTCGCAAGGCGGGTGGGATGCTTCCGATCTGGGTGGATCGCGGCGGCGACCCGGCAGGGCCACCGCTGACCACCGCGGGCGCCGTGGTCGAGGCGGCCGGGCTGGCGGCTCTGCTGTGGGCGGGGGTGTCGGCAGCGATGGCGGTGCTGTACCTGGCCGCGCGGTTCACGCACAAGCAGGTGCGCATGCGCCGCTGGGCCGCGGAGTGGGAGCGGATCGCGTCCGACTGGACCGCGCGCTGACGGCGTGAACTCCAGGAGACTGCTCACAGCGGCATGGGCAGGGAGAGCTCGGCCCGGATGGCCGCGGTGAGCGGTGCGACGGCTGCGGCGACGGCCGCGCTGAGGCCCGTGCCGAAGCCGGTGTCGGTGATCTCCACGGCGTACACGACGAGATGTTCCGGGCGGCGGTCGAGCGCGTCGGCCAGGTCCACGGCCTCAGGCACTCCGAACCCGTGCGTGCTCGCCGCCGGCACGGTATGAGGCAATGTTGTGCGGTGCCAACGGCCCGCCACCGCGGGTGTGCACCGCACGGCGTCCACGATCACGACGATCTCGGCGCCCTCCCACGACTCCATGAGGCGGACGGGGTCACCGTCGCTGATCTCCGCGCGCACGCCGAGCGCGGCCAGCGCACGGGCCACGGCCGGGCCGATGCCGTCATCGCGGCGGTACTCGTTGCCCACTCCGATCACGACGGCGTTCACGCCCGCTCCCTGGTGAAGTCGAGGAAGTGGGCCGAGCAGGAGATGCACGGGTCGTAGTTGCGAATCGTCTGCTCGCACAACGACTGCAGCGCGTGATCGTCGAGGTGCAGGTGCGACCGCACGACCTGCGTCACGTCCGCCTCAATGGCTGACTGGTTCTGCGAGGTGGGCGGCACGATGTCCGCGCTGAGGACGCGACCTTCCGAGGAGAGCTCGTAGCGGTGGTACAGCAGGCCGCGCGGCGCCTCGGTCACGCCATGTCCCACCGCGGCGCGCGCATTCACCTCGACGTACGGCGACTCCGGGCGTTCGTACGAGGCGATGATCCGCAACGCCTCCTCGACGGCGTACACCACCTCCACGGCCCGCACGACGATGCTGCGGAACGGGTTGCGGCACACCGGACCGAGCCCGGCCGCCGCAGCGGCCTGCCGCGCGACGGGGGAGAGGCGATCGTGGTTGAGGCTGTACCTGGCGAGCGGTCCGACCAGGAACACCTGCCCGTCGAGCCGGGCGTGCAGTGCCGTCGAGTGCGCGACCTGGTGCTCCACCACGTGGTCGCCGAACTCGGCGACCGGGAAGGCGAGCCCGGTGCTGACGTGGGGCGTGCCGCGGTCGAGCGGATAGTCGGTGTCGCGCAACGCCATCAGCTCGTGCGGCACGTCGACGTCCGGGAAGTCGAACGCGGCCACCCACGCGACCACGGCCAGCGCCTCGTCGAGCGCCTGGCGCAGGGTTTCGGCCAGGGGGCGCAACTCCTCGGAGGTGGGCACCCGGTAGAATCCGCCGACCCGCACGTTGACGGGGTGGATGGCGCGTCCGCCGATCACGTCCATGATCCGGTTGCCGGCCTTCTTCAACGCCAGGCCGCGTTCGACCACGGACCGGTGCTCCCGCGCCATCGCGATGCCGTCCGGAAAGCCGAGGAAGTCCGGCGCGTGCAGCAGGTGGACGTGCAAGGCGTGGCTGGAGATCCACTCACCGCAGTACAACAGCCGGCGCAGCTGCCGCAGCGCACCGCCGACCGAGACTCCGCAGGCGTCCTCGATCGCCAGGCACGCGCTCATCTGGTAGGCCACCGGGCAGATCCCGCAGATGCGCGCGGTGATGTCCGGTGGCTCGCGGAAGCCGCGGCCGCGCAGGAACGCCTCGAAGAACCGTGGTGGCTCGTAGATGTTCAGCTCGACCCGCTCGACCTCGCCGCCGATCGTGCGCACGTGCAGCGCGCCCTCGCCCTCGACCCTGGCCAGGCCCGCGACCTGCAGCGTGCGGTTCGCGCGATGCGTCATGTCCACTCCGCGTTGGCGTTGAAGGTGCGGAACACCATTCGCAGCTCGTCGTCGCCGAGGCCACTTCGCCGCAGCAACGGCACGAGCGCGGGCACGTTCGGTTGCTTCATCGGGCCGAAGCAGCCGTAGCAGCCCCGGTTCACCGCAGGGCACAGCGCACCGCAACCGGCGTGGGTCACCGGCCCCAGGCACGGGGTGTTCCGCGCGACCAGCACGCAGGTGAGACCCCGGCGCTTGCACTCGGTGCACACGCTGGTGTCCGGCAGGTCCGGAGCGCGGCTGGCGAGCAGTGCCGTGAGCACCTCCAGCAACTGCCCCTTGTCGATCGGACACCCGCGCAGCTCGTGGTCGACGGTGACGTGGGCGGAGATCGGGGTGGAGGTCGCGAGCGCGGTGATGTGCTCGGGCCGGGCGTAGACGATCGAACGGAACTCGTCGACGTCGGCGAAGTTCCGCAACGCTTGTATGCCACCGGAAGTCGCGCACGCGCCCACGACCACCAGCACCGCCGACTGCTCGCGGATCCACCGGATCCGTTCGGCCTCCTCCGGCGTGGTCACCGAGCCCTCGACGATCGAGATGTCGTACGGGCCAGGCTCGCTGACGCTGGTCACTTCGAGGAAGTGTGCTATCCGGACGTGCTCGGTCAACGGCAGCAGCTCGTCCTCGCAGTCGAGCAACGTCAGCTGACAGCCGTCGCACGAGGTGAACTTCCACACCGCGATGGTCGGCATCACAACTCCTTCGCCAGCAGCAGCGGTTCGGCGGCCGGGTAGCCGGTGACCGGCCCGTCGCGGCACAACAGCAGCGGGCCGAGCTGGCAGTGCCCGCACAGGCCGAGGCCGCACTGCATGTTGCGTTCCAGTGACACCTGGATCCGTTCGGCCGGCACACCTCGTCCCAGCAACGTCCTGGCGCAGTAGCGCATCATCGGTTCCGGGCCGCACAACAGCGCGGTCGTGTGGTCCGGGTCGAGCGGAATCGACGCGAGCGGCTCGGTGACGAAGCCGATCCTGCCGTACCAGTCGTGGTCGCCGCGGTCGACGGTGAGCACGACGTCCACATCGGACAGTTGCGCCAGCTCGTCCGCGTACAGGAGGTCCTGCGGCGTGCGGGCGCCCGCGATGAGCACCGTGCGTTTGCTGGGGTGGCCCAGCACCGGCCGCAACGGGGCCAGGCCGATGCCACCCGCGACGACGAGCAGGTCCTCGGCGCCGTCGAGCCGCCAGGCCGTGCCGAACGGGCCGCGCACCCCGAGCACGGTCCCCGGCTCGGCGTCGTGCAGGGCCCGGCTGACCGCACCGACCGCGCGCACGGTGTGCACGAGCGTGCCGTCACCGGGAATGCCGCTGATCGAGATCGGCACCTCGCCCACCCCGTGCGCGTAGAGCATCGCGAACTGGCCGGGCCGGAACTCCGGCAACGGTTCGCCGACCGGGTGCAGCGCCAGCGTCACCGAGTCCTGTGTCTCCACGGTGCGCGAGACGACCCGGTAGGGCGTGGGCACCCACGTCACGACGGGTTCCGGTAGAGGTCTAGCAGCCGGATCCTGGTGGCCTGCAACCGGTTCACCAACGCCTCGATCAGGATCAGCGCCAGCTGGTAGCCGAGCGCCGGATCGTCGTTGGCGAGCGCGCGCAACGCGGCGGTGTCCACCACCACCGCGCGCGTCGGCGACACGGCCGTCGCGCCGAAGTGCCAGCGATACGGCGGCACGAGCCAGGAGAGGCCGATGAGCTCACCCGGCCCGATGCTCTGCAACACGACATGACCGCCTGGCGGGACGAACGCGTCCAGCATGACGCAGCCGGACAGCACCACCCAGCACTGGTCCGCGAGCCCGCCCTCGTCGAACATCCGGGCGCCCGGCTCGTAGGTCTCCATCCGGCTGACCCCCGCGATCGCGGCGCGCTGCGTGTGCGTGAGGTTCGCGAGCAGTGGAAGGCTGTCCAAGCTGGTAGCAGGTGTCGTCATCCTCACTCACCCCGTGCGTCGTGGTCGTGGCTGAGAGCCGCGGCCTCTTCGGTGATGTCGATCCCGGCCGGGCACCAGGCGATGCACCGTCCACAACCGACACACCCGGACGTGCCGAACTGGTCGTGCCACGTGCCGAGCTTGTGCGTCATCCACTGCCGGTACCGCGCCGCGCCGGACGTGCGCACCGAGCCGCCGTGCAGGTAGGAGAAGTCGATCTCGAAGCAGGACGCCCAGCGCTGGGAACGTTCCGCGCCGCCCTGCAGGTCCGTGGCGTCCTCAACGGACACGCAGAAGCAGGTGGGACACACCATCGTGCAGTTGCCGCAGGTGAGGCAGCGCTCCGCGACGCTTTCCCAGTGGCGGGAGTCCCGGCTGGCGGCGAGCAGGTCGCGCAGGTCCAGTTCGGGCATGGCCCGGCCCATCCGCCCCGCGGCCGCCGCGACGTCCTGTTCGGCCGTCATGACGTCCTCGGTGGTGGCCACGCGCGCTGGTACGCGGGTGAGCACGTCGGAGCCGTCGCTCGTACCGGCGGTGGCGAGGAACCGGTGGCCGCCGGAGTCGATCCGTTCGGTCAGCGCGATGTCGTAGCCCTCTCCGGCGCCGGGGCCGCATCCCATCGAGGAGCAGAAGCACACCTCACCGGGTTCGGTGCACTGCGCGGCGACCACGAACGGCGTTCTGCCTCCGACGATCTGCCGAAGTTTCGCGATGGCGGCGAGGTCGCACGGCCGCACACCGAAGAACGCGTAGTCCGGTGCCGGTTCCTCGGCGGCGTGGAATCCGGTGCTGTCGCTGGAAACCAGCGTGCGGCGCGGCGGGTGCAGGAACTTCTTCCACGACTGCGGTCCCGCCGAATGCCCGAAGACCGCGGCGTCCGACCGTCTGCGCACCCGGTAGTGGCCGGGGCCCGTCTCGACGCCCCACCCGCTCGGCAGATCCGCCGCGGAGGTCAGCTCGGCGAGCGTGATCGCGTCGTCCTGATGAACGGGGCCGACGACGGTCCGGCCGTCCTCGCGGAGCACGCCGATGAGCACATCGAGTCCGGTGAAGTCCAGCACCACGTTCATTGGCCGCCCTCCTCGTGGCTGTTCCTCCATCGTCACGACGAGCGGTCACCGCTCCCAGTGACCAAAGGCCCGCGCGGCCCGGCGCTTCGGTCCTGGAAGGACGACACCTCAGCAGATCCGGGGCAGCTGTTCGCCGACCAGCACGTCCACCACGCGTGACGACCCGACCAGGGTGTGCGCGAGGACGCGCCCCGGTACGCCGTGGGTCACCTCGCCGATGATGGTGGTGTCCGCACCCTCTGGCAGAGCGCGCATCGCCTCCACCACCGCATCGACCGAGCCGGGTGCGACGAACGCCACCAGACACCCCTCGTTGGCCACGTGCAACGGGTCCAGCCCGAGCAGGTCGCAGGCCGCTGCCACGGGCCGGGGCACCGGCACCTGCGATTCGACGATCTCCACGCACACCCCGGACGCCGCGGCGATCTCGTTGAGCGAGCCGGCCAGACCGCCTCGCGTGGGGTCGCGCAACGCGTGCACGTCAGCGCCGCCCGCGCGGATCATCGCGGCGACGAGCTCGTGCAGCGGCCGGGTGTCGGACAAGACGTCCGCCTCGAAGCCGAGCCCCTCGCGGGCACTGAGGATGGAGATGCCGTGCAGGCCGATCGGCCCGGACACCAGCACGACGTCACCTGGTACCGCGCTCGCCGCCGACGGCCACGCGTCGCGCAGCCGGACACCGACGCCGGTCGTCGTGACGTAGAGACCGTCGGCGGCGCCACGACCCACGACCTTGGTGTCGCCCGTGACGATCGGGACGTTCGCGGCACGGGCGGCGGCCGCGGCGGAGTGCGTGATGTCGCGCAGCTCCGAGATCGGCAGGCCCTCCTCGATGATGTAGGCCAGGCTGAGCGCGATCGGCCGGGCGCCGCGCATGGCGAGGTCGTTCACCGTGCCGTGCACCGCGAGCGCGCCGATGTCACCGCCGGGGAAGAACCGCGGCGTAACGACGTAGCTGTCGGTGCTGAACACCTGGTCCAGGCCGATCAGCGCAGCGTCCTCCAGCGGCTCGGTGAGGCCGAGTTCGGGGGCGATGACGTCGGCGAGCAGCTCGGCCATGAGCTGACCGCCGGAGCCGTGGCCCAGCAGGACGCGTTCGGTTTCCACACGCGGGACGGGACAGGAGAGGCTCATGGGTGCTCCACGGTGAGTGCTCGGCCGGCGTTGAAGAACGCCGAGCAGGTGCCCTCGCTGGACACCATCGGTGCGCCCAGCGGACTTCTCGGGGTGCAGGTGCGCCCGTAGGCGACGCAGTCGGTCGGCACGCGGGTGCCGCGCAGGATGTCGCCCGCGATGCAGTCCGGCGACTCACGGGTGACCAGGTCGCCGATCTCGAACCTGAGTTCGGCGTCGTAGTGGGCGAACTCGGGACTCAGCGCGAGGCCACTGCGCGGGATCGGGCCGATGCCCCGCCACGTCCGGTCGCTCACCCGGAACACCCGGCGCATCGCTTCCTGCGCGGCGGAGTTCCCGGACCGGCGCACCGCGCGGGCGTACTGGTTCTCGACCTCGGCACGGCCCTCCTCGAGCTGCCGGACCGCCATCAGGATGCCTTCCAGCAGGTCCAACGGCTCGAACCCGGTCACCACGACCGGAACGCGGTACCTGGCCGCGATCGGCTCGTACTCCGTCCAGCCCATCACCGCGCAGACGTGCCCGGCCGCGAGGAACGCCTGCACCTGCGTGTCCGGATCGTCCATGAGCGCGGTGATCGCCGGCGGCACCAGCACGTGGCTCACCAGCACGCTGAAGTTGGCCACCCCGGACGCCGCCGCGTGCAGGACCGCCATCGCGTTGGCCGGTGCGGTCGTCTCGAAACCGACCGCGAGGAACACCACCTGCCGGTCGGGGTTCTCCCGCGCGATGCGCACCGCGTCGAGCGGCGTGTACACGACTCGCACGTCCGCGCTCCTGGCCTTGAGCGCCAGCAGGTCGCCGGAGGTGCCCGGCACCCGGAGCATGTCGCCGTAGCTGGTGAAGATCACGTCCGGTCGTGCCGCGATGGCGAGCGCCTTGTCGATCGTCTCGAGCGGGGTCACGCACACCGGGCAGCCCGGTCCGTGGATCATCCGGATGCCGGCGGGCAGCAGCTCGTCGATGCCCTGCCGCACGATCGTGTGCGTCTGGCCGCCGCAGACCTCCATGATCGTCCACGGGGTGGTGGCGGTGGCGCGCAACTCGGCGAGCAGCCGCCGCGCCAGCACGGGATCGCGGTACTCCTGCAGGTGCTTCACGGCCCAAGCTCCGTTTCGATCGCGTCCGGCATGGCGCGCAGCACGGCGAGCGTCCTCGCCGCCTCCTCCTCGTCGACCAGGCTGATCGCGAACCCGACGTGCACGATCACGTAGCAGCCGATCTCCGCCTCAGGGGTGTACGCGAGGCACACCGGTCTGCGCAGACCGTCGAAGTCGACGGTGCCGGTACGGGGCTCGTCGTCGTCGAGGCTCACGATCCGGCCCGGAATCCCCAAGCACATCAGCAGTCCTCTCCCGCCAGCAGCGCCGCCGCCACGGCGGCCTGCCCGTAGCTGATCCCGCCGTCGTTGACCGGCACGCGCTCGCCGACGAGCACGCGGAAGCCGTCGAGCCCGCGGGTCACCTCGTCGACGAGTCTGCGGTTCTGGAACACCCCACCGCCCAGGCACACCGTCCGGACGTCCCCGGCGACCTCGCGCACCAGCGCGGCGGTGACCTCTGCGATCGTGGAGTGGAACCGGGCCGCCCGGACACCTACCGGATCGCCGGACGTGACGAGGCCGCGCAACGTCGGCACCGGGTCGTACACCCACATCCCGGCACGCCGGTGCAGTTTCCAGTCGAACGCCGGAGCGGAGTGGTCCGCGGCCGCCGTCTCCAGCAGCACCGCGGCTTCGCCCTCGTAGGAGTTCTCCTCGCACAAGCCCAGCAACGCGGCGGCGGCGTCGAACAGCCTGCCCGCGCTCGACGCGAGCGGGCTGTTGACCCGCCGCTCGATCATGCGCCGCACCAGCCCGGTTTCTGGCGAGCGCAGGGAGTCCGGAATGGACGGTGCACCGAAGTCCTCGGCGCCGTGGAGGTATCCCAGCGCCATCCGGGACGGACGCCGGACGGCGGCTTCACCACCGGGCAGCGGGGCGCGGCCGAACCGGCCCACCCGCAGGTAGTCCCGGTACGTGGCCAGGAAGATCTCGCCACCCCACAACGTGCCGTCGTCGCCCAGGCCCAGACCGTCGTAGGCGACACCGATGAACCGGCCCCGCACACCGTGTTCCGCCGCGGTCGCCGCGACGTGCGCGTGATGGTGCTGAACGGGGATGCGGCGATCCCTCGGCCACCGCTCGGCGAACCGGGTCGAGAGATAACGGGGATGCAGGTCGTGGGCACACCACTCCGGCTTCACGCCCTGCCACCGGCTCAGCGCTTCCGCGGTGCTCTCGAACGCGCTGAGCGTCTCGGCGTTCTCGAGGTCTCCGGTGTGCGGGCCGAGCGTCGCGCGATCACCGGTCACGAGCGCGGCTGTGTGCTTGAGCTGTGCGCCCAGCGCCAGCACCGGAGCCGGTGACGACACGGGCAACGGCATCGGTTCGGGCGCGAATCCCCTCGCCCTGCGCACCATCCGACCGGCGCGGACGACCGAATCGTCGTAGCGCGAGAGGATCGGCCGGTTGTGCGTGAGGACGCCGTCCACCAGCGGTGCCAGCGTCGACAGGGCCTCCTCGTCACGGATCTCGATGGGGGCACCGGATCGGTTCCCGCTGGTCACCACGAGTGGCCGGGCGAGGTCGTGCACGAGCAGGTGGTGCAGAGGGGTGTAGGGCAGGAAGAGCCCGACGTCCAGCCCTCCGGAGAGGGACCGCAGCACTACGATCGGTGCGGCGGGGGACCGCAGCAGCCCGGCCGCCTGATCATCCACATCGGACAGCGCGCGCGCTTCCTCCAGGTCACGGACCATCACGGCCAACGGTTTGCGCGGCCGGTGTTTCAGTTCGCGCAGCCGGACGACGACGTCATCGTCCGCGGCGTCGCAGACCAGCTGGTAGCCACCGATGCCCTTGACCGCGACGATGCCGCCTCGCGCGATCGCCGCGGTGGCCAGGTGCAGCGCCTCGTCACCGGTCACGTCACCCCAGCGCAGCCGGGGGCCGCAGCCGGGGCACGCCACCGGCTCCGCGTGGAACCGGCGGTCAGCTGGATCGTGGTACTCGGCCGAACACAGCGCACACAGCGGAAAGCCGCGCATGGTCGTGCGCGATCTGTCGTAGGGCACCGACTCGACGATCGTCGCCCGCGGGCCGCAGTCGGTGCAGTTGACGAACGGGTACCGGTAGCGCCGGTCCCGGGGGTCGAACAGTTCGGCCACGCAGGCGTCGCAGGTCGCGAGATCGGGAACGATGGTGCGAGGGCCACCCCCGAACCCGCTGTCCCGCATGACGAAGCCGGCCTGTCCGATGTCTGGCGCTCGGGTGACGGTCATGCGGTCGACGCGCGCATGTCGTGGCGCGCGCTCGCGCAGGGCCTGCTTGAACGCACCGAGCGCGTCCGGCGGGCCAGAAGCGGTGATGACGACGTGCCCGCCGACGTTCCGCACGTCGCCGCGGATACCGAGTGCGGTCGCGAGGCGGAAGACGTGCGGCCGGAACCCGACACCCTGCACGGTGCCGTGCACCTCGATGCGTTCGGTGCGTTCGGTCGTGATCACCCTTGGCGCTCCCGCTGTCCCGATGAGCTGTTCTGCCCACTACGAACCTCACATCGCGAGCGCTTTCCCGGGAGGGGCCTAGGTCCCGGGAAAGCAGGGACCGTAGCGGCCGTCGCCGGTCAGGGATGATGCTCCGGTGAAGCTCTGGTTGAGTCGTCCGAGCCTGCGGCGCTATTCGGCGCAGGTGCAGCCCAGTGCACCGGACGCTGGAGTGAAGGCGTGGTTCCTCGGCACCAGCTCGGTGCTGCTGAGCGACGGGCACACCGCGGTGCTCAGCGACGGCTTCGTCACCCGGCCCGGTCTGGCCCGCGTGCTGTTCGGCAGGATCGCGCCCGACACCCGTGTGGTCCGCGCGGCGATCGAACGGCTCGGCACACCGCCGCTCGCCGCCGTTGTGTGCGTGCACTCCCACTACGACCACGCGCTGGACGCGCCGGTGTGGGCCTCGCTGACCGGAGCGGAACTGGTCGGCTCGGAGTCCACGGCGAACGTCGGGCGCGGTCTCGGCGTACCTGAGGAGAGCCTGCGCGTCGTCGGTGCGGGCGACGTCCTCACCTGCGGCGGGTTCGAGCTGACGTTCGTCGAGTCCGACCACAGCCCCGGCGATCGTTACCCCGGCACGGTGGACGCCGCGCTCGTTCCGCCCGGCCGGAGCCGGGAGTGGCGAACGGGCACCGTCTACTCCGTCTTCGTTTCGCACCGGTGCGGGACGCTTCTGTTGCACGCCAGCGCGGGATTCCGGCCGGGCGCGCTGCACGGCACACACGCGGACGTGGTGTACCTCGGTGTCGGCGGGCTGGGCCGGCAGCCGGTCAGGTACGTCGAGGCGTACTGGGACGAGGTCGTGCGCGCGACCGGTGCGCGCCGGGTGGTGCTGGTCCACTGGGACGACTTCTTCATCTCACTGGACCAGCCGCTGCGTCCGATGCCGTACCCGGCCGACGACCTGGACGCCACGATGCGCCACCTGTCGGCGCTCGCCGCACGCGACGACGTCGAGGTCCTGCTGCCGGTCGCCTGGCAGCCCGCCGACCCGTTCGCGAGCTCTGGTCAGACGTGAAAGCGGCCCCTTTCCTCGTCACGGCGGATGCCACAGAGTGGCTGGCATGACGAGTACACCGATCTTCGATGCGCTCGCCGCCGAGCTGCTGACCACGGGTCAGGCCTCGGACGGGACAACCGAGGCCGCGGACCAGCCCGGCCACTCCGCCGACTCGGGTGTCCAGCTGACCGGACGCCTGGAGTGACGTCCCGCGGTCCTCAGGGCTCCAGGCACTCGGGGATCGAGTCCGTCTGCCCGGTGGGACGTTCGGTGTTGCCCTGCGGGTCGTAGATCTTCACCCAGCGCACCGAGCTGAACTGCTTGAGCGTCGGGATGATCTCGTCGGCCACGGAGAAGGTCGAGCCGTGGCTGGAACAGCCGCCGGTGAGCCGCACCCGCGCGATTCCGTCCACAATGGACAGGTCGGTGAAGCCGGTGGCGTCGGAGTTGACGAACCTGAGCCGTTGCGCGAGTTCGTCCTGGGTCGGACCCGCGAACAGCCGTTGCAGAGCCCCGCGCGCGGTGGCCGGAGGAATCACCGGCCGGGTGACGGCGCGGGTGTAAGGCGGTACGCCGGACTGGAAGCGGTCGAGGTCGAGGAAGTGGACGTTCACCGGCACCGTGCGGAACGGCGTGGCGATGTCGACGACGATCCGGCTCGGGCCGGTGAGCGTGAACACCGTGACACCCGTGCGCTGGGCGAGACCGATCCCGAAGGTCAGCACACCCTCGAAGTCGCCAGAGTTGACGACCTGGATGACGTTGGGCAGCGGGTAGGTGCGGCGGGTCGGCCCGTACGTCACGTTGCCGTTGTCGTCGTGGCCTCGCGCGGACGCCATGCGGACCTGCAGGATCGCGTCTCCTGCCACCGGGACGGGAAGCCCGGAGGGATCGCCGATCAGCTCGGGGACGTAGCCGGCCACTCGCTGGGCGGGGACCGGTCCGGTGAACTCGAAGACGACGCGGTCGTAGTCCGGGTGATGTGCCGCCCGGATCGCGACCAGGGTCGAGGTCTGCGGTGCCGCCACCGCGGACGTCGTGGCACCAGCGGCTGCGACCACACAGGCGAGCATCACGAGAACGGAGCGGATTCGGTACATGGAGGTTCCCCCTCTGTACGTGGTGGACCTGTCCACACTTAGACCTGAGAGGCGTCAGGAGGCAGGGGCCAATCCCGCCGCGGCCGCGAGGCGATCAGGGCTTGTAACCGATCCGGCGCAGCAGCGCCTGGCGTTCCACCTGGTCGTCGGCGTTCTCAACGCCGGCAGGCGGACCTCCGTCGACCACGCCGATGATGCCCCGGCCCAGCGCGGTGCCTGCCAGCAGCACGTCGACCTGGTTGGCGGTGGCGCAGAAGATCCCGCAGACCTCGGGCACCTGCTTGATGGCGTTGAGCACGTTGACCGGGTAGCCCTCGCGCAGGAAGACGATGAACGAGTGGCCGCTGCCGATCGCCTGGGCGTTCTTGACCGCGAGCTCGACCAGGTCCGGGTCGTTGCCCGAGTGGCGGACGAGCCGAGGCCCCGAGGCCTCGCAGAAGGCCAGCCCGAACCGCAGGTGGGGACTCGCACCCGCAAGAGCCTCGTGCAGGTCGTCGACCGACTTGATGAAGTGCGCCTGTCCGATGATGACGTTGAGATCCTCTGGCTTCTCGACGCGAACCGCGAAGATGGACATCAACCGAGTGTGGTGTGCTCAGGTGGCCGGGAGCAGTGGCCAAAGTCCCTGTGGGAAGGCAACCGGTCACCACTTCGGTTCCGGGCCGGTGGTGGCGGCCGCGAGGTGGTCCACCACGGCGCTCAGCTCACCGCGTTCGCGCAACACCCGGCGTTGTCGTGCCGCGCCACCGCCGTGCGCCCGCAACCAGGACATCTGGCCCTGGACGAAGCCCAGGTCCCCAGCGGCTCGCAGCGCGGGCGACACGTGCCGCACGAGGTCGTCGACCAGGTTCCAGCCCTCGCTCGCCTTGCCGCTGAACGGATCGAGGCAGCGTCCGTCCGGTCCCACGAGAGCGGCTTGCGCACACGCGGTGCGCAGCAACACGTCCGACACGCACGGCTGGCGCTCCGACTCCAGTGCGACGCTGACGAGTGCTCTGGTGAGCGCGGCCTGCAGAAGGGCTTCCGGCACGGTCATCGCCACGTCCGCCACCCGCACCTCGACGGTCGGCACGTGCCGGGACGGCCGGACGAACCAGTAGATCATTCCGGCGTCGGTGACGACCTCGGCGTCGACCAGCCGTCCGACCAGCTCGTGGTACTCCCGGACGTCGCGGAAGTGAGGCGGCACCCCCACGACTGGCCACCGCGACCAGACGACCGTCCGCCAGCTCGCGTACCGGGTGTCACGGCCGTTGAAGAACGGTGAGTTGGCTGCCAGCAACAACAACGCGGGCAACCAGGGCCGGATGTGGTTGCTCACGCGGATCGCCTCGTCGACGTCGGGGACACCGACGTGCACGTGACATCCACACACGCCCTGGTCTTCGGTGAGCATGCCGAACCGTTCCGCCATGCGCCGGTAGCGCGGCTTGTCCGTGACAGGCGGCGGTCCCGGACGGCCCAGCGGCGGTGTCCCCGAGGCGATGATCAACGCACCGTGGTCGCGCGCGGCCTCGGCGAGCGTGGTGCGTCCACGGGTCAGTTCCTTCCCCGCCGCGGCCAGGTCCAGGCACACCGGGGTCGCGAACTCGGCCTGTGCCGCGGAGAACTCCCGGTGGAAGTCCACATCGGACAACCGCGTCACGGCGCGCGCGCCGACCGGGGACGGGCGCCGGGTAGCGGCGTCGAGAACCAGGTACTCCTCCTCGATGCCGAACGTCAGTGCGGTGCTCACGACTCCACCAGCCTCACGAGAGGTCCACACGTCCAGGGTCCTCCTGCCGGCCCGCTGTTCCCAGAGGGCAACGGTGACCCCCGCAGGGACGAAGGTCCCGGGGCGGGCGGTGGAAGATCGCCGCAGGCCTCGGCCACCCGCAGGACGACCTTGCCGCCGGCCCGGTCGGTCTCTCCACGGCGATGCGCCTGCGCCGTGTCGGTGAGCGGGTACACCGAGTCGATCCGCACGCGCAGCCCGCCCTGCTCGACGCGGTCATCCCGAGCCGGTCCTGCTCCACGACGGTGAAGCCGGCGGGGAATCCCGGCGCCGTGCCTCGGCGTGTCGAGGACGACGTCGACCGGCCGGCCCGCGCAGGACCTCGGCGAAGTCCTGGTCGCGGTAGTCGATCACCTCGTCGGCGCCGAGGGAGCGGACGAACTCGTGCTTGGCCGTGCTCGCGGTGCCGATGACGTGGGCGCCGCGGCTCTTCGCGATCTGCACGGCCAGATGCCCGACCCCGCCCGCCGCCGCGTGCACGAGCACCCGCTGACCGGCCTGTGGCCGGCCGTGTCGATCAGGCCCTGCCACACCGTGAGCGCGGCCAGCGGATGGCCACCGTCCTGCGGTTCCTGTTGTTCCGCAACTGTGTCTTCTGCGGGCGGCGCGCCACGCCGCGCACAGGTGAGGTGTCAGGAGCGGTGAAGCTCCTTCATCACCCGTCCCAGCACGAACCGGCTGGAGTCGACGGCACGTTCCTCCCACCCGAAGACATAGACGGTGGCGATGTCGTCGACGGCCGCGACCCGATCGACCTCGCCCTGTCCGATGTCGAGGTGCTGGTGCACGCGCGCCGCCGAGCCGGTTACTGCGCGAGCATGCCGGGACCGAAGACCTCGTACTTGATGTCGTCGGCGTGTACTCCGCGCCGGAGGAGTCCGGCACGCATGTCGCGCATGAACGGGATCGGGCCGCACAGGTGGATGACTGCCCCGGACGGCAACGGGATCGCGTCCACGTCGATACGGCCGGTGTGTCCGTCGCCGTTCTCGTACCAGGTCAGTTGCTGGAAGCCGGCGAGGCGGGCGTACTCCTCGCGGTGTGCGTGCCGGTCTGCCGAGATCTCGGCGTGCACGGCGACGACCGTGCGTTCGGGCTGTGCGGCGGACAGGTGGTCGAGCATCGACAGCATCGGTGTGATGCCGATGCCCGCGCTGATCAACACCACCGGCCGGTCGCCGTGCTCGAGCGTGACCTCGCCGGCGGGAGGACCGACCAGCAGTGTGTGGTCGGCCTGCACGTGGTCGTGCAGGAAGTTCGACACCGCACCGTCCGGGACACCGTCCACACCGCGAACACGTCGCACGGTGATGCGCAGCTCGTCTCGGCCAGGTGCCTGGGACAGCGAGTACTGGCGCGGCTGCCGGTGCCCGTCCGGCAGGTCGACCGCCACGGACACGTACTGCCCCGGCGCGAACGCCGGCACCGGGCCGCCGTCGTCGGGCAGCAGCGTGAAGGACACCGTGTCGACCGCCTCCTCGTCGCGCTTCGCGACGCGCCACGGCCGCCACAGCGTCTCTGGGGTGGTGTTCGCGGTCTGGAACAGCCGTGCCTCGGCGGCGATCAGCGACACCGCGAACAGCCAGTACACCTCTTCCCAGGCCGCGGCGACCTCGGGTGTGACGGCGTCACCGAGGACCGTGGCCACGGCGCCGATGAGGTGCCTGCCGACGATCGGGTACTGGTCGGGCCGCACTCCGAGCGAGACGTGCTTGTGGGCGATGCGTTCGGCGATCGGGCCGAACGGTGTCCCGTCGAGCAGGTGCTGGGCGTACGCGACGACCGCGGCGGCCAGCGCGACCTGCTGCTTGCCACTGGCCTGGTTGCCCTGGTTGAAGAGGTTCAGCAGCTCCGGGTGCGCGGCGAACATCGACGGGTAGAACTCGGCGGCGATCTCGGCGGCGTGGTCGCGGACGACGGGCAGGGTCGCGCGCACCACGAGAGCTGAAGCAGCGGAAAGCACAAGACGCTCCTCGGAAAGGGACCTGGGACGGATGCGCGGCAGCGCGATCACATCTCGATCTTTCGCGATCAGGTGCGGGTGAACGCAGGTAGGAACGTCGCTTACCGGACAGGACCTTCGTCCCGGGACTCCGGTCGTGCCGATGACGGTTTCGTTCAGCACCGCAGGGAGGAGCAAAGCCAATCTGGCTCGGGTGTCCCGAGTTCTCGAGCGCCGCGCCGCAGGACGGTCGTGCACACGGTGATCATCACCGCGAACAGTCCCGTGACAGGCCAGTTGGGCTGTCGGCTGTCGACGAGCAAGGCGATCGCCATCGCCCAGATGGCAAGGCCTGTGGTCAACACCTTGATCAGGACAACGGCGCCGAGGACGGGTGCGGCCGTGTGGGTCTTGTTGCTAGCCCTGGGCCACTGCCAGCCCTGAACGAAATCCCCGTTCACCGGACCGCCCTGGAACGCCGCGCAGGAGCACGAGCGGCAGCAGGACGACGACGGCGGCGAGCAGGAAGCCGAGCCGGAACGTGCCGTCCGACGGTGAGGAGGTGAGCAGAGCCGCCGCGACCTGAACTCCCAGCGCCGCGCCGATCGCGCGGGCGATGCCGCAGGTCGCCGACGCGACGCCGGTGTTCTCCTCCGGCACCGAAGCGATCACGCTGGTGTAGGTGGCGGTCGACGCGGTGCCCACTCCGAGGCCGAGCGTCACCAGCATGCCCAGCACGATCTGCCACGGCATCTCGTGCCACACCGCCAGGAACAGCGTTCCCGCGGCGGTGAGCGCCAGACCGGCCACCACGACCGCGCGGGCACCGGCGCGGCGCACGAGCAGCCCGGACAGCGGGCCGACCACGATCGCCACGACCACGGTGGGGAACAGGTACAGGCTGATGTCGCTGGGAGTCGCGTTGAAGCGCGACGTCGACAGCAGTTGAGGCACCAGGAAGTAGGTCGCCGAGTAGCTGGCGCCCAGCACACCGGCCATGACGCTCGCGGTCCACACACCGCGCGTCCGCAGGATGTGCAGGTCGACCATCGGGTGCGCGGCCCGTCGCTCGACCAGCACCCAGCCGGCGCCGAGCACGAGCGTCAGCGCGAGCAGCACCAGTGCGCCGAGGTACAGGGCGAGCATGAGCGTGGCGAGCGCGAACGCCAGCAGAATTCCACCCAGCCAGTCCAGTCGCGCGGCCCGGACACGGGCCCGGCCCGGCAACACGACGGGTGCGATGAGGGCGACGGCCGAGACGATCAACGCCGGCAGCAGGAACATCCACCGCCGCGACAACGCGTCCGCGAGGGGGCCCGAGGCGAGCACGCCCAGGCCGGTGCCGACCGTGAACAGGCCGGTGAGCCAGCCGACCGCCGCCGGGGTCGAGTCCGTGAAGAGCTCGCGTGCCACCACGAACGAGACGGGCAGGATGCCGCCGCCGAGTCCCTGGAGGAACTGGCCCAGCAGGATCACGGGGAACGTCGTGGCGAACGCCGACAGCATCGCCCCGGCGACGATGCACCAGGTGAGCACCAACAGGGTCCGGCGGCCGCCGCGGTCGTCGGCGATCTTCGCCACGATCGGCATGGTGACCGCGGACGTGATGATCAGCGTGGTGGACAGCAGGCCTGCCTGTGCGGGGTCGAGTCCGAGTTCTCGTTGCAGGAGCGGCAAAGCGGGGAACGGGATGCTCTCCAGGGCGCCGATGGTGACGGCCAGTGCGGCCAGGACGACCATGGCGGAACGGGTGGTTCTGAGCATGGGTGCTCCTTCGGGGAACGTGATCAGTTGACCTGGCCGGTCTGCCCTTCCCAGTGCGCTGCGCGGACATCGCGCTTGAGGGACCTTGCCGGTGCTCGACACCGGCAACGACTCGACGAAATCCGTCGTCCGGTACGCCGATCACGGCGCAGGCGGCCACCGCGGGATGGAGCGCTATCGCGTTCTCCACCTCGGCCGAGTACACGTTCTCGCCGCCGGACACGATCATGTCCTTGAGCCGGTCGACGATGAACAGGTAGCCGTTCTCGTCCAGGTGGCCCGCATCACCGATGTGCATCCGGCCGTCGCGCAACGCCGAAGCGGTCTCGGCGGGCTCGTCCCAGTACCCGAGCATCAGGTGCCCGCCACGCACCTGGATCTCTCCCACGGTGCTGGGCGGAACCTCGTCGCCGGAGGCGTCGGCGATGCGGAGTTCGGTGTGCGCCGCGGCACGTCCCGCCGAGCGCAACGGGGAAGGGTCGCGGTGGTCGGACGGGCTCAGCACGGTCGCGACCGGCGCGAGCTCGGGTCATGCCGTGCGCCTGCACGAAGTCCGCGTTCGGGAACGCCCGCATCGCCTGTTCGAGCACGGCCTGAGGGATCGGCGAAGCTCCATGAAGGACGTTTCGCGGACTCGGCAGGTTGTGTGCGGCGACCGAAGGGTGATCGGCAGCTGCTGGATCATCACCGGCACGAGCAGGCTGTCCGTGACCCGCTCCCGCTCGATCGTCGCGAGCACTGTCATGGGGTCGAACCCCGGCAGGAACACGTGACTGCCGCCCAGCGTGAGCACCGCACCCCACGTGGCGAGGTCCGCGAGGGTGGAACATCGGCGCGGTGTGCAGCAGCCGCGCGCCCGGCCGGAACGCCCGTCCACTCGCGACCAGGTCGAGCGGCGACGTCGCCAGGTTCGCGTGGGAGAGCATGACGCCCTTGGGAAAGCCCGTCGTGCCACCGGTGCAGAACAACCTCGCCAACGCGTCCCCGCCGCGCCGGGCGTCCGGGACGGGCGTCGAAGCGGCGAGCAACTCCTCGTACCCGATCACGTCGTCCGGCGCGGATCCGTCCCCGGTGTGGATCACGGTCCGTAGCTCCGGGTACGACGCGCGCAACACGGGCAGCATCGGCGCGAACGCGTCATCCACCAGCAGGACGGAAGTCGCGGAGTCGCGGAGTCGCGTAGCCGATCTCGGCGGGTCGCGGACCTCCGCGCACGTCCGCCAGCGCCCGGAGCACGCGGTCATCTCCGCGTCCGGCGTCTGCTGCGCGGTCCGGTGCAGGCCCTGCGTCAGGTACATGGCCGGTAAAGCTACAACTTGTAGCGGAAATCGGAAAGAGTGTTTCGCAACGAGTTGTAGCGAAAGCTGAGGGAGTTCCGTACCTGATCGCTCGTCACCGCGGTGCTCAGAGAGTGATCGCAAGCCCACCGCCCCTGCCCTGAGCGGGAAGCGTGATGTGCTGAAGACCGCGCGGCAGGGCGCAGGCCGTGTCCTCCCAATGTCGTCGCTGGGCCGAAGGCACCGGGTTGCCCGGTCACGAGCGGCAGGCTGCCCACGCTTGTGTTGCGCCTGTGCAACTTTGCGGCATCCACGTGGATTTCCGCGCCTGACTCAGTCCATCCGCTGCCGGGCCCACCGGACGAACGTGCTCCGCCTGGTGGGTACGGCGTTCGGTTGGGCGTGCCGTGGTCGTCCGTGGCGCCACGATTCGTCCTTTCGAGGTGGTCGATGTGCGCGCGGAGAAGACCCTCCGGACGACGGAGGCCGTTGGCACCGGACCACGCCGCCGCTGCGACGGTCTCATGGTCAGCCAGGTCGCCACCCTGCGTCTCGCGTCTGCGTGATCTCCGCACGCGAGAGCGACCGCGCTCATCGCCACTGCACCGCAGAGGGCATCTGTGATCCCGCGCGCGACGTGCCAGCCAGGTCGGCGTCGCCTGCCTCGCGGCTTCTCCGGCCATCGCGCGCAGCACGGTGGCCTCCGGGTGGGGCGGACCGTCGGCCAGTGTGAATTCACCGACACGTACTGCTGTCCGCGCGGAGTCGATGTTGCGAGCGATGTCGACGGCGATGGCCAGATCGTCCGACTGGCCGCACCTGCATCGTTGCCGCGCACCCCAGAGCTGCAGAACGATCGCCGCGGCCGGCGAGATCACCTGCGACCGCGATGTGCCCAACGTTCCCGGCTGCGACAGCTAGATCAAGGCGCGTCCGTGCGTGCAGCACGATGCGCATCGCCGTCCATTATTCCTTGCAGCCGAACGATTTCGAGCGTCTGCACGACGAACTGCCACGGACTGACGTCGAGCTGTCGCAGCCCTGGCGCGTGGTCATGCGCGACCGTCACCACGGCCCCGACGAACAGGAGCCACCAGAACGCCCGTGCAGGCCGGGAAACCCGGCCGAGCCGGGCTTGGTGGAACGGAACGTGCCGCTCCTCGTCCTGCAGAATCCGATCCGCGACGTCAGCGGTGAGCGGGTCACGACTGCCGTCCCGCAACGCCCGGTAGTACCGCAGCGCCACGGTTTCCGCGATGAGCAGCACCATCAGCTCCAGTCGCAGTCCCAGCGCGCGCCGTAGCCGCACGAACACCGCGTCCGTCCAATGTGAACTGATCGTCGGCTGGCCGGCCGCCCGCAGCAGGTGCTTCAGCATCCGCGCGTGGTTCTGCTCCTCGGCGACGAACAACCGCACCGCCGCGCCGTACGTCCCGCCGCCCGCCTTGGCGATCAGGTTGGCGCCGTCGCCGGACTCGCCGACCTGGAACCGTTGCACGCTCCTGACGACGTCGGGGTGCAGCCGGGCGCCGACGGCCCAGTCGGGGTCACCCAATCGCTTCCGGCGCGCGGCTTCGGCCTCGAAGTTCTCGACCCATTTGCTGAACATGACAGGAAGACGGTCGGGCCGCCGCATGCGTTCGCCGCGTTGTGGGGAGGTTCTGTGAAGGTTCGGTGTGCGTGTTCGACAGGCCTGCCCAGACCTCGCCGAGCCCCGTATCTGGTAGGCGAAGTGGCTGACCGGCACCGTCGACGACGCCGTGGTCGTCGACGGTGCCGGTCATGTCGGTACCCCTACTTCCACGTCACGGTGCACACCGGCCGATAGCCGGAGCACCTGGCGATCTCCCAGTCGTGGATCCGGGTGTAGACACCCGACGGGATGTTCCGGCAGGGGCCGGTCGGGAAGCACACCGTGTACGGGAACCCGAGGTACTTCACCGTGAACCCGTCCACGTCGAACCAGTAGCCGGTGGTCGTGCGCGGCCCGACAGAGGTCTCTTCGCAGGTGAAGGTCGTGTTCCTGTAGGTGTTGCCGCCATCGCCGTTCCAGGTCGGGCAGGAAGCGCCGCCACGGCCGAATCTCCCTGCCGAGAACCCCCAGTCCGTGTCGTTGGTGAGCGTCCCCCACACGCCGGCCTGTGCTGGTGCCGTCGCGCCCAGCATGGCGGCCACGACGAGGATGAACGCACCGAGTATCCGTCTCATCAAACCCTCCTCTTCCGGTACGCCGGGAACCTAAGCTCGGCCGGCACGCGTCCGATATCGAACGAACATCGGGGGGAAACGCATGCGGTTCGGCATCCTCGGGCCGGTCGCCGCGTGGGACGGCGACGTGCCCGCGCACATCGGTGGGCCTCGGGAGAGGAAGCTGCTGGCGTCGTTGCTGCTCGCCTCGGGCCGGACGGTCGCGCTGGAGCGGCTGGTGGTCGTGCTGTGGGACGACGAGCCGCCGCGCACGTGCCGGTCGCAGATCCACAACAGCGCTGCCGCGCTGCGCCGCAACCTCGGTGTCGCGGTCATCTGGAAAGCGGCGGGTCTGGCGTTGGACTCGCCGGAGGTGGACCTGCGCCGATTCGAAGACCTCAGGCGGGAGGCTGACGAACTGGTCGCGGCGCAACGGCTCGCGGACGCCGTGACCGCGTTGCGGGAGGCGCTGGCGTTGTGGCGTGGTCCGGCGCTGGCCGGCGCGGACAGCAGGGTGCTGGCGGCGGAGGCGGACCGGCTGGAGGCGCAGCGGCTGGCGTGCCTGGAACGGCGGGTCGAGCTGGATCTCGCGCTCGGCAGGCACCACGACCTCATCGGTGAGCTGACCACGCTGGTGGCCGAGCACCCGTTGCGGGAGTCCCTGCGCGCGAAGCTCATGCTCGCGCTGCACCGGTCGGGACGGCGGGCCGACGCACTCGGTGTCTACCAGCGGGCCCGGCGGGTGTTCGCCGACGAGCTCGGCCTCGATCCGGGCTCCGAGCTGACCGAGCTGGAGAGCATGATCCTGCGGGACGCACCGGCGCTGCGGCTCGGCACACCTCACCGCGTGCCCTGGCAGCTGCCCCGCGACGCCGGCGGGTTCACCGGGCGAGACGACGAACTCGAGCGGCTCGACCGCGCGGACAGCGAGTGTCTGTTGATCACCGGTCCGGCCGGGGTCGGGAAGACCAGCCTCGCGGTGCACTGGGCGCGGCGGGCCGAGGACAGGTTCCCGGACGGGCAGCTGTACGTGGATCTGTGCGGCCACGGGCACAGGCCGGCGCTGGAGCCGATCGACGTGCTCGGCCGGTTCGCACGCGCGCTCGGCGTTCCTCCCGAACAGATACCGATCGCGCTCGACGAGGCCGCCGCGACCTTCCGGACCCTGCTGGCGAACAAGCGAATGCTCGTGGTGCTGGACAACGCGGCCGCCGCGGCGCAGGTCCGGCCGCTGCTACCGGGGGAGCCGGGCTGCCTCGTCGTGGTCACGAGCAGGTACCTGCTGTCCGGGCTGCTCGCGACCCAGGGCACCTTCCGGCTCGCGCTGGACGTGTTGTCCGCCGCGCAAGCCGAGACCTTGCTGCGGACCCACCTCGGTGACCGGGTCACCGCCGAGCCCGCCGCGGTCGCTGACCTGGTGTCGTTGTGCGGCGGGCTGCCGCTGGCGCTGCGGATAGCGGCGGCCGGCCTCGCGGACCGGCCTCGCGAGCCGATCTCCACCTACGTGGCGTGGCTTCGGGACGGCGACCGGCTCTCCGGGCTGTCCACACCAGGCGACGACCAGGCGTCGGTGCGCCGCGCGTTCGACCACTCCCTCGCCCGGCTTCCGGTTGCGGCACAACGACTTTTCGCGCTGCTCGGGCTGGTGCCGGGGCCGAACTTCAGTCCCGCGGCGGCGACCGCACTCGCGGGGACCGACACGCGCCAGTCGCTCGACCAACTCGTCGCCGCGCACCTGGTCGAGCGGATCGGCCACGACGTGTACCGCATGCACGACCTGCTGCGGCTCTACGCCGCCGAGCTGACGCCGCCCGGCGAACGGGACTGCGCGCTGACCCGGTTGTTCGAGCACTACCTCGACGGTGTCGACAGCGCGGCCTGTGTGCTGTACCCCGAGAAGCTGCGTTTGCAGGACACGCTGCCACCACAGGCGTTCGTGTCACACGCGGACGCGACCGCGTGGCTGGACGCGCAGCGCGACAACCTGGTCGCCGCCGTCCGGCACGCGGCCGAACACGGTCATCCCGCCGTGACAGTACGGCTGGCCGACGGACTGCGCGGCTACTTCGAACTGCGCCGGCCGCACACCGACTGGCTGGCCGTCGTCACCGCGGGTCTGGCCGCGGCCAAAGCGACATCAGACCCACGCGCGTCCGCGGCTCTCATGCTCAGCACGGCCGCCGCCCACGCCAGCACCGGCGACTACGACCTGGCCGAGCAGGAGTACGGCCAGGCACTACGGCTCGCGCGTGCAGCGGATTGGCCACAAGCACAGTCGGACGCGCTGAACCGGCTGGGCGCAACGATGTGGGTGACCGACCGGCTGCCGGCCGCCATCGAGCACATGCAGGCCGCACTGGAGATCGACGAGCGCACGGGACGCGGAAGCGGCCGCGCGGCGTCCTTGAACAACCTCGGCATCCTGCACTGGCACGTGGGACGACTGGCAGAAGCACTCGACTACTGCACGCAGTCCCAGACGTGGTACCGAAGATCCGGCTCCCCGATCGGTGACGGCCTCAGCTCCACCAACGTGGGCGGCATCCTGTTGCACCTCGGCAGGTACGACGAGTCGGGCAGCACGCTGACCGAGGCCATCGCACTGAACCACCGCCTGGGCAACCACGCGTTCGCCGCACTGGGCAACGCCGCCCTGGCGCTGGTCCACCTGCGCCAAGGCGACACCTCAGCAGCGCTGCACGGGGCACGCGCGGCGCTGGCGCACAACGAGGAGCTCGGTCAGAACCGCATCCGAGTCGACGTGCTCAACGTCGCCGGCGCCGCACTGCTCGGCGCGGGCGAACCGGACGAGGCACACGAGCAACACCTGACGGCGCAACGGTTACTGGCAACGACGACGTACCTGCCGGGCAGTGCCATGACGCTGGTGGGCCTGGCCAACACGAGTCTGGTCGACGGGACGCCATCGGCCGCCCGAGATCTGGCCGCACAAGCGCTGCAGATCTCTCGCGACAGCGGTTTCGCACTGCACGAAGGGGAAGCGCTCACCACCCTCGCCACCGTCGCCTTGGCGGAGTCCCGGCTCGCCGAGGCGACCGATCTGGCGGAACAGGCGATCACGGTCCACTCGACCACCGGGTACCGAGACGGACGTGATCGCGCGGAGGCGGTGTTGCACGACGCGCGGTCACGGTGAGCACGCACCTGCACCGCCATCGCCCCGGAGTTGAGACCGATCAAGGCCACCGGACCGCTCACGAGCTGACGGAGAGGGACCGCGCGAAATCGACCGGTCATCCTTGGGCGATGATCACGTCGTCGATCACCGGAGCCCGACCTGGCTCGAAGGCCAGGTGGAGCAGGGCGAAGTCGGACGACCGGTAGCCGTCCCGCAAGGCGAAGGTGCTGCGCGAGAACTGGAGGTAGATCGGCTTGCGGGAGGTGATCCAGCCGTCTGGCACGACGAGATGGTGAAACTCGCGCCGACGAACGGCCGTGCGTCCGCCGGCGCGGATTTGCGGTACGCGGCGCGGAAATGACCGGTGAAATCGATGAACAGGGTGGTGCCGCGGTCGGTCGGGTTGACCGTGTCGAGCCGGAACGACGGAATCGGCAGGGCGTAGCCGGTCGGAACGTTGTTGATCAGCCTGTGCACCTTGTAGAGCGTCACCTCATAGGTGAAGCCGTCGTGCAAGAACCGCTTCGTCTTCGCACGACTGGCGGGCGCGGGCGACACTCCGGTTCGTTGCTCGGTGGTGGGTGGCTTGGTGTCCGTCAGTGGCTGGTTCTGGCCGCACGCAGCCAGCAGGCTCGCGAGCGCTGTCCGGCGCAAGGCGAACAGCGATGTCAAGCATGATGCAATGTGTGAATCGCGGCCGGAAACGAGAGCGGTATTCCGGCGACCACCGCAGGGGTCGTCTGCCTGCGGTGCGCGGACTTCAGGCCTTGGCCGGACTGCTGGTCGAAGACTCCGTTGCCAGGTCGAGGTCGGCGAGGCAGTGTTCGCGGGCAGTGGCGAACTCGCCAAGGCGCGCGGCGAACCACCCCCCGCGTCGGCTTCCCTCACCGGCTGCTCGAGGGTGCGGTAGACGCAGAAGCCGTCCGGCATCTGATCCACGCGCGGTGGTGCCAGTACACGGCCGGCGAACCGCTACAGGAGGCGCTGTTCGCGCAGGAACGCCAGGAACTGCAAGTAGGTGCGGTCGTTGAACGCGTTCGCAGGCCAGATCTCGTCGCGCGAGGTCAGGCCGTTCTCGCGGCGGTACCGGGCGTTGATCGCCTCGGACACCCTGATGAACACCCCGACGTCCCCCACGCTCGCGATCCGCCGCGACACCGGGACGCCCCGCGACTCTCCGGCGAGGAACACGTCCAGCGTAGAGCTGGTGATCACGCGTTTCATGTACCCGCCGAGCTCGCGCCACGCCCGCTGCTCGGAGGGCTGGTAACCGGCGAGATTCCACGTGTCCGGGTCGTAGATGCCCACCACGCTGCCGAACATCTGGGCCACGAGGTCGCTGATGCCGCGACCAACGGCAGATGCCGTCTGCAAGCCACTGGCGAGACCCTGCGCGACACCCTGAACCCACGCGGCCACAGCTGGTGCAACCGTCTGCTCGGTGCTGACGCCGTAGCTGTAGGAGGCGCGCATGCCTGCCTCGGCGCCGAGGCTGAACGCGGCCGTGGCCCAGCCCTCCTGCCCGGAGAAGATGCTGGTGCCGACAGAGAATCCCACGCCCGCAAGCAGTTTCACGCTCGCCCCCACGCTGCCACCCTCGTAGGCGCCGGACATGTTGCCTGCCCGGCCGGACGGTCCCAGCCGGATGCCGACGACGATCCCGGTGCTGCCACCCGCCGTGACGGCGACACCCACCTCGGCGAACGTGATCACATCAGCGGTCAGGTCACCGGTCACCAGGTTCACGAAGAACATCTGGTCGGCACCGACGCCCGCACCCACCCCCGCCCCGGCGTCGAACGAGCCGCGCAAGCCCACCGCGACCCCGGTGATCGACCAGCCGGCCATGGCCAGCACCGGCGTCAGCACCCGCACCGCCGAGCCTGCCGTCCGCAACGCTTGCCGCCGCTGGTCGGCGGTCCACAGGCGCTGGATCGTGATCGCGCGCTGCACAGCCTGGTTCCCCGCCGCACGCTGCAACTTCAGCAGCGATGGTTCCGGCTGTTCTTTTGCGGACGGCCTGGGCTGCGACCTGTCCTGTGCTGCCAGATGATCGTGCACCTGATCAACGCTAGGAAGTGCGCACCTCGACCCGCCAGGCCTCAAGCCTGGTACTGCCCGCAACGATGCCCGAACGGGCAGGCCCTGAGAAGGCGCGCGCTGAGGGTCAGGCGTCGCGGCTGATGGGCTCGGCACGACCTCGAAGTGGAACCGGTCGAGCAGCGGCTCTACCGCAGAAGTTCTCGCAGGCGGTCGGCTTCCGGCGCCCGCACGTCCTCGAAGATCGCGAGTGCCCTGGTCCAGTTCTCCCTGGCGGTGCGGGCATCGGCGCCGGCCTCGCCGAGGTGGACGAGGACCGTCGCCTCGAAGTACCGGTCGCCGATGCCGCGGTACAGCTCGAGGGCGTGCTCGAAAGCCGCGACAGCCTTGGCGTGGTCGCCGAAGAGTCGGTAGGCGACGCCGAGGCTGTCCCACGTGGCCGCCTCGCCGAGCCGGTCACCCAGGCCGGCGAGCATCTCTAGGGCTTGGAGGCAGCACGGCAGTGCTCGCTCGTACTCGCCGAGCTGAACGTGGCACCACCCGACCGCGTTGAGGGCGTTGGCCTGTCCCGCCCGGTTCCCACAGGCGCGGTACAGGGTCAGCGCCTGTTCGGCGTGCCGCAGGGAGCGCCGGAGCCTGCCCTGTTGTTCGAGCATCCACCCGATCGTCAGGTGGGTGTGGGCCTGGCCGGTTTCCGCACCGAGTTCGCCGAACGCGTCCAGGGCCTGTGCCAGGTGGTCGGCGGCGTCGTCCCAACGCCCCAGGCGGATGCAGGCACGGCCGAGCTCGCGGTGAGCGTGCGCCTGCCCGCACCGGTTGCCCGCGCGGGTCGCGGCTGAGAGCGCGACGTGCTGACTCGCCAGGAGATCGTGCCAGTGGCCACGGCGGTTGAGGTAGTCCGCGACCGCCCAGGACATCCGCCAGGCGTGGTCGTCGAAGCCGTGCCCGGCGGCGAACGTGATCGCGGCCATCAGTGTGCGGTGCTGGGACTCGCACCACGCCAGCGCTTCGTCGGCGGTCGTCAGACCCGCCGGCGCCTCGGTGATCGTGTCGATCGGTTCGCGGGTCGGTTCGAGCAGCACCGCGGCGGCGTGGGCCAGACCGAGCAGGTGATCGAGCAGGCGGAGCGTCGCTGCGCGCCGTTCGTCCTCCGTCTCCTCGTCCTGCACCAACTCCGTGGCGTACGCGCGCAGGAGGTCGTGCTGGGTGAACTGGTCGCGGACCGTCTCGGTGACAAGGGTGAAACCGGCCAGCTCGCGCAGCAGTGACCTGGCTCGCTGCGGGACGACGCCCGCGAGGCTGACCACCGCGCCGAACGACGCGTCCGGGCCGGGATGCAGGCTGAGCAGCCGGAACAGCCGTGCGGCCGGCTCGCTCAGTCGCAGGTAGGACCACCCGAACACGGTGCGCAGGCTGGTCGCCGGATCATCCAGGTTGAACGCGTCGAGCCCGCTCTGCTCATCGCGCAGTTCGTCGCACAGCGCGTGCAACGGCAACGCCTGGCTGACGGCGGCGCGCGCGGCCGTGATCGCGAGAGCCAGCGGCAACCGGGCGCACTGGTCGACCAGTTCCGCGGCCGCGCCCGGCTCTGCGCCGACCCGCTCCTCGCCCAGGCGACCGGCGAGCAGCGCGACCGACTCGGCGGGCGAGAGCAAGTCGAGCGGGATCGGGCACGCTCCCTCCTGTGCGGTGAGTCCGGCCAGCTGACTTCGGCTGGTCACCACAACGAGGCACTCGGAACCACCGGGCAGCAGCGGGCGGATCTGTTCCGCGTCCGCGGCGTTGTCCAGCACCACCAACATCCTCCGGTCCGCCAGCAGGCTGCGGAACAACGCGGCCTGCGCGTCCAGCCCGGCCGGGATCCGTTCCGGGGGAGTGCCGAACGCGTCCAGGAACCCGCGCACCGCCTCGGCCGGGGTGATCGGCGCGGTGGACGGGTCGAAGCCGCGCAGGTTCACGTACAGCTGGCCGTCGGGGAAGCGGTCGGCGACCTGGTGCGCCCAGTGCAGCGCCAGGGCGGACTTGCCGACACCGGCCGTGCCGCTGATGACCGCGATCCCACCCGGCAGCGCGTCGAGCACGCGCAGCTGTTCGGATCTCCCGACAAACCTCGGCGTGTGGGCGGGCAGCTGGCGTGGGACCGTCCACTGAGGATCGAAGTTGGGCTGCTGTCCGGTAGGTGCCGGCGCCGTGCCGGTCAGATGCGGCTCGGCGCTCAGGATCGCCTGTTCGAGACGACGCAACTCCTCGCCCGGTTCGAGACCGAGCTCGTCGACCAGGACCGCGCGGGTCCGCCGGTACACGTCGAGCGCGTCAGCCTGGCGTCCGCAGCGGTACAGGGCGAGCATGAGCAGACCGCACAGGTGTTCCCGCAGCGGGTGTTTCGCGACCAGGCGGGTCAGTTCCCCGATCACCTCGGCGTGCCGGCCCATGGCGAGATCGGCCTCGATGCGGAACTCCAGCGCGACCTGCCTGCGTTCGGCCAGCCGGTCCGCCTCCTCGCGCAACGGGCCGACGTGGTCCAGATCGGCATAGGCGGGTCCGTGCCACAGGTCGTGCGCCTCGTGCAGCAGTCCGGCCGCCAGCCGCGGATCACCCGCGGCCAGCGCGGACGTGCCGCGGTCGGTGAGCATCTCGAACCGGTCCGCGTCGAGTTCGCCGGGCCGCACCACCAGGGCGTAACCGTTGGGGCGGTGGGCGATCCGGTGGGGATCACCCAACGCCCGCCTGAGGTGGTAGACGTACAACCGCAGGTTTTCGACCGCTGTCTTGGGCGGCTTCTCCTCCCACAACGCGTCTTCCAGCAGATGCTGAGGAACCGGCGAGTTCGCGTACGCGATCAGCACACCCAGCAGGGCGCGCTGTTTGGCGGCCCGCAACCGCACCGGACCTCTGCGGTCGAGCACCTCCACGGGGCCGAGCACACGGAACTCCACGATCAGTCCTGCCCGAAACCTGCTCTTCTCGCTCGCACAATGGCCTCCGCCCGGTCGGCGACCTGAAGTTTGCTGAAGATGTTGGAAACGTAGTTGCGCACCGTCTTCGACGTTATGAACAACTGCTGGCCGATGGTCGTGTTGTTCACGCCCTGGGCCATCAGCTCCAGTATTTCGCGTTCCCGTTCGGTGAGTTGGGGGAATATGGCACTCGGCCCTGCCGGACGTGCGACGGCGAAGTAGTCGATGACGCGCTGCGCGATGGTGGGGCCGAACACCGCGACTCCTGCGCTGACCATCTCGACAGCCCGGACCAGCTCGGCAGGCCCAGCGCCCTTGAGCAGGTATCCGCGCGCACCGGCGCGCATGGCCGCGAAAATGGTCTCGTCGTCCTCGGCGATGGTCAGCACCAGGACGGCGATGTGCGGGCTGGTGTTGACGATTTCCCTGGTGGCGTCCACACCGTTGCCGTCGGGCATGTGCAGGTCCATGACGACGACGTCGGGCTGCAGGCGCGTGGCCTGCTCGATCGCCTCCCGGCCGGTGCCCACGTCGTCGTCGCCGACCACCTCCGTCCCGGCGTTCGCGTCGAGCAGCGTGCGCAGGCCGTTGCGGATCAGCGGGTGATCGTCCGCGATGAGTACCCGGATGGGCTCCATGCCGTCGCCAACCTCGGCCGGAAAAAGGAATGGTCTCACGATCATCCACCCTGGCCGGGTTCGTCGCCACCGCTTTTCGTGGAATCGGCGCGGTGTGCCGCGATGAGCTCGCGGTAGAAGTCCGCCGACGTGGTGGGGAATCGCTCCAGCGTGGTGTGGTCGACCCGGAAAAGTCCAAAGCGCGGGGAAAACCCGTAAGCCCACTCGAAGTTGTCGATCAATGACCAATGAATGTACATGCGCACGTCGGCGCCTTCCGCCATCGCTTCTCGCAGCACCTGGAGCGAGTGTGCGAGAAACCGTCTTCGGCGAACGTCCGGTACCGCCGCGTCACATGCGCCGTGCTCCGTGACGAGGATGGGCAGCCCGTACGGGGACACGGCGGCCAGCGCCGCGGCCAGAGTCGTGGGATCGAGGCTCCACCCCAGGTCGTTCTTGTCGCTGTGGGACGAGAAGCCCACGTCCAGCTGATCCTCGGCGAACGGCCGGACGCGCACGGTGAGGGCGTAGTAGTGGTTGAGCCCCAAGAAGTCCTGCGTTCCGCGGACCGCGTCGTGGCAGGTGGAATAGGTGAGCCCCGGAAGATCGACCTCGAACGACCCGGTGGCCAGCGCGTCGAGCACTGCCAGGTTGTAGGCCCTGTGCAGCCGGCCGGCCGCCAGCCGGTCCAGCGGGCTGTAGCGCTTGGCAGGCAAGAAGACCGCGATGTTGTGCGCCAGCCCGACCTGATGGCCCGCGCCGGCGCGGTGGATCGCCCGGTAGGCCTCGCTGTGCGCCACGAGCAGGTTGTCGATGACGCGCAACGCCGCCGCCGGATCCGTGCGTCCCGGCGGCCACTCGCCACGCCACCAGCCCTGCACGGCGTAGCCCGTCGGTTCGTTCACCGTGATCCAGTGGCTCACCAGATCACCCAGGTGCGCCACGACGTGCTCGACGAACCGGACCCACGTCTCACCTGTGGCCGGGTTCTCGAACCCGCCGCGTTCGGTGATCCAGACGGGTTCGGTGAAGTGGTGCAGCGTCACCATCGGCAGGATTCCGGCGTCGCGCAGCGCTTCGCACCAGGCGCGATAACGGCCGAGCGCGACGTCGTCGTAGTGGCCTGGCAGCAGTTCGATGCGGCTCCACTCCACGGAGAACCGGTAGACCTGCAACCCGAGCCAGCGCATGAGTCCGAGGTCCGACTCGAACCGGTGCCAGTGATCCACCGCCCGGCCGCACCGCTCGCCCGCCGCCAGCCGCGTTCTCTCCCAGAGCGTCCAGTTGTTGCAGGTGCCTCCCTCCACCTGGTGGGCAGAGGTGGCCGCCCCGAACAAGAACTCCGCCGGAAAGGTCAGGGCGGTGGGATCGAGGTCACCGGCCGACGCAGCATGCCATTCCCGCATGACGCCCTCCCTTGCCGACGTCGGTGTCGACGTCGGCATCAGGGTCCTCGGTGTGGTGTCCGGTTGTCATGGGACCGGTGTCCTGATGACTTCGGGACACGGGAGCGGAAGAATGCGCCAGGTGCGATGGCACCGGTGGCACGGTGTGCTGCTCGTCGTTTCCGTGACCGTGCTTGCGGTCGTGTGGATCTGCACCGCGCGGACGGTCGCGCCCGCCGACGGCACCAGCACGTATCCGTCGACACCGTTGTGGCGCAACAGTGTTCAGATCGCCGATGTCGTCCTGCAGCCTCACCTGCAGGCCGGGGACGTCGTTGTCGCCGTCGACGGCAGGCCACTGGCCGACTGGCTCGACCCCGGACCGATGCGTGAGTTCCGGCAGGGAGACGTGCTGACGTACACGGTCTACCGCGGTGGCGAGCGCATGGACGTTCCGGTGACCGTGCTGCGATATCCGCTCGGGGAGATGTCGCGGACGCATCTCACAGCGGTGCCGTTCATGGTGTTCCTGCTGGTGGTCAGCTCGTTCGTGTTGTTGCGCCGCCCGGAGAACCCGACCGTGCGCACGTTGTTCGCCACGACGGCGCTGCTGCCGTTCGGTGCCACCAACTGGCCGCTGCCGACTCAGGTGATCGACGTGGTCAACGGGCCGAGGTTCTGGCCGACACTCGTCGGTGACACGGCCAATGCGCTGCTGTGGGCCAGCCTGTTGCACTTCATCCTGTTGTTCCCTCAGCGGCCGGGGTTTCTGGTCCGCAGGCCACGTCTGGTGATGGCTGTCTACGCCCTTCCTTTCGTGCTGCACGGGCTCTATCTCGCGGGCACGCTGCCGTTCGCCGGCACCGATCTGGAGCGGTGGGCCAGAGTGCTGACGGTGTCGAGTCCGGCGGCGCACGTGGTCCCGCTGCTCATCGGATGGGTGGCGGCGGTGAGCTACCGCCGAGCGGGGAGGACGCCGTCGAGCAGGTACGTGCGGTGGATCCTGTTCACGGTGCTCGTCGCGGCGATCATCTACTTCGGGCTCGGACAGGTGCCGGACCGGATTCTGGGCCGCCCGCTGGTGCCGTGGTCGGTGATGGTGCTGATCTTCATCCCGTTCCCGATCGCGTTCGGCATCGGGGCGTTCCGGTTGTTCGAGATCACCCTGATCCTGCGGCGTTCGCTGATCTACGTCGGGCTGAGCCTGGTCCTGGTCGGGGTCTACCTGTCGGTGGTCGTCGTGCTCGGCCGGATCATCGGTGCGGGCGCCTACCTGGTCCAGCTGGTCGCCACGGCGGTCGTGACGATCGTGTGCCAGCCGGTGTTGACGGCCATCCGCACGGCCGTGAGCCGCGTCCTGTTCGGTGACCGCGACGATCCGTACCGGGTGCTCAAGCAACTGGGGGACGAGCTCGAGGGCCGGGTCGCCGCCGACTCCGAGTTGACCACGGTGGTCGAGACCCTCGCCAGGACGCTGCGATTGGCGTACGCCGCCGTCGAGCTGCAGACGCCGGAAGGCGTGATCGACGCGGCACGGCACGGGTCCCCAAGGGGAACGCTTCACTCCGTTCTGCTCGTTCATCGCGGCGAACAGGTCGGCAGGCTGATCCTGGGTACCGGACCGCGACGAGAACCCTTCGGCCGCGCTGATCGGAATCTGATCGAGGGCTTGGCGCGCCAGGTCGCCGCGACCGCGCACGGCGTACTGCTCGCGATCCGGCTGCAGCGGTCGCTGGAAGAGGCCGTCACCGCGCGCGAGGAGGAACGCCGCCGGCTGCGCCGCGACATCCACGACAGCGTCGGTCCTTCGCTGACCGCGGGAAAGTGGGACCTGGAACGAGCCCGCGCACTGATGCGGTCGAACGTGGAACAGGCCGAGGCGATCCTCGATCGCCTGGTGCAGGCGCAGGACAACGTGATCGCCGACATCCGGCGCCTGATCCAGGGTTTGCGGCCGCCGGTGCTCGATCAGCTGGGCCTGGTGTCGGCGCTGCGGGAACGTGCCCGTTCGCTCGTGGGCGACCGGGCGGACCTGATCATCGTGGTGCACGTGGACGACGAGGTGGAACCACTGCCCGCGGCGGTGGAGGTCGCCGCCTACCACATCGTCGTGGAGGCCATGACCAACGTCGTGCGGCACACGCGCGCGGACCGGTGCGTCGTGGGGCTGCGCCGCACCGAGGCGCTCTTCGTCGAGATCAAGGACAACGGCCAGGGACTGCCTGACAGTTACCGGGCAGGCGTCGGCCTGCACTCGATGCGGGAACGCGCCACCGAGCTCGGCGGCGCCTTCACGATCTCCACAGGACACGGCACCGGGACCGCCGTCCGCGCCCGCCTGCCATTGCCCCGGTGAGCCGAGGGCTCGCGTCATCTTTCTCCCGGGACGTCCCGAATCGAATGATGGGAACACGTTGTTCGATCCGAAGAAGGAGGGGGACTCCTGATGAACAAGGCGTCTATCGGGGTCTGGGTGGTATTGCTGTCGATTCTTTTCGGCACGGCGGCAGGTGACACCGCTGTCGCTGACCGTGCCGACGGGGCGGTCGTCTGCCCGTGCGAGGAGAACTACCCGCCGAAGCGGTGAACCGGCGCGGGGGGGGGCCCCCCCCCCGCGG
>NZ_JAJAEG010000010.1:55441-316344 GCF_047445655.1 Lentzea alba
GGCACCACGCCATACCCAGGCGCTACGCCGGATATACGCGGCAAGGCGAAACTTGCCACGTCCAGTACCGATGACCAGGGGAGAAGCGATGATCAAGGCAGGCGACCGCAGGCGTTGCGACCTGGCGGAGGCGTTGTTCGCGAGCTCGGTGCCCACCGGTACCCACCCGAGCCGCGAGGAGGTCGACGTGGCTGTCATCGACGCGCTCGAACGATTCCGCGGAACCATCGGATGCGCCGCGGAGATGGGCGCGGCGTACGGGGAGCAGCCAGAAATCGCGATCATTCGAATTCGTTGGTCCCTGCAGGTCGTGGCGTCCGTGTACGGCACGGATATATGCGGCGTATACGGGCGGCCAACAGGCATGTCACATCCTTGATTCGTACCACCGAAAGCATTCACGAATCACGGAGGTCGATGTGAACACGAGCTCATTCAAGAACAGGGCAGCGCGCGTCGGACTGGCCGCTCTGCTCGCCGTCGGCGTCGCCGCCACCGCGAGCGCGACGGCTTCGGCAGACACCGCACCGCCGCCAGGAGAGGTGACCACGAACTCGTCCGCGGTCGTGCTGCTGCCGGGACATACCACCACGATTCCCACCTGGATCTTCGGGAAAACGCACGTCTGCGCCACCAACTTGGGCACGGGACCGGGCGTGCTGAAGGTCAAGGCGCAGCTGTTCTGGGCGCTGCCCGAGTACATCCACGTGACGAAGCCGTTCGAACGGGCGTGCATCGATCGCTACTGGGGCGGGGTGCCGGTGGACCTGACGAACGAATCTGTCGCCTCTCCGCTGCTGGTCGAGGCCAGCTGAGGTGTACGCGGAGGAGAGGGTGCCTGCGGGCGCCCTCTCAGCTCCACCTGCCTGCGGCCGTCTTCCGGTGGTGGCGCCCCACAGGGACCCGCGACCCGTGGAGGGGCCGCGGGCAGGGTGCGGTCAGCGTCGGCGAGGTCCGGCTTGTGCGCGTGCCTCGGCGGCGTCCAGGCCGGCTGCGTCGGTCAGGGTCGCGTTGTCCTCGTAGGTGACCGAATCCGGGACGGCGTCGCTGCCGACCGGGTCGGCGTCCCACACGTTGCCGCGGTAGACCACGTTGTCCAGCGGCGGATGGACGTGCAGCACGGCGGTGTTGTCGGCGCGCCGCACCACGTTGTCCGCCACCGTCACCCACGCCGCGCCGTAGTCGGTGTAGAGGGCGAAGTTGTACGGGGTGCGGGTGTCGGTGACGACGTTGCCGCGTACGACCGCGCCGTCCTCGTGCGACTCGCCCTGCGGCCCGGACACGTAGATGCCGCCGCCGTCGGCCAGCACACCCATCGCGCCGGTGACGTGGTTGTGCAGGATGCGCGTGCCCTTCGCCGGGCCGCCCACGATGCCGCAGTGCGGGACGTCGTCCACGTGGTTGTGCGCGACCGTGCAGTCCACCGTGGCGAGGAGGGCGATGCCGGGCGAGCCCGAGTGGTCGAGCCCGACGCGGTGGATCTCGTTGTCCTCGACCACCGCCCGGTAGGTGCCGGTCAGGGTGATGGCGCCGGCGGCGAGGGTGTCGAACCCGCACCCGCGCACCACGGTGTCCGCGCCGCCGGTGACGCCGAGCGCCGTCGAGCCCAGGCGGGTGAAGCGGCAGCCCTCGAACCGGATGCCGGTGGTGTCGACCAGGGACGCGCACGCCGGGACGGTCTCCGGCTCGCCGGTGACGGTCAGCCAGGACTGGCCCTCCACGACGACCACGGTGTCGATCCGGCCGCCGTCGTGGAAGCCGCTGCCGTGGTAGTGCAGGAAGCCCCGGTCGCCGGTCGGCCGCAGCCAGGTGGTGTCGGCGAAGATCAGGCCGCGGAACGAGATGCCGCTGGCGCCCGTCGCCACCAGCAGCGTGTCCCGTTCCGGAGCGACGACCTGGGTGACAGCGGGATCCTCGCCGGTGCGCGGGAGGTAGTGCAGGACGTGCTCGCCGGGGCGCGAGCGGTCCAGGGCGAACGTGCCCGGTTCGGTGAGGAAGGAAGGGTCGTTCTCCACGCGGGTCGGCAGGCCGGGACCGGAGGAGGTCTGGCCGTCCCAGGAGGAGTTGTAGAGCTGCCGGGCCCAGGAGAAGGCGGGCTGCTTCATGGTGATCGTGCCGTTCGCGACCGACTCGACCGCGAGCCGGGCCTCGGTCCACGGGTAGACGCCCCGGTGGACGAACTCGACGCCCGCTCGCCAGTCGAGGCGAGCATCCGTGACGTAACCTGACTCATTTTCACTCACTTCGCCCGGGATTCCGTCGATGGCGGCCCGTTCGACGCGCCGACCGCCGACCGTGAGGTGGCGGGTGTCGAGCGTGCCGACGTCCACGACCCCACACGCCGTCACCGCCCGCCCGCCAGCCGGTGATCACCCGGCCGCCGCCGATCACCACCTCGTCCTGCGCGGGCGTGCCGAAGCCGTTCGCCTGGTAGGTGATTCGGCTGTTTTCCCGCGCGGAGTCCTCCTCGGTGAACTCCCACGGCCCGGGGTAGGTGCCGGCCCGCACATGGACGACCACGTCGCCCACCGCCTCCCGGGCCGCCCTCCGCGCCCGGTCGATCGTGGCGAAGGGCCGGTCCGGGGTACCGGGGGAGTCGTCGTCGCCGTCGAGGGCCACGTGGACTTCGGTTGTGTATGCCATAAACGTATTTATACTATAAACAGGAGGTGTTGGGTGACGCAGGACAACGAGCGGGTCGAACTGCTGTGGCGCGACGAGGACGTGCGGCCGGGGTTGAGCCCGGAGCGGGTGGTGGCCGCCGCGGTGGAGGTCGCCGACGCGGAGGGCCTGGCGGGCTTGTCCATGCGCAAGGTCGCCGAGCACCTGGGCTTCACCACGATGTCGCTGTACCGGCACGTGCCCAGCCGGGAGCACCTGGTCGACCTCATGCGCGACGCCGTCCTGGACGCGCCCGCGCCCGACGACACCGGCGCACCGTGGCGCGAGCGCCTGGAGGCGGCCGTCCGGCACGGCTGGGAGCTGCGCAAACGCCACCCGTGGCTGGCCGAGGAGCGCAGCACGCGGCACCTCCCGGGGCCGAACGCGCTGGCGCAGTACGAGCACCTGCTGAGCATCCTGGCGAGCACACCCCTCCTGCCGGCGGAGGTCGTGGCGGCGGCGGGCCTGCTGGGCCGCTTCCTCGACGCCGAGGCCCTGGCACTGGTCGAGGCGGCGCGCGCCGAGCGGGACAGCGGGGTGAGCGACGAGGAGTTCTGGGGCGCGCGCGACGGACTCTGGTCGCGGATGAGCCGCTACCCGACCCTCACCGCGCTGTGGGAGACGGGCGGTTTCGAGCAGCCGGACCCGTTCGAGTTCGGCCTGGCCCTCGTGCTGGACGGCGTCGAGTTGCGCATCGCGCAGCGTGAGGGAACGCGTGACGAAACCTGCGCGATGTGCGGCGGGCCGATCGAGCAACCCGCTTCGGGCCGTCCGCGCGCCTACTGCTCGCGAAGCTGCCAACAACGCGCCTACCGCAGCCGGAAGCGCTGACACGACCGGCATCACGGCGGCGCGTGTCTTGGAAGCTGAGCGGTTGCTCAGATCCCGGCGGCAGGCAGCTGCATCATCAGCGCCGCCGCGGAACAGGACAGGGCCGCGCTGAAGTAGACCTGACCGGGGGTCATCGTCCGGTGCTGCTCACGGTCGGCCACTCGGTTTGATGGCGCACTGCTGAGCGGCCTCCTGTAAGGCGCGCAGTGCCGCCCGGCACGCGGGACGGTTCGTGCTGCTGTTGCGCCACAACGCGAATACGCGTCGCCGGGGTGTGGGTAGCAGCGGCACGAACCGGACACCTTCTGGTGTGGGGCCGCGGCCGAGCCGGGGGATGATCGCGGCCCCGAGCCCTGCCGCCACCAGTGCGAGCTGGGTGGAGTGCTCTGAGGCGGTGTGCCTGATCCGGCGCTCGATTCCACTGCGGCGCAAGGTTTTCTCGAGCCAGCCGTGGCAGATCTCGTCGCTGGGCCAGCCCACCCAGTCCTCGCCGCGCAGCTCGTCCAGGGTGACCGTGGCCTGGGCGGAGAACGGATGTTGGTCGGGGAGCGCCACATCGAGAACGTCTTCCAGCACCGGGGCGGACAAGATCCCGTCGGGCACTGTGAGTGGTTCTTCCGGCCAGTCCTGCACGACCGCGATGTCGATGTCGCCGTGGCGCAGCTGTGCGATCGACTCGACAGGCTCCAGTTCCACGAGCCGCGCGGACAGGTTCGGGTACTGCTCCCGCAGTGTGTGCAGCACAGGCGGCACCAGGCCGCGGGCAGCCGTGGCGAACGCGGCCACCGAGAGTGTTCCGGACACGGCGCCGCGGTGGTCGGCGAGGTCGGTCTCGATGTGTTCGACCTGTTGCAGCAGCCTGCCGGCGTGCTCGGCGAGCAGGTCGCCGACGTCGGTGAGCCGGATGCCGCGTCCCTGCCGTTCCAGCAGGCGCTGACCCACCTCACGCTCCAGCCTGGACAGTTGCTGCGACACCGCCGAGGTGGTCACGGCTCGAGATGCACTCTCACCTGTGCGTGTTCCACCACGGCCGCGCCGAACGGGACGACCTGGTGATCCCGTTCCTGTTCGACGGACTTCGCCGCGGCGAGGCGTGCCGGTACTTCGCCGTCGACGGGGAGAAGGGCGACGCGGAACAGAGACTGGGAGGTCCGCACCCGCGACTCCAGGTGCAGGAGCCGGAAGTCCGGTACCAGCGCGACGACGTGCTGGACGGCGAGGCGATCGTGGCCGAGCTGGACGAGTGGTCGCAGAGGGAGGGAACACCGTGCCGGGTCGCGGGTGACATGAGCTGGGTGGGTAGGTCGCCGCGCAGCCCGGAACAGCTCGACGCGCTCTTCCGGTACGAGATGAACGCGGGCCTGTGGGTGAACAGGCGCCCGGTGTACGCGCTGTGCTTCTACGACCTCGACGTGTTCGACGGTGACGTGATCGTCCCGATGGTGAAGGCCCATCCGCAGATCTGGATGACCGGCGTGCTCCTCGACAACCCGTACCACCAGTAGTCCCGCGGTCTGGTCATCGGCGGATTCCAGATGACTGTCCGAGTTTCTCGCGGGGTACTCGGCGGCGCATGCAGGAGACCGTTGTGCTCGGCTTGCTCGCTGATCCCGGGTTGGCCACCGACATCGTGGAGGACCTCGCCGAAGACCTGCCGCGGCGGCTGCGCCGTGACGTGGACGGCGACGTGGAGTGGCGGGTGGTGCCCGTTTGCGATCAGTTCGCCGCCGACGAGCACGGCTCTGTGCGGCACGTTGTGCAGGCGGTGCGCGATCAGGTCGTGGAGGACCGTTGCGACCTGTGGGTGTGCCTGACGGACCTGCCACGCAGAGACGGCACCGACCCGGTGGTGGCCGACGCGAGCGCCGACGACGGGCTGGCGGTGGCGTCGCTTCCGGCGCTGGGCAGCTGGGGCCTGCACCGCAAGACCGGTGACGTGGTCAGTGCCCTCGTGGCCGAGCTCAGGGACCGTGAGATCCCGATGAAACGGCTCGCCCAGCGGGTCGACTCACCCAGCGACGACATCGGTGTGCGGTTCGTGGCCCCGGGCCTGCGCGGCCGGCTGCGGCTGTTCGCGGGCATGATCAGGGCGAACCGGCCGTGGCGGCTCGCGATGGGCCTGTCCAGCGTGCTCGTCGCCGCGCTGGGAACGGGCGCGTACACGTTGATCAGCGCGACCATGTGGACGCTCGGCACCCACTCGAGCGTGGTCAGGCTGGTGGCGGCGACGCTGTTGTCGATCACGGCCATGGTGGTGTGGCTGATCGTCAGCCACAAGCTGTGGGAGCGCCCGTCCGACGCGATCGGGAGGGAACGGGCGCGGCTGTACAACCTCACCACGGTGCTCACCCTGGTGCTGGGGATCTCGACGCTGTACCTGGCGTTGTTCGTGGTGGTGCTCGCGGCGGCCCTGCTCGTGCTCGAACCGTCGGTGCTGGCACAGGAGATCGGCCATGCGCCGGCCGTGCGCGACTACCTGGGCCTGGCGTGGCTCGCCGCGTCGGTCGCGACCGTGGCCGGTGCGCTCGGTGCGCGGTTGGAGAGCGATGAGGCGGTGCGCAACGCCGCATACGGTTACCGCCAGCAGGAGCGCCGGGAGAAGCTCCAGGCGTGACCCCACAGGCCCACGGCCGGCCCGGGGATTTCCGCCTCGCGGACCGAAGCTTCGCACGCGTGCGAAGCTTCGGTCCTCACCCAGAAGACCAGAGTCCGTGTGATTCGTTCGAGCGGGGAGATCGACGCGTCCACTGTGGACATTCTGCGCGGGTGGCCCGGCGAGGCCGGGTCCGACCACCGTGCTTGCTCGCCGCGGTGGCCGGACCCGGGATCATCACCCACACCCTCCCGCTGGACGCATGCGCTGGGCCCGTGGCGTGGATCTTCTGCATTGGCTGACCGCGCGGATCGCCGCCTTGCGGACCCTGGATGCGGATTGGCCGGCTCCGCGCCGATCGCTTCGTGGGTTGAGCCCTGTTGGGTTCGCTCGTGCGGTCAACCGCGTGACGAGCTGTAGCAGCTCGATTCCGCGCTGTCATCGGAATGCGTTCGGCGTAATCAGCCGGAACGAGGAAGCGATAGACGGTCGGGAGGTTCGCGATGGGCGACGCTCGGCTGGTCGTGGTGACGGGTGCGACAGGACGACAGGGCGGCGCGACCGCCCGTCATCTGCTGGCTGACGGCTGGCGGGTGCGAGCGCTCTCGCGCACGCCCGGCTCGGTCGCCTGCCGCCGGCTGGCTGAGGCCGGTGCCGAGGTCGTCCGTGCCGACATGGCGGACGTCGGGTCATTGCGATCAGCGTTCCGGGGCGCCTACGGCGTGTTCAGCGTGCAGAATCCGATGATCAGCGGAGTGGATGCGGAAATCGTGCAGGGGAGCAGCGTCGGTGCCGCGGCTGCCGAGGCGGGCGTGCGGCACGTCGTCTACGGGTCTGCGGGGACGGGCGAGCCGGGCACGGGCATCGGCCAGTGGGAGTCGAAGCTGGTCGTGCAGTCCTGTTTGGAGTCGCTCGGCCTTCCACTGACGGTGTTGCGGCCGACGGCTTTCATGGAGCTGATGACGGACAAGGACCTGTACCCGCCAGTGGCGATGTGGCACCTGATGCCCAAACTGATGGGTGCCGACCGCCCAGTGCCGTGGCTGTGCGCTGACGACCTCGGCGCGGTGGCCGCAAGGGTGTTCCGCGAGCCGGACCGGTTCGTGGGAGCCGACTTGAAGCTCGCCTCCGATGTGCGGAGCGTAGCCGAGTGCCGTGAGCTTTGGCGCGATGTGTTCGGGCGCCGGCCGGGGCGCTTTCCGATGCCGGTGTGGATGTTCGAACGGTTCGTGGGCGAGGACCTGAGCGCGATGTGGCGCTGGCTGCGCACGAACCCGGCAGACGGGGACGTTGCGACCACGCGCTCGATCCTGCCCACCGCGCGCACCGTGCACGAGTGGTTGCTGAGTCGGCAGACCCCACCTCTGTGAGGAGCTGACGAATGCCCAGGATCGTGGCCTGCGCTGTGCTCGATGCGCCTGCCGATGAGGTGTGCGTTGCACCGCGACTTCTCCGCCTGCGGCTCGTGGCGCACGACGACGCCGACCGCGGTAACCGGTACGTCGCAGAGGACACCGCGGACCCGTCGGTGCGCGACCAGGTCTCCGGCGTGCGGGTGCCCCCAGCCTCCGAGAGCATGTCGCCTGTCGAGTGGCGGGCCGATCTCGACCGCGACATGACCGACGAGCCCCAGGTGATCTCCCAGGTCCGCGACGGGATCTTCCTGCCGTGCCTGACCGCGTTGAAGGAGCGTTTCGCATGACCGACTACCGCGACCTCAAGGCGATGTTCATCAACTGCACGCTGAAGCGATCGCCTGACCGCAGTCACACCGAGGGCCTGGTCGGCGTCAGCCGGGCGATCATGGAGAAACAGGGCGTCCAGGTCGAGGTGGTGCGTGCGATCGACCACGACATCGCGATTGGTGTGTGGCCGGACATGAGAGAGCACGGCTGGGCGACCGATGCCTGGCCGGAGATCTACGAACGCGTCATGGCCTCGGACATTCTGGTGATCGCAGGACCGATCTGGCTGGGCGACAACAGTTCCGTCACCAAACAGGTCATCGAACGCCTCTACGCCTGCTCGCACCTGCTCAACGACGCCGGTCAGTACGCGTATTACGGGCGGGTCGGCGGTTGTCTGATCACCGGGAACGAGGACGGTGTGAAGCACTGCGCCATGAACATCCTCTACAGCCTGCAGCACCTCGGCTACACGATTCCGCCGCAGGCCGACGCGGGCTGGATCGGCGAGGCAGGACCCGGACCGTCCTATCTGGACCCTGGATCGGGTGGCCCGGAGAACGACTTCACCAACCGCAACACCACCTTCATGACGTGGAACCTGCTGCACCTCGCGCGGATGCTCAAGGACGCAGGCGGAATCCCCGCGCACGGCAACCAGCGCTCCGGCTGGGACGCGGGTTGCCGCTACGACTTCGACAACCCCGAGTACCGGTAGATTCCTGGCGTGCTGCCTGCGGGCTTCGTTCCGGCGACAAGGCCGCGTTTCGCCTCGCTGCCGGACACCTGGCTGGCGGTGATCCGCGGAGGGCGCGGGCACCCGACGACCTGCCGGAACGGCAACGTGCAGTCGTGGCACTGCGCGACGCGGATCTGGCGACCAAGCGGCCGATCCGAGCGAGCGGGGCGCCCGGCAGGTTCTTCGGCAGGGCGACGCCGCTGATGACCCGCCAGGTTCGCAAGAGCGTCACCGCGGATCTCGGACGTCTGCGGGACCGTCTCGAGCAGACATGGCGCCGGATCAGCGAACCGGAGGTGGATCGGCGCTCGGAGTGGCGCGCAGCCAGTCTCCGGACCAGCGGGCGAGCAACGGGCCCGCGGTGGCGAGGATGAGGACGTAGCCGGTGACCACCGGTCCGAGTTCCGGGCTCGCTGCCGCGGCGAGGCTGACGATCACGATGGAGAACTCGCCGCGTGCGATGAGCGCGGTGCCGGCGCGGAGCCGACCGCGCATCGCGATGCCGTCACGACGGGCGGCGTACCAGCCCGTGGCGATCTTGGTGACGGTGCCGGCTGCGGCGAGTGCGAAGGCGGCGGGCAGCACCGGCAGCAGGTCGGCTGGACTGACCGCGAAGCCGATGGCGAGGAAGAACGCGGCGGCGAACAGGTCGCGCAACGGTGCGAGCACGGCGCGGGCACGTTCGGCGGTGTCTCCGGTCAGGGTGAGACCGACGAGGAACGCGCCGACAGCGGCGGAGACGGAGACGAGCTCGGCGAGTGCGGCGACGACGAGGGTGGTGCCGAGGACGCGGAGCATGAGTTGTTCGTCGTCGGGGTGCGCGAGCCAGCGGTTGACGTGGTGGCCCCAGTGGTGGGACGCGGTGAACGCCGCCGCGACGCTGATGATTGCCACGATCACGCCGATGAGCGCCTGCCACCAGGTGCCGCCCGAGGCGAGGACCGCCAGCACCGGCAGGTAGACGGCCATGGCGAAGTCCTCCATGACCAGGATCGACAGCACGGCTGGTGTTTCGCGGTTGCCGAGGCGGCGCAGGTCGCTGAGCAGCCGGGAGATGATGCCGGACGAGGAGATCCAGGTAGCGCCCGCGAGCGCGAGGACCCCGGTCCAGTGCAGGCCGAGCAGCCAGCCCGCGATGGCGCCGGGCGTCGCGTTGAGGACGAGGTCGAGCACCGCGGACGGGACGTGGCGGCGCAGGCTGTGGGCGAACTCGGCGGTGTTGAACTCCAGGCCGAGCGTGAGCAGGAGCAGCACCACCCCGATCGACGCACCTACCTCGACGAACTCGCCCGCCGCGGGCACAGGTGCGATGCCGCCGTTGCCGAGTGCGAGCCCGGTGAGCAGGTAGAGCGGGATGGGGGAGAACGACCACCGCCTCGCGGCCGCGCCGAGCACGCTCAACCCGACGAGAATGACGCCGAGTTCGAGCAGCAGCGCGAAGGAGGTGTGCATCGTCAGCTCTCGATGATGTCGCGCACGCCCTTGATGCCGTCGTGAGTGCCGATGACGACAAGCACGTCGCCGGGTCGCAACACCTCGTCGGGTGTGGGGGAGGCGATGACGTCCTCGCCGCGGACGACGGCGACGATCGAGGCGCCGGTGCGGGTGCGTGCCCGCGTGTGGCCGAGTGGCTTGCCGGTGTGGGCAGACGCGGCGGGCACGACGACCTGGCCCGCGCTGAGGCCGGGTACCTCCCTGGTGAGATCGGCGAACCGCTCGGCGATGCGCGGCGCGCCGAGGATCTCGGCGATGGTGTCGGCCTCGGCCGTGGTGAGCCGGAACAGCGGTTGGGCCTCGTCGGGGTCGTCGTCGGCGTAGCGGATCACTTCGAAGCTGCCCTCGCGGCGGGCGACGATGCCGATCCGGTCGCCGTCGGCGTTGGTGAACTCGTACCGCAGGCCCACACCGGGCAGGAGAACCTCGTTCACGTCCATCGGATCATCATGTCCGCCTTGGTGCGCACTGCCAACCGGGCGGGGCGACCGGCGCCATCCGTGTCCACTGTGGACGATCTTGCCAGGCGTCCGTCGTGTTGCGGGCAAGCAGATCCGCCTGCGCTTCCTCGCCGCAGCACCTTCAAGACCGGTTGGGAACATTCGGTTCTGCCGCCGTACGCCGTCTGCAGGTGGGTGAGGTGTCCGCACACCGCGGATGTCACAGTGCACGACTGGATGGACAAGTCCAGGATCACAGATCTGGGAACTTCACCCGTGGTCACCACGAGGCCGCCCCCCGAGAAGGCGCGCGACCTCGGCCGCCTTCGTGTTCTTCGCAGCAGGGCGCGGTGCGAGTTGGGTACTGCGTGAGGCTGCTCGCGCCTGTTTGGCACGCTGTCGGTATGCGTCGCATGCTGTTCGACTCCCGTGGAACCCTCCGACCGGTCGTCGTGGTTCTGGCCCTGGTGCTGGTTCCCGCAGTCGTACTCGGACTTGCCACCGCGGGCGGATGGGTCGCGATGGCGGGGATCTTCGTGATCCTGGCGGCGTCCCTGGCGATCATGATGCGGTCCGGCTGAGCGGGCCCCGACCCCACGGGCGATCGCCATCGGGTCGGTCATCTGTTGTGGACGCACTGTGGTCCGGTGTCACCGCGCAAGGGTCAGAACGTGGGCAAGAGTCGCTGGCGGGTTCTTCGGTTCTTGGAGACCAGACGAACGACGGTTCCCGTGGGATGGTCACTCGTCCTACCGTCGGTCTCTGATCGGAAACCCTGCACCCGTCCGCCTCGGCGGCCGGGATTCCGTGAGGAGCCCAACTTCATGAAGACCCTGCGCCTGGGGGCGCTCGCCGTGCTGACCGCGTCGGCGATCGCCCTCACGATGTCGGGCGCGTCCGCGCACGACCCCGACACCCCCGAAGGGCAGGCGGCGGCGAGAGCGTTCCTCTCCGACCACCGTCCAGCCGAGCGGCACGCGGTGACCGGCACCGCGGCCGGTGTGCCGTGCGTCGACGGCAAGGCTGACATCTACCCCTGCAAGAACGTCGATCTGCTCAGCGTCCTGCCGCTCGCGCAGATGGGCGGTGGCAACGGCAACGACATCTGGGGCTGGACCGATCCGTCCTCCGGCAAGGAGTACGCGATCGTCGGCCGGACGAACGGCACCGCGTTCGTCGACGTCAGCACGCCGACAGCGCCCCGCTACCTGGGCAACCTGCCGTCCAACGGCGGCAGCAGCACGTGGCGCGACATGAAGGTCTACAAGGACCACGCGTTCATCGTCGCGGACTTCATCACCGGACACGGCATGCAGGTGTTCGACCTGACCAGGCTGCGGACGATCACCACGCCGCAGACTTTCACCGCCGACGCTCTCTACAAGGAGTTCGGCCCGGCGCACAACATCGCCATCAACGAGGAGACCGGCTTCGCCTACGCGATCGGCTCCAACACGTGCAGCGGCGGCCCGCACATCGTCGACATCAGGACTCCGAAGTCGCCGGTGAAGGCCGGCTGTGTGTCGCAGGACGGCTACACGCACGACAACCAGTGCGTGATCTACCGCGGCCCTGACGCGGCCTACCGCGGCAAGGAGATCTGCTTCAACTCCAACGAGGACACGCTGACGATCGTCGACGTGACCGACAAGGCCAACCCGGTGCAGATCTCCCGCAAGGGCTACTCAGGCGCGCAGTACTCGCACCAGGGCTGGCTGACCGAGGACCAGCGGTACTTCCTGCTCGACGACGAACTGGACGAGTCGCGCGGCACGGACAAGCGCACCAAGACCTACATCTGGGACCTGGCGAGCCTGGCCAACCCGGTGCACACCGGCGTCTACAACTCGCCGGCCAACGCGATCGACCACAACCAGTACATCAAGGGCAAGTACTCCTACCAGGCCAACTACCAGGCCGGACTGCGGATCCTGGACGTCAGCGGCGTCGCCTCGGCACAGCTGACCGAGGCCGGGTTCTTCGACATCTACCCGGCAGCGAACGAGGCGAAGTTCAACGGGGCGTGGAGCAACTACCCGTACTTCGCCAGTGGCATCGTCCTGGTGAACGGCATCGAGCAGGGGCTGGTCGTGGTCAAGCCCAACCTCGGCGCTGTCGAACCTCCTCCGGCCGGCGGGAAGTTCGAGAACACGGCGGACGTGGCCATCCCCGACGCCGGCGCGGCCATCACCTCCTCGGTGACGGTTTCCGGTGTTGCGGACAAGGCGCCATCGGCGCTGAAGGTCAACGTCGACGTCAAGCACAGCTACCGCGGTGACCTGGTCATCGACCTCGTGGCACCCGACGGCTCCACGTTCCGCCTCAAGGGGTCGAACAACGACTCGGCGGACAACGTGATCACCACCTACACCGTGGACGCCTCGGCGGAGACGGCCTCCGGTACCTGGCAGCTCAAGGTGCAGGACGTCTACCGCTCCGACACCGGCTACATCGACGCCTGGAGCCTGCAGTTCTGAAGGTGAGGTGCCCCGGCCGCGGCCGGGGCACCCCCGCGTGGGGGTAGATCATGCGCAAGCTGGGCGTCACCGACTGGATCTTCGCGCTGGTGGCCGTCGTGGTGGTGGCCGCGGGCGCGTTCATGCTGTTCCGCTCCACCCCCGGCTCGGTGCACTCGCAGCACCAGCAGGCCGCCGCCGTGGTGCCTGCCGGGCACAGCGACGGTCTGTCCGAAGTAGAAGGCGGCTACCGGTTCGAACGCGTTGTCATGCCCGCCGGCCGGGGACCGTCGGTTCCAGTGGCGTTCCGCGTTCTCGGCGCTGACGGCAAACCGGTCACCCGGTTCCTCGACAACCAGACCAAACAAATGCACTTCTTCGTGGTCCGCGACGACATGAACGTGTTCCGGCACGTGCACCCGACCTTGGACGGCGACACCTGGCACACCGCGGTCGATCTGCCCGACGGCGGCGCCTACCGCATGTTCGCCGAGTTCATCCCGTTGGACACCAAGGATCCTCGCCACCCCGTGGTGCTCGGCGTTCCGTTCAGCGTCGCCGGCGACACCTCGTTGGTACCGGTTCCGGCTCCGGAGGCTCGCACCGTCACCGCGACCGGCTACACGGTGACCCGGGTCGACGAAGCCGCCGCGCTTCCGCTGCTGAGCGAGCGTTCGCTGCGGTTCGCCATCCGCACACCGGACGGTGAACCGGTCGAGAAGCTCGATCCGCATCTGGGCGCCAACGGGCACATGACCGGGTTCCACACGATGCTGCTGTCCGCAACCCACATGCATCCTGTGGAGCCGGTGAGCGCCCCGCTGATCGACGGCGAACTGACGTTCCGCTCGGTGTTCGCCGAACGTGGCGAGTATCGGTTGTTCCTCGAGTTCTCCCACGGAGGGAGGCTGCACACCGCGGCGCTCACCGTCGCCGTCGAGTGATCGGGGTCGCACTGTGTGCACCCGTGGCGATGCGTCGTTCCTTGCGAACCTCCAACGATCCCCGCGCTCCGTCCACTGAGGAACGTGGAGTTCAAGTGCCGCCAGGTTGGCGGCCACACGAGTGCGGCGAGTTCGTGAAGCAGCGGATGGCGAACGACCTCATCAGCCTCAGCTTCCCGCCGAGAGCCGCCGCGCAGAAGCACGGTCGGCAGCCGCTCCGGTGCACTTGTGTCCGTGTTCTTACGGAAGAACTTCTGTCCATGGACGCCATTGGGGAAGCGTACGAACGTGACCTCACCCGCATTCCCGGGCGGCGAGCTCGGCGAGGGCGCGCATCGACCGGTGGATCACATCCCGCTGGGTGTCCAGACGGTGGGCTTCGGCGTCGGGGATCTCGACGTGCACGTCGATCTGCGTGCCGCCGTCCACCTCGCGCAGCCGCCAAGCGAACACGAGGTCCGACACCAGGCAGGAGATCGTCACGTTGCCGCGTCGCTGGTCGCCGCACAGCAGCTGTGGCATCGGAAAGTCCGGGTAGCCATCCGGGTACATGGTGTAGGGCTCACCGTCCTGGGTGGACGGTTCGACCGTGCCGACCCCGGCCCACCACTCCGGGAAGCGGCTCGGGTCGTACAGCAGCTTCCACACCTCCTCCGGTGGGGCGGCGCTGTGTGCTGTCTCAGCGAACGTCGGCATCGATGCTTCTCAGGTCGGCGGTGATCGCGGCCAGCTCGCGGTCGGGCTCCACCAGCGCGGTCAGCGGTGGGCGGCCCAGGTCGATCAGCGCGGCGACGTAACCCGGGCCGGTGTCCCCGGCGCGTCGTTGCCACCCGCGGACTGCCTCGCTCAGCCGACGCCTGGCCAGCTCGGGATCGTGCCGGCGCGCCGCGATCAGGCCTTGCACCGCCGACATGCGGGCGACGAGCGTGTCCGGGAAGTCGGCGGGCGACACCGGTTCCTGGGCGACCGCGCGCAGTTCCGCCTCCGCCTCGGCCGGCTTGCCCGCGCGGGCCAGGGCGTCGGCGCGGTACAGGCGGGCCAGTGCGCGGCCGACCGGGGCGTTCAGGTCGATCGCGGTGGCGAGTTCGTGGGCGGCGCGGTCCCAGTCGCCGGTGGTGCGGGCGATGGTGGCTCGGTCGTGGTGGACGAGACCTACCAGTTCGGACAGGCTCAGCCGCTCCGCCAGCACGGCGCCCTGGTCGCAGCGTGCCGCAGCCTCACCGACCCGGCCCAGCCGGCACAACACGGACACCTGGGCCGAGTGCGCGTAGACACCCAGGCGAAGCAGTCCGTTGGGTGCCACGAGTGGCACGCTGCGGTCGATGAAGTCCAGGGCACGGTCGAACGCGCCGAGGCAGGCGGCGGCCGACGCGGCGTTGAGCAGGCTCGGGAAGGCCAGGTCGGGACGCCCGGCCCGGTTGGCTGCCGCGGCGGCGGCGATCAGTGGCGCATAGCTGTCGGCGAACCGGCCGGTCCGCAGCAGGATGTGCGCGCGGGCGACGCTGACGTCGTGCGCCAGCAGGTCCCCGACCGGCCTGCGGTGGGTGAGCGCGTCGACCGCGACCAGCAGTTCCTCCGCGGCGGCTACGCCGCCGGTCACAGCCTCCGCCCAGGCCATGCCCGCGAGTGCTTCGATCCGCGCGTCCGGGTCGGCGTCCGGGTCGCGGTCGAGCACGTCCAGCGCTGCGGCGTAGGAGCGGCGGCACTCGCGAGGGATGCACAGCCCGCCGCGCAGCCACCTTCCCCGGCGCAGCCAGGCGCTGACCAGTGCGCCCCGGTCAAGCGGGGCGATCAGCTCCAGCGCCCGGTCGAACGCGGCGTCCGACTCGCCGAGCAGTCCTCGCCAGGCCTCGACCTCGGCGAGCTCGACGAACGTGTCCGGGTCGTGCGGGTCGATCTCGGTGACCTCTGTGAGCAGGGTGGCGGCTTCGACCAGCGCGCACACCGAGCGTGCCGCAGCGGCGGCCTTCACCAGGTGCGCGACGGCTTGCTCGTCGCGCCCGGCCAGCCGCAGGTGCCGGGCGATCTCCGCCGCTCGGCGCGGAGCATTGCGCCGCGCGCGGCGCAAAGCCTCGGCGATGGCGTCGTGCCTGCGGGAACGTACCGGGTCCGACAGGTCGGCGGCGACCGCGTCGGCGAGCAGGGCATGCCGGAACCCGATCGTGCCGTCGCGCTCGCGCAACAGCCCGGAACCCAGTGCTTCGGCGGCCGCCTGTGCGGGGTCGGCCAGCCCCGGCAGCGCGGCGATCTCGGCGCGTTGCAGGTCACGGCCCGCTACGGCAGCGAGTTCGACGAACACCCGCGCGGGGCCGTGCAACCGGCCAGTGGCCCAGCGGGTCGCGGAGCGCAGGCCCTCGGCGGCGTCCGCGCCCCCGGCCAGCGCGCGGGCCAGCTCCACGGTCAGCAGCGGACTGCCCGACGCCACCGCCACCACTTGCTCGGCCTGCCCGGCGGACAACGGTGCGGTCGCGCGTGCCAGCGACCGCACCGACTCACGGGGCAGCGGCGCGAGATCGAGCTCCACCCCCAGCGCTCCGCCGGCCCGCAGCGCGGCGCACACCCGGTCGACGTCCGGGCGCGGTGGCAGGCGGCGGCGGGTCACCACGAGCAGGATCGGCAGCTTGGTCACCCGCCTGCCCGCGTGAGCGAGCAGCTCGAGGCTGGACGGGTCGGCCAGGTGCAGATCCTCCAACACGATCGCCACCGGACCCGATCGGCATGCCCAGGTCAGCAGCGAGACCACGGCCTCGAACACGCGGACCCGGTCGAGATCGTGGCTCGGCGGCACCGACCGGTCGGGCGCGGCGCCGGGAAGCAAGCCGGACAGAGCCTGCGGCCACCACGCGTCCGGCAGTGAGTCGTCGGCCAGCGCTCGCAGCGCCTCCAGCCACACTCCGAACGGGACTGACGGCCCCGCGCCACCCGCGGCGTGCGCGCCGTCCGCACCCGCGATCGCCAGCACCTCCTCGGCCAGGCGGGTCTTGCCGATCCCGCCGTCGCCCGTGATCGCCACGACCGTGCCCGACCCGGCGCGCGCCGCGTCCCAGCACCGCCGCACCGCCGCCATCTCGGTGCGACGGCCCACAAGATCGTGCTCCGGTACCGTCGGCGCGTCATCGGCCGGCATGTCGAAACGGCCTCGCAGGCGCCGCGCGCGGCGGGCGTAGTCCGGGTCGCCGTTCTGCGCCAGCTTGTCGAGCAGCGCCGCGAACTTGTCGTCGTATTCGGCGCGCAGTTCGAACACCCAGTCGCTGTCGAAGAGGTGCAGCACGTCTCCACTGCGCACCCGCTCGGCCTCGGCGAGCTTGCCCGCCGCAACCAGTTCGTCGAACACGCGCAGGTCCGTGGTCAGCCCGTCAGCCCTCAGCCCGACGCGTTCGCGGTCGGCCAGCAACCACGCCCGCGCGGGCCCGAATGCGCCGCGCAACGCCCAGATCGCGCTGCGCAGGCTCGCGCGGGCACTGGCGTCGAGCACGTCCGGCCAGAACCGGGCAGCCAGCCGTGACCGTGAGTGCTGGCCCGGATGCACCGCCAGCCAGGCCAGCAGCTCGCAGGCTTTGCGCTGGCGGGGCAGCACGACGGGTGTGCCGTCGGCCACGACCTCGAATGCGCCGAACAGGCGCACCGCCAGCGAAGTGCTCACCTCGTCAGTGTCGATCCGCGATGCCGCTCGGGCAACGTGCGCGTCCGGTGTTGACGGTGCGTTGACGGTGGCAGCGCACGCTCCTCCCACGCCTCAGGAAGGAGCGGAACCGTGAGTACCACCGAACAAACGACATTCGATGTCGAGGCACTGCGCCGCGGCATCGAGGAACGCGATGCGGCCACCCTGTCCGCGCTCTACACCGACGACGCGGAACTGACCATCGTGGACAGCGTCAACTCCCCGAGTGACCCGAGGATCCTGCGGGGCACAGCGATCGGCGCCTACCTGGACGACATCGCCGCCCGCGACATGACCCACTCCCTCGACCGCGTGGTGGTCACCGGCGACCACGTCGCCTACCTGGAGTCCTGCCGTTATCCCGACGGCACCCAGGTCCTGTGCGCCGCGGTGCTCGACCTGGCAGGCGGACGAATCAGCCGCCAACTCGGTGTGCAGGCATGGGACGGTGCGCGATGACCACGTTCGACCACCGCGACTTCGAAAAGCCCGATGAGGTCCGCGACTTCGACTACGGGCACGTGGAACTGCTCCGCTTCGACGACACCCGCGAGGTCGGCCGGCTGACACTCAAGCCGGGCTGGCGTTGGTCCACCCACGTCAAGCCGATCGCGGGCACCGACCTCTGCCAAGCGCCGCACTTCCAGTACCACGTGTCCGGCACGCTGAGGGTGCGGATGGCCGACGGCACCGAGTTCGACGCCACCCCGGGTCAGGTCACGAGCCTGCCCGAGGGACACGACGCATGGGTGGTCGGCGACGAGGACGTCGTCGTCGTGGACTGGTGGGGCGCCACTCACTACGCCGAAAGTCAGTAGCCGCACCGTGCGGGAGCAGGCCGGTCGCAGCCGCTCCCGCACCCGGTCGGTGCCAACAGCTCGGCTGCCGGCGTCGGCTGATCGTGTTGCCCGCCGTCCAGCAAAGCCTCGCCCTGGAAAGCGAGACCGACCCGTCACTCACCCGCCCGTACCCCCTCGACACCCTCGGCGCCGAAACCCAGCGCATGATCGGCTACTGGCTCGCCCGGTCCCAGCGCAACGCGGGCGTCCGCAAACCGGTCCTCGCCGTCGTCACCCAAACCGTCGTCGACGCCGCAGATCCGGCGTTCGCAGCGCCAACTGAGTTCATCGGCCCGATCTACGACCGCGCACCCGAGCCGCTCCGGCTGGTCGAACAGGAGTCCGTCGAGCAGCTCGTGAGCGGCGGGACCATCGTGGTCTGTGCCGGAGGGGGAGGAGCCCCGTCGTCGACAACGGGTAGCTCCACGGCGTCGAGGCGGTCGTGGACGAGGACCTCACCTCGGCCGAGCTCGCGATCGCGCTGAAAGCCGACCACCTGCTCTTGCTCACTGACGTATCAGCAGTGATGTCCGACTACGGCATTCGGCAGGTTGTGACGCCGTGAACGAGTTCAAGGACAGCCTGCGCATGCGCGAACGCACCTGCACCGTTGCCAGGGTGCGGCTGCTGACGTGGGTGCCGGAGGACTGATCAGTCGCCCGAGACGCCCCACACGGCGATCTCGGCGGGCTTGCCGTCCTCGAAGAGCGTGGTGAAGCGGCCACTCCCGCGCGGGAAGTCGTGCAGTGCATCGGTTTCGTACGCGGCCTCGAACTGCTCCTTGGTCGGCTCGCCGCCGCCGAACACCGTGCGCACGGTGTTCGCAGGCAGCGGCAGGATCGTGCCGATGTCGTCTCTGGTCCCGACCTGCCAGATGTCCAGAATGGAGTGCGTGCCCTGCTCCGCGAGCCGCTCGTGCTCCATGTACAGCTCGTGCAGCTCCTGGAGCGTGCTCGGCCACGGCGCGTCGTCTCCCCACAGGTACTCGCGGCTGGCGAGCACATGGCAGTGCAACGTCGTCAGCACCGCCATCGGGTTCGGGTCGAACTCCGTGTAGTACAACCAGCCGGACGCGCCCATGATGATCCCCCCTCGACTTGGTGCGCGGACGATAGCCCGATCACCGCGCCGCCGGGCCGAGTTCGGCGGAACACTCCGAGGTGCCTGTCCCGCTTGCGCGCGACCGACCAGCGGTTCACCCGGCGAGCGACGGTGCCGCTTGGCTGGGTGTCAGGCCGCAAGCCTCGGCCGCACGACGGTGTAGACCGTCCGGGGCGAGACCCACGCCGATGTGGGTGCTTTCCACGGCCGAGCTGACAAGCGAGGGCCGCCAGGTCGAGGTCGCTGCGTTGATGGAGGGCGTGCGGCGGTACGTGCACGGCGAGGTGTTCGTCCTGGCAGACCGCACGATGCACTTCCCGGTGTGACCGGTGTGATGCGGCGCAACGGGTCTAGCTTGCCCCGTCATGCACGTGATCTTCTTCCGATCGGACGGCTGGCGGTCGTGGGACGTCGAGTTCGAGCCGGTGGTCCGCGAAGGCGTGCCGGTGCTCATCGACGACGACCTCCCGTTCGAGGACGAGCCCGGACGCCCGCGGCCGACGGGCGTGGTCAACCAGAGTCGATGAAGTCGGCGACGGTGCCGAACTGCAAGACGCGGGCGTGCAGCGCGGTCTGATCATGGCCCAGCAGGAAGTCCTCACCTACAACTGGGTGGGTGCGCTGGCGGCGGTGCCGCTGCCCGACGACCGCACCCTGTTCGACCGTGAGCCGAGGTACAGCCGTCCACTCCCGGCGTACCAGGCTTACCGTCAGCGTATGGCCCGTAACGATCTACGGCTGGCGATCGAGAAACTGGCGTGAAGGCGTTGTTCGTGCGGCTCCACCGATTCACCCGCGTGCGCGGGCTGATCGTGCTGTTCGTCGGCCTGACGACGGGGCTCGCCTTGCTCGTCATGGGAGGGTTGGAGAAGCTCAGCGGCGTGGGCGGCGTGCTCGGCATGGGGCTGAGCGCACTCGTGATGATCGTCGTGGGTGCCGCCAAGTACCCGCGGTCGGCGGGTACGCCGTCGCACGAGCAGGTGGTGTTCGGGTTGCTGCGGGCCCGGAAGAAGTACTGCCTCATCCTGCGGCCGTTCGGACAGGACGCCGAGATCGTGTTGCCGAAGACGGGGGCCAAACGCCGTACGGACAGTGGGCCCTTCACCCGCAACCTGACCATGGAGCAACTCGTCACCCGCGCCGCGCGCACGGTGCTCGACATGGACACCTACGGCATCGTCGACCAGCGCACCACGTTCGCCCCGCCGGGACCGATCCTGATGCGCGCCGCCGACGATGTATGGCAAGAGGTCGCCCAGCGACTCATCAGCCGCGCACACGTCATCGTGCTGATCCTGCCGCCGGACCGGGACTTCGGCGACGGTTTCGTCTGGGAGATCGAGCAGATCCGGCAGGCCGGGGCAAGGTCGCGCGTCGTCATCGTGCTGCCGCCGTGCGACCAGAACACGGAGGCGTACGAGGCGGCACTGCGACGCGCGTGTGTGCTGCTGGCGTTGTTGGACGGCGAACTCGACCACTTCAAGGTCCACGAATACGAGCTGACGCTGCCCAGTGGCACGCTGGTCATCCGGTCGACCGCCCACGGAGCGAAGTGGTGGCAGACCCGCGACCAGCCCGCGGAGCGCACGATGCTCGGCCGCAAGCGCAAGACCGTGGTGGCCGACATGACCTATCTCGAAGCACTCGACGTGGCGTTGCGGGAGATCGACCACGAGCAGTCGTGACCCGCAAGGGGAGGAGAGCGGTGCCCGGTTCAGACCGACTGTTTTCCTGAGTCACAGCACCAACGACGACCCGGTCGCGGCCGCGCTGCTCGCAGTCCGCCATCAGCGCTTGGCGGCCGAGTCGGAACGTGCGCGCCAACGCGCGGAAGCCACGGAACTCCGGACCGCTCTGCTGTCGTCCGTGGGACACGACCTGCACACGCCGCTGACCTCCATCAAGGCGGCGATCGACAGCATGCGTTCGCCGCGCCTGCAGCTTTCCTCCGCGGACACGTCCGAGCTGATGGCCACGATCGCGGAGTCCTCCGGCCGCCTGATCGGACTCGTCGACAACCTCCTCGACCCGTCGAGGCTGGCCGCAGGCGTGGTGACAGCCCAGTTGCGGCCCGTCAGGTACGAGGAAGGGGTCGCCGGCGCTTTCTCCAGCATCAGCGAGAGGCATCTCGTCTGCGCGGAGCTCGACGACCGCGTGCCCTTGGTGGTGGCCGACCCAGGACTGCTTGGACGGGTGGTGGCCAACCTCATCGACAACGCCCTGCGCCACGGGTGTGCTGCTGCAGAGCAGCTGGCCGACGAGGGGCTGGCTCTCGCCGCGGTTCGCCGGGTCGCGATCCGTGCCAGTGGTTACGCCGATCGCGTAGAACTCCGCGTCGTCGACCACGGCCCCGGACTGCACAAAACGGTCCTCGAGACCGCTTTCATCCCGTTCCAGCGGCTCGGCGATCGCCAGACGTCCACAGGCACGGGCCTCGGCCTGAGCGTTGCGAAGGGATTCGTCGAAGCGATGAACGGCACGATCACCGCCGAAGCCACGCCAGGTGGCGGTCTCACCGTCGTCGTCTCTCTCCCCGCGTACGACCCGGCGAAGGAGTGCTCCGCATGACGACCGTCCTCGTTGTCGACGACGAGCCGCAGATCATCCGGGCACTCCGCATCAACCTCGCCGCGCGCGGCTACAACGTCCGAGTCGCGATCAACGGACACGCGGCCTTGACCGACGTTGCGACGCACAAGCCGGACGTGGTCGTCCTGAACCTCGGGCTGCCCGACCTCGACGGGGTCCAGGCGATCAGCCGGATGCGCGGCTGGACCACGGTGCCCATCGTCGTGCTCACCGTCGACGGCAACTCGGCGCGTAAGGCCGAGGCGCTCGATGCCGGGGCGGACGACCACGTCACCAAGCCCTTCGGCATCGACGAGCTCCTGGCACGACTGCGCGCGGCCGTTCGTGGAGTTCCTCTGAGTTCGTGAGCAGGGCCGGGTCGCTGTGGGCGGCGACCCGGCCCGACCCTCTACTTCGGACAGATGGGAGCGTGGTCGACGTCGGGGAAGTAGCGGTTGCGGTCCTCTTCGGACAGAGCCGGTGACGCCGTGGCGCAGATCCGATCGGCGGCGTGTTCGGCGTCGGCCTCCCACAGCCGGACCGTGCGGTCACCGCCGACGCTGAGCAACGTGTGACCGTCGGGGCTGAACGTCAGCGCGTAGACCCGTTCGGCGTGCCCGGACAGCGTGGCGAGCGGGGCCCGTTCGGAAACGCTCCACAGCCGCACGTCGCGGTCGGCGCTCGCGCTGGCCAGGGTCCGGCCGTCCGGGGAGAACGCGACGGCGTGCACGACGTCGGTGTGCCCGGTGAGCTCGGTCGCCGGTGTGCCGGCGGCGAGGTCGAACAGGCGGACCGCGGAGTCGGTGCTGCCGGTGGCGAGGAGGTTGCCGTCCGGGCTGAACGCCACCGACTTCACGGTGTGCGTGTGGCCGGTCAGGTGCTTCACGACCTGACGGCCGCCCACGTCCCAGATCCGGACGCTGAAGTCGCCGGAACCGCTGGCCAGAAGCTTGCTATCGGGGCTGAAGGCCAGGGCTTGCACCGACTCCGCCGTGCCGGACAGCGTGCCGAGCGACGAACCTGTCCGAGCGTCCCACAGGATGATCGCGCGGTCGGTGCCGCCGGTGGCGACGACGTGACCGTCAGGGCTGATCGCCAGGGCGTTCACGGCGTCGGAGTGGCCCGCGAGCGGAGGCAGCGGGGCCGGGCGCGCCGGATCGGTGATGTTCCACCGGTGCACGCGGTGGTCGGCGCTCGCGGCGAGGAGCGTCTTGCCGTCCGGGCTGAACACCACGGAGTTCACCGGACCGTCAGGTCCGTTGAGGACGGACAGCAAGGTGCCGTTCTGCCACAGCCGCACCGAACGGTCGTAGCTTCCCGTTGCGACGAGCGACCCGGAGGTCGCCACGGCGTAGACGGAGTCGTTGTGCGCCTGGAGAAGCCCACCTGGCAGGTCCCACAGCCGGACGGTGTGGTCGTCGCTCGCGGTCGCCACGTTCGCGCCCACGAAGACCACGCCGACAACAGCAGCCGTGTGCCCGGTCAGCACCAGGGGATCAGCGGGTTGGGCTAGGTTCCACACGCGGACCGTGCGGTCGACGCCGGTGCTCGCGAGGCGGCCGTCCGCGCTGAACGCCAGCCCGCGCACGCCATCGGTGTGCCCGGCCAACACTCGCGGCTCGCCACCGCCGACGGGCCACAACCGCACGACGCGGTCTTGCCCGGCTGTGGCGATCTGCTGGCCGTCAGGGCTGAACGCGACGGCCTGCACCGCACCGACGTGGCCGGGCAACGCGCGGAAGATGCCGTTCAGCTCCCACACACGCGCGGAGCCGTCCCACGAGCCGGTGGCGAGCTGGTCTCCGTTCGGGCTGAACGCGAGCGCGACGACGGCGGCGCTGTGCGGCAGGACTGCGACCTCGCGCGGGTGTTGAAGGTCGGCGAGGTCCCACACCCGGACGGTCCGGTCGCTGCTCGCCGTGGCGAGGAGCCGGTTGTCGCGGTTGAACGCCACGGCGTTGACGAGGTCGGTGTGGGGGAGTGTCGCGAGCACGGTGCCGGTGGTGGTGTCCCACAAACGGGCTGTGCGGTCCCATGCCGCCGTGGCGAGCACCGTTCCGTCGGAGTTGAACGCGACGTGCACAACGCTCTCGGTGTGCGCGGTCAGCGTCGACAGCTCGCGTGGGTGGTGCGGGTCGGTGACGTCCTGGAGTGTGATCGTCCTGTCGCGGCTGGAGCTGGCGAGCAGGTGCCGGGCCGGGGCGTGGGCGACCGCGTTGACGTGATCGGAATGGCCGGTCAGGCGGGTCGCGTAGAACGGCGTGAACGAGCTGAGCACCTGGCTGCGGGCCTCGGTGGTCGGGGACAGCCGGTAGGCGGCGAGCGCGAGCTGAGCGGCCAGGGCCGGGTTGGCGGCCCGCAGCCGTTCGACGTCCTGGGCGACCTTCTGCGAGAGCGCGATGTTGCGTTGCCGGGTCGCTTCGGAGGTGGCTCGAAGGGCGGCCAGGCTGATCCCGGTCGTCGCGACCAGCAGCATGGCCAGCAGGGCGACGCAGACCTGGAGTCTTCGTCGGCCCCGGCGGGCCGACGCGAGCTCGGCCTGCTCCGCGGTGAGGCTGGCGGTCAGGAACTCGCGTTCGCGGGTGGTGAGCGGATGCGGCGGTTCGGTCAGCCACGGACGCAACGACGCCAGCCGGGCACCGCGGATCAGCGCGCCGGGATCGCGGTCCAGCGACTCCCAGACGGCCGCCGACTCGGCGAGGTCGCGGTGGGCGCGCAGGCCGTCGCGGTCCGCTGCCAGCCATTCGCGCAGGCGCGGCCAGCAGCGGATCAACGCCTCGTGGGTGATCTCCACGCGGTCGTGGTCGACGGTGACCAGGCGGTGCGTGGTCAGCGCTTCCAGCACGAGCGCGGTGTCCGGTTCGTCGTCGAGCTCGTCGCGGCTGATCCGGCGTTTGGTGTCCTCCGTGCCGTCGCCGACCGCGGTGAGCCGCATGAACAGCGACCGCACCAGCTCCTGCTGCCGTTCGGTGAACTGCGCGAACACCGACTCGGCCGTGCGGGTGAGCGCGCCCTCGAAGCCGCCCGCGGCCCGGAAGCCCTGCAGCGTCAGGGTGTTGCCCTTGCGGCGGTGCCACGTCTCCAGCAGCGCGTGCGAGAGCAACGGCAGCGCGCCCGCCTGTTCGGCGCAGTTCGTCACCAGCTCGGCGACCAGCGCGGTCTCGACCGCGTGCCCGGTGCGGCGGGCGGGCTGGATGATCGCGGCGCGCAGCTCGTCGGTGGTCATCGGTCCGACCGTGACCTGCGCTTTGCCCATCGCCTCGACCAATGCGGGGAAGTCCGTGCAGTGGCCGTAGAAGTCGGCCCGCACGCCCAGCACGACCCGGCGCGCGGTCAGCTGGTCGACGAACCGCCTGCGCACGTCCCGGTCCTCGCAGAGCGTGAAGATCTCCTCGAACTGGTCGACCACCAGGACCGAGTCCTCACCGGCGTTCCGGACGACCTTGGTGAGCTCGTCGAGCGGCTGCACGCCAGGTGTGAAGAGCGCCACGCGGTTGCCGAGCCTGGGCATCAGACCGGCTCTGAGCAGCGACGACTTGCCTGCCCCTGACGCGCCGACCACGACGACGACCGGTTGTCGCGCGACCCGGTCGGCGAGTTGGTCGACCAGCTTGTCCCGGCCGAAGAACCGTTCGGCGTCCTCCGGCTGGAACGCGCCGAGGCCCACGTACGGCGCGTTGGCATCCGGTTCGGGTTCCGGTCCGTCAGCCACGGCCGTGGCGTACCAGCGGCGTTCCCACTCCTCCTCTGAGCCGCCGCACGCGCGCACGTACGCGAGCGTGACCTGCAGCGTCGGTAGTTTCCGGCCGGCGGCGGCCTGTGACAGCGCCGCTTCCGAGTAGTGCGTCATCGAGCTCAGTTGGCGGTAGGTCGGCTTGCCGGCTCGCTCCCTCAGCGACCGGAGCTCCCGCGCGAACGTGAGCACGGCTGTGTCGCCCGTGTCGAGCGGGCGTTCCTTGCGTGGCATCTAATTCCCCCAGTGAAATCGAACTGCCAGCTGGGGAACGTTAGTCGACGGTGGTCTCGTGCGGCTGACTTCGGCATATCAGCCGCAGAACTCGGTGATCGTGCCGGTCAGGACGTCGGTGAGGCGGTCGAGGGAAGCCAGGTCGACGTGCTCGGTGGCGGCGTGCGCGCCCGCGCCGTCGACGCCGAACAACAGACACGGGATGCCGGCGGCGGCGAGCAGGGCGCAGTCGGTCCAGAACGGCTCCGCCCTGATCACCGGCGGTGCGCCGAGGTTGGCGATCAGGGTGCGGACGATCTCCGCGTCCGGGTCGGCCTCGAACGGGTCTCTGGCGAGGCCGCGGGTGAGCGCGGCTTTGAAGTCCGGGACGGTCGCGGTGAGGTGGTCCAGGATCTGCGTGAGCTCGTTCTCGACGTGGTCGGGGGTCTCGCCGGGCACGGTGCGGCGTTCCAGGGTGATCCGGCAGGCCGACGGGTAGGTGGAGGCCTCCTCGCCGCCGCTGATCAGCGAGGCGTGCACGGTGCCGGTGCCCAGGAGGTGGTGCTTCGGGCCGGTGGCGAGGTCGTGGCCGTGTTGTTCCAGCGCCACCAGGAAGTGGCCGGCCTTGGCGATGGCGTCGACGCCGAGCTCCGGTCGTGAACCGTGCGCCGCCCTGCCCTCGATCTCCACGTCGAACCACACGAAACCCTTGTGCGCCAGGGTGACTTCCAGATGGCTCGGTTCGGTGACGATCGCGGCGTCTGCGGTGAAGTGCTGCAGCACCTCTTCGGTGCCGAAGCTGCCGTGCTCCTCGTCGGCGACACACGCCACGATGACGTCACCACGCAGGTCTTTGGTTCTGGCGGCGGCGACCATCATGGCCGCGACGCCGCCTTTCATGTCGAACGTGCCACGGCCGAACATCTTGCCGTCTTTGACTTCGGGCTTGAGCGGGTCGCCGTCGTAGCCGGCGGTGCCGACCGTGTCGACGTGGCCGTTGAGCATCAGCGACCTGCCGCCGCCGGAGCCCTTCTTGACGGCGACGAGTGAGGGGCGGCCTGGTCGTTGCTCCAGGCGGTGGATCTCGAAGTCGTTGGCGCTCAGCCAGTCGGCGCAGAAGTCGACGATCGTTTGTTCGCCGTTGCCGCCGGGTACGAGGTCCGGGTTGACCGAGTCGATCGCGATGAGCTCGGCCAGCAGGTCGCGCGGGTTCACCTGGTGTCTCCCCGGGGGTTGGCGGCCTGACCTTCGGTGCTGATGAGCACGACGGTGCCCAGTTCGCCCAGGTCGTCGCGGATGGCGCGCAGCCCGGCGAGCGGTGCGGCGCCGCACGGTCCGGAGTGGACACCGAGCGCGGTGAGATCGCTGACCGCCTGGGCGCATTCGGTGTCCGAGATGGCGACCGCGGCATCGAGGCCGTTGTGCAGGAACGGCCAGGCGGTGGCCGACGGGGTGCCGCAGTTCAGGCCGGCCATGATCGTGTCGCTCGTCGGGATGGTTCTGCGCTCGTTCGTCCTGAGGCTTTTCAGGACGCAGGCGGCGTTCTCGGGTTCTACCGCGAGCAGCCGCGTGCGTGAGTTCTTGCTGCGGTAGTGGGTGATCACGGCCTGGGCGAACGAGCCGACGCCGACCGGGATGACGACGAGGTCTGGGTCTTCGTCTTCGAGCTGCTCGTCGATCTCGGTGCAGAGCGTGCCGTAACCCTCGACGATCCAGGCCGGGATCTCCTCGTAGCCCGGCCAGCCCATGTCCTGCACCAGAATCCCGTCGGCCTTGGCCGCGAGGCTGACCGCGTCGTCGTAGGAGCCGTCGACCAGGGTCACTTCGGCACCTTCGGCCTTGATGGCCTCGACGGCTTGCGGGTGCACGTTTCGCGGCACGAAGACGTGGGCGCGTTGGTGGAAGAGCATGGCCATGCGGGCCACCGCCCGGCCGTGGTTGCCGTCCGTGGCGGTGGTGAGCGTGACCGGTCCCGGGTGGTTCTCGAGGACGCGGTGGACGGCCCAGGAAGCGCCGAGGGCCTTGAAGGCGGGCAGGCCGAGGCGAGAGGATTCGTCCTTGACGAACACCCGGCCGGCGTTGAGTTCCGTTGCGAGGGCCGGGAGTTCGGTCAGCGGGGTGGGCGCGTAGTCCGGGAGTTGCACGTGGAAGGCCCGCACGTTCGTGGACGTGGGCGGGCACCTCCAGGCGCGGGCGTCTGACCGCAGGAACTTCATGACCACAGCGTGCGGGTGAGGCCGATCGTCGGTCCAGCGCATGTTTTCGATCTGTATCGGTGGGAGAATTCGACGAATCACTCCCGAGGAGGTGGCCGGTGACCGAGGAAGAACTGATCGTCGAGTTCGCGCTGACCCGCCTCGACAACCCCGGCCTCGACCTGGAGGAGGTCGCCGCGCTCGTCGTCCGGCGGGTGGGGCCGGAGCGGATGCTCGAGTTCGCAGGTCAGACCCTCGCGCACCGCGATGAGCTGCGCGGGGCGGTGTTCCCGGCGGCCGTCGAGCACGTGCTGCGGGTGGTGCTGACCCTGCGTGGCGATTGACCTGGTTCGGTGCTGGTGCTGCACAATTTCGGGTCGAAGGAAGGGCTGCGACAGGCGTGCGATGCGTACGTTCTGGAGGGGTCGATTCCTCGGTTGAACTCGCGGAGGTGCTGCAGGCCGCCACGCCCCGTTCGACTCGATCGTGGAGCGGACCTCGTCGTGGCTGGCCGAGGGGGAGGCTGAGGGGTGGGTGCGGCCTTCTTCGGACGCGCGCGCTCGGGCCGTGACGTATGTGTCCTGGTTGTTGGCGCCACTTGTGCTGGGGCAGCACGTGGGCCGGTTGCTCGGTGGTGATCCGGCGGAGACCTCGGTCGCGGTGCGGGGTGCCGTGGCCGGTCTGGAGATGTTGACGCACGGGCTGTTCGCGGACGACCGGTTCCTGTCGGCTTACCCGGAGGTCCAGAATGGACGTTGAGTTCGTGGCGCGGGCGTTCCGGATGGACGACGAGGCGTGGCGGCGGCACGCGAACCCGTGGAGCGTGTCGACGCGGTTCGCGGCGATTCCGGCGACGCTGCCGGCGATCTGGAGCCGGACCTCGATCGGCTGGTGGTGCCTGGTGCCGATCGGTCTGGTGGTCGTGTGGCCGGTGGTGAAGCCGCGTTCCGGCCGGTGGACTCGCCGCGCAGCTGGACCGAGCGCGGTGTCTACGGCGAACGGGCGTGGCCGACCGTGTTCGGGGCGACACTCGTCGTGGGCGCTCAGCTGTGGCGGACAGACCGGTTCGGGTGGCTCTGGGAGCGCTTGAGCGGCACTCGATCGTGACTGCACGGAATTGTCAGTGCTGCCGGGTAACGTGCCGACCATGAGTGCTGGGGACCGTATTCAGGAGCTGGCCGCGCGGATCGTGGAGCTGCGCGAGGCGTACTACCAGGGCGAGCCGCTGGTGGCCGACGCCGAGTACGACGCGGTGGAGGACGAGTTCCGCGCGTTGGTCGCGGAGCACCCGGAGCTGGCACCTGCGGACAACCCGCTGGACCACGTGGGCGCGCCGTCGGTGCTGCACGCGCCGGTGCGGCACTCGCGGCCGATGTTGTCGCTGGAGAAGGCGAACAAGCCCGAGCAGGTCGAGGCGTTCTTCGCCCGGTTCCCCGGTCAGCCCGTGGTCGTCATGCCCAAGCTCGACGGGTTGTCTCTGGCTTTGGTGTACGAGAACGGCCGGCTCGCGCGCGCGGTCACCCGTGGCGACGGCACGACGGGCGACGACGTCACCTTCTTGACGCGGGCGCTGTGCGACGGCGTGCCGGACAAGGTCGACGCGCCGGGTCGCGTCGAGGTGCGTGGTGAGTGCGTGATGCTGCGCTCGACGTTCGACACGTACAACAAGGCGCACCCGGACAAGCCTCTGATCAACCCCCGCAACGCCGCCGCGGGCACGTTGCGCGCCAAGGACCCCAAGGCCGTCGAGGGCAGGCGCATGCAGTTCTTCGCCTTCGACCTGACGACCGAGCCGGAGAGCGCCGACGCCGACCTCGACGCGGGCTTGCGCAAGCTCGGCTTCAGCGTCGCCGAGATGCGCCACTGTTCCACCGCAGCGGAAGCCCAGGAGCTCATCGGGGGCATCGAGCAGGCCCGCAACTCGCTCGATTACGACCTCGACGGCGCCGTCCTCCGCCTGGCAGACCGCGACGCGTTCGCCGCCGCCGGCACCCGCTCCAGCTCCCCGCGCGGCGCCATCGCGTACAAGTTCGCCGCCGAGGAGAAGACGACGGTCCTGATGGACGTCGTCTGGGACGTGGGCAAGACCGGCAAGATCGCCCCGGTGGCCTGGCTGGAGCCGGTCTTCGTGGGCGGCACCACGGTCACCCGAGCCACCCTGGCCAACCAGGAGGTGATCCGCTCCCGAGGCATCAAGATCGGCGACACCGTCCTGGTCCGCCGCGCGGGCGACGTGATCCCGTTCGTGGCAGGCGTCCTGGACGAGTCGAAGCGCACCGGCGCCGAGCGCGAGATCATCCCGCCCGCGGTGTGTCCGTCGTGTTCGGAGCCCCTGACCGAACAGGGCAACAGCCGCGAGCTGTTCTGCACGAACGCCACCTGCCCGGCCCAAACCGTGCGCCGCCTGATCCACTGGTCCTCCCGCGCCGCCGCGGACATCGACGCGATCGGCCAGGTGTGGATCGAACGCCTCGCTGAAACCGGCGACCTGGTGAACCCGTCCGACTTCTACGCCCTGACCAAGGAACGCCTGCTGGAGTTCGACCGCATCGGCGACGTCTCCGCGACCCGCATGATCGAGTCGATCGACCGCAGCCGCTCCGTGGGCCTGCGCCGAGCCCTGATCGGCCTCTCGATCCCGATGGCCTCCGAAGGCACGGCGGCAAGGCTGTGCCGCGCGGGCTTCGGCTCGCTGGAAGAGGTGGCCGACGCCGGCGTCGAAAAGCTCGTGGCCGTGGAGGACATCGGGCAAAAGGTCGCCGAGTCCCTGACCGCACATCTGGCCCGCCTGCGCCCCGAGATCGAGCGGCTACGCGAACGCGGCGTGTCCCTGGAGGTGCGCTCCGAGGACCTGCCGCCGGTGGTCGTGGCCGGCGCACCCCTGGAGGGCAAGTCCGTCGTCATCACCGGCTCGATCAGCGACCCGCGCTCCGGCGAAAAGGTCACCCGCCCGACGTTCCAGAAGATGTGCGAGCGCGCCGGCGCGACGGCAGCCTCATCGGTGTCGACCACCACGGACATGCTGATCACCGGCGCGGGCGTAGGCGCGAGCAAGCTGACGAAGGCCGAGAAGCTCGGCGTCGAGGTGGTTGATCAGGGCGAGATCTGGGCGAAGCTGATCGCGGCCGGCATCGCCTGACTGCGTCTTCGGGTTGCGGGAGGCCCTCAGGCCGGCCGGCGGGGGAGTACCGACCTGAGGGCGAGATCTGGCGGCCGCCGGCATCGCGTGGGTTCGCGGGCTAGACGCGGTGGGGTGCGGTTTGCGGTCTGCGTGCGGGACGCCCCCAGGCCGGCCGTCGGGGGAGAGTGCCGGCCTGAGGGCGAGTCTGTGAATGGTCGGTGCGGCGGTCGCCTCTCGGCGGTGGGCACAACGCGGTACCAGCCGAACGGTCTTCCGCGAAGGCGATAGAGGTGAGGCCCGGGGGACACGAACCGCACCGACCACTCTTTACAACGGCACCGGGATCCCGTGTGTTTCCAATGGATCTGTGTGGTCGCTCACCGCCGCGGCCGCGCATTCCACTGAACCTGGACTCACCGCCACGGCCGCGCATTCCACGGCAGCTGGAGTCGCTGATGCGACGGCCACCCAGAACCGCGCACCCCTCGGCATCCGGATTCGCCGCGATGGCCGCGCATTGCAGCGCAGCCCAGACCTGCCACTACGAGGGCGGCCTGGGCTGCGCGCTCCAAGGCACCCAGACTTGCCGCGATGGCCGCGCGCTCCAGCGCACCCGGACTCGCCGCGATGGCCACGCATTGCAGCGCACCCGGACTTGCCGCGATGGCCGCGCGCTCCAAGGCACTCGGACTCGCCGTCACAGCCGCGCATTGCAGCGCACCCGGACCCGCCGCCACAGCCGCGCGTTCCGGCGCATCCGGACTCGCCGCCACGAAGGTCGCTCGAAGCCCGTGCTCCGGCGACGGTGTTCGACCTGTACCGCCGGGGGTACCGGGATCTCGCGAAACCCTGGTCGGCCGACCCGAATCCCCGCTCTAATGGAAACCGACGCCGCCCATGTCACAGGTTGGAGAACCTGATGGTGAGGCGGCGTTCGTTCCTCCTCGGGGCCTCGGCCCTGCCCCTCGTCGGCCCCGGAACAGCCCTGGCAGCCCCTGGAACAGCCCTGGCAGCCCCTGGAACAGCGGGCCCGGTCACCGCGCTGGCCGGCCCCCTCGACACCGGCCGGGCGGTCGCGGACCACTGGATCCGCACCATGAGCCTCGGCGGCAACGACTGGCAGGACGCGACCCTGCACAGCGGCGTGATGGCCCTCTACAAGGCCACCAAGGACACCAAGTACCGCGACTACTCCCTGAGCTGGGCGAACCGGCACAACTTCGGGTTGAGGTCGTCCTCGAGCAACCCGCACTTCGCCGACCACCAGGCAGCAGGCCAGGCCTACCTCGACCTCTACGAGGACAACCCCGAACCACGCCGCCGAGCCGCCATCGTGCGCGAGATCGACGCGACCATCGCGACCGGCAGGACCGACTACTGGTGGTGGGTCGACGCGCTGCACATGGCGTTGCCGATCTTCGCCAGGCTCGGCAAGTCCGACTACGGTGACCGGCTGTACCGGTGGACGCGGCAGCGGCTGTGGAACGACGGGCTCTGGTGGCGTGACGGGAAGTACGTCAACCGGAACATCTACTGGTCGCGCGGCAACGGCTGGGCGATCGCCGCGCTCGCGAAGACCCTCGAAGTCCTTCCGCAGTCATCGCCTTACCGCGCCGGCTACGAAACCGACTTCCGGAAGATGGCCGCGGCGGTGGCGCGAGTCCAGCGCGCGGACGGCTTCTGGAACGTCAACCTGGGCGACCCCAACAACTATCCGGGCCCGGAGACCAGTGGCACGGCGTTCTTCACCTACGGCCTGGCGTGGGGCATCAGGGCCGGAGTGCTGAACGCGAACACGTACCGCCCCGTAGCGATGAAGGCGTGGGACGGGATGCTGCGCGTGGCCGTGCACACCAACGGACGGCTCGGGTACGTGCAGGGCATGGGGCAGCAGCCGTCGGACCACCAGCCGGTCGGGCGCAACCACACCGCGAACTTCGGCGTGGGTGCGTTCCTGTTGGCCTCCTCTGAGGTCGCTCGTATCTAGAACTGGCGGCACCCCGCCCGGCTGTGCGCAGCACAAAGCGACGCACGGCCGGGGGTGCCGTTGGTGCGGAAGAAGAATCTCGCTGATGGCGAGTGAAACGGGCTTGACGGTGGTGCCCGCGTGGATCAAGTGTGGCGCGCGCGGACCGTCGGCCCAAGTGGCCAATCCGCGACAGAGAGCTAGATCAGACCCAGACGCCTGGCCGCCAGCACTGCGTCACGGCGCTGGTTCACGCCGAGCTTGCGATAGATGCCGCGCAGGTGGGTCTTCACCGTGTTGACCGAAACGAACAGCGAGTCGGCTATCTCCTCGGTGGTGCGCATGGAAGGCAGTTCTACGAGCAGGTCTCGTTCACGACTCGTCAACACGTCCGCGGAGTCGGAAGAGGTGGGCAGTGCGGTCATCGTGGTGGTGGCGAACGGTTCCAGCTTGCCGAACCGGCCGGCACCGCGGGCCAGCAGGTCGCGGATCGGCTTGCCGGCGTTGACGAAAGGACGAAGCGCGCCGACGCGTTCGGCGGCGGCCAGTGCGCGAGTGACGGCCTCGTGGGCGCGCCGCTGGTCGCCCGCGCGGTCGACGAGCACGGCCTCCAGCAGCCAGCCGTCGACGACGGTCGGTGCCGCCAAGGCAGGAAGCTCGCCGGACAGAAGTGGCTCGACGATCTTGCGGGCCTGGCTCACGCGGGCGTGATGGGTGTGCATGACGGCACGTAGCACCGCCTGCTCCCCGCACGGGCCGAACATCGCCTCCACCTGGTCGGGCATGGCGCTCGCCCACTGCTCGTCGCCCGAGCGCAGCGCTATCCGTTGCACGGCAGGGGCGATGTGCGCGATGAGAGGTGGCGTCACCTGGCGTGTGGCGACGTCCCGCCATTGCTCGCGGATGCGCCCGACCACCGCCCGCGGGTCTCCCGAGGTCGGGAACGACACGGCAGCGTCCAAAGTGGACACGGCCAGACCGGTGGCCGGGTCGGGCCGGTCGCCCAGCGCGTGCACCGCGCGGCTGGAGAACTCCGCAGCACGTACGTCGTCCAGTCGCAGATACGCCTGCACGCCGAGCAACGTGTAAGCGAGCGCGCACACGAAGTGCGACTGCCAGCCCTTCTCCTCGGCGAACGCCAGCGCCTCGCCCGCCTGCCGAGCCGCCGCCTGGATGTCGCCGGCCGCGCTGGTCAGCGCCGCCAGGTGGACCTGACAGTCCAGCACCGCGTGGTCGAACCGTTCGGTGCGGGCCAGTGCGGCCGCGCGGACCAGGTCGGACTCGGCGCCCGCGTGGTCGCCGGACATCAGCGCCGCGACGCCGCGGTTGAGCAGCGCGGCGACCTCGGCGTCGGTGCCGCCGGGTCTGGTCGCCGTGCGGGCCATCACCCGCAGCGCCTCGCCCGTGTGCGCGTCGAACCGGCCGCGGCGCACCAACGCCGTGGCGTGCAGCACCCGCACGCGGTCCTGGCGCAGGGCGAGCGGTTCCACGCCGAGGCCCGCTAGCACCCGGTCCGCGGCCGCGACGTCGCCCGCGTCCATCGCGACCAGTGCGGCGACCACGCCGACCTGGGGACGGGCGAGCACGTGTCCCGGCACCGCGTCGAACACCGATCGCAACCGCGCGCTGCCCTCCCGCAACACCTGGGGCAGCACGGAATGTTCGACGATGTCCGCGGTCAGCTGGTCGTCACCGGCCCGCAACGCGTGCCGCAGCGCTGCGGCCGGCTCGGCGTGCCGGTGGTACCAATGCGCGGCCGTGCGGTGCAACGCCGACTCGTCGCTCGGGCGCGAACGGCGCAGCTCGGCGGACAGGTGTGCCCGCAGCACCGGGTGGCAGCGGTACCACTCGGGTGCGGTCTCCAGCCTGCTGACGAACGAGTTGGTGTGCTCCAACGCGTCGAGCACCACGCCGGGGCTGGCGTGCCGGGTCAGCGCGCCGGCCAGATCCGCGCTGACCGTGTCGCACACGCTCGTCGCGACGAGCAGGTCGCGCACCCGTTGGGGATGTCGCGCCAACACCTCCTCACCCAGGTAGCTGCTCACCACCTGGTCCAGACCGGCGAACATGAGCAGGTCGCCCGGCCGTGCGCCGGTCGTGGCCAGCCGCATGATCGCGAACCGCAACCCGCCGATCCAGCCCTCGGTGTGGCCCAGCAGAAGTTCGACGTCCTCACCGGAGAGCTGGAGGCCGTGCGCTGTCAGCAGCGCGTCGGTCTCCGTGCGGGTGAACGCGAACTCGTGCGGCTGCACCTCGCGCAGCCGTCCCTCCAGCTGCAGCCGGGCGAGGTGCAGAGAGGGGGGAAAGCGGCCCAGCAGCACCAGTCGTAGCCGGTCTGGTGGCTGCCGGGTGAGGAGGTCGATGCTGGCTAGAGCTTCGGCGTCGCGGATCTCGTGCACGTTGTCGAGCACCAGGACCACCGCAGCGGGTGCGTCGTCGAAAGCGGCGCTGACCGCGGACGAGAAACCCGGTTCGGACAACGGAATCGCCTCGGTGAGCGCGAGCGCGTCGCGGATCGACGCACGCAACCGGGATGGTCTGTTGTCGTGCTCGTCGAGTGTCAGCCACGCAACCCGCTCCGTGCGGCGCCGCGCCCACTCGGCGATCAGCGCGGTCTTGCCGCACCCCGCCGGGCCTGTGACCATCGTGACCGGCGCGGACGACACGTGATCGTCCACAGTGGAGAGAAGGTGGTCGCGGGGTACGAGGGGCGTGGCCGGTGCAGGCGCGCGCAGCTTGGCCTGACTGGTCTCAGGGCTGGAAGGCTCACACTCCGAACTGTCGGACATCGCGTTTGGTCTCCCGATGGAGTTGTCGGATCATGATCGCGTGATCGAACCGCATCACGGCGGAACTGGGCATTCCGAGTCGATCGCCTTGCCTGGAAGGGAAATCAGCACCACCCCCCGGCCCAATGCGCCCATCAGCCGCGGGAGCAGCGTCAAGGTCGCGAGGGTGCCGGACGGCGGTGCGCAGTCCTCGTCGTCGCCGGTGACGACGACGGCCATGAACACGGCCACGGCCAGCACGATGCGGCGGGACCGGGACCGGTCGGGTTGACGGCTCAAGATCGGTCACCTCCTCCGCCCTGACGCTGCCCGTGCCCGCACAGGTGCGGCCTCCCCCGTCGCGGGCGGTAGCGACGTGCCGCGGGGCAGGGGGATCACCTGCGGCGGGTGAAGCAGCGGGCCGTGCCGCCCGCCGAACCTGTGGGCCATGAGCAGCCGACTTTCGTTGCGTGATCTCGTCGACGTGGTCCGACCAGCCCGTCCCGTGGCGTCGGTGTACCTGGGTTCGACCCCGCTGCTGGGGTGGCGGGCGCGCTGGACCCGCCTGAGCGACCAGTTGCACAGCGACGGCGCCGACGCCGAGCTGGTGGACACGGTCGGCGAGGTGCTGGAACGCGCCCGCGCCGCCTACCCGAAGGCCGACACGCTCGTGGCGTTCGCGGGCGAGGAACTGCCGCCGCGCGTCTTCCACACCCCTGGACTGCGCCATCTGGACCTCGCCTGGTTCAGCTCACCCGCCCACGTGCTGCCGCTGCTCGCCTGGGTGCAGGACCGCCCGGCGCGCGTGGCGGTGGCAGCGGGCCGCGACAGCGCCGAACTGGTGTCCGGCGACGCGCGGCGCGTGGTGCTGAGCTACCCGGCGGGGTCGTGGCGGCAGGGCGTGCAATCGGCCGCGGTGGCGTGCGCGGAACTCCTGGACCGGCACGAGGCCAGGCTGCTGGTGATGGCGGGGGAGGACGAGGTGGTGGGCGCGTTGTGGGAGGCGCTGCCCGCCCCCGTCCGCCGCAACGTCGTCGTCCGGTGGACCGGCACCGACCTGACCCCGACCCGGATCGCCACGGAAACGCTGGCCGCGGCCCGTTCCTGGACCGACGACGTGCTGGCCGACTTCCACGCGCGCGGCCGCACCCACCACCTGTCCGTCGAAGGTGCCGACGACACCCTCGCCGCGCTCGCCGCGGGCCGCCTCGACGACCTGCTGGTCGGCTACCCGGAGGACTTCACCGCCACCGCCTGGTACGGCCCGTCCCCGGCCGACGTGGCCACCGGCTGGTCCCCGACCCGCCGCTGCGGCCTGCTGGCCGACGTGGCCGTGCGCGCCGCACTGCTCAGCGGCACCCGCGTCCACGTGATCACCTCCGCACCCTTCGCGGACATCGGCGGCCTCTGCCGGGCACCACTCACCCTGGTGCGGTCGTGACCACCGACCTGGTGCCGCTGCGCACCGGTTTCGACGTGGCGTGGCTCGGCTACCGGCGCGACCAGGTCCGCCACTTCATCTCCGAGACCTCGCACGACCTCGACCTGCTCGCCGCCGACCGCGACGCGGCCGAGGCCAGAGCCTTGTCGCTGGCCCGCAACCTGGAAGCGGCCCGCGCGGAGAACCGCGCGCTGCGCGACCGCATCGACCGCCTGTGCCGCCAGCCGCTGTCCCCGGACTCGGTGGGCGAACGCCTCCGCCACGCCGTCGACGCGGCGCTGGGCGAGGCCGCGTCGATCGCCGAACGCGCCAGCGCCATCGAGGACCACGTCTGGACTTCCGCCCGCGAGGCCCACGCCGAACACCGCGACCTCATCACCACAACGCGCGAACGCATGGCCCGCCTGGTCCGCGAGGGCGAGACCCGCCGCCGCCGGCTGGACGAGGCCGCCGCCCGCCACCGCGAACAGGTCAACTCGGACTTCGAACTCGCGATGGCGTTGCGCCGCAAGGAAAGCCTGCGGGAGGCGCGGCAGATCGAAGCGACCGCCCGCGAGCGCGCCGACCGGATGGTGCGGGAGGCGGCGCGGCAGGTGGAGGTGCTGCGGGAGCACCGGGACCGCGTGGCGGACGTGCTGCGGGTGGTGCACGCGTTGCTGGGCAAGGCGGCGGAGCACCTGCGTGCGGGGGACGGGGTGTGATGGGGGCGTTGGGCGGCAACGGGATTGGGCGGTGTGGAGGGTGGGCGCGGTGGCTGGGGTGGTGGTCTGTCGCGGAATGCGCTGGACGAGCTCGGCCATCCGCCGGGAACGGCGTGAATGCCGGGTGGGACGGGGGAGTCGGGCACGCCGGGTGGGGCGGGGGAGCTGGGCGCGCCGGGTGGGACGGGGGAGCTGGGCGCGCCGGATGGGACGAGGGAGTCAGGCGCGCCGGACACGGCGGATGGGGTGAGGGTGCGGGGCGTGTCGACCGGGGCGGGGGAGTCGGGCGCGCCGGGTGGGACGGGGGAGTCGGGCACGCCGGGTCGGGCGGGCTGGCTGGGCAAGGCGGGCGGGACGGGCGCGCCGGACACGGCGGATGGGGTGAGGGTGCGGGGCGTGTCGACCGGGGCGGGGGAGTCGGGCGCGCCGGGTGGGACGGGGGAGTCGGGCACGCCGGGTCGGGCGGGCTGGCTGGGCAAGGCGGGCGGGACGGGCGCGCCGGACACGGCGGATGGGGTGAGGGTGCGGGGCGTGTCGACCGGGGCGGGGGAGTCGGGCGCGCCGGGTGGGACAGGAGAGTTGGGCACGCCGGGCGGAGCGGAGGAGGTGGGGACGCCCGGCGGAGCGGAGGAGCGGGGCAGGCCGGATCGGGCGAGCGCGCGGGCCGTGTCGCGTGCGGCGGGCGGTTCGAGTCCGGCGGGCGGATCGAGTCCGGCGGGCGGATCGAGTCCGGCGGGCGGATCGAGTCCGGCGGGCGGATCGAGTCCGGCGGGCGGATCGAGTCCGGCGGGCGGATCGAGTCCGGCGGGCGGATCGAGTCCGGCGGGCGGATCGAGTCCGGCGGGCGCACCGAGTGCGGCGGTGCGGCGTGAAGATCCTTCCCTTGGCGCTGGCCCAGTTCATCGCGAGCTACGCCGCCACCAACATGAACGTCGCCATCAGCACCATCGCCGACGACCTGGGCACCACGATCACCGGCGTCCAGACCACGATCACCCTGTTCACGCTCGTCATGGCCGCGCTGATGGTGCCGGGCAGCAAGCTCACCGACATCTGGGGCCGCCGCCGCTGCTTCGTCATCGGCCTGGCGATCTACGGCACCGGCGCCCTCCTCGCCGCGCTGGCACCCGGACCGGGCCTCCTCCTGGTCGGCTACGCGTTCCTTGAGGGCACCGGTTCGGCGTTGATGATCCCGCCGATCTACATCCTCGTCACGGCACTGACCACCGATCCGACCTCGCGAGCAAGAGGGTTCGGCATGGTCAGCGGCGCGGGCGGCCTGGGCGCGGCGGCGGGACCGCTCATCGGAGGACTGATCACGAGCACGTTCAGCTGGCGGGCCTCGTTCCTGCTGCAGGTCGCGGTGGTGGCGGTGATCATCGTGATGGCCCGCAGACTCCCGAAACCGACGACCGGACGGCAGAAGTTCGACCTGATAGGCGCATTCCTGTCCGGCGCCGGTCTGACACTGATCGTCCTGGGCTTCCTGCGCACCAACGTCAACGGCTGGCAAGCCACGACCTGGCTGCTGATCGCGGCGGGAGCGACGACACTAGCCGGGTTCGCCTGGCACATCACCAGATCGAAGAACCCGCTGTGCGACCCGAAGCTGTTCAAGGACCGCACGTCGAACCTCGGCCTGGGCACGCAGCTGGTCCAGTGGCTCGTGCTGCAGGGCACTTTCTTCGTGCTGTCCGTGCACCTGCAGCAGGAACAAGGCTTCACCGCGATCGGCACCGGCCTGGCCCTGCTGCCCGCGACCATCGGCATGCTGGTCACGTCCGCACTGGCGGGCCGGCTGGCGCGAAAGCACAAGCAGAACACCCTGATCCGCGCGGGATTCGCGCTCACGATCGTCGGCACGCTCCAACCGGAGCAAGGACTGTTCCTCATCGGCGCCGGCATCGGGATCATGCTGACGGCGTCGGTCAACGTCGTGCAGTCGCGGTGGCCGGACGAGGACCAGGCGGACGTGTCCGGGGTGTCCCGCGCCGTGTCGAACCTGGGATCGTCACTGGGAACCGCGCTCGTCGGTTCGGTGCTCGTCGGTGCGGGACACCCGTATCAGGCGGCGCTGACGATGCTCGTCCTGTTCGGGGCCACGGGATTCGTGCTCGCGCTGTTCATCCGGTCCGGCGAACGGCCATGAGGACCACCTTCAACGCCACCCCGAAGAACAGCAGGTTGGACAGCATCTGCACGGTCACCACCACCCGCGCCAACGGAGAGACCGGCACGATGTCACCGAATCCGACGGTGGCGAACACGGTGACGACGAAGTAGAGCGCGTCCGTGCGACTCAAAGCAGAGCTGAAACTCCCAGGATCATGCCGTTCCAACAGGAAGCAGGCCTGGGCGAACACCAGCAGGAACAAGGAGACCGCGAGCGCCAACGCCTGCACGCCCTGCCAGAAAGGGCGAGCCGACCGCTGGATCAACCGCACCTGCCACCACAGCACGGCGACGACCAGCAGCAGACCGCAGACCAGCCGGAGCACGGTGTACCCGTCCTCCGGCTGGTCCATCGGCAGGCGGTAGTAGACCAGCAGCATCACCCCGACTGAAGCCACCGGCCGTGCCACCGCCGTGATCACGCCGCGGTTCAAGACGTGAACGTCTCCCGCAGCAGCTTTTCCTGTTCGGCCGAGAGGTTCGTGGTGATCAGGTGAGCACCGGTCTGCTTGAACTGGTCGGCGACCTTGTCGACGACCGCGTGCTCGGACATGACGAACAGCGCGGACGTGCCGGGTGTGACGCTGTCCCGGACGTCGCGGACGAAGTCGTCGTCGATGCCCGCGCGGGACAGCGAGCCGGCCAGCGCGCCGACGCCCGCACCGATCGCCGCGCCCAGGATCGGGATGAAGAAGATCAGCCCGAACAACAGGCCCCAGAACGCCCCGCCGAGCGCGCCCGCGCCGGTGAGCTTGCCGAGCTCCTTGGTCTTCGGGCGTTTGTCGTCGGCCTCCCAGTACACGTAGGCCGCGTCGCGGATGGTGATCAGCTGTTGCTCCTGGAGCTTGCGCAACAGGTCGAGCGCGGAGCGCGCCCCGTCGGAGGTGTCGAACTTCCACACGGTCAAAGTGGCCATGCCCGCCACTGTCCGAGAACCGCACCGTGCCGTCCTCACCCTTCGCGGGTGAAGATCCGCACCGGACGCCGGTGCCACGGTTGCCGCACAACCTCAAGACTTCGGAGGCACGATGCGGGACACAGGCTGGCTGGGCTGGATCTGGTTCGCGGGGATCATGATGATCGTCATGGGCTCCTTCAACGCCATTGAGGGGCTGGTGGCGTTGTTCCGCGGTGAGTACTACGTCGTGACCGAGGAGCAGGTGCTCGTCTTCGACCTCACCGGCTGGGGCTGGATCACCCTGGTGATCGGTGTGCTGGTGGCGCTCGCGGGCGGCGCGCTGCTCTCCGGTGCCGCGTGGGCGCGGGTGGTGGCCGTGGTGCTGGCGGTGATCAACGCGGTGGCGCAACTGGCGTTCGTGTCGGTGCACCCGCTGTGGTCCACGATCGTCATCGCTTTGTGCGTCACGGTGATCTGGGCGGTGGTCGTGCACGGCTCCCAGGCGGATGTGAACACCACCAGGCTCGAACCGACACACCACCATTGATGCCAAGAGCACTCACGATCCTGCTCGGTGGCGCGGCCGCGGTCGTCGTGGTCGCCGGTGTGCGGGCGATCGCGTGGCTGGTGGCGCCGGCGATGCTGGCGTTGCTGGTCGTGATCGCGGTCAGCCCCGCGCACCGGTGGCTGCGCGGCCGCGGCGCGCCACCGTGGCTCGCGACGCTCGCGGTGGTGGTGCTCGTCTACGGCGTGCTCGCGGTCGTTGCCGGCACGGTCATCGCCTCCGGTGCGCGCCTCGCCTCGATGGTGCCCGAGTTCGCCCGGCAGGAGCTGGTTGTCAGGGCCGAGCGCGCGCTCCACGACATCGACCGCGGGCAACTGGCCGGCGCGATCGGCGGACTGCTGACGGAGCTGACGAGCCTCACCACGAGCCTGGTGTTCCTGGCGGCACTGCTGCTGTTCCTCGGCGTCGAGGTCGGCTGGGCGAAGTCACGACTGGCCGAGATCGCGCTGGACCGGCCGCACCTGCGGGAAGCGCTGTCCGAGTTCGCCAGGAGAACCCGCCGCTACGTGCTGGTGACCACGATCTTCGGGCTCGTCGTCGCGGTGCTGGACACGGTGGCATTGCTGTTGCTCGGCATCCCGCTCGCCCTGTTGTGGGGCGTGTTGTCGTTCGTCACCAACTACATCCCCAACATCGGGTTCCTGCTCGGGGTGGCACCGCCCGCGGTGCTCGCACTGCTGCAGCACGGCCCGCGCAAAGCGCTGGCCGTGCTGGCGTTCTACGGCGTGCTGAACTTCGTGGTGCAGTCGCTGATCCAGCCGCGCTTCACCGGGAACGCCGCGGGGCTCTCCACCACCGCGACGTTCCTGGCGCTCGTGTTCTGGGCCTGGGTGCTCGGACCGCTCGGCGCGTTGCTGGCGGTACCGCTCACCGTGCTGGTGAAGGTGCTCCTGGTCGACCTCGACCCGGCAGCCGGCTGGGTGGCGGCACTGCTCAGGCCGCCACGAACAGATGACACCCCCAAGGCCCCAGCTCCACGTACAGCGGACTAGCGGCCTCGTAGACGGAACCGTCGAGCAGATCGGTGTACTTCTCCGGCCAGTCAACAGGAATCAGTCCCTGCGCGGTCTGGTCGGAGAAGTTCACCACCACGAGGTGCCGCGCACCGTCGGCCGCCGTCCACTCCCACGCGAGCAGCCGTTCGCACGACCGGTTGTCCGGCCAGCCCTGGACATCGAGCAGCCGGAAGACGCCACGCCGCACCCCGTGATCGGCCACGATCGCGAGCAGCCGCCGGTACCAGCCGGCCAGGTCGTCGTCGAGCTGCTCGTCAGGACGGCGAGCCAGGAACACCGGCGGCCGGACGTGCCTGCCCTCGAACTGGCCCTCGTGCCACAGCGTCGCACCCGGCAGTGTCGCGATCACGACCGCAGCGGCCCGTGCGGCGGCGGGGGAGAGCTCGCTCAGGACCCGAGGCTCGTCCTGGTTCTCCAGGAACCGGACCAGCCGCGACTGGTAACCGGGATCGGCCAGCAGGTGCGAACGGACACCGGACACATCACCGGCGACGAGCCGGTCGTAGAGCCGTTTGTCGTAGCAGAAGTTGAAACCCTGCTGCTGCAACGGCCATTCCATGTTCCAGTACGCCTCGGCGATCAACACCGTCTCCGGGTGCTCCGCCCGCAACCCGCCGATGACCTCCGGCCAGAAGTCAGCGGAGGGCGGGGGAACCTGCCAGGTCCGCGAGAACACCTCGTTCGTCATGAGCATCGCCATGTCGCACCGGATGCCGTCACAACGCGCGGCCACGCTCGCGAGCGTCATCGTCGCGGCGGCCCGGAACGCGGGCGAGAACGCGTCGAGCTGCACGACGTCCGGCCACGCGGGGAAGTACGGATCCTTGCCGCGCGCGATCACGTTCTCCCCGACGATGAGCCAGCTCTGCGGATCAGCGGTGTAGTCGTCGAGATCGCCGCGCACGAAGAACTCGGGGTGCTCGACGACCCACGGGTGATCCGGCGCCACGTGGTTCGGCACGTAGTCCAGGATCAGCCGCACACCACGGGAAGCGAGCTCCGCCCGTGCCTTGGCGAGCCCTTCGTCGCCACCGAACTCGCTGGCCACGGCGTAACGCCGCACGCAGTAGGGCGATCCGGCGACGTCCTCCACCCGCAGGTCCGGCAGTGTCTCGTAGAACGACGCCCGCAGCCCGGGATGCGCGTTAGCGATCGCCAGCCCCAGCGTGCTGCGCTCCCACACACCCATCAGCCACACCGCGTCGACCCCGGCCGGCGTGACGGCGTTCCAGGCCTCCGGGGGAACGTCGGCGAGCGTGCACGAGAGCTCACCCAGCCACACCGCGGTGTTGACCTCGTAGATCACCGGTCGCTCCGGCCAGCTCATCGCGTCACCATCCCGGGGAGAAGGGCGACGAGCGAGGTCCACCCGGTCTGGTGGCTCGCACCCAGGCCGGCGCCGTTGTCGCCGTGGAAGTACTCGTAGAACAGCGGCAGGTCCCGCCAGTGCGGGTCGTCGGCGTACCGCGTCTGTCCACCGTGGACCGGACGCCGGCCGTCCACGCCGCGCAGGAACGTGTCGAGGAGGGAGTCACCGATGTCCCGTGCGACCTCGCGCAGCGTCCGGTGCCGCCCGGACCCGGTCGGGCACTCCACGGTGAACCCGTCGCCGTAGTACTCCTGCAGGTGCAGCAACGCGCGGATGACCAGGACGTTGATCGGGAACCACACCGGCCCGCGCCAGTTCGAGTTGCCGCCGAACATGCCGCTGTCGGACTCGGCGGGCAGGTAGCCGACGCGATGCTCCACACCATCCACGACCAGCGCGTACGGATGCTCCTCGTGCCAGCGCGACAACGACCGGATGCCGTGCGGGCCGAAGAACTCGCGTTCGTCCAGCATCCGCGCGAGGATCCGGCGCAGGCGCGACTCGTCGAACAGTGAGAACAACACCGGCCCCGAAGCGTCGGCTTGTGCGCCGTGTCCCCACAACGCCTCGCGCACCGCGGGATGCCGGTCGAGGAACTCGCGCATGCCGTCGACCAGACCGGGGTGGTCGCGCCGCACCTCAGCGCTGATCACGGTCGCCGCGGCCAGGGGCAGGAGGCCCACGGCGGACCGGACTTTCAAGGGTGTGGCGCGACCGTCCGGGTGCCGCAGCACGTCGTGGAAGAACCCGTCCTCCTCGTCCCACAGGCCGCTGCCGACGTGGCCGGTGGCAGCGGCGATCCAGGCGAGGTTCTCCAGCAACGTGGCGGCGTGCTCCAGGTAGGTGGGGTCCTCCTTTCCGAGTTCCAATGCCATCTGGACGAGGTTCTGGCAGTACAGCGCCATCCACGCGGTGCCGTCGGCCTGGTCGATCCGGCCGCCGGTCGGCAGGGGAGCGCTGCGGTCGAACACGCCGATGTTGTCCAGCCCGAGGAACCCGCCCTGGAACAGGTTGCGGCCGTCGGCGTCCTTGCGGTTGAGCCACCAGGTGAACGCGCGCAACAACGGGTGGAACACGCGGACGAGGAACTCCCGGTCGCGGTCGTGCTGGTAGACGAACCAGGCCGCCCACGCGTGCACGGGAGGGTTGACGTCGCTGAAGTTCCACTCGTACGCCGGGATCTGGCCGTTCGGGTGCAGGTAGCGGCGCGTCAGCAGGAGCTCGATCTGCCTCTTGGCGAGCTCCGGGTCCACGACGACGAGCGGCACCGCGTGGAACGCCAGGTCCCACGCCGCGAACCACGGGTACTCCCACTTGTCCGGCATGACGATGACGTCCTCGGCGACGAGATGCCGCCAGTCCTGATTGGACAGTCCGATGTCCGCGCCGAGCGGGTCGGCACCCCGTTCGGTCAGCCAGCGCTCCACGTCGAACGCGTAGTACTGCTGCGACCAGAGCAGCCCGGCGAGCGCCTGCCGGCAGACGAGCCGTTCGTCGCTGCGGGGCTCACCGCCCAGCACCTCGTCGTAGAAGTCGTCGGCCTCGTCGCGCCGCTGCGAGAGGATCGCGTCGAAGTCGGCGAACGGCTCGGCGGCGCTCGCGTCGGTGAACCGGACCCGGACGGTGGCGCTCTGTCCGGCAGGGATGCGCACCTCGTGGTGTGCGGCGGCTTTGGTGCCCACGCCGTCCGGGGCGACCGCGTCGAGTTCTCCGTGCACCACAGCACGTTCGATGCCGTCCTTGACGTACGGGCTGACGTTGGGGGAGCCGAACACGCGCTCGTCGTTCGTCTCGTTCTCCGTCACCAGAATCGGTGCGGGCGGCTCGACGTACCACCACCGCGCCCCGAGATCGGGGTGTTCGACGCGGACCGCGCCGGGTGCGCAGGTGTGCAGCGTCGGCGTGCGCACGTCTCCGGCCCACGACCAGGTGTGGCGGAACCACAAGGTGGGCAACAGGTGCAGCGTCGCCTCCTCCGGCCCGCGGTTGTGCGCGGTGACCCGCATCAGCACGTCGTCCGGCCCGGCCTTGGCGTACTCCACGAAGACGTCGAAGTAGCGGTCGTCGTCGAACACCCCGGTGTCGAGCAGCTCGTACTCCGGGTCGTGCCGCCCGCGCCCGGCGTTCGTCGCGACCAGGTCCTCGTAGGGGAACTTCGCCTGCGGGTACTTGTAGAGCATCCTCAGGTACGACGCCGTCGGCGTGGCGTCGAGGTAGAAGTAGCACTCCTTGACGTCCTCGCCGTGGTTGCCCTCGCCGTTGGTGAGGCCGAACAGCCGCTCCTTGAGGATCGGGTCGGTGCCGTTCCACAGCGCCAGCGACAGGCACACCCTCTGCTGGTCGTCGCTGAACCCGGCCAGCCCGTCCTCACCCCACCGGTAGGCGCGGTAGCGCGCCTGGTCGTGGGTGAACGACTCCCACGCGTCCCCGCCGCCGAACGCCTCCCGGACCGTGCCCCACTGCCGTTCACTCAGATACGGTCCCCACCTCCGCCACGGACCGGCGTCACTGAGCCTCTGCTTCTCCGCACTGGGCGCATCTCCTTTGGCCACGTCGCCACCTTTCGTTTTTCCTCAGGCTGGTACGGGAAAGGAGGACGCGAGTCACCCGTGAGGGATGAAATGGCCACTCGCGCGGGCCTGCGCGCGGGTCGACGATGACGGGATGACGACCGCGTTCGTGTTCGCCGGCGGGGGCAGCCTGGGCGCGGTCGAGGTCGGCATGCTCACCGCGCTGACCGAGGCGGACATCCGCCCCGATCTCGTGGTGGGCACGTCGGTCGGCGCCGCCAACGCGGTCTGGTACGCCGCCAACCCGTCCGATGTGGACGGTCTGGTCGAGCTCTGGACCGGCCTGTCGCGCACGGACGTCTTCCCGATCAGACCGGTGCGCGGCCTGCTCGGCCTGCTGGGCTTCCGCGACCACCTCGTGCCGAACTCCGCGCTGCGCCGCCTGTTGACGAGGTCGCTGGGCGACCTCGACCTCGGCCGGACGCGGATCGCCGCGCACGTGGGTGCAACGGATGTGCTGTCCGGCGCGGAAGTCCTGCTCTCCAGCGGAAACGCGGTCGACGCCGTCCTGGCGAGCACTGCGATCCCCGCGGTGTTCCCGTCGTTGCTGCTGGACGGCAGGTACCTGGTCGACGGTGGCGCAGTGAACAACGCCCCGGTGTCCCACGCGTTCGAGCTCGGCGCCGACCGGATCTGGGTGCTGCCAACGGGGTACGCGTGCGCCCTCACGTCACCGCCGCGCAGCGCCGTGGGGATCGCGCTGCAGGCGTTGACACTGCTGGTCAACCACCGGCTGGCGCGCGACGTCGAGCGCTACCGGGACTCCGTCGACCTGCGCGTGGTGCCGTCGCTGTGCCCGCTGCGGGTCTCACCCGGCGACTTCAGCCACTCCCGCGAGCTCATCACGGCCGCCCACGAGAGCACGAGCACCTGGCTCGCGGCCGGGTGCCCGGTGGAGCCCGTTCACGCCTGCTCGTCCACGTAGTAGCACCGGTGGATCTAGTCGCCCACCAGCACATCGCCGGCAGCCCCGTCCTCCACCTCGGCTTCGGCGAGGCAGGTCGCCCGGTCCTCCCCGAGGCCGCCTCGGTGCACGCTTCCGCCGCGGGTGAGAACGGCTACGGACCTGTCGCCGGCTCCTCCCGTGCGCGCGAGTCGGTCTCCGGCGACCTCGCCCGCAGTGACCTGCCCACGGACCCTGACCAGGTGATTGTTGCGCCTGGCAGCAAGGCGCTGCTCTACGCCGCGCTGGCCGCGTTGCCCGGCGACGTCGTGCTCCCGGTGCCGTCGTGGGTGTCCCTACGCCGCCCAGACCCAGCTCACCGGCAAGCGCGTCATCGGCGTCCCGATCCCCGCCTCTGCAGGTGGTGTTCCCGACCCGGACCTGTGGGAACCCGCCCGGACCGCCGCGCGTGCCGCGGGTGCGGACCCGCGCATCCTGATCCTCACCGTGCCGGACAACCCGACCGGCACCTGCGCCTCCGCCGACCTGCTCAAGCGTGCCGCCCGCCGCAAGCCGCGTTCTGCCTGTATCCGGACCTGGAACCGTTGCGCAGCGATGACCCGGTCGCGTTGCCGTGGATCGCGTCGAGCCTCGGCTGGTTGCGGACCGCGCTACACCTCGACGAGGCCTGACTCGTAGGCGATCACGACGAGCTGCGCGCGGTCGCGGGCGTGCAGCTTCATCATGGCGCGGTTGACGTGCGTCTTCGCGGTGAGCGGGCTGATCACCATGCGCTGCGCGATCTCGTCGTTGGACAGCCCACGCGCGACCAGCGTGACGGCCTCGCGCTCGCGGCCCGTGAGCTGCGTCAGGCTGTGGTTGGGCCGCAACGGCTGGCTGACGAAGCGGTCGATCAGCCTGCGGGTGATCGACGGTGCGAGCAGCGCGTCGCCGCGGGCCGCGACCCGGACGGCGTGCAGGAAGTCCTCCGGCAGCACGTCCTTGACCAGGAACCCGGCCGCGCCGGCCTTCAGCGCGTCGAACACGTACTCGTCCAGGCCGTAGTTGGTCAGGATCACGACGTGGGTGCCGCTGAGGGCAGGATCCGCGGCGATGCGCCGGGTCGCCTCGATGCCGTCGACGCCCGGCATCTGGACGTCGATCAGCGCGATGTCCGGAAGGTGTTGCCGCGCTTGCAGAACGCCCGCTTCGCCGTCCGCCGCCTCGGCCACGACCTCGATGTCGTCCTCGGCGTCGAGCAACGCCCGGAACCCGCTGCGGATCAGCGGCTGGTCGTCGACGAGCAGCACGCGGATCACGGCTGCGCCACCGGGAGTTCGGCGCGCACGGCGAAGCCGCCTTCGTCTCGGGGCGCCGCGTCGAGCTTGCCGCCGAGCGCGGTGACCCGTTCCCGCATGCCGAGCAGTCCGACGCCCGGATTCGCCGTTCCCGGGGATCCGGTGCCGTCGTCCTCGACGCGGATGAGGAGCGCGTCCGGCCGGTAGTCGATGCTGATCTTCGCGGACGCGGCGGCGGCGTGCCGGGCGATGTTGGTCAACGACTCCTGCACGATCCGGTAAGCGGTTCGTTCCACGGCGGCGGGCACGTCGTTGCGCTCTCCTTCGATCGTCAGCTGTGCGTCGAGTCCGGCGGATCGCGCTCGCTGCACCAGTTCCTGGACGTCGTCGATGCCGTGCGGCGGGTTCTTGTCGTCATCGCGGAGGGCTTCCAACGTCGCCCGCAGCTCCCTGGCGGCCTCTCTGCCGGCGTCGCGGATCGCCAGCAGCGGCTCGGGCACGTCCTCGCCTCGCTTCTGGGCCAGGTGGACCGCGACCTCGGCCTGCAGCTTGATCACCGAGATCTGGTGGGTGAGCGAGTCGTGCAACTCGCGCGCGATGTGCAGGCGTTCCTCGTTGGCACGCCTGCGCGCGGTCTCCTCGCGGGTGCGTTCGGCTTCGTCTGCTCGTCGTTCGGCTTGCCGGAGCGCCTCACCCGCTGCGGCGGCCGCGATGAGCCAGGCGATCTGGAGGACGTCACGGGACTGCGCGAACGCCTCGTACGTGGTCAGGTCGCGCGGCGAGACGAGTGCGGCCAGGGGGAGCACGGCCAGCATCAGGACGGAGCCGGCGACGGTGATCAGGCGGTGGCCCGCCCGCATCGTCGAGTAGACGGCGAACAGGAACGCGATCACCGGTACGTCTGATCCGAGCGCCTGATAGCCCAGCGCGAGGAGACCGGTGGCGGCGAGGACGGCGATCGGTGCGGTCCTGCGTGCCGCCAGGGCGAGTCCGCTCGTTGCCAGGAGCGCGTAGGCGGGGATGGTGGCGGGATGTCCGGCCACCACGAGGCTCGCCGCCACTCCGGCGGCGATCGCCCAGTCCAGCCAGCGGCCCCTCATGGGTGCACTTTAGACCGGTGTTCGCGCTGGTAGATCCTGCGTGGGGAGGAGATGCGACGTACTGCGCCTGCGGTATGCGTTGTCTGCGCTCGCACGACGACCTGTCCCAGGTTCGGCGAACATGCTGTGCCCATGACACTCATTGCTGCTGCTTATGAAATGACCGCGGGACGTGCGTGGTCCCTGGTCGGCGCCGCGCTCGGCCTGGTGGGCATCGTCTTCGGCGCGCTGGCGTTGTCGCGGCGCCGGGGTGCGGTCGTGGCCTTGGTCGCGGGCGTGCTGGGGGCTGCGCTCGGGGTGATGGTCGTGCTCATGGCCAAGGGTGGCCCTGGCACCGGCTACGGCATCGTCGGGGGATACGTCTCGTTGGTGCTGGGACTGGCCGCCGTGACGCTCGGCGGGCTGGCTAAGCGAAAAGGCGCTCGGGCTGGTGCACGGCCTGCCGGGTGACCAGTCCTGCCGCACCCCGCACCACGGCGAACTCGCCGAGAGGCGAGGCGAGCAACCGGGTGTGCCGTTCTCCGTCCGCGAGCACCCTTCCGTCCATTTCGGACTGAACGGCGGCGCTGAGGTGTTCGTACAGCACGGCGTAGCTGCCGCCGAGCACGACGGTCGGCACGTCGAAGAGGTTCATCAGGGTCGCCAGCCCGACCCCGAGCGCCTCGCCCGCGTCGTGCACGGACTTGAGTGCTGCGGGATCGCCCGCTTCCAGGGCTTTGACCAGCGAGTCGAGCCTTCTGCGGCCCGCCTCGCGGAGGATGACGTCGAGGCCCGCGTACCGCTCCACACACCCGCGGCTGCCGCACGTGCAGCGCACGCCGTTGCGTTCGATCACGACGTGGCCGAGCTCGCCGGCGAACCCGCTGGCGCCGCGGTAGATCTCGCCGTTGAGCACGACACCGGCGCCGATGCCGACGTCCGCGGAGACGTGCACGAAGTCCTCGCCGGTGAGGTGGCGCGGCCAGAGGTGGGCCAGTGCGGCGAGGTTCGCCTCGTTGTCCAGTTCGACGTCGAGGCCGAGGCGCGCGCTGAGATCGGCGGCCAGTCCGGCGCCGACCAGCTTCGGCAGGTTCGGCGCGCGCACGACGACGCCGTCGTGGACCACGCCCGGCACCGCGAGGCCGACGCCGAGCAGCCTGCGTTGCGGGGTGATCTCGCGGATCAGTGCGACAACGCGATCAAGCAGCTCGGAAGGGGTGGCGTGGCGGTTGTCGGCGGGGACGAGGTGACGGCTGATCGTCTCGCCGTCGAGGCCGAGGGTCTCGACGGCGAGGTGGCTGACGTTGATCTCCGCGCCGACCGCGACCGGGCCGTCCGGGTGGAACCGCAACGGCTTGGACGGCCTGCCCATGCCCGCGAGGGTGGCGGGTTCCTCGACCAGCACACCGGCCGCCAGCAGCGGCTCGGTGAGGTTGGACAGCGTCGCCTTGGTCAGGCCGGTGCGGGCCGCGAGGTCGGCCCGCGAACCGGGGCGGTCGACGAGTGCGAGCAGGACCGTCCGCAGGTTGCCGAGGCGAACCTGCCGCAGGTGGTCGACGGTGGTCATCGACTCAAGTATCGCTGCGCTGCGTCGCCGTATCGCTCGCGGATCTCCGGCAGTGCCTCGGCCTCGTACCTGCGGCTGTCCGAGCCCGCCCACGCCGGCGGCGTCGTCCCGCCCGTGAGTGTCCACGCGGCCTGGCGCGCCGCACCGTCGGCGACGTACTCACCGGGCGCTGGCACAGTCACGGGCACACCGAACACCATCGGTGCGATCTCCCGCACGGCAGGAGAAACCGCTGCGCCACCAACGAGCCGTACGCCCGTGACGTCCGCACCCTGCTCTGCCAACGCATCCAGCCCCACGGCGAGACCGCAGAGCATGCCTTCAACAGCCGCACGCGCGATGTTGGCAGGCGTGGCGTTGGTCAGCGTCAGCCCGTGCAATGCGCCGGTCGCGTCCGGGAGGTTCGGCGTCCGTTCGCCCTCCAGGTACGGCACCATCACGAGACCTTCCGCGCCCGGCTTGGCGGACAGCGCCAGATCGCTGAGTGTCGCTAGATCAACGCCCAGCACGCGAGCGGTCGCGTCCAGCACGCGGGCAGCGTTGAGCGTGCACGCCAACGGCAGATACCGCCCCGTGGCATCGGCAAACCCCGCCACGATCCCGGAAGCGTCCGCCGCCCGCACCTCGCTGGTCGCCGTGACAACTCCGGACGTGCCGAGCGACACCAGCACCTCCGCGCCCGCCCCGACACCGAGAATCGCCGCCGCGTTGTCCCCGGCACCCGCTCCGAACCCGTCGACCGACTCCGCGGGCCCGAGCACCCGCGGCAGCACGACATCCGCACGCCCCAAGGCCAGTTCGAGCAGATCCGGCGCGTACTCGTTCGCGGTCGAGTCGAAATACCCGGTACCGGAGGCGTCCGAGCGGTCGGTGACCAGATCGGCGAGCGTCTTGGCACCGCGCAACCGCCACGTCAGCCAGTCGTGCGGCAGGCAGACGGCGGCGGTGCGCTTGGCGTTGTCCGGTTCGTGCTGGGCGAGCCAGCGCAGCTTCGTGATCGTGAACGAGGCGACCGGCACGAGCCCGATCCGCCGCGCCCACACGTCCGCGCCCACCTCGTCGGTGAGATCCGCAGCCGCCTTCGCCGACCGGGTGTCGTTCCACAGCAACGCATCCCGCACGACGTCGCCGTCCTCGTCGAGGCACACCATGCCGTGCTGCTGCCCGGCAACGCTGACCGCCGCGACGTCATCAAGCCCGCCGGCCTGCTCGACAGCCGTCTGCAGCGCCGTCCACCAGTGCTTTGGATCGACCTCGGTGCCGTCCGGGTGCGCCGCGCGGCCCTCCCGGACGAGCCGCCCGGTCTCCGCCTCGCGCACCACGACCTTGCACGACTGCGTCGAGGAGTCGACGCCCGCGACGAGCGTCATGTCAGCGCGCCCCGGCGAGGTGCTCGAGCGCGAGCTGGTTGAGCCGCACGAACCCGTACCCGCGCTCACCGGCCTGGTCGGGGTCGAACCCGTCGTCCTTGAGCAGGTCGTCGTACGACTCGCCGGCGTTGAGCGTCGGCTGCCCGAGCTCGGCCACACCGGCCGTGGCGAGCGCCTCCTGCACCTCGGGATCCGCCCTGAAGGCCGCAGCGCGTTCCTTGAGCAGCAGGTACGTCCGCATGTTCGCCTTGGCCGAGTCCCACACGCCGGTGATGTCCTCGGTGCGCGACGGCTTGTAGTCGAAGTGCCGCGGCCCCTCGTAGCCCGCAGTTTCGAGCAGGTCGACGAGCGCGAACGCGTTCATCAGATCGCCGTGCCCGAACACGAGGTCCTGGTCGTACTTGATGCTGCGCTGCCCGTTGAGGTCGATGTGGAAGAGCTTGCCGTGCCACAACGCCTGCGCGATCCCGTGCACGAAGTTGAGGCCTGCCATCTGCTCGTGCCCGACCTCGGGGTTGAGCCCGACCAACTCCGGCTTGTCGAGCGTCGTGATGAACGCCAGCGCGTGCCCGACCGTCGGCAGCAGGATGTCGCCGCGCGGCTCGTTCGGCTTCGGCTCGATCGCGAACCGCAGGTCGTAGCCTTTGTCGGTGACGAACTGCGTGAGCAGGTTCATCGCCTCGCGGTACCGGTCGAGCGCCGCCCGCACGTCCTTCGCGGTGTCGTACTCCGACCCCTCGCGCCCACCCCACAACACGTAGGTCTCCGCGCCGAGCTCGGCCGCCAGCTCGATGTTGCGCAGCACCTTCCTGAGCGCGAACCGCCGCACGCCGCGGTCGTTGCTGGTGAAGCCGCCGTCCTTGAACACCGGGTGGCTGAACAGGTTCGTCGTGACCATCGGGACGACCATCCCGGTCTCCTGCAGCGCACCCTGCAACCGCCCGATCTGCTTCTCGCGATCGGTGGCGGCGAACCCGAACAGGTCGTCGTCGTGGAACGACAACCCGTACGCCCCCAGCTCAGCCAGCCGGTTGACCGCCTCGACCACGTCCAGCTCGGGCCGCGTGGCCTCGCCGAACGGGTCACGACCCTGCCAGCCGACGGTCCAGAGACCGAAGGAGAACTTGTCCGTCGGAGTGGGCGCGTTCATGATCCACCTCGTTCGTTCAATGCTTGAACTTAGTGCGGACAGTACGACGCCCCGGCCGTGATCGCAATCGCTCAGGCGCTCAGGACCGCCTCGACCGCGGGCGCGAGCGCCTCGGCGATCACCCGGTACCCGGCGCCGGACGGGTGGAAGCGGTCCGCGGCGAAGAGCGACGGATCGGCGGCGAACCGAGGTGTGACGGCCTGCTCGACGTGGGCGACCACGGCGCCCGCCCGGATGGCGGCCTGCTGCTGCGCCAGGGCGTAGTCCCTGCTCACCGCGGACACGACGTGCCTCAGCGCGGGAGGCACGTGCGCGACAACGCTCAGGTCGGGTGCGGTGCTGACGACAACGCCGGCACCTGCGCGGCGCAGGTCCGCAACTGCGTCGTGCAGCTGCTGCGCACCGACGTGCGCGGGGACGAACCTCGTCAGGTCGTTCGCGCCGATCACCACCACGGCGAGGTCCACGCCGCTCGCGATGGCGGCCTGCACCTGTGCGCGCAGGTCGGCGGAGCGGGCGCCCGGTACGGCGTGCACCCGCAGGTCGACCTTGTGCCCTGCCGCGCGGAGGCGTGCGGCCAGCAGCGGGCCGAGAGTGTCCTCACGGCGTGTGCTGCCGACGCCCGCGGCGAGGGAGTCACCGAGCAAACGCAGACGCATGTCCGGTAAACGGCGGGCGTGGTGGTGATGTTCCTCGCCAGACTGTGGTGGTGGACGAACTCCTGGGGTGGTGCGTGGTCGCGAACGTGGCCGCCACCGATCTGAAGCACTTCTCGCACGGAACGAAGCTGTGGGTGTTGCCGCCGCAGTGGGGTGACGGCGGGCAGGACCTCGTGGTGGTCGGCCGGCACCGCGGCAGCCCTGGGCCGGTGTCCCAGATGATCATGCCTCGGGTGCACATGACGAACTTCCGGGTCCGCGGGGTCTACCAGCCGGCCGTGCACCGCCAGCTCACCAAGGAGCTGAAACGGCGTGTGCCGAGGCAGTGGGAGTCGAGGGAGCAAGCGGAGAAGGTCGTCGAGTGGTGGGCGCGCGACGCGGCCATGCACGTGGGAGTGCGGCGTCCGCTGAAGCGAGTGGACTTCTACCACCGGCTCGCACAGTTGTCGCCAGGACAGGTGCTCCAGCAGTGGGCGATCCGGGACGTGATGGACCCGGAGCTCTCGTTCGAGCTCGGCGAGGTGTTCCGCGACCAGCAGGAGGTGGACGCGGTCCGCGGGCTGCGCGAACTGCTGGGGAACAACGAGCTGTGGCCGGTTGTTGAAACAGTCGCGGGGGAGATCCAGGAACTCCTGAGTCGACAAACCGCTGTCGTGTGAGCGTTCGTGTGTCTACACTCCACGATCAACATCACCGAGTGACGAGAGGAGACCGGCCGTGCGTACCGCCGTTGTCGTTCTCTCGTCCCGTTTCGACGTGATCCTCGTGTCTCCGCACCCCGGCTGCCCGCTGCGCGCCGGGCACCGGAGTGTCTGACGAACCCCGAAGTCGGGTTCGTCGGTTCATCGCGCTGACCTCGTAGACCTTTCACCACGAAAAGGCACTGAGCCATGCGCACGACCACGTTGAACGCTGTCCGCAACATCGGCATCCTCGCCCACGTCGACGCGGGCAAGACCACGCTCACCGAACGCGTTCTGTTCGCCACCGGCACCACCTACAAGCGCGGCGAGGTCCACGACGGCACCACCGTCACGGACTTCGACCCGCAGGAGCGCGATCGCGGCATCACGATCTTCGCCGCGGCCGTCAGCTGCACGTGGGACGGGCACCGGATCAACCTCATCGACACGCCTGGGCACGTCGACTTCGCTGACGAGGTCGAGCGGTCCCTGCGCGTGCTCGACGGGGCGGTCGCGGTGTTCGACGGGGTCGCCGGCGTCGAGCCGCAGAGCGAATCCGTGTGGCGGCAAGCCGATCGGCACGGGGTGCCGCGGATCGCGTTCGTCAACAAGCTCGACCGGGCGGGCGCGGATCTCGACGCCGCGGTCGAGTCGATACGAACGAGGCTGCACACCGTTCCACTGGTGGTGCAGCTGCCGATCGGGACCGAGGACGGGTTCGTCGGCGTTGTCGATCTGGTCGGCATGCGTGTGCTGACCTGGGACGACTCCGAGCCGGAACTGCCGCCGGAGGCGACCAGGCGCCGCCGGATCCTCGAGGAGGCGGTGGCGGAGCTGAACTCGGAGGCATTGGAGGAGTTCATTGAGAACGGAACGTTGTCAGCAGAAACGTTGACGGCGGCGTTGCGCGAGATCACCAGCAACGGCGCCGGAACCGTCGTGCTGTGCGGCTCGGCGTACCGCAACATCGGCATCGAACCGTTGCTGGACGCGGTGGTCGCGTACCTTCCGTCCCCTGTGGACGTTCCACCGGTGCGCGGCGTCGACGGCGAGGAGCGGCACCCGGATCCGGACGAGCCGTTCGCGGCGTTGGTGTTCAAGGTGAACGCCACCGCCACGGGCCGGCTGACCTACGTCCGCGTCTACTCGGGCACCCTCCACAAAGGAGAGACGGTCAGCGTTGCCGGCAGGACCGAACGCGTCGGCAGGATTCTGCGGGTGCAGGCCGATCGGCACACGCCGGTCGACACCGCACAGGCAGGTGACATCGTGGCGCTCGTCGGACTGAAGACGGCGCGGACCGGGGCGACCCTGTGTGCGCCAACGGCTCCGCTGCTGCTCGAACCGCCGGTGTCGGCCGATCCGGTCGTCTCGGTGGCCGTCGAGCCGAAGGCCAGTGCCGACAACGGCAGGCTGGCCCAGGCGCTGGCACACCTCACGGACGAGGATCCGTCGTTGCAGGTCAGCACGGACCCGGAGACCGGTCAGACCGTGCTGGCGGGGCAGGGCGAGCTGCACCTCGAAGTCGCGGTGCAGAAGGCCCGGCAGAACCACCGCGTCGACATCACGATGGGCCGCCCGCGGGTGGCCTACCGCGAGACCGTTGCCAGCGGTGTCACGGGATTCGTGTACCGGCACGTCAAGCAGGACGGAGGTCAGGGGCAGTTCGCGCACGTCGTCATCGACACCGAACCGCTGGAGACCGGGTTCGAGTTCCGCTCGGCGATCACCGGCGGACGGGTGCCGCAGGAGTTCGTCCGCGCGGTCGAACAGGGCTGCCGGGACGCGCTCGCCGAAGGGCCGCTCGGACACCCGGTGACGGGCGTCCGGGTGACGCTGACCGACGGTTCCACGCACGTCAAGGACTCGTCGGAGATGGCGTTTCGCACGGCCGGCCGGATGGGCCTCCGCGAGGCGCTGAAGGCCGGGGCGATGACGTTGCTGGAACCGGTCGCGGAAGTCACCGTGACGGTGCCGGAGGACTACGTCGGCGGCGTGCTCGGTGACCTGGCCGCGCGCCGGGGCCGGATCCTCGGCTCCGAGGTCAGGGCCAGCGCGACGGTGATCACGGCGAGCGTGCCGGTGGCGGAGATGTTCGGCTACGTGACGAGGTTGCGCAGCCGGACGCAAGGCCGCGGCACGTTCACCAGCCGCCTCACCGGTTACGCGCCGGCATAGGTAGAACGCAGGCCCGCCTGAACCCCAGGCGGGCCTGTGCCATGCTCGGACCAATGCACGTCATGTCGTTCAACCTGCGCTACGCCTCGACCGCCGAACCGAACTCGTGGGCTGCCCGCAGACCGGTGATGGCCCAGCTCCTGCTCGACGAACTACCGACGATCCTCGGCACGCAGGAGGGCCTCTACGGGCAACTGCTCGACATCAAGCACGACCTGCCGGACCACTACGACTGGATCGGCCTCGGCCGAGCCGGCGGCAGCCACGACGAGTTCATGGCGATCTTCTTCGACACCGTGCGGCTGGAGCCGCTGGAGTTCGACCACCACTGGCTCTCCGCCACCCCGAACGTCGTGGGTTCCCGGTCGTGGGGCAACAACGTCATCCGCATGGTCACGTGGATCCGCTTCGCCGACCGCCAGACCGGCAGGCAGTTCGTCGTCCTCAACACCCACTTCGACCACGAGTCCGAGAACTCACGCATGCGCAGCGCCGAGTTCGTCCACAGCCGCCTCGACGCCCTGACCCTGCCGGTCATCGTCACCGGCGACTTCAACGCCGCCGCCACCGCGTCACCCGTCTACGACATCCTCACCACGAAACTGACCGACTCCTGGCTCGCGGGAACGCAAACCACACCGGCGTACGGGACGTTCCACGGCTACGGCCCGCTGATCCCGAACGGCCCGCGCATCGACTGGATCCTGACCAGAGGCGTGACAGTCGAGAAAACCGCGATCAACACCTACGCGCGAGACGGCCAGTACCCGTCCGACCACCTGCCCGTGCAGGCGTGGATCACGATCTAGGCGCCCACTCCGGCGGCAGCTCGTGTGAACAGGTAGGAGCGCCGGAAGCCCGCGCCCGCCGCAGATCCAGGTACGGCCCGGCGATGTCCTCCCGAGCCACGGGGCCAAGAGCCAGCACGGCGTCACCCGCCGCCAGCACCTGACGCCGCATCCGTTCGTGGTCAACGGCTTCAGCGCCGAATGCCGGCGCCCACAGCGTCCACGGCCCGGAGATCATCGCCATGGTCGGGACCAGGTGCGAGTGGAAGTGCGTGCCGATCCCGCCGAACGAGCACTGCGGCGGCGCCCGGCCCGGCACCGGAACATCGCTGCCCGGCAACACGAACGTGCGATCCACCGCACGCCCGGCCAACGCGGCACCCGCCGTCTGAGCGAGCACCGGGCTACCGGCGAACCAGCCGGAGAACTCCGCCGCACCCGTTGGTTGCAACGAACCCGAGCTGGGCAGGAACTCCCGCGTGCCGAGGTGTTCCAGCACGAACGCGAACGCCACCGAGCCCGAGTCGTACTCCGAGTCGAGCGCGCGGGCCCGGAACTCGCTGCCCTCCGCCGGCCGGTGCAGGTGTCCGGTCGCGAAGACGAACTCCAGGGTGCGCGGCCGGCAGCGCAACGGCAGCCGTGCGAAGTGCTCGGCGAGGGCCAGCAGCGCGACGGTTCCGTTCTCCTGCACCCATCCCACGCCGTCGGTGTTGGTGTCGATGACGATCCGTTCCCTGCTCAGGCCGGGCAAAGTGGCGATCAACGAGCGGGTGACGGCGGGTGCGCGACCCGCCAGAACACCGATCGTCGTGCGCGTACCGACCTGCAACCGAGCGTCGGAGCCGACGAACACGCCGGGCACGCGGTAATGCGTGCCGGTGTGCGGGTCCCAGTAACCGCGCATCTGCGAGTGCGGGAAGGGAAGCACGACAACAACTCCGGCGGCCCCCGCGATGCCCGCGTCGATCATGTCGCGGTGCAGCGCGGGTTCGGCGAGGTAGCCGCGGTCGACAGCGGGGAAGTCGCGCAACACGACCTTGCCGCGCGCGGTGGCCGCGGTGATCGGCGTGCCGGTGGGCAGATGGATCAACGTGCCGGAACGCAGACCGGGCTCGGAGTAGGGGATCACCGAAGCGACCGGCACGACGCCACCCGACACGAGGAAGCCAGGACCGGGCTGCCAGCGGTGGATCGGGAAGTGCTCCGAGCGCACGGACACGCCCGGCAACCGGTCGACCCGGCGCTCCAGCCAGGAGATCAGCCGCTTGTGGGCCGGACTGCCGGTGGCGCGGACCCCGAACCCGGCCACGGTCGCGTTCCAGTCCCGCAGCGTCGAAGAGGAGGCGAACGCCCGGTCGTCGATCGTGGCCGGGCAGTCGGGAGAGGCACCGGCGGGTGTGGTCAGCTGGAGGCAGAAAGTCGTTACGACACCTATGAATCCAAGCCATCTGGCAGGGCGCACGACGCACACTGTGAGCCGCGGTGAGGCGGCCTCACAATCCGCTGTCCAGGTAAAGCCGTCAACCGTGAACCAGTAATGGTTCAACCAATTGCCGCTACCTTCCACGAGATGCGCTTGAAATCGACGCACGGCCGCGTCGCGGTGATCGCGTACGCGCTGCTGTTCCTGATGGGCTCCACGGCCACCGCGGACGCCTCGCACGGTCGTGAGTGCGCCACCCCGTCCATCGACCGGCTGCAACAGTGGCTCGCCAGCGGTGAGGGTGCGACCGAGCCCGCGACCGGCAGCATCCTGGTGCCCAAGGGCAGGCACGACTACACGGCGAAGATCAAGTTTCTCGCCAACGACTGGCACGTCATGGTGCTGTGGCTCGGCAACAAGTTCGAGGCGCAGGCCGATCTGACCAGGTCGAAGGGCTTCTGGATGACCTACCGCGCCACCGACGACCTCTGGGTCCAGCTGCGGCCGGCCTCGCACTGGAGCGGCGGCGACAAGTGGGCCACGAAGATCCCGTCAACGAGCGGCAAGCTCAAGACGAGGTTCTTCAGCTTCAGCCCTGACAACTGGACAACTTTGCCCGAGCTCGGCAAGCCCGCCTACCCCCTCGCCGAGGCGCTCGACGACGCCCGTGGCCTGGTCTTCGTCGGCAAGACGCCGAACGACCTGGAGTTCCAGGGTCTGAAGATCGACCGCTACCGGCCACCCTGCGTTTACTGAAAACCGGGTACGTTCCCGGGACGTGAGAGCGCTCCCGGTCGTTCTGGTAACTGTCCTCACCGCCGCGCTGGTGGCTCCCGCGAGCGCGGCGGCCAGGGACGACACGCGATACGTCGACCCGTTGATCGGCTCGGCAGGCGGCGGCAACACCTATCCGGGCGCGGTGCGGCCGTTCGGGATGATCTCGTGGAGCCCGACGTCGACCCGAGGCGACCAGACGAACACGGGCGCCGCCAACGGTTACGCCTACGACGCCACGAGGGTCCGGGGCTTCAGCCTCACGCACGTCAACGGCGCGGGCTGCCATCCGGGTGCCGCCGGTGACGTGCCGATCATGCCGCACGTCGGCGCGATCACCACCTCGCCGACCGCGGACACGAAGGACCAGGTCTACGCCAGCGACTTCACGCACGCCGACGAGATCGCCGAACCCGGTCGCTACCGGGTGGGCCTGAAGTCCGGCGCGAAAGCGGACCTGTCCGTGACGACCCGGGCCGGCATCGGCGAGTTCGCGTTTCCCGCTGACAACACCGGCTCACTGCTCTTCCGCACCTCGAACTCGCTCAACGGCAGCGAGGACGCCGAGACCACCATCGACCCGGCGACCAACAGCGTGCACGGCTCGGTGCTGACCGGAGCGTTCTGCGGCCGCCGCGCGAACGGCGGAGTGAACAACCAGAAGACCTACTACCGCCTGTACTTCACGGCGTCGTTCGACCGCCCGATCACCGCTTATGGCACGTGGGTCAACAGCCAGCTGAGGCCGGGCACGACGACCGCGAACGGCGGTGAGGGCTACCTGACCGGAAGCGCCCGCGCCGGCAAGGGGTCCGGTGGCTACGTGTCCTTTGCGGACACCGAGGTGACCACCCGCATCGGCATCTCCTACACCAGCGCGGAGGCCGCGAAACGCAACCTCACCGCGGAGATCCCGAAGCGCGCCACCGTCGAGGACGTCGCGAAGGAAGCGCGCAAGGCGTGGGCGAAGCAGCTCCGCGCGGTCGAGATCGACGGCGGGACGGCCGACGAGCGGAAGATCTTCTACACCGCGCTCTACCACGCGTTCCTGCAGCCGAACGTGGCGAGCGACGTGGACGGCACCTACCTCGGCAGCGATCGCAAGGTCCGCCGCCTCGCACCAGGTCAGAAAGCCCAGTACGGCAACTTCTCCGGCTGGGACCAGTACCGCGCCCACACCCAGCTCCTGGCTCTCCTCGAACCCCAGGTCGCCGGTGACTACGCCCAATCACTGCTCAACCTGGCGTTGCAGAACGGCGGCGTCTGGGACCGCTGGGTGCACGTCAACGGCCCGACGCACGTCATGACCGGCGACCCGTCCGCCCCCGCGATCGCGGGCATGTACGCCATGGGCGCCAAGAACTTCAACGTCAAGGCGGCGTACGACTCGTTGCTGCGCCAGGCCACCGTCCCGCACCCGGACGGCCTGTCCGACAAGGGCTGCCCCGGTCAGTGCGAGGGCCAGCGCCCGAACCTCGCCGAGCACCTGCGCCTCAACTACGCCCCGCACGACACCTGCCACTGCTGGGGCGGTGCCGCCGAAACACTCGAAGACGCCGTCGCCGACCAGGCACTGGCGGACCTGGCGACGCGCTTGGCCCGTCCCGCCGAGGAGCTGCGGAAGCGCGCGGGTTGGTGGCGCAACACGTTCAACCCCGCCACCGGCTACCAACAGGCGCGCAAAGCCGACGGCTCGTGGGTGGCCCCGTTCAACCCTGCATCGGACCAGGGCTTCGCGCAGGGGAGCAGCGCCACTTACACGTGGATGGTTCCGCACGACATCGCCGGACTCGCCGAAGCAATGGGCGGCGAGGACGTCGCCGCCAGCAGGCTGGACGCGTTCTTCCACCACGCGGACGGCTCGTGGGCGACCGGCGGCGACCCGCTCAGGTACGACCCGACCAACGAGCCCGGCATCCACACCCCGTGGATCTACAACGAGCTCGGCCGCCCGCACCAGACCCAGGAGACCGTCCGGGCGATGGCGAGGCTGGTCTACCGCACCGGACCCGCGGGCCTGCCCGGCAACGACGACCTGGGCACGATGTCCGCGTGGTACGTCTTCGCCGCGCTGGGCCTGTACCCGCGGACCCCGAGCAGCGCCGAGCTTCACGTGTCGAGCCCGATGTTCCCCAAAGCTCGGATCGCCCAGCGCAACATCACGATCCTCGCGCCCGGCGCCCCGGACATCTACGTGCAGAACGTCAGGTGGAACGGCCGCGAGCACACGCAGCCGTGGTTGCCGGAGTCGTTCGTGCACCGGGGCGGCATCCTGCGGGTGGAGGTCAGCTGATCAGGACCCGTTGGGAAGACCGAGGTGGACCACCTTGGTCGTGGTCATCTCGTCGAGCAGGTCCGAACCTCCCGCGCCGCCGAACACCGCATTGATCTTCACCGTGCTGACCGGGAGAGCGCGCCAGGCCTGCTGCGCGTGCTGCATCGAGCTCGTCAGCACCGTGGCGGCCGGCCCGCGCTCGCCGGAGCAGGCTTCGGCCAGGCCCTCGTCGAACGACGACATGAGCTGCACCGGCGCGACCGGGCCGAGCGTCTGCTCGCACATGATCCGCATGGCCGGCATGCAGTTGGCGAGCACCGTCGCCGGGTAGTAGGCGCCGCGACCGGACGGGATCTCGCCGCCGGTCAGTGCGTGTGCTCCCGCTGCGGCGGCGTCGGCCACCTGGGCGTGCACGAACGAACGGTGCCGGACGTCGACCAGTGGCTGCGGATCGGTGTTCCACTCGCGTGCCCGCTGGCACAACGCTTCCAGGAACGGTGCGGCGATCGACTTGTGCAGGTAGATCCGCTCGACCGAGGTGCACAGCTGGCCCGCGTTGGTGAACGCGCCCAGAGCAGCCTGCGAAGCCGCCCACGACGGGTCCACGTCGTCGTCGACGAGCAACGGGTCGTTGCCCCCGTTCTCCAGCAACAGCTTCGCCGACGACACCCGCGCGATCGCACGCCCGGTGGCGGTGCTGCCAACATGAGCGACAACATCGACGTCGGCACGCACAAGTGCGCCGCCCACATCTCCATCACCGACCAGCGTCTGCAGCACGCCGGCGGGGAAGCACGGCGCCAGCACGGTGGCGAGCAGCAGCCCGGTGTGCGGGCAGCGTTCGCTCGGCTTGTGCACCACCACGTTGCCGGTCACCAAAGCCGCCCCGAGCAGCCTGCACGCCACCGCGACCGGGTCGTTCCACGGCGTCAACGCCACCACGACACCACGTGGGCACGGCACCGTGAAGTCGGTGCCGAGCGGCGGCCGTCCACGATGGACTGGACCGAGCTCGGCGTACCGCGCCAGCGTCGCCGCACCGGCCAGCACAGCTTCCCGAGCGGACGCGAACGGCCGGCCCGTCTCGGTCTCCACCACGGTCGCCAGGTCGCTCGCCCGCGCCCGCAACGCCTCCGCACCGGCCCGGACCGCGGCTCCCCGGTCCGCCGCGGAGACCGCCGCCCACGTCGCCGCCGCCGAGCGGGCCGTCGCCAGCGCCGCCGCCACCTCGTCCTCCGTCGCCGTGGGAAGCCATCCGACGAGCTCTGCGTCGCGCGGGCTGTGGACGTCGACGGCGTGCATGGCGGTCATGGTTGCCGGGTACCCGTCCGCGCAGGCCGAAACCCCTGGAAGAGCCATGCCCGGAAGGCAGGAACCGTGAAGGTCGTCATCACCGGTGCGAGCGGCAACGTCGGCACCGCGCTCCTCCGCAGGCTCGCGGCCGAGCCCGACATCCAGGTGCACGGCATCTCCCGCCGCCCGCCGGGGGACGCGCCGCCCTACGCGGGCATCGACTGGACCCCGGTCGACATCGGCCAGCCGGGCGCGGAGGAGGTGCTCAGCCTGGCGTTCGAAAAGGCGGACGCGGTCGTGCACCTCGCCTGGCTGATCCAGCCCTCCCGTGACGAACGCCTGATGTACCGGACCAACGTGGCAGGCTCGGCGCGGGTGTTCAGCGCTGCCGCCGACGCGAACGTGCCGCACCTCGTGCACATGTCGTCAGTCGGCGCGTACTCGCCGACCCACAAGGACCATCGCGTTCACGAGTCGTGGCCGGTCGACGGCGTGAAGACGTCGTTCTACAGCAGGCACAAGGCGGCCGTGGAGCACATGCTCAACCAGTTCGAGGACAGGTTCCTGATCTCCCGGCCACGCCCTGGGCTGATCCTGCAGGCCGACGCCGGAACCGAGATCCGCGACTACTTCCTCGGCAAGCTGGTGCCTCGGGTGCTGTTCCGGCACCGGATTCCGATCCTGCCGCTGCCGCAGGACCTGGTGCTGCAGTTCGTCCACGCGGACGACGTCGCGGACGCGTTGGCCCGCATCCTCGAACAACGGCTCCACGGCCCGGTGAACCTCGTCGCCGAGCCCGTCATCACTCCCCGCGCACTGGCGGAGGTGCTCGGCGGCCGTCACGTCACCGTGCCGGCGTGGCTGTTGCGCGGGCTGGCGAACGTGACCTGGCGACTGAGGCTGCAACCCACCGCGCCGGGATGGGTCGACCTGGCACTCACGTCGCCCCTGCTGGACGCGTCGCGAGCGCGAGACGAACTCGGCTGGAAACCGCAGTTCGACGCGCAGGAAACGCTCCAAGCCCTCATCCGGGGCATTGGCGAAGGCCGCGACGTGCAAGCGAGCCCGGTGCTGTGAACGACGAGCTGGAAGAGCTGGACGAGGAGTCCATGCAGGACAGTGAGGCGTTGCCCACCGAGAGACCCAACCCGATCATCATCGCCGCCAGCCTCACCGCGCGGGGCGGCCTGCTGTGGTTGCCGGTCGCCGGCCTGCTCGCGTTGGCGGGTAAGCGCAAAGCCGCGAAACGTGCGCTCACCGCCGCGGTCGTCGCCATGCCGATCGGCCACCTGGTCAGCCTCGTCGTCCACCGCCGCCGGCCGAACGCCGCGAACATGCCCGCCCGGCGCGCGCTGCCGGAACATCCGGACTCGTCGTCGTTCCCCTCGAAGCACGCGGTGACGGCGGCTGCGTTCGGCACCGCCACCGCGCTGGAGGACCGCGGCGCCGCGATCTTCGTGACGCCGCTGGTCCTCCTCGTCGCCTACAGCCGGTTGCGCACCCGAGTGCACTGGCCGACCGACGTCCTGGGCGGCCTGCTGATCGGGGCCCTGGTCGCGCTGGCTCAGGCCGGGATCGGGCGCTCCGCCAAGGCCAGGGCCACGGCGTGCAGGTTGGCCGCCATCGTGCGGCCGGTGTTCTCCGACCACTCGTGACCCTCGCCGGTGTCGCTGTAGCTCGGTCCCGGTCCCGGTCCGCGGTTCCAGTACGTCCAGGCCTGACCCGGGATCGTGTAGCCGATGTCGCCCAGCCCGCCGGCGATCTCGCTGATCACGTGGTGCGCGCCGTCCTCGTTTCCGGTCACCACGACGCCCGCGACCCGGTTGTAGGCCACCGGCCGGTCCTCGTCGTCGGTCTCGGAGATCATCGCGTCCATCCGCTCCAGCGCCCGTTGCGCGAGCGAGGACGGGTGCCCGACCCAGGTCGGCGTGGCGAACACCAGGATCTCCGCCTGCAGCAACGAGGCGTGGATCAGCGGCCACTCGTCGCCGGGGCCGAGGTCGGTCGTGACGCCGGGCTGGATGTCGTGGTCGGCCAGCCGGTAGGTGGTGACCTCGACGTCCTTCTTGGTCAGCTCGTCGATCACCACCTGGGCGAGCAGGTCGGTGTTGGACTGTTCCGGCGACTTCTTCAGGGTGCAGTTCAGCACCACGGCACGCATCATGACACCCGAGTACCCGCGGGGTCTGTCGGCATGCGCAGCCCGAAGTGGTTCAGCGTCTTCGGCAGCGGGGCGGTGAGCTTGGGGAACGTCAGGTGCTCGCTCAACGCGTCGAGCATCGCGGCGCCGGTCGCCAGCACCAGGTCACGGCCGGGGCAGACGCCGGGACCACCGCTGAACGGCACGATCGCCGGGTCCCGCGGCCGGTCCCAGATCTCCGGCGCGTACCGGTCGGCGTACGGCAGCCGGTCGGGGTCGCGGTGGAAGAACGGCGTGAACACCACGAACGACGTGCCCGCCGGCAGCCACGTGCCGTGCCACCTGGTCGGTTCGGTGCTCTCCCGCAGGATCACCGGTGTCGTGGGCCACAGCCGCGCCGACTCCAGGACGCCGCGGGTGCCGCGCGCGCCGATCGCCAACGCCCGGATCGTCACGACTCCCGCCGCGTCGAACGCGAACAGCCAGTGCGGCACCTGACCGGACAGGTCACCCGGCTGTGCGGCGAGGCCTTCCCTCCGGTCCAGGTGCCGGTCGAGCCTGCGCTGGAACCGTGCCTGCAGGCCGCGCTGCCGTGGATGAAGGAAGGCCCAGTTCGCGTTCTGCCGCAACGCCTTCAGGTCGTCGGTGAGCTGGTCGTCGGCGCGGGCGTGGTCACCGAGAACGATCCGGCGCACGACCCGCCACCACGCCTGGTTGAACGAGTCCCAGGTCAGCTCACCCGTGCTCATCACGTGCCGGGTGAGGAGGTCGGCCTCGTCGCGCACGATCGCCTCGACGGGCGCGTTCTCCGGTCGCAGCGCGCGTTCGTTGATCTCACGCCTGCGCTCGCGGGAGAGGCCTTCCGACACGAGCACGCCGTGCGGCTGGAAGTGCTTCAGCGCGGCCTTCTTCTCCCTCGTGGCCAGCGCGAACGGCTCCGGCGACCCGGCCAGCAACCGGCCGACGTCCGCGGGGTCGACCAGCACCGCGACGCTGCGCCCGGTGATCCGCAACCGCACCGGTTCAGGCCCGTACCGGTCGCGCAGGCTGCGCATCGTGTCGATCGCGGTTCCGTCGGACTGGAGCTTCTCCGCCGCGGCCATCACGCCCGGTCGGCGGACTGTGACGCCCTTGGCGAGGGTGGGCAGCAGCACCGTTGTGAGCATTCGAACGGTGTCGAGTCGAGATGAGATCGCCATACCTGACGGCTACCCGCCGTCACCGTGGTGTGAACCGCCCTGACCGGGGGTATTCGCGGGTCAGCGTTAACCAGGAGGTCGTGATGCCAGCGGGATCGAACGCCAAACGTGAACGCCAGTACGAACACATCAAGGACTCCGCCAAGAGCCGCGGTGCGTCGACCAAGCGCGCGAAGGAGATCGCCGCGCGCACGGTGAACAAGAACCGCGCCCAGGCCGGTGAGTCGAAGACCGCGAGCAAGTCGTCCACAGAGGACATGTCGCCGCAGAAGCGCGGCGGCCAGCGGTCCGGTACGAACAGGCCGAAGGGTCTGACCAAGGAGCAGCTCTACAACGAGGCCAAGAAGAAGAACATCAAGGGCCGCTCCACCATGACGAAGAAGGAGCTCGCCAACGCGCTCGGACGCTGACGTGCCAGAGGACAAAGCATCGGCGTTGACGATCCTCACCACCGAGCACTACACGCTGCAGATGGTGCGCAGCGCGACGATCACCGACGCGGCGAGCCGGGCGGGCCACCTGCTCACCACGATCTCCGCGTCCATGATCGCGCTCGGCTTCGTCGCCCAGGTGGTGCCGCTCGAGGTGTTGCTGACACTGATGCTGGTGCTCTTCACCGGCCTGTTCGCGATCGGCCTCGCGACGCTCTTCCGCACGGTCGAGCTGACCATCGAGGACGTCCAGGCAGGCCTGGGGATCAACCGCATCCGGCACATCTACGGCGACCTCGAGCCGTCCACAAGGGCCGCCTTCGTCCGGCAGGTCCACGACGAGACGGCCGCCGTCGAGGCGGACGGCGGCCAGACCGGCTGGCGCAAGGCCCGCCGGCCGCGCCTCATCGGCACCGCCCTCGGCGTGTCCGGCCTGGTGAACCTCGTCAACGGCCTCGTCGCCGGTGCCATCGCCGGAGCCGCAGCAGGCCTGCTCAACGCGAGCCTCGCGTGGGCGATCGTCATCGGAGTGATCATCACCATCGCGGTGATCTCCGCTTTCGGCGTGGCGCTGGGCCGCATCGGCCGGCGCGGCGTGGCGCCGATCAGCACCCGCTATCCCAGGAACCAGTAGGAGGACCGCCGTGCAGTACGACGTCGTCGACCTGATCATGCAGGACCACCGCGAGGTGGAGCGCCTGTTCGACGAGCTCGAGAACCACCCGGAGAAACGCCCGCTGCTCACCCCGGTCATGTGCGGCCTGCTCGTCGCCCACAGCCGCGCCGAGGAGTCCGAGGTCTACCCGGTCGCCATCAAGGAGGCCGGCGAGACCGACGAGGTCGAGCACAGCCAGGAAGAGCACGCCGAGGCCGAACGCCTCCTCGCCGAGCTCCTGGACTGCGACTGGGACTCCCCGCAGTACGTCACGGCGCTCAAGAAGGTCGTCGACGCCGTCTCCCACCACGTCGAGGAAGAGGAGAAGACGGTCCTCCCCGGCATGCGCGAGCGGCTCAGCGCGGAACGCCGCCACCAGCTCGGCGAACGGTTCGCGAGCAGCCGGGCCGAGCACCTCGGTGAGCTGCCCGGTCAGGCCACCCGTGAGGAGCTCCTCACGCAGGCCCGCAACCTCGGGGTGACGAACGCCGCGAACATGACCAAGGAGCAGTTGAAGCGGGAGCTGCAGAAGGCCGGTTCCTGAGCTTCTGCCGGTTCCTAGGCGTCATCGGTGCGGACCGTCTGAATGTGGACGGTCCGCACTCCTGTGTGCGCGTCCCGGCCGTGCCAGCAGCGGTAGTTGTCGAGCATCAGGACGTCGCCGTCGTCGAGCGTGAATCGCGGCAACGTCGCCTGCACCCTTTCCACCTCGGCGTCGAACCTCACCATCATCGCCGTCACGCGGTCGCTGTCGGGATCCCGGTGCAGGGGAACGACACCGTCCGTGCGGCGGGTGATCCGCCGTCCGGTTCGGGTGTACTCGACGTGCCTGCCGACCCGCGGCGTCGCGGGCAACCCGCGGGTTCCGGCCCAGCGCCCGTAGAGGTCGACGTCAGATCCCACCAGGAACTCTCGCAGTTCCGGATCGAGTGAGTCCGTGAACGCGTGCGCGTCCAGCACGAACGACTCGCCACCCGCCGGAGCCTGAGAAGCCAGCAGCACCAGGACGTAGTCCTCGTCGGGGTGCCTGCGCCGCACCAGTTCGCCGTTGACGTCCACGACGACGTCGAAGCTGTCCGCGTGCAACCCCACGACTCCGCTGTCCACCGAGCGGCGTGTGCGGTGCGGGTACAGCTCGCGCAACGACGTGCCGAACAACGCCGCGGCGGCCACCGGAAGCGAATCGGGGGAGTTCGGCAGGCCGGTCACGATCACCGCACCCGTCTCCGCGAGAGCAGTGCGCGCAAGAGGATCGAAGGCTTGGACGCGGGAAACAGTCACCGGCGCGGACCGAAGTCGCGCGACGACGGCACGAGCGCCGCAAGCCCAGGCGCCGCGAAACAGACCACCGAGCACACGACCAACACCGGCGCCGCCCCAAAAGCCGAGATGGCCGGTGCGATGAGCGCCAGCCCGACCGGCGCGAGACCGTACGACATCAGGAAGTCCAAAGAGGACACCCGAGCCAGCTTCGCGGGATCGACCTCCCGCTGCGTGGCGGTGAACCACGGCACGTTGAACAGGTCGATGCCGAGCCCGGCGACCGCGTAGACGGCGATCACGACGAACGGGTGCACCGGCAGCAGCAGGACCAGCGGCGCGAAGCCGTACAGCGCGAGGCCGAAGAGCCCGGTCCAGCCTGCGGCGCGGGGGCGCCAGCGGGCCATCAGCACCGCGCCGGCCAGTGCGCCGAGCGTGTAGGCGGTCAGTGCGCCCGCGAGCACGGCTTCGGTGTCGTAGCGGTCGCGGCTGACCAGGGGGAGGATCACACCGGTCGCCGAGTAGCCGGTGGCGATCACCGCGGACAGCGCGCCCAGGCCCGCCAGGAACCACGGATGCCTGCGGGCCTCGCGCACGCCGTCCAGGAACTCCGTCACGAACCCCGCGCGGCTCGCGACCGCCGCCACTTGACCGGAACCGGCCGGGGGTACGAAGGCGGCCACGAGCCACAGCGCGCCGATCCCCAAGAGCAGGCCCTGCGTGTTCACCACGAGTGCGAGCAACGCGGTCAAACCCGGCGCCACCAGCGTGGTCACCCGGATCGACATGGTCATCGCCGCGTTGGCCTGCTGCCGCTGGTCGACGGAGACCACCTCGGCGGTCAGCGCCGAGAACGCCGGACGGCACGCACCCTGACCCGCACCCATCGCGGCGGCCGCGACGGCGGCCAGCAGCAGCGAGTTGCCCACGAAGGCAGCGAGGACCGGAGCGGCGAGAGCCGAGATCAGGCCGGACCAGAGCACCACCTGGCGGCGCGCGTAGCGGTCGGCCAGCACCCCGCTGACCGGGACCGCGGCGAGGAAACCAGCGGTGCGCGCCGCGAGCAGGACGCCCAGCTCGACAGCGGTCAACGAGCGAGACAACACCGCGAGACCCAGCACGAACGGCAGGGCCCAGGTCGCGATGCCGGAAGCCGTGGTGGCGCTCCACAGCCGCAGGAAAGCCGGGCTGCGCAACACCGATCGAGTCTTTGCGGCCGGCGGGGCTGTGTCGTGAACCACGTGCGTCACCTTCCAGGAAAGGGCTTGATTTGAAAATGGTTGTCGTTACAGTAACGGACGCTGAAGTCGTCACGCACTGGAGGATCAGATGTCACACCCCGCCCGGCTCGGCCTGGCGCTCGCCGTCGCGGTGCTCACCGCGGGCTGCGCCGCACCGGGAGGCGCGCAGGCGCCAACGGCTCAGTCGGTGGTGGTGGACAGCTGCGGCAAGCAGCTGACGTTCACCGGCACGCCGCAGCGGGCGGTTGCGCTGGACCAGAGCTCCACGGAAACGTTGCTGGCACTGGGAATGCAGGACCGCATGGCGGGCACGGCCAACATCAAGACAAAGGTGTCGCCGAAGTACGCCGAGGCCTACGCGAAGATCCCGGTGCTCTCGCCCAAGATCCTCACGTCCGAACCGCTGCGCGCGGCGAACCCCGACGTCGTGGTGTCGGGCTTCAAGGAGCTGTTCACCGCCGACCGCGCCGGCACGCGGGACGAGCTCGAAGCCCTTGGCGTACCGACGTTCGTGAGCGCGGTGAACTGCCCGGACGGGACCACGCCGCCGTTCGAGCGGCTGTTCCGCGACTACGAGAACCTCGGCAAGATCTTCGGCGCCACCGAGAAGGCGAACCAGCTCGCGAACGACCAGCGCAAGACGCTCGCCGAGGTCCAAGCGGTGAAACGCGACCCGGTCAAGGTGGTCTGGGTCTACTCGGTCTTCAAGGGCGTCCCGTACGTGGCGGGCCGCGACGGCATGCCCAGCCAGATGAGCAAGATCGCCGGTGCCACCAACATCTTCGACGACCTGGCCCAGGAGTGGCCGGAGGCGTCCTGGGAGGAGATCGCGCGGCGCGACCCGGACGTCATCGTGATCGGCGACCTGTCCGAACGCGGCAACCCCGGTGACAAGGCCAGCGAGAAGCTCGCGATGATGCGCGAACACCCGGTCGTCTCGCAGCTGAAAGCCTTGAAGGACAACAAGATCATCGAGATCAACGGCACCGAGATGGACCCGTCGGTCCGCACTGTCGACGCGCTGCGGTCGTTCGGCGCCGGACTCGACAAGATCGCCGGCCGTGGCTGAGGCCGCTGTCCTCGATCCCGCCGTCGAGGTTCCGGTGACTCCTGTTCGACGTGGCAAGAGCGTGCTCCTGACCGTGCTGAGTCTCGCGGTCCTGATGGTCTCGCTCGTGCTCGCCGTCCGGATAGGAGTGGGCGCTAGTTGGCCAGAAATTGGCAGGTCCGCAGGCGCGCGTCTCGGACTGCCGGTCGTTCCGCTGCCCCGCCTGCTCGACTCGCTGATCTGGGACCTGAGACTGCCCCGAGTGCTGCTCGCGGCACTCGTCGGTGCCGCGCTGGCGGTGTGCGGCGCGGCCCTGCAGAGCATCACGCGCAACTCGCTCGCCGACCCGTACCTGCTCGGGGTGTCGTCGGGCGCCTCGACCGGTGCGGTCGTGGTGGTGGTGCTCGGGTTCGCGGGCTCTCAGCTCGGGGTGACCGGTGGCGCGCTCGTGGGCGCACTGGTGTCGTTCGGGTTGCTGATGCTGCTGCTCAGACGCACGGGCCTGGACTCGGTGCGGATCGTGCTCACGGGAGTGGTGGTGGGGCAGCTGTTCGCGGCCCTCACCTCGTTGATCCTGCTCTCCTCCGGTGACGCGGACAGCATCCGCGCTCTCACGCACTGGCTGCTGGGTTCGCTCGCGTCAGCCCGTTGGACGTCGGTGGCGGTGTGCGCGGTCGTTCTGGCCGTTGGCCTGCTCGTCGTGTGGCTGTGTTCGTCCGCACTGGACGGGTTCGCTTTCGGCACCGACACCGCGTCCTCTCTCGGTGTCGACGTACGCATGACGAGGACAGTCCTGCTGGTGACGACATCGATGCTGACCGCCGTCTCGGTGGCCGCGGTGGGTGCTGTCGGGTTCGTCGGGCTGATCGTGCCGCACGGCGTGAGGTTCCTGGTGGGGCCGTTGCACCGCAAGCTGTTGCCGCTCTCGGCGGTCGTCGGCGCGGTGTTCCTGGTCTGGACCGACGCACTCACCCGCGTGGTCTTCTCGCCGCTGGAGGTCCCGGTCGGCGTGTTCACCGCACTGCTCGGCGTTCCGCTCTTCCTGCTGGTGCTGCGCAAGAGGGGAGAGCTGTGAAGATCGACGTCGAGAACCTGAGCTGGGGCGTGCCGGGCAAGACCATCGTGCACAACGTGAGTCTGACGGTGCAGCCGGGCGAGACCGTCGGGCTGATCGGACCGAACGGCTCCGGCAAGTCGTCGCTTCTCCGTTGTATAGCTGGATTGCGCACGCCAACAGCAGGCGTGGTCCGCTACGACGGCGCCGACATCGCCTCGTGGCCGGCCCGTGAGCGTGCGCGCAAGATGGCGTTCGTCGAGCAGACCGCCGACACCGAAAGCGATCTGCGCGTGGCAGACGTGGCGATGCTCGGCCGCACCGCTCACCGGTCGATGTGGCGAGGCCCGGACACCGCCGACCACGAGATCGTCGCCGCCGCGCTGGGCCGGCTCGACCTGACCGCGCTGGCGGACCGGTCGTGGCGGGAGCTGTCCGGCGGCGAACGTCAACGCACCCACCTCGCCCGTGCGTTGGCGCAACGCACCGAGGGTCTGCTGCTCGACGAGCCCACCAACCACCTGGACGTGCGCCACCAGCTCGACCTGATGGAACTCGCCTCCCGCACACCGCAGACGGTCGTGGTGGCGCTGCACGACCTCGCGCTGGCCGCCCGCTACTGCGACCGGCTGGTCCTGATGCACGGCGGCACGGTCGTCGCAAACGGCCCGGCGGTTGAAGTGCTCACCGCGCCACTGCTGCGCGACGTGTTCGACGTGGACGCCGAGATCGGCCGCGACAGCCTGGGCCACCTGGCCGTCGGCTATCGCTGAGAAGGGGGATGTTCGTGACCACTGTGGACGATCTGATCAACGAGGTGCTGGCGGGCCGGCACGGCCCCGACCCCGGGGAAGTGCTCGCCACCAGCGTGTTCTGGGTGCACCACGGCACGCGGCTCGCCGGCGGCAACGTCACCTACCGCAACCAGTACGTGCTCGCCCGCGTCGGCAGGGCGTTCGGCGCGTGCGCGTTCGCGGAGGGCGAGGCCGACCCGGCGGTCTGCGCGAACTACTCCGGGGCACCCGTCGCGCGCCTGCTCACCGAAGCACCAGCGCCGGTGCGGGTGGCCGCGCTCGACGCCTACCTCGGCCACGTCCGTCCACATGAGACGGAACGAGTCGTGCTCCCCGCCGGCACACCGGAGGAACGGGCGAAGGCCCGTGACGCGGCGGTAGCCGGATTGCTGGACGTGCAGCCCGGTGCCAAGGTCGCGTTGATCGGCGTGGTGAACCCGCTGGTGGCAGCCATCCGCGAGCGTGGCGCCGAGTGCCTGCCGTGCGACCTGACGCTGCGCACGACCCAGTGGGGCGATCCGGTGACCCCGGACATGCGCGACGTCCTCGGTGTCGCGGACGCCGTCGTCGCCACCGGCATGACGATCGGCAACGGCACGTTCGACGAGATCCTGCGCACCTGCCGGGACAGGGGAGTCCCGCTGATCATCTACGCGCAGACCGCGAGCGCCGTCGCCCGCCACTTCCTCGACGCGGGAGTGACCGCCCTGTCCGCGGAGCCGTTCCCGTTCTCGCAGTTCAGCGCCGACGACACCGCTCTCTTCCGCTACCGAACATGAGAGAAGACGTGGACCACCACATCGCTGACGCCCTCAGCCGTCCTGCACTGGTACGCCTCGACTCCCACACCCTCTGCCTGCGCTTCGAGACCATGAAGGTCGCTTCGGCCCTCGAAGCGGTCCGGTTTCTCCTCGAACGCGGCACCATCGCGCACGGAGACACGCTGGTCGACAGCTCCAGCGGCATCTACGCCCACGCGTTGGCGCTCGCCTGCCACCGCTACGGCCTGCACTGCCACATCGTCGCGTCCACGACCGTCGACGCCACTCTGCGCACGCAGCTGGAGATCCTCGGCGCCACCGTGGAGCCGATGCCGCCGTCCGCCAGCCTCAAGCTCGACCAGAGCCGCCGGGTGGCGCGCGTGCGGGAGATCCTCCGCGATCACCCGCGGCACCACTGGATGCGGCAGTACCACGACGACGTCCACTACCGCGGCTACCGCCCGATCGCCGACCTGGTCCGCGAACACGTCGACTGCCAGCACCTGACCGTGGTGGGCGGCGTCGGCACCGGAGCGTCGACCGGCGCGCTGACCACGTTCCTCCGCGAGACCCACCCGAGCGTGGAACTCGCTGGCGTGCAACCGTTCGACAGCGTCACGTTCGGCAGCGAGCACGTGCACGACCCGGAGATCATCATCGCCGGGATCGGCAGCTCCATCCCGTTCGGCAACGTCGACCACACGCTCTACGACACGGTGCACTGGTTCGGTTTCGACGCGGCGCTGGCCGGCAGCGTGGCGTTGCTGCGCGAGCACGCGATCTTCGCCGGGCTCTCGGCGGGAGCGGCGTACCTGGCGGCGAGGTGGGAGCAGAAGCTCGATCCGGACCGGCACGTCGTCGTGCTGGCCCCGGACACCGGGCACCGGTACGTCGACGCCGCGTACTCCCGGCACGCCGAGGCACCTGATCCCGCCGATCTGGCGCCGCTGCAGATCAGCGCGCTCGCGGACATGGATCTGCCGTGGTCGCGGATGGACTGGAACCGCGCGGACGCGCCGATGCCCGCGATCGCGGCAGCGTCCTGACGCGCGAGGCCAGAGCGGTCCGGGCAGCGGCGTGTCACGTTGCCCGGGGCTGGACCGGTTCGGGCATCGGCGGCAGAGGATCCGGGTCCGGGCCGGGCGGCCGCGGCTGGTCCGGACCCGGCTGCGGCATGGGCTCGGGAGGCGGTACTGGCTGGGTCATACCGCCTGGATACCCCCGATGCCCAGCCGTGTCACCTGGTGGTTCAGCGTTCGGCGCCCAGCACCGGCTTCACGTCGACCACCGGCGTGCCGTCGATGGCCTCCAGATCCGCGACCCGCACCCGTTGACCGTCCACCTGCAGGACGCGGACGCGGTGCAGCCCGATCGGGTTCGGCCGGTCCGGCGACCGGGTGGAGAACACCCCGGTCTCCGGCCTGGTGGCGTCGCTGCGCGGATGCACGGCCAGCACGGACCGGTCGGCCCGGTCGAGCCAGGTGAGCACCAGGACGTCCTGTCCCGCGGCCAGCTCGGCCATCGCCCGCGCGTACTGCGGGGCGAAGACGATCCAGGCCTCCGGCGCGCCCTCGTCACCCTGCTTGGGCGCGGAGGAGCGGTCGGTCAGCGGCGACTCGACGTGGGCGATGGGCTGCAGTTTCATTCAGGTCCCGCAGAAGGTTCGGTAGGTGGCACTGAAGTCCTGCGGCGCCGGCGTCGCGTAGTGCTCCAGCCCGGCGCGCTCTCCGCATGGTGCCGTAACGGCGTCCAGCAGCCGTTCGAGGGGGCCGAGATCACCGTCGGTGCCGGCCTGCAGGGCCTCCTCGACGAGGTGGTTGCGCGGGATGTAGACGGGGTTGACCGCTTCCATCCGTGCGGCGTCCGGTCCCAGCTCACGCCAGCGCGCGATCCAGGCGTCGATCCCGGCGAGGTCGAGGAACAACGACCGCGCGGGCTCGGCATCACCCTTCGCGGCCTTCGCCAGGTGGTGGAAGAACGACGTGAAGTCGACGTGGTTCTCGTGCATGAGCGCCAGCAGGTCCTTGAGCAGCGGCTTCACGTCTCCGGTCACGCCGAGCTTGGCCTGGATGCCGGCCATCCACGCGTTCTCGAAGTGCTCCTGGAACGTGCCGAGCACCTCCAGGGCCAGCGCGACCGCCTTGTCCTCGTCGTCGGCGAACAACGGCAGCAGCGCCTCAGCGAGGCGGGCGAGGTTCCACTCGGCGATGATCGGCTGGTTGCCGAACGCGTAGCGGCCGCGGTGGTCGATGGAGCTGTACTTCGTCGTCGGGTCGTAGGCCTCCATGAACGCGCACGGGCCGTAGTCGATCGTCTCGCCAGAGATCGTCATGTTGTCCGTGTTCATGACGCCGTGGATGAAACCGACGGACATCCACCGCGCGACGAGCGCCGCCTGCGCCGCCACGACCTGCCCGAACAGCTCCAGGTAGGTGCTGCCGGGGTAGTGGCGGGCGATCGCGTGGTCGGCGAGACGGCGCAGCAGGTCGTGGTCGCCGGTGTTGCGCGCGTACTGGAAGCTGCCGACCCGCAGGTGGCTGGCCGCGACCCTGGCCAGCACCGCACCCGGCAGCGGCTCTTCGCGGTGCACGACGTTCTTGGTCGCCACGACAGCGAGCGAACGGGTCGTGGGGATGCCGAGAGCGTGCATGGCCTCGCTGACGATGTACTCGCGCAGCATCGGCCCGACCGCCGCCAGCCCGTCGCCGCCGCGGGCGAACGGCGTGCGACCCGAGCCCTTGAGGTGCAGGTCGCGCAGCTTGCCGTCGGCGTGCGTCAGTTCGCCGAGCAGCAGCGCGCGGCCGTCGCCGAGCCTGGGGGAGTAGCCGCCGAACTGGTGCCCGGCGTAGGCCTGCGCCACGCCAGGAGCCTGGTTGCCGACGAGGAACGGCAGTCCGTCGCCGCGCAGCCAGGCGGGATCGAGGCCGAGCTCCTTCGCCAGCGGCTCGTTCAGGACGAGCAGTTCCGGTTCTTCGACCGGGACGGCTTCCCAGGAGACGGCCATCTCCGGCACCGCGGTGGCGAAGTCGCTGCTCAGACTGATGTTCACGCCCCCAACCGTACCGGGCGGCGCCAAGTGAGACTGTGATCGCGCTCTCACGTCGAACTCCTTTGAACCGTTCGGCGCGGCCGTGCGTGACTGGGGGTGAACAGGTTGATGAGATCACCTCAGGAGTGAGAAACCCCATGCGTCGCAAGCAAGTTGGGATCGTTGCTGCCCTCGTCGCGGTGAGCGCCGTCGCTCTGACCGCGTGCCAGACCGGCTCCGCGCAGTCCGGAAACCCCGCTCCTGCAACGGAAACGCAGCAGCAGGCCGCCGCCGCGGTGTCGGACGAGTCCGGTGTGGACTTCCTGCGCGGCTCCGCGAACTCCAACAAGGCGGACCGCACCACCGGCGACCGCGCCCCGGAGGCGGCGGCCCCGGAGGTGAAGCAGAAGTGGGTGGAACTGCGCGTTGCCAACGCGGGCGGCCTGGAGCCGGCGGTCGTGAACGGCGCCGGCCGCACCGTCTACTGGTTCAGCGACGACCCGGTGAACGGCGGAGTGTCCAATTGCAACGGTGAGTGCGAGAAGACGTGGACGCCGATCACCGTCGCGAAGGGCACGAAGCTCTTCTTCCCCGGCATCAAGCGGGAGAACATCGGCTTCATCAAGCGCAAGGACGGCAAGACTCAGGTGACTTTGGGCGGCCGCCCGACGTACCTGTTCACCAAGGACACCCAGCCCGGTGACATCAAGGGTCAGAACGTGGGCAACAAGTGGTTCGTGATCAACCCGGAGGGCAAGCGCGCCACCGCCCCGGCCGAGGCCCCGACCACGCAGCCCGCCCCGCCTGTTTCCGGTGCGAAGCCCGCTGACTCGGTCACCTTCTTCACCGGCAAGAACTTCGACGACTTCAGCGGCAACAACTTCGCCACCGGCGTCAAGCCCTCGAAGACGTGCGCCGACCTGCGCGGCGGCTTCAAGTCGCTGTCCCCCGACGGCGCCGTGAAGATCTGGTCCGAGCCGGGCTGCAAGGGCAAGTCGGCCGTCGTGAGCGACGACGTCCGCGACACCGCCGACCTGGGCTTCCCGAACGGCGTGCAGTCCTACATCCTCCCCTGACCCACCGCCTCTCAACGGGCTGGGCTCGCCACGGCGACCCGGCCCGTTGGCGTTGGTGCTGCCCCCACCACGGGTGCGGGGGCTGCCCCCATGGCTTCGCGCGAGCGGTGTCGGCAGCGTGGTGATCATGAAGACCCTCTTACTCGCGGCCCTCGTCGCCGCCACTCCCTTACCCCGCTCCAACCTCCCGCACTGCGCGCGGCCATCTCCGACCTGGAACATCCGGTGGCGACCTCGGCCCAGCTGCGGGTCTCCGGTTCCGCGGGCTCCTGGTACGGGACATCAGGCACCGCGGACCAACAGCGTCCTGTGCGGCCGACCGACCGATTCCGGATCGGCAGCGTCACCAAGGTGTTCGTGGCGACGGTCGTCCTGCAGCTCGCCGCCGAACGCAAGGTCGACCTCGACCGTCCCGTCCAGCAGTACCTGCCGGGCCTGCTGCCCCCTCAGCTGGAACCGGTGACCGTCTCACAGCTGCTCAACCACACCAGCGGCATCCCGTTCGAGGTCGGCTTCCCCGATGTGAGCACCCCGGAAAAGGTGCTCGAACACCGCTACGACCAGTGGACGCCTTCGCAGCGCGTGGCCCTGATCCCCAACACCAAGGCCAAGTTCACGCCCGGCAGCCAGCAGGAGTACCGCGGCATCAACTACGTGCTCGCCGCGATGCTGATCGAGAAGGTCACCGGCCACACCTACGGCCACGAGGTCGCGACCCGCATCCTGTGCCCGCTGGGCCTGTCTCACACCTACGTGCCCGGTGCGAACGAGACCCGAATCCGCGGCGCGCACGTCCACGGCTACCTCAACGTCCCCGGCCGCGGCCTGGTCGACGTCTCCGACTTCAACACCTCGCGCTCGTACGGCGAGGGCGACATGATCTCCACGACCGGCGACCTCACCCGGTTCGCCGCGGCCTTGTTCGACGGCCGGCTGCTGCCGCCACACCTGCTGGACAAGATGTTCACGGTGCCGCGAGTGTCCATGGTGGACGGCAAGTCCGCGAGCTACAGCGCGGGCATGCAGACGTTCACGATCAACGGCGTCACGGTGTGGGGCAAGACGGGGGAGCAGTACGGCTACAACGCGGGTCTGTTCTCGACGCGCGACCAGCAACGCCGCATCGTCTACTCGTTCACGCCGGTTGCCCGCGACGCAACGCAGCAGCAGATGACGCTCCGGATCGCGCACGCCGCCACGTCCTGAGATTCCAGCAATCGTGGAATTCGCTCCACGTAACGCAACCTCCGGCTCCGAACGACTGAATGTGAAGCCGAGGACGTGAGGGAGCGGATGACGCCGACCACCATCAAGGGTGCGCTCGAGGTCCTGGGCCGGGAGCAGCACGGGCTGGACCGCGCGGACGTGCAGCTGAGCGCGGGGCAATCGCTGGTCACGTGGATCGGAGCGGACGACACCCTGCCGCGCCTCGTCCAGCAGGCGTTGGACCGAGTGCCGGACCGCCTGTCGCGGACGAGTGGATCCGCCAGGACTGAACTCGTGACGGCCACGCACACGGCGGTCGTGGCGACGGCGTTCTTCGACTTGGTTCGCGAAGTGTTCGAGGAGCTGCCGGACCTCCTGGACGAGCTGGAGTCCACACGATCTGTGGAGCTGGACGCCTTTGTCGTGAGCCTCTACGCAGGCGTGGTCCCGGCACCGTCGATCGCGCGCGGCTTCGAACGCGTCGCGGATGCCGTCGGCAAGTGGGCGACCGAGCGTCTGGAGCGCTTCCACAGCGTGCTGTTCTGGCAGGACGAGACTGCGGGGTTGCTGCACTCCGGACTCCCGCAGGCGGTCGTCAGCCGGTACCGGACGGGCTTTGTCGACATGGTGCCCCAGATCCCCGAGTTCGAGATCTGGGGCAGGCACCTCGACCACTCGGTGAACGTGGACACGCTGGACGTCCTGCTGGAGCCGCTCGCGGTGGCGGGAACTCGCCAACCGGAAGATGAGCTCGAGACTGCCCTGAGCGTGCTCAACCAGGCCGAACTGGACCGGCCGGTGTTCGACGTGCCAGACGGGGAGCCAGCGGCTCCTCGCGTCCGGGACGCCTACGTTGCTCCGCACGTCCGGATCATCACGGCGGACGTCGGGATGAGGCTTGCCGACGACTGGTGGTGGTCCTGGGACGCCGGTGGGCCGCAGGACCTGGATCTGGCCTTCGCACGTCACTTCAGCGGGTCCGGATGCACCGAGCTGCCGCTGCTGGTCCTGGGCGCCCCCGGTTGCGGCAAGTCGTTGCTGACGCACGTGCTCGCCGCCAGGCTGCCCGCCGACGCTTTCACCGTCGTGCGGGTCGCGTTGCGATCTGTCGATGCGGACGTGCCCGTCGCCGACCAGATCGAGCAGGGACTCGCACACCTCACCGGCCGCCAGTTGATGCATCCCGAATTCAGCCGCACCGATGCCGGCCGGTTGCCGGTGGTGCTGCTGGACGGACTGGACGACCTGCTCCAGGTGTCCAGTGCCGGCACCAACTACCTGTTGGAACTCTCCGAGTACCAACGGGTGCAGAGTGCGCTGGGCGCACCGGTCGCAGTGGTCATCACGTCGCGCGCATCGGCGATCGACCGCGTGCGGATACCGAACGACATTCCGGTGGTGAGGCTCGAAGAGTTCGACGACGAGCAGATCCAGCGGTGGATCAGGTCGTGGAACAGCACGAACGCCGAAACAGGCCGGCGACCCATGACCCTGGCGGCAGCGCTCGCGCAACGGGATCTGGCGCGGCAACCGCTGGGCCTGGTGATGCTCACCCTGAGCCTGACCGACCCGGCCGCAGCGCGGCCGAGCTCGACCACGTCGACCGCTGGGCTGATCAAGCAGCTGGTCGACCGCCAGGTCCGCCGAGAGGTCGAGAAGACCGCCGACGCGCCTGTGGTCGTCAAAGCCGCGATCGCCGATCTGATGTTCAAGCTCGGCGTGCTGGCGCTCGGGATGTTCAACCGAGGCCGCCACTGGATCGCGGAAGACGAGTACGCCAAGGACATGGTGGCGTTCGGCATCCCCGAGAGCGCGACATCCCTGCCGTCGTTGTTCTTGACGTCTGCGAGTCTGGTCGTCAGGGAGAACCACGTCGTCACCAGGTACGAGTGGCAGCAAGCGATCTTCGGTGACTACCTGATCGCTCAGCACCTGGAGCGGCTGCTCCTCGACACCGCCAGAGGACCGCTCGTCCGCGAAGGCACGGCACCGGAAGACGGCATGCTTTACGTGTTGCTGTCACACCAACCGTTGGCCGTGCGACCGTCGGTGTTGGAGTTCGTCGGCGAACTGGCCGCAGGGATCGACCTGGACCTGCGTGAATCGGTGGTGCGGACGCTCGACGCCCTCATCCGGCGTCATCGCATCCGAACGGTCGATCCCTGGTACGCGAACTACCACCCGACGTTGCCGGACACGGTCAGCGCGCTTGCCACCTACTCCGCGAACCTCGTGCTCCTGCGACTCCACGTCGAGCCAACAGGAACGGACTGGCCTGCTGAGGAACTGATCAGCCTGTGGAAGGCCGGACTGACCGAGGAAGGACATCGGGCGCTCCTGTCGCTGGTCTCGCTGAACAGCGGGGTGATCGCCCTACGTCGCGAGAGCAGTGTCGCCGCGAATCCAGAGGATGTGCCGGCCGGAGTTGAGTTCGTGCACCGAGGGCTCGCCACCGGTTCGACGATCAGCCAGGTGACGTGGTCGTCGGACGGGCGGATGCTGACCGCGAACGCCGCCGGACAGGTGTTCTTCTGGTCGACGCCCCTGAACTCAGCACCGGAGCCCATCGGCCTGCACGAGGACGGGACGGACATCGCATGGCATCCGAGCGAGACAGTTGCTGCCGTGGTTCAGAGGCTGCGGTCGCCGTCGAAGGAATCCGAACCGTTCAACACGCACCAGGTCACGCTGATCGGATTCGGGTCGTCTCAACCGAGACGTCTGTGCGGGACGTACAAATCCACCCGGATCAGTTGGTCGCCTGACGGCCAGAAGCTGGTATTGCTCGGTGGGAGTGCTTTCCGCGTGGTTGACGCCGCCAACGGCACCCAGTTGGCGAGAAGGTCGCTCGGCCCTCCGCGCGGCGGCTATCGGATGAGACCGGTCTGGCTGGCCGATGGTGCGCGCCTGCTGGTGACGGATGGCACTCGTGTGCGTGTGCTTCGCGCGGAACGCCTCGACACGGAGTGGAAGGTGGCGGTAGTCCGGGAGGCGTTGGACGCTTTCGAGCGACCGGATGGCGGCTTGCTGCTCGCGCAGTTGTCAGCTGATGGGAACGGCATCTCGGTCGACGAACCGGCGGCCGACCGGTCCCTCGCGGTACTCGAAGGGCACACCAAAACCGTTCTGTGCGCACGATTCTCGCCGAACGGCGATTATCTGGTCTCCGCGTCCGAGGACAACACCGTGCGCATCTGGCGGTGCCGAGACTGGCAATGCGTCTCCGTGATCCCGCGCGAGTCCTACACCCGGCGCGGCGGCATCGCCTTCCACCCCACCGAACCACTGCTGGCCCTCAAAGACGGCGGCAACGTCGACATTCTGAGGCTCGACTACGACCTGCTCAACGACGTCGGCGCGCAACTGTCCGCGAGGCAGTACACCAACGCGAAGGTCGTGCTCGTCGGCGACTCCGGAGTGGGCAAGTCGGGGCTGGGCCTGGTGCTGAGCGGCAAGCCGTTCGCCGCTACCGCCTCCACTCACGGACGCAACGTGTGGACCTGGGAACGGGCGCACGTCACGAACCCGGACGGCAGCACGCTGACAAGAGAAACGCTGCTGTGGGACCTGGCCGGCCAGCCCGGCTACCGAATGGTGCACCAGCTGCACCTCAAGGAAGTCGCGGTGGCGCTCATCGTGTTCGACGCGCGCAGCGAGACGGATCCGTTCTCCGGCGTCCGGTACTGGTGGCGGGCGCTGGCGCAGGCTCAGAAGCTGGACGGGAAGTCGGCAGTGCAGACGCGCGTCTACCTGGTGGCCGCGCGGGCCGATCGCGGTGGCACGGCGGTGAGCGAACGGCGGTTGCGAGCACTGGTGGACGAACTCGGCCTCGACGGGCACGTCGAGACGAGCGCCAAGGAGAGCTGGGGCCTGGAGCAGCTGACGCGCATGATCCGCGACGGCATCGACTGGGGCGCCGTGCAGCTGGTGAGCTCCAGCGCTCTGCTGGAGTCCATCAAGGAGTTCCTCGTCGAGGAGAAGGAGCAGGGTCGCGTTCTGGCCACTGTGGACGATCTGATGCGCAGCTACCACCGAACCCGGGGTGAAGCGGACGAGGCCACCTTCACGAGCTGCCTCGGACGGTTGGAGAGCCGGGGCGTTTTGCGCTGCATGGAGTTCGGTGGTTACGTCCTGCTGCAGCCCGAACTGCTCGACGCGTACGCCTCATCGCTCGTGCAGGCGGCCAAGGAGGAACCGGACGGGCTCGGGTTCGTGCCGGAGCAGGACGCGCTGGAGGGCCGGTTCCGGATTCCGGAGGACGAGAAGCTCGCCCACGCGCAGCTCGAGCGGATCCTGCTGATCGCGGTTGTCGAGGAGTTGCTGCGCCGCGAGATCGCGCTCAAGGAGGTCACCGACCGCGAGGTCGACCTGATCTTCCCGGCGCAGTTCACCAGGGAACGTCCGGACGCGCCGGAGCTGCCGGGACAGGACGTGGTGATCGCGTTCGACGGCGATCTGCACACGATCTACTCGACGCTCGCGGTGAGGCTGACGCACTCCCGGCTGTTCCAGAAGGAGGCGATGTGGCACAACTCGGCCTCCTACCGCGCGGTCGACGGCGGGACGTGCGGCATCGCGATCCGCGAGGTCGAGGAAGGGCGCAACGAGCTCACGCTGTTCTACGACGAGCGTGCCGTGGCGATCGTGCGCAGGCAGTTCGAGGTCTACGTCGTCGAGCACCTGACACAACGCGCCGTGGCCGGCACCGTGCTGGTCCGCCGAGTGCGGAAGTGCCGGGTGTGCGGCTTCGTGCTCCCCGAGAACCTGGTGCAGGGCAAGCTCGACCGCAACGCCATCGAGATGCCGTGCCCGTTGTGCGATGAGTTCGTCATCTCGCTCGTCGACGCGGTGCCGGAGGACGTCGGACAGGCCATCGACGAGATGAACACGCACGCGAACGCCCAACGGGACAGGGATGTGCTGTCGACCAAGTTGAAGGGCAAGCGGGAGTCCGGCGAGTACGACGTCTTCCTGTGCCACAACAACCTCGACAAGCCCGCCGTGATCGACATCGCCGATCGGCTGGAGGCGTGCGGGCTGCTGCCGTGGCTCGACCAGCGCGACATCCGGCCGGGTGAACGGTGGCAACCGGCCATCGCCAGAGGCGTCGAACAGAGCAAGGCGGCCGCCGTCCTGTTCGGGCCGGCCGGGCAGGGCCGGTGGCACGGCATGGAGCTGGAGCTCATCCAGGACAAGGCGCTGTCGAGCGGCAAGCCGGTGATCCCGGTGGTCCTCGGCGGGACCGAGGGTGAGCCGACGTTCCCCGAATTCCTCGGACTGCGGCACCTCGTGGACATGCGGACACCGGACCCGGACCCGATCGAGCAGCTCATCTGGGGCATCACGGGCGAGCGCGGCGACTGATGGCATCACCTGAAAGGGGACGGACAGGGCGGAGGGCTAGGGTGTCGAGACGTGCGCTACTCCGCCGCTGCGCTGGCATTCCTCCTGGTCGGGTGTGGTACCGGGACGACGTCCCTGCCCACGATCACCCCGGCCCCCACGTCGTCGTCCGCTTCGCCGATGCCCGAGCTGCAACCGAGGCTCGACGCGATCGGCAGCCTCCTCACGGCCTGCATCCCGCGGTTGAGCGGTGAGCCCGTCAACCCGGCCGACAACTGCGCCCACCTGATGCAGGACGTGGCGGGGGTGATCGACGAGGTCGAAAAACAGGCCGACAAGCTGCCTGCGGACGCCAGGACGGCCGTTGCCGAGGTGCGCAAGCAGCTCGGTGAGATCGCGCCGTGCGAGCCGTGGTTCGCCGCTGGTGGCAACAGCGCTGACGGGCAGCTCAACGTGCGGTGCAACCGGGCGTGGGACGGGCTGTTCAAGAGTTACAACGCCGTGCGCAATTCGGCGTAACAGCAGAAGCAACCTCATAGGCACCTGCACGCGTTTCCCAGGCATACAGACTGAAGGTGGGGAACCGTGCAGAGAGCCGTCGTGCTCGCGTTGCTGCTCGTCGCGCTCGCGGCTTGCGGACAGCAGGCCGCCGCTGGTGGGCCCAGCACCGGGGATCCGGGGCTGACGGAGGCCGCGAGCGTCGTCCGGCCGAGGCTGGAGGGCGAGTTCGCTGGCACGTTCGCCGGGCTGGAGCTGCGGCACGAGCCGTCGATGCTGGTGGTGCACCGCAAGCCGGACGCGAAGCTGGACGCCGAGATCGCCGAGGCCACGCCGAACGTGCGGGTTGTGTTCCGTGACGCGAAGTACACGCGCGTGGAGATGATGGCGGCCGCACAGCAGATGTTGGCCGAAACAACCCATTGGCAGGGGCTCGGGATTCACGTCGTCACTGCCGAGCCCGCGGTCGACGGGTCGGGTGTTGAGGTGACGACCTCGAACGAGTCTGTCGGCGTCGCGAACCAGCTGCAGCAGCGCTACCCGCACATGACGTTCAACGTCCGGTCACGCGGGTAGCGGGCCGAACGCCGCCCGTTCCGCGTCGACCTCGGCCGGGTTGAGCTCCTCCAGCATCTCGAACGCCCGCGTGTACTCCTGCCGCATGCGCGGGTAGTCGCCGGTCTCGCGGCACACGTAGGCGATGCACAGGCGGTCGCGGGCCTCGCGGAGCTGGTTGTTGGTGCGGCGGTGGATCTCCAGCGCGGCCTCGTGGCAGGCGAGTGCGGCGGGGAAGTCGCGCAGCACCTCGTGGATGCGGCCCAGATCGGCCAGCGTGGACGCCTCGACGACCAGCGCGCCGAGGTCGTGCGCGGTCGCCGCCGCGTGAGTGCCGGCGGCGAGGGCTTCGTCCAGGCGGCCCATCCGCCGGTAGACGGTGGCGAGGTGGGTCTTCGCGAACACCTGGCCGAGCCGGGTGTCCAGGCGGGTGAAGATGTCCAACGCACGGAGCAGGTGTTTCTCCGCGTGCTCCCACCCGCCGGTGTTGCGGCCGACGTACACGCCGGCGAGGTTGATCAACGCCTGGCCCTCGCCGTGCTCGTCGGAGATCGCGTGCCACAGCGGTAGCGCGCGTTGGAACCACCGTTCGCCCTCGTCGTACGAACGCCGGACCGAGTGCAGGATGCCGATGTTGTTGCACAGCACGGCTTCCGCCCGTTGATCACCGGACGTCACCGCTGCGTCGAGGCCGATCAGGTACATCGCGAGGCCGTCGTCGAAGTGCGACTCGAACTCGAAGAAGCTCATGAGCGCCAACGGAAGCCGCGCCGCCAGCTCGGTGTTGCCGTTCTCCGCCGCGGACCGGATCGCCGCGATCAGGTTCACGTACTCCGCCCGCAGCCATTCCCGCGCCTCATCCGCTCCGGTGAACGATTCCGGCGTCACGTCCTCGGGCAGCGCGGGCAACGGCATCCGCCTGCGGCCCGGGAAGAGCAGCCGGTCCGCCGCGTCCGCGCTGTGCAGGTACCAGCACAGCAACCGGTCGACGGCCTTGTCGTGGCACGGCTCGTCCTCGAACGCCTTCTCGCGCGCGTAAGTGCGCAGCAGGTCGTGCAAGCCGTAACGCCGCAAAGCGACCTCGTCGACGAGGTGCCCCGCACACAGCACATCAACGAGCCGGCGCGCCTCCCTAACCGTGAGCCCGGCCAGCGCGGCGGCCGCACCGAGCGACGGCAGAGGTCCGGGATGCAGGCCGAGCAACCGGAACATCCTGGCGGCCTCAGGCGCCAACGCCCGGTAGGACCAGGAGAACGTGGCCCGCACCGCCGTGGTCTCGTCCACCTCCAGCACGTCTAGCCGCTCGTGCGCCAACTCCTGCACCAGAACGGCGAGTGTCCTATCAGGACCGCAGCTCACCCGTTCAGCGGCGAGCCGCAGCGCCAGCGGAAGCGCGCCGCACAACCGAACCAGCTCGCGTGCGGCGTGAGGTTCGGCGTCGACGCGATGCCCGATGACCGACCGCAACAACCCGAGCGCCTCGGACTCCGGCAACACGTCCAGCGTGACCCGGTGCGCGCCACCGGACACGACCAGCCCGCTCAGCCGGTTCCGGCTCGTGACCAGCACCGCGCTGGACGACACACCCGGCAGCAGCGGACGCACCTGCTCGGCGTTGAAGGCGTTGTCCAGCAACAAAAGCATGCGCCGTGAAGCGAGCACGCTGCGATACATCCCGGCGAGGTCGTCCGGCAGGTCCTTCTGGGAGACGCCGAGCCCGACCAGCAACCGCCGCAGCGCCTCGTCGGAGGACATCGGTGCGGCGTTCGGCGCGAACCCCTGCAGGTCGATGAAGAGCTGCCCGTCCGGAAACCTGTCCACCAGCAGGTGCGCCACGTGCACGGCCAGCGCGGTCTTGCCGATCCCGCCCGTGCCGTCGATCGCCGAGATCACGACCGTTCGCGGTTCCGCGCCGCCCAACCGCCCGCACAGCTCGGCGATCTCCGCGTCACGGCCGACGAACCCGTTCGTGTCGTGGGTGACCTGAGCCGGCCGGACCTCGCGCGACCGCGGCTCGCCCTTGAGGATCCGCTCGTGCAGTTCCCGCAGCTCACGGCCGGGCTCGACGCCGAGCTGCTCGATCAGGGCCGCGCGGACGTCGCGAAAGGCCGCCAGTGCCTCGGCCTGCCGCCCGGACCGGCTCAACGCCAGCATGAGCAGCCGCACGAGCCGTTCCCGCACCGGGTTGTCGGCGATCTCGCGGGTGAGCGCGTCGACGACCTCGCTGTGCCCGCCGCCCTCGATCTCCGTCGCGGCCCAGTCCTCGACCGCGGCCAGGCGGCACTCCTCCAGCCGCACACGCTGCCGTGAAGCGAACGGCCCCGGCACGTCGGCGAGCGCCGTCCCGCGCCACAACCGCAGCGCCTGCTGGAACTCGCCTCCGGCAACCAACTCCGAGAACTCCCGGAGGTCGTCGGGAGGCTGTCGGCACGCGTACCCGGCGTCGGTCGTGATGATCAGCTTCCCGCAGGCCCGCGGCGGCAGATCCGGCTCGACCAGCCGCCGCAACGCGCTGATGTAGGTGTGCAGGCTGCCCGACGCACTCGAGGGCGGATCATCGCCCCACACGGCGTCGATCAGCTCGTCGCGCGAGACGGGATGCGGCGCGCGCAGAGCCAGCACCGCGAGCACCGCGCGTTGCCTCGGCTGGCACGGGGAGAGTCGCGTCTCGCCGACGGTGAGCCGCAGCTCACCGAGCACGTCCACGCGCACTTCGCCCATGCGGGCAGGGTATTCGCCCGTTCAGCGCAACGCACTGCCCATCCGAACATCGCGGATCAGCCCAGTCGGGCAGGCAACGTCTCGACCGTCCTGCGCGCGACCACAGTGGAGCTCCACTGCGGCTCACCGGCCGCGACCAGCGTCGGGAACCGCTGCTGCAGCCCGGTCACCACGTGCGCCATCTCGGCCCGGCCCAGGGTGGTGCCGCAGCAGTTGCCGGACGAGAGGGCGCGCCGCGGGTCCCGGCTCGGGTCGAACGTGTCGGGATCCCGAAATACGCGGGGGTCCCGGTTCGCGCCCGCGATCAGCATGCGGACCGACGCCCCTGCCGGGATGGTGACTTCGTTCAGCGATACGGCGTGCAACGCGATACGGGGTATCGGCGTGTAGAGCACCACCCCGTCGTGTCGCAGCGACTCGTCGATGAACCGCTGCACCGCTGACGTGTCCGTGCCATCGCACCACGACCGTTGCTCGGGATGGGCCAGAAACGCCTGTACAACGCGGTCGATGCCCGAGATCGTGCTCTCGTACCCGGTCATCCACATGATCCACAGAATCGCGATCAACAGCTCGTCGTGCGAGTCGTGCGCCTGGACCAGCCGGGTGATCAGGTCGTCGCGCGGCGCGGCCCGGCGTTCGGCGACCCGTTCGCGGAAGTAGTCCTCGACGGTGTTGCTCGCCCGGTCCGCGGCCAGCACGACCTCCTCGTCACCACTCGTGAGCGCCCGAGTCATCGACGCGACGGTGTCCGCGATCCACCCGCGGTCCTCCTCCGGTATGCCCACTCGGTCAGCGAACACGTACTGCGTGAGCGGAACGGACACCTCGGCGTGCAGGTCGACCGTCTCGCCCGCGACCAGCCGCGGCCCGAGGTCGTCGAAGATGTTGCCCAGGTGCTCCAGGATCCGCGGCCGCAGCTGCTGCACTCGAGCGGGCGTCATGTCGCTCGCGATGGCCGCGCGCAACCGGGCGTAGCAGGGGTGGTTCCTGGCCGCGAACGCCGCGACGAGCTTGCGGACCGACGGATGGCTCCGTTTCCCGGAACCGATTTCGCGCCAGATCCCGGCCTCGTCCGGCACCACGAACTCCTGCAGGGCGAACGACACGTCGTCGTAGTTGCTCAGCAGGTAGAACCCGCAGCGTGTGCGGTGCACGGGGTCGTGCTCGCGCAACCAGTGCAGGAACGGGTACGGATCTTGGCGACGCTCGGGCTTGGCGAGCTCGGCGAGGGCATCGATGGTGGCGGACATCGAGAAACCTCCGGGTGGCGGGGGAGGGGGCGAACCTAGGCACACCCCGGCCTCCGTTTGGGGAGATCCGCCCTGGTTGTCGCGGGGTCGTGCCCGATCGGGCAGTGCCGTGGAGACCGCGTGGAGTCCGAATGGAGAGCGGTCTTGAAGACTCGGCGCCATGGAACGAGTGCGAGTCGCGATCTACGCGAAGGACGCGGTCACCCGCTGGGGCCTGGCGGGCTATCTGCGGATCCGGCCGGAGTTCCAGCTGCTCGCCGAGACCGCCTTCAGCCAGGCCCAGGTGGTGCTGGTGGCCTCGGGCGGGCCGGGGCTGCTGGCCGAGCTGCGGACGGTCGCCCAGCGCACGACGGCCTGCACGGTGCTCGTCACCGACGACCTGCGCGCCCATGAACTGTCACGCGCGATCGAACACCGCGTTGTCGCCGTGCTGTCGCGCGCCGAGCTCACCTGCGACAGCCTCGTGTCGACGGTGCTGGCCGCCCACGAGGGTCGCGCCGAGCTGCCGTCCCGCTTCACGATGACCGGGATGGCCGACCGCGAGATGGACATGCTGCGCCTGTTCGCCGAGGGGTGGACCACCGCGGAGGTCGCGCGGAAACTGTCCTATTCGGAGCGAACCGTGAAGAGCATGGTGCAGAACGTGCTGGTGCGCTTCCAGCTGCGCAACCGCACGCACGCCGTCGCGTTCGCGATCAGATCAGGCGCCATCTAGGGTGAACTGCGCGGTGAGTTCCTTCGAGATCTCGTAGTGCCGCACCAGGAACGCGCGTTCGTCGAGCCGCTTGCGCCGCAACCACCCGGTCACCTCGGCGTTGCACTTGCTGGCGTTGCACGACCCGCACGCCGGCACGACGTTGCCGAGCGTGTACCGCCCACCGCGCGAGATGGCCTGCACGCAGTCCTTCTGCAACGAGGTCGCGGGCGCACCGCAGTACGCGCAACCACCCCACAACGACTTGAGCGCGTCCCATTGGGCGTCGGTCAGGTCGTGTTCGACCCGCGCCATCCGCTTCTTGCGCTTGCGGGCGGCGCGAACCTGCCTGCTACCTCCGGTCGGCACGGTGCGTGAGAGTACGCGTGGCGATGGTCAACAGGTCGGAGGCGGGGCCGCGTGGTGTCGTTCCGGCCGGCCAGACCGCTCGCAGGGCCCGGTGCAGATCGACGTCGCCGACCTCGACCCGGACCAGCGTCCGGGTCGCCAGATCCGCCGCCACCGCGTGCACGCTCAGCACCGCCGGCCCGATCCCGCCGATCGCCGCCGCCTTGATCGCCGTCGTCGACGACATCTCCAGCAACGGCTCGGCCGACGTCGTGACGCCCGCCTTGCCGAGCGCGTGCTCCCACGCCTGCCGCGTGCCCGACCCCGGTTCCCGGCTCACCAACGGCGTACCAGCGACTTTCCCCGCCGTGACCCGCCGCCGCTTCGCCCACGGATGCCCCGGCGCGACCACGAGCACCAGCTCGTCCTGGCTGACCACCCGGCTCGCGAGTCCGGCCGGCACGTCGGTGTTCTCGATGAACCCCAGATCGGCCCGGTCCGCCAGCACCTGCTCGGCGACGTGCACCGAGTTGCCCGCCGTCAGCACGGTCGCGGTGTCCGGACTGACCGCACGCAGCGCGATCAGCCACGCGGGCAACAGGTACTCGGCCACGGTCAGGCTCGCCGCGATCTTGAGCTGACTGTGCCGGTCCGCCCGCAGGCTCGTGATGCCGGCGTCCAGGTCGACCGCCCGCGCGAGCACCGGCGCCGCCCACCCGGCCACGAGCTGCCCGGCCGTCGTGAGCTTCGCGCCGCGCGAGGTCCGTTCCAGCAACGTCACCCCGACGCGGGCTTCGAGCACGCGGAGTCGTTCGCTGGCCGAGGGCTGCGACATGCCGTGCGCCTTGGCCGCCCGGCCGATGCTGCCCAGCTCGGCGACGCTCAGCAACAGGTCGAAGCTGCTCAGGTCGGTGACCCTGGACGGCAGAGGCATAGGGACAGCCTATGCGTTCATCGGTGATCAGTGCCTACCGAGGCCGCCCGGACACGAGCATTGTCATGTCGTGACCGCTCTCGCACCTCAAACACACACCGTGCCCCATGAGGTGCGACGAGCGGCGCCTTTCGGTCCGAACCTGTTCGCCTCGGTGATGGGCACCGGCATCGTCGCCACGGCCGCCGCGTCGCTTCCCCTGCACGGTCTCCGCCCCGCCGCCACGGTCGTCTGGGCGTTGGACGCCGCACTGCTGGTGTTCCTCACGGTTGCCGCTTGCCGGCGTTGGACGTGGGCGACGGTGCGCGCGCAGCTGGCCGACCCGGTCATGGCCCAGTTCTGGGGTGCGCCGCCGATGGCGTTGATGACCGTCGGAACCGGTGCCCTGCTGCTCGGCTCCGACTGGATCGGCCTGCCCGCCGCGCTGGCCGTGGACTGGACACTGTGGACGGTCGGCACGCTGCTGGGACTCGCCACGTCGGTGCTGGTGCCGTTGCGGATGATCGGCAGCGGTGAACGCGCGTTCGGCGGCTGGCTGATGCCCGTCGTGCCGCCGATGGTGTCCGCGGCTTCCGGCGCTCTGCTCGCCTCACATCTGCCGGAAGGATCCTTGCGCCAGGCAATGGTCCTGGGCTGCTACGCGCTGTTCGGCGTGAGCCTGTTCGCGACGCTGGTGATCGTGCCGCAGATCTGGCAACGGCTCGTGCAGCACGGCCTGGGCGCGGCCTCGACCGTGCCGACGTTGTGGATCGTGCTCGGCCCGCTCGGGCAGTCGATCACCGCCGCGAACCTCCTCGCCGGCGTGCCCGTGCTGCCGGGGCAGGTCGCGTTCGGCGTCCTCTACGGCACGATCACGTGGGGATTCGCCCTGCTGTGGGTGGCGATCGCGCTGTCCGTCACGATCCGCACGGCCCGGCGCGGGCTGCCGTTCGCGTTGACGTGGTGGAGCTTCGTCTTCCCGCTGGGCACTTTGGTGACCGGCACGAGCGCGCTCGCCGCACGGGTTCCCTCGGCGATGTTCACCGGGGTCGCCGTCGTGCTGTACGGCGCGCTCGTGCTCGCGTGGGTCACCGTGGCGGTGCGGACCCTGTTTCAGCGGTAGGAGTCCCAGCGGGCGTACTGGGCCGCCTTGGCCGGGTCGGGATCGCGCCTGCCGAGCAGCCAGTAGTCGATCCAGTCGACGTTCTGCCGCATCGCCGCCGCCCGGTGCCGCGGCTGGTGGAGGATGTGCGTCTCCTCCGGGAACACCACCAGCTCGGTGGGCACCTTCAGGCCGTGCTTCAGGTACTCGTCGATCCGCGTGACCATCACCCCGGCGGCCGGCCCCATCTGCTGCAGCAACGGCCCGTTGAACCGCTGGGCGAGCGGCACCGGCGAGCCCGGCATCAGCTCGAACGTGCCGTCGTCACCGGCTACGGCAACCTTGAACGTCGTCGAGTGGATCATCAGCTCGTCCGCGACCCGTGCGCCCCGGCTGTAGCCCAGGACGCCGACCTCGGCGGGATCGACGTCACCACTGTCCACAGCGGACTTGACGGCCGCTTCGATCGTCTTGCGCGCTTCAACCGTGTTCGTGGGGTTGGCCGCGCGTGGTTCGTTGACGAGTAGCACGACATAGCCTTTGGCCGCGTAGACCTGGGAGGGGAACGACCACTCGTTGACGTCGGCCATGAACGTGTTCCGCGCGTCGTACCCGTGCGTGATCACGACGGCGGGGCAACGCTTCCCGGCGCACTGCGGCGGCACGATCCGATAGCCGGTGGCCTTGAAGCCGGTCGTCCACTCGGTGGGGATCGGCGTGTTGACGCGGACGCCGTTCACCCACGGGTTGGGGTTGTAGCCGTGTTTGATCGTGCCCTTGTGCACGGCGGCGATGCGAGGGGGAGTGCTTGCGGTTTGCCGTGCACACACGGCCTTGTCCTCGTGCACCGAACAGTTCGACAGATCGTCCTCGGTTTCTGCGGTGCTGAGCCACTCGTGCCGATCGTCGTTCAGTGCGAGTGTGACGCCGTTCTGGGTGAACCAGACCCGTGTGGCCGTGGCTCCCGGTGGCAGGACGGCGAGCGGGCGACGTGGCCCGCCGTCGACGGGAATGGCGACCACCTGGCCGTTCTCGACTCCCGCGAGCTCTTTCCCGTCCGATGACCAGGACGGCTCCAGCGGCCTCGCCGTGCCGGCGTCCACCGCGGACACCCGGTCACCGTCGAGCACCCGCAGCCGGTCCGTGACGAACGCCAGCCGCTTCCCGTCCGGCGAGAACGCCATCTTCGGCTTGCCCGGCTGGGCCATCGGACCTGTCGGCGCGTCCAGGACGTGCCGCATGTTGCCGGTCTTCGGGTCATACAGCCACAACGCGTTGTGCACCTCATCGTGCTCACGGGCGAGCAACGGCATGAGGTTGCGTCCGTTGTACACGACCCCGTCGTCGGTCGACTTGTTCAACGGCTTCGGCGCGGTGAACGCGACACCGGCCGCGCTCCACTCGAACGCCAGCACCTTCGCGTCGTGCGGTGGCACGTTCGGGCTCCAGAACGCCATGTGGTTGCCACCGAACCTGGTGGCGGGCGCGGGCGAGCCGAACATCTTGCGCGGCCGCCCACCCCACCGCGACACCGTCCACACCTCGTCGGCGCCGTCGAGCGGGGCGAGGAACGCGACCTGCTTCCCGTCCGGCGACCACCGGACGTTGGTCATCCGCTCGACCACACCGCGCACCGTCGTCACCGTGCGGGCCCGTTCCGGCGCGTCGACGTCGACGATCATCAGGCGACTGGTCACCGCGTTGTCGTCGAGCGACGGCTCGGTGATGACGACAGCGGCCTGCTTGCCGTCGGGCGCCATCCGGACCTCGGTGATCTGCCGCGACGCCACCACGTCCTCGATCTCCACCGCCCGCGGCTCGACGGCGGGCACCCCCAGCACGAGCACCATCAACCCCAGGATCTTCATGCTGGAGATCGTGGTGGGGGAGCAGGGTGGGCCGCGTCGGCGCCGAGCACGATCTCGGAGTAGCTCTCATGAGCCACCTCACCGGCCGTTGTCACTCCGAGGGATGAGACCCACCCCAGCCGTTAACCCCGGCTCCGTAAGGTGATCTCCGGGGGTGAATGGCGTGGAACTTCCGCCGCTCGGCTGGTGGCGCGGACCGGTGTGGCTCGGCCGCCTGACCATCGCCGTGGTCGTCACGGCGTGGGGTCTGTGGCAAGCCCCGGAGTGGTACCGCATCGCCCCGGCCGTCACGCCCGTGCTGCTCGGTCTCCAGATCGCCCCCGCCCTGCTGATCCCGGAGAAACCACAGGCGGCGGCAAGGCTCGCGCTCCTGGCCATGGCGTTCGCCATCGGCGTTCTCGCCTGGACGAACCCGGCGGTCGGCCCCTCGCCGAGCTGGCCGCTCGACGCCTACCTGGTACCTCTGGCCCCGGTGTTCGCGTTGGCCATCGCCCGCAAAGCCAGCTTCGTGGCCCCGCTCGTGCTAGCCCTCCCGCTTGCAGCCGCGGCGTTGTTCGGCCCAGGCGTGATGGCCGGTCCTCTGGTGGGTGCGGTGCTGACGGTCGCCGCAGGGTTCGCCCTCCAGCGCGAACGCCGCCGCACCACCGACGAACGCGAACGCCGCATCATCCTCGAGGAGCGCACCCGAATCGCCCGCGAGCTGCACGACGTCGTAGGCCACCACCTGTCGTTGATCGCTGTGCGCACCGACAGCGCGCAATACCGCCGCACGGACCTCGACGGCATGCACCTGGAACTGAAGGAACTCGGGGACGCCGCCCGTCAGGCACTGACCGAGACCCGCCGCCTGGTCGACGTGCTGCGCGAGGACACCCCACCAGGCCTGACCGATCTCCGCGCCCTGGTCGAGGAGGCCGGCGCAACGCTCAGTCTCGGCCCGCTGCCGGAACTGCGCGACACCACCCGGTTGGCGCTGTACCGCATCGTCCAGGAGTCGCTGACCAACGTGCGCAAGCACAGCCCCGGCGCGCCCACGACCGTCACCATCACCAAGTCCGGCAAGACGATCCGCATGACCATCCACAACGGACCGAAAACCGTCCACGAACGCGTCGCGGCACTGGGCGGCCACAGCACCGCGGGCCCGCTCCCGGACGGTGGCTACGAGGTCATCGCGGAGGTCCCGGTGTGACCACCGTGTTCGTGGTGGACGACCAGGCCATGGTCCGCGAGAGCTTCGTCGCGCTGCTCGACGCCCAGCCCGGCATCGAGGTCGTCGGGTCGGCGGGCGACGGCGCCGAAGCCCTGAGCGAAATCGGAAAGCTCAACCCGGACGTCGTGCTGATGGACGTCCGGATGCCCATGATGGACGGCCTGGAAGCCACCCGCAGACTGCGCGACCACCCGTGCAAGGTGATCGTCCTGACCACCTTCCACCTCGACGAGTACGTCTACGAGGCCTTGCGCGGCGGGGCGAGCGGCTATCTGCTCAAGGACGCCCCCGCCGCCGAACTGATCCGAGCCGTGCACGTGGTCGCCAACGGTGAAGCGCTGCTCTCACCCGCCGTCACGAAACGCCTCATCGCGGAGTTCGCCCGGCGACTGCCGTCCGTGCGCCCCACAAGCCTCGAATCGCTCACCGAACGGGAGACCGAGATCCTCCGGCAGATCGCGCGCGGCCTGTCCAACGTGGAAATCGCCCATGAGTTGGGCCTGGCGGAGCAGACCGTGAAGACGCACGTCAGCCGAGTGCTGACGAAGCTGGGCGCGAGGGACCGCGCCCAGGCGATCGTCATCTCCTACGAGTCGGGCCTGGTCACGCCTCGTTGAGCAGCTCACGAACGCGAGGCACGACCTCGTTCCCGTACAGCTCGATCGTCCGCATGAGCGACGAGTGCGACAGTGCGCCGATCCCGTACTTCAGGTCGAACCGGCTGGCCTTCAACGTCTTCATGGTCCGCGCCATCTTCTCCGCGACCGTCTCCGGCGAGCCCACGAACAACGCGCCGTGCGGCCCCACCTCGTGGGCGTACGACTCGGGAGTCGGCGTCGCGAACCCGCGCGTGCGGCCCAGGCGGCTGATCACGTCGAGGTAGTGCGGCCAGAACTCCTCCTGCGCCTGCTCGTCCGTCTCGGCCACGTGGCCGGGGGAGTGGATGCCGATCGGCAGCGGTGAGCGGCCGAACTTCTCCAGCGCGTGCAGGTAGAGCTCCGAGAACGGGGCGAAGCGGCCGGGGTGACCGCCGATGATCGCGAGCATCAGCGAGAAACCGTGCGAGGCCGCGCGCACGACGGACTGCGGGCTGCCGCCGACACCGATCCACGTCGGGAACGGCTCGGTGTACGGCACGACGTCCTGCTCGTGCAGCGACGCGCGGGTCTTGCCCTGCCACGTCACCGGGCCGCCCTTGAGGATCTCGGCGAAGAGCTGAGTCTTCTCCTCGAACAGGTCCTCGTAGTCGGCGAGGTCGTACCCGAACAGCGGGAACGAGTCCACACTGGACCCGCGGCCGAGGATGATCTCCGCCCGGCCACCGGACACGGCGTTCAACGTCGAGAACCGCTGGAACACCCGGACCGGGTCGTCCGAGCTGAGCACCGTGACGGCGGAGCCGAGGTGGATCCGGGAGGTGCGGGCGGCGATCGCGGCCAGCACCACGTCGGCCGCCGACAGCGGCATGTCGGGCGTGTGGTGCTCGCCGATGCCGAAGAAGTCGAGACCCACCTGGTCGGCGAGCACGCCCTGCTCGACGACGTCGCGGATGGTCTCGGCGTGGGTCAGCAGCTTGCCGTCGGCGCCCTGGGTGACGTCGCCGAACGTGTCCAGTCCGAACGTGGTCATGACAACTCCTTCGCGAACTTCTCGATTTCCGAACGACCCACGGCGACGCCGAACAGCGGGCTGCCGGGTTCGAGCAGCCGTCCGGCGGTCAGCGGACCCACCGCCACCGGCTCGAAGCCGATGCGCGCCAGGAACGATGCGACGACCTCCACGGCCGCCGCGTCGTCACCGGCCAACCCGACGGCACGGCCGTTCGGCGGTTCCATGTCCTGGTACGCAACGTGGTTGAGGGTCTTCACGACCCGCGCGCCCACCAGCCGACGGGCCACGTCCTCGCTCGTGCCCACCGGCTCGGCGGCGGGAGGCCAGTGGTTCATGGCGTCGATGACGACCTTGCCCGCGAACATCCCCGGTTCGAGCGTGGAGAACCGGTGCCACGGGATCGCCAGCACCACCAGATCCGCGTCGGCGACGGCGTCCGAGGCCGACAACGGCACCGAGCCCGGAGCGAGGAACTCGATGATCATCTCGATCCGCGCCGGCTCGCCCGAGCCCGCGATGGTCACGGGGTAGCCCGCCGCCAGGGCGAGGCGCGCGATGACGGGACCGACGTGGCCAGCACCGAGAACAGCGATCTTCACAGCACACCTGACCTGGCTAGTTGACGTGTCATCCACATCAACGGGCCGGGCGCGCGGATATTCCCCGATGACGTACCGGAACACCGTCACGCGACGCTCGCGACGGCCGGACCGGCCTCCCTACGGTCGTGAACGTGTCCAACGAGCCGTCCCGCCGCAGTTTCCTGTCCGCCTCCGCCGCCGCCGCGCTCACGTTCGGGCTGCTCAAAGCCGCCCCAGCGCAAGCCGCTCCGGGCAAGATCCGGCCGTTCCGGGTGCGGATCCCGGAGCGGGACGTCGTCGAGATGCGCCGCCGTGTCCTGCAGACCCGCTGGCCCGAGATGGAGACCGTCTCCGACCTCACGCAGGGCGCGCCGCAGCACACCGTGAAAGCCCTCGCCAGGTACTGGACCGAGGAGTACGACTGGCGCCGCACGGAGGCCAAGCTCAACGCGCTGCCGCAGTTCATGACGGAGATCGACGGGCTGGACATCCACTTCCTGCACATCCGCTCGAAGCACGAGAACGCCCTGCCGCTGCTCGTCTCGCACGGCTGGCCCGGCTCGGTCATCGAGCAGCTGAAGATCATCGGACCGCTCACCGACCCGACCTCGCACGGCGGCAAGCCCGAAGACGCCTTCCACCTGGTCATCCCGTCGATGCCCGGCTACGGCTTCTCCGGCAAGCCCACGACCACCGGCTGGGGACCCGACCACATCGCCCGCGCGTGGATCGACCTGATGAAACGACTGGGCTACGACCGCTACGTCGCGCAGGGCGGTGACTGGGGCGCGCTGGTCGTCGACCTGATGGCGTTGCAGAAGCCGGCCGGTCTGCTCGGCGTGCACACGAACCTGCCCGGCGCCGTGCCGGTCGACATCGACAACGCCGCCCGCGCCGGTGGCCCGCAGCCGCCCGGACTGCAGGGCGAGGAGCTCAAGGCGTGGCAGGACCTGCTCTTCCGCTACGGCAAGGGGCAGGCCTACGCGCGGATCATGGGCACGCGGCCGCAGACGCTGATGGGGCTCACCGACTCCCCGGTCGGGCTGGCGTCGTTCATGATCGACCACAACGTCGCGTCGCTCGCGCTGATCGCCAGGGCGTTCGCCGGGCACCGAGAGTCGCTGACGAAGCAGGACGTCGTCGAGAACATCTCGCTGTACTGGCTCACGAACACCGCGATCTCGGCCGCCCGCCTGTACTGGGAGAGCAAGTACTCGGTGATCGCCGCCAAGGGCGTCACGCTGCCGGTCGCGGTCAGCGTGTTCCCCGAGGAGGTCTACCAGGCCCCTCGCAGCTGGGCCGAGCGCGCGTACCCGAACCTGATCCACTACAACCGGGTCGCGGCCGGCGGGCACTTCGCCGCCTGGGAACAGCCGCAGATCCTCGCTCAGGAGCTCTGGGCGGGCTTCCGGCCCCTCCGCTAGCGTCGCGGACGTGTGGGATCTCGGAGAAGCGTACGAAAGCTACGTGGGCCGGTGGAGCAGGCCGGTCGCGGTGGAGTTCCTGCGGTTCCTCGACGTGCCTCCCGGCCGCACCTGGCTCGACGTCGGTTGCGGCACCGGCGCGCTGACCGAGACCGTCCTGGCCCACGCCGAACCGGCGTCGGTGACCGGCGTCGACCCTTCCTCGGGATTCCTGGAGCTGGCCCGGCAACGGGTGCCCGGTGCGTCCTTCGAGGTCGGCGACGCGACGGACCTGGGCGCGCGGGAGGCCGACGTGGTCATCAGCGGCCTCGTGCTGAGCTTCGTGCCGGACGCGAGCCGGGCGGCAGCCGAGTTCGCGCGGGTTGGGAAGTGCGTCGGTTCCTACGTGTGGGACTACACGAACGGCATGCAGATGATGCGCCTCTTCTGGGACGCCGCCATCGACGTCGATCCCGCCGCGGCCTCCCACGACGAAGGCCCGAAGTTCGCCAGGGTCTGCCTGCCAGGCCCGTTGCGTTCGTTGTGGACGGACGCCGGTCTGCGCGACGTCGAGGTGGCCGGGCTCGTGGTGCCCACGGTGTTCCGCGACTTCGACGACTACTGGACGCCGTTCCTGGGCCGGACCGGCGCCGCACCCGCCTACCTCGCGACGCTGCCCGACGAGCAGCGCGACGCGGTTCGCGACCTGCTCCGCTCCCGCCTGCCCGCCCACGGGCCGATCGAGCTCACCGCCAGGGCGTGGGCCGTCAGAGGTTCGCGCTGAGGAACCGCTGCAGGTGCGGGTTCACGTCTTCGGCGTGCGTGAGACTGAGGAAGTGCGCGCCGCCTTCGACGGTGACGAGCTCGGCCTTCGGCAGTGCCGCGACGATCGCCTCGGCCTTCGCGACCGCGTAGGCGACGTCGGCCGTCCCGTGCAGCACGAGCGCGGGCGCGGTGATCTCACCGAGGCGCTCCAGCACGCCTTCCCGTTCGACGAGGGCGTTCATGATGAACCGCAGCCGTTCGCCCTCGATCTCCCGCCACTTCGGCGTCCAGTCCGACGGGTCGTGGTCGCCCAGGCAGATCGTCGCGACGGCCTGGATCACCGTGTCCGGCCCCTGCGCGATCCACACCTCCGCGAGCTGCTGGTACGCCGCCGCGATCTGCTCGTCCTCAGGCTCTGCCGACGTGCCCAGCAAGGCGAGCGCGGTGACGCGTTCCGGCGCCAGCAACGCCATCCGCAGTGCGACGAACCCGCCCTGGCTGGTCCCGACGACCGCTGCCCGCTCGACGTTCAACCCGTCGAGCACCGCGAGCGTGTCCTTCGCGACGTCCCAGTGGTCGAACGGCCCGTTCGCCGGCGTCTCACCGTGTCCGCGCTCGTCGATCGCGATCAGCCGGTACGTGTTTTTGAACGCCGCGACCTGCGGCGCCCACATCGTCGTGTCCATCAGGAAGCTGTGCAGCAGCACGACCGCGGGGCCGTCACCGCCGTGGTCCACGTAGGACACCAGCTGCCCGTCGCCCGTCGTCACCGTCGCCATACCGCACCTCATCCCGGGTTTCCCGCATGGTGGATCATCAGCGCCGCCCGCCCCGTTCGCTCTACCCTGCCCGAATGCGACAAGTGATCAGGGGCGCGGTGCTGCTCCTGCTGCTGTTGATCGTCGTCCCCGCACCGGCGACAGCGCAACAACAGCAGGCCGTGGTCCGGGTCGGCACCGAGGGCACCTATCCGCCGTTCTCGTTCCACGACCCGCAGACCTCCGAGCTGACCGGCTACGACATCGAGGTGATCAAGGCGATCGCCACGAAGGCCGGCTGGCGGCTGGAGTTCGTCGAGACGCAGTGGGACGCCATCTTCCCCGCTCTCGACTCGGGCCGGATCGACCTCATCGCCAACCAGGTCTCGGTCAACGACGAACGCCAGGCCAAGTACGGCCTCTCGAACCCCTACACCTACTCGCGCGGCGTGGTCGTCCGCCGGGCGGGCGACGACCGCATCAAGTCCCTCGCGGACCTGAACGGCAAGACGACCGCCCAGTCGAGCACCAGCAACTGGGCCAAGGTCGCCCGTGACGCCGGTGCCCGCGTGGAGGCCGTCGAAGGCTTCGCCCAGGCCGCGGCTTTGCTGCAGCAGGGCCGGGTCGACGCGATCGTCAACGACAACATCGCCGTGCTCGATTACCTCGCCACGACGGGTTCCAAGGACGTCGAGATCGCGGGCGACGCGGGTTCGTCCGGCAGCCGGCAGGTCCTGGCGTTCCGCAAGAACGACGCTTTGCAGGTTCAGGCCAACCAGGCGATCGACGCCCTGAAGGCCGACGGCACGTTGCGCGGGATCTCCGAGAAGTACTTCAAGGCCGATGTGTCCCGTGAGGACGGCGGTGCCGCGGACCTGTCCGCCGGCCGTGGTCCGCGCAGCACGTGGGACGTGCTTCTCGGTACCGCCTGGCCGATGTTCGTGGGCCTGGTGAAGGTCACCATTCCGTTGACCGCCTTGTCGTTCGCGATCGGCCTGATCCTCGCCTTGCTGGTGGCCCTTGCCCGGATTTCGCCCTATCGGGTGCTCTCGGGCCTGGCGCGCGGCTTCATCTCGATCATCCGCGGCACTCCGTTGCTGCTGCAGCTGTTCATCGTCTTCTACGGCCTGCCTCAGATCGGTCTGAAGTTCCCGCCGTTCACCGCCGCGGTCGTCGCGTTCTCGCTGAACGTCGCGGGCTACGCGGCCGAGGTGGTGCGCTCGGCGATCCTCTCCGTGCCGCGCGGCCAGTTCGAGGCGGCGTCGACCATCGGCCTCGGGTACTCGCAGACTTTGCGCCGCATCGTGCTGCCTCAGGCCGCGCGCACCGCCGTGCCACCGCTGTCGAACACGCTGCTGTCGTTGCTGAAAGACACATCGCTGGGCTCGGTGGTGCTGCTGACCGAACTGTTCCGCGAGTCGCAGCTGGCCGCGGCCGAGAGCAACGAGTTCCTCGCCCTGTACTCGTTCGCGGGGCTCTACTACTGGGTGATCTGCGTGGCGCTGTCGGCGGCGCAGAAACGACTGGAGACCAGGCTGAACAGGTACGTGATCGCTTGACTTCCGTCCCGCTCCTCAAGGGAGACAGATTCCCGCAGCTCGCGCTGCGGTGCTTTCTGCTTCGTCACCGACTGCCCGCCCGGAGTGCTCCGTTGGGGTCTTACATCGGCTCCACAGACTGTCGCCGCCAGCCCGGCGGCCAGAATGTTGCGTGCCGCATTCACGTCCCGGTCACGGGTCGCGCCACAGGCACAGGTCCAGGTGCGCACATGAAGCGGCATCTTTGCCGCGAGCGCGCCGCAGACCGAGCACAACTTGGACGACGGACACCATCGATCGACCACGACAACGTCCCGCCCGTACCACGCTGCTTTGTACTCCAGCATCTGCCGGAACTGCCGCCAGCCCGCATCACTGATCGCGCGGGCGAGGCGGTGGTTGCCGACCATGTTGGACACGGCCAGATCCTCGATCACGAGCGTTTGGTTTTCACGCACGAGCCGAGTAGTGATCTTGTGCAAGTGGTCGGAGCGTCGGTTGGCGATCCTGGCGTGGACACGGGCGACTTTGATGCGAGCCTTCGTCCGGTTGCGGCTGCCCTTCTGCTTGCGGCACAGGGCACGCTGCGCCTTGGCCAACGCGAGCCGGTCACGGTGCTCGTGTCGGGGGTTGCTCACCTTCTCGCCGGTGGACAGGACCAGAAGGTGGTCGAGGCCGACATCGATCCCCACGTTCGAATGGGCTGCGGGCAGCGGCCGCACGAGAGGGTCCTCGCACAGCATGGACACGAACCAGCGTCCTGCCGCGTCCCGCGACACGGTCACCGTCGAGGGAGCCGCCCCTTCAGGCAACGGCCGAGACCATCGGATGTCGAGCGGTTCGGACATCTTCGCCAGCGTGAGCTTTCCGTCGCGCCAGCGGAACGCCGAACGTGTGTACTCCGCCGAGTCGTGAGACCTCTTCCTGGACTTGAAGCGCGGATGGCGGGCACGTCTCGCCCAGAAATTGCTGAACGCGGTCTGAAGATGCCGCAACGCCTGTTGCAGCGGCACCGACGACACCTCGCAGAGAAATGCCAGCTCCTCGGTGCGCTTCCACGCGGTCAGCAACGCGGACGTGGTGTCGTAGCCAACCCGTTCCTTGTGCTGCTTCCAAGCCTCCGTGCGGGCATGCAAGGCCAGGTTGTAAACCTTGCGAACGCATCCGAAGGTGCGAGACAGCTCCGTTGCCTGCGTCTCGGTGGGATAGAAGCGGTACTTGAACGCGCGCTTCACCAGTGCGTCCACGGTTCAGAACACAGCAAGCCGCCATCTGCTGCCATGAGGGTGGATCATGACCGGCGTTCTGCATTGACGGCGAACCAGCTATCCGCGCCTCGTGCTGCAATGGCCCGATTCCTCTGTGCCGTGAAGGCCGGGTTTCTCTCGGAGGACTACAGATGACCGACATCCGCATCGAAGTGTCCGGCCTGTACAAGTCGTTCGGCTCCCTGGACGTGTTGCGCGGCATCGACTTCTCGACCCCTCGCGGCACGTCGACAGTCCTGCTGGGACCGTCCGGCTCCGGCAAGACCACTGTGCTGCGCTCGCTGAACGTGCTTGACGTCCCGGATTCCGGCGTGGTCCGGATCGACGACGTGTCGGTGGACTTCTCTGCTCTGCCGCCGGGGAAGGCCGGTCGAGCTGCTGGGCAGCGGCTGCGTGGGCAGAGCGGGATGGTGTTCCAGTCCCACAACCTGTTCCCGCACCGGACGGTCCTGGAGAACCTGACCGAGGGGCCGGTCGTGGCTCAGAAGCGTGATGTCGACGAGGTCGTCGCTGAGGCTCGGGTGCTGCTGGATCAGGTCGGATTGGCTGACAAGGCCTCGTCGTACCCGTACCAGCTGTCCGGTGGGCAGCAGCAGCGCGTTGGCATCGCTCGTGCGTTGGCTCTGAAGCCGCGTGTCGTGCTGTTCGACGAGCCGACCTCGGCCCTGGACCCAGAGCTGGTGGGGGAGGTGCTGGCGGTGATCAAGGACCTGGCCGCCGAGGGGTGGACCACCGTGATCGTCACGCACGAGATCCGGTTCGCCGAGCACGTTGCCGATCAGGTGCTGTTCCTGGACGGCGGAGTGATCGTGGAGCGGGGTTCGCCTGCGCAGGTGATCGGTGATCCGCAGGAGGAGCGGACGCAACGGTTCCTGCGTCGCGTGCTGGACCACGGGTGATCGACCTTCCGTGGGATCCGTTGAGCCCGGCCGAGGTGGCCGGTCTGTTCGCGGACGCCCCGTGGTGGTGCGTTGCCGGTGGCTACGCGATCGAACTGGCGGTCGGCCGTCCTCTGCGGCCCCATTCGGACATCGACGTGTTGTTGTTGCGCCGCGACCAGCTCGCGGCGCAACAGGCGCTGGCGGGCTGGGAGTGGTGGGCCGCCGACCCGCCGGGCACGCTTCGCCCGTGGCGGCCCGGCGAGATCCTGCCGCCGGACGTCCACGACATCTGGTGCCGCCCGGCCGGTTCCGAAACGTGGCGCGTCCAGGTGATGCTCGACGAATCGTCCGGCGACGACTGGGTTTCCCGGCGTGATCCGCGCGTGCGCCGCCCCATCGCCACGCTGACCCGCTCTTCCCCGATCCCGTACCTGGCTCCCGAGATTCAACTCTTCTACAAGTCCAAATCGCCGCGCCCAAAAGACACCGCCGACTTCCACGCGGTGTTACCGCTGCTCAGCGCCGTGCAACGACGTTGGCTGGCCGATGCGATCACCAAGACCGGCGGCTCATGCGCGTGGCTGGAAATGATTGTTGAAGGATAGGCTCGCCTAATTAATCTCGAATTGCGGGCCTTCTGCCGTGGTGGCATCGTCCGGATCACCGAACCTTTCCCACCACGGCAGGAGCGGACATGACCACTCTCGAGAACCCGGCGATGCCCGCCGTCCACGATTGCACCGTGAGTGAGTGCTCGTACAACCACGACGGGTGCCACGCCTTCGCGATCACCGTGCGCGGCGACAACGGAGCCGCGGACTGCGGCACCTTCATCCCGTTGAGCACGAAGGGTGGCTTGGACAAGGTCGTCGCGCAGGTGGGCGCCTGCCTCCGCACCGACTGCACGCACAACGCCTCGCTGGAGTGCACGGCGCAGAGCGTGCGCATCGGCGCCGGTCAGGGCGACCACCACGCGAACTGCCTGACCTACCAACCGCGTTAGTCCTCTTCCTTGCGGTCCACCGCCCGGCCCAACTCCCGCAGGCCGACGTTGACCGCGATGATCGCCACCGTGCCGGCCGCCGCGACGACGTGCAGCCCGGCACCAGCCAACGAACCCACCGCGGCCGCGCACCACAGCGTGGCCGCGGTGTTCAGTCCGCGCACCGACAGCCCGTCGCGCAGGATCACGCCCGCGCCGAGGAAGCCGATCCCGGACACGACCTGAGCGGCCACCCGCGTGGGGTCGCCCTGGCCGTCGAACCCTTGCGCGGACAGCAGAACGAACAACGCGGCCCCCACCGCCACGAGGGCGTTGGTCCGCAGCCCGGCCATGCGGGCGCGGTACTGCCGCTCAAAACCGATCAACGCGCCGAGGCCCATGCTCTCGGCAATGCGCAGCGTCATGTCGAAGACGTGCATCGTGTGACTCCCCTTGTGTGCAGGGGGTGTGCGTCACACGCCAGAAACTCGAGCGTGCCCGAAGAAGGCGAGCGAGGTGAAAGACCTGCGCGGGCTACTGTCGCCTGGCATGTGTCGCTCACCTCGCTTCCTGGTGTCTGGTTGGTAAGACCGGGAGTTCACGTTACTGAACCGGACGTGAGTCCGGGGTGAGAACGGGACGCACGTCCCAACTGAGGTGGCCGTCGGACCAGAGGGACAGGCGGTGGACCGGGTCGTCGTTGTGCCGGAGCATGCGCCAGAGGTGTTCGAGCATCGCGGTGACGCTCGGCCAGGTCGGCTTTGCGTGGGGGCCGTGCCCGTGTTCGCAGGTCCAGACAGCCCCGCCACGGAGATCCACGAACAGCACGTCCTCGCCCTCGAAGTCGATGGCGATCGGCAGCCACCCGGGCAGCCACCCGGCGCTGGTGCTGAGGCAGGTGTCGCGCAGCTGGACGGCAGCATCGGCACCGAGCGGGTGGAAGTACTCCGGGATGAGCGGACTGGAGTCGCCGAGCAAGACGCGGTCCACCCCACCGAACAGTCCCCACCACGCCGCCAGATCTGACGGAAGGTCCGCGAGCCGCCCGTCGACAGGTGGCAGGAACGCGGCGTGCAGCGCCGGCGCCTTCCGCTGGACCCAGGAGTCCACCTGCGCCCAGGTCCCCTCGACCGTCACGGGTGTCACTCCCAGTAGAGCCCGTCGTCGAGCGCCACGCGGCGCTCCCCGTCTCCACTCTCAAGCGCCCGCAAAGCGAACGCGAACATCTCCGTCACGTTGGGCCACAGAGGTTCGTTCTCCGCCCCGCCGTACTTGTCCCACTCCATCACGCACCCGTGCAACGGCCCACCGCGCAGATCCACGAACAGCAACCAGCCGCACCCGTCCGAAGCGATCGGCAACCACCCCGGCAGCCACCAGTCGGAGCACGGCGAGCCCGCCGGCTCGCCCGACGCGGCCTCCTCGTCGGGCGAGGAAGAGGCGATTCCCCGGATCGCGTCCATCATCCGGGTGCGGTCGTCGAGCGCCTCACGAAGCGAGTAGGGGTGCCAGGAGGGCGCGATGAGCTCCCAGCGGGTGTACTTGTCGTCGATGCCGCCGAACTGCCGCCACCACGCCGCAAGATCGGCCGGCAGCGTCAGTCCCAGAACGTCTTCCGCGGCCGCGATGTCCGCGGGGGAAGAGGGCGGCAGCAGAGGCAGCTTGGGCGCGTGAGTCCGGGCCCACGCCTCGATTCCGGTCCAGCTCACGGCCAGAACTAAAGCATGGCCAGCGGTTCCGGGCCGGAAGGGGGCGGGAAGGCGCGATCAAGCTCCGCCAAGTCCTCGGCAGACAGCCGCAACGAGCGGGCGGCGGCGTTCTCCTGCACGTGCGCGACGGTGCCTGCCTTCGGGATCGCCTGAACGTGCGGCAGCCGCAGCACCCACGCCAGCGCGACTTGTGCGGGCGTGGCGTCCAGCCGCTCAGCAACCGCAGCAAGGACCGGAGAGCCCAGCAAACGACCCTGTTCGACGGGGGAGTAGGCCATGATCGGCATGCCGGCGGACGCGTGCCACGGCAGGAGGTCGGCCTCGGGGCCGCGCCGGGACAGGTTGTAGAGGATCTGGTTGGTCTGGCAGTTGCCGGGCAACGCGGTGAGCTCGCGCATGTCGGCCAGGTCGAAGTTGCTGACGCCCCAGTGGCGGATCTTGCCGGCCTCCACCAACGTCGCGAAGCCCTCCAAAGTCTGGGCGAGCGGCACGCTGCCGCGCCAGTGCAGCAGGTACAGGTCGAGGCGGTCGGTGCCGAGGCGGCGCAGGCTGGCCTCGCAGGCGCGCACCACCCCGGCGGCAGAAGCGTTGGAGGGCAGCACCTTCGACACGAGGAACACCTCGTCGCGGCGGCCCGACACGGCCTCGCCGACCAGCGACTCGGCGGCACCCGACCCGTACATCTCGGCGGTGTCGATCACCGTGAGCCCGAGGTCGAGGCCGCACCGCAGCGCGGCGATCTCGTCGGAACGCCGGGCAGGGTCTTCGGCCATCATCCACGTGCCCATGCCGAGCGCGGGCACGACTTCGCCGGACGGCAGCGTCACAGTCATGCGGTCCAGCTTGCCGGGTACGTTGGACTGATGCGACGCGCGGGCCTCATCGTCTTGGCGCTGCTCGTCATCGCGCTGGCCGTCACCGCGCAGCTCGTGGACATCCCTGACGGCGCGCGACTCCGCGAGCTGATCGACGGCACAGCGGCGGCCCCGGCGATCTTCGTCGCGGTCTGCGCGTTCGGCACCGCGGTGTTCTTCCCGAAACCGGTGCTCGCCACCGCGTCGGGGCTGCTGTTCGGCGTCGCGTGGGGGAGTGTGCTCGCGATCGCGGGGTTCACCGCGGGAGCGATGATCGCGTTCGCGACAGCCCGCGCGCTCGGCCGGGACGCGGTCGCCACAACGCTGGGGGAGCGGCTGCACGTCCTCGAAGAGGTCTTCAAACGCAAGGGTGTCGAGGCGACGCTCGTCATCAGGCTGCTGCCGGTGCTGCCGTTCACGCTGGCGAACTACGGCGCGGGCGTCACCTCGGTCAGGGCGAAACACTTCGCGCTCGGCACGGCGCTGGGACTGGTGCCGCCGACCGTGCTCGCGGCGGTGCTGGGGGACGCGCTGAGCGACCTCGGGTCACCGCGGTCGATCGTGGCGCTGTCGATCTGGACCGTGCTGGCGGCCGTCGGTCTGTGGTGGGGCAGGAGGCTGGTTCTGCGCACGCAAAAAGCCGTCCCGGCGGGAGACCGGGACGGCTTGAAGCGGTTGTGAGATCAGGCCGTGCGGGTGCGGCGTCCGCGCAGCTCTTCGAGTCGCTCGTCGAGCAGCTCCTCGAGCTCGGGGATCGACCGGCGCTCCAGGAGCATGTCCCAGTGCGTGCGCGGCGGCTTGACCTTCTTCACCTCCGGCTCGACACCGTCGATGATCTTCGACTCGGTGCCGTGGAGGCGGCATTCCCAGGTCGGCGGCAACTCGGCGTCGTCGGAGAACGGGACCTCGAAGTCGTGTCCCTTCGGGCAGGCGTACCGCGCTGCCCGGCGCGGAGCGAGATCGTGGTTGCGGTCGGTCTCGTAGCTGACTGCTCCGAGCCGGCTGCCACGCAAAACGCGGTCGGCCATGGCGGTGTCCTTTCGCTCGGCTCAGGGCCGGGGCCCAGGCTTCTTGCTCACCGTGTGCAACGCCCGGATTGCTCCGTTTGTTTCCGGTTCGCTCTCATGGTCGCCCACAGTGACGTCGTTCACTCGTCAACGAAGGCTTCCTACTAATGGATGCGATCGCCACAGGATCGTGACGCGTTATCAAGCTACTGTGCTCACGCGTCACTCTAATGGCCTAGCGATCCCTGTGTGTAACCGGCTATGCCAAGCGGAGTTGGCCACTTTGTGCGACGTCAGGGCCTAGGTCACCCAGTCGGAAGTGACGCCGACAGAGCACTTGGTAGCGGACAGTAGTTTCCGTGGTATCGGTTACACAGTTGCTCTCTGTACCCGATCGGTGTTGTTCCGTGTCCGAAACCGTGTCGGCGACCAGAACGGTGTCTCCGGCACGTATCACCCGTCCGGCCCGCACTCGCGCGTTGAACCGTCCCGGCACCCCGCACCAGCACAGAACTTCGACCTGAATCGCCTTGAGCTCGTCCGCCAACTCGAACAACCGCTGCGAACCGGGGAACATCTCCCCGCGGAAGTCGGTGGCGAGCCCGAAGCAGTACACGTCGACCTGAACGTCGTCCGCCAGTTCGGCCAGCTGCTCCACCTGTTCGGGTGACAGGAACTGCGCCTCGTCGACGATCAGGTAGTCGACGCGGCGGCCCTCTGCCCACTCCGCCCGCACCAGCCGGCGGAGGTCGTCGTCGCGGATCTCCGCCGCCTCGCGCGTGATGCCGATGCGACTGGAGATCTGCGGGCGCCCCGAACGGTCGTGCCGCACCAGCAGCAGCCCGCGGCGACCTTGCCGCGAGTTGTTGTGGTCGATCTGCAGCGCGAGCGTCGACTTGCCGCAGTCCATGGGGCCGAAGAAGAACTTGAGGTGCCCCACCACCGGCGTCGAGCGTCGGGAACCCGCGACAGGTACAGCGGAAAGGGCATCTGTCGGATCGGGAAGGGCGTCCACGGCGGGTCACCCTAGTGCCTGGGTCCTGATCTTGAGGAATCCCCACGGCGTATCCCTGCCCATCGTGCGTCCCTCCGCGCGAGCCTCGAAACCGTTGAGTGGAGGTAACCGCTGCTGAGGTGGTCGAAACATCTGTATCAACTCGATGACTTCAGTGTTGACTAATAGTTGCCATCGCGCGAATGGCGGTCCCGATCATCACCCAGACGTGAGAATCCTTCAGGTGTTCGTGGAAGCGCGTACACACCTGAAAGGACCAGAGGACGATGAACCCTGCACGTCTCCTGCTGGCTGTCATCTGCCTGGGGCTGACGAGTGCCCCGGCCGCCAGTGCCGCCGACGCCCTGCGCGACGTGGTGATCGTCGGCAACTCCGTGGCCGGCACCGTCACGTTCCTCGACGGCCACACCTTCGCAGGCGTCGGCACGCTCGACGTGGCCGCCGACAAGCAGCAGCGCATCGACGAGATGGACCCGGTCCGCCGCGCCGCCTACGAGGTGATCCGCGGCCAGGTCGGGGACAAGTTCGTCGACGACGCCCACCTCACGCCCGACGGCCGCACGCTGATCGTCTCGCGCGGCAACCTCGGCGACGCGGTGGCGTTCGACGTCGCGTCACGGCAGCAGAAGTGGCGCACCCAGCTCGAAGGCTTCAAGGCCGACCACGCCACGCTCTCGCCCGACGGCACCAAGTACGTCATCTCGGCGATCACTGCGGAGAAGGCGCAGGTGCTCGACGCCGCCACCGGCCGCGTGCTCGGATCGTTCGCGACCGGCGCGTACCCGCACGAGAACATGTACTCGCCCAACGGCCAGCGCATCTACAACATGAGCATCGGCAACCCCGCGCTGCCGAAGTGGATGAACTGGGCCAAGGGCGCCAAGCGGGTCACCGTCGTCGACGCGCAGTCGCTGCAGAAGGTGCGTTCGTACGACTTCGAGTTCGGCGTGCGGCCGTCGGTGATCACGCCCGACGAGAAGACCCTCTACCTGCAGCTGTCCTACCTCAACGGGTTCGCCGAGTTCGACCTCGTCGCCGGCAAGATCACCAAGACCGTCCAGATGCCGTTCAGCGAGGCAGGCCGCAAGCTCAAGGAGGACGAGTACCCGCAGAACTCCGCGCACCACGGCATGGCGCTCAACGGGGGAGCGGACAAGCTCTGCACGGCCGGCACGATCGACGACTACACGGCGATCGTCTCGCGGCCTGGACTGACCACGGACGCCTTCGTGCACTACCCGGTGGGGGCGCTGCCGTACTGGTCGCTGACGAGCGTGGACGGCAACCACTGCTTCGTCACGCTGTCCAACCTGGACGCGGTCTCGGTGATCGACTACCGGACCGGCCGGGAGGTGGCGCGGGTGCCCGTCGGCGACTTCCCGCAGCGCGAACGCCTCGGCAAACTTCCTTCCAGCACTCTCGATAGCTTCAGTGCTGCCTGAAACCGGACTCATCCGGTTGTTCCGCTCCCCGATATAGCTCGCGCCGCGATATATTCAACGACATGAGTGGTCGAGTCATGTCGGAGCAGGCGTTCCTCGTGCTCACCGCGCTCGCGGAGGAGCCGTTGCACGGTTACGCGATCGTGCAGGCGGTGGAGCAGCTGTCCGAGGGGCGGACGGTCCTGCGGGTCGGGACGCTGTACGGGGTGCTGGACCGATTGGTGGCGGACGGGCTCGCCGAGCGCGACCGTGAAGAGGTGCACCAGGGGCGGCTGCGGCGCTACTACAAGCTCACCGACTCCGGTGTGCGGGCGCTGCAGGCGGAGGTGGCCAGGCTGAGCGCGAACGTGCGCGCGGCGTCGGCGGTGCTGAGGGGGAGGGGAGTGCTGCCATGGGCGAGCAAGGTGTGAGCAATCTGGAGCGCCGTTACCGGCGGCTGCTGAGGGTCCTGCCGAAGTGGTATCGGCAGGACCGCGAGGAGGAGATGGTCGGTCTGTTCATGGCCGACCGCAGCGACGACCTCGACCTGGAGCACAGCTGGCCGGGGTGGGGCGAGACCGGGGCGATGCTCGGTCTCGCCGTGCGCACGCATCTCGCGGCGGGGAGCGGGCTGACGCAGGCGCCGGCGAAGGTGGTGTGGCGCGGGGAGGTCGTGCGCGCGCTGGGGATGCTCGGGTTGCTGCTGAGCGTCTTCTACGCGGGTGCGTCGCTCACGAGCATGTTCTACGCCTACAACCACCCGGAGATCATCGGTGGGCTGACGTGGCTGCGGGTGTTCGACGTGGCGCCGGTCGTGGCGTTCGTGGCGCTGGTGAACGGCAGGCGGACGCTGGCGAAGCTCGCGGCTCTGGCGGCGGTGTTGCCGGCGTTCGTGATGATCGGGCAGTCGGGGCACTTCTGGACGTGGCTGGTGTACCAGCTGCCGGCGCTGGTGACGTTCCTGTGTCTGTGCCTGGGTTTCCACCGGGAGGCGCCGACGCCGCCGGCCAGGAGGCTCGGCTGGTGGGCGTTGGGAGCGTTGCTGCTCGGCCTGGCCGGTGGGCTCGCGACGGGCACCGGGTTGCTGGTGATCGGGTTGGTCACGCTGATCGTGCGGGTGGTCGCGTTCGTGCGCGGTGACGTGGTGCTGGGGCGGGCGTTGTCGTTGTTCGCGCTGCTGCAGCTGGCGCCGCTGGTGTTCCCGTTGATCGGGGGAGAGATCCTCATCTTCGTGCTGCCGCTCGCGGTGCTGCTCTTGCTGACGGTGGTCGCGCCCATCCGGAAGCCGTCGGCGAGGCTGTCATGAGCAACCTGGAACGCCGGTACCGCTTGCTGCTGAAGGTGTTGCCGCGGTGGTACCGGCGCGACCGCGAGGAGGAGATGGTCGGCCTGTTCCTGGCCGGCCGGACCGACGACCTCGACCTGGAGCACGGCTGGCCGGGCTGGGGTGAGGCGTTCTCGGTGCTGGGCCTGGCCGTGCGGACGCATCTGACGGCCGCGAGCGGGCCGGTGTGGCTGGGCGAGATCGTGCGGGCGCTGGGGATGTTCGGGTTGCTGCTCGGGCTCACCCACGTGGCGCCGTCGGTCTACGGCGCGTTCGCCCCGCTGGACACTCCTGAGTGGACGCTCGGCTGGTTGCTGTGGGGCCTGGCGCCGCTGGCGGCGTTCGTGTTGCTGCTGAGCGGGCAGCGGACGGCGGCGAAGGTGGTGTCCGGGCTGCTGCTGGTGCCGCTGGCGCTGCAGGTGGCGATGCCGGGGACGGGGTTCGCGGGTCTGCTCTACCAGCTGCCGCAGCTCGTCACGTTCGCGTGCCTGTGCCTGGGTTTCCACCGGGAGGCGCCGACGCCGCCGGCCAGGAGGCTCGCGTGGTGGGGTGGGGGAGCGGTGCTGCTGGGCCTCGCCGAACCGCTGGTGTGGGGGAGCGGGGTGGCCGTGCTCGCGATCGCGGTGTTCGGTGTACGGGCGTACGGGTTCGTGCGCGGGGATTTCGTGCTGGGGCGGGCGTTGTCGTTGTTCAGCCTGCTGTTGCTGGGCCCGCTCGTGATCCTGGTCCTGCAGGGGCCGCGTGAGGCGACCGCGTTCAACGTGGTGGCGGCGGCGCTGCTGGTGATCAGCGCCGCCGCACCGGTCAGACGAGCTTCGGTTCTTCGTTACCGACTGCCTTGATGGCCCGGCGGACCGGGACGAAGATCAGCAGGACGAACCCGGCGACGAAGAAGATGATCAACGCGAGGATGGCGGGCCGCAGGCTGCCGGTGGCCTGTCCGACACCGGCGAACACCAGCGGGCCGAGCCAGCTGGTGGAGCGCTCGCCGACCTCGTAGAGCGAGAAGTACTGGGCTTCCCGGCCGGGTGGCACCATCTGGCTGAAGAGGCTGCGGGACAGGGCGTTCGTGCCGCCGAGCACGATGCCGATGCCGGCGGCGACGAGGTAGAACTGGATCTCGTCGCCGGTCTTGACGAAGAACGCCGCGGTGATCACGACGATCCACACCAGCAGCGAGCCGAGGATCGTCTTCTTGGCGCCGACCTTCTTGGCCACGGCGCCGTGCAGGACGCCGCCGAGGAACGCGACGAACTGGACGATGAGGATCGTCGTGATCAGCGTTTCCTGTTCGAACTTGAGCTCGACGCTGCCGTACTGGGCGGAGACGTTGGCGACGGTCGCGATGCCGTCGGTGTAGATCAGGTACGTGCCGAGGAACGCCAGCGTGAGCGGGAAGGCCTTGGCCTGCTTGAGGGTCTGGCCGAGCTCCTTGAAGCCCGCGGAGATCACCGAGGTGCCGTGTTCGCGGCCGTGCGGGGACTGGTGCTCGGTCAGGCGCAGCAGCGGGATGATCGTGAACGAGGCCCACCAGATGCCGGAGATGACGAACGCGATGCGTGCGGCGTCGGCCTTCGTGATGCCGAGCGGTTCGGCGGACAGCGTGATGCCGAGCTGGATCGCCAGGGCGACACCGCCGCCGAGATAGCCGAAGGCCCAGCCGCGGCTGGAGACGGCGTCCCGTTCGTCGGGTGGCGCGATCTCGGGCAGGAAGGCGTAGTAGACGACGACGCTGGCGCCGTAACAGATGTTGGCGAGCACGAAGAGCGCGATACCGAGGTGCCAGTTGGTGCCCTGCACGGCCGCGAGCGCGATGGTGGCCGCGGAGCCGGTGAAGGCGAACCCGGCGAGCATCTTCTTCTTGCTCTGGGTGCGGTCGGCGATGGCGCCCATGACGGGCAGCACGACGACCTGGATGACCGTGGCGAGTGAGAGCAGGTAGCCCCACAGCGATCCGGCGGGGAACTGCAGCCCGAAGATCGTGACGTCGCAGTGGTCGAACGTGTTGTCGTTGGCGCAGGGGTTCGCGCCGTTGAGCCCGGTGTCGGCCCTGGCGGCGTTGGCCGCGATGTCCGTGAGGTACAGCGAGAAGAAGACTGTGACCACAGACGTGGGGAACACGGAGTTCGCCACGTCGTACCAGACCCAGCCGCGCTGTTCCCGACGGCGGCTGGCGGTGGCGTCGGCGGCGTCGTCGCCCTTGACCTTCATGTCGGCGGACTGTACTTGTCCGCCGACTCATCCCATGATCGCCTGTCCAAGCTGTTACCAGGTGCCGCGCGACCGGAGTACTTCGCGCAGAACATCCGGCCTGTCCGTCACCAGCCCGTCCACCCCGATGTCGAGCAACGCCCGCATGTCCGCCTCGTCATCGATCGTCCACACGTGCACCTCAAGATCCCGCCGGTGCGCCGCCTGAACGAACCTCTCGTCCACCACGGTCAACCGCCCCTGGCTGCGCGGCACCTGAGCCACCTGCCCGCGCACCGCGAGCCCGGCGAACGGAATCCGGCCTGCTGCCCACAACGCGCCTGCACTCCGCGGCCCCATCGACGTCAGCAGCTCCGGCCCACCCTTGCGGCGCAGCCTCGCGAGCCGGTTGTCCGAGAAGCTCGCCAGGCACACGCGGTGCAACGACTTGGCCTTGCGCAGCAGGTTGATGATCGGCTCGACCGCCCCGTCGACCTTCACGTCGATGTTGAAGAACGTGTCCGGCAACTCCTCCAGCACGTCCGCCAGCCGCGCGATCGGCTCCCGCCCACCCACGCGCGCCCGCTGAACCTCGGTCCACGGCAGGTCCGCCACGCGTCCTTCGCCATCGGTGGTGCGGTCGAGCGTGTGATCGTGGTGCACCACAACCTCACCGTCAGCGGTGGCGTGCACGTCGGTCTCGATGTAGCGGTAGCCCTCCTGCACGGCTCGCCTGAAACTGCTCAGCGAGTTCTCCATGCCGGCGAGGTCGCCGACGTGCCAGCCGCGGTGGGCGAAGGCGCGGGGGTGCGGGCCTGCGAGGTACGGGTGGGTCACCCCCTGAGTGTGCCTCCCGGTCATGGCTTCGGAGTGGACAGTGGGTGGCGGGACACTTTCTTCTTTACCTCTATCACTTCAGTGTTGACTAAACTCAGACCTGACGGTCTCCCGAACCAGCTCAACCGCCCGACCCACACCCGCCGCGGCGCGGCGGGTAGCCAACGGAGGCGGGCTGGCACGGTCGACGGCGAAGCTGAGGCACCCCTCAACGGCGACGCGAAGCGAGCCGGACAGGCCTCATGTCGCGCAGGGCAACGCCGAAGGCGAGCCGGCCTTGTGTCGCGCTGAGCGGCGGCAATCACGGCAACCGGCGATGACGCAACCAGAGCTCAGCAACGGCCCGTCCGGCCACGCACGCAAGGCGACCGCCCCGCTGGAACCGCAGCCGGCCCACGCAAGCCGACCCGCCCGCCCGGAACGCGTCCGCCCTCGCACGGCGATTGCCAGCACGCGCCGCTGGAACGCGACCCGCCGTCCGGCAACCGCCTCTCTCGTCCGGAACCGGCACCGGGTCGCCGCAAGCCACCCGCCCGCACCCAAATCCCGTCACAACGTCACCGAAGCCGATCAAACCCCACCCAAACCCAACACCAATCGCCCTACCGGTACTGTCCGGTTCCCTACGAAGGTCGGGGTTTCTGGCGCGTCGCTGGAGACCACCCGCCGCCACCCGCTACCGTCGCGCGCCATGGAGCGCTCCATGGAGGCGGATGAGCCCAAGCACTGTGCGTGGTGCGGGAGGCGGTTGCCGGGGAGTGGGCGGATCGGCCGGCCGAGGCGGTACTGCGCGCAGCCGTGTCGTCAGCGGGCGTATGAGCGGCGGGCGGCGTTGCAGCGGGGCGGGCTTCCCGAGGACGCTGTTGTACTCTCCACCGCTGAGCTGGCTGATTTGCAGGACAGGTTGTTCCAGCTGCGGTGTGCCGCGGAGGACGTGGTGACGGCGGCGCAGGACGGGGCTGAGAACGAGGAGCTTCGGAAGTTGGCTGCTGAGCTCGTGGAGTCGGCGAAGGGTTTGGAGCGGCTTCGCTGAGGCCGTGTTCCACATAGCCGTTCGCGAAATAGCGAACTGACCGGCGTAGCGGGTTGCTTACGTCCGGTGATCGGACGATCATGACGCGCGTGACCTCGTATACCCGCACGGTGCTGGACCGAGCGGATGTCGGCTATGCCGTGACGGATGCGCGCGGGAACCTGTTGTGGTGCAACCGCGCGCTGGGCCTTGTGCTCGGGATTCCGGTGGAGCAGGCGTACGGGCGGTCGTTGCCGGCGCTTCTTCCGGGGGTGCCTGAGGTGGCGGCGCCTGCGCGGGAGGTGCTGGCGCCCGGTCCGAAGTGGCTTGAGGTTCGGTGCTCGAAGCTCGGGGACGACCTGATGTACGAGGTCGTGGACGTGTCTGCGTGGCGGGATCGCGAGCTGACTGTCACCCAGGAGGCTGACGCTCTCCGACGAGCGCAGGCTCTCGGGCGGATGGGCACGTGGGAGTGGTCCATCGCGGACGATCGGGTGACCTGGTCGGACACTCTGCTGGACATGTTCGGGTTCTCGCCGGGGACGGCGTTCGACTTCGAGATGTACTCGCAGCTGGTGCACCCTGACGACCTGCCGATGATCGAGGAGACGCTGGACGCGGCGCTCAAGACCGGGTCTGTCTTCACGTACACGCATCGCATGTTGCGTCCGGATGGCAAGGAGCGGGTGTTCGAGTGCTTCGGTGAGGTCGTGGTCGGCGACGACGGCGCTCCGCTGAGGGCGCTCGGCACGGCGCACGACGTCACGCAGTCCTCCAGGGTGCACGACGAGCTCGTGAGGATGGCCGAGCAGGACCCGCTGACGGGCCTGCCGAACCGCCGGGCGCTCACCCGCGCCTTGGAGCAGGAGCTCGCGAACAACGGCTCCGGCGCGCTGCTCGTGCTGGATCTGGACAACTTCAAGGACGTCAACGACCTGCGTGGCCACGCGGTGGGTGACCGCGTCATGCGCATGCTGGCGTCCGCACTCCAATCGCGCCTGGGTGACCGCCTCATCGCGAGGCTCGGCGGTGACGAGTTCGCGGTGGTCCTGCCGGGTGCGTCCCCGAAGGACGCCTCCGAAGTGGCCGACGGCCTGAGGGACGCGGTGGCGGGTTTCCCGCTCGCGGGTATCGGCACGCCGGCCAGGATCACGGTCAGCACGGGCTTGGCGGAGTTCGGTCCGGGTGACTCGTGGGAGCTGGTCCTGGCGAACGCCGACCTCGCCCTGTACGCGTCCAAGGCAGCGGGCCGCGATCGCGTCACGGTGTACGAGCCGAACCACTACGCGGACACGGTCAAGCGGGTGAGTGTGCTGGACCGTCTAAGAGCGGCGCTCGCGGGCAACGGCCTGGCGCTCTACGGCATGCCGATGGTGGAGTTGCACAGCGGCAAGACCTTGGGTCACGAGCTGCTGCTGCGTCTGGAAGACCAGCAGGAGCCGTACCTGGGGCCGGCGGACTTCCTGCCGGTGGCTGAGCGCAGCAACCTGATCCTCGAAGTCGACCGTTGGGTGCTGTCCACGGCGATCGACGCGTTGGTCGCTGAGCCGAACTCCAGGCTCCGGTTCAACGTCAACGTCTCCGGCCGCACGCTGGAGGACCCGGATTTCGGTGGGTTCGTGCTGGACAAGCTCGGCAAGGCCGGTGTGGCGCCGGGCCGGCTGGGGCTGGAGATCACGGAGACGGCGGCGGTGACCAATTTGGACGCCGCGGTCACGCTGGCGACGCAGCTGCGGAGTTTCGGTTGCCGGATCACGCTGGACGACTTCGGCAGTGGTTTCGGGTCGTTCGTGCACCTGAAGCACTTGCCGATCACGGGTATCAAGATCGATGGCGAGTTCGTGAAGGGCATCGAGACCAACGACGCGGACGCGGTGCTGGTGTCGGGGATCGTGCAGATCGCGAACGGGCTGGGGTTGTCGGCGGTGGCGGAGTGGGTGGAGCGACCGTCCCAGGTGGATGCTCTGCGCAAGCTCGGGGTCCGGGTGGGGCAGGGTTTCCACCTCGGCAGGCCGGTGCCGTTGCGTGACGTGGTGAACGCGGAGCGCATGCCGCCGAATGGCGCATTGTCGTCTCAGGTGGTCGGAGCAGAGGATGGTGCGCGCTCCTGATCACCGCCTGATGGGATGCCCGTGTCGTCTTGTGGTCTGCGTCGTCTTGAACTGAGTGTTGCCGAGCCTGAGCTGTCGGTGGACTTCTTCGCCGCCGTGCTCGGTTGGACGGTGATAGCAGAGCCGGGCGGATCGTTCTCGGGCTGGGTCGGTGACAGACTCGCGACGCAAGTCGTTGCGGGAGAACAGGGTTGGCGCTTCTTCTTCGACGGTGACGAGCCGCGTGAGCTGAAGGTCAATTCCTCTGTGGACAGTGGCCGGGTGCTGCACGGTCCGTGGGCGCCGCCGCCGCGGCACGGTGAGCCGTGCTGGGTGGAGCTGATGACCGACGCGCCCGAGGACGAGTTCTGGATGAACGAGCTCGGCTGGGAATCCAGGCCCGGCGCGGAGGATTTCGTGCTGTTCATGTCGTCGCGGCACGGCGATCCACGTCCGGTCGCGGGTCGTCTGGAGACGATTCGCGCGCAGGGGTGGACGGCGTACTTCGCGGTCGACGACCTGGCGCGGGCGTGTGAGCGTGTGTCCGAGTTGGACGGTCGGGTGCTGCTGGAGCCCACGACCGTGCCAACCGGACTCATCGCGTCGATCGAAGGTCCGCACGGTGGCCCGTGTGTGCTGCTGGAGCAGCCGAAGGGCTGGGGCGGGACCTGGGCGGTCTAGTCGCGGTCGAACCAGGCCACGGCGAGCAGCAGCAGCCCGGTGGCGATGCTGACGCCGGAGTTGATCAGCAGGTCGGACGTGGCCATGCCGATCTCACGGCCCCAGTGGGCGAGCTGCGATCCGGCGTCCCAGAACAGGTACATCAGCGCGTTGATGACGATGAGCTTGCGGCGGTCGGCTGCCCGCTGCAGGCCCATCGCGACGATGGTGACCGCGATGATCAGCACGTGGTAGCCGGCGACGGCGTACCACTGGAACGCCCGCGTCGGGGTCATCTCGCCGCCGAGGTAGGCGCGGTCGGTGAGCTCCGGGCTGAACGTCAGGACGACGGTCTGGAGCAGGTTGAACGCGATGTAGACCCAGAGGACGGTCTTCATCCACGGCTTCATCAGGCGTCGAGCTCCGGTGGGAAGCCGCCGGTCGCGATGGGGCCCCAGCTGTCGATGGTGATGCGGATGAGCGACTTGCCCTGGCGCAGCATGGCGGCGCGGTACTCGTCCCAGTCGGGGTGCTCGCCGGCGATGCAGCGGTAGTACTCGACGAAGTCCTCCAGGGCTTCCGGCAGGTCGAGGACCTCGGCGGTGCCGTCGATCTGCACGTAGGCGCCGTCCCAGTCGTCGGAGAGCACGCACATCGTGACGGACGGGTTGCGGCGCGCGTTGCGGACTTTGGCGCGTTGCGGGTAGGTCGAGACAACGATGCGGCCCTCGCCGTCGACACCGCAGGCGACGGGGGAGACCTGCACGGCGTCAGCGGTGGAACGGCGGGTGATCAGGACGCCGTGGTGGCGGGTGCGGAGGAACTCGAGCAGCTGCGGCCGGTCGACGACGTCGGCCGTGGCGATCTTCGGCATGATGTGCAGCATGGCACGGTTCACCTCGTTCGACGGCACCGAACTCGCCTATCGAGAAGCAGGGGAGGGTGCCCCGCTGCTCGTGCTGGCGGGCGGCCCTGGCAGGGCTTCGGAGTATCTGGAAACGCTCGGCGGTCTCGACGCGGCGCGCAGGTTGATCATCCTCGACAACCGGGGCACGGGGGAGTCCGACGAGCCGGAGGACCCGTTCACGTATCGGCGGGACATGCTGGTCCGTGACGTGGAGATGCTGCGTCGGCACCTCGGCCTGGCGCGGGTCGACGTGCTGGGTCACTCGGCGGGCGCCGGTATCGCGATGGGGTATGCGGCGGACTTCCCGGACCGGGTCGGCAAGCTGGTCCTGCTCACTCCCGCGTTGCGCAGCGTCGGCCTGTCGCCGGAGCAGAGCGACTGGGACACGTTCCTGGCTTCACGCTCGGACCAGCCGTGGTTCGAAAGTGCCACGACCGCGCTGGAACGCAACGCCGCCGGTGACGACTCCGTGGAGAACCGGGTCGCCGCGTCGCCGCTGCTGTACGCGCGCTGGGACGAGCGGGCGCAGGCGCACGCGAACGCCGAGCTGGGTCAGTGGAAGTTCCACGTCGCGCTGGGCTACAACGCCGAGGGTGCGTTCGTGCCCGGTGTGCTGCGGCGGGCGATGGCGGACTTCGACCACCCGGTGCTGGTGTACGCGTGCACGGTGGACCCGATCTCGCCGGTGCGCCGCTGTGCCGAGCTCGCGGAGCTGTTCCCGCACGCCACCCTGTACGTGCACGAGGGCGTGGGGCACTATCCGTGGGTGGAGGAACCGGACCAGGTCGCCAAGCAGATCGCGACCTTCCTGGACAGTTAGCCCGGGATGGGCAGTGTCGCGTTCGGTGTGCTCGGCCCGCTGCAGGTGGAGCGGGACGGGCAGCCGGTGCAGCTCAACGCCCCCAAGCTGAGAGTGCTGCTGGCGGCGCTCCTGTTGCGGGCGAACAGCCCCGTGCCCGTGGTCACCCTCGCGGACTGGTTGTGGGGCGAGGATCCGTCACCGGCCGCGCACAAGAGCACCTCGATGTACGTGCTGCGGCTGCGGCGGATGCTGGGCGACGACGTGGTGATCGAGACCCGCCCGAACAGCTACCTGCTGCGCCTGCAACCGGATCAGCTGGACCTGTTGAAGTTCCAGAAGCTCGCCTCGGACGCGCGGGAAGGTGCCGCGGAGGACGAACGGCGGCTGCTCGCCGAGGCTCTCGCCTGCTGGCGTGGCCCGGCGCTGACCGATGTGCCGTCGGAGCCGTTGCAGCGCGACGAGGTGCCGCTGCTGGAAGAGGAACGCCTGCGTGTGCAGGAACGCTATTTCGAGGTCAGCCTCGAACTCGGCCGCCACCGCGACGTGCTCGGAGAACTCGTGCGACTGACCGAGCACCACCCGTGGCAGGAGTCGTTCTGGGCGTTGCTGCTGGTGGCGCTGGACGGCACGGGTCGCCGTGCCGAGGCGCTGGAGACCTACCGCAAGCTGCACCGGCGGTTCGTCGAGGAGCTCGGCGTCGAACCCGGCGCCCGCCTGCAACGCGCGCACCAGGCGATCCTCAACGACGGCACCGAACCCGTCCCGGCCACCAAGGCGCCGGTCGTGGTGTGGCAGGTGCCCGGCGACGTGCAGCGGTTCGTCGGCCGCACCGCGGTGATCGACGACCTGACCCGGATGGTCGGAGCGCACCGCAACGTCGTGATCTCCGGCCCTCCCGGGGTCGGCAAGACCACCCTCGCGATCCACGTCGCGCACCGGTGGGCCGAGCAGTTCCCGGACGGGCAGCTGTACGTGAACCTGCAGGGTTTCGCCGCGGATCCGCCGTTGTCGCCGGCTGCCGCGCTGAGCCGGTTCGTGCGCGCGTTGGGCCAGCCTCGTGACCACGTGCCGGACGACGTCGAGGAGCAGGCGGCGTTGCTGCGCAGCATGCTCACCGGCCGCCGGATGCTGCTGGTGCTGGACAACGCCGTGAACGCCGACCAGGTCCGGCCGCTGCTGCCCGGCCAGGGCGACTGCCGGGTGCTGATCACCAGCCGCACGGACCTGCGCGGCCTCGCGGTGACCCCCGGCGCCGGTCACCTCCCGCTCACCGTGCTGAGCGGCGCCGAGTCCCGCGCGGTGCTCACCGACATGGTGGGCACCACGCGTGCCGACGCCGAACCCGACGCGATCGGCGAGCTCGCGAACGCCTGCGCGCACCTGCCGCTGGCGTTGCGGATCGCGGGCGCGAACCTCGCCGCAGACCCGCACCGCGGTGTCGCCGCCTACACCCGCGAGCTCGCCCGCGGGCGGCTGAACGAGCTCGCGATCGACGGTGACGAACGCTCCGCCGTGCGTGCCGCGTTCGACCAGTCCTACCTGCGACTGTCCGAACAGGACCAGACTCTGTTCGGGCTTCTCGGCCTGGCACCAGGTCCGGACATCAGCACCGCCGCGGCCGCGGCCCTGGTCGGCGCCGCAGAGCGCGACACGAAACGCGCGCTGGAACGGATCACCGTCGCCAACCTGCTGCACCGCACCGAACCCGGCCGCTACGCCTTCCACGACCTCATCCGCGAATACGCCGCCTCACGCGCCGCCACCAACGACGACGCCGTCACCCGGCTGATCGACTTCTACGTCGCGCACGCAGACCCGAACGCCCTGTCGTGGCTCGACGAGGAACGCAACAACCTCCTGGCCGCCATGACCTGGGCCGCGACCCGGCCGGCCGCCCGGCACCACGCGTGGCGCCTGCTCAGCGTCCTGCACGGCTACCTGCGGGCCCGCGGTCACGCCCGCGAAGCCGTCGCCGCCTGCACCCAGGCCCTCGACGCGGCCACCGAGGCGGGCGACCACAAGGCCTGCATGGCACTGCTGGACCTGCTCGGGCACCTGCACCACAACCTCGGCGACTTCGACCAGGCCGTCGGCCACCACGAGCAGATGCTCGCCACCGCCCGCGACTTGCGCGATCTCGACGCCGAAGCCGAGGCGTTGCGCAACGTCGGCAGCCACCTCAAGCAACAGGGCCGCCCCCAGGACGCCCTGCGCCAGTACCGGATGTCGCTCACCGTGAGCCGCCAGGCGGGCAACACCGAGGCCGAGATCATGGCCTTGAACTTCATCGGCGTCGCCACCGCGTTCGCAGGAGAACCGGCCGACGCCGTCGAGTGGCACGAACAGTCCCGCGACCTCGCCGAGCTCTCCGGCAACCGCGAGGCCGCCCACCGCGCCCTCAACGGCCTGGGCATCGCCCACTGGGCCCTGGGCAACCTCGACGAGTCACTCGACATCCACCACCAGGTCCTGGCCTACTGCCGCGACGCGGGCCAGAAATTCGGTGAGCTGTCGTCGCTGGCGTGCCTGGCGGAGAGCCACCTCGACGCCGGCCGCCGCGAGCAGGCCCGGTCGTTCGCCGACGACGCCCTCACTCTCGCGCTGCGCATGGGGGACCGGCGTGTCGAAGCGAACCTGATCCGCATCATCGCCACCATCGAGCACGACCAAGCCACCTACGAGAAGGCCGTCGCGCTCGCCCAGGAGATCGGCTTCCGCTACGGCGAAGCCGCCGCGTTGATCGGCCTCGCCTCAGCCGTGCGCGGCACCGACCCGCGCGCCGCCCTGACCCGCAGCGAACGAGCCCTGGCCCTCATGCGCGAGCACGGCGCCCTGCTGCTGGAACCCGACGCGCTCACCGAGATGGCCCACGACCAGCTCGAACTCGGCGACAAGACCGCCGCCACGGCCACCGCGACCCACGCCGTGCAGCTCGCCGCGCACCGGCAACGCAGGCTCGTCGTCCAACGAGCCCGCCAGGTCCTTCAGCGGATCTAGAACACCCGAGCGGTCGCGACGCGGTCGCGGCCGTTGTTCTTCGCCGAGTAGAGCGCGTCGTCCGCGGCCAGCAGCAACGGGCTCAGCTCCGTCGCGGTGTCGGGGAACACCGCGGCGCCCACCGACGCCGTCAGACCGGACACGACCTGGTCCTCGCCCAGGCGGTCGACCACGACGATGTGCAGGCTCGCGATCTCGAACCGGATGCGTTCGGCGGTGGCTCGGACCTCGTCGGTGCTGACACCGGGCAGCAACACGGCGAACTCCTCACCACCGAATCTGCCCACGAGGTCGTAGGAGCGCACCGAGTGCTTCAACGCGTCCGCGACGGCCCGCAGCACGCGGTCGCCGGCGAGGTGGCCGTAGGTGTCGTTGATCTGCTTGAAGTGGTCGAGGTCCAGGATCAGCACGCCCACGGTGGACAGCAGGCGGCGGGCGCGTTCGATCTCGCGGCCCGCGACGTCGTGCCAGAACGTCGCGTCGACCAGCCCGGTCTTGGAGTCCGTGCGGGCAGCGACGCGGAACTGGGGGAGCAGCAGACCCATGTGCAGGGCCAGCACGGTCAGCAGCAGCATCGGCGCCAGCCACGGCCGGTTGCTCATCATGATCGCCAGCACCGACCCCAGCCCGATCGAGGCCAGGATGATGAGCTGGTCCGAGGCGTTGCCCAAAGCCGCCCGAGCGGGCTGGTCGCGGTTGGTCATGATGATCGCGCCGACCACCAGCGCGTAGTTCACCAGCCAGTACACCAGGCCCGCGCTGGCCAGTGCGATCAGCCCGATCGGGCCGTCAACGTCAAGAGGCCGGTTCGAGAAGAATCCCAGAACCAGTTGCGCCGCCGCACACGCGAGTACGACAGTGGCTGCGGAGAACACCTTGCGGAACAGGACCGCCCGCCGCTTGTAGACCCGAAGCCACGCGTGCAGGTAGCTGATCGTGATCAGCGCCACCAGCAGTGGCATCGGCAGTACGAGCACGCCCGCGAACAGCCACACCGACTGCATGTGGGCGTGTGGCGAGCCCTCGCGTGAGATTTCGCGGATCCGTTCAATCCCCTGCGCGGCTTCCAGGTGCAGCACCGCACCCCCGGCCAGCAGCACGAACAGAGGCCAGACGAAGGCCTCGGCAGGGGTACGCCATGCGGTGGCGAGCGTGACGAGGGACGCCGAAAAGTCCACCGTCACGACATAGGCCAGCACCACAGGAGGAAGCGACCATAACCTCCATCGGCGCGGGTCGAGCCAAGGCACGCTGCCACCCCCACACCACCGTCAGGAACAAACAACTGTAGCTACCGGGTAACGCAAAGTCGTGGCTCCATGTGGGGGACCTCACCGTGAGTAGTCCTCACAGAATGCACCCCCGGAAAGCCCTACCTCACTCCACGCAACGAACACCCATAGGAGCAGTCATGATCGTCCGTACCTCCTCCTCTCCGCGTCCGGTCCGTCCGAACGACTGGAAGCGTCCGAACGACTGGAAGCGTCCGAACGACTGGCGTTCGAGCGAGACCCGCTGACCCACCACACCACCGCCGCACCGCCGGCCGCGAGCACGCCCAGTGCTCCGGCGGCGGCGACGACCTGGTGCACCGCGACCTTCTCGGCTGCCAGACCGGCCAGCGCCACCCCCACCCCCTGGGACACGCGCAACGCCGTGACGGCCAGACCGAACGCCTGCCCGCGCGACGAATCCGGCACCGCCCGCACGAACGACGTGTTCGCGACCAGGTGATACGCACTGGCCGCGCCGGACAGCGCGAACAACCCCACACTGACGGCGAGACCCGGCCGCAGCGCGGCCGGGACAAGGACAGCGCACGCGGCGATCGCCAGCCACGGCATCACCCGCAGCTGAGCCGTCTCGCTCAACCGCGCCACCAGCAACATCCCCACGACCGTCCCCAGCGCGTAGGCGCCGAAGATGGCCCCGACGGCCGTCGGCCCCGCACCCAGCTGCGAGGCGTACGGCGCGGCCAACGCCTCGCCGACGATGTAGAACCCCGAGACGCACGCGAGCGCCACCAGCGCCCGCAACCGCCGATCACCCCACACCAGCCTGGCCCCGCCCACCAGGTCCGCCGGCCACGCCCGCACGTGCGGCCGCTCCGGTGCGGGCCGATCGAGCAGGAACACCGAGAGAAGGAACGCCGAGAGCCCGAACGTCACCCCGTCCGCGACCAGCACCAGCCCGGGCCCCCACCACGCCACCAGCGCGCCGCCGACGAGGAACCCCGCGACCTGGGCGGCCTGCGACACGGTGCCCAGCACCGCCTGACCCATCGGATACCGCTCGTCGGGCAGGATCTGCGGCAACAGTGCCGCCCGCGCCGCCCCGTGCGGTGCCCCGGCGAACTGCACCAGCACCAGCAGTGCCGCCAGCGCCCACAGGGGCAGCAGCGGCACCGCCATGAACAACAACAGGGCCGCCCGCACGAGGTCGGTGGCCACCATCACTTCTTTACGGGCGAAACGGTCGGCGAGCCCTGAGAGCAGGGGCCCGCCGACCAGGTCCGGTAGAAACGTCAACGCATAGGTCAGCGCGGTCAGGCCCGCGCTGGCGGTGCGGTCGTAGACGTGCACCGTCAGCGCGACCCGCGACAACTGGTCCCCGGCCACCGACACCACGTGCGCCACGAACAGGGCGCGGAACTCACCGTCGCGGGCGAGCTCGCGGTAGCCGGGCATGAGTCACAGAATGGACGACCAGAACCCGCACCGGTGATCCCGGACGAAATCAGTTCCCCCGATTGCTCCGGGTGCCAGCGACTGCACCGCCGAACGCCACCCCGGATCCCCGGTCCGCGCGAACCGGCCCCACGCGGCGATCATGTAGTCCGACACCTTCCGCTGCTCCGGCGACAACGTGACGCCGGGGAACTCGAACAGCATCAGCAGCTCCGAGCCGTGGTAGGCGCCGTAGTCAGGGAACGGCGGTAGCGGGAAGATCAGCGGCACGTCCTCATCGGCGAACTCGAACCCCGACACCCGTGCGTACCGGCCCAGCTCCTTGCGCGCCACGTGCGAGGGGCACGAGAACGACTTGTCCGTCAGCACGCGCGCGACCTCGTCCCGCGCGTCGTCGTTGCCGTTGACCGGGTACCGCGCGGCGACCGTGTCCGCGAGTCCCTCCCCGAACAGCCCCGCCAGCACCTGCCGGTACCCCGCCTCCGGGATCGGCTGCGGGAAGATCAGCGGCGCGAACAACGTGACCTCGTCGTGCGTCGTGCCCACCAGCGTCGGCACGTGATGCATCCGGCCCGTCCGCTGCGCCACGACCGGATCGATCGGCATGACCGCCGTGTCGTACGCCGGGAATCCGAACTGCTCGTGCACCGTCAGCAGCTTCGCCACCGGCTGCGCGCGCAGGCACGCGACGTCGGCACAGCCCAGCGCGCCCGAGCCGAGGTCCTCCACCTCCGAACGCGACCGCCACAGCGTCCTGAACCTGCCCGGCTCCGTCAGCGACGCCGCGGTCAGCCCGCACGGACCCGACTGGCTGATCGCCTTGTGGAACAGCCCCGCCGCCCGCGGCGACGCCAGCAGCGCGCAGACGCTCAGCCCGCCCGCGGACTCACCGAAGATCGTCACGTTCTGCGTGTCACCGCCGAACGCCCTCGCGTTGCGCTGCACCCACTCGAGTGCCGCCTGCTGGTCGGCGAGCCCGAACGCCCCCGACCCCGGCAGCCCGGGGTGACCGAAGAACCCGAACACCCCCAGCCGGTAGTTCACGGTCACCACGACGACGTCGTTCTTCGTCGCCAGCCACCGCGCGTCGTACATCGCGGCCGAGCCACCGGTGAACGCCCCGCCGTGGATCCACACCATCACCGGCCGCGGCTTCACCGACCGCCGAGCCGGCGTCGTGACGTTCAGACGGAGGCAGTCCTCAGTCTCCGAACCCGGCTGTCCGAGCTGCGAGTTCTGCGCACAGACCGGGCTCGGCCTCGTCGCGTCCCGCACGCCCTGCCACCTCGCGGCCGGCTGCGGGTCACGCCACCGGTTCTCACCCACCGGCGGCGCCGCGAACGGGATGTTGCCGAACGTCCGATAAGTGCTGGTCACCGTGCCCGCGACCAGTCCTTTGTCCGTCCGCACCACGGCGCCGTTCGAAGCCGACGCCGGGACGGCGACCGCGAACGCCATCACCGCGGCGACGGCAGCGGTCAGCATCTTCCTCACGATTGCCCCCAAAACGCGCAGTTGTGGTCCTTCACGAACTCCGTCGGCCTGATGTCACCGGCGGCCAGTGACTGCACCTCAGCCCTCCATCCGGGATCACCCGTGCGCGCGAACCGGCCCCACGCGGCGATCATGTAGTCGGACAGCTCCCGCTGCCGCGGTGAGAGCTGCTCGCCCATGTCGAACAGCAACGGCAGCTCCGAGGCGTGATAGGCCCGGTAGCCGCCGGGGAACTCGGGCATGTCGGGGAAGATCAACGGCACGTTCGGATCCGCGAACTCGTAGCCCGACACCCTCGTGACGCGGCCCAGCTGCTGACGCGTGTCGTGCGACGCGCACGCCCACGACCCGTCCGTCAGGATCCTGGCGAGCTCGTCACGCGCGTCCCCGTTGCCGTTCACCGGATAGCGAGCCACGATCCGGTCCGCGTCGCTCTCCCCGTACATCCCCGCGACCGCGACCCGGTACGCGGCCTCCGGGACCGGCGCCCGCTGCAACAGGCCGATGAACAACGTCGCCTCGTCGTGCGTCGACCCGACCAGCGTCGGCACCCGGTGCATCAGCCCGGTCCGCTGCGCCACCACCGGGTCGATCGGCAACACCCTCGTGCCGAACGCCGGGGACACGAACACCCCGTGCACCGGCAACAGCTTCGCCACCGGCAACGCCCGCAAGCACGTGATGTCCGCACACCCCAGCGGCTGTTGTGCACCCAGCTGCTCCACCTCGGCCCGCGGCTTCCAAGCCTTCACGGAAGTCCCCGGCGGCTGGGACGGGGACGTGATCGCGCAGGGCCCGGACTGGATGATCGCCTTGTGGAACAGCCCCGCCGCACCCGGTGATGCCAGCTGAGCACACACACTCAATCCACCGGCCGACTCGCCGAAGATCGTCACATTCCGGGCGTCACCGCCGAACGCACGCGCGTTGCGCTGCACCCACTTCAGTGCCGCCTGCTGGTCGGCGATGCCGAACGCACCCGATCCGGGAAGCCCGGGATAGCCGAAGAACCCGAAAACACCGAGCCGGTAGTTGATGGTCACGACCACGGCGTCGTTCTTCGTCGCGAGCCACCGCGCGTCGTACATGTACGCGGCACCACCGGCGAACCCGCCGCCGTGGATCCACACCATCACCGGCCGAGGCTTCTTCGCGTTCCCGGCCGGTGTCGTGACGTTCAAGTACAGGCAGTCCTCGGTCTCCGACGCCGGCTCGCCCAGCAGCCCGTCCTGCGCACACATCGGGCTCGGCTTCGTCGCGTCCCGCACGCCCTGCCACCTCGCGGCCGGCTGCGGATCGCGCCACCGGTTCCCACCCACCGGCGCAGCGGCGAACGGGATGTTCCCGAACGTCCGATAAGTGCTGGTCACCGTGCCGGACACGGCACCCTTGTCGGTCATGACGATCCGGCCGTCACCCTCGGCCTGAGCCGGGGCCTCCGAGATCGTGAACGCGAGCGCGGCGGCAATGGCCGCCGTCAATGCTTTCCTCACTGCTGCCCCCAAAATCCGCACTGGTGATCGGTCACGAAGTCGGTCGGCCCGACGGCTCCGGGTGCCAGCGACTGCACGTCCGCCCGCCACCCCGGATGACCCGTGCGCGCGAACCGGCCCCACGCCGTGACCATGTGGTCCGACAACTCCCTTTGACCCGGCGAGAGCTGCACGCCCATGTCGAACAGCAACGGCAGCTCCGAGGCGTGATAGGCCCGGTAGCCACCGGGGAACGGCGGCAGGCCGGGGAAGATCGCGGGCGCGTTCGGGTCGGCGAACTCGTAGCCCGACACCGGCATCCGGCGCCCCAGGTAGCGGCGCGTGTCCTGGATCGGGCACGCCCACGAGTGATCCGTCAGCGCCGCCGCGACCTCGTCGCGGATGTCGCCGTTGCCGTTGAGCGGGTAGCGGGCGACGACCTGATCAGCGATCTCCTCGCCGAACAGGCCCGCCACGCTGACCCGGTACTGCGCGTCGGGCACCGGCACGGGCTGGTTCAGCCCCACCATCAGGTTCGCCTCGTCGTGCGTCGACCCCACCAGCGTCGGCACCCGGTGAACCCGGCCGGTCTTCTGCGCCACCGCCGGGTCGACCGGCAGCACCCGCGAGTCGTACGCCGGGAACGCGAAGGTGTTGTGCACGGTCAGCAACTTCGCGACCGGCAACCCGCGCAGGCACGCGATGTCCGCACACCCCAGCTGCTGTGCCGCGCCCACCTTCTCCACCTCGGCCTGAGGCCGCCAGAACGTCACGAACTCGCCCGGCGCGTCAGGGATCGTGAGCGCACATGCCCCCGACTGGATGACCGCCTTGTGGAACAGCCCCGCCGCACCCGGTGATGCCAGCTGAGCACACACACTCAGCCCACCCGCGGACTCACCGAAGATCGTCACATTCCGGGCGTCACCGCCGAACGCACGCGCGTTGCGCTGCACCCACCTCAACGCGGCCTGCTGGTCCGCGATGCCGAACGTGCCCGACCCCGGCAAGCCGGGATAGCCGAAGTTGCCGAACACCCCGAGCCGGTAGTTGATCGTCACCACGACGACGTCGTTCTTCACCGCCAGCCACTTCGCGTCGAACACGTTCGCCGCACCGGTGGTGAACCCGCCGCCGTGGATCCACACCATCACCGGCCGCGGCTTGCGCGAGTTCTCAGCCGGTGTGGTGACGTTCAGATGCAGGCAGTCCTCGGTCTCCGACGCCGGCTGGCCCAGCAGCTCCGTCTGCGCACACGCCGGGCTCGGCTTCGTCGCGTCCCGCACGCCCTGCCATCGCGTGACCGGCTGCGGATCGCGCCACCGGTTCGCGCCGACCGGTGCGGCGGCGAACGGGATGTTGCCGAACGTGCGATACGTGCTGGTCACTGTGCCTTCGACCGCACCTTTGTCGGTCTGGACGACCCGTCCGTCACCCCGTGCCTGAGCCCCTGGGACCTGGATGAGGGCGAGCGCCATCGCGGCGACCGCGGCCGCCGTCAGAATCCTCGACATCAGTTGTTGAACCCCCTTCGGACTCGAACGTATCGAGGTCCGCAAAGGGATAAAACCGCTGAAGGGGAACATGTTCCATCATCCGAAGGTGGATGTGGCGATCACCTGTTGCCGACATACCGACCGGTCGGTACCCTCCTGTCCGTGGGTGACACGACACTTCCGGAGCAGCCTCTCGTCGACGCGCTCGTTTTCGACTGGGGCGGGGTCATGACGGTCTCCGTGCCCGAGTTCGTCGGCGCGTGGCTGCGCGCCGAGGCCATCGACCGCGAGGTCTACGGTCGGATCATGCGCGAGTGGCTCAGCCGCGACGCGGTCCCGGACAACCCCGTCTTCCGCCTGGAGACAGGTGAGCTGACGGTGCCCGAGTTCGAACGGCTGCTCGCCGCCGAGCTCATCACGACGACGGGCGCGAAGATCGACGAGAACGGGCTGCTCAAGCGCATGTTCGGCGGTGCGGCGCCCGACCCGGCGATGGTCGAGCTCGTCCGCAAGGCCCGCGCCGCCGGCCTGCACACCGCGCTGCTGTCCAACAGCTGGGGCGAGGGCTACCCGAAAGACCTGCTCATCGAGCTGTTCGACACCGTCGTGATCAGCGGCCGCATCGGCCTGCGCAAGCCCGACGAGCGCATCTACCGCCACACCATCGACCAGATCGGCCTGCCCGCCGAGAGGTCCGTGTTCTTCGACGACGCACCCGTCAACGTCGAAGCCGCCCAAGCCGTCGGCATGCACGCGTTCCGCCACACCACCGCCGACGACACCCGCGCCAACCTCGCCACCCTCGGAGTGACCCTGTGACCGACGACCCAGTGACCGATCTTCCCGGCCTCGACCTCGGGGCACTGGCCACGCACCTCGGCACAGGCCCGCTGACCGGTGAGCTGTTCCCCGGTGGCCGCTCCAACCTGACCTACCGCGTCACCGACGGCACCCAGCGGTGGGTCCTGCGCCGCCCGCCACTCGGCCACGTCCTCGCGACCGCGCACGACATGGCCCGCGAGTTCCGCGTCATCTCCGCGCTGGAGGGCACGAACGTGCCCGTCCCGCACGCACACCAGCTCGTCGAGGACACCTCCGTCATCGGCGCGCCGTTCTACCTCATGTCGGAGATGTCCGGCGTGGCGCTGCGCGAACGCAAGCAGTGCCCGTGGCTCAACTCCGAGAAGGCGACCGTGCTGTCGCGCAAGCTCGTCGACGTGCTCGCCGACCTGCACTCCGTCGACCCCGACTCGGTCGGTCTCGGCGACTTCGGGCGGCCGGAGGGGTTCCTCGCGCGACAGGTCAAGCGATGGGGCAAGCAGCTCGACGCCTCCCGCAGCCGCGACCTGCCCGGCATCGACGAACTGCGCGACAAGCTCGCCTCCACCGTCCCGGACTCCTCGCGCGTCGCGATCATCCACGGCGACTACCGCCTCGACAACGCGCTGGTCACCGAGTCGCCGCTGCGGATCAGCGCGGTGCTGGACTGGGAGATGGCCACCCTCGGCGACCCGCTCGCCGACCTCGGCCTGCTCTACGTCTACTGGCAGGGCCTCGCCGTCGAGAACGACCCCATCACCGGCAGCGTCCCGTCGATGCCCGGGTTCCTCTCCGCCGACGAGCTCGTCGCCCGCTACACCACCCGCACCGGCATCGACACCTCCGGCCTCGGCTGGTACATCGCCTTCGGCTACTTCAAGCTCGCCGTCATCGTCGAAGGCATCCACTACCGCTTCGCCAGCGGCAAGACCGTCGGCGCCGGCTTCGAAGAGCTCGGCGCGTTCACCGTCCCCCTCGTGCGGCTGGGTCTCGCCGCCGCCGACAAGGAGCTCTGAGTCATGGACTTCGCCTACGACGCCAAGACCGAGGAACTGCGCACGAAGCTGCTCGCCTTCATGGACTCCTACGTCTACCCGGCCGAAGCCGTGCTGGAACAGCAGCTGCACGACGCCGCCGACCCGTGGGAACGCCAGCCGATCCTGGAAGAGCTGAAGGCCGAGGCCCGCAAGCAGGGCCTGTGGAACCTCTTCCACCCCGAGCACAGCGACGGCCTCACGAACCTGCAGTACGCGCCGCTGGCCGAGATCACCGGCCGCAGCCCCCACCTCGCCCCGGAGGCGTTGAACTGCGCCGCGCCGGACACGGGCAACATGGAGGTGCTGACGATGTTCGGCACCGACGAGCAGAAGAAGCAGTGGCTGCAGCCGTTGCTCGACGGCGAGATCCGCTCCGCCTTTTGCATGACCGAACCCGACGTCGCCTCCTCCGACGCCACCAACATCGCCACCCGCATCGAACGCGACGGTGACGACTACGTCATCAACGGCCGCAAGTGGTGGTCCTCCGGCGCGATGAACCCCAACTGCGCCATCTTCATCGTCATGGGCAAGACCGACCCGTCCGCCGACCGGCACCGCCAGCAGTCGCAGATCCTCGTCCCGCGCGACACCCCCGGCATCACCGTCAAGCGCGCCATGACCGTCTTCGGCTACCAGGACTACGCCCACGGCGGCCACGCCGAGATCGTCTTCGAGAACGTCCGCGTCCCGGCCTCGAACCTCATCTCCGGTGAGGGAGAGGGCTTCGCCATCGCGCAGGCGCGTCTCGGCCCCGGCCGCATCCACCACTGCATGCGCCTGATCGGCATCGCCGAACGCGCCCTCGAACTGCTGTGCCGTCGCGCGTCGTCGCGCGTGGCGTTCGGCAAGCCCATCGCCACCCAGGGCGTCGTGCACGAGTGGATCGCCGAGGCCCGCGTCCGCATCGAACAGGCCCGCCTGCTGGTGCTGAAGACCGCGTGGCTGATGGACACAGTCGGCAACAAGGGCGCCCACACCGAGATCCAGGCCATCAAGATCGGCACCCCGCTGATGACCGAATGGGTCCTCGACAAGGCCATCCAGGCCCACGGCGGCGCGGGCGTCAGCCAGGACACCCCGCTCGCCGAGCTCTGGGCCGCCACCCGCACCCTGCGCATCGCCGACGGCCCCGACGAGGTCCACCGCATGTCGCTGGCCAAGCGGGAGCTCAAGAAGTACCTGTAGGTCCCGAGTTGCCGGCCCCGCAGGCACCGGATGCCTGCGGGGCCGTGTACCTGTAGGTCCATGGACGTGGTGAGGGGCGGGCCGGCCGACGTGCCCGCGATCATGCGGATGCTCGACGACGCCCAGGACTGGCTCGCCGCACGCGGCCGCACCGGCCAGTGGGGCACCGACCACTGGTCCGGTGTCCCGGCCGCGGTCGACCGGTTCACCTCACTCGCCACGTCCGGCACCGTCTGGCTCGCGATGATCGACGGCGCCGCCGCGGGCGTGATCATCACCTCGACCACGTCACCCGACTACGTGCCACCAGCGCCCGAACCCGAGCACTACGTCTCGTTGCTGGTCGCCGCACGGGCCTTCACCGGTGCGGGCGTCGGAGCCACGCTGCTGGCCCACGCCCGCGCCGAAGCCCGCGCCGCCGGAGTCGGGCTGCTGCGCGTCGACTGCTACGACGGCGACGACCACCGGCTCGTCGCCTACTACGAGAAGCAGGGCTTCACCCCGGTCGCGACCTTCTCCGCCAAGAACGGAACCTGGCCCGGCCGGCTACTCGCGCTCCGGGTCTAGCCACAGGCAGAACGGATGACCGTGCGGGTCGAACAACACCCGCACGTGCGCCTGCGGCTGCTCGTTCGCCAGGACCGCGCCACACGCCACGGCGTGCGCGACCGCCGCGTCGAGATCGCCGTCGTCGACCTCGATGTCCAGGTGCTGCGACGCCGTCTGCTCACCCGCCACACTCGGCCACACCGGCCGGCGGAAGTGCCTCTCGCGCTCGAACCCCACCGACAACCCGCCCGGTGCCCGCACCAGCGCCCAGTCGTCCTCCGCCAGCGCCACGGTCGTGCCCAGCAGCCGGGCGTAGAACTCGGCGAGCTCGCGTGGCCGTTCAGTACCCACGGAGACCGAGGTGAGCCGCATACCTCGACGCTAGTCAGAGCGCCGGTGCCGCGCATCCGTGCGCAACTGGTCCGTCCGCGCCCCGATCTCCGCGATCTGCTCCGCCAGCCCCGGATGACCCGCCCGCAACCCCGGCCCGGCGTCAGCCAGCGGCCCCAGCAGACCCGCCGCGTCCTCACCGCCGAGTGCCTGCTGCACCGCCGCGGCGTGCGGCCCGACCTGCGCGGCCAGCATCCGCAGCACACCCGCGTTCTCCCGCGCCCACGCCGCCACCGCCTTGTCACCCGCCCGCCGATCCCGCTCCGCCTGCACCCGCTGATCACCCGTCCCGGACTCACCGGTGCGACGAACCCGCAGATAACGGCGTTCCGCGGCCTGCCTGCTCGCCACACCCAGCACCGGCGCCAGATCCGCCCAGCTCGTGCCCAGCGCACGGGCGGCCTCGATCAGCTGCGGTTCGAAGCCCGCCAGCTCGTCTCGCAGGTCCCGCAGCAGCATCAGCGCCGCGAGCACCTGGTTCGCGTCGCCGGGAGAGGCCGCGGTCGCGCGCACAGTTTCGTAGTCACTCGTCATGTCATCCTTCCGATGACGCCGGGACTTGTCATCGTTTCGACGACATGTTAGAACAGAGGGGCAGCGCATTGACAGACCAAGAACGAGGAGGAGTCCGATGTTGATGCGTACCGACCCGTTCCGTGAGCTCGACCGGCTGACCCAGCAGGTCTTCGGAACTCCGGGCACGTGGTCGCGGCCCACGGCGATGCCGATGGACGCCTACCGCGACGGTGACCAGTTCGTCGTCTGCTTCGACCTGCCGGGCGTCGCACCCGACGCGATCGAGCTCGACGTCGAACGCAACGTGCTCACCGTCAAGGCCGAGCGCCGGCCGATCGGCAAGGACGTCGAGATGCAGGTGTCGGAACGGCCGCTGGGCGCGTTCTCGCGGCAGCTGTTCCTCGGCGACACGCTCGACACCGACCGGATCGACGCCAAGTACGACGCGGGCGTGCTGACGCTGCGGATTCCCATCGCGGAACGCGCGAAGCCCCGCAAGATCGCGATCACCTCGGGCGACGAGACGCCCAAGCAGATCGACGCCTGATTCACCCGGCGGGCGGCGGCCGACCGGGTGACGCCGGGTAGGCTTCCGCCCGCCATGAGACCCCAGCCTCAGTGGACGGCGTTAGACGTCTACGCGTCCAACACCGACCTCTACGCCGATCCCCGACTGGTGGAACGGGTGGACTACCGGCGTCGCTTCAAGCGGCACCGGCCCCGCACACCCTCGGTCGTCCTCGCCCCGCACGGCGGCGGCATCGAGATCGGCACCTCGGAACTCTGCCTCGCGATCGCGGGCTTCCACCCGTCGACCCGCGTGCCGATCGGCCAGACGCACGACTACTGGATGTTCGAGGGCCTGCGGTCGGTCGCCAACGACGAACTGCACGTCACCTCGTCCAACTGCGACGACCGCATGGCCCGCGACCTCGTGTCCGGCGCCCACCACGCCCTCGGCCTGCACGGCTGCACCGCCGCCGCCGCGGGCCTGGAAGACCACGACCGCGCTGTGCTCGTCGGCGGCCGCGACGCCCTGCTGCGCCTGGAGCTGCTGACCAGGCTGCGCCGCGCCGGGTTCCACACCATCGACGCCGTCGACCACCCGATACTGGGCGGCTACGACCGCTCCAACATCGCGAACCGGACCAAGACCCGGCAGGGCGGCCAGCTCGAGCTCACCACACCGCTGCGCAACGCGATGTTCGCCGAGAACTCCCGCTCCGACCGCCGCCACACCACCACCGAGGTGTTCTGGGACTTCGTCCACGCCTGCCGCGCGGCGATGGCGGCACGCGAGGCCATGAACAACTGAACGTCCCCTAACCTGCCGGGTCATGGGGACTTCCAGACGTGTGTTTCTCGGGCTGATCGCCGCGACTCCGCTGCTCACCCGCGCGACGACAACGGCCCAGGCGGCCGGCTACGCCACCTACAGCGACCTCTACCGCGACCCGGCGCTGCGCGAAGGCGTCGACTGGGGACGGCGGATGCTGCGGCACACCGCGTTCGGGCGCACCGCGGTGTTCGCCCCGCACGGCGGCGGCATCGAACCCGGCACCTCCGAACTGTGCCTGGCGATCGCCGGCTACCACCCGGCCACCCTGCAGCCTTCGGGTCAGACCCACGATCACTGGATGTTCGAAGGACTGCGCTCCTCGGGCAACACCGAGCTGCACGTCACCTCCACCGGCTGCGACGACCACTACGCCCGCTCACTGGCCGCGGGCGCGCTCAACGCCGTCGCGCTGCACGGCTGCTCGGTCACCGAGGCCGAACGCAACTGGCGGCCGCTGCCCGACCCGGCCTGCGCGCTCGTCGGCGGCGCCAACACCGACCTGCGCACACGGGTGATCAACGCGCTCACCGGCGCGGGCATCGCCGCGGTCGACGCCTCCACCCACCCGACGCTCGACGGCGGCGCCCCCGGCAACATCGTCAACCGCACCCTGCTCGGCGCCGGCGTCCAGGTCGAGACCACGACACCGCTGCGTGCCGGCATGTTCACCACCAACACCGCGGCCCAGCGCAAGAACACGACCACCCAGCTGTTCTGGGACTTCACCACCGCGATGCGCGCCGCCGTCGCCGGGCTCGAAGCGACCCAGCCGATCCTCTAGACCAGCCGCAACGACCCCGTGGAGGCGTCCAGCGACGCCTCCACCCCCAAAGGCAGCGACCACGAGCCCGCGCAGTGCCCGAACCCGAAGTCACCCAGCACCGGCACCCCGAGCCCACCGAGCCGATCCAGAAGTACCGACGACACATCGCCGCAGCCGGTCCACGACCCCAGCACGATCCCCGACACCGGCTCGAACCACCCCGCGCGCAGCAGCTGCGTCAGGATCCGGTCCAACCGGTACGGCTCCTCGCCGACGTCCTCCAGCAACGCGATCGCGCCGTCGACCGGCGGCGCCCACCGCGGCCCGCCGACCGAAGCCGCGAGCAACGCCGCGTTCCCACCCGTGAGCACCCCACGCGCGGTCCCCGGCACCACAGCCGTTCCGGCCGCCCACGACGACACGCCGTCGAACAACAACGCCCGCAACCGCGACTGCGCGAGAGGGTCGTCGACGAAGTCCGAGGTGCCCGGCATCGGCCCGAACACCGTCGCCTGACCCACGAGGTTCAGCTCGGCGTGCAGCACCGTCACGTCGGACGAGCCCACGAAAACCCGAGGTGGCAGGTCCTTCCACGGCACCAGGTCCGTCATCCGCAGACACCCGTAGCCGCCGCGCACGCAGAACACCGCCGCCACGTCCGAGCACCAAGCCGACACGAACTCCGCGGCCCGCGCCTCGTCGGACCCGGCCAGATACGACAGCGACCACGGCTCCACCACAGGTGTGGTGACCTCCAGACCCCACGACCGCAGCACCTCGGCACCCGCCGCGACCCTCGAAGGCAGGGCCGGGCCGGCCGGTGACACCAGCGCGACCCGATCCCCAGGCGACAGCAAACTCACTCGGAGAGTTCCAGCACGGGCACGCCTGGCGGCACGAACCCGAACGCCTGGCCGTAGAACGACAGCTCCGCCTCCAGCGCCGTCTTGATGTTCTCCGCCTTGCGGAACCCGTGCTGCTCACCCTCGAACGTCAGATAGGCGTGCGGAATCCCCGACCCCGCGAGATCCGCGGCGAACCGGTCGGCCTGCTCCGGCGGGCAGATCTCGTCCTCCAGGCCCTGCAACAGCAGCACCGGACCCGACACCGACCGGGCCTTCGACGACGGCGACCGGTCGCGGTAGCGGTCCTCGGCCTCGGGCAGCGTGCCGACCAGGCCCTCGACGTAGCGGGACTCGAAGTCGTGTGTCTCGCCGCCCTCCGACGTCCAGCCCTTCAGGTCCAGGATCGGGAACGCCACCATGCCGCACCGGTAGACGTTCGTGGAGGTCAGCGACGCCGCCGACGTCCAGCCACCCGCCGAACCACCCCGGATGCCCAGCCGCGCGGGATCCGCGGTGCCCTCCTTCGCCAGCTGCTGCGCCACGAACGCGCAGTCCTCCACGTCCACGACACCCCACTGCTCGCGCAGCCGTTCCCGGAACGCCCGGCCGTACCCCGTCGAGCCGCCGTAGTTCACCGCCACCACGCCGATGCCGCGGCTGGTCAGGTACGCGATGTCGGAGTCCAGCTTCGGCATCGCCCGCCCCGTCGGCCCGCCGTGCACGTGCACGACGTACGGCGGCAGCTCACCCTCCGGCGCGGCGAAGTCCGGGTTCGACGGCGCGTACACGTACGCCGGGATCTCCCCGAACATCCGCTCGACCGGCACCGGCAGGTACGCCGCCTCTGGGGAAGACACCGTCTCCTCGCCGGTCAGGTAGGTCAGCTCACCGTTGGACAGGTCCAGCCGGACGACCTCGAACTCCGACGTCGGCCCGGCCGCGCCGCACACCACCACGCCCTCGCGCACCGACAGCTCCGCCGCCCACAGCGGCAGATCGGTCTCCACATCGGTCACCGTCGCCGAACGCTCGTCCAGCACAGCCAGATGACCCGACCGCACGACCAGGTAGCGGCCCGGCGCCAGGGTGGCGAACCAGCGGTTGCCCAGCCGCCACATCGGCCCGCCCAGCTCCTGCGCGCACGGCGCGAGGTTCTTGCGGGTGCCGTCCAGCTCGACGCGGAACAGGTTCCACCAGCCGTCCGGATCGGTCAGCGCGAGCAGCGAGGAGCCCTCCCACTCGAACTGGCACACCGCCTCGGTCTCCGAACCGGACACCACGCGGTGCTCGGTCGACCCGACGTCGGCGACGCACAGCTCGGTGCCGTCCCACGGCATCTGCGGGTGGTTCCAGCCCAGCCACGCGAACTTCGTGCCGTCCGGGCTGATCTTCGGGCCGGTCATGAAGTGGTGCGAGGAACCCAGCACCCGCACCTCGCCCTCAGCGGTGATCGCCACGAGATCACGCCGCACGTCGGTGCGGTGATCACCGGTGATCGTCTCCCGCACGCACCACACCTCGCCGTCCGGACCGGCGGACAGGTCGGCGTAGCGCAGGCCGTGGTGACGCTCCGGTTCCGGCGTCAGAGCGACAGGTGCGGGGGAGTCCGGGTCGAACACGTACACGCGCTGGTCGTCCCAGTTCGTGAACGCCACCCGGTCATCGGCCAGCACCACGAACGGCCGGCCGCCGTACTCGTGCACCCGGTTGCGGGCGTTCCACGGCGCGGGCAGCACGTCCGCGCCGTCGCGCACCAGCGCCACTCTGCCGCCCTCGGCAGGGCGGCTCTCCGCCCACCACACCTGCTCACCGTGCAGGTCGGCCCACTGGAACCCACCACCCGGCTTGGAGGTGTCGCCGGCTGTGATCGGCGAGGTCCAGGTCCCGTACGAAGCGATCTTCACCACAGCCCGACCCTATACGCGGAGTGTTTGGTGGGGGAGGACCTGCCGACGATCTCCGCGTGGCCTAAGTTGGTAAGTGCCATGGCTCGCGTCATTCACGTATTCCGCGCACCCGACCGGTTCATCGCAGGAACCGTCGGGCAGCCCGGCGACCGCACCTTCTACCTGCAGGCCTCCGAGCAGAGCAGGTTGATCAGCGTCGCGCTCGAGAAGCAGCAGGTACAGGTCCTCGCCGAACGCATCGGCTCGCTGCTCGAGGAGGTGCACCGCCGCTTCGGCACGGACGTGCCCGACGATCCGCCGCCGGACGACCTCGACACCGAACCCCTCGACGTGCCCGTCGAGGAGGAGTTCCGCGTCGGCACCATGGGCCTCGGCTGGGACGCCGAGTCCAAGGCCGTCGTGATCGAGCTCCTGGCGATCTCCGAGGAGGAGGTCGACGAGGCCGTCGTGCTCGACGACACCGAGGAAGGCCCCGACGCCGTGCGGGTGTTCCTGTCCCCGTCCGCCGCCCGCGCCTTCGCCGAGCGCGCGGACCGCGTCGTCAACGCCGGCCGCAAACCGTGCCCGCTGTGCGCCGAGCCGCTCGACCCGGACGGCCACATCTGCCCGCGGCAGAACGGCTACCGCCGCACCGAAGAAGACTGACGTGGACACCTCCGCGGCCCTGGACCTGCTGACCCGCGGCCGCATCGAGGTCGAGGGCCGGCTCGTCGACGCCTCCAACGCGACCTTGTTCTGCAAGATCGAGCTGGACGGCGTCGAGGCCCAGTGCGTCTACAAACCCGTCCGCGGCGAACGCCCCCTGTGGGACTTCCCCGACGGCACGCTCGCGGGCCGCGAGGTGGCCACCTACCTGATCTCCGCCGGCGCCGGGCTGGACCTGGTGCCGCCGACGGTGCTGCGGCCCGGCCCGTTCGGCAGCGGCATGGTCCAGCTGTGGATCGAGACCCGCGAAGAGGACGAGCTCGTCGACATCGTCGGCGTCGACGACGTCAAACCGGGCTGGATCCCCGTCTTCCACGCCCACGACCGCTTCGGCGACCCGGCGGTGCTCGTGCACGCCGACCACCCGCGCATCGCGCTGATGTCCGCGTTCGACGTCGTCGTGAACAACGCGGACCGCAAAGGCGGACACGTCCTGCACGCGCTCGACGGCGGGGTGTACGGCGTCGACCACGGCATCTGCCTGCACACCGAACCCAAGCTGCGCACCGTGCTGTGGGGCTGGGCCCGCGAACCGCTGACCGAGCAGGTGCTGGACGCGTTGCGCCGCCTCAGATCCTCGCTCGACGGTGAGCTGGGGGAGTCGCTGCACGACCACCTCACCCGCGCCGAGGTCCGCGCGGTGGCCGAACGCACCGACAAACTGCTCGCGGCGGGGGTGTTCCCGGAACCTTCCGGGGACTGGCCCGCCATCCCGTGGCCCGCGTTCTGACGTCCGGTCCGCACCTGGCCCGTGCCGCCGCCACACCGCTAGCGTCGGCCGCGTGAGCGACATCGAAGCCATCAGAGCCCTGACCCACCGTTACGCGCTGCTGCTCGACACCGCCACCTCCGACGGCATCGAGCAGGTGTTCAGCTCCGACGCCGTGTTCGACGCCTCCGCGATCGACCTGCCGGTGCTCACCGGACGTGAGGCCATCCGCGGGTTCTGGCACGCGGTCTTCGACCTCACCACCCACACCGCGCACACGGCCACGAACCACATCATCGACACCGAGGCCGGCACGGGCACGCACTACCTGCGCGCCGAGATGCTCTACAAGGACGGCAGCACCACGCTGATCACGGTGCTCAACACCGACACCTACCAGTGCACCGACGACGGCTGGCGCATCACGCACCGCCTCGTGAAACCGCTGCTGCCCCTCGTGCGGGGTTAACGGCCGCGCATCGCCGCCAGCAGCGACACCAGGCTCGGGATCGGCTGCGGGCTGCGCCGCGGCGGCACCACCCACACCACCGGACCCTCCGGCGCCTGGCTCGGCGGCAGCATCACCTCGACCAACGGCCACGGCGCCGCCGCCAGCCCCCGCGGCACCGCCAGGAACACGATGGACTCCGGCCGGTGCGGCAACCGCACCGCCGGGTACGACAGCCGGTGGCCGGACAGGTGCTCGGCGAGGGTGATCGCCTCGTCGCACGGCACCGCCAGCCCGATCACGTGCGAGGCCTGCGAGAACAACAACCGGGTGCCCGAGACCTCGGTCGTCCAGCCGTAGTCGATCGCGTACTGCAGCGACGCGCGCGCCAGCCGCAGGTCGAACCGTTCCATGGTCGTGGTCATGAGGTTTCCTCGAAGAGGGGGTTAATGCAGCACAACACGCCATCGAACGCCCCACGGTTCAACGCGTCTCAACAGGCCTATTCCGCACCCATTGTTATAAGCCAAATGAGATGCTATGAGATTGACGCGCCGATCATTAGGGCCCTATCTTCGTCAGGGCGTTCTGACCTGCGGAAACATTGAATTGTGAATGCGGGAAACGGTTGACATGGCGTATTTCGAACGGATCGTCGTGGTCGGCGCGGCCGATCTCGGCGCACGCGCTGCCGCCTGCCTGGCACGAAGATTCGGGCCGGTTCACCTGATCGGACCAGGAGCCGCCGCCCTGGCCGAGATCGGCGTCCGGCGCTACCCGAAAGCCACCGTCCGCGACTTCGACCTCGACACCCCGGCCGTGATCGTCGACAACGACGGCGGCCGCCTGCAACGGCTCGTGTGCGACCGGCTCGTGGTCGTCGGCTGGCCCGTGCCGCTGCTGCCGGTCAACCGGTGGGTGATCGACGGCAAGGTCGCCGTGGCGGGCGACGGCGCCGACCTGCGCCTGCTCTCCACCTGCTTCGACGTCAACGCTCTGTGGCGCCCCGCCCTGGCCGATTACCAATTCCGGCGCCAAGAGGGAGCCGACTCGCTAGCGTGAGCTGGGTGATCGATGCAGTGATCGACGACGCCGCCAGAGCCAGACTCGTCAGACGCTTCGGCGACGACGTCACGGGGTGGATCGACACACTGCCCGACCTGATCGCCACGCTCACGGCCCGCTGGGGCCTCACCCTCGTGAAGCTCATGCCCGGCGGCAGCGGCGCCACCTTCTTGTGCACCAATGCCGTGCTGAAGGTGACCCCGGACCCCGACATCGCCTCTCTCGAAGCCCGCGCCCTCACCGCGTGGGCCGACACACCCGCGATGGTCAACCTCCTCGACGCGGACCTCGCTCGCGGCGCCGTCCTGCTGGAACGCATCGACCCCGGCACGCCGGCCGACGACCCCGCGCTCGTCGTCCCGCACCTGCACACCGCGAACCCGGCCGGCTTCCCGCCGCTCAAAGCCCGCATCGACCTCCTCTTCGAGACGGTGCTGACGCGGCGCACCGGCACCTACTACGCCACCGAGCACCACCGTGCCCGCAAGCTGGCCGACGACAACGTCGAACAGGTACTGCTGCACGGCGACATGCACGTCGGCAACGTCCTGCAGGGGCCGGACGGCCCGGTCGCCATCGACCCGCGTGCGTGTGTGGGCGATCCGGCGGTCGACTGGATGGACTTCGTGCACGACGGCTACGACCTGCACGGCGCCGACGTCGACCTGGACCGCGTCCACGAGTGGCTCAACGCCTTCAAGCCCTTCTACGGCTAGAAGTGGACCGATCGCCCGCGAACAGGGGACGGACCCGACGAGCACCGCTAGCGTCGGGTGGATGCTCGACGAGGACGACCGGTCTTGGCTGATCAAGCGCTTCGGCGACGGCGTCACCGCCTGGATCGACGCGCTGCCCGACCTGGTCGGCACGCTCACCGCCCGCTGGGGCCTCACGGTCGTGAAGCTCATGCCCGGCGGCAGCGGCGCGGTGTTCCTGTGCGAGCCCGGCGCGGTGCTGAAGCTGACCCCGGACCACGACCTCGCCGAACGTGAGGCGAAAGCCCTCACCGCCTGGGCTGCCACGCCCGCGATGGTCGGCCTGCTCGCCACAGACCTCGATCGCGGCGCGTTGCTGCTCGAAGCGATCACCCCCGGCACACCGGCACCCGACCCCGCGCGGGTCGTCCCGGCGCTGCACACCGCCGACCCGACCGGCTTCCGGCCGCTGACCGACCACGTCGACTTCCTGTTCGGCACCGTGATCGCCCAGCTCACCGGCAAACACCACCCCGCCGAACACCAGCGCGCCCGCGACCTCGCCGCCGACGACGTCAGACCGGTGCTGCTGCACGGCGACATGCACCCCGGCAACGTCCTGCAGGGCCCGCACGGCCCGATCGCCATCGACCCGCAGCCGTGCGCGGGCGATCCGGCGTTCGACTGGATGGACCTCGTGCACGACGGCCACGACCTGTACCGCGCCGACGTCGACCTGGACCGGGTGCAGGACTGGATCACCGCCTTCAAACCCCTGTACGACTTCTGGGGCTAGGGTTTCCAGCCGTGCGATCTCACGACTACGGCCGCGACGTCCTGAACACCCCAAAGCGCAAGAAGGTCCCGGAGATCCCGGCCGAACCAGGCCTCGTGGTCGAGGACCCCGCCAGTGGTTTCTGCGGCGCCGTCGTGAAGTTCGAGCACGGTCACGTCGTCCTCGAGGACCGCCACGGCCGGCACCGCCTGTTCCCGCTCAACCCCGCCGGCTTCCTCGTCGACGGCCGGCCCGTCACCCTCGTCAAACCCATGCCGCAACGGCAGAAGCCCCGCGTCAGCGCGTCGGGTTCGGTCAAGGTCGAAGGGCTGCGCGCGCAGACCGCGAAGGCCAGCCGCATCTGGGTGGAGGGCAAGCACGACGCCGAGCTCGTCGAACGCGTCTGGGGCCACGACCTGCGCGTCGAAGGCATCGTCGTGGAGCCGCTCGACGGTGTCGACGACCTGCCCGCCCGCATCGCCGAGTTCGGCACCGCGCCCCACCGCCGTCTCGGTGTGCTGGTCGACCACCTCGTCGCGAACTCCAAGGAACAACGCATCGTCGACCAGATCCGCGACGCCAACGTCCTGGTGACCGGGCACCCGTACGTCGACATCTGGCAGGCCGTCAAGCCCAGCGCGGTGAAGATCGAGGCCTGGCCGGTCGTCCCGCGCGGGGTGCCGTGGAAGGAAGGCGTCTGCGCGGAGCTCGGCTGGGGCGAGACCTGGGAAGGCTGGCAGCGGGTCCTGGGGGCGGTGAGCAGCTACCGCGACATCGAGTCCGATCTGCTCGGCGCGGTCGAGCGGTTGATCGATTTCGTCACGGTCGAGGGCCCAGCACGGTGAATCTCGGCGCCTGAGCCTCCCCGTTGGTGTATGTATGGCGCATGGCCGCGCTGATCTGGCTGATCGTCGGGATACTCCTCGTCGTCGCCGAGGTTCTCTCCGGTGACTTCGTGCTGGTCATGCTCGGCGCCGCCGCGCTGGCCGCGGCGGGCGTCACGGCGCTGGGTGCCGGAGACCTGGTGAGCGTGCTCGTCTTCGCCGCGACCTCGCTCGGGTTGATCGTCGGAGCCCGGCCGCTGCTCAAGAAGCGGCTGCAGCTCGGCTCCGGGATCAAGATGCACCACGAGGCGCTGCTGGGCGCCAAGGCCATCGCGGTGTCACGGGTGGACGAGCACGGTGGACAGGTCAAGATCGGCGGCGACACCTGGAGCGCGCGCACCCTGGACGGGTCCGTGGTCGAAGAGGGCGAAGCCGTCACCGTTGTCGAGATCTCGGGTGCGACCGCCGTGGTCATCGCGGCTGTGTGACCCAATAAGGATGTGACCTGAGTTGGACCCGATCACCCTTGTGGTCGTGGCCGTCATTGCGATCTTCGTGCTGACCGTCGCCGTCAAGTCGGTACTGGTCATCCCGCAGGCGCAGGCCGCCGTCATCGAACGTCTCGGCCGCTTCCGCAACACCGCGGCACCCGGCCTGAACATCATCGTGCCGTTCATCGACAAGGTGCGTGCCCGCATCGACCTGCGCGAGCAGGTCGTGTCGTTCCCGCCGCAGCCGGTGATCACCCAGGACAACCTGACCGTCTCCATCGACACGGTCGTGTACTTCCAGGTCACCGACCCGCGCTCCGCGGTGTACGAGATCTCGAACTACATCATCGGTGTCGAGCAGCTCACCATCACCACGCTGCGCAACCTCGTCGGTGGCATGAGCCTGGAGGAGACGCTCACCTCCCGCGACCACATCAACGGCCAGCTGCGCGGTGTCCTCGACGAGGCGACCGGCCGCTGGGGCCTGCGGGTGGCCCGCGTCGAGCTGAAGTCCATCGACCCTCCACCGTCCATTCAGGACTCGATGGAGAAGCAGATGCGCGCGGACCGCGAGAAGCGCGCCATGATCCTCACCGCCGAGGGCCAGCGGGAGTCGTCCATCAAGACCGCCGAGGGCCAGAAGCAGTCGCAGATCCTCGCCGCCGAGGGTGGCAAGCAGGCCGCGATCCTGTCCGCCGAGGGCGAGCGGCAGTCGCAGATCCTGCGCGCGCAGGGTGAACGTGCCGCCCGCTACCTGCAGGCGCAGGGTCAGGCCAAGGCCATCGAGAAGATCTTCGCCGCGATCAAGGCCGGCAAGCCCACCCCGGAGGTGCTGGCCTACCAGTACCTGCAGACCCTGCCGCAGATGGCGCAGGGCGACGCGAACAAGGTGTGGATGATCCCGTCCGACTACGGCAAGGCGCTCGAAGGCTTCGCCCGCATGCTCGGTGCCCCCGGCGAGGACGGCGTGTTCCGCTACGAGCCCCCGGCCGCCGACGAGGAACTGCCGCGCCCGGAGGACGAGGACGAGTCGGTCGCCTCGTGGTTCGACCTCAAGTCCGATCCGAAGGTCGCCGAGGCGGTCGCCGCCGCCGAGGCAGTGGCACGCCAGGAGGTGCCCGGACCGCTGAGCACGCCGCCGCGTTCGGTCGCCGCACCGTCCGTGCGGCCCGAGCTGGAAGCGGACCAGCCCCGGTCACTGCACCAGCCCGACGACCAGATCTGAGCGAACGACCCCGCTGAGCGGCCCATCCCGATGTCCGGGGTGGGCCGCTCAGACTTTTTCGGGCCGGGTGTCGATCGAACGGGGTGCCCGTTCGACCTGGGCGTGAAAGGGTCCACAACGGACCTTCACGACCCACTGGGAGAGACCACCATGAAGTTCATGCTGATCTGGCGCGTGACCTCCGACGAGGCCTGGGCCAACCTCGGCGAGATCGACTTCGACCAGATGCTCGAGACCGTCGGCCGGTTCAACGAGGAGCTGATCGAGGCCGGTGTCCTGATCGCCGCCGAGGGTCTCGCACCCGCCGAGGAGGGCGTGGTCGTGGACTTCTCGTCCGAGCCGCCCGTCGTCACCGACGGCCCCTACGGCGAGACCAAGGAGCTGTTCAACGGCTTCTACCTGATCAACGTCCCCACCATCCAGGACGCGATCGAGTGGGCCAAGCGGACCCCGATGACCGCGGCCGGGTTCAAGACCGAGATCCGCCGCGTTCCGACGATCGACGAGTTCCCGCAGGACAACGAGTGGATCAAGAAGGAACGGGCCTGGCGCGAGTCCACGGGCCAGCTCTGATCCACCGTGTTTGATCTATTTTGGGCCCCATGAGCGACAGCGACCCCACGGGACGCAAGGCCGTGGCGGCGGTGTGGCGCATCGACTCCGCGAGGATCATCGGTGCGCTCACCCGCTACACCGGCGACTTCGCGCTGGCCGAGGACCTCGCCCAGGAAGCACTGGCCGAGGCGCTGGTGACCTGGCCGCGCGAGGGCGTGCCGAACAACCCGGCCGGCTGGTTGCTCACGGTCGGGCGGCGCCGCGCGATCGACGCGTTCCGCCGCCGCAGCACCCGTGACGAGAAGTACGCCGCCCTCGCCCACCACCTGACCGAGGGCGGCGCGCTGACCGGCGCCGAACCCGGCCCCGCGCCGGACGACGTGCTGTGGGACCCCGACCAGATCGACGACGACACCCTCAAGCTGATCTTCACCTCGTGCCACCCGGTGCTCTCGCGTGAGGCCGGGGTGGCGCTGACGTTGCGGGTGATCGGTGGTCTGACCAGCGACGAGATCGCGCGGGTGTTCCTCGTGCCGACCGCGACCGTGCAGGCCCGCATCACCCGTGCGAAGAAGACGCTCGGGGCGGCCGGGGTGCCGTTCGAGGTGCCGCCGGTCAGCGAACGTCCCGCGCGCCTGGCGCAGGTGCTCAGCGTCATCTACCTGATCTTCACCGAGGGCTCCTCCGCGAGCTCCGGTGACGAGGTGATGCGGCTCGATCTCGCCGGGGAGGCGCAGCGGCTGGCCCGGATCCTGTCGCGGCTGATGCCCGAGGAGCCCGAGGTCCACAGCCTGCTCGCGTTGCTGGAGCTGACCGCCGCCCGTTTCCCGGCGCGGCGCGGACCCGACGGCGAGACCGTGCTGCTGGAGGACCAGGACCGCCGCCGCTGGGACCGTTCCGCGATCGCCCGAGGCCGTGCGGCGCTGGCGAAAGCCGCCGACGCGGGCCGCGGCTACGGCTACTACGGGCTGCAGGCCGCGATCGCCGAGTGCCACGCGCTGGCGCCGTCGGTCGAGGAGACCAACTGGGCGCGCATCGTGCTGCTCTACGAAGGCCTCGGCCGGCTCGCGCCGTCGCCGGTGGTGGAGCTCAACCGCGCGGTCGCCGTGTCGATGGCGCAGGGCCCCGAGGTGGCGTTGCCGATCGTCGACTCGCTGGCGGGCGGTGACGCGTTCAAGGACTCGCACCAGCTACCCGGTGTGCGTGGTGAACTGCTGCGCCGACTGGGCCGGGTGGACGAGGCGCGGGCGGCGCTGGAAGAGGCGGTTCGCTTGTGCGGCAACGAACGCGAGCGCGCGGTGCTGACCAGGAAACTGGCCGACCTGTAGGCGCATGACCACGTGGGGTGAACCTTAAATCCGTTAGGGCGACATCTGTGTACTCGACCGGGTGACGCGGGAATGATGTTGTGATGGACTCGCTGCCCGCCACCGTCGCCTCCGCGTTGATCGAGGCCGACGGCGGGGACGCCGACTGGCCGGCCCGCTGGCAGGCGCTCACGGGCGTGTCGGTCGAGCTGCAGTCGATGCTGGTCACCGATCCGGGTCCCGAGCTGGTCGCGTTGATCGAGCACATCGTCACCCAGCTGGCCGATGGAGTGGCGTCCACCCGAAGACACCGCGTCGAACTGGCCGAGCTCGCCCACCGCGTACTGGGCACCCACGCCCGCGCGTGCGCCGAGACCGCCCCGGACCCGATCCGGCTCGCCGACTGGCTGCTCGACCTGCAGCTGCAGCACCCCGAAGCCCCCGACGTGAGCCTGTCGGCCTACACCGACGCGCTCGACGACGAGGGCCTGCAGCACTACCGCGACCGCGCGGTCACGTTGTTCGAGCCGCTGCCGGTGATCGGGTTCGGTGAGACCGGCCGCTACGACCGCGCGCGCTGGGCGTTGCTGCGGGTCATGGAGGAGCTGGCTGAATACACCGAGGACGTCGACCTGCAGCTGCTGGTGCTGTCGAAGGACCTGTCCTCGGGCTGGCACTACCTGCAGGTCGCGACCGTGCTGCGCGACAACGCCCGCTCGGATGAGGCACTGGAGTGGGTCGAACGAGGCCTGCGCGCCGTCGGCGGCCGGGGTGCGGCGCTGCGGCTGATCGACCTGGCGGTGGAGGAACACCTGCGGCGCGGGATGCCGCACCGGGCGGTCGAGGTGTGCCGGGACGCCTTCTTCGCGCGCCCCAACCTGGACATCTACCTCAAGATCCGGGCGCTGGTCGTGCACACCGACGAGTGGCCACCGCTGCGCGCGGAGCTGGTGAACCACCTCGTGCAGGACGGCAGCCGCCTCGCGATCGAGGTGTACCGGCGCATCGTCGAGGTCGAGCTCGCCCGGCGCGGCATCGAGGAGCAGGAACTGGTCGTCGAATGGCTGCAGCAACTACGCGGCCTGCAGCCCGACGCGTTCGCGGACTACCTGGAGCACATCAAGTCGCGGCACGTGGCGGACCGTCAACTGCTCGACGAGTTGTCTCGACGCGGTTTCTAACCGTTTCCGGTTCGGATAGTCCGTCTTCGTAATATCCTAGTTCGCATGACCGAGGCCGGAGGGGGTTCGGTCCGCCCACGGCCGAGCGCGCTCCAGCTGGGCGGACACCGACAGCAGCGTGCACTCGTCGTGCCGGCGGCCCACGAGCTGTACCGCGAGCGGCAGGCCGGAGGACGTGCGGCCGGCGGGCACGGACGCGGCGGGGTTGCCGACGACGTTCCACATCTGCAGGAACGTCGTGTAGTGCGAGGCCGCGAGCAGCGCGGTCACGACGTTGCGGCGGTCCCACTCGCCGACACGGATCGGCGGCCGGGTCAGCGCCGGGGTGAGCAGCACGTCGACCGAGGAGAAGATGCGGTTCGCGTACGCGGTGAGCGTCGCGTCGTCCTTCAACGCCCAGCGCACGAGACCGCGCGGCAACCGGCGGCCCAGCTCGCCGACCGCGCGGGTGCGGGGCTCGACCAGGTCCGGGAACTCCATGCCGGTGCGCGCCAGGTGGGCGTTGTGCAGGTACCGCACGGCGAACTGCGTGGACGCTTTGAGGTCCTTCATCGGCGGGTCGAGCCGCACGACGTCGTGGCCGAGGTCGGTGAGCAGCGCGGCGGTGTCCTGCACGGCGTCGCGGACCTCCTCGGCGATCGAGATGCCGGGCCCCCACGGCCGCAGCGACACACCGATCCGCAGCCGGCCGGGATCGGTGCGCGCGGCCTCGGTGAAGCTGGTGCGCGGCGGGTGCGCGACGTGCGGGTCACCGGGCACGGCGCCGTGGATCTGGTCGGCGACCAACGCCCAGTCCAGGACCGTGCGGGTGATCGGTCCCGCGACGACCATGCCGCCCCAGACCTCGCGTTCGGGGGCGAGCGAGACGCGGCCGCGCTGGGGCTTGAGCCCGAACAGGCCCGTGACGGCCGACGGGATGCGGATCGAACCGGCGCCGTCCGTGCCGATCGCGGCCGCTGCGAGCCCTGCCGCGACGGCCGCGGCGGAGCCACCGCTGGAGCCGCCGGGGGAGTGCGTCAGCGACCACGGGTTGCGCGTCGGGCCCGCCCAGCCGCTCTCGGTGTAGGGCCACAGCCCCAGTTCGGGCATGCGGGTCCGGCCGATGATCACCGCTCCGGCCGCGCGCAGGCGTTGCACGATCGCCGAGTCCGCGGGTTCGGGCGTGCGGGCGGCGTTCGTGCCCTTCGTCGTGGGCAGGCCCGCGATCGCGATGTCCTCCTTGACCGCGATCGGCACGCCCCGCAGCGGCAGGTCCTCACCGCGTGCGTCGGCGGCGTCGGCCTCGGCCAGGGCCTGCTCGGCGAACACCTGCCGGAACGCGTTGAGCTGCGGATCGACGAGCTCGATGCGGCGCAGGTGTTCCGCGACCAGCTCGCGTGCGGTCACCTCGCCGGACCGCACGGCCTCGGCTTGGCGGGCCACCCCGGCGAAAGACAGCTCCGTCAGCTCCATGGACCGACCCTAAGCGCCGACCGGCGATCTACGGAATGGGAGTTACCAGCATGAGAGTCGCCCGCAGAAGAGTCACGGCGATGGCAGCCGCCGTCCTCGTCGCCGTGAGCACGACCCTGGTGTCGGCGTTGCCCGCACACGCGGCGCCCATCAGCCGTGCGGACCTGATCGCGCGCGCGAAGACGTGGCTGACGGCGAACAACGGCGGCCCCGTGCCCTACAGCCAGACCAGCTACTGGGGCACCGAGCGCTACCGGCAGGACTGCTCCGGCTACGTCTCGATGGCCGCCAAGCTCGGCGCGCCCGGTCAGCGCACCGTCGAGCTCTACGACACCTACTCGACCGAGGTCGCCGCCGTGAACCTGCGGTGGGGCGACATCGTGGTCGACCCGAACGGCACCGGCACGACCCGCCACGTCGTGATCTTCGACAAGTGGGCCGACCCCTACAAGACCGCGTACTGGGCGTACGAGCAGCGCGACGTGTACGGCACCTCGCACCGGGTCGTGAAGTACGGCCTGAGCGGCACCGACGGATACTTCCCGCGCAAGCTCAAGAACGTCACGGGCTGAGGTGATGCCCACCGGCTGTCACTGCCGGTGGGCACACCGTTGAACTCCACCACTGTCCGATGCAATGACCCAGGTCACATCATCGAGTCATGTCCTCTCTCTCGCGCTGGCTCACAGCGACCTCTTCTGTTCTGACCGTGGCGGCGGTGACGCTGGGAAGGCGCCGGTTGTCCTTCCGCCATGACGTCGAGGTGCTGGCCCCGAGAACAACAGAGCAGACACCGCTGGAGGACATCCGCTGCAGGTTGATGGCGCTGGAGGCCGACCGGCGGCTGAGCGGGTTGCGGGACTGGGTGGAGTTCGGCGCGCGGGCGGTCGAGAACCGGCAGCCGGCGCTGGACGTGCTGTGCGAGGCGCTGCGGGAGCTGCCGTGGCCCGGTACCGAGGTCGACCAGCGGTGGCGGATGGTGCTGCAGGCGTCGCTGGCCGCGCACCTGCGTCCCGGGCCGGGGTTCTGGCTCGACAGCGACCTCGACCTGCGCCACACCACGCTCGTGGACTTCGACCTGTCGGAGTGCCGGGTGCGGTCGGCGCGGTTCGACGGGACGCGGTTCCTGGGCGACACCCGCTTCGACCAGACGACGTTCGTCGGCTCCTTCGACGCCTCCGGGGCCTACTTCGGGCGGCACGTCCTGTTCACGCACTCCGTGTTCGCCCGTGGACTCGGGCTGCGCGGCGCGACGGTGTGCGGCAACGGCGAGTTCTCCAACGTCCACTGCGCCGGTGCCGTGACGTTGCGCGGTACGCGGTTCTCGGGGCGTGCGGACTTCACGTGCGCGCGGTTCGGGTCGGATCTGGACTGCTCAGGCGTCCGGTTCGGCGGGCGCGCGTTGTTCCGCCGCGCCTGGTTCGCGGGCAACTGCTCGTTCGCCGGTGCGTGGTTCCGCGGCCGTGAGGACTTCGTCGACGCCGCGTTCGGGGGCGAGTCGTCGTTCGAGAACACCCGGTTCGGCCACCGCATTCACGCCGACTGACGGCTCCGGTGGTTCGCCACCGCCACCCGGTTCGCGCACTTGGTCGAGCAGAACCGGCGCCGCCCGTTGCGGCTGGTGTCGACGAAGACCGTGTCGCAGCCTTCGCGGTCGCACCAGCCGATGCGTTGCGCGTCCTCGCAGAACAACGCCGCCAGGCCCGCCGCCGTGTACGCCTTGACCCGCACGTCTGTTGGCGCGTCCTCGCGCGCGTAGTGCAGGTGCGGCGCGCGCCCGTCGTGCGTGGAGATGTAGTGCGTGGTCGACGACTCGGCCAGCAGGTCGTTGAGCAGGTCCACGGTGGGTGCCTTGAAGACCTGCCGCAGGCGTTCGACCCAGTCTCTTACGTCACGTTCCTGACGTGCGTCGAGTGAGCCCAGTGGCTTGTAGTCGGAGGCTTTCAGCACGTCGATGAGGGGTGTGGAGCGCTCGGCGTTGACGAGCTTCGCGGCGAGCTCGGCGGCCGCCCCGCCGTAAGGGTTGAAATGCACTAGACCATGACACCAGGCTTGGGGGCATGATCGCCACCTGCCCCGCCTGCTCCTGGCGTTGTTCTGCCGCCGTCTCCTCGCACGGTGTCGTGTCGTACGTCCGCTGCGTCTGCGGCCTGTTCCTGGTCGTCGAACGCGGAGTGATCACGGCGACTGCCGGTACCAGCACGTTCGCCCCGATTCACCACGGCTGTGGTGATCTTGCTAGTGTCCCGGACCGTGAGCCGTCGTGATCTTCTGTGCGACACCGCGATCCAGATCCTCGCGGTGGAAGGCGGCAGGGGACTGACCCACCGCGCGATCGACCGCGAGGCCGGCGTTCCCATCGGCACCACCAAGAACTACTTCCCGACCCGTGAGTCGATCCTCGAGGCCTGCGCGGCCCGCATGACGTCCCTGCACCGCACGGCCGTCGACCGGCTGCGTGAGACCACGCCGGCCGACATCTCCGCCACCGACGTCGCCGAGCTGTACCCGGCGCTGTTGCGCCGCGCGGTCGCGGACGACCCGACCCAGATGCTCGCGATGGTCGAGCTGTACCTGGAGGCCGTGCGCCGTCCCGGTGTCCGTGCCGCCCTGTCCGGGATGGTGCTGGCCAACGCCGAGGCCGGCGCCGCGTTGCAGCAGGCGGCCGGGTTGCCGTCGACGGTGCGCGACACCGGGCTGCTGGACGCGTACTTCCTGGGGGTGGCGATCTCGCTGCTGGCGTTGCCGGTGGAGACGCTGGAGACCGTCGGGCTCGACGACCCGTACGCGCTGGGGATCGGGGTGTTCTCGGCGACCGTGCCCAGCCCTACCGAGGCCCCAGCAGAACGGCGCCCAGCAGAATCCCGGTGATCACGGCCGTCACCGAACCGCCGATCGCCACCACGACGAGCCCGAACTGCGTCTCCGGGTCGTCGATCTGGAACGCCGTGCAGATGGCCGCCGCGGCCCCGCCCGCGCCGGCCAGGGTGAGGACGCTCAGCGCGGGTGCGCTGCGGTCGGTCCTGGCAGGTCGTTCGAGGGCTTCGACGCAGTGTTCGCCGAGGGCGTGGTGGATGGCGAGGCTGTTCTCGGTCTCGGCACTGGTGAAGCGGATCAGCTCGCCGTCGTCGAAGCGGACGGCGCAGACGAGGTCGGGGCCCTGCGCGGTCAGGTCGATCGCGCGGACCCGGTCCCACGTCCAGCTCTTGCGCACGCCTGACCTGACGCGGGCCAGTCCGCCTTCGTGCAGTTCGAACGTCTCCCGGATCGCGGAGTTCCGGAGCATGCCGACCGCTACCGGGGCGGAGACGAGCAGGGGGTAGGCGGCGGCGAGCAGTGCGAGCTCGGCGCCGCCCAGGTCGAGGACGAACGCGAGAACCACGAGCAGGGAGCAGACGAGCGAGATGGTCAGCGCGACCAGGCCGCCGAGGTGTCTTCGTGCGACTGGGTGCGTGCTCAGGAGGGGACCCATTCGATCAACGTACCCAGCGGGTCTGACAGAAACCGGCTTCGTCTGCCGGGCTCCCATCAGCGTTTTCTATGCGGAGACGTCAGGTGCCGGTCCTCGCCGCGCCCCCTGCGGCCCGCCGACCCGTCACGTCCCGCCCGTCACCCGCAGGATCGCCCCAGTCGCGTACGACGCCTCCTCCGACAGCAGCCACGCGATGGCGTTGGCGATCTCCTCGGCCTCTCCGGGGCGTCCCATCGGCACCCGGCCGGCGACCTTGTCCGGGCGGTCCGGCTGACCGGACAGCTGGTGGATGTCGGTGCGGATCGTGCCCGGCTGCACGCAGTTGACCCGGATGCCGCGCGGCGCGAGCTCCTTGCCCAGGCCGATGGTCAGGGCGTCGACCGCGGCCTTCGTGGCGGCGTAGTGGACGTACTCGCCGGGGCTGCCCAGCGTCGCCGCGCCCGAGGACACGTTCACGATCGCGCCGCGGGTCATGCGCCGGGAGGCCTCGCGGGCCACGAAGAACGCGCCCATCACGTTCACGTCCACCACGCGGCGCAGGTCCTCGGTGCGCAGCTCGGCCAGCGGGCCGGACGGTGAGGTGATGCCGGCGTTGTTCACCACGCCGGTGATGTCGTCGCCCGCCTCGTCGAACAGCCGCGCCACGTCGTCCTCGTTCGCGGTGTCGGCCTGCACGGCCAGGACGCCGAGTTCCTTCTCCAACGCGCGCGCCTCGTCGACGGCCTTGCGGTAGCTGATCACTACGCGGTGCCCGTCGCGCACGAGCCTGCGCGCTGTCGCGGCACCGATACCCCGGCTTCCCCCGGTGATCACCGTTGTCATGGCGCCCACCCTAACCCGTATACTCGGTGCCGAATATACGGGAGCGGATATGACGTTCAAGCGCACGAACCCCCTGGCCCTCGCGGTGCTGGCGCTGCTGTCCGAGCGGCCGATGCACCCGTACGAGATGGCGCAGACCATGCGGGAACGGCACCAGGAGGAGGTGATCAAGCTCAACTACGGCTCGCTCTACACGGTGGTGGAGGGGCTGCTGAAGCACGGGCTGATCACCGCGAGCGCCACGCAGAAGGCCGGCAACCGGCCCGAGCGCACCGTCTACGCGGTCACCGACGCGGGCACGGAGGAGCTGCACGACTGGTTGCGCGAGCTGATCGCGGTGCCGGCCAAGGAGTACCCGCGGTTCGAGGCCGGGATCTCGCTGGTCGGCCTGCTGCCGCCGGACGACGCGCTCGTCGTCGTCGAGCAGCGCGAGGCCGCCGTGGGTGAGCAGATCGTCGCGCTGGCGACGTTGATCGAGGAGCTCAAGGGCATGGGGTTGCCGCAGCTCGCGTGGATCGAGCTCGACTACCGGATGGCCGTGTTGCGCGCCGAGCGTTCGTGGCTGACCGGGTTCGCCGCCTCCGTCCGCAAGGGCACGGTCGGCGGGTACGACAACTGGGAGGACAAGCACCGATGAAACTGCTGTTCGAAGTGTCCGGGGTGGTGCACGCGCCGATAGAGGACGTACGCGAGCGCATGTTCACCGACGCGGGGGTGTCCGGGTCGCATCGGCTCGTGGACCGCGATCAGGGCGTGATCGCCTACTGGGGGAACTGGTGGTACCGCGGTGAGGACTCGCTGCACCCGCATCCCGAGGGCGCGTTGCTGGTGCACCGCGTCTACAACATCGCCAAGCAGGGCAACTGGGCGCCGTACCTGGCGAACAAGCTGTTCATCGGCTACCGGGCCCAGCTCGAGGAGACGATGCGGCAGCGCGTGAAGCAGCTCGAGGGCTAGACCTGGCCATATCGGACGACGGCGACGAACACCGCCAGTGCGCACAACACGAGGTTGATCGGCACCGTGGCGGTCTCGCCGCGCTTGCCGTGCACGATCGCGGCACCGACCTGCATCAACGCCAGTCCGACCGCCGCGACCGGGGTGAGGATCGTCGCGATGCCGGTCAGCCACGGCACCACGAGCCCGAGCGCGCCCGCGATCTCCGCGGCGCCGATCGCCTTGACCTGGCCGGGGGAGAAGTCGCCGACCCACGACAACCGCGGCTCGGTGAGCAGGTCCTGTTTCGACTTGGCGACCTTCGTGAACCCGGCCATCAGGTAGAGGGCCGCCAGAACGGCGGACACGATCCACACGGCGACGTCCATGAACGAAAACCTAGCCCTCCGGACCGGGAATGCCCAAGATCACAACGGTTAGGTAAGGGTGCCCTTAGCCATCACCCGAACGGCCGTATAGAGTGTGCAGATGAGGTGCTCGACACTCTCCGACTTCGCGGGGGAACCGCTGGCCGGCACGGCCGCGACCGCGACGGCGTGGCTGTGCCTGGAACAGCCGGGCCCGTGGGGCCGCGACGCCATCGTGGAGAGTCACCTCGACCCCGAGCTCGGCGCCGAACTGCAACGCCGCGCCGCCGGCACCGGTGTGCGCATCCTGTTGATCCGCCGTCCCGGCAAGCACGCCGACACCCACGTCGGTGGCACGCGGCGCGTGTACCTGGCCTCGACGAAGCCGGGTGCGTCGTGGCTGGAGCAGGCTGATCTGGCCGCGCCGGAGGAAGCCCTCGAACTCGACTTCGCCGCGCTGGGCGAGGGCCGTTCGACGGCGTTCGGCACGCCGGTCGAAGATCCGCTGCTGCTGGTGTGCACGAACAGCAAACGCGATGTCTGCTGCGCCTTGTACGGCCGTCCTATCGCGACGTCGCTGAACTTGTGGGAGTGCACGCACACCGGCGGCCACCGCTTCGCGCCCACGGGTGTGCTGCTGCCGACGGGCCACCTGTACGGGCGACTGGACCACCAGTTGGCCGAACGAGTGGTCACCGAGGGCATCGTCGCGGACCGGTGCCGGGGACGCTCGTGCTTCACCCCTCGGGGTCAGGTCGCCGAGGTCGCGGTCCGCGCGCAGATCGGCGAGACCCGCGACGTCCTCACCGTCATCGGTGAGACCTCCGACTCCGCGACCGTGCGGCACACCGACGGCCGGGAGTGGCGGGTGGCGCTGACCGAGCAGCCGGTGCCCCCGCGGCCGGCGAGCTGCGGGAAGTTCCCGGACAGCGCCATCGCGCTGGTGGCCACGGCGATCGACCAGCTGGTGCGGGTCTGCGGCTAGCGTTGCGGTGTGCCCAGGCTGATCCACCTCAACGGCCCCACCGGTGTCGGCAAGTCGACCATCGCCGCTCGGTACGCCGCCGCCCGTCCCAAGACTCTCAACCTCGACGCCGACGAGATCGTCCGGCTCATCGGCGGGTGGCGCGAGGACTTCTACGGCACGGTCGACCTGGTGCGCCCGCTCGCGATCACGATGGCCGTCCACCACCTGTCGTCCGGGCACGACGTCGTGATGCCGCAGCTGATCATGCGCCGCAGCGAGCGCGCCCGGTTCGCCGAGGCCGCACAGCGAGCGGGCGCGGAGTACGTGGAGTTGGTGCTGCTCGCGCCTGTTGGCGTGGTCGTGCGGCGATATCGGGAGCGTGATCACCACATCGATCACGTCGTCGAGGCGCTGGGCGGGGTGAGCGTGATCGAGCGGAGCTGCGACCGGTTCGCCGGCTACCTCACGCCGGAGTCGGTGGTGATCGAGACCGCCGGCGACGACGTGGAGCGGACCTGCGCGGCGGTCGTGGCGGCCCTGTCCTCATGACTTTCGCCTCTGCGGCGCCCGGACGCGTGGGCCCTAAGCTTCTTCGTCATGTCCGCGCCCACGCTCACGGAGTTCGTGCTCGCCAACACGTCGCTCACGCCGGTGCCGCTGGTGCCCGAGGTCGTCCTGCACAGCGCGGTCGAGGCGATGGACCTGTGGGAGCTCACCGACCAGGACCAGCCGCCGTTCTGGGCGTTCCCGTGGGCGGGAGGCCAGGCGCTGGCCCGGCATCTGCTCGACCACCCAGGTCTGGTGCGTGACCGGAAGGTCTTCGACCTCGCGTCGGGCTCGGGCCTGGTCGCGATCGCCGCGGCACTGGCGGGCGCCGACTCGGTGACGGCCAACGACATCGACCCGTTGTCGTTGGCCGCGGTGGAGCTCAACGCAGCGGCGAACGGCGTCGCGGTCAGGACGCTGCCCGGTGACCAGCTCGACAGCGACGCCCACGGCGCGGACGTCGTGCTCGCGGGCGACGTGTTCTACGACGCCGAGATCACCGCGCTGGTGCTGCCGTTCCTGACCAGGGCCGCGGCCAGGGGCGCGCTCGTGCTGCTGGGCGACCCGGACCGCGCGCACCTGCCGCGTGACCTGTTCACCGCGCAGGCCCGCTACGAGGTGCCGGTGCCGCTGACGTTGGAGAGCACCGAGACCCGCAGCGCGACCGTGTGGCGCGCCTAGGCCGCGTCCGACAGGTCTCCGTCCGCGATAGTCACGGCCGAGGGGCCTGGAGGCGGCACCGGCTTCAGGTCTCTCTCCCGCGACTCCCGTCGAACGGACTCGCCGGGCGCGGCCTAGCCGATGGAGATGGCGTCGAGCTTGGCGCGCAGGTACTCACCGCCGCCCACCTCCGGGTACTTGCCGTCCAGTGAGGCGATCCGGGCGTCGGCGTCGGTGTTGTAGAAGAAGATCAGCGACACCAGGTCCTCGTCGGGCGCGGACGCGTCCGGGGGCAGGACGCGGTGCGGGGTCGAACGCCACCGGTCGGAGACCCAGCGGGCCATCAGGTCGCCGATGTTGACGGTGAAGGCGCGCGGGTCGAACGGCGCGTCCTCCCACACGCCGGCCGCGTTGCGCACCTGCAGGCCGCCGACGCCGTGCTGACGGTCCAGGATCGTCACGGTGCCGAAGTCGGTGTGCTCGCCGATGCGGAACTGGCCGGGACCCGCGGGGCCGACCTGGCGCAGCGGCGGGTAGTGGTTGACGTTGAGCGTGTACGAGGACTTGCCGGTGTACTGCGTGAACAGGTCCTCCGGCGAACCCAGGGCGACGGCGAAGATCGTCAGCAGCTCGTCGGCCAGCGCGCGCATGCGTCGCACGTACTCGTTCACGACGGGTTCGAGGTCCGGTACCTGGGACGGGAAGACGTTGGGGCGGAAGAAGAACGGGTCGCCGCCGGCGGGGTCGTCCGAGCCGAACGCCAGCGTCTCCTTCAGGTCCGGGGGAGCCATGGCGCCGTCGGCACGGCCGGTGGCCTGCTCGTCGGGTGGCAGCCAGCCGCGGCCGCCGGTGCGCACGGCGTAGGGCTGCTTCTCCTCCGCCGGCAGGGCGAAGAACTCGCGTGTCAGCGCACGCGCCCGGTCGCGCAGCTCGCCCGGCACGCCGTGCCCGGTGATCAGCAGGAACCCGTAGTCCTGCAACGCCGCGTCGACGCGCGCCGCGACCTCCTCGCGGCCTGTGCCGTCGAACCACCCGGTCAAGTCCACCAGCGGAACACCCATGGCTGCACTCCTACCGCCCATGGCGAGGCCGCGCCAGTGAACCGGCCCAGTCGTTCCACCACGAGCGTGCTCAGGCCCGCCGCTCGCGGGGGACGCGCCTCTGGTCCAGTTCAGTGGGTTCCACCACGAGCGTGCTCAGGCCCGCGGCTCGCGGGGCACGCGCCTCTGGTCCAGTTCAGTGGTTCCACCACGAAGTGGTCAGGCCGCCGCTGGCGGGCACAGGCCGGTGAACTGACCAGTCGTTCCACCACTGAGGAATGTCAGGCCCGGCTCGCGGGCACGCGCCGGTGACCTATCCCAGTCGCTCCACCACGAAGGCGGTGAGGAACCCGGCGGTGGTGCACAGTCCGGTGTAGAGGCGGGCGCGTTCGAAGGCCTCGGGGATCATCGTGTCGGCGATCATCGCCAGAATCGCCCCGGCCGCCGTCGCCGTGATCACGGCGATGAGCTGTGGTGACGCGTCGTCGAGCAGCAGGTTGCCCAGCGCCGCGGAGACCCCGCTGACGACGGCGATCGCGCCCCACACCCCGAACACGTACCGCGCGCCGCGGCCGGCCTGTTTCATGCCGGCGACGCTGGACAGTCCTTCCGGGACGTTCGAGATGACCACCGCCGCCAGCATCGCCACCCCGACACCGCCGTCGAGCAGCGAGACACCCAGCACGACGGACTCGGGCACGCCGTCCAGCAGCGCGCCGACCGCGATGGCCGTGCCGCTGCCGGCCTGGTCGGATTCGGACGGCTGGTTGCGGCTGCGCTTGCGGTGCCGGGCACCGTGCCGCGCCAGCACGATGTTCGCCAGCACGTACCCCAGCGCGCCGCCGAGGAACCCGACGGACGTGGCGAGCAGTCCGCCGGTCTGTTCCGCCTCGTCCATCAGCTCGAACGCCGCCGCCGCGGTCAGCACCCCGGCACCGAACGCCATCACCACCGCGACGACGTCGCGTGGCACGCGCAGGAACCAGGCGACGAGCGCGCCCAGCACGAGCGCGCCGCCGCCTGCCAATCCCCACAATCCCGCTTCAACCCATTGGGGCACGGGCTACATCTTCGCGAAGAACACCTTCAGGTCACCGGCCAGCAGCTCCGGCGCGTCGTGCCCGGAGTAGTGACCGCCGTGCTCGAACTCCGACCAGTGCACCAGGTTGTGGTGATCGCGTTCGGCGAAGCGCCGGATGGTCTGGAAGTCGTCCGGGAAGATCGCGACTCCCATCGGCACCGTCGTCGGCTCGCTGGGCGGGTTCTCGCGGTGCGCGTCCTCGTAGTACAGCCGCGCCGAGGAACCCGCGGTCCGGGTGAACCAGTAGATCGACACGTTCGCGAGCAGGAAGTCCTTCGTGACGGCCGGTTCGCCCATCAGCTGCATCGTCCACGCCAGCTGCCCGACGGGGGAGTCGGCGAGTCCGAACGCGACGTTCTGCGGCCGCGCCTGCTGCAGCTTGGAGTAGCCCGACAGATTCTCGTAGAAGTCCTGCAACACCCCGAGGCGGCGGTAGTCGTCCTCGGTCAGGCCCTCCATCTCCGCCGGGTCACCCGACGGGAACGAGAAGATCTGCGTGACGTGCACACCGACCACGTGCTCCGGGTCCACCCGGCCGACCTCGGGCGCGATGATCGAGCCGGCGTCGTTGCCGTGCACCCCGTAGCGCTCGTAGCCCAGCCGCGCCATCAGCGTCGCGAACGCCTGCGCCACCCGCCCCGAGTGCCAGCCGGTCTCCCTCGTCGGCCCGGAGAACGCGAACCCCGGGATCGACGGGATGACCAGGTGGAACTCACCGCGCAGGTGCTCGATGACGTCCACGAACTCCATGACCGACCCCGGCCAGCCGTGGATCATCAGCAGCGGCCGCGCGTCCGGGTTCGTGCTCTTCACGTGCAGGAAGTGCACGTCGGTGCCGTCGATCTCGGTGATGAACTGCGGGAACGCGTTGAGCTTGGCCTCGACCGCCCGCCAGTCGAACTCCTCGGCCCAGTACCGCGCCATCTCCTGCACGGCCGAGACCTCGTCGCCGTAACGGTTCCCGGCGCCGGGCACCTGGTCCGTCCACCGCGTCCGCGCCAAACGGAGCAGCAGCTCGTCGACGTCGGCCTCGTCGATTGCGATGTGGAATTCCCTGATCTCCGTCATAGCCCCCAGGCTATTGACCATTGTGGCCACCTCCTGTCCTAAAGTCTTCGTCCATGTTGGAAACCTCGGCCCGCCTGCTCCGCCTGCTCGCCCTGCTGCAGTCACGCCGCGACTGGCAAGGATCAGAACTGGCCGACGAACTGCAGATCAGCCCGCGCACGGTCCGCCGCGACGTCGACCGCCTGCGCGAGCTCGGCTACCCCGTCAACGCCACCACCGGCTCGTTCGGCGGCTACCGCCTCGGCGCCGGCGCCGAACTACCCCCACTACTGCTCGACGACAACGAAGCCGTCGCGGTCGCCGTCGCCCTGCGCACCAGCCCGGTCACCGGCCTGGAGGAGGTCTCCCTGCGGGCCCTGCTCAAACTCGAACAGGTCCTCCCGTCCCGCCTGCGCCACCGCGTCTCCGCACTGCAGACCGTCGAGTCCGTGCCCCGCGACTCACCGGCCCCCGCCATCGACCCCGAACTGCTCACGGTCCTGGCCACCGTCTGCCGCGACAGCGAGACCATCCGCTTCGACTACAACGCCCACGATGGCACCCCGTCGCGCCGCCGTGTGCAACCGCACCGCCTCGTCAACTGGGGCCGCCGCTGGTACCTCGTGGCCTGGGACGTCGACAAGGAAGACTGGCGCACTTTCCGCGTCGACCGCATCACCCAGCCCGTACCACCTCACGGCCCGCGCTTCACCCCACGCGAGTTCGACGCCACCACCCACGTCGCGTCACGGGTGACCTCAGCCGCCTGGCGCTTCCAGGCCCGCGTCCTCGTCCGCGCACCGGCCGAAGCCGTCGCCGCCCGCATCAACGCCGCCGTCGGCACCGTCGAGGCCGTGGACGACTCGTCGTGCGTACTCGTCACGGGCGCCGACTCGGTGGAAACCCTCGCGGTGTGGATCGGCATGCTCGGTTACGACTTCGACGTCACCTCACCACCGGAACTGGTCGAACACGTTCGCACTCTTGCGGCCCGCTACGCCCGCGCCGTAGAAGACTGAGGCATGGCCATCACCGGACGGGACATCGAGCGCCTGCTCTACACCGAGACCCCTGACCCCGTCCTGGTGGTGCACAACGGGACAACCGAGATCGTCGCCGCCGCCGAACTCGGCGGACACCTCGGCGCGGTCGTCGTGTGCTCCCGCACCGAGATCCTGCGCAGGGTGGGGGAGCGCGACCTCAGCGAAGACGATCTCGCCGCGCTCGCCCGGTCTCTCTCAGAGGCCATTCAAGACCCAACTCGGCCGCGGCCGACCTGGCCCGCTTGACCAGGTCCGGCCTGGCCGCGAGCCACTTCGCGCCCCCGTGCAGCGGCAGCATCGCGCTGACGGTGGGGTAGGTCTGTCCAGCGGAGAACGGGAAGCCGCCCTCGTGCAACCGCAGCCACGCGTCGAGCACCTCGGCGTTGCGCACGGTCTTCGCCCAGCCGACCCACAGATCGAGCAGGGCCAGGTCGTCCCCACCACGACCGAGCCGGGCGCAGATCAGGTCCGAGATCTCCTCCGCAGGCAGGACCCTGGCCAACCGGTCGAGATCAGGCACGCACCTCTCGACCGGTGTCGCCGCCAGCCTGATCAACAACGCCGTCACCTCGAGCGGATACCGCGACGCCAGCGGAGTGATCGCGTCGCGCAACCTCAGCGCGACCTCGTCCAGCGTCACGTAAGGCTCCGCCATCACCAGCCATCCCGGTTCCACCTGGCGTTCACGGCTGTTCAGCGACAGTCCGAAATGCCGCTCGGCGTCCCGGACCGACCACAGCCCCCGCACGACGCTCGACCACTCGCTCGACGGCAGCCGCGACTTCCAGAACAACGCCAGCCGCTGCCAGTCGTTCACGCCCGACCCCAGATCAAGCGCGTACACCGTGCGCCGCAACACGATCGCCAGCACGACCAGGTTCAGCGAGTACTTCGCGTCCCGCACCGAATCCGGCAGCGACACCGGCGCGTAGTCACCACGCGAGGACCGGGTCTCGTCCCGCGCCGCGATCAACCGCACGACCAGGTCGAACAACGCCTCACGATCCGCCCTCGCCGCGAACTCCTGCAGGAAGTCCAGCACCGGCTTGCTCGTCGTGAACGCCATGTACGACAGCACGGAGTACAGCTCCGTGTCGTCCACAGTGGACTTGCGGCGCGACCGGGCCGCGTCCTCGCGCTGCAGGTCCAGCAGCCGCTCCCACACGAACCGCGCCACCAGGTACTCGCCGAACGTGGCGTGCAGGAACTCGTAGGTCCGCAGCGTCGTCCGATCCTCCCTGATCGCCTCCGACTTCTGCACGAAGAAGAACCGCCCCAGCACCGCCTCACCGGCCGACAGGGGAGTGCGCGTGCCGGCCGACCGGTTCGGCGACCCCATCCCGATCAGCCCGGCCAGGTCGGCGGTCACCTCGTGCTCGGCCACCTGTTGCGTGCCACGGTTGAACATCCCGAGCGCGACCACGGACAACCGCTCCAGCTCGGACTCCACCTCACGCCGCAGATCGGCCTCGCTGAGGTCGGGCCAGGACTTCTCCACCTCACGCCGCGCGAAGCGCTCCAGCAGCCGCTCGTAGAGCTGTCCCCGGCTCAGCGACTCGTGATCGCGCCGCAGCGACCCGTCCACCGCCTCGTACAACGCCAGCATCAGCAACAGCAACGGCTGCGCGGCGAGATCCGGATAGGACAACGCCACCTCGGCCGACAACGGCGGGTTGCTCGCATTCCACACGTCCAGCCACTGCCGCACCTGCTCGTCGGAGAACGGCAGCAACCGCACCACGTGTGACTGTTCAGGCAGCTCCAACCCCGCACACACGCTCAACCGGCTCGTCACCACGAAGATCGCCGGCCGACCTTTCGCCAGCAACTTCGACTGAAACTCCTCGATCACCGTCAGGTAGCGGGTCTGGCTCACCCCGGTCGCCTGCATCAGCTCGTCGAGGCCGTCCAGGATCACCAGCGGCACCGCACCACCGGTGGTGCGGGAGAACTCGGCCCAGCTCACCCGCTCGTCCAACAGCCGATGCAGCCCGTGTTCGACCCGCCGCACCAGGTCCGCATCGACAGGAGTCGTCCGCAGCTCGATCCGCACCACGGCGAAGTCCGAGGCCGGCAACCGTGCCGCCAGCATCTCGGTCAGCACCGACTTGCCCGACCCCGGGTCGCCGAGCACCAGCAACGGGGCGTTCAACGCCTTCATCGACGTCAAATGGCCGACCAGACAGCCGTACAGGTCCGCCCGCACCGGCACGTGCCGCCACGACTCGGCCATCGAGGGCACCGTGGAATGGTCGGTGGGTTCCAGCAACTGGAACCGCGGGTCGACGTAGGCCTCACCCAGCGTCGGGACTCTCAGGTCCGCCGACACCACCAACGGCCTGCTCAACGCGTCGCGGTAGACCCCGGCCAGCTCGGCCAGCCGCGCGTCGGCGGTGAGATCGGTAGTGGTCTCCCGCAGCACGTCTTCCAGCCGGGCCAGTGCCGCGCGAGTCGCTCGGTGGTCTTCGATCGAGCACCAGAACGCGACCTCGGGGAACTCCGCCGCGAGCCGCCGGAACAACTCCTGGTACCGCTCAAGCGCCCGGTCGGCCAGCGGGTCGAGCGACCTCAGCAGCCGGTCCTGTTCGGTCTCGTTGAGACGGTCCCACTGCGCGAGCGACTCCATCAGCGTCTGGGTGTCGGAGATGAGGTCCCGGTAGAACTCGTAGATCTCTTTGAGGTTCTGCTCGTACGGGCGGCTGGTGGAGGGGAGCGGCAGGCCGAGGTCGAACGGCGAGAACTGCAGGACGTGCTCGTCGTCCTGGGGAGTGAACACGAACGGCAGTTCCAGCTCGCGGAACGCCTCGAAGTACGCCGTCACCACGATCACGGCGTGAGCGGCGTGCAACTGCTGCGTGCGATCGAAACGGCTCAGACCGCGTCGCTTCTCCGACACCTTCGCGGCCAGCTCGGAGAACAACCGCGTGAAGTCCGGCTTCGCGTCGAAGAGGTCCAGGACCTGCCACAGCCCCAGCGAACCCGCCAGCAGCGCACCACCCAGCACCTTGTCCAGGGCGGCGACGGCCGGGTGCTCCTTGCCTCCGAGGATCTTCACGGCCTCGGTGTAGCTGTACCTCTTTCGCACCCGAAGTGTCTTACACGACCGGGCACCCGCTCATCCCGAGAACAACACCAACAGCCCAATCACGATCAGCACCACCGGCAACGCGATGTGACCCCACTTCGCGAGCGCCTTCGCCACCACCTGACGTGACGCCAGGAACCACCCGGCCAGACACCACACGCCGACCAGCACCAGGAACACCACGACGTACACCCACAACGAGTCCGCCACGGTGAAGACCGGGACGTAGACGCCGATGTTGTCGCCGCCGTTCGCGAGCGTCACCCCAGCGACCGCGAGAATGCCGGGAGCGGCGGCGGGTTCGTCATCGTCGTCGGAGTCGCGCCACAGCGACCACGCGGCCTTGAGACCCAGCGCCAGCGGGATCAAACCCAGCCACGGCCTGAACTGCTCCGGTAGCAGGGACGCGCCCAGGGCACCCACCACCGCGACGGCCAGGATGCCCGCGAAACCCAGGTACTGGCCCACGACCACCTGCCAGACCGACCGGGCACGCGAGAAGAACAACGCCAGGATCACCAGGTCGTCGACGTTCGTCACGGCGAACATGCCCGCCGCCTGGCCGATCACCCCAAGATCCACCGCCGCATTCTCGCGCAGGTTGAAACGGATAGCCCATCCGGATGTGTGCTACCGTCGGAATGAAGCGGATCGGTTATCCGAATTGAGGTGGTCTTGGTGCGCAGGGCAGTGGTTACCGCAGGAACCGGAGGCATCGGACTCGAGACGGCGAAGGGCTTGGCCCGCGCCGGGTACGCGGTCACCGTCGTCGGACGCGATGCCGAACGCGGGGCACGGGCCGTCGAGAAGATCGGGGAGCCCGCACGCTTCCTGCGGGCCGACCTCGCCTCACTGAGCGACGTGCGGGCACTGGCCGAGAAGATCGCCGCCGAGGGGGAGTTGGCGGTGCTGGTCAACAACGTCGGGGCGATGTTCGAGAACCGCACGGACTTCGACGGCGTCGAGGCGTCGTTCGTGGTCAACCACCTCTCGCCGTACCTGCTGACCGAGCTGCTGCTGCCCGTGCTCCGAACCGGCGCACCCAGCCGGGTCGTGAACGTGACCTCAGGAGCGGCAGTGCTCGCCAAGAAGGTGTTCGACCAGGTCGAGCCTCCCGGCGGGTACTACGGGTTCCACTGGTACGGACGCGCCAAGCTCGCCAACCAGGCCTACGCGCTCGACCTCGCCCAGCGACTGGAGGGGAGTGGCGTGTCGGTGTTCGCCGCGGATCCCGGGGGAGCGAACACCACCATGACCAAGGACTCACTGCGCAACCCGAAGATCGTCTCACCGGCGCTGCGGCTGCTCTGGCCGCTGGTGCGGCGCAGGTTCAAGCAGCTGGACTCCAAAACCGCCGAGACGGCGGCACGGTCGTCGATCATCGCCGCCACCGACGAGGCACTCGCCGGAAAGACGGGCCTGCTGATCGACGACCACGGAGCACCCGCGGCACCGATGAAAGCAGCGACCGACCCACTGGTGGTCGCCGCCGTGCGCAGACTGAGTGAGCGGCACGCGCCGCTCAGCCACGTTCCGGATCAGATATCCAATTAGGCTGGAAGGCATGACGCCGCTGCGCAAGGACGCCGCCCGCAACTGGGACCGCATCCTCACCGTCGCCCGAGAGCTCGTGGACGAAGGCACCCCGCTGCAGCTCAACGACGTCGCCCGCCGCGCAGGACTCGGCGTCGGCACGGTCTACCGGCACTTCCCGACCACCGAAGCACTCCTCGAAACCGTCGCCACACCCTGCCTCGAAGCGATCGCAGACCACGGCGACAAGGCGCTGCGCGACGACGACGCCTGGCACGCCTTCTCCGGCTTCCTCACCAGGCTCGTCGAAGCCCAGGTCAGCGACCCCGCACTCGCCAAAGTCGCCGCCACCGCGCAAGACGTGCTGCCACGCACCACCGAACTCAAGCAGCAGATCATCGCCACCGGCACCGAACTGCTCGCACGCGCCCGCAAAGCCGGAACCGTCCGCCCCGACCTCGACGACCGCGACCTCGTGCCACTCATGTGCGGCGTCGCCTACGCCACCTACGTCCACAGCGACGGACCCGACGACCGGCTACCCACCGCCCGCCGCTACCTCGACACCCTGCTGCGCGGCCTAAGCGCCTGAACGCGGGGGACCAGCAGCCACATACGACCGCAGCTCCTCCAACGACAACGCACCACCATCGGTGAACATCCACGTCACCCCGGCGTCCTCGTACTCCTTCACCTCCTCCGGCAACACGCCACCCCAAATCGCCACATCACCATCAGCCGGCCCACCGGAAGCCACGAACGCCGCCTTCATCCGAGCAGCGTCATCGGGGGAGATCCGCACCAACTCGTAGTCCACGAACGTCGCCGGCACCACACCCGCACCGTGCGCCGCCGCCCGGAACGGCACCTCACGCGGCCAGTTCCCACCGATCCACAACGGCACCTCCACCGGCGCGAACCGCACACCAGACGCCTGGAACAACGGCCCCCGGTGCTCCACCACCTCGCCCGACAACAAGGCCCGCAACAGCTCGACGCCCTCCGAGAGCGCCTCCGCCCGCGAGGCCGGCTCACCGAACGGCACGAAGTCATCAGGCACCCCCGCACCGACCCCCAGCACCAGCCGCCCACCGGACAACCGCTGCAACGTCGACGCCTCCAACGCCACCTTCCACGGCCGCCGACGCCCCAGCGACGTCACCATCGGCCCCAGCCGAATCGACGAAGTACGCGCGGCCACCGCACCCAACGTCACCCAGACATCAGCCAGGACGGTCTCATCCGGCCGAACCACGTGGTCCCACAGGAAGAACCCGTCCCACCCGGCCTCCTCCGCCTCCACGGCGAGCGAAACCAGCACCGACGGGTCACCGAGCGACGAACCGAAATTCGGAACATAGATCGCATAGCGCATGCCCCGAGTGTCGCAAGCACCCCCGACAAGATCGTTCTAACGCGGCGGACCAGCGGAAATGTACGAACGAAGCTCCTCCAGCGACGCCTTCCACCCGTCCAGCAACAACCACGTCGCCCCAGCGTCCTCGTACTCCGACACCGTGGCCGCCGACGGCCGCGCCCCGCCACCCCAGATCGCCAGATCACCATCAGCAGGCCCACCAGCAGACACGAAATCAGTCTTCATCCGAGCCGCGTCAGCAGGGGAGGCCACCGCGAACCCACCCGACCCGTCCTGAATGATCGGGAACAACCCCGACGCCAGCGACGCAGCCAGGAACGGCACCTTCCGCGGCCAGATCCCCGACGTCCACACCGGCACCTCCACCGGCGCGAACCGCACCCCAGAAGCCTCGAACACCGCCCCCTGATGCTCCACCGGCTCACCCGACAACAACTTCCGCACCAACTCCACACCCTCGGTCATCCGCGCCGCCCGCGACCGCGCATCCGACGCCTCACCGAACGACGTGAAATCCCGAGGCACCCCCATCCCCACACCAAGAACCAACCGCCCACCCGACAACCGCTGCAACGTCGACGCCTCAAGCGCCAGCTTCCACGGCCGACGACGGGGGACAGGCGTGATCATCGGCCCCAACGTGATCCGCGACGTCCGCGCCGCCACCGCCCCCAACGTCACCCACGGATCAGCCACCAAAGGCTGCGCCACCACGTGGTCCCACATGAAGAACCCGTCCCACCCAGCCGCCTCCGCCTCCACGGCAAGAGAACACAACACCGCCGGATCCCCATAGGTGTCGCCGTAACAGGGCACGTAGATCGCAAAACGCATGCGGGGGAGTCTGCCTCACCGACCCTCACCTGTCGCACCGTCGATCTGCTCCCGCAAGATGTCCGCGTGCCCCGCATGCCGAGCCGTCTCGGTCAGCTCATGCACCAGCACGTTGAACAACATCACGTCCGGACGCGGCCACCACGGCACAAACCCGGGGGAGTCCACCGAAAGAGCCGCGATCGTCGCATCCGAATGCGCCCACACCCGCCGATACCGCTCAACGACGTCCTCACGCGACTCGTCCTCGGCCGCCCACATGCTCTGACCACGCGCCTCGGGGTCGTCCCACGCCGGCATCGGCTCCGGAAACGGCCGCCCGAACACGAGACCGAAGTACCGCGACTCCGACAACGCGAGGTGCTTCACCAACCCCAGCAGATTCGTCCCACTCGCCACCAACGGCCGGCGCACGTCCTCTTCGGACAGACCTTCCAGCTTCCACACCATCACCTCGCGCAGCTCCCGCAGATCGCTGTGCAAGTACTCCTTGGCGAATTCATCGATCATGAGACCCAAGCCTGCCAGGCGCCGGCACACGACTCGATCCACGACGCCAAGTCCGGCAACTCGTCGAACGAGTACAACGAATACTCAGGACAACCACGCAACGGCGACACGGCGTCGAACGAATGGTCAGGCGCAAACAGCACAAGACGCCCGGTCTCGCGGTGCGCGGCCGTGAGGTTCCCGTTGGCCTCTATCGCCACGGTGACGTAATCCCGCATCTCCTCGACCGGCACCGGCAGCCCCTCGTCCTCCCAGGCCCAGCTGTAGTCGACGATGACGTCGGCAACCGCCGTCCCGGCCGCGGACACCGTCAGCACCTCGTTCTGGTTCAGCCAGAGCGTCGACGGCCCGTAGAACTGCTCGACAGTCCCGCCGAACAAGCCCCAGAACCGGCGCAACGCATCGGGGAACTCCGAACCGGCGTCCTGAGGCGTCTCACAGAGCCATCCACAGCACGAACCGTCAGAACCCCACGCCAGAAGTTCGTACGAACGGCCCGCCACGGACACCGGCGTCACACGAGCAGAACTCAGCAGAGCGGACAGCCGAGGCAAGCCAGGCAGCGGTCCACGCGTCCAGGACGAAGCGGAGCCGACCTCAACGCTCTGTCCCGGTTCCACGAACCACGGCACGCACTCCAGGAACCGACCCCAGTCAGACATGCCGCCGAGCATGGCAGGAGAGGCCCTCCAGCAAGGCCGGATCCGCGTTACTTGACATAATGTAGATTATCGGCAAAACAGGTGACCTGCGAAGATCACCTCAGAAGGGGCTGAAACGGCCTTGTTGACGCGTCTGCAAGCACCTCCAGCGGGCAGGCTGGCCGCACTTGCAGACGCCACAACTTCCAAACACCGGCGATGTCGGAGCGCGGTCGACACCGACGACTCGTCAGTGAGACGTACGCACAGTGGGCTCATTACGCTCACGATCCCCGACAAGTGACGCCACCTGGTCCAGTGCCCGTCCGCAATCCGGCGAAACGGACATTTCATGCATAATCGCCATTATCCAGCACGGAACACGGGATTGTCGGTGCTGTGCGGTACAAGATCCATATGCACGTGCTCGCCGCCCAGGACGCCTTCTTCCTCGCTCGCCGGACGCGCAAGGACTCGCCGCACACAACGGCGGCCTACCAGCGCGATCTCTCCGGCGTGAACACACTCCTGGCCGAGACACTCCTCTCCCCCGTCGAGGACCTGACGATCACCCACCTCACCGGGGCCAACCTCCGCCAGGCCTTCGGGCTGTTCGCCGACACCCACGCCAAGAGCTCGGTGCTGCGGGCCTGGTCGACCTGGAACCAGTTCCTGACGTTCTGCGTGGCCGAGGACCTCATCGCCGGCAACCCGATGGGTGCCGTCGCACGCCCGAAGACCCCTCCGCTGGTCCCCAAGCCGCTCAGGGGCGAGGACACGCCCGAACAGCTCCTGACGGCCGCGGCCGAAGGTGCCAGGAAGGGGCGTGACCCGTGGCCCGAACGGGACGTGCTCGTCATCGCGCTCGGCCTGGTCGCAGGCCTGCGAAGTGCGGAAATGCGCACGCTGACGCTGGCGAGCATCGTCGGCAGGGAGGGTGACCGCAGGCTGCACGTGAAGGGCAAGGGCAACCGGGACAGGAGTGTCCCCATCGAGCCCCCGATGGAACGCATCGTCGATGCGTACCTGAAAAGCTGCAGGTCCCGTTTCCCGCAGGGCCGTTTCGACCGCGACAGCGCGTTGCTCAGGGATCGGCACGGTGAGCCCATCGGCAGGGGCGGTCTGGAGTACCTGGTGAAGTCGTGCTTCAGGTGGGCCGGGTTGAACGACCGTGTGCCGACCGGAGCAAACCTGCACGCCCTGAGGCACACCTTCGCCACCCGTTTGGCCGAGGACGGCGCGTCGGCGAGCGAGATCATGGCGCTGCTGGGCCACGCGAGTCTGGCGACGAGTCAGAACTACATCGAGGCGACGGCAAGGGAACGCCGTGCCGCGGTGGCGAGCAATCGGACGTATCGGGCGCTCAAAGACATCTAGCCAGGCTTGACCACGATGCGGCACTCTCGGCTGACAGACCACAAGCCGGGGGTCGCCCTGTTGCCGGATCGTTAGGCCGAGTGGGTGACCTGATAGTGCGAAAACCGCATTTCAGGGGTACCCAATGAGAATGAGATCCGTGTGGCGTGGGGCCATCTCCTTCGGGTTGGTGACGATCGCCGTGCGCCTCTACACGGCTGTCGAGGAGCACGACTTCCGTTTCAACCAGGTGCACCGGGAGGACGGCGGGCGCATCAAGTACAAGCGCGTCTGTTCGGTGTGCGGCGAAGAGGTGGAGTACGGCGACATCACCAAGGGCTATGAGCTGGACGACGGCCGGATGGTGATCATGGAGAACGAGGACTTCGAGAAGTTGCCGGTGAAGACCGACAAGTCGATCGACGTCCTGGAGTTCGTGCCGGCGGAGGAGATCGATCCGATCTACTTCCAGAAGACTTATTACCTGGAGCCGGACAAGGCGGCTGCGCGTCCGTACGTGCTGCTCAGGGATGCTCTCGTCAAGACGGGTCAGCTGGCGGTCGTGAAGATCACGATTCGGCAGAAGGAGACGCTGGCGACGATCCGGGCGCGTGATGACGTGCTGGTGATGCACACGATGTTGTGGCCGGACGAGATCCGCAAGGCGGAGTTCGACTTCCTGGACCAGAACGTCGAGGTGTGGCCGCAGGAGCTGAAGATGGCGACGTCGTTGGTGGAGTCGATGGCCGGGGACTTCGATCCGGACACGTTCACCGACGACTACCGGGACGCTTTGGAGAAGGTCATCGCGGCGAAGGCGGAGGGTGCGGAGTTGCCCGAGCAGCCTGAGGCCGAGGAGAAGGGCGATGTCATCGATCTGATGACGGCTCTGGAGCGCAGTGTGGAGAAGGCGAAGGCCGGGCGTAAGAGCACGACGAAGAAGGCTCCGCCGAAGAAGAAGGCCTCGTCGGCGTAGATGGCCGGGCTCGACGAGTACCGGCGCAAGCGGGATCCGGGGAGGACTCCGGAGCCCGTGCCCGCAGCTGCGGATGAGCTGCCTCGGGGCAACAACGACACGTTTGTGATTCAGGAGCATCACGCGAGCAGCCTGCATTGGGATGTGCGGTTGGAGCGTGATGGGGTTTTGGTGTCGTGGGCGGTGCCGAAGGGTTTGCCGCCTACGACGGATGTCATCCGGCTTGCTGTGCACACGGAGGATCACCCGCTCGAATACGCCGAGTTCTCCGGGGAGATCCCGAAGGGTGAGTACGGCGGCGGCGAGATGTTCATCTGGGATCGCGGTCGCTACGAGACGGTGAAGTGGTCGGACCGCGAGGTCGATGTGATCTTGCACGGTCACCGTGTGCAGGGGCAGTTCGTGTTCTTCCGTTCGGGCAACGAGGGCAAGAACTGGATGATGAAGCGTCGGCACGCTCCGGCGCGTCCGGACTGGAAGATGTTGCCTGAGCTGCTGAAGCCGATGCTGGCGGTGCCCGGTCCCCTCCCCCAGGACGATGATGATCTTTGGGCTTATGAGTTCAAGTGGGACGGCGTCCGGGCGATCTTGCGTGTGGAAGGCGGCCGGGTGCAGGCCTGGTCGCGTCTGGGCAACGACATCACGGTCGCCTACCCCGAGCTCCAAGGCGTCGGCGAGCAGCTCGGCTCCACTGAAGCGCTTCTGGACGGTGAGATCGTCGCGTTGCAGAACGGCCGGCCCAGCTTCAGCGCGTTGCAGAACCGGATGCATGTGAGCAAGGCGGAGGCCGCGCGCAGGGCCGCGAGGCTCTACCCCATCACCCTTCTTCTGTTCGATCTCCTGCACCTCGACGGTCGATCGACGCTGCAGCTGCCGTTCCGGCAGCGTCGTGAGCTGCTCAGGGAGCTGGAGCTGAAGGGCCCGAACTGGCTCACTCCCCCGTCCTACGACACCGATGGCGCCGCGGTACTGGCGGCGAGCCGGGAGCAGGGGCTGGAGGGTGTGGTGGCGAAGCGCCTGGACTCGGCCTATCAGCCGGGGATGCGGTCGCCGGTGTGGCGCAAGATCACCGACCTGATGGCGCAGGAGGTGGTGATCGGCGGCTGGCGGATGGGTGAAGGCAAGCGTGCGGGTGTGGTGGGTGCGTTGTTGCTGGGTATTCCGCAGGACGGCGGGCTGGCGTTCGCGGGTTCGGTGGGGACGGGGTTCAACGACGCGGAGCTGGCGGTGTTGACGCCGCGGTTGAAGGCGTTGGCGCGGAAGTCGTCGCCGTTCGTGACGGAGATGCCGCGGGAGCGGTCGAAGGGCGCGAGGTGGGTGGAGCCGGAGTTGGTGGCGGAGGTGGTGTTCCGGCAGTGGACGCCGGACGGGCGGATGCGGTTTCCGGCGTGGCGGGGGCTGCGTCCGGACAAGACGCCTGAGGAGGTGCGTCGCGTTGTCGAGTGATGCCCCGAAAGAAGTCACAGTGAAAGTCGAGGACCGGATCCTCAAGCTGACCAATCTGGACAAGGTGCTGTATCCGGAGTTCGGGTTCACCAAGGGCGAGGTGATCGACTACTACACCCGGATCGCGCCGGTGCTGCTCCCCCATCTCAAGGACCGGCCGGTGACGTTGAAGCGGTATCCGAACGGTGTGGACGGGAAGTGGTTCTTCGAGAAGAACGCGCCGGAGCACCGGCCGGACTGGGTGCGGACGATGCGGCTGGAGTCGCCGGGCAGTTCGAAGGGCAACGAGACCGTCAACTACGTGATGGTGGACGAGCTGGCGACGTTGGTGTGGCTGGCGAACCTGGCGGCGCTGGAGTTGCACGTGCCGCAGTGGACGGTGGGGCCGCGCGGGGGTAAGCGGGATCCGGATCTGCTGGTGTTCGACCTGGATCCGGGTGCGCCGGCGACGGTGGTGGAGTGTTGCCGGGTCGCGGAGCAGGTGCGTGTGGTGCTCGATGACGACGGTGTGGACTCGTGGGCGAAGACGTCGGGCAACAAGGGCATGCAGGTGTATGCGTACGCGCCGGCGAAGGACACCTCGGAGTACGCGAAGGCGGTGGCGCAGCGGCTGGCGAAGGAGGATCCGAAGCTGGTCGTGGCGACGATGGCGAAGGCGCAGCGGACCGGGAAGGTGTTCATCGACTGGTCGCAGAACAACCCGGCGAAGACGACGGTGGCGCCGTACTCGCTGCGGTCTCGGGAGCGGCCGACGGTGTCGACGCCGATCACGTGGGACGAGGTCGAGGACTGTCAGGTGCCGGAGGATCTGGTGTTCACGGCGGACGAGGTGCTGGAGCGGGTGGATTCCGCGGGTGATCTGTTCGGCAGTTGATATTCTGGCCGACTGCCTACAGGTCCTTGGGGGACGTGATGAACATCGAGCTGGCCGACTACGACGCTGCCTGGCCGGGCCTCTACCAGCGTGAACGCGACAGGGTCCTGTCGGTGTTGCCGGGTGCGGAGCTGGAGCACGTCGGGTCGACGTCGGTGCCGGGGTTGTGTGCGAAGCCGGTGATCGATCTGCTGCTGGTCGTCGACGATCCGGACGACGAGGCGGCGTATGTGCCGGCGTTGGAGTCGGCCGGGTACTGGGTGCAGGTGCGGGAGGACGACTGGCATCTGCACCGGATTCTCAAGGGGCCGGACACCAACGTGAACCTGCACGTGTTCGGGCGTGGGTGTGCGCAGGTGCGGCGGCATCTGTTGTTCCGTGACTGGTTGCGCGCCAACGTCGAGGACCGTGAGCTGTACGCGCGGACCAAGCGGGAGCTGGCGGCGCGGGAGTGGGAGCGGGTGCAGGACTACGCGCGGGCCAAGAGCGCGGTGGTGCTGGAGATCCTGGCGCGGGCGTATGTCGGGTCGCCGTTGCCGAGCGATGTGGAGTACGTGACGCCGTCGCAGGTGGGGAACGTGCGGATCACGCTGGAGGACCACAACCCGGACTGGCCTGCCTGGTATGCGAAGCAGGAGGCGCGGATCCGGGGTGCGCTCGGCTCGAAGGTGCTGCGGTTGGAGCACGTCGGCTCGACCTCGGTTCCCGGTCTGGCCGCGAAGCCGCTGATCGACATCGTGCTGGTGGTGCCGGATTCTGCCGACGAGGACGCGTACGTGCCGGCGTTGGTGGAGGCGGGCTACTACCTGCGGTTGCGGGAGCCGGGTTGGTACGCGCACCGGTTGCTGAAGGATCACGGTCCGGAGGTGAACCTGCACGTCTACTCCCCCGCGTGTGAGGACGTGGAGCGGATGCTGGTGTTCCGGGACCTGCTGCGGGCGGATGCGGACGCGCGGGCGGAGTACGAGGCGGTGAAGCGGGAGCTGGCGGCGCGGACGTGGGGGCGGGGCCAGGACTACGCGGACGCGAAGACGCGGGTGGTGGAGCGGCTCATTCTGCGGGGGCTGGAGTCGGCCGAGGTCCGAACCTGCGCCGGTACGCCGAGGGGTTGAGGCCGGTCTCGCGGCGCATCAGGGCGCGGAGGTTGGCGGTGGTGCCGAGTCCGGTGCGTCGGGCGACGACGTCGAGGCGGGTCTCGCCGAGCTCGATGAGGCGGCGGGCGAGGGTGATGCGTTCGGCGGTGAGCCACGCCAGCGGTGTGGTGCCGAGCTGAGCCTGGAAGCGGCGGTGCAGTGTCGCGGGGCTGACCGCGGCCTGTGCCGCCAGCCCGGCGACGGTGAGCGGGGTGTCGAGGCGTTCCTGGGCCCAGGCGATCACGGGGGCCAGCGACTCGTCGGGCAGGTCGGGCACGGGCCGTTCGACGAACTGGCGTTGCCCGCCGTCGCGGTGGGCGGCGAAGACGAGCCTTCTCGACACGGCGCTGGCGATCTCGGCGCCGTGGTCGCGGCGGACGATGTGCAGGCCGAGGTCGAGGGCGGCCGCGCTGCCGGCGGCGGTGAGGATGTCGCCGTCGTCGACGAACAGCACGTCCGGTTCGAGCTGCACGTCGGGGAATCTCGTGCGGAAGTTCTCTGCCCACTGCCAGTGGGCGGTGGCGCGGCGGCCGTCGAGGACTCCGGCTTCGGCGAGGGTGAAGGCGCCGCTGCAGAACCCGACGAGGCGGGTGCCGCGGGCGTGGGCGCGGCGGATGGTGTCGAGCACGGCCGGTCGGCGGGGTGTGTCGATGTCGGGCCGGTTGGGGACGATGAGGGTGTCGGCGTGATCAGTCGCTTGAAGGTCCGCCACTCCGGTGAGGGTGAAGAACCCGTCGCGCATGAGCGTGTCCGGTTCGGGTGAGCAGAGCCGGAAGTCGTAGAGGTCGCGACCGATCTCGGGGCGGCTCAGGCCGAAGATCTCGGTCGCGCAGCCGAGCTCGAACGGGTTGGAGTTCTCGTCCACGATCACGACCACCCGGTGCGAGGATTCTTGCGACATGTGCGATTCCTAGCACTCACGTTCGGGGTGCGCTAGCGGCGAGGCTTGTCTCGTGAACCCCATCTCTCTTGATAAGGCTCTGGCCTCGTTCGACGCGGTGTGGAGCCCTCGGATCGTCACCCACGTCAACGACTACGACGTGCGCGTCGCCAAGGTCGTCGGCGACTACATCTGGCACGTCCACGAGGACACCGACGAGTTCTTCCTGGTGCTGGACGGCGAACTGCGCATCGGGTTGCGGGAGGCTTCCGGTGAGCGCACCGTCGTGTTGGGGCGGGGTGAGGTGTTCACCGTGCCGCGCGGGACGTTCCACAAGCCGTCGTCCGCCGATGGGGCGTCGATCCTGCTGTTCGAGCCGACCGGGACGCTGACCGTCGGGGATCAGCACGACGAGATCCCGGACCATGTGGACGCCACGACGGGACACGCGCTCTAGTCGCGGCGGCGCACCTTCGCCGGGTCCAGGTGCAGCTCGTAGTGCGTGTAGCACTCGCTGATCTCCTCGCCGACGACGGCGCCGCACGCGCAGGCCTTGTTCCAGCCCTCCGGGAAGTGGCTCATGCCGTGGCACGAGCCCCGGTGCCAGATGGAGACCAGGTTCGCGTCCTGCGGGTGCAGCACGTAGGTGTCGCGCGGCCCGTCGGACCTCAGGCAGACGTCGTGGTCGTTCTCGTCGTACATGTAGAGGCTGCCGCCGCGGTAGCACGGCATGTCCTCTGACGACGGCACGAACGGTGCGCCGAACGGCTCCGGGTCGATCGCGTACCGGCCACGAGGCACGGTCGCCGTGGCCCGGTAGTTGCCGTGCTCACCGGTGTGGTGCGGGCGTTGCGGCATCTCCGGGAGCGCGAGGACGTCCTCGGTCAGCGGCTTGCCGCACTCCACACACACGAACACAGACACGAGCGAATAGGTAGCAATCGGTCGGGTGTGCTGACAACGCGATATCGGTGGTCGCGGTGCGGAAGAATCACGATCCGTGTGGTTCGGGGTGCTGGGGCCGGTCGAGGTGCGGGACGAGTCGGGGACGGTGATCACGGTCGCCGCGCCCCGGCAACGCGCCCTGCTCGCGATGCTCGCCCTGGACGCCGGGCAGATCGTCGGTCACGCCCGACTGCTCGACGGGCTGTACGCCGAGCCACCCGCGGGTGCGGCGAACGCGCTGCAGTCGCAGGTCTCGCGGCTGCGCAAAACGGTGCCGGGACTGGTGATCGAGCACCACCCCGCCGGCTACCGGCTGGTCTGCGATCCGTCCGAAGTGGACTATCTGGAGTGCGTGGAGCTGCTCGACGCCGGCCGGGGTGCCGACGCGCTGTCGTTGTGGCGTGGCCAGGCGCTGGCCGGCGTCGACGCGCCCTTCGCGGACGCGGCGCGGCAGCGGCTGTCAGAAGTGTTCATCAACTGCGCACTTTCCGGCGGGACCCCCACGGACCTGCGCCAGGTGCTTGCCGAGCATCCGCTGCGGGAGGACGTGCGGGCGGCGTTGATGCGGGCCCTGCACCGCGACGGCCGGCAGAGTGAGGCGCTGGAGGTGTTCGCGCAGGGTCGCGCGCTGCTGGCCGACGAGCTCGGTGTGGACCCCTCCCCTGACCTGGCCGCCGCCCACCTGGAGGTCCTCAAGGCCGAGGCGCCGCACCGGGGTGTGCCGGCGCAGCTGACCAGCTTCGTCGGCCGCGACGAGGACCTGCGCCGCGTCACCAAGTGGCTCGGCGAGAACCGCCTGGTCACGCTCATCGGGCCCGGCGGCACCGGCAAGACCCGCCTGGCCGTCGAAGTTGCCCACCGCGAACCGGGCGAGGTCGCGTTCGTCGACCTCAGCGCGACGACCGACGTGGCACGGGCGCTGCTCGACGGTGTCGGGGTGCGGGAGGCCGGACTGCTGGCGGCGCCGGTCAGCGTTGAAGACAGGCTTCGCGCCGCGCTGGCCAGCCGGACGATCCTGCTGATCGTCGACAACTGCGAGCACGTCATCGACCACGCCGCCCGCGTGCTCGGCACGGTGCTCGCCGCCTGTCCGGACGTGCGGGTGCTCGCGACCAGCCGGGAGCCGCTCGGCATCACCGGCGAGACGCTGAGCCCGGTCACCGCGCTCGACGAGGAGGCCGCGGTCCGGCTGTTCGGCGACCGCGCGCAGGCCGTCAAACCGGGCTTCACCGCCGAGCACGCCGTGATCGCCGAGGTGTGCCGGCGCCTGGACGGGATCGCGCTCGCCATCGAACTGGCCGCCGCGCGCGTCCGGTCACTGCCCATCACCGAGATCGCGGCCAGGCTCGATGACCGGTTCCGGTTGCTGTCCAAGGGCAGCCGCACCGCCGCTCCTCGCCACCGCACGCTGCACGCCGTCGTGGAGTGGAGCTGGGACCTGCTCACCGACGCCGAACGCGACCTCGCCGCCCGCTTCACCGTCTTCCACGGCAGTGCGTCGCTCGACGCCGTCACGGCCGTGTGCGAGTCCGCAGTGTTGGATCCCGCTGGGGACACCCTGTCCTCGTTGGTGGACAAGTCACTCGTCGAAGTCGTCGGTGACCGGTACCGGATGCTCGACACCATCCGCGCGTTCTGCGCCACCCACGCACCCGACCTGCGTGACGAGCACGCCCGCTGGTTCCTCGCGAGAGCGCAGGAAGCCGAACCGCATCTGCGTGCGCGCGAACAGGTCGAGTGGCTCACCGACCTCGCGGCCGATCACGACAACCTCGTCGCCGCCGTCACGTGGGCCACCGCGAACGACGTCGGGCTGGCGCTGGAGCTCGTCGCCGCGCTCGCGACCTACTACTGGTGCCGTGGCCTGCGCACCGAGGCCGCGCATCAGGCCAACGCCGTGCTGCACGCGTGCGGAGAGACAGTTCCGCACGGATACATGCAGGAGTACGCGATGTGTCTGCTGATCGCGTGGCCGGTCGCGACCGGCGACCAGACCGGGCGCATCCGGCAGGCCGACGAGCTGCTGGCCGAGCTGCGGGAGCCGCCGCGCTACCCGATCATGACGATGATGTGGGGCATGGCGCTGGGTGCGCCGGAGAACGACTCGCAGGTGTGGGAGCGCCGGAACCGGCTGCTCGGCGACGACCCGTGGAGCGCGGCGCTCGTGTTCGTGGGCGACGGCCTCGTGGCCCGCATGGAAGGTGACCAGGCCCGTGGCCAGGAGCTGCTGCGGCAGGGCGCCGCGGCGTTCGAACGGATCGGTGACCGGTGGGGTGCGGCGCTGGCGTTCAACCAGCTCGGCGAGATCGCGCTGTCCGAAGGCGATGCCGCGAGCGCCCTGGTCCACATCGGACGGGCGCGTGACCTGCTCGACGAGCTCGGCGCGACCGAGGACACCGCCGAGGCGATGATCGGCCAGGCCCAGGCGAGGCTGGCCGCGGGTGATCGGGAGCGGGCGAAGACCGACTTCGACGTGGCGCTCACCCTCGCGCGCCGTGCCGGAGCGACGTCCGTGCAGGCGGGCGGGCATCTCGGGCTCGCCGAGCTGGCCCGTCTCACCGGTGACTGCGCGACCGCCTACGCGGAGTGCGACAAGGCGTGGGAACTGACGCCCGGCGGCTGGTACGGGCCGGACGAGATGCGCTGCCACATCGCGGTGCAACGGGGCCGCATCGCGAAGACCGAAGGCGACCTCGTCCAGGCCCGCGCGCACTTCGAAGACGCGCTGCGGCGAGCCCTGGGACAACGCAACCGCGTAACCGAGACCGCGGTGCGCGCGGAACTCGCCGCACTCGGGCCTTGATCCGCCGCCACCACAGCCACGCCGGCAGCCGGCGGTGCGCGATGAACGTCCACAGGTCGTCCTCGGCCACCTCGTTGGGGTGGCGGCGCAGCACCTCCAGGCACTCCCGCGACACCACCCCGTGGATGCGCGCCACGTGCGCCAGCGCGGTCGCGCCGTGCCGGCGGACCTCGATGCGGTTGTGGTCCAGCGCCCGCGCGACCCGTGCCAGCGTCACCCACGGGTCCGGGTAGGACAGCGACAGACCGATCACCGACACCCCGACCATGTCCTCGCCGCGGTCGAACGCCGCGTCGACCTCCTCTGGGCGGTCGGTGCCCATCAGTGCGGAGAAGTTCCGCCAGTTCATGCCCTCACCCCGGCTCGCGCGGTCCAGCAGGAAACGCTGCCTGCCGTCGGAACGCTCCCCCGTGCGTTCCCAGTCCGCCGCTAAGTACCGCCAGACCGCCGCCGTGTCGGTGCGGGAGGTCGAGGCGAGGATCCGGCACAGCTCCAGCACGTGCTCGGGTTCCGTGGCCTCGGCGAGCTCGCCCAGGACTCCCGGTGGGCACCCCAGGTCGTGCCACGCCAGCCAGGCCAGCGTCGGTACGTCGTCGACGGCCACCCAGCCGTCCGCGCCGCCCCTGCCGATCTCGGCAGGCGTCAGCGAGGCCCGATAACGGGCGTGTTCGATCGGGATCACGTCAGACCCGCGGGACCGCGCGCAGCAGTGCGCGCGTGTAGTCGTGAGAAGGATTGAGCAGCACTTGTTCCACCGAGCCTTGTTCCACGATCTTCCCCTGATGCATCACCGCGACCCGATCGGCGATCTGCCACGCCAGCCCGAGGTCGTGCGTGATGATCAATGAAGCAAGGCCCAGCTCACGCCGCAACCGGAGCAGCAGAGCGACGATCTCCCCGCGCACCGAGGCGTCGAGCGACGCGACGGGCTCGTCGGCCACCAGCAGACGGGGTTGCAGCACCAGTGCGCCGGCGATCACCACCCGCTGCTGCTGACCCCCGGAGAGCTCGTGCGGGAGGGACTCCAGGTAGAGGTTCGCGGGCCGGAGCTCCGCCCGTTCGACAGCGGCCGTGACCTGCGATTCCTCGTCGCCGGGAATGCTGTGGACGCGCAGTCCCTCGGCGACGGCGTCGAGCACTTTGTGACGCGGGTTCAGGGCGCTCGCGGGGTCCTGCAGGACGAGCTGGACCTGACGGCGGAACGCCTTGAGCGACTTGCCTTTGAGCGGCACCTCGACGCCGTCGAAGATCACCCGACCGGAGGACGGCTTTCGCAGCCCCATTATGGTACGAGCCAGTGTCGTTTTACCGGATCCGGACTGCCCGACCAGCGCCACGATCTCGCCCCGGCCGACCTCCAGGTCCACTCCGTCGACCGCGCGCGTCCGACCGTAGTCCACCGTCAGGTCCTTCACCCGCAGCAGCGGTTCGGGGGGTGAGGTGGTCTCGGCCCAGCGGTGCGCGGGGTCGCCGATGACCGGGAACGCCGCTGTCAGCGCCGCCGTGTGCGGGTGCTGCGGATCGGCGATCACCGCACGGGTGCCGCCGCGTTCGACGAGCTCGCCCCGGTACATCACCGCGAGGTCGTCGCACGTCTCGGCCAGCACCGACAGGTCGTGGCTGATCATCAGCAGACCGAGGTCCTGCTCGGCGACCAGGCGTTTGAGCACCGACAGCACCTGTGCCTGCACGACCACGTCCAGCGCCGTCGTCGGCTCGTCGGCGATGATCACCTTCGGCGCGCACGCCAGCGCCATCGCGATCATCACCCGCTGCCTCTGCCCGCCCGACAGCTCGTGCGGGTACGCCCGCGCCTTCTCCTGCGGCAGCTCCACCTGCTCCAAGAGGTCGTTGACGCTGCCGGAGGTGCCGTGCAGGCGCATCGGCTCGGCGATCTGGTCATCGACGCGCCGCACGGGGTTGAGCGAGTGCATCGCGCCCTGGAACACGATCGACGCCGACGCCCACCGCACGGCCCGCAGCCGCCCCCAGGCCATCGTCTGCACGTCCTCGCCGTCCAGCAGGATCTCGCCGTCGACCCGCGCGGTCTTGGGCAGCAGCCGCAGCACCGACATCGCCACGGTCGACTTGCCCGACCCCGACTCGCCCGCGAGCCCGAGGGTCTGACCGGGCGCGAGGCCCAGGCTCACGTCGTTGACGACGCGCTTGTGCCCGTAGTGGACGGTGAGGTTGTTCAGCTGCAGCACGGGGTCACCTCTTCGGCGTCACAACGGCTTCGAGGGCGCGCCCGACGAGCGTGAACGCCAGCACCACGACCACGATCGCCAGGCCCGGCGGCAGCAGGAACCACCACGCCCGCTGCGGCACCGCCCCGTGCAGCTGCGCCTGGTGCAGGATCGCGCCCCACGAGATCCGGGTCGGATCACCCAGCCCGAGGAACGCCAGCGTCGACTCCATCACGATCGCCGACGCCACCGCGAGCGTCGCGTTGACCAGGATCAGCGGCACCACCGACGGCAACACGTGCCGCCCGATCACATGCCCGTGCCCGCCGCCCAACGCCCGTGCGCGCTCGACGAACGGGCGTGCCTCGATCGTCAGCGTCTGCGCCCTCACCATCCGCGCCGTCGACGGCCAGCTCGTCAGCGCGATCGCGAGCACGATCGTGCCCAGGCCCCGCGGCAGCACCGTCGACAACGCGATCGCCAGCACCAGCGCCGGCACCACCAGGAAGAAGTCCGTGACCCGCAGCAGGGCACCCGAGACGAGCCCACCGAAGTGACCGCTCAGGATCCCGACGAGCGCGCCGATGCCGACCGCCAGCACCGCCGCCGTCAGCCCGACGAACATCGACGTGCCCGCGCCCTGCGCCATCAGCAGCGCCACCGACCGTCCGGTGTGGTCGGTGCCCAGCCAGAACTCCGCGTTCGGCCCCTGCCACGGCGCCGCCGTCACCCGCGTGACGTCCAACGCGTCCGCGGAGATCAGCAACGGCGCGACGACGGCGACCAGCGCCGCGACCACGAGGACCGCGGCACCGGCCACACCCGACCTGTTGAGCCTGCTCATACGACCTTCACCCGTGGATCCAGAACTCCGTGCAGCAGGTCGGCCAGCAGGTTCATCACCACGACCGCGCCCGCCGTGACCACGAGCAGGCCCTGCAGCAGGAAGTAGTCCGGCCCGGTCAGCGCGTCGTAGAACAGCAACCCCAGGCCCGGCCAGGAGAACACCGTCTCCGTCGTGATCGCCCCCGCCACCACCAGCCCGAACCGCAGGAACACCAGCGTGATCGCGGGCAGCACGGCGTTGGGCACCGCGTGCCGGCGGCGCACCAGATCGTCCCGCAGGCCCTTCGCACGCGCCGTGACGAGATACGGCGCGTGCGTCTCCTCCAACAACGACGACCGCATCACCAGCATGTACTCCGCGCACACCACCGCGACCAGCGTGATCGACGGCAGCACCAAGTGGTGCCCGACGTCCAGGGCCTGCGACAGGAAGTCCGGCGCCGTGTCGGTGTCCCTCATGCCGCGCGACGGGAACAGGTCACCCGTCACCATCATCAGCAGCATGCCGAGCCAGAACGTCGGCACCGCCCACAACGTCAGCGACACCCCCGTCGTGACCCGGTCGAACGCCGAGTCACGGCGCCACGCCGCCCTGATCCCGAGCCACAGTCCCAGCCCGACGGCGATCAGCGTCGACGTGCCGACCAGCAGCAGCGTCGGGCCGAGGCGCTCCAGGATCACGTCCGCCACCGGCCGCCGGAACGTGAACGACGTCCCCAGATCACCCTGCAGCAGACCGGTGAAGTAGCTCCAGAACTGCTCGTGCAACGGGCGGTCCAGGCCGAACTGGGCTGCCAGTTCGGCCTGCATCGCCGCCGTCGTGGGGCGGCCGCGCGTCATCGACACCACGGGATCGCCGGGCACCACCCGGAACAGGAAGAAACCCAGCACCGCCACCATGACCAGGCTCAGCGCGGCACCGCCGAGGCGTCCAGCAAGTCGCACCTACTCGCGCTCCCCGGCCGTGGCCCTGCGCCTGCGGGCCAGCACGAACGCGCCGACCAGAAGGAGCCCCACAGCGCCGCCGACCACGAACGACGGCCACCTGCGGCCTGACGCCTGAGCGACGCGGGGTGCGGGCTCGGCGCCGTAGTAACCCCACATGCCGTTCTGCGCCATGATCACGCCACCCTGCGCCGGCTGCGTCGTGAACCGTGCGAAGTGGTCGGAACGGTAGGCCTCCAGCGCGTTCTCATACGCCAGCACCACCGCGGGCACCTGGTCGTAGAACCGGGCCTGCATCTGCTTCACGATCTCGACGCGCTTGCCCTCGTCGAACTCCGAGAGCTGCTGAGCGTAGAGCCGGTCGTAGGTCTCGTCGCAGAAGTAGGAGTCGGTGGTGCCGCCCTTGCCGTCCGCACCGGGACGCTGCGCACAGGTGTGCAGGCCGAGGATGAAGTCCGGGTCCACGTTCGTCGCCCACCCGGAGAACGCCAGGTCGTAGGTCGCCACCGTGGTCGCCTCGTTGAGCTGGTTGTCCGACACCAGCCGCACGTCCAACGCGATCCCGATGTCGCCCAGCTGCCGCTTCAGGTACTCGCTGGCCTGCTCGTCGTACGCCCGCCCGGCTCTGCCGACCAGCCGCAGCGAGAGCCGCGTGCCGTTCTCGCCCTGGGGCCGGTAACCGGCGGCGTCCAGCGCCTCCATCGCCGCGGCCCGGTCGTACACGCGCTTCTCCTGCTCACCCGGCTGCCAGTGCCACTTGCCGAACACCGGCGGCACCAGCCCGGCCCCCTTCTCCGCGTAACCGAGGTTCACCCGCTGCACCAGCGCGTCCAGGTCGATGGCCTGCGCGATCGCCCGGCGCACCCGCACGTCCTTGAGCGCCGGGTTGCCGTCACCGATCGGCTCGCCGCTCTTCGTCTGCGCGCCGGGGTTGATCAGCAGCTCGGTGAAGCGGCGGCCCTGCGCCTTGTTGCGGGTGACGCCGTCCTTGCCGTTCAGCGAGTCGAACTGGGCCGGTGCCATCCGGTTGGCCAGGTCGACCTCGCCCTTGCCCAGCGCCTGCACCGCGGCGTCGGAGTTCTGGAAGTACACGAAGTGCAGCTCGTCGTACTTCGCCGCGCCGCGCCAGTAGTTCTTGTTGGCCTTGAGCTTGATGAACTGCCCGGCCACGTGCTCGGTCAGCACGAACGGGCCCGAGCCCACGACCGGCACCTGGTCGTTGGCGTAGTCCTTGATGTTCGTGACCTTCTCCCACACGTGCTTGGGCACGATCGGGATGTCCAGCGCCGTCATGGTGACCTGCGGCGCCTTCGTCTTGATCACCACGGTCCGGTCGTCCGGCGCGGTGACGCTGTCGAAGTTCGTGACGAAGCTGCCGTTCGCGGTCCTCGCGACCTCGTTGGACAGCATCAGGTTGTAGGTGAACGCGACGTCCTGCGCCGTGATCTGCGCGCCGTCGGACCACTTCTTGCCCTCGGGGACGGTGAACGTCCACGTGAGCTTGTCGGCCGAGGGCTCCCACCTGTTCGCCAGGCCCTCGGTGACGCTCTGGTCGCCGGCCGCGTAGGCGGTCAGGTAGTCGTACATCAACCTGTTGACCTCGGTGCTCGACTGGAACACCGCCAGGAACGGGTTCATCGAGTCGATCTGCTGGACGATCGCGACCTTGAGAATCGCCGGCCCTTGAGCCACTGCCGGTGGTGTTGCAAGCCCCAGTGTCGTTGCGATGGCAAGCAACGCGCACAACTTAACCCGCATGAAAATCCCTCTCCCCAGGCAAGCCCGCCGCTACGTTACCGAGATGTGCGGATCATGATCTCGGCGGACATGGAAGGCGCCACCGGAGTCACCTGGACCGGGGACGTCATCCCCGGCACCGAGCAGTGGCAACGGTTTCGGCACCTCTTCACAGGAGACGTCAACGCGTGCGTCACCGGCCTGGTTGCAGGCGGAGCAAAAGAGGTAATCGTCAACGAAGCACACTCCTCGCAACGCAACCTTTTGCTCGAAGAGCTGCACACGGGCGCGCGCCTGCTCACCGGCCGGCACAAGCCGTTGTCCATGATGCAGGGCATCGACTCCGATGTGGACGGTGTCGTGTTCCTCGGCTACCACACCGGTGCGGGCTCCGCGGGCGTGCTCGCCCACACCTACCTGGAAAATTCGATCACCGGCGTGTGGCTGGACGGCGTGCTCGCCTCCGAGGGACGGCTCAACGCCGCGCTCGCTGCCGAGTACGGCGTGCCGGTCCTGCTCGTGACCGGTGACGACCTCACGTGTGCCGACGCGGCGACCTACGCGCCGTCGGCCGGGCTCGTGGCGGTCAAGGAGTGCGTGTCGCGCTACGCCGCCGTGTGTCTCCCACCTGCCTTGTCTTTTTCACAGATCACAGAAGCCGCCGTGTCCGCGATGGCGTCGGCAGGGCGTTCGGAGGGGGTGGTGTCGGCGCATCGGATCGAGGTCGAGTTCGACGCCTCGCACCTCGCCGACGCCGCCGCGGTGGTGCCGACCGTGGAGCTCATCGGGGTGCGGCGGGTCGGGTTCGACGCCGTGTCGATGACCGAGGCGATGAAAGCGTTCAAAATCGTCACCCATGTCGCCGCGGGCGCGATCGAAGGCATTTACGGCTGAAACTGTGGGGTCGCTTCACCTGCTCCGCTGAAGCGACCCCACAATTCCATTCACGCATTTCTAGTCGTTCGTCAGCTCAGTCGCCACTGCTGATGCAGACCGTCGTGGCACGGCCACTGCAGCGCCCCGGCGCCGTTGTGCGTCCACGCGTGGTCGATCTCCAAGCACTGCGAGCTGTGCCGGGCCTGCAGCTGGAAGTAGCCGTTGCCCCGGTCGATCCGCTTCCACTGCTGGTGCGTGCCACCGTGACACAGCCACTGCAGCACGCCCGCCGCCGGAGACTGGCTGGCGTTGTTGACTTCCAGGCACTTGTCGCTGTGCTCCACCCGCAGCTGCACGTAGCCGTTGCCCAGGTCGTTGACCCGCCACAGCTGGTGGTTCATGCGGTGACACGTCCACTGCAGCACACCGGCACCGTCGGCGAGGCTCGCGTTGTTGACCTCGATGCACCTGCCGCTGTTGCGGTTGATCATCGAGTAAGGCCCCGCCGGCGCCTCCGCGTTCGCAGGCGCCGCGACGAACAACGCACCAAAAGCAAGCGCGCTCGCGGCAATGGACGTGATGAACCGCTTCGTTCTCGACATGTTTCCCCTCAACGGTTCTCGTGGAAATTCCCCGCCCATTGAGATTGCCGTGGATCACGGATCCAGCGGAAGGTTCGGGCCCGTTCAGCGGACCGGGGAAATTCACGCCACACCCGGTGCGTAAGGTGGCGGCCATGACGCTGGACGTGGCGCAGCTGTGCGCGCAGCTCATTCACTTCGACACGACCAACCGCGGTGGCGGTGCCAGTGCGGGCGAACGCGAGGCCGCCGAACACGTGGCCGCGATCCTGCAGGACAACGGCGTACCACCCACGCTGCTCGAACCGGCCCCCCGCCGCACCAACGTCCTGGCGCGCATCCACGGCACCGACCCCACCCTCCCGGCCGTCCTGGTCCAGTCACACCTCGACGTCGTGCCCGCCGACCCGGCCGAGTGGAGCTTCGACCCCTTCGCCGGCGAGATCCGCGACGGCTACGTCTGCGGCCGCGGCGCCGTGGACATGAAGGACATGGCCGCCATGACCCTCGCGGTGATCAACCGCTGGCACCTCGAAGGCCGCCGCCCACGCCGCGACGTCGTGCTCGCGTTCGTCGCCGACGAGGAGGACCAGGGCGAGTACGGCGCCCACTGGCTCGTCGAGCACCACGCCGCGTACTTCGCCGGCGTCGAGGCCGCGATCAGCGAGTCCGGCGGCTTCTCCTACGACGTCGAGGGCACCCGCCTGTACCCGATCGGCACCGCCGAACGCGGCACCTCGCACATGAAGCTCACCGCCGTCGGTCGCGCGGGCCACGGCTCGCGCAGGAACTCCGAGAACGCCGTGACGGCCCTGGTCACCTCACTGGCCCGCATCGCCGCCTACGACCACCCCGTGCGCCTGACCCCCACGGTCGAGGCGTTCCTGGTCGGTGCCGGCAAGGCCCTGGGCGTCGAAGTCGACCTCGACGACGTCGACGCCACGATCGCCCGCCTCGGCCCCGCGGCCAAACTGGTCGAGAACACGGTGCGCTGCTCGACCACCCCGACCATGCTGCAGGCCGGCTACAAGGTCAACGTCATCCCCGGCACCGCCACCGCCCAGCTCGACGTCCGCACCCTGCCGGGCACCGTCGACGAGCTCGTCGCCACCATCGACTCGCTGCTCGGCGACGGCGTGACCCGCGAGTTCCTCGAACACCAGCCGGCCGTCGAGGCGCCGATCGACACCCCGTGGTTCACCGCGATGGCCGAGGCGCTGCGCGACGAGGACCCCGCCGCGGTCGTCGTCCCGTACTGCCTGGGCGGCGGCACCGACGCCAAGGCGTTCAGCCGGCTCGGCATCCACTGCTACGGCTTCTCGCCGCTGTCGCTGCCCGCCGACTTCGACTACCGCGCGATGGCGCACGGCGTCGACGAACGCGTCCCCGTCGAGGGCCTCGAGTTCGGCGTGCGGGTGCTGGACCGCTTCCTGTCCAGCTGACCACGGCCACATCAGCTCCCCGCTCCCCGCTTCCTGCCCGCCTGACCGCGGCACATCGGCTCCCCGCTCCGCGCGGGCCGCGCCGACTCGAAGCCGATCACCTTCGTCCACGCCTACGCCCACGTCCGGCCCTGCCTGTTCGCCCACGCCGTCCGGCCCCTTTCCGTTGCCCCTGCGCCGTTGGCCGCCATACCGCCGCGCCGCCCGCCCCTTCCTTCTGCGGGGAGGAAGATGACCATGGTTTCCGGACATCAACCAGACGACCCCAGGCGTGGATCCGGACAGGGTTCACCCGTCCGGGTGACCGGGCTTCGTGCGCGAGCGGCTGACCTGCATGTGGGCCACGGTGTTCGCGGCGTGCACATCACGAGGAGGTGCCCGTTTCGGGCGAAGTCGCCGTGCTCGCCCGCGCCAGAGCGAGAAGCGCGAACTCTGTTCGCTGCCGTCGCGATCTGTGGCTTACCGGCCGGACCGCGTCCGCGCGCAGCCGCTCGAACCACGCCGAGATCGAGCGCTTGTAGCCCTCAGGCATGTCCAGGCCGGGCACCTCGCCCTCGGCGAACAGGCCGATTTCCTTGTGCTCATGGGAAAGCACGAGCTCGCTGTCGCCGTGCGGATGGCATCCGCAGGTCACGATGAACACGTTCTTCGCGGCAACGTCGATGTAGTACATCCACGCGTCGAGGACCGGCCCGGCCGTGACCTGCCACTGCGTCTCTTCGGCGACCTCGCGAGCAACGCACTCCTCCGGCGACTCGCCCGGTTCGATCCGACCGCCCGGCAGCTCCCACTCGTCGCGCTCGTTCTTCAGCAGCAACACCGTGCCGTCGCGGACCACCACACCCTTGATCGAGACGGCGTAGGCGAACCGGGCTCACACCCGCGGCGGCAACGGCAGCGGAACCGCCGGAAGCCCGTCGAGGCTCGCGATGTTGTACGGCTTCTTACCGGTGTACTCCCGGAACTCCTCGTCGCTCTTGCGGTTGAAGTAGTCCGCGTGCAGCTCACGCTCAGAGCGGTAGTCCATGAACGGCACCGCGAACCCGCACGTGTCGCTGATCAGCTCGGCCGTCACCACGATGACCGCCCGCAGCGCCGGCCCGTCCGCCTCACCGAACCCCGCGACCAGCTCGACAAAACGCGGATCGTCGCGGAACACGGCCTCACCCCGGCCGTGGATGCGCACGATGTTCGGCGGGCCCTCGAACGCGCACCACATCAACGTGATGCGACCGTTCTCCCGCAGGTGCGCGATCGTCTCGGCGTGGCTGCCGCCGAAGTCCAAATAGGCCACCGTGCGGTCGTCGAGGATCCGCAGGGTGCCCTGCCGGCCCTTGGGCGAGAGGTTCACGTGCCCGTCGCCGGCCAGCGGAGCGCTCGCCACGAAGAACACCTTCTGGCTCTCGATGAACTCCCACAGCCGCGGCTCGATGCGCTCGTATTCCTTACCCATGATCGCCAGTATCGATGGCCCTGCGGAACCTGTCAGCAGTGATTCCCAGGTGCTGAACGAGCTCGGGCGGGCCGTCGACCTCGAAGTCGCACCCCAGCATGCCCAGGTACAGCGCCAGCATCTCCGGCGTGTCCGAGCCCGCGGTCATCCGGCAGGTCGTGTCGTCGATCGCCTCGACGAGCGCGGCCGGAATCCGGGCCGCGATCTCGTGCGCCGGGGCGTGGACCGTGACGGAAGCGCGGAACCGCCACGCCGCGGTCGCCAGGCCCTGCGACAGGTAGGTCTCCAGGTCCGGCAGCGGACGTTCGGTGAACCGGGGGCCGGTCGGGACGCGCGGCCGGACGCGATCGGCCCGGAACGTGCGCCAGTCCTGCCTGCCGACGTCCCACGCGACCAAGTACCAGCGGCCCCGCGTGTGGACCAGGCGATGGGGCTCGACGTCGCGGCGGTCCTCGGAGCCGTCGAACTTCACGTAGTCGAACCGCAGGCGTTCCCGCGCGCGGCAGGCGTTGGCGATCACCGTCGCCACCTCGGGGTCGAGCTCCGCGTGCGGGATGGCCGACGTGTAGTCCTGCAGCGTGCTCAGGCGGTGCCTCAACCTGCTGGGCAGCACCTGTTCCAGCTTCTTCAACGCCCGTGCCGCGGTCTCGGAGTCGTGGGTGCTCAGGCTCAGCGCGATCGCCACCGCTTCGTCGTCGTCGAGCAGCAACGGCGGCAGCTTCGCGCCCGCGCCCAGCTTGTAGCCACCCGCGGCACCGGGCGTCGCGTGCACCGGATAACCCAGGTTCCGCAGCCGATCGACGTCGTTGCGCACGGTCCTGGTCGTCACACCCAGGCGTTCAGCCAGCTCCGGGCCCGTCCAGTCGCGCGGGGACTGCAGCAACGACAACAGCCTCAGCAACCGCGCCGACGTCTCCAACATGCGTGTCATCCTGCCCGCGAATGAGGAACGAACCTTTCCGCAATGGTTCCTAGTGTGGCAGCCATGAACACATTTCGCGTGGAGATCCCCGAGTCCGACCTCGCTGACCTGCGGCTGCGCCTCAACGCCGCCCGGTGGCCCGTGCAGGGCGCAGGCGACGGCTGGCGGCGCGGCGTGCCGGTCTCAGAGCTGCGGTCGCTCGCCGGGTACTGGGCCGACGGCTTCGACTGGCGCGCCGCGGAAGCCCGCCTCAACGCCTTCCCGCAGTTCCGGGTGGAGATCGACGGCCAGCCGATCCACTTCGTGCACGTCCGCAGCGCCCGCCCCGACGCCCTGCCGCTGATGCTGATCCACGGCTGGCCCTCGACGTTCGCCGAGTACACCGCCGCGATCGAGGAACTCTCCCGCGACCACCACGTCGTCGTGCCGTCGATCCCCGGCTTCGGCTTCTCCACGCCCGTCAACGGCGCGTGGGAGGTCTCCCGCACCGCCGCCGCGTTCGCAGAGCTCATGGACTCGCTCGGCTACACCCGCTACGGCGTGCAGGCAGGCGACGTCGGCGCGGGCATCGCCGGCGCGATGAGCCGCCTCACGCCCGCCGTGGCGGCCATGCACATCAACGGTCCCAGCGCCCACCCGTTCGGAGGCGCCCTGCCACTCGACGGTCTGGAAGGCACCGAGCTCGCGCGCGCCGAGCGGTTCAACGACCTCGTCGCGACCGGCCTCGGCTACCTGCAGCTGATGTCCACCAAGCCCTGGACCATCGGCTACTCGCTGACGGACTCACCAGTCGGGCTGCTGGCGTGGATCTACGAGAAGTTCCAGGCCTGGTGCTCCGTGATCGACCGCGACGCGCTGCTCACCGCCGTGTCGATCTACTGGTTCACCGGCACCGGCGCCACCAGTGCCGAGTTCATCCACGAGTCGATGAACGCCCCTGGCACCTGGGGCGCGGCCGCCGCACCCACCGGCTTCGCGACCTTCGCCGCCGACACCGGCATCCGCACCCTGCTCGACCCGGACCACGAGGTCGAGCACTGGACCGAGTACGACCGCGGCGGCCACTTCCCGGCCATCGAGGTACCCGACCTCTACGCCGCCGACGTCCTCAAGTACTTCTCCGCGTTCAGCTGAAGCGGGGTGGAGGCCGCGGTCACGCCCGTGCCGCGGCCTCCTTCGCCGCCTGCTCCACCCGTTCCCGATAAGCCGCCCAGTCCTGGTCCGGCAGGTTCGACACGGCCTCCCGCAACCCGGCCGCCCCGTCCAGCCCCTCACGCAGGATGTCCGCGTGCCCGGCGTGCCGGTTCGTCTCCGCGATCATGTGTACCAGCAGCAGGTGCAACGTCACGTAGCGCCGCTCCTCAGGCCACCACGGCACCACACCCGGCGCGTCCAGCGGCAGCTCCGCGATCGTGGTGTCCGCGAACTCCGACACACGAGCGTGCAGCGCCAGGATCTCCTCCCGCGACTCGTCCGCCGTGGCGTACATGTCCGCCTGCGGGTCACCGTTGTCGATCCACGGCAACGTCTCGCCGAACGGCCGCCCCAGGCACATGCCGAAGTACTCCTGCTCGACGCTCGCCAGGTGCTTGACCAGGCCCAGCAGGTTCGTGCCGGTCGGCGTCAACGGCCGCCGCACGTCGTACTCGGACAAACCTTCGAGCTTCCACAACAACGCCTCGCGGGCCGCCTTCAAGTAGCGGTGCAGGTCGGCTTTCGGATCAGAGGCCATACCGCTCAGCCTTCCAGAGCCCGCCCGGACGCAGCAGCGATTTCCTCCAGCCGGGCGCGGTCCTCGACCACCGCGCCGCCGACCAGCACCGCACCATCACACGCCCACCCGTTCACCCGGCCGGGTGAACCCTGTCCCGATCCACGCCTGAGCCCCTCTGGTCAATGTCCTGAAACCATGGTCATCAACCTCCCCGCAGGAGGAAGGGGCGGGCGGCGCGGCGGCATGACAGCGAACGACACCGGCACGCCGACCACCACCGACCACCCACCACCGAGCAGCACAGTGGAGCCGTCCGGGACGGCCCAGCCGGGCACGCGGGCTACACGAGGAAGCCGACTCGGACGGCGCGGCAGGTTGCCGACCCGGACGGCGCGACGGGTTGCCGACTCAGACGGCGCCGGCAGGTTCGAGCACCAGCAGATCCAGGTGATCGACAACCGGCCCGGTCTCCACCGCCGCCGCCTCCACCAGCCGCGCACGCCCAGCCTCGAACTCCTCAGCCGACAACGACCGCAGCAACGTGTCCGCCTCCCACCGAACGTTGGAGGCCTTCTCCGCCAACGACTCCGCGGTCACCTGAGGCACCGCCTCCAACCGGGCCACCGCGAACCCGAGCCCGGACGCCACCTCGTCCACAGTCGGGAACGACGCCAACGCCCGAGCAGCCTCCGGGAAGAACCGGAACAACCCGACCCCCTGATGCCGCTCCCGGAACAACGACCGCAACACCACCACCCCGCCCGGCCGCAGCACCCGCCGCAACTCCGCCCCAGCCGCGGGCAGATCCCGGAAGTGGTGCACCACAGTCGAAATCCACACGACGTCGACCGACGCGTCCGCAAGCGGAATCGCCGTGTCGCTGCCGGCGAGCATCGGCAGCCCCGACGCCGACCGCATCGACTCCGAAGGCTCCACCGCCACCACCGACACCGACGGGAACCACGACGCGAACGCGCGCACGAACAACCCGGTCCCCGCCCCCAGATCAAGCACCGTCGACCCCGGCGCGAAATACGGCGCCACCGCATCCCGCCACGACGACAACCCGGACAAGGAAATCTCACGGGCCACCCGGTACGAGGCGGCCTCCACAGCGTCGTAGCGCGTCATCTCACCAGCTAAGCCCATACGGATGGCGGGATGACAGTGAGCCTTAACACGGACTACACAGATCAAAGCCATGTCCCTGCCGTGGTCCGAAAGGGTTGCCCTGCATGCGAAAGAGCCATCTCAGACCCCTGATCGGGGTCACCGTCGCCGCGAGCGTCGTGTTCACCATGGGAGGCGTGCCCACCGGCGCTGCTCCCGGCGCTCAGGAGACGACGACGAACTACCAGGTCAGCAACGTCCGCAGCGCTGAACAGCGGTCCAAGCTGGCCAAATCCGGCGCCGCCATCGACTCGGTCGAGGAGCACGGCATCGTCGTGATCACCGCGACCGAGCGCGAGGTCAAGAGCCTCAAGGCCCAGGGCTTCGAGGTCACCGAGCTCCCGAAGCGGCTGGAGGCGAACTCGGCGATCGGGCCGTTCGACTTCCCCGCCGCGGACTCGAACTACCACAACTACGCCGAGATGACCGCGGAGATCAACAGCGCCGTCGCCGCGTACCCGAACCTGCTCTCCAAGCAGGTCATCGGCAAGTCGTACGAGAACCGCGACATCATCGCGCTCAAGATCAGCGACAACGTCACCACCGACGAGAACGAGCCGGAGGTGCTGTTCACGCACCACCAGCACGCCCGTGAGCACCTCACCGTCGAGATGGCGCTGTACCTGATCAAGGAGTTCACCACCAAGTACGGCAGCGAGGCACGGCTGACCGACCTGGTGAACACCCGTGAGATCTGGATCATCCCGGACGTCAACCCCGACGGCGGCGAGTACGACATCGCGACCGGCTCCTACCGGTCGTGGCGCAAGAACCGGCAGCCCAACGCCGGTTCCGCCAACGTCGGCACCGACCTCAACCGCAACTGGAACTACAAGTGGGGCTGCTGCGGCGGTTCCAGCGGCAGCACCGGCAGTGACACCTACCGCGGGCCGAGCGCGGAGTCCGCGCCCGAGGTGAAGGTCGTGGCCGACTTCGTGCGCGGCCGCAACGTCGGCGGCAAGCAGCAGATCACCGCGTCCATCGACTTCCACACCTACAGCGAGCTCATCCTGTGGCCGTGGGGCTGGACCTACGACGACGTCGCACCGGGCCTGACCCAGGACCAGCGCGACACGTTCGCCACCATCGGACAGCAGATGGCGGCGAGCAACAACTACACGCCCGAGCAGTCCAGCGACCTGTACATCACCGACGGGTCGATTCCTGACTGGCTGTGGGGCGCGCAGGGCATCTTCGCCTACACCTTCGAGATGTACCCCGGCAGTGCCGGCGGCGGCGGTTTCTACCCGCCCGACGAGGTGATCCCGGCGCAGACCTCCCGCAACAAGGAAGCCGTGCTGCAGCTGCTCGAACGCGCCGACTGCCCCTACGAGGCCATCGGCAAGGAAGCGCAGTACTGCGGCGGCACCCCGCCGAACCCGGGCAAGTACTTCGAGAACCTCACGGACTTCCAGATCCGTGACAACACCACGATCAACTCCCCGATCGCGGTGTCCGAGGTGACGGGCAACGCGCCGTCGACGCTCAAGGTCGCCGTGGACATCAAGCACACCTACCAGGGCGACCTGAAGGTGGACCTGATCGCCCCGGACGGCACCGTCTACGTCCTGCACAACCGCACCGGCAGCGGTACGGACAACATCAACACCACCTACACCGTCAACGCCTCCAGCGAAGTCGCCAACGGCAACTGGCAGCTGCGAGTCAACGACAACGCCGCCCAGGACACCGGGTTCCTCGACAAGTGGAGCCTGCAGTTCTGAGCTAGCGGGTCAGGGCGCCGGTACGCCGGCGCCCTGACGCCCGTAGTCCTTCACCACCATCGAGTCGTGCAGCCTGACGCTCTGCGAGTTCAGCTTGGCCAGCGGCCGCAGCACCCACGACGGCAACGACGTCAGCAGCTGCGCGCCCCGCGTCAACGCCCACACGCCCGCCGCAGTCGTCGGGATCAGCGTCTTGGCCACCCCGAGCGCGAGCTTCCGGCTCGCGTGCACGAGGTCGCGCATCTCGCACTCGTACCGCGCGAACGCCGCCTCGTGGTCGCCGCCACCGGCCAGCTCACCCGCCAGCACGTACGCGCCCAGCACCGCCAGGCTCGTACTGCCGCCGATCGCCGGGCCGGGGCAGTAGGCAGCGTCCCCGACCAGCGCCACGCGCCCGCGTGACCAGGTGTCCTCCTGCAGCTGCGTGATCGAGTCGAAGTAGAACACCCGATCGCTGTCCAGGAACTCCAGCCACTCGTCGACCTCGGGACTCAAGCCGGCGAACGCCTCCCTCAGCAGCCGCTTCTGCCGCGCGACGTCCCGGTAGTGGTAGTCCAGCTCCTCGGCGCTGCGGAACAGGAACACCGCCCGTGCGTCGTCCACGTGCCGTGCCCCGTACACCGCCGCACTGCGCCCCGGCCCGATGTGCCCGGTCATCTCGCCCGGCACACCCAGCTCTCGCGGCACCGACAACACCGCCAGATACGCGCCCGTGAACGTCTTCTCGGCCTCGCCGAACACCAGCCTGCGCACGTTCGAGTGCAGGCCGTCGGCGCCGATGACGAGGTCGAACCGTTGCGGCGCCGCGTTGTCGAACGTCACCGCGCCGTCGTCACCGATCGACGTGATCGAGTCGCCGAACAGATACGCCACATCGGGAAGCGTCGCCTCGTAGTAGATCTCGCTCAGATCGTCGCGCATCACCTCGACATGCCGGTCCGACGCCGCCGCGAACAGCTTCGTCACGTCCGCGTGGATCGGCTTGCGCGTCCCCTCCCGCACGAACGTGATCCGCTCGGTGCCGGTCGCCAGCGACTCGATGCGCGGCAGCACCCCCATCCGTTCCGAGATGTCCATCGCCGGCTTGAACAGGTCGACCGCGTGCCCACCGGTCTTGCGCAGCACCGGCGACCGCTCGACCACCGTCACCTCGTGCCCGTACCGCGTGAGCCAGTACGCCAGCACCGGACCCGCGATGCTCGCCCCAGAAACGAGAATCCGCACGTCAAACCCCCTTACTTAACGGTCGGTAAGTCCCCTGAAGGCGACACTACACGCAGACTTACCGACTGTTAAGTAAGATTCACGTCCGTGGCCAGACCGTCCAACACGAAGCAGCGGATCCTGCAGACCGCTCGGGAGCTGTTCGCGACCAAGGGCGTGCAGCAGACCAGCCTGCAGGAGATCGCCGACCGCCTCGGCATCACCAAACCCGCGCTCTACTACCACTTCGCCTCGCGCGAGGACCTGGTCCGCAGCATCGTGCAGCCCCTCCTCGACGACGGCGAGCAGTTCGTCGCGCGCATGGAACAACGCCAGGACGTGCCGCTGCGCGACCTGGTCGAGGGCTTCTTCGACTTCAACCACCGCCACCGCGCGGACATCCTGCTGCTGCTCACCGAGATGACCACGCTCGCCGAGCTCGGCCTGGTCGACACGATCCTGTCCTGGCGCGCCCGCCTCACCAGGCTCGTGTTCGGTCCCGACGCGACGCTGGCCCAGGAAACCCGCGCGGTGCTGGCGTTCGGCGGCATGCAGGACTGCTGCCTGCAGTTCCCCGACACACCGGTCCAGGAGCTGCGCGCCGCCACGGTCCAGGCCGCCTGGGACGCGCTCGGCCTCGACCAGGGCACCACGACGTGACGATCACTCTTTCCGTGCCGCGGAGCGAGTCGGCACTCGCCCTGCGGCTGCGCCCGTGGCGGCGGGACGACCTGCCCGCGCTGCTCACGGCACATCGTGACCCGGTGCTGCGCCGTTGGCTGGCCACCTCGCTGGCGGACGAGACCGAGGCGCGGCACTGGCTCGACGCACAAGACGCCGGCTGGGCCTCTGCGACGCGGTTCAGCTTCGCCGTCGTGGCCGACGAGGACGACTGCCCGCCCATCGGGCACGTGGTGGTGAAGGTCGCGTCCGCCGGCGTGGCGGAGGTCGGGTACTGGACCGCGGCCGCGGCCCGGGGTCAAGGCATCGCGGTCCGTGCCCTGGACACCGCGTCGCGATGGGCACTGGGCACGCAGAACCTGGTCCGGCTGACCCGCTTGGACCTGCTGCACGCGAAGGGCAACCGGGCATCCTGCCGGGTGGCGGAGAAGTGCGGATACCGCCTGCACGACCTGCTACCGGCCGCACCCCCTGCCTTCTCGGACAACGGACACCGGCATGTGCGCGTGGCCGCGCTCAACGACGAGTAGGCCCGTTCAGCCTCTGCCGATCAACGCCTGCATGAGCGAACATCACGCCGTGCCCCTCCGCCACGCCTGGGTGCTCCCACTGACACCCATCGCTGTCGTGCTGCTCATCGCGGTCGCCCTCGTCCCGATCACGGCCACCGGCGACGAACGCCCCTGGCTGCTCGGCCTGGCGATCACCGCACTGGCTCTCGCGGGGATCGTGGCCACAGCCGCCGGCCGAATCTCCGGCGAGCCCGCCGACAGGCCGTGGCTGATCGCCGCCGCCACCGGAGTCCTCACCGCCGCAATGCCGTTCGCGGTCAGCGGACTGCTCGGCGGACCAACGGATCCGCTGATCGTCGTACCGTGGCTGATCTTCGGAGTGAGCGCCGCCCACTGGCAACTGAACCTGTGCGAGGGAGCGCGATCACGACGGCTGCACGCGGTCATAGGATTCGGGTACACCTTCGTGTTCACCGCCGTGACGCTGCTTCTCGCAGTGCTCTCGGCGCGGCTCGTCGACTAGTGAGAACCGGCTCTCGAAACGGTCCTCACAGCACGGGCCCGCGAGGTAGGGTCCGGCAACCGAATCGCACGCGGGGAGAGACATGCGCGCCGTCGAGATCAGACCTGGGGTCCGGATCCGCTGGGTCGAGGTGCCCGGTGCCTCGCCTGCCCGCGTGTACCTGCACGGCCTCGGCGCGTCGTCGGCGCCCTACTACGCCGAAGCCGTCGCGCACCCCCTGCTGACCGGCCGCCGCAGCCTGATGATGGACATGCTCGGCTTCGGCATCAGCGACCGCCCCGCCGGCTTCGCCTACTCCCTCGAAGGTCACGCCGACGCACTCGCCGTCGCGCTGGCCAAGATCGGGCTGCGGCGCAGCGAGATCATCGGCCACAGCATGGGCGGCGCCGTCGCCATCGTGCTCGCCGCCCGCCACCCCGAGATGGTGCGCTCACTCGTCCTCGTCGACCCCCACGTCGACCCGGCCAAGCCCGCGCTCGGCGCCCCCGGCAGCCGTGGCATCGCCGCCTACGGTGAGGCAGACTTCCTCTCGCACGGCTACGAGCGGGTGCTGCGCGACGTCGGCCCGCACTGGGCCGCCACCATGCGCATGGCCGGCCGCGAAGCCCTCTACCGCAGCGCCGTCGACCTCGTCCGCGGCACGTCCCCGACGATGCGGAAGCTGTTGCTGGAACTGGAGATCCCGCGCGTCTTCCTGCACCCCGAGGAAGCCCCGCCCAGCGGCGCCCGCGAGCTCACCACGGCCGGTGTCCAGCTCGTCTCCGTGCCGAACACCGGCCACAACATCATGATCGACAACGTCGAGGGCTTCGCCCGCGCGGTCGCCCAGCAGCGCCTCTCCGTCTAGAGGACCCGCTGCGCCACGGCGTGCTGCCGTTGCCTCAGCGCGCGCCACTCGGCGACCAGGTCCGCGTGCTCGTCCAGCCAGTTCTGCTGGCACGCGGCGAGCCGGGCGTAAGCGGTGCCCAGGTAGCCGGTGACGTGCTTGCACCGCACGTCCGCGCGCACCGCCGGTTCCGCGGCGAGGTCGGCGTCGCCAGACAGCGCGCTCAGCAGCTCGTCCGGAGTGCGGGCGTCGACACCGAACCCGCTGACACACCGCCGCCACCGTTCCGTGGCGGCGACGAACGCCGGGTCGCGGTCGAGCTGTTCCCTGGCGTCGCGTTCGCCGTCGTAGAGCCGCAATCGCAGCTCCAGTGCCCGCAGCCGCTGATCGCCGAGCAGGCGGCGTTCGGCGTCGGCCTGGCAACCGGTGGCGGGCAACGTCATCCCCAGCCGCTCGCCGTTCGCCTTCACGCGCTGGCCGGGGTCACCGAACAACGCCCGCGCGTAGTCCTCGCCCTGCACGGCTTCCGCGGGTTGCGGCTCGGGCATGAGGTTCTCCAGCGACTCAAGCCCGAACGGCCGCAACGCCGCCAGCGCCTCCGCCTCGGTGATGTCGTCGACCTGCACGGAGTAGCTGTGGCCGTGCGCGGCCATGCAGGCGGCGATGAGTGAGTCCCGTGCCTCGGCGATGCTCCGGTCCTGGTCGTCGGGCAGGTACATCATGCGGAACATCGGCGGAACCACACGGGCATCGGCTTGGGGCGCCGATCCCGACAGCAGCGCGACCAACGCGATCACCAGCACCACGACCGCGTGCGGCCGTGGTGCTGACGTGCGGATCAGTTGCTCAGGCATCGCACCGAGGTCCTGGGCCGCAGGCGCAGGGAGCTGACTCTGTCCTTCAGGTTGTCCGGCAGCTCGTGCACGGTCGCACCGGGGTTCACGCAGAACAGGAAGCCCGAGTGGAACTGCCCGTCGTACCAGTGGCTCTCGCGGTTGCCGGTGGAGGAGTTGCTGGCCGCCCACGAGTTGTTGTCGACGGGCTCGCCGGCGCCGTCGCCGTTGCCGCCGGAGAACCTGTTGCCGTTGAAGTGGTCCACGGAGTCGAAGTACTCGAACTTCGACGAGGCCACGTCGGTGTAGAACAGGCAGTGGAAGCCGTTGCGGCAGTTGACCCCGGCCACCGACGGGCCCGTGCTCCGCGACACCTTCGTCTTCGCGGGCTCCCCGGCCTTCGGCTCCTGACCGGTGTCCGCGGTCGCCGCGAGCGGAGCAACGATCATGAGTGCCGCTGCCAGCAGAGCGGGAGCGAGTTTCATTCCAGACCACCTCAACTGATAGATCGGAATTCTGTTGCCGGTCCGATGACCGCCCCACCGAGACTTCAGTGAAAATTCCTTGCCGGGCAAGGGATCGGCGTAGCCTGGGATGGTGGGACGCACCCGGTCGCGCCGGTGTGGGGACGTGCGGGACCTGGTGGGATGGGCGTGGGATGCCGGCTGATCGGGTGGGGGAACCCGTATGCACACCGTCGAGGTGGAGAGACTCGCCGCGTTCTTGCGGACGTTCAAGAACCGCACGGAACGCAGCTATGAGGCATTGGCCAGACGAACCGGAGTGAGCAGTTCGAGCCTGCACCGCTATTGCACGGGCACGAAGATTCCACCCGACTACGGTTCGATCCAGCGATTCGCCAGAGAATGCGGCGCGACCCAGGACGAGCTGCGCGAGCTCCACCGGCTGTGGGTGCTGGCCGACGCCGTCCGGCGAGGACAACCAGAACCAGAACCAGAACTCGCCGAACCGCCTGCGGAGCCACCGCCGTCACGGTCCCGCCGCCGCCGGCTCACACTGATCGGTGCGGCGGCGCTCGTGCTCGTGACAGGCGGCGTGACGGTGTTGCTGCTGAGCTCGGGCGGGCAATCCGAGCCACCCGCGGTGCAAGGCCCCATGTTGCTGTCCTCCGCCTGCCCGCCTGTCATCGGCATGGGCCAGCACGACGAGTGCGTGCGGGAGGTTCAGACCCTCCTGCACCGAGCCGGAGCCAAGATCTCGATCGACGGCGACTTCGGTCCGCAGACCCTGCGCCGGGTCACCGCGTTCCAGGTGCTCTCCGGCCTCCAACCACGCGGCGTGGTCGACGAGGCCACCAAACGGGCGCTCTACGACCAGAAGGTCAGCATGGCCGGCTGGTCGCCGCAGGAGGTCGAGCGGCGCATCCGTGAGGTCTTCCCAGAAGAGCCGGACCGGGCGGTCGGCATCGCCCGCTGCCAGTCGTTCCTCGATCCGCTGCACGTGCTGACCAACACCAACGGCACCCGCAACTGGGGCGTCTTCCAGCTCTCCGACCGGCTCCTGACGGAGTTCGCCGGCACCCAGAGGCAGGCGTACGACCCCGAGTGGAACATCCAGGCGGCACGGCGCGCGTGGAGCAGGCACCAGGACTTCCGCGACTGGGAGCACTGCGACCAGCCGTTCCGCAGCAGCGCGCCGCCACCGAGCGCCTCAGGGTGACCCGGTCGCGCCCAGCTCCTGGCGGACGGCCCCGGCCAACAGCTCACGCGCCCGTTCGAGCGGTAGCGATCCGCTGTGCCAGCGTTCGCTCAGCCCCTCGACCAGGGCGGTGAGCCGTTCGGCCGCGGCTGACGCGTCCACGCCGGGATCTGCCTCGCGGACCAGGGCCGCGACGTCATCGTTCCACGCGCGAGTGGCCGCGTCGAGGGCCTCGCGCAGCTCGGGGTGGAACACGGCGCTGGCCCGCAGCTCACCCCACGCCACGCTCGTCTCACGCACCTGCGGGGTGTCCTGCAGCTCGCCCAGCAGCATCTGCTCGACCCGCTGGCGCGCATCTCCGTCGCGAGGCTCGGTGTAGACCTGCGCACGGTGGTTGACGTGCTCCAACGCCGCTCGCAGGATCCCCGCGCGGTCCTTGAAGTGGTAGTAGATCAACGCCGTCGACACCCCGGCCTCGGCCGCGAGCTTCTCCACGCGCAACCCGCGCACACCGTCCTGCGCGATCACCCGGACAGCGGCCTCCAGCATCTGGGTCCTGCGCTCAGACAAAGCTCACCTCGGTTGTTGCTGCGTCGTGCAGTGGATGCCACCGCCACCGGACGCGATGCCGTCGATGTCGATCTGCACCACCGTACGGTCCGGGAACAACCGCGCGAGCGTCGCCTTCGCCGCCGCGTCCGCCACCGGGTCACCGAACTCGGGCCCGATCACCGCCCCGTTGCAGACGTAGAAGTTGATGTACCCGGCGGCGAAGTCCTCGTCCTCGACACGGGTCCGCGACGGCCCTTCGATCACCTCGACCCGCAACGGCCTGCCGTGCACGTCCGTGGCGCCGCGCAGGATCTCCAGATGGCGGCGCGTCACGTCGTAGTCGAACGACTCGGGGTCGTTGTCCAACCCCGCCACCACCACGCCGGGACCGGCGAACCGCGCGTAGAAGTCGGTGTGGCCGTCGGTGATGTCCTTGCCCGCGATACCGGGCAGCCAGATCACCTTCCTGATCCCCAGCAACCGGGCGAGCTCCTCCTCGACCTCCTGCCTGGACCAGCCGCGGTTGCGGTTGTCGTTGAGCACGCAGCTCTCGGTGATGATCGCCGTGCCCTCACCGTCGACCTCCAGCGCGCCGCCTTCGAGCACCAGGTCCGTGCTGATCGCCTCGATGCCGGCCTTGTCGGCCACGAACCGCGCGATCTTCGAGTCCCGGCTGTGCCGTTGCTTGCCACCCCAGCCGTTGAAGTTGAAGTCGACCGCCGCGCCGTTGACGAACACCGGGCCGGTGTCGCGCAGCCACAGGTCGTCGAGCTCCGCGGTGACCAGGTCGACGCCGGGGGCCAGTTGACGGGCCAGCTCCAGGTCAGTGGCCGGTACCAGCATCGACACCGGCTCGAACCGGGCGATCGTGGTGGCGATCCGCGCCAGGTCCTGCTTCACCCGAGGCGCCAGCTCAGGGCCCCAGATCCGGTCCGACGCCGCGAACGCCATCCACGTCCGCTGATGCGGCCGCCCCTCCTCGGGCATCACCCAGGTCCGGGAGTCACCGGCCTTTTCGGTGCAGCCGGCGAACAGACCGCTCACCGCGGCCGCCGCCGACTGCACGAACGCGCGCCTCTTCATGGACCCAAGGTAATCCTGACTAAAATTTCAGTCAAACCGTTTCGCCTGTTCAGGCCGGATGGGTCTGCCCAGCGCACGGCCACCATCGCCTTGTTCACGGGCCGGATGCGGATCTTGATGCCGTCGCCGGTGAACGTGAACGCCGTGACCGCCGCCTCCTTGCCCGCCAAACGGAGCAATCAGGCTGAATGGCGGGAGCGACACCGTCCTGACACGTCGCCCGGAATTCGGGTAACGGTTCTGCTATTCGCGACGACTTCCGCACGGACCGACTACGCGAAAGCAGGTGGCCAAATGCCGTCCATGCGCGATGCCGAGGACAATTGGCGGAAGATCCCTTACACCACAAAGCGCAAACTGCGCGTCATCTCGTTCAACGAGGACAAGGTCGACGTCAAATACAGCGGCAACGGTGCGTGGGTCTATCTGGAGGGCATGGTCGTGACCCTCGACAAGGAATACGACGCCCACATCACCGTCACCAAGTCACCGGTCGGTGACCTGCGCACGGACAGCGATCCGTGGGAGCTGTGCCACCTCACCCTGACCCGCGCCCACAACAACCACGTCTTCTACAAGTGGAACGAAAGAGAACAGAACTTCACGACGACCAGTGAAGTCCTCGACCAGAAGGGCAAACACCGCTCCGCCAAGGACCACTTCGGAATCGAGGAGTCCCAGATCAACGATCCGAAACTCGTCAGCGCCATCAAAGACGACATGGCCGTCATCTTCCTGAACCTGGTCTGATTCAGCGACGCTTTCCGGCACCTGCCTGGTTCCAGTGCACCGGCCGGTCCAACACGGCGGGCAGTTTCGTCCGAGCACTACCACGAGCCGCGTTGACCTGAGGCTGCGTCAGGAACAGGCAGGTGCTCAGATCCGCACCCGCCAGGTCCGCGCCGCGCAGGTCGGCGCCGATCATGTCCGCCCGCGACAGATCGGCGTTCGTGAGGTCCGCCCCGATCAGGTACGCGCCCCGGAAGTCCGCGTTGCTCAGATTCTTGTTCCTCATCCGCGCGCCGATGAGGTCCGCACCCCGGTACGACTTCGCACTCGCCCGCAGCCGTTCGCTGGTACGCAGCAGCAGCACGTTCACCTTCGCCCGGATCTCCGCGACGTCCAGCTCGAGGATGTCGTCCGGGGCCTGGACCGTGTGCCGCTCGACCTCGGCGTACGCGGCGTCGAGGTCGGTGTGCGGGTCGAGGCGCCGGGCCTCCGCGAGGTACCAGAGCAGCTCGTGCAGCTGCCGCACGACGGGGAACACCGCGAACATCTTCTGCCGCTCACCGGTGCGCCAGTCGTTGCCCCGGAACACCGTCTGCGACACCCGCTGACCCGCACCGAAGCAGTCGTAGACCGTGCAGCCCGGATAACCCTTCTGCCGCAACTGGTCGTGGATGCCGCACCGGTGATCGGCCAGCAGGTTGCGGCACGGCGTCCCGGCATCCTTGGTGGCCGCGAAGTCCGCCGACTTCGCGAACGGCAGCGCGACGCAGCACAACCCGAAGCAGTTGGCGCAGTCGCCCTTGAGCTCGTCCATCGTGATCAGCCTACTTCGCCGCCCCCGCGCGCACGGCACGCAGTTCCGCCGTCACCTCGTCCAACTGCCGCTCCGCCCGCTCCGCACGGGTCAACATCTGCGCTCGCGCGTCCTCAACCGCGGTCAGCGCCTGCCGCACCGCCGCAACCTGGTCCACACCCTCCCGCCTGGCCTGCGCGAGCCGCGCGTCGAACTCGCCACGGGTGCGCTCCAACTCAGCGCGGGCATCGGAGGCGGTCTGTTCGGCACGCTCGGCGCGAACCACGGCCTGGTCACGGGCCATCGCAGCCCGGCTGACCGTGTCCGCGGCCTTCTGGCGGGCCTCTTCGACCTGAGCTGCCGCGTCAGAACGTGCCTGCTCAGCGGCCTGAACGGCAGCGGTCACCTCAGCCTTCGCGCCCTCGACCACCGCCTGCGCCTCGGACCGCGCGCGGTCGACCTGCGACTGGGCCTCAGCACGAACCTGGTCGACCTGGGCAGTCGCGTCGGCGCGGGCCTGTTCGATCTCCTTCGCCGCCTGCCGCCGCGCCTGCTCGGCGTGCTTGACCGCATCCGCCCGCGCCTGCTCCACCGCCTCGCCGGCCAGCCGCACCTTCTCGTCAGCCTCGGCCCGGATCTCCTCGATCAACGCCGCAGCCTGCACCCGGACCTCAGCCACCAGAGCCTCGGCACGTTCATCGGCCACCCGCGCCGCCTCCCGAGCCTCGTCCCGCTCGGTCAACGCCGTGTCCGCCGCGTCGTCGGCTTCCTCCGCCGCCCGCACCGCCTGCTCGGTCGTCTCCTCGGCAGCCTTGCGAGCCTGCTCCGCCTCGTGCCGGCGCCGCTCAGCAGCCGCCAGTTCGGACTGCGCCTCGGCAACCCGCCGCGCGGCCTCGGCCTCCGCGGCCTGGACCAAGCTCTCCGCAACGCTCGGGTCCGCCATCGCGTTGAGCTCGCCGACGGCCCGTCCGAGCGTCTGCGTCATCTGCTCGGACAGCACCCGGAAGCGGTCGAGGAGCTCTTCGGCCCTGATCTTGGACGTACCGGAGACCCTCGGGAGATTCGTCACGGTGACGACCTCCAGGTTTTGCTCAGGCTCCGCGGCCAGCCGTTGCCGCTCCCGCCACGCCCGCCAGCGCGTGTGCTCGGGCAGGTCGCAGTACTCCGAGGGCCTGCCCGGCCCGCCACCTCGAAAAACGGGGCGTTCACAGCCGGGGTAGTTGCAGCTCGTCTCCACAGCAATATCGTAGCAGAATTACGTGTTTAGTTACGTTATCCAACGCAACGCTACCCAATTGAGCGAGAAGGAGCTGACCTCCGATAAGTGAACGTTATCGGCGGTCAGGATCAGACAGTTGTCCCCTTCCGGACCATTGCGTTGCAGGGGGTGAGGCACAGCCGCATGCGCACGCGAACTGTCAGCGCACAGGCGGCAACCCCAGCCCCTGCGCGGTGGGTGGGACTGGGGTTGCCGCCTGTGCGCTGACACTCATTGCCGGATCAGCGGTCAGACCATGATCGCCACCAGTGCGCGGATGGTCGGTGCACGGAAGAGGTCACGCAGCTTCGGTGCGGGATGGCCGTGGGCGCGCAGGTGTGCGCTGATCCGGACGGCCAGCAGTGAGTTGCCGCCCAGCTCGTAGAAGTCGTCGTCCACACCCACGTCGACGCCGAACGCGGCACTCCACGCCTCACACAGCGCGGTCGCCAAGCCGTCGTCGCCGAGCGCACCGTCGCCGCCGGCACGCTCGGAGGTCGCACCCGTGGTGACGACCGGCGTGGGTAGACGGGACGGGTCCAGCTTGCCGTTGGTCGTCAGCGGCAGTGCGGCCAGCGGTGTCACGGTCGCGGGGACCATGTGCTCGGGCAGGATGCTCATAGTGCGTTTGCGCAGGTCAACCGGGTCCAGGTCGGCCGGCACGACGTAAGCGTCCAGGCTGGCCTGGGCGGTACCGGGGTGGCGGACCACGACGGCGGCGGCCCGGACGTCCGGGGACTCCAGCAGGACCGCGCGGATCTCGTCCAGCTCGATGCGGAAGCCGCGGATCTTCACCTGGCTGTCGATGCGGCCGAGGTGGTGCAGCGTGCCGTCGGGCAACAGCCGCCCGCGGTCGCCGCTGCGGTAGACCAGCCCGTCGGCGTGCGGGTCGGGCAGGAACCGCTGCGCGGTCAGGTCCGGGCGGTTGAGGTAGCCCAGTGCCACACCCGCGCCGCCCACGTACACCTCGCCGGGTGCGCCAGGGGGCAGCAGCAGCCCCTGCTCGTCCATCACGTACACGTGCCAGCCCGGCAGCGCGGGGCCGACCGACCTGGTCGCGGCCAGTGCCAGGCCGCGGTCGAGGGTCTGCGCGGTGACGTGCACGGTCGTCTCGGTGATGCCGAACATGTTCACCACCCGGCAGCCGGCGTGGTGGTCGTACCAGCGCAGCAGGATCCGGGCGTCCAGCGGCTCGCCACCGAACACCACCAGCCGCACGCCCACGCCGGTGTGGTCCACCTCCAGCAGCTGCGCGAACGCCGACGGTGTCTGGCTGAGCACCGTGACGTCCTCGGCGACCAGCAGGTCGCGGAACCGCTCCGGGTCGCGCGAGTCGGCGTAGGGAACGACCACCAGCCGGCCGCCGGTCAGCAGGCAGCCCCAGATCTCCCACACCGAGAAGTCGAACGCGCTCGAGTGGAACCACGTCCACACCTCGCCCGGCCCCAGCCCGTACTCGTCGCGGGTGGCGTCCATCAACGCGATCACGTTGCGGTGCGGCACGACCACCCCCTTCGGGCGGCCCGTGGAACCGGACGTGTAGATCACGTAGGCCGCCGAGTCGGGCGAGCAGCCCTCGACGAGCCGTTCGCCCGCGAGGTCACCCGGTGCGACGACCGGGCCCGACGGGAACTCCGCCAGCGACGTCACCACCAGCACCGCACCGGCGTCCGTCGCGGTGTACTCCAGGCGCTCGGCCGGGTACGCGGGGTCCGCCGGCACGTAGCAGGCGCCGGCTTTGAGCACGCCGAGCAGCACGACCACGAGTTCCGCGGTGCGCTCCAGGCAGACGACGACCCGGTCTCCCGGCGCGACACCGCGGGCCCGCAGCCCGCCCGCCACCGCGTCGGACCGCTCGTCGAGCTCCCGGTAGGTGAGCCGCACTTCGTTGTCGCACAAGGCGATCGCGTCCGGGTCGGCCGCGGCGACGGCGCGGAACGCGTCGGGCACCGACATCGGGGTGGTCCGCAGCTCGACGGGTGACCGTCCCAACGCGACGATCGAGGCGACGACGTCGTCGGACAGCACCGAGCCGGAGTCGTGCGCGGCGACGAGGTGCCGGGCGAACTGCTCCACGACAGCCGGTGCGAAGTGGCTCAGCAGGTAGTCGCACCGCAGCTGCCAGCCGGCAGGAGCACGGCACAGCGTCACGGTCAGGGGGAAAACCGGTTCCTGACAAGGGACGTACTCGGCTCCGGGAATGTCCGGTCCCGAGTCGAACAGCATCCCGACCGCGTCGGAACCGCCGTACCACGCCACGACGCCGGCCAACGCCTCCCGCCACGCCGCCTCGTCGGCGTCCCCGGAGACCGGCACGAGATGGGTGGCCGCACCGGAACCGCCGCCCAACCCCCACTCCGGCGGATCGGCGACCTGCACGGCCGTCACCCCGCGCGACTCCCACCGCACGGCAACCGCCGGGTCGAGCAAGGCGGCGGCCAGCTCCCGCACGGGGAGGTCCCGCCGTGCCACGACCACCAGGTCCGCCGACCCCGCCGACCGCAGCAACACGCACCGCACGTCGGTGACGGGACGCGCCAACTCACCCGCCCGCCGCCGCGCCAGCCTGGCCGCGGGCACGTCCTCGACCCACAACCGGGCGCCGGTCAGGTCGCGCAACCGCCGCGCCACCGCGTCCGCGTCGACAGGCCCCGCCAACCGGACGCCCACCGCGTGCACCGTCATCGTCTTCCCCCCATCCACGGGTTCAGCGCGCGCTGAACCCGCCGTCCACCGTGAGCACCGAGCCCGTCACCTGCCGGGACTCGTCGGACAGCAGGTACACCACGGCGGCGGCGATGTCCGCCGGCTCGATGAGCGCGTTCATCGGCTGTGCCTGCACGAACGTCTCCTCGTGCTCGCCGACCGGCACGTCCAGCGCGCGGGCGATCTCGGCGAGCATCCGCCCCTCCATCGCCGCGTCGTCGCGCACCGAACCGGGGCAGACCGCGTTGACCCGGACCTTCATCGGGGCGAAGTCCAGCGCCGCGGCCTTGGTCAGGCCGACCACGCCGTGCTTGGCGGCCACGTACCCCGCGAAGTGCCGGTACCCCACCAGTCCCGCGGTCGAGGCGATGTTGACGATGCTGCCCGACCGCGCGGCGCACATCCGCTTGCCGACCGCCCGGATGACCCTCCAGGCCCCCGCCAGGTCGACGTCGATCATCAGCGCCCACTCGTCCTCGCTGATCTCGTGCACCGGCTTGCCGGAGGGTGCGGCGACTCCCGCGTTGTTGACCACCGCGTCGATCCGGCCGAACCGGTCGTGGGCGAGGTCGACGGCCTCCCCCACGGCGTGCGGGTCGCGGACGTCGGCGATGCTGGTCAGCACGCCCGCACCCGCTTCCCGGCACAGCGCGGCGGTGTGCTCGAGCTGCCCCGTCGTGCCGAGCGGGTAGGGCACGCCCGGCAGATCGGCGCAGACGTCCAGCAGCGCCAGGTCCGCACCTTCGGCCGCGCACGCCAGGGCGCACGCCCGGCCGAGGCCGCGGGCCGCGCCCGTCACCAGCACGGTCTTGCCCGCCAGCCTCATGAGTTGACCGTTCGATCGATCAACTCGGTCAGCTGCCGACCGGCCTCGGTGAGGTACATGTGCCCACCGGCGAGCTCCACCAGCTCGAACTCCGCATTGGTGGCGGTGGCCCACCCGGCCGCCTGCTCGGCGCTGACCAGCTCGTCGTGCGTTCCTCGCAGGGCCGTGACGGGGACGGGCAGCGGTTTGGACGTGCTGGGCACGTAGGTCTCGTGCATCTCCACGTCCGCGCGCAGCGTCGGCAGGATCAGCTCCCGCATCTCCGGGTCGTCCAGCGCCTCGTCGCTGAACCCCGCGAACTCGCGGACACGGGCCACGAACTCGTCATCCGACATCCCGGTGGCACGCCTGGCCCGCTGGGTGTGCGGCTCCGGGGACCCGCTGGCGAACAGCCGCAGCACCTCGACGTCGGACACACCGACCAGCCGGTGCGCCAGCTCGTAGGCCAGCACGGCGCCGAGGCTGTGGCCGAACAGGACCACGCGCTTGGTGTCGACCAGCGCGTCGAGCAGGCCGGGCAGCAGTTCGTCCACCGCGGCGCCCACCTCGCGGTGTGGCTCCTCCAAGATGCGGCGCTCCCTGCCGGGCAGCTGCATCGGCAACACCCGCCACGACTCGCCCGCGAGCGCCGACCACGGGTGGAAGAACGACGGGCCGGCCCCGGCGAAGGGCAGGCACACCAGCGCGGTCGGCTCGGCGATCCCGGTCATCGGGGCAGCCTGGTGTCATAAGCCACCCGCAGCGACCGCAGGCCGCGGCTGGTGGAGTTGTCGAAGATCCAGTCCAGCTTGTCGGGATCGTCCACCAGCCTCAGGCCCGGCAGCCTGCGCAGCAGGGTCGGGAACGCCACGGACCCCTCCACTCGCGACAGCGGGGCGCCCGCGCAGAAGTGCGCGCCGTGGCCAAACGCGAAGTGCCGGTTCGGCGAGCGGGTGATGTCGAGCCGGTCGGGGTCGGTGAACGCCTCGGGGTCGCGGTTGGCGGAGCTGAGCAGCAGGTGGACGAAGCTCTCCTTGGCGATGTCCACGCCGTCGATCTGCATGTCCTCGGTGGCGATGCGGATTGTGCCGCGGAACACCGGGGCCTCGAAGCGCAGGAACTCCTCCACGGCGCTCTCGGCGAGCGACGGGTCGGCCTGCAGCAGCGCGAGCTGGTCCGGGTGCTGCAGCAGCGCCTGGGTGCCGTTGCCGATCAGGTTCGCGGTGGTCTTGTGGCCCGCGATGATCAGCAGCACGAGGGTGGAGACCAGCTCGTCCTCGGTGAACACCTCGTCCTCGTCGGCGGCCCGGATCAGCTCGCTGACCAGGTCGTCGCCCATGTCCTGGCGGCGTTCGGCGAGCAGGTCCAGCAGGTATCGCTCGATCTTGTCGCTGGCGACCCTCAGCAGCGCGTTGCGCTCCTCGTCGGGGTAGGGCGCCTCGCTGAGCATCACCACGTCGTGCTGCACCTGCGAACGGTCGTCGTCAGGCACCCGCAGGAACTCGCAGATGACCCGCATCGGCAGGTTGTAGGCCAGCTTCATGAGGTCGACCTCGCCGGAGTCCGGCAGGTCGTCGATCAGCTCGTCGGTGATCTCCTGGATGCGCGGCCGCAACTGCTCCATCTTGCGCGCGGTGAACGCCCGGCTGACCAGCTTGCGCAGCCGGGTGTGGTCCGGCGGGTCGGCGGTGATCATGTTCTTGATCAGCACCGGTGACGCGTCGCGCAGCTGCTCCTGGAACCACGCGGGCGCGGCGTCGATCCGCTTGGACAGGCGGGGGTCGTTGAACGCCTTGAGGGTGTTCGCGTAGTCGGCCACGACGTACGCCTCGGCGCCCGGCGGGTGGTTGATCTTGTGCACGGGGCAGCCCGCGCGCAGCGCCGCGTTCCAGCCGTGCGGGTCGTCGCCGGGGTCGTTGAAGAACTCGGGCGGGAGCGTTTCCCGCTCGAGCGCCTCCTCCGGTGAGCCGGTCGTGTCACCTTCGAGTGCGGTCATGCCTTGGACTCCTCGAGCTCGCTGGGACGGCGCAGGTTGCGGATGGTCGGGGTCAGGGTGAGCAGCGCGGTCGGCGCGGCGACGGCGAAGATGAACAGGAACACGGCCGTGGGCCCGGCGTAGTCGAAGATCGTGCCGAGCAGGAAGATCCCCAGCGGCTGCACGATGATCGCCAGGAAGAACATCGCGCCCAGCACCCGGCCCTGGAGCTTGTCCGGAGCCAACACGGTCACGTAGGAGATGAACAGCGAACCGACGATCGGCGCGCGCAGGAACACGAAGCCGACGATCACGCCCATGACGATCAGCGGCGGGGTGAACGACAGCAGGATCGCGGCGACCGGGCCGACCCACGCGGCGTAGAGCATGATCGTGCGCGGCTTCAGCGTCTTGATCACCCAGGAGCCGATCAGCGAGCCGATCAGGCCACCGCCGCCCGCGAACGCGACGGCCGCGCCGGTGGTGGCGGAGCTCGCCTCGGCGCTGTGGGCGGTGGCGGCGATCGCGATGAACAGGCCGGTGTGGTTGAAGACCATGTTCGAGCCCATGACCCACGTGAGCAGCACGAGCAGGATCGGGTTGTGCCGGATGAACTTGAAGCCCTCCTTGGCGTGCCGCTTGCCGTCGTTGTCGGTGGCGGCCGGGGACTGCAGGGGCTTCTTGATGAGGAACAGCAGCAGCGTGGAGATCACGAACCCCAGCGCCGCGCCGAGGTACGGGAACGCCCGGTTGAGGCCGAACAGGAACCCGCCGATCGGCGGGCCGAGCAGCGTGGCGCCGAAGAACCTGATCTGGTTCTGCGAGATCGCGGTCGTCACCTGCTCCGGGGGCACCAGCGACTTGATGGCGGCGATGCCCGCGGGCTGGGACAGGCTCAGGAACACCGCCGACGCCATGGAGATGCCCAGCACCAGCGGGAAGGTGACGAAGTCGGAGGCGATGGCCAGGCCGAACAGGCCGAGCAGCACGACCCGCACCAGGTTGCACACCACCAGCAGGGTCTTGCGGTCGAAGCGGTCGGCGAGGCTGCCCGCCGGGATGGACACCAGACCGGCGACCACCACCTGGATCGAGGCGATCGTGCCCGCGTACAGCGCGGAGCCCGTGGTGGCCAGGATCAGCAGCGGGTAGGCGAACTCCGCTGTCTCCTTGGCGACCGCGGCGAACGACTCGCTCGTCCACAACGCCTGGAAGTTCGCGTTGCGGCGCAACGGGACCAGCGGCGGCGGGCTGCCGTCCTGGAGCCGGTCGGTCTCGGTGGGATTGCTGGTCATCGGTTCTCCCCTGTGCGAAGCGCTGCGCGCAGCCCGTCCGCGAGGTGGTGGACGTGCGGATCGGCGAGGATCGACCAGTGGTCGCCGCCGACGAGGTGGACCCCGACGTCGCTCTGGTAGACGCGGGACAGCCGCGCCCGCAGCCGGGCGGCGTCGCGGTGGTCGTTGCCGGCGCGGAAGAGCACCGCGGGGAACGCGGGCGGCCCTGGCCGGTACCGCAGCAGGGCGGCGATGTTGCCGACGAACTGCCGCCGGACCTGCGGTGCCCGGCGCACCAGCCGGCCGAACGGGCCGACGCCCAGCAGCGCGCTCGCCTGCGCCCGGACTCCGCCGGCCAGGTGGCCGAGGTCGGCGCCGACGGGGGTGCCGATCGCGGGGACGAAGCCGTCCAGGCAGACCAGCACGTCGACCTCGGCGCCGAGGCGCGTCAGCTGACAGGCCATCTCGTGGGCCACGGTCGCGCCGAAGGACCAGCCGCCGACCGTGTACGGGCCTTCGGGCTGCACCGCCAGGACGTGCTCGACGTGCTGCGCCGCCAACCGCTCCACCCCGGTCACCGGTCCCACGGGTTCCAGGCCGTAGACCGGGCGGTCGAGCAGGCCGGCGAGCGTCCGGTAGCCCAGGGCGGTGCCCATCGCGTCCGCGGCCAGGAACAGCGGCCTGCCGGGACGGTCCGCGCCGAAGGCCAGCACGCCGGCGGGCACCTCGGCTCGTCCCGGACCGACCAGCACCGTGAGCGCGCCGAACGTCGCGTCGCCGAGGAAGTCCACACTAGACACGGCGACCCCGGTGAGTTCGCGGACCTGGCCGAGCAGGTCGACCACCATCAGCGAGTCCCCGCCCAGGGCGAGGAAGTCGTCCGTCGCCGCCACCGAGGACACCCCCAGTGCGGACTTCCACAGGTCGGCGAGCGTGGTGCGGGCGGGCCGTCCGGTGATCTTCGTGGTGGGCCGGGACTCCTGCTCGACGTCCGGGCTCACGGCCGCGAACGGGTGCGGCGGCAGCGAGCACCGCAGCGTGGCCGAGTCCGGTGTCACGTCGAGGAGCGCGCCGTCAACGCCTCGTTCCCACAGCGCCGCTACGGCGCGCAGCAGGTCGCGTTCGCTGTCGACGCCGCCGAGCAGCGGGAGCGCGGTGTGCTCGGGGACCCAGTCCTGGTGCCTGCGCAGCGTGCTGATCATCGACGTGCCCGGCCCGAGTTCGAGGTAGGCGTCGTGGCCCGCGGCGAGCAGCGTCGCGGCTCCGTCGGCGAGCTGGACGCGGTGCAGCAGCTGCCCGACCCAGTAGTCCGGTGCGGTCACGGCGTCCGGAGCGGACCAGCCGCCGGTCTCGTTGGAGATCATCGGTACCCGCGGCGGGGCCGCGGACGTCCGGGCGAGTGCGGACCGCAGGGCCTCGGCGGCCGGGTCCATGGCGGGCGAGTGGAACGCGCGTCGCGTGGCCAGCTGCCGCACGTCCAGGCCGTGCAGGTCGTCGCTCGCCAGCAGCTTCTCCATCGCCGGCAGACCGCCGGAGAGCACCACGCGGCCGGGTCCGTTGACCGCGACGGAGACCTCCGCGTGCGTTTCGATGCGGCGCAGCACCTCGTCCAGGGGCGCGGACACCGCGGCCATCACGCCGGGGTCGGTCCGCCACATCGCGGTGGCGCGCTCGTGGACCAGGCTGGCCGCGTCGGCGGGCGTCCACACCCCCGCGAGCACGGCGGCGGCGTACTCGCCGACGCTGTTGCCGAACAGCGCGGCCGGTTCGACACCCCAGTCGCGCAGCTGCCGGCCCAGCGCGCAGCCCAGCGCGAACAGCCCGACCTGCTGGTGCACGGTGTGCTCGAACCACTCCGGGGCGCCGGAGTCGGTCACCACGGGCGTCAGGTCGAGCCCGTGCGCGGTGCCGACGGCGTCGGCGATCTCGTCGAACTGTGCGCGGAACCCGCTCAGGAGCCGGTGCGCGGCCGCGCCCGCGGCGTGCTTGAGCGTGCCCTGGCCGGGGAGCAGGAACACCGCCCGGCCCAGCGGACTCGGCAGCTGGTCGTGCCCGGCGTCGTCGTGCAGCACCCGGGCGGCGTCCGCGGTGTCCCGCGCGACGACGGCCCGCCGGTGCCGGTGGGTGCGCCGGTCGGCCAGGGTGCGGGCCACCTCGGCCACGGTCGAGTCGGTGGAGCGGAGCCGGTCGGCGAGCGCGCCGCGGATCCCGTCCAGCGCTTGCGGAGAAGCCGCGGACAGCGCGAGGACCCGGTGTCCCGGCGCCGCGGGCCGCGTCCGTTCCGGTGCGGCCTGGAGGATCACGTGCGCGTTCGTCCCGCCGACGCCGAAAGCGCTCACGGCGGCCAGTGGCACCCCGCGGTCCGGCCACGGCTGCGTCTCGGCCGCCACCCGGAACGGCGTGGAATCCAGGTCCAGCAACGGGTTGGGCCGGTCGTAGTGCAGCGTCGGCACTATCTCGCGGTGTTCGAGCATCAGCACCGTCTTGATCAACCCGGCCACCCCCGCCGCCGCGCCGGTGTGGCCGAGGTTGCTCTTGACCGCGCCCAGAAGGCACGAACCGGTGGCGGTGCCGCCGAACACGTCGGCCAGTGCCTGCACCTCCACGGGGTCGCCGATGCGTGTGGCCGTGCCGTGCGCCTCGACGTGGTCGATGTCCGCGGGGTCGATGCCCGCGACCTGCTGGGCGAAGTGCACGACCTCGCTCTGCCCCCGCAACGACGGCGCCGTGTACCCCATCTTGTCCGCGCCGTCGTTGTTGATCGCCGAGCCGAGGATGACCGCCGCGATCCGGTCGCCGTCGCGCAGCGCGTCCTCCAGGCGCTTGAGCACCACCACGCCCACGCCTTCGCTGGGCACGGTGCCTGCGGCCTGCGCGTCGAAGGGACGGCACCGGCCGTCCGGCGACAGGATGCCGCCCTGCTCGTAGAGGTAGCCCCAGTCGTTGCGGCCGGTCACGGCCACGCCACCCGCCAGGGCGGCGTCGCACTCGTAGCCCAGCAGGCTACGCACCGCCATGTGGGTAGCGGTCAGGGACGTCGAGCACGCCGTCTGCACGGTCACCGCGGGGCCGCGCAGGCCGAGCTTGTAGGCCACCCGCGTGGCCAGGAAGTCCTTCTCCAGCCCGATGACCCTGGACATCTCGCTCTGTCCGTCGTCGGCGGAGGTGGGGACGACGTCGGCGCCCGCGTACACGCCGATCCAGCCGGGGAACCGCACCGGGTCGATGCCCGCGTCGTCCACCGCCGCCGACGCGCACTCCAGGAACACCCGCTGCTGCGGGTCGATCCCGGCCGCCTCGGCCCGGCTGTAGCCGAAGAACGACCAGTCGAAGTTCTCCGACGCGGGGAGGTATCCCTTGGCGGGCACGAAGTCCGGGCGCGCGGCCCGGCCGGGGTCGACGCCGCGTGCCACCAGTTCCGCGGGGTCGAACCGGGTGATGCCCTCCACTCCCGCGCGCAGGTTCGCCCAGTACTCGGCGATGTCGCGGGCTTTCGGGTAGCGGCAGGCCATCCCGACGACGGCGACGGCGTTCGGTGACGTGCTCGGGGTCACGGTCGTCGTCCCCCGTCGCCGAGGTCGAGGTACAGGTGGTCCAGGCCGACGTAGGACAGGTTGGGACCCCACACCGCGGCGTTGTCCGCGAGCTTCGCGTCGGGGAAGCGCAGTGCGAACCGGCGCAGCACGGTCGCCGCCTCCAGCCGGGACAGCGGCGCGCCGACGCAGTAGTGGATGCCGTGGCCGAAGACCAGGTGCCGCTGCCCCTGCTCCTCGGCGGGCGGCAGGGCGAGCTCCTGCCCCGGCCGGTGGCCGTCGAAGAGCCCGTCGCCCTCCAGCGACACCAGCACCAGGTCGCCGCCCTGCAACCGCATGCCCGCGAACTCGAAGTCGTCGGCGACCACCCGGCCCACGTTGCGCAGCGGCGGACGTTGCTGCAGCACCGACTCGACGATCGACTCCACGACGCCGGGCCGGTCCTCGCGGACCGCTGCCCACAGCGCGGGATCACCCAGCACCGCGAGCAGACTGGAACCCAGCAGTGACGCGGTGGTCTCCAGGCCGCCGAACAGGAGCATCGCCCACGTCGCGGTGGTGCGGGCCCGGTCCTCGGGGGTGTCGCGGGGGAAGCCCTCGACGGCGGGTGCGCTCGCCAGCGCCTCCTCCATCTCCAGCATCACCCGGTGCGCCGCGGCGGCGTGGTCGCGCCGGTACATCGCGGCGATGAACCCCGACAGGGTCCTGGACCACCCGTGCAGCACCGACGGTTCCTGCGTGACGCCGACGAGGTGCGCCATCACCTGGCCCGACACGCCCTCGGCGACGGTGGGCACGACGTCGCGCCGCGCGTCCGCCGCGAGGTCGTCCAGGCACCCGTCCACGATCTCGGTGATGCGCGGCGCGAGCGCGCGCACCGCGGAGGCGGAGAAGAGGCGCTGCACGGGCCGGCGCAACGCGGTGTGCTCCGCGCCGTCGGTGTGCACGAACCACAGCCGCAGGAACTCGGTGAGCGCGTGGTACTCGCGCCGCGACTCCTCGGTCATGTACAGCTCGCCCAGCCGCTGCGAGGTGCGGGAGGAGAAACCGGGGTTGCCGAGGACCTGGCGGGCCAGCTCCGGGTCGGAGACGATCCAGCACTCCAGGTCGTCGTCCCACCGCATCCCGCGCACGTCGTCGCGCACCAGACCGGTCACGAGCGCGCGGCCTTCTCGATGAGCCGGCGCAGGCCGTCGGGCGTGGGCGTGTGCAGGAAGTCCCGCAGCCGCACGGTCACGCCCAACTCGTCGCGCACCAGCCGCATCAGCCGGACCGCGCCCATCGAGTTGCCGCCGACGGTGAAGAAGTCGGTGTCGGCCTCCAGGTCCACTTCCTGTTGCAGCGCACGGGAGAACAGGTCCGGGACCGGGCCCAGCGGGTCCTGCCGCACCGGCGGCGCCGCGGGCCGCACCCCGGCGGGCGTCGCGCCGGCGGCGAGCGCCCGGCGGTCGACCTTTCCGTTGCCCGTCACCGGAATCCGGTCCACCACGGCCCACAGCACCGGCACCATGTAGGACGGCAGGCGCTCGGCCAGCAGGTCGCGCAGTTCCTCGGTGCGCAGGTCGTCGCCTGCCGGGACCACCGCGGCGAGCAGTCGCTTGTCGGTGCTGTCGCCCTCCGTCGTCACGACGACCGCGTCGCGCACCCGCGGGTCGGCGGCCAGCACGTCGGTGATCGCGGAGAGCTCGACGCGGAACCCCCGCAGCTTCACCTGGTCGTCGCTCCTGCCGAGGAACCGCAGCCTCCCGGAGGTGTCGACGCGGACCAGGTCACCGGTGCGGTACAGGCGCTCGGGGACGTCCGGGGAGAACCGGCCGAACGCCTTCGCGGTCTGGGCCTCGTCGTCCACGTACCCGTCGGCCAGTCCGGCGCCGGCCGCGTACAGCTCACCGACCGCACCCGGCGGCACGAGTCGGCGCCGCTCGTCGAGCACGTGGACACGCGTGCCGGGCACCGGAGTGCCGATGGGCAACGGGCCGTCCACGTCCGAAGGCGCGGACACCGAGTACGTGGCGGTGAAGGTGGTGTTCTCGGTGGGGCCGTAGCCGTTGGTGACGACCAGGCCGGGGTGCCGCGCCAAGGCGCGCGCCACGTGGTCGTGCGGCACCACGTCGCCGCCGGTGAGCAGCTGCCGCAGCCCGCCCAGCGCCGCCGGTGCGAACTCCTCCACCAGCCGGAACAGGCCCGCGGTGAGCCAGGCGACGGTGACCCCGCGGTCGAGCAGGAAACCGCCCAGCTCGGTCGGCGAGGGGATGCCCGGCGGGTAGATCTCCAGCGCGCCGCCGCCCAGCAGCGGCCCCCACACCTCCAGGGTGGAGGCGTCGAACGCCAGCGGGGAGAGCCGCAGCATCCGCTCCCCCGGCCCCAGCGCCACGAAGTCGGCGTCGTGCACCAGCCGCACGACGGCGCGGTGTGGCACCGCGACGCCCTTGGGCAGCCCCGAGGAGCCGGAGGTGAAGGCGATGTAGGCGAGGTCGCCGGGCGCACCGGTGGCGGGTTCGCCGTCAGCGGGTGCCCACGACGGGTCCCACGTCGGGCAGACCGGGAGGCCGTGGCGCGCGACGAGGTCGGGTGAGGAGACCAGTGCGGCCTTAGCCCCGGCCTTGGCGACGATGTGGTCCACCTGCCTGGCCGGCTCGTTCAGGTCCACCCCGACGTAGGCCGCGCCCGTCCACGTCACCCCGAGCACGGCGACGATCTCGGCGACCGAGCGGTCCACCGCGACCAGGACGCGGTCGCCGTGGCCGACACCGAGTTCGCGCAGCCGCCGGGACTGTTCCGCGGCGGCGCCCACGAGCTGCGCGTAGGTCAGCTCGGTGTCGCCGTCGCGCACGGCCACCGCGTCCGGGGTGCGTCGCGCGGTGTCGAGGAACAGCTGGGCGAGGGTGGCGTCCGGGAAGTCCTGGCGGGTCGCGTTGAGCGCGTCGAGGACGCGGTGCCCGTCGCCGGACAGGCAGCGCAGGTCCTCGAGTCTGCCGTCCGCGGTGGCCAGCTCTTCCACGGCGGTGGTGAAGCCGGCGAGGAACGCCTGCGCGTCGGCGGCGTCCCAGAGGCTGGTCGCGTACTCCAGCTGCGCGCCCAGCGCCGGTTCGGACCGTCCGAAGAGGAGCGACAGGTCGAACTGCGCGCCGCCGCCGTGGCCCTCCTCCACCCGGATCTCCGCGCCCTCGGCCAGGACGCGGTGCGGCACGAGCTGGTCGTGCATGCCGAAACATGCCTGCACCAACGGATGCGCGCCCAGGCCGCGTTCGACCCCGAGCCGGGTGACGAGCTCGTCGAACGGCAGCGCGCCGTTGCCGATGCCGCGCGCCAACGACTCCTGCACGGAGCGCAGGAAGTCCGCCGGAGCCGCGTCGTCGTCCACGTCGATCCGGACCGGCACCAGGTTGCCCGCCACCGCGATGAGGTCGGCGAGTTCGGTGGTGTCGCGGCCGTACAGCGAGACACCGACCAGCAGTCGGCCGGCGCCGGTCCAGCGGCTCAGCGCCAGCCCGTAAGCGCCGAGCAGCAACGCGAACGGCGTGATGCCCAGCTCGCGCGCCCGGTCGGCGACCTGTGCGCTCAGGTCGGCGTCGAGGTCGAGCGGGACCCGTGCGCCGGCCGGGTTCTGCACGGCCGGGCGCGGACGGTCGGTGGGCACCTCCAGCACGGTGGGAACGCCGTCGAGGTGCTTGATCCAGAACTCCGCCTGGTCGTCCCACAGTCCTGACCGGCGGGCCTTCTCCTGCGCGCCGACCAGGGCTCGCATCGTGGGACCGGAGCCGGTGAACGGGGCGGGTGAGCCGGTGACCAGAGCGCTGTAGTGGGCGAAGGTCTCGTTGAGCAGCAGGCCGACCGCCCAGCCGTCGAGCATCATGTGGTGCGCGACGAGGACGACCGCCTGTCGTCCTTCAGGGTTGGACAGGTGCAGGTACCGCAGCGGCGGGGCCGCGGTGAGGTCGAACGGCTCCCGGCCGCGCTCGGCGGCGGTGGCGCGAACGAACTCGTCGAACCCTTCCGGGTCTCCGTCGTGCTCGACGTCGGCGATGACGGGCGTGGGCGCGTCGAGCACGACCGGCACCACCTCGCCGTCGTGCTCGCGGAACACGGTGCGCAGCGTGGCGTGCCGGGCGGCGGTCGCCGCGACCGCGCGCTCGAACACCGTCCGGTCCAGTGCGCCGCTGTCCACGAAGCAGGTGAAGACCAGGTTGTAGGTGGAGCCGCCGAGCAGCTTCTCCATCATCCACATGCCGCGCTGGGTGGGTGAGAGCACCGCCGGGGCGCCGGCGTCCGGCTCTGCCTCCGGCTCGGCGGCCCGTCCGTCCACTCCGACAGCGCCGCTCTCGGCGAGCACGGTCGCCAGCGGCGTGGAGGACAACAGGTCCGCCACCGACAGCCGGACGCCGAGTCGTTCCTGGGACAGCGCCGCCAGGCGCATCGCCAGGAGCGAGTCGCCGCCGAGCCCGATGAAGCTGCGGGTGGCGAAGCCCGCCACGTCGGTTCCGGGGCCCAGCACCGCCACCGCGTACTCGTCCAACGACATGGTTGATCTCCACAGCTCGGGTCGGTGGCGCGGATCGGCGCGCACTGGTTCGGTTCCGGACCGGCGAACGGGGCCGGCTACTGCTCCTGCCGGGGCGAGCCCGCACGGGCGCGCGCGGCGGCGAGGAGGTGGTCGCGGCCGGTGCCGCGGAACCCGGTGGACGCCGGCCGGTCGGACTCGGCGAGCAGGTCGGCGTGCCCGCGCACGGTGCCCGCGCGGAACAGGTCCACGGTCTTGAGCTTCCGGCCGGTCGCCTGGTTGAGGCGTTCGACGAGGATGACCAGGCGCAGTGAGTCGCCGCCGAGGTCGAAGAACGTGGCGTCGTCGGAGACGTCCGCGACGTCGAGGACTTCCCGCCACACCGAGCGGACGACCTCCAGGCGCGTGCCGGGATCGTCGAGGTTCGCCGCTGTCGGGCCGCCGTCAGTGGTCTGCAGGTCGGTCATGTGATTCCTCCGCGGAGTATGCGAGATCGTGCGCACTGCGCCGCAGGGCCGAGAGCAGGCCCTCGATCGTCTGGTGGTCGAACAGGTCGAGCGGGTAGTCGATCGACAGCGTCAGCCGGGATCCGTCCGGCCCGTGGTCGTCCACCCGCACGAACAGGTCCAGGTCGTACTTCGTGTAGACCGGCCCGGTCAGCCGGTACCGGCCCGTGACGCCGGGGGCCAGGTCGAGCTCCAGCGGCAGGTCGTCCACGTTGACGAGCACCGGGGTCATCGGCGGCCAGATCACCTGGCGGCCGGGGTTGAGGGCGGTGGCGATCGCGTCGAGCGGCACGTCGCAGTCCATGAACGCCTCCAGCGCGCCGCTGCGCGCGCAGGCCAGCAGTTCGCGCCAGGTCGTGGTGTCGTCGAATTCGACGCGCAGCACGAGCGTGGACATGAACATCCCGATGGCGTCCGCGGTCGCCGGGTCCTCGCGGCCCGGCCACCCGAGGGCGAACAGGAAGTCGCGCTGCCCGGTGGTGCGGGAGAACGTGCCGGCCAGCAGCGCCACCGCCGTCATGAACGGCGTGCAGCCCTCCTGGCTCGCCACCTCGAGCACCGCGCCGCTGAGCTCGGCGTCCAGTTCGAGGGCCAGGTTGGCGCCGATCACCGACGGCGTCGCGGACCTGCGGTCGTAGGGCAGCCCGATGGTGGTGGGCGCGCCTCGCAGCCGTTCCACGGCTTCGTCGACCCGCTCCGCCAGCTCCTGCCCGGAGAGCACCGTGACCAGGTCGGCGGGATGTGCGGCCGGGCTCAGCCGCGGCTCGCGCCCCTCGAGCAGGCAGCGGTAGGTGGACATGACCTCGTCGACCAGGAGGTGCCGCGACCAGCCGTCGAACGAGATGTGATGCATGGTCAGCACCAGCAGCGTCGTGGTCTCGTCGACCCGCACCACCTCGCCGCGCACCTGGGCCTCGGTGGCCAGGTCGAACGGGGTCCAGCACAGCACGTCGACCAGGCCGTCCAGCTCCTCGGCCGACCAGCCGTCGGCGACGGCGTCGATGAAGCCGATCTCACCGGGCGGCCCGTCGGTGTGGTACTGCACCCGGCGGGTGGCGGTGTCGAGCCGGAACCGCGACCGCAGTGCCGGATGCCTGCTCACGGCGGACTGCGCGGCGGCGACCAACAGGTCGTGGCGGAGTGCTCCGGTGAACTCCAGCACCGTCGGGATCAGATAGGTCGGACGCAGTTTCTCGTCGGTGTCCAAAACCCAAATCCCCTGCTGAGCAGGGGTGGCATCACGCCACGCAACATCGACAACATTGATTTCCGCCAAATCCCCATCCCCTGGCATGGCGCATTCAACCCCCGTTGGCGGAGGATACTAAAAGTGCGTAGTCGACGTTGTCAACGCGTTCCATCCGATGATCGGGAGGTGCCGTTCGACACACCGATCGCCCTATCTCGTACACCCATACGGCCGTACCGAGGGCATCTGAAAACTGCTGTTGACTCTGGCAAACACTCCATGCTTGACTCCGAATGAGGGAACAAACGCAGACCTTCACTACTGGGGAGTAACGAAGGCAGACTCGGGGGAGTCCGAAGCCATCCGGACATTTTTCTTGACTTTCAGGGGGACTACGTCCAAGGTGTCCGCTCACTCAAGCCTGCAATGAGACTGCAACTCCCGGAAGTATGATCCGACTACTTCCGGGCAGACCTGCACGTCCACATTTGTTATGCGCACTCGGCACAACCGAGGGTTTCCGCATGCCACAAATACGAAAGAATGGCGAGCCGTGACCACGCATGATGTCGCTCCACCGCGGTGCCCGATTCATCTCGGAAACGACGACCTCGTCGATCCCACTCTCTACAGCGACGGGCACGCCTACGACGTCTGGCGTGAGCTGCGCGAGGTGGACGGGCTGAGCTGGCGCCAGGTGGACGCGGACCGCGGGTTCTTCTCGGCCGTGCGGTTCGCCGACGCCGACCAGGTCCTGCGCGACACCGCCACCTTCACCTCGGAGCGCGGCACCCTGCTCGACCTGCTCGGCACCGACGACCCGGCGGGCGGCACGCAGCTGGCGGTCACCGACCCGCCGCGGCACACCGACATGCAGACGCGTCTGAAGAAGGCGCTGGCCATCAAGGCGGTCGACCGGCAGCGCGACATGATCCGCGACCGGGTCCGCGGCCTGATCCAGCCGCTGGGCGACGGCGGCGTGTTCGACTTCGCCGAGGCGATGCTGGCGATGCCGATGTCCGTGACCGGCACGATGATGGCGCTGCCCGAGTCCGACTGGCCGTGGCTGACCACGCTCAACACCACGTGCATCGCACCGGACGACCCCGAGTACCAGGGCGAGGGCGGCCGGGGCATCACGCTGGCCATCGCCCACCACGAGCTGTTCGGCTACTTCCAGGACCTGGTGCGGCACCGCCGTGACCACCTCGGCGACGACCTGATCAGCGTGCTGATCACGACCCGCTTCGAGGGCCGGCACATGTCGCTCGAGGAGATCGTGTCCAACTGCTACAGCCTGCTGCTCGGTGCGAACGTCACGACCCCGCACTCCCCGAACTTCGTGATGGCGGAGTTCATCGAGACCGACGTGCTGGCGGACTGGGCCGCGCACCCGGAAGTGGGCGTGACCGCCGTGGAGGAGGCGCTGCGCTGGGCCTCGCCGGTCAACCACTTCCTGCGCTACGCCACCCGTGACGTGGAGGTCAGCGGCACGCCGATCAGCGCGGGTGACGCCGTGGTCGTGTGGCTGGGTGCGGCCAACCGCGACGACCGGGAGTTCGCCGACGCCTCGACGTTCGACATCCGGCGCAAGCCCAACAAGCACCTGGCCTTCGGCGCCGGGCCTCACTACTGCATCGGGCACAGCGTGGCCAGGGTGACGTTGCGGGTGCTGTTCGAGGAACTGCTGAGGGACTACGAGGACTTCCGGCCCGCGGGAGCACCGGAGCGGCTGGTGTCGAACTTCGTGTCCGGCTACAAGCACGTGCCGATCACGGCACGCCGTCGCGCCGGATGAGGCCTCGGTGGACGCGGAACTACGGCCCGCGCGACGACGCCGCGGTGCGGTTGCTCTGCTTCCACTACGCGGGCGGCAACGCGGCGATGTTCCGGACGTGGCCCGCGGACCTGCCGGACTGGGTGGAGCCCGTCGCGGTGCAGCTGCCGGGGCGTGACGACCGGTACGCCGAGGCGCCCTACGACGAGATGGGTCCGCTGGTGACGGACCTGGTCACGGCACTGGAACCGCTGCTGGACCGCCCGTTCGCGTGCTACGGCTTCAGCATGGGCGCGCGGGTGGCGCTGGAGCTGGCGCACGCGCTGCGCGAGCTCGGCCTGCGGGCTCCGCAGCGCCTGTTCGTGGCCAGCAGCCCTGCCCCCGCGCTGCGCCTGCCGGTGCGCGGCTGGTCGGAGTCCGACGAGGGCCTGGTGGCGTACCTGCGCGAACTGGGTGGGACACCGGAGGTCGTGTTCGAACAGCCGGACCTGCTGGAGCTCTTTCTCCCGACCGTGCGGGCCGACCTCGCCGTGGTCGGCCGCCTGGTGCCACCGGAGCGGGCGCCCCTGAACGTGCCTATCCGGGCGTTCGCTGGTGCCGACGACCAGATCGCGTCCGCGGCCTCCATGCGCCCGTGGCGCGAGGAGACCGCGGCGGAGTTCGACCTCACCGTCGTGCCCGGTGGGCACTTCTTCTCACCGGAAGGCCTGGTGCAGGTCCTGCGGACCACCGCGGCGGACCTGCACCCGGTCGGCGCTCCAGGTCAGTAGGCCGCGTCGAGCTTCGCGCGCTGGTCGGCCGTCAGTTCGAGGTCGGCCGCGGCCAGGCTCTCGTCCAGCTGTGCCACGGAGGACGCGCCCACCAGCGGCAGGACCGGGATCTCGCCGCCGATCAGCCACGCCAGCACCACCTGGTTGGCCGTCGCGCCGGTCTCGGCGGTCACCTCGCGCAGCGCCTGCAGCCGCGCCGGCGTGCCCGCGTGGTCGAAGTCCGGACCCAGCGGCTTGTCGTCCCGCACGTAGCCGCCGGACAACAGCGGCGAGTAGGCGACCAGGGACATCTCCGGGGTGGCGCGCAGGTAGCTGAGCAGGTCGCCGCTGACCACACCCTGGTTGCCGTCCTGGGAGCGGCGACCAGGCTTGTCCGTGCGCGCCCGCAGGTAGCTGTAGTGGTACTGCGCGACCTCGTAGCCGGGCAGCCCCGCGGCGGCGGCCAGCGCCCGCGCCCGCTCGACCCGCCACGACCAGTGGTTGCTGACACCGAGCAGGCCCACGGTGCCGTCGCCGACGAGATCGGCGAACCCCTCGACGGTCTCCTCGAGCGGCACGAGGGTGTCCTCGACGTGGGCGTAGAGCAGGTCGATCTTCTCGACCCCGAGCAGGTCGCGGCTGCGCTCGGCGGACTCGCGGATCACCTTGGCGGACAGGCCCTCGATGTTCTCCGGCTTGGCCGTGTCGGCGAACGCCATCCCGGCGCGGTTGGGCCGCCCGCCGAGCTTGGTGGCGATGACGACCTCGTCGCCGACACCCCGGCTGCGCCGCCACCGGCCGAGCACCGCCTCGCTCTCGCCGCCCTGCGTCGACTCGTACCAGAAGGCGTAGTTGTTGGAGGTGTCGATGAACGTGCCACCACCCTCGACGTACCGGTCGAGAATGCGAAACGCCTGCTCCTCCTCGGTGGCCGTGCCGAACAACATCGTCCCGAGCCCGATGACGCTGACCTCACGCCGAGTCGCCGGGTTCTGTCCGATTGCGCGGTACTTCAATTCAAGCCCCCAAGACTGGATTTCCGCATGTGCGCGCACCGCCCCTCGGGCGATCTTCGCGCCGAAGACTACTACAGACCGCAACCATCCGGTCCAGATCCCGTAATCACGGCTCCGGTAATCGCATTCCGCCTCGAAGGGGTGCGGAAGCCCAGCAGGACAAGGAATCCGCGCATCGAAATCCGGTGAGGTGTGCCGGCCGCTTGACGACGACATACCTCCCGTATCGCAGTAAAACGGACACGAACTGGATGTCGGAGCGCCGGCTCGAGTGTGCCCACCGGAGCGGGATGACGGATGCGGCCTGTGCGGACCGAGTCGAGGTGGGCTACGTCTACCTCAGAGGGAACGGCGTGACACCGGGAAGTCGAAATAGGTGTCCGGGTACGGCTCACCGTTGAGCGTGAAATGCCACCACTCCTCAGGCAGGTTCCGGAACCCGTTGCGCACCATCGCATCCTTCAACAGCTGCCGGTTCTCCCGAGCCTTCCCGACCACCCGCGGGTCGTCGGTGTGCGAGAGGGTGTCGAAGCAGTCGTACCCCGTCGCCATGTCCACGGTGTTGTCCGGGAACCGATCAGGCGCGGCGCAGTCGACGAGCCGCTCCCCCGGCACGTACGGCCGCTGGTACCGCGGCGGCAGCTTCACGATCGTGAGGTCGATCGTGGAACCCCTGCTGTGCCCGGACTTCTCCGCGATGTAGCCGTCCTCGAACAGCCGCGTCTTGTCGACCCGCGGGTAGAACTCGGGCTTCATCCGCTGATCGGCCAGGTCCTTGGCCCACCGCACGAAGTGGTCGACCGCGCGCTGCGGGCGGTAGCAGTCGTAGACCTTGAGCGTGTAGCCCTGCCGCAGCATCTCGCGCTGCACCTTGCGCAACGCCAGCGCCGTCGGACGGGTGACGATGCACAGCGGCGCCTCGTAGCCGTCGATGCGGCTGCCGACGAAGTTGTGCGCGGTGTAGTAGCGCATGTCGGACCGGATCGTCGGGTCGACGTCCTTCAACGCGACGAACCCCGGCGAGGCGTGGGCCACCGCCGGGGAGGTCAGGACGACTGAGAGCAGCACTGTGATCATGGCTCGCACGGCGTTCATCTAAGCAGCGCGCGGACCACCTCTGGAGTGTTCAGACCGGTCAGTGGAACTTTCTGGAGGTTCCACGCGAGGGCGGAGGCGGTGGCGTCGCGGTCTGGAGCGGGCTCCAGCCGCGCGTGGTGGCGGGCGTAGGCCTCGATCACCGTGACGGCGGGCGGATACTCGCGCAGCGTCATGCCCATGCCGCCGCAGTGCGACATGACGAGCAGCAGGCGGCCGGTGTGGTCGACCAGTGCCTCGTCCACGTCGTCGGACGTCATCGCGGCGTGGAGGTGGGCGGTCGTGGCCACCGCGCCGGCGAAGTAGCCGTTGAGGTAGTCGCCGTCGCAGGCGTTCCGGAGCAACCACTCACGACCGGTTTCGCGCCTGCACAAGGTTTCCACGACGTAGACGCGGCCCCAGCCCGCCGTGCGCTCCGCCAGCCAGATCAACGCTTGGCTGTCGTGGCGCCGGCTCTGCAGGGCGTCGGAGGCGAGCGCGGCGAAGTGGTCCGAGAGCAGGCCGATGGTCTGGATCAGCGGGATGTCGCGGTTGTCGTGGTCGGTGGCGAGCAGGCCAAGTCCGACGATGGCGGCGTCCCGGTCGTGGCTGTGCCGCACGAGCCACCTGCCGGTTCGCCGGACGCGGGTTCGGTCGGCTCGCAACGCGGCGGCGCTGATGTGGCTGTTGCGGTGGATGGGGACCTGGAGGTCGGCCAGTTGTCTCGCCAGCCGCTCGGGCGTGGTGTCGTCGGAGGCGAAGTACGCGTCGAGGACGGTGGCAGCGTCGGCGCCCGCCGTGCGGGGATCTTGTTGGCGGAACCCGCGGGCGCGCCATCGCGCCTTGTCCGGGTACGGGGATCCGTCGTAGGGCAGCGGGCCGTGCGGGAATTGTCGGTGCAGAGCGAGGGCGTGCTCGTACAACGAGCGGGGCGCGCTCACCGCAGGACGAGGGTCTCGATTCTGCAGATCATGAACGTGAGCATAGCCCGGTCAACGGAACAACACTGCGGAATCGGCCACCCGCCGTGGGATCAATGAGAGCCATGAAGGCACTCCTGCTCGCGGGCCTGCTCGTCGCGACCCTCACGCCACCGGCCGTGGCCCAGACCGGAACGATCACCGCGATTCCCGGCGCGGACATCGTGTCCGGCCGCTATGTCGTGGTGCTGAAGAAGAACGCGACACCCCCGGACGGCGGCCAGATCCGCGACCGGTGGACCCACGCCCTCAACGGCTACTCGCTGGAAGCCAGCGAAGCCCAAGCAGAGAAGATCGCCGCAGACCCGCGGGTCGAGCGAGTCGAACCCGTGATCCGGTATCAGACCACGTCGTGGGGCCTGGACCGCACAGACCAGCAGTATCTGCCGTTGGACAACAGCTACACCTCGGTGAAGGCCGGCGAGGGTGTGCGGGCCTACGTGCTCGACAGCGGCATCCGCACCACGCACACCGCGTTCCAGGGCCGGGCGGAGTGGGGCTACAACGCTGTCGCGGGCAGCGCGAACGAGGACTGCAACGGCCACGGCACGCACGTCGCGGGCACGCTCGGCGGCAACGAGCACGGGGTCGCCAAGAAGGTTCGCCTTGTCGCGGTGAAGGTGCTCGACTGCGGTGGCGCGGGGCTGAGCGACGAGATCATCGCCGGGATCAACTGGGTGACCGCCAACGCGGTCAAACCGGCGGTGGCCAACATCAGCTTCGGGCCCAAGCAGCTCGGGGACACGAACCCGGCTCTCGACGAGGCGGTGCGCAACTCGATCCGGTCCGGGATCACCTACGCGCTGGCGGCGGGCAACAACAACGGCGGGGACGCGTGCCGCATCCAGCCGGTGCACGAAGGGCTCGTCGTCTCGGCGACAGACCGGACGGACGCGAGGGCGGCGTTCGCCAACGGCGGGCCGTGTGTCGACGTTTTCGCGCCTGGCAAGGACATCCCGTCGGCGTGGAACACGAGTGACACGGCGACCGCCACGATCAGCGGTACGTCGATGGCGGCGCCGCACGTCGCGGGCGCGGCGGCGATCTACCTGTCCTCGCACCCGCTGGCGCTTCCGGCCGACGTGCACGGCGCGATCGTGCGGACCGCGACGCCGAACGTCGTGACGGACTCGGCCAACGCGCCGGGACGGTTGCTGTACAACGGGTTCACGCCACGGGTGTCCCAGCGGTTCGCGGCGGACTTCGACGGCGACCGCACCGCTGACCACGCGGTCTGGCGGCCGTCCAACGCCACCTGGTACGTCCTGCGGTCCACAGGTGGCCAGACTGCGCGGCAGTTCGGCGATCCGGCCTTCCCCGGTGACGTGCCGGTGGCCGCGGACTACGACGGTGACGGCAAGGGCGACTTCGCGTTGTGGCGACCGCAGACCGGCACCTGGTCGATCGTGCGCTCGACCGACGGCGGGGTGACGGTCCAGCAGCACGGGCAGGCCAACGACGTGCCGGTGCCGGCGGACTACGACGGCGACAACCGCGCCGACATGGCCGTGTGGCGGCCGCCGAACCAGACGTTCTACGTGCTGAAGTCCAACGGCACCGGGCAGATCGTTCAGAAGCACGGTGAGTTCTCCCCCGAGGTGCCTGTGGTCGGCGACTGGGACGGCGACAAGCGTGCGGACTTCACGGTGTGGAGGCCTGCCAACGCCATGTGGTACGTCCTGCACTCGAACGGGACGCGCTCGAACGTCGCGTACGGGCAGGCCGGCGACGTCCCAGTGGCGACCGACGTGACCGGTGACCGCAGGAACGACTGGGTGATCTGGCGGCCGTCCGACGCGACGTTCTACTCGCTGCACCGCGAAGGGGCCGGGCACACCTCCCGCAGGTTCGGCAGCGGTGAGGACATCCCGGTGCCCGGGTTCTTCGACGGCGACAACAAGCACGACTTCACGCTGTGGAGTCCGAACAGCACGTGGACGTCGTGGCTGACCCGTGAGCTCAAGGAGAAGGTCCAGGGCTTCGGCCAGACCGGCGACATCCCGGTCTAGGCAGGCCAGGAGCGCAGCAGGGAGTCGAGCGCGTCGAGGGACCTCAGCCACGACGCCTCGACCCCGCGCGGGTGGCTGTGGAACGCACCGGCGCGCTCCAACGACACGAAGCCGTGGAACGTGCTGTGCAGCAGCCGTACGGCGTCGGTCTGGTCGGGTTCCCACAGGTCGTAGCCGCGCAGGATCGCACGGGTCATCTCGGCGTGCTTCGAGGCCGCGCTGGTCGCCGCCGTGTCCGGGTCCAGCGCCATCTGCGTCGCTGCGTACCGGCCGGGATGCTCGCGCGCGTACGTCCTGTAGGCGCTGGCGAACGCGACCAGCGCGTCCTTGCCCGAACGGCCGGCCAAAGCATCCGACACGCGATCAGCCAGCTCCGCCAGCGCCAGCACCGCGAGGCGGACGCGAAGGTCGTGGGCGTTGCGGATGTGCGAGTAGAGGGAGGCGTCCTTCACGCCGAAGTGCCGGGCGAGCGCGGACACCGTCACGTTCTCGAAGCCGACCTCGTCCGCCAGCTCCGCGGCCGCCTGCGTGAGGCGGTCGGCGGTGAGCCCCGCGCGTGCCATGCGCCACCCTTCCTAGGGTCCTTAATGATTTGCCTAGGACCTCTAGGTAAGCCTAGCGTCCGAGGTCATGAAGCCGGTGACCGAACACGACATCCGCGCGTCCTTCGTCAATTGCACCAAGGGCGAGGCGAAGCGCATGCACGTCCCCAAGGATCTCGGCGAACGCCCCTGGGACGACCTGGACTTCCTCGGCTGGCGCGACCCCGCGGCGCCCGACCGCGCCTACCTGGTGATCGACCTGGACAGCCTCGTGGGCATCGCGCTGCGGCGGGCGACGCAGTCAGGGCGTGCCCGCAAGACCATGTGCTCGTGGTGCCTGACCACGCACCAGGGGGACGGCGTGTCGCTGATGACCGCGCGCAAGTCCGGGAAGTCCGGGCAGCTGGGCAACTCAGTCGGCGTCTACGTGTGCGCTGACCTGGCCTGTTCGCTGTACCTGCGCGGGAAGAAGAGCGCGGGACCCGGGTCCCGGTTCAAGGAGTCGATCACGCTCGACGACCAGGTCGAGCGCACCGTGGGCAACGTGGCCGCGTTCCTCACGAGGGTGAGGTCGTGAGCCTCAGAGTTCGAGCACCAGCTCCGCCGTGCACGCGCGGGCGCAGGGCCACGGGTCGCCGCACTCGGTGCAGCCGGATTCAGCAGGTACGTGCGCCTCGAGCACGTGCACCGCTCGGTCGCGGTAGCGCTCCAGGTCCGACTCCCAGTTGTGGCGGGAGCCCGCGGTCGCACTGGTCATTGTTCATCAGTCCTCAGGTTGTGCTGTCCGACACAGGATGCACCCAAATGGCGCGTTTAGGGCAGGCATCATGTGAATGGATCCATTCGCGTCTCTTTTGATCCGAACGGGGGAGCGTCGCTGAACAGCGGAATCAGGAGCGCGAGCAGGAGCATCATGTCCACATGGACATCCCAGCGGCGCTGGCCGCGGCCGGGCGTGGCGAGCAGGCCGCGTGGGACGCGCTGGTCAGACAGTTCAGCGGGCTGCTGTGGTCGATCGCCCGCGCCTACCGCCTGAGCGAGGCCGACGCGTCCGACGCCGTTCAGTGCACCTGGATCAAGCTGGTCGAGCACCTGGACCGGATCGCCGAGCCCGAACGCCTGGCCGGGTGGCTCGCCACCACCGCGCGGCACGAGTGCCTGCAGCTCATCCGCCGCTCCGGGCGCCTGCCGGAGCCGGCCGAGGAGATCGCCGACTCCCCCGACCCCGCCCCCGCCGTGGACCACGACCTGATCGTCGGCGAACGCGACGCCGCGCTCTGGCGGGTCTTCGAGGAGCTGCCGGACCGCTGCCGCCGCCTGTTGCGCGTGCTGATGGCCTCGCCGCCGCCCGCCTACGCCGACGTCGCGCTCGCCCTCGACATGCCCATCGGCAGCATCGGGCCGATCAGGCAGCGGTGCCTGGGCCGGTTGAAGGCGCTGGTCAGGGGCAACGAGCTGCTGGAGGAACGGTCATGAACGACGACGACTTCCTCGACGTCCTGCGCGCGGCGGCCGAGGAGTTCGACCCGGTGCCGGCCGGTGTGCTCAGGGACGCCAGCGCGGCGCTGGCGTTGCGGGCGCTGGACGCCGAGTTGGCGGCGTTGGTGGAGTCCGAGGCATTGGTGCGCGGCGACGGGCCGTTGGTGCTCGCGTTCGAGTCCGACCGGGTCACGGTGAGCCTGGAGATCCACGACGGCGTGGTGCGCGGGCTGGTCACCGGCGCCGAGGGTGAGGCGGTGGTGGAGACGCCGCGTTCACGCCGTGCGGTGCCCATCTCCGACGGCTGGTTCACGGCGACCGAGGTACCGGCCGGCCTGGTGCGGATCCGGGTGACAGCCGCAGACGGCACGCCGGTCGTGACGCAGTGGACCAGCAGCTGAACCCGCTGTATTTGCACCCGATGATCCACCCTCTTCCACTGGTACAAGGGGAACCAGAGGGGGAAACATGGTCTGCTTCATCCTGCCCGCACACCTGCTGATCGAGCTCGCCGAAGCGGGCAACATCGACTCCCGCGACACCATCTCGACCCTGCTGGCCTCGGCCGCCCTGCGCACCCAGCGCGCCACGCTCACCGATGCCGTCCAGTTCCTCGGCCTCGACTCCGACCAGCTGCGGGGACCGTCCAGCGAGTTCAAGGCCGTGCACGACGTCCAGGGCGGCGACGAGCGCAACCTGCCCGGCGTGATGCGGCGCAAGGAGGGCGACGGCCCGTTCGGCGACCCGGCCGTCAACGACGCGTTCGACAACGCCGACAAGACCTACGACTTCTTCCGCGACGTGCTGGGCCGCCACAGCATCGACGGCAACGGCCTCAGGCTCGTCAGCTCGGTGCACTTCGGGCGCGGCTTCGACAACGCCTTCTGGGACGGCACCCAGATGGTCTACGGCGACGGCAGCGGCAAGGTGTTCCAGCTCGGTGCGCTCGCCCGCGACGTCTCCGTCGTCGGCCACGAGATCACGCACGGCGTCGTGCAGTACACGGCGGGCCTGTGCTACCGCAAGCAGTCCGGCGCTTTGAACGAGTCGATGGCCGACGTCTTCGGCTCGCTGGTCAAGCAGCACGCGCTCGGCCAGTCCGCCGACCAGGCCGACTGGCTCGTCGGCGCCGGCATCCTCGGCACGCAGCTGCAGGGCGTGGCGCTGCGGTCGATGAAGGACCCCGGCAAGGCCCACCAGCTCGACCGCCAGCCCGGCCACATGAGCAACTACGTCGACCTGCCCGACGACGGCAACCCGCGCAACGACAACGGCGGCGTGCACATCAACTCCGGCATCCCCAACAGGGCCTTCTACCTCGCGGCGACGCGGCTCGGCGGCAACGCGTGGGAGCGGGCGGGCAAGGTCTGGTACGACGCGCTGGCCACGAAGCTCGGCACCAACTCGAACTTCACCGAGGCGGCGGCGGCGACCGTGGCTTCAGCGCAGGCGCTGTTCGGGGCGAACGTCGCCGCGACCGTGCGCAGCGCGTGGAACGACGTCGGCGTCAACTAGTCATCGAGCAGCTGGTGCGAGGCCCTGGTACTTCGTCGTGATCCATGATCGGATCGCCGTCTGGGGGGCGTTCAACTGAGGGGTATCACGATGAACGCACTGGGGAAATTGCTCGCACCTGTACCAGCGGCGGCGTTGATGATGACGGGTGTCGCTTCCGCGCAGGCCTCTGAGGTCGGCGTGCAGCACGCGGCGTGCGGGGTGGAAGGCAGCTTCTTCGACGGCGGTGGCGAGGCCGGCGCGCGGATCCGCACGGGGTCGTCGACGGGGTGCACCGGGCGTGGGTCGATCCAGCCGTCGCACCGGCTGGTGTACTGGTGCACGACGCGCGGCAACGACGCCGAGTTCTGGACCTACCTGTTCAACTACACGACCGGAGTGAAGGGCTGGACCCGCAACAACCTGCTGCCCAACTTCGGCAGCCACCACGACTGCAAGATCTAGTACGACTTGATCTGACGCAGTAGGCGCGTCCACTGGTGGGCCGTGAGCGGGAGTTCGATCGACGGGGCCTTGCTGTCCCGGAGGCCGACGCCACGGCCCACCTCGACGCAGTTGATGTCGCTGCCGCTGTAGCTACTCTTCCGCCACCTGGTCACCGCACGCCTCCCCACCGATGATGTCGGTGATCAGCTTCCTGGTTCGCGCCTCGTCCAACGCCGTCCGTCCGAGTGACTTCAGCACGTCTTCGTAGAGACCGACAGAAGGCTGATCCTCCAAGAAGACGTTAGCGCCCTCGCTCTCGACGAAGACGATCGACGGCAGCTTCTTGAACGACAGCATGTCGAACGAGCCTGCAAGTCCGGCGTGAAGTCCGAGCGCTGTGGGGATCAAGCGAATCGTGACGTAGGGGCGAACGGACAGGCGCAGCAAGTGGTGAAGTTGCTCTGCCATGACTTCTGGGCCGCCGACGGGCAGCCGCAACGCCTGCTCGTGCATGTAGATCGTGACCGTGCGATACCCGTCGAGAACAGCCTTCTGGCGCTCGACCCGGTTGCTGATGACGGCAGGCCGCTCGTCCGCGGACCAACGCGACGACACGTGGACGACGTGACTGATGTAGGCGGGAACCTGCAACAGGCCGTGCACAAGGTTCATCGACCAGCCGGACACGCCTGAGGCGATCTTCTCGTTCTCGCGCAGTGTGCGCGCTCGGTCCGCATTGCCGGAACTGGTGGGCTGCAACCAATCCCTGATGTGGGTGTCGTTGTGCAACGACATCAGGTGGTCGAACTCCGTGGGCGGCGTGCGCAACAGACCCAGCAACTTGGCGAGGTCGACGTCGCTCACGCCTTCCTTGCCGTTGACCAGTTCCGAGACCTTGGCCTCCTGCCAGCCCAGCAACTCGGCGGCGGCGCGGTTGGTCAGATCGGCTGCCCGCAGCAGCGCCCGTATCGCGTCGCCGAACTCGCGGCCGCGCACCGTTGATCTCCGCAATGGCATGCGGGGACGGTAGAACCGGTGGTCCGTTTGGCTCCACCCATTCGCCGCACATCAACCTGAAAGCATGCTGTTTGGCGGCCTTCCAAACCCGTCGCTCAACGGCGACGTGCCAGTTTGCGCGCAATGACCTCGCCCAGCGGCGCGTCAGGCAGCTTGCGCCACCACGACCGCCAGGACGCCCGCCGGTGCAGCGCACCCTCGACGTCGTCCACAGGCTCATGAGCCAGCGCCTGGTGACGCTCCATCCGCGCACGGATGCGCTTGTTGCGCGCGATGTTCTTGCGCGACGCCTTGTCGTTCTGGCCGAAGGTGTTGCGACGGTCCTTGGCGTAGCTCAGCGCCTTCTTCTCCTGTGGCGACTTCCTCTTCACGGCACCAGCGCAACCGGCGCCGCACCCGAGTTTGCTCGGCTGTACTAAATTTTGCTCATGCGAGCAAAGACCGTGACCGAGCAGGCCCGCCGGGCGCAGATCGTCGAGGCCGCGATCGCCACGATCGCGGAGCTGGACTACGCGGAGACGTCGTTCAAGGCGATCGCGGCGCGTGCGGGGCTGAGCAGCACGGGGCTGATCTCGTACCACTTCCGGAACAAGCAGGAGCTTGTCGACGTGGTGTTCGCGGATGTCCTGAAGCGTTTCGGGGCGTTCGTGCAGGAACGCATGGGACAACCGACCACCCGCGAAGAGCTGCGGGCGTTCCTCAGAGCCAACATCGCGTTCCTGCGTGAGCACCGCGCCGAGATGCTCGCGTTCCTGCGGATCCGGGCACACGCGGCGGTGACCGACGGTGGCATCGCCGACTCCGATCACGTGGCGCTGGCCGAGCTCCTCAGGCAGGGGCAGGAGGCCGGCGAGTTCCGCGCGTTCGACCCGGACGTGATGGCCGTGTTCGTGCTCGCGATGCGCAACGGCGTCGTGCTGCGGTCCGGGGCACTCGATCTCGACGTCTGCGAAAAGGAGTTGGTCGCGGCCGTCGACCTAGCTACAGGGGGTTAGTCATCTTGCGTCGGGGGATGCTGGTTTTGGCCGCAGCGCTGGTGATCAGTGCGTGCGGAAAGGGGGATGCGGTGCCGTCGAACGTCGTGGCGACCGACACCGGGCAGGTCAGGGGTGAGCAACGGGACGGACACCTGGTGTTCCAGGGGATTCCGTACGCGGCCAAGCCCGAGCGGTGGAAGCCGCCGGTGAAGCGCGAGGCGTGGACAGGGGTCAAGGACGCGCTCCAGCCCGGTAGTCCGTGTCCGCAGGTCGGATCCAGTTACGCGGCAACGGCGAGCACGGACGAGGACTGCCTGTTCGCCAACGTGACCACGCCCGGCACCTCGGGCCGCAAGCCGGTCATGGTGTGGGTGCACGGCGACGGCGCGGTCGGGGCCGGGCACTACTTCAACGCCGAACGTCTTGCGCGGCAAGGGGATGTCGTCGTCGTGACGTTCAACTACCGGATGGGCGTGTTCGGCGGGTTCGGGCTGCCGGGCTTGGCGCACTCCGGTGAGTTCGGGCTGCTCGACCAGCGGGCCGCGCTGGAGTGGGTGCAGCGCAACATCGCCGCGTTCGGCGGGGATCCGGGCAACGTGACGCTGTTCGGGGTGTCGTTCGGGGCGACCGCGGTGGGCGCGCACCTGATCGGGCAGAAGCCGTTGTTCCACAAGGCGGTCATGCACAGCTCGTTCACGTTGGTCGACGTGCCGAAGGGTGCCTGGTACCCGGACCTGGAGGCGTTGCCGTCGCTCGCGTGGCGGCCGGTCGCGGAGATCCAGGAGATCGGCACGATGATCACCCGCGAGCTCGGGTGCGCGGACGTCGAGTGCCTGCGGCAGCTGCCGGTCGAGAAGCTCCTCGAGTATCCGCAGATCATGAACATCTTCCAGCCGGTCGGGTACGGCGGTTCAATGTTGCCTCGGTTGCCCGGCGAGTCGCTGGAAGCCGGGGAGTTCGCGAACGTGCCGATCCTCGTCGGGGCCACGCGCGACGAGCACAACAGCTTCGTCGGGTTGTTCCGGCCGGATCCGATGTCCGCCGAGGACTACTCGCGGCTGGTGCGGGAGGCGTTCCCGGACCGAGCGGCTCAGATCGAACGTGAGTACCCGGTGAGCGCCTACGCGTCGCCGAAGCAGGCATGGGCCACGGTGCTGACGGATCGCGTGTGGGCGCGGGCGACCTTCAAGCAGAACGCTCTCTACGCGCAGAAGGCGCCGGTCTACGCGTTCGAGTTCGCAGACCGCAACGCGGCGACGAACCCGGAGTTCCCGAAAGAGCTGCACGGCGCGAACCACTCGTCCGACATCGACTATCTGTTCCCGGACGGCGACTTCGCCAAGGACCGCGGGCTGTCCGACCACATGATCAAGGTGTGGACGGACTTCGCGCGGACAGGGTCGCCGGGATGGGCGAAGTTCTCCGAGGGGCAGTACGTGCAGTCGCTGGCGCCAGGCGCGATCGGCCCGGTCGACTACGCGGCCGAGCACAAGCTGGGGTTCTGGAACTAGCTTCTCCCCCATACGCCCAGCGCATGCGGAGGGTCGCTACTCTGGATCACGTGCTCGGCACCCGCAGCTCGCGAACCCGCGCGTATCTCGCGCGGGTCTTCGCCGTGCTCGCGCTGGTGGCCGGGGTCGCGATGATGCAGGGCACCCCGTGCGAGACGGAGTTCGCCTGGACCGCGCAGTGTCCGACGTCGAGCACGCACGTCGTGGCGCACGCGGACCAGTCGGACGACGGCGGGCTGATCGAGGGCATCCTCGTCGCCGGCGCCTGCCTCGTCGTGGCACTCGCGGTGCTCATCGGCTTTGCTCTGCTGCGGCCGCCCAGCGAGTTCCGGGCGCTGCTGGTGCGCCTGTCCAAGGTGCTGGAACCACGTTCACGTCGGCTGGAAGTGCGGCTGGCGCAGCTTTGCGTGCTGCGCGCGTAGACCGAACCCGTTCTTCGGTCCCGTTCCTTCAGCTCCGTGGAGTTCTGCCATGTCCAAAAACGCTCGTGTGTCCCTGATCATCGTCGCCGTCGTCGCGGTGGTGGTCGCAGGCTTCTTGCTGTTCAACCGCAACAGCAGCACAACCGCCGCACCGCGGTCCGCCGACGGCAAGGTGACCGTCGTCGAGTACCTCGACCTGGAATGCCCGTCCTGCCGCGCCGCCTACCCCGGCGTGGAGAAGCTCAAGACCGAGTACGGCGACCGGGTCACGTTCACCATTCGCCACTTCCCCATTCCCAGTCACCGCAACGCCGAGCTGGCCGCGGTCGCCGTCGAGGCGGCGGGCGCGCAGGGCAAGCGGGACGAGATCTTCAAGGTGATGTTCGAGTCGCAGCAGGAGTGGGGCGGCCAGCAGACGTCGCAGCGCTCGGTGTTCGTCGGGTTCGCGCAGCAGCTCGGGCTCGACGTGGCGGCGTTCGAGAAGGCGCTCGATGACGCCAAGTTGCGCGAGCAGGTGCTCAACGAGCGGTCGGAGGGCAGCAAGGCCGGGGTGACGGGCACGCCGACGTTCTTCATCAACGGCACGAAGTTCAGCGGTGCGCCCTCGTACGACAACCTGAAGGCCGCGATCGACCGGGAGCTTTCGTGAAGCCCGTCCCCTGGGTCCTCGCGATCGGCGGGTTCATCGGCCTGGTCGCGTCGTTCGTGTTGACGATCGAGAAGATCGCGCTGCTCAAGGACCCGTTCTACGTGCCGACGTGCAGCATCAACCCGGTGCTGAGCTGCGGCTCGATCATGAAGACGGCGCAGGCCGAGGTGTTCGGGTTCCCGAACCCGTTGCTCGGCATCGCGGGCTTCGCGGTCGTGACGACGGTCGGCGTGCTGCTGCTCGCCGGGGTGACGTTGCCGCGGTGGGTCTGGCTCGGGTTGCAGGTGGGCGTGACGCTCGGCGTGCTGTTCGTGCACTGGCTGATCATTCAGAGCCTGTACGAGATCGGCGCGTTGTGCCCGTACTGCATGGTCGTGTGGGCCGTGACGATCCCGATCTTCTGGTACACGACGCTGCGCAACGTCCGGCCGACGTTCCAGTACCACAGCGTCGTGCTGATCCTGTGGTACCTGCTGATCGCGGGCGGGATCCTGCAGGCGTTCTGGTTCTACTGGTCCACTTTGGTCTAGAACCAGCGTGCCGAGCCGGCCCCGGCGAAGAAGGTCAAGCCGGGGCCGCCAGGCAGGATGTTGCGCTCGTTCAACCGGGGTGCGGCCCAGTCGAGGACCATGCCGTCGTCGAGGTGCAGCAGGCCGAACGCCTCCGCGGCCAGGGAGTCGATGTCGCGGGCGAGCACCATCCAGTAGCGCCCCTCCAGCCAGTCCGGATCGGACTGGTGCAGGCGGGTCGCCAGGAACGCCGCCTCACAGCCCGCCTTCGCGGCCGCGTCGCGGAAGAAGTAGGCGAACGGCAGTGCCGGGTCCTTCGCCAAGCTCTCTTCTTCAGGTTCGCCACGCAGGTCGAAGAAGTCGTACAACGAGAACCGCAGCGTCGCGCAGGTGTGCTCGTCGAGCCGGCCGACGTGCGAGAGGACCTGCTGGAACGGCCCCCAGGTGTCGCCGACGAGCCCCAGCGCGTCAGTGAGGTCGGAGCGGTCGCCGGGTGCGTAGAACACCGCCGCCATGTACTTGCGGCCCATCACATCGACGGCCGCGCTGTAGAGCCCAGAACCGTTCGCAGGCCGTCGATCCCGGTGAAGTGGTGCCCACGCATCCCGAGACGTTCGGCGGCCTGGACGTTCTCCAGCTTGTCGTCCACGAACAGGATCTCGCCGCCACCCAACGCATCCCGGCACCACTCGAACGCGGCAGCTTCCGGTTTCGCCGCCCCGATCCGGCACGAGAATCCGCGCACCTCGAACAGGTCCAGCCACGCGTACGTCTGCTCGAAGTTGCGGGCGTGGTCCTCAGGGATGTTGGACAGCAACGCGATCCGCTGTCCCGCCGCGTGCAACGTGCCCAGCAGCGCCACCATCTCGTCGTCGACCCGGCTCCAGCTCGCGACGTCCTGCTCCACGAGCGGCGGGTGGCCGATGAGCTGCCAGTACTCCGACGCCGTGACGTCACCGCGGTCGTAGGCGGGCCGGTGCGCCCAGTAGGCGTCCCAGAACTCGGGCGACGAGCTCATCGTCGCCATGACCTCGGCCGACTGATCGCGCGCGATCACCCCGAACATGTCGAACAAAACGATCACGCGGTCACCACCGTCACGCCGGCTTCCTCCAGTTCAACGGCACTTTCCGCGTCCGTGACGACGGCGTCCAAAGAGGACACCGGAGCCACGTGGGCCAGTGCTGTGCGGGTCAGTTTCGAGGCGTCGACGGCGGCGATGACACGGCGGGCCGACGCGATGGCGGCGCGTTTGACCGAGGCGTCTTCCAGGTCGAACGCCGTCATGCCGTGCGCCGCCGACAGACCGCAGCACCCGACCACGGCGGTGTCGAAGCGCAGCGCGGTGATCGACGCGAGGGTCAGCGGGCCGGTCAGCGCCAGCTCGCCGGGGCGTGGGCGGCCGCCGGGTACCAGCAGGGTGAGTGAGGACGACGACGACAGCGCGTTCACGCCGTGCAGAGACAACGGCATGACGGTCATGCGTCGGTCGTGCAGCAGCCGTGCGACCTCAAGGCAGGTGGTGCCGCTGTCCAGCACGACCGACTCGCCGTCCGCGAGCAGGCCGACGACGGCGGTGGCGATGCGCTGCTTGGCGTCGAGGTTTTCGTCGGCGCGCAGTGCGAACGGCGGTTCGGAGCCGCGCAGGAGCAGGCTGCGGGCGCCGCCGCGGAAGCGTTCGAGGACGCCCTGCGCGGCCAGCACCTCCAGGTCGCGGCGGATGGTCATCTCGGACGCGCCGGTCAGCGTCGCCAGGTCCGCGACGCCCAGCGACCCGGCGTCGCGGACGGCCTCGGTGATCTGCTTCAAGCGGGACACGGCCGTGATTGAACATCAGTGGTGTTCGAAACACAACCTTTCGAACACGCGAACCGTTCGTTAGCGTGAAGCATGTGAACGCTCTCAAGGCCGCGCGGGTGGCCACCTTCACGTACTTCGGGCTCAACGGGTTCCTGCTCGGGCTGTGGCTCGTGCACATCCCGACGGTCGAGCAGCGCACCGGCATCGACCACGCCGAGCTCGGCCGGCTGCTGCTGTTGCTCGGGCTGGGCGCGTTCATCGGCATGCGGATCGGCGGCAAGGTCACCGACCGCATCGGCGTGAAGTACGTGGTGCCCGCGGCTGGTGTCTTGTGCAGCGTGTCGGCCGTGTTGCCCGGTCTGGCCGTGAACCAGTGGACGCTCGGTGCGGCACTGCTCATCTTCGGCATCGGCAACGGTCTGATCGATGTCAGCATGAACGCGCACGCCGTGGTGGTGGAGCGGCACTACCAGCGTCCGGTGATGTCGGCGTTCCACGCGACATGGTCACTCGGTGGCGTGGCGGCGGCGTTGACCGGTGCGCGGACGTTGAGCTGGGAGGTCTCCCCCGCTGTGACGCTGGGTGCGGCCGGGGCGCTCGGTGTCGTCGTCAGCCTCGTCACGGCCAGGGCGTTGCTCAACGAGAAGGAAGAGCAGCACGCCACGGAACAAACCGGGAAGCGCAAGGTTCCGCGCCGGATCTGGGTCATGGCAGCGCTGGCCGGGCTCGTGATGCTGAGCGAGGGCGCGGCGAACGACTGGAGCGTGCTGCACCTGCAGGACGTCCTCGACGCGTCACCGGAGATCGCGGCGCTGGCGTACGGCGCGTTCGCGACGACGATGACCACCGGACGCCTGCTGGCGGACCGGATCACCGCGAAGGTCGGCTCGGTCGCGGTGCTGCGCTGGGGCTCGGCGATCGGCGCGGTCGGCATCGCGACCGCGGCGTTGTCGCCGTGGATCTGGCTGGCGCTGGTCGGCTGGGCGATCGCGGGTGCGGGGCTCGCGGGCACGGTGCCGCAGCTGTTCAGCGCGGCCGGGCACGCGGAACCCGGTGCGGCGGCGGCGAACATGTCGCGCGTCGCCGGGCTCGGCTACCTCGGCGTGCTGGCGGGACCCGCGGTGATCGGGTGGATGACCCACATCATGCCGCTCAACATCGCGTTCCTGCTGCCGGTGGCGTTCTGCGTGGTCGCGGCGTTGTCCGCGAACGTGTTGCGGACCGAACCCGCCGAGGAGCGCGTGCCGGCGTAAGACTGTGCGCATGCAGCTTGCCGAACTGGATCTCACCACCGCACACCTGGCCGACGCCTGCATCCGGGCGAACATCCCGGTCCGCACGGCCTCCCTGACGCCGGTCATCCCCGGTACGAAGATCTCCGGCCGCGTCCTGCCCGCCCGGCACGCGGGCAGCGTCGACATCTTCCTGGAGGCGATCGACCGCAGTCAGCCCGGCGACGTGCTCGTCGTCGACAACGACGGCCGCGCCGACGAGGCCTGCGTGGGCGACCTGATCGTGCTCGAAGCCCGCGCGGCCGGGCTGGCGGGCGTGGTGATCTGGGGCCTGCACCGCGACACGGCCGACATCCGCGCGATCGGACTGCCGGTGTTCAGCCTCGGCGCCAACCCGACCGGGCCGTTGAGCCTGCGCGACCGTGCGCCCGAGGCTCTCTCGACGGCGGAGGTCAGCGAGTGGACCCTCACGTCCGACGACGTGGTGTTCGGTGACGACGACGGCGTGCTGTTCGTGCCTGCCTCGGACGTGGACGCGCTGATGGCGAAAGCCGCCAGCATTCGTGACGTCGAACGAGCGCAGGCCGAACGGGTGCGGCAGGGTGAGTCCCTGCGCAGCCAGCTCCGGTTCAGCGAATACCTGGCGAGCGGGCTCACGTTCCGCGAGCATCTGCGCAAGATCGGCGGCGCCGTCGAGGAGTGAGGCCATGATCCCCGAAACATCGATTCTGGCTAGATACAGAGCTCGTGCCGAGGCCTTCGAGGCCAAGGTCGCGCGAGTGCGTGCGGACCAGTGGGACAACCAATCGCCGTGTGCGAAGTGGACCGCGCGTGGGGTGGTGGACCACGTCATCGACATGCACGGCGTGATGCTCGGCGCCGCGATCCCACGCACCGACGACCCCCTGACAGACTTCCGCGAGGCACGCCGCCAGGTGCAGGAAGCGCTCGACTCCGACCGGGCCGGCAGCGAGGTGTCCACCCCGATGGGCCCGATGAAGCTGGAAGACCACATCGACCAGGTCGTGAGCGACGACCTCGTGCTGCACGGGTGGGATCTCGCCCGCGCGACCGGCCAGGACGAGACCATCCCCGCGAGCGACGTCGAACGCCTCTGGGCCGCTGCGACTGCGGTACCGGCCGAGGTGATGGAACGGTTCCGCACGCCCGGTGCGTTCGGTCCCGGCATCGAGGTCTACGGCGCGGAGGTGCCGGTGCCCGAGGACGCTCCGCTGCAGGACCGGCTGCTCGGGTATGTGGGCCGGGACCCCATGTCGAAAAGTTTCTGAGCGCTTCGACGGGTCGGTGTAGGCCAGCCGTTGAGAGGACTTGGACATGGACTGGACCCTGGAAGTCGTGGTCGTGCCGGTGTCGGACCTGGACCGCGCGAAGCACTTCTACTCCGAGCAGCTCGGGTTCGTGGTCGACCACGACACGAGGTTCGGCGAGGACACCCGCATCGTGCAGCTCACCCCGCCCGGCTCGGGCTGCTCGATCGTCATGGGCAAGGGCATCGTGAAGGGCGAGCCCGGCTCGTTGAAGGGCGTGCAGCTCGTGGTGTCGGATCTGGAGAAGGCCCGCGCACAGCTGGTCGAGCGGGGCGTCGAGGTCGGCGAGATCGTGCGCATGAACGAACAGGACGGCGGGTCGTTCGTCTTCTTCGACGACCCGGACGGCAACAGCTGGGCCGTGCAGGAGATCAAGGCCCGCGCTACCGGTGGGGAGTGGAAGTGAAGTACATGCTGGTCAGCTACGGCGGCAGCCAGGAGGACTGGGAGGGCCTGGCCGCGTGGTCGGACGAGGACATGCACCGCATGGTCGCGTACATGCGCGACCTGGACGCCGAGCTGCGCGCCTCCGGTGAGCTGCTGCAGTCCGAGGGTCTGAGCGGGCCGGCGCGGGCGTTCGTGGTGCGCGGGGCCGACGACGGCGGAGCGACGGTGGTCGACGGGCCGTTCGCGGAGTCCAAGGAGGTCATCGCCGGGTACTGGGTGGTCGACGTGGCCAGCCAGGAGCGGCTGCTGGAGGTCGCCCGGAAGTGCTCGGCGTGTCCGGGGCCGGGAGGGAAGGTCCTCAACCAGCCGATCGAGGTGCACCCGATCATGGGCGCGCCCGACGTGGACGCGGACACCCTGGCGCCGTACCAGAAGTAACAGGGGCGGCGGCGGGCCCGATCCTGTCGACATGCGCTCTCGCCACCTGGTGCTCGTGCTCGCGCTCGGGGCCTGCACTTCGCCCACGACGGGCAAGCCTGTTCCCGCACCCGGAACGAGGGAAGTGTTCGTGGCCAAGTCCGTCGAGCGCGGTGTGGTCCAGATCCTGGAGGACGAGTACAAGATCTCCGGCGTCGGCGTGGCGAGGTGCCCCGAGGGCCAAGCGGTCGAACCGGGGACCTCGTTCGACTGCACCGTCGAGGTCGGCGGACAGGTGAAGACCGTCGAGATCAGGGTCAAGACCGCCGACGGCGAGTACGAGGTCGGTCAACCGCGATGAGGGGCCGGGCTGAGCCCGGCCCCTCACGCCGTCACTTCAGGTCGTACGCGCGGATGATGGTCTGCTGGACCTCACCGCCCGCATCAGCCGCCCGTGCCTTCAAAGACACGTTCTTGGCGTTGTGCGGGTGGAACAGCGTGACCTGCCAGCCACCGCGGGTCTTGCGCAGCGGCACCTGCTTCCACGTCTTGCCCTCGTCGTAGGACACCGACACCGCCGGGTCCTTGATGTCGGTCACGTTGCCGAAACCGTTGCGCTGCACCGTGATCGGCAACGTCAGCACGCGGCCGGCCCGGTTGAGCTCGTCGAGCTTCGGGTCGAACCGCACCGCGAGCAGCGGCAGCGACTTGTACTCCTCGCCGGCGACGTGCTCGGAGGTGAACTGCCAGTCCGTCGTGATGTGCGAGGACTGCGTGTCCCGGTTGAGCTCGACGTGCGCCTGGTAACGGCGCTTCTCCGCCGGCACGTCCGGGATGCGGACGGAGCCCGCGTAGTCGGTCTGCCCGATCACCTTGCCGTCCAGCGTCACCACGGTCTTGCCGGTGTGGTTGCCGTTGCCGGTCGTGCCGATCGCACTGGCCATCGGAACGTCGAGCCGCAGCTGGTTGCCCAGACGTCCGGCGAACCGGACGTAGCGCGGGTCGTTCGGCATGGACGGGCCGTACACGGCGCTGTTCCAGTGCTCGGTGGTGGTCCTGCCGAGCTTGAACTTCCGCGGCACGCCCGTGTACTGGTAGCCGTGGCCGGGGTACTCGTTGAGCTTCGCGAACTCGCTGAGCGAGCCGTACCAGTCCACGTCCGGCGTGTAGAACTCCTTCAGCTTCAACGGCAACGGGCCCGAGGCACCGCTGTCGCGCTGGCCGATGGAGCCCGGCACACGCGCGTGCGTGATCGAGTCGACGCGGGCCAGGTCGCGGTCCTTGACCGTGCGCTGGAGGTTCTCCGGCACGCGGCCCTTCTCGCTGATCCGCACGTGGTACTGGTACGGGCTCAGGTGGAAGAAGCCCGTGCCGTCCGGCTTGGCCAGCACGGACTGTGCGTAGAAGCCGAACTTCGGCCACGACGTCTTCGACGGCTGGACGAACAGGCCCTCGAAGTCGCGCAGACCCCAGGTGCCACCGGTCTCGCCCCAGTTGGCCTGCATGTTGAACCCGAGCTCGGAGCTCGCGGGTGCGGCGTCCTTCTGCTCGACGCCGATGGCCGGCTGGATCGCCTGCCTGGCGTCGAACACCAGGTCCGCCTTGCCGGTGACCTCGTAGGCCGGCTCGGTCAGGATCGTCGTGCGCCAGCGGTCCGTCGGCTGCGCGCCGGGCGTCTGGACGTAGCCGTCCATGAAGAACGTGCCCTTCGGCAGGCGCTGGACGAGCTTGCCGGACGCGTCGTAGCGGAAGTGCGCCTTCGGCTGGTTCACGTCGACGAAGCGGTAGAAGTAGTTCGGTGACGGCTGGCCGTTGTGGTCGAGGAACGTGAGGCTCACGTCGTAGCTCTCGACCTCCTTCACCACGCCGACCGGCACGCGGGTGCCGTCCGAGGCGGTGACGACGGCCGAGTAGATCGCGTCCGGCACGTTGGCGCGGGTGTCCGCGACGACCGTGGCGTCAGCGGTGCCGCCCGCCGGGATCGTCAGCTTGGCCGGCGTGACGCTGAACAGGCCGTTCGCCGCGGGCTTCACGTCGGTGACGCTCAGGTCGAGCGTGACCGGCTCGGTGCCGTTGTTGCGGTAGGTTAGCTTCTGCTCGATGGCCTTGTCGTCGTCGTGCGGCCACAACGCCGTGCCCAACGAGAGGCTGCCGTGGCTGGTGCTCACGTTCGTGGACACCGAACGGCCGACGTCGAGGCGACCGGCGCCCTGCTCGAAGACGGTGAGCGAGGAGTTGGGCTTGGCGCTGTTCATCAGCGCGGCCTTGATGTCCTCGGCCTTCCACTGCGGGTTCTTGGCCGCGAGGATCGCCGCCGCACCGGCCACGTGCGGCGTGGCCATCGACGTGCCGGACAACGAGACGTGCGCGTCGCCGACGGGCGTACCGATCTGGCCGTTCTTGGCCTTCGCGGCAACGATGTCAACGCCCGGCGCGGTGATGTCGGGCTTGATCGCGTTGTTGTTCCAGCGCGGGCCGCGCGAGGAGAACTCGGCGAGCGAGTCGTCGCGGTTCACGGCGCCGACGGTGAGGGCTGCGTCGGCGGATCCAGGCGAACCGATCGGGCCACCGGAGTTGCCGGCGGCGACCACGAACAACGCGCCGGTCTGCGCGGTGATCCGGTTGAGCGCCAGCGACATCGGGTCGGTGCCCTCGTCGGGCCACGAGCTGCCGAGGCTCATGTTGATGACCTTGGCCTTGGCCGCGGCCCACTCCATGCCGGCGATGATGTCGCTCTCGCGCCCACCACCGAAGTCCCCGAGCACCTTGCCGTTGATGATCTTCGAGTCGGGCGCGATGCCCTTGTACTTCCCGTCACCGGTCACGGTCGCCGCGACGTGCGTGCCGTGGCCGACGCGGTCGTCGGTGGTGTCGCTGTCGCTGAAGTTCTTCGACTCCAGCACCGAGCCCGCGAGGTCCGGGTGCGTCTCGTCGACACCCGTGTCGAGGATCGCGACCGTGACGTCCTTGCCGGTGAAGCCCTTCTCCCACGCGCTGGGCGCACCGACCTGCGCCGCACTCCGGTCCAGCGACGCGGTCACCTTGCCATCGAGCCAGATCTTCCCGGTGCCCGCCGCCCGAACACCGGACCAGAAACCGCCGTTCTTCTCGACGGCGAACGCCCGAGCGCCGATGCTCTGCAACGACTCCGCGCCCGCCGCGCTGATCCCCTGCCCCTGCACGATCAGCGGAATGGTCTTCGTCGAGGCGTCGTCGTAGCCGGATCTGGCCAGCAACGAGACGTCGAACAGGCGCTCGTCCAGCTCGCCCGAGTTGAGCCTGGCCTGGGCGTCGAGCGGGACGACGTGCAGGTCGCCCCGCGGGTCCTTGAACGTCCTGAAGCCGACGTTCTCCCTGCCCTTGGCCGCTCTGGTCTGCACTTTCCCGTCGGCGACCGTGACCTCGTCGCCGGTGACGAGCGTGACCTTGGTGGTCAGCCCGTCGGCACGTACTTCTTCCTGTGGTGCCGCAGATGCCGCGGAAACGGGAACGGCTGCCGTGGCGGCAACCACGACAGCCGTCAGCCCTGCGGCGAGATGTGATCTTTTCAACGCGAACTCCCCTGGGTTCACTGTGGAGGTGTTAGCCCTCAGTGACTAAGACCCTTCCCAGAGTGGCCGCGTTGTACTGTGGATCACATCAACGGTTCACAGATTGGCCCGCTCAACGGCCGCCTCCACGTGCAGGCGGGTCGTCGGGAACACCGGAAGCGGCACGTCGGCCTGGGTGATCAGCAGCTCGATCTCCGTGCAGCCGAGGATCACGCCTTCCGCCCCTTCGAACCGCGCGACCACGTCCTGATAGGCGCGGCGCGACTCGTCACGGACGACACCGAGGCACAGCTCGTCGTAGATGATCCGGTGCACGGTGGCACGGTCCTCTGTGGACGGTAGGAGCACCTTGAGCCCGTGCGACTCCAGGCGTTCGCGGTAGAACGGCTGGTCCATCGTGAACCCGGTGCCGAGCAGCCCGACCGTGGTCAGACCGGCTTTGCGAATGGCCTCTGCGGTGGTGTCGCCGAGATGGATCATCGGGATGTCGACGGCGGCCTGCACCTGGTCGAACACCTTGTGCATGGTGTTGGTGCACAGCAACAGGAAGTCCGCACCGCCCGCCTGCACCTGTGAGGCGGCGGAGGCGAGTGCCTTGCCGGCATCGTCCCACCTGCCCTCGACCTGCATGCGTTCGATCTCGGCGAAGTCGACGGAGTGCAGCACGACTTTCGCGGAGTGCAGGCCGCCCAGGCGTTCCCGCACGATCGTGTTCGCGAGGCGGTAGTACTCCGCGCTGCTCTCCCAGCTCATCCCGCCGAGCATCCCGATGGTCAGCATCTGACCAGTCAAGCACTCCAGCGCGGGTCGCGGCCGGTCTTGGCGAGCAGGGCCTCCAGGGCATCGCTGGTCGCCACGTCGACGGCTGCGCCGAACACGCCCATCTCGCGCGCGGTCGGCCCCATCTGCTCGACGAGGGCTTCGAGCGTGCTGACGACCTCGGGGTCGGTGGTGTAGCGCTGACCGGTCGCCTGGGCGAGGTCCCACACGTGCACCGTCAGGTCGAGCAACGCCATCGAGCCGACCACGGTGGCGGGCAGGTTCATCTGGCCCGCGATGCCCTCGTCCGCACCGGGCCGGCCCCACGCCTCGACCAGCGCGGCCATCTCGGCCGGGTACCGGGTGCGCCAGTCGGGATACACGGGGGTGTGGCTGAAGTCGGCGTCCTGCTTGGCGGCGAGCTTCTGGAACTCCACGACGACGTGCAGCAGGTGGTCGAGCAGCGCGCGGACGTCGTAGTCGGCGCACGGGGTGGGCTTGGTCAGGTCGTCGTCGCCGATGTTGGCGATGACGGGCAGTGCGTGGTCGCGGGCGCGGTCGAGCAGGACGCTGAGCTTCATGCCTTCAACGCTATTTCCGCGCGGTTCGTGGCTCTTGAAGAAACGCGCCAACCTAGGATTCGGAGCTGTGCAGGGGCCGCGGAGAGACACTCGCGGGATCGTGGACGCGCGCGAGTTGTTCGCCCGCGTGCGGTTCCGGCGCCGGATGCCGTGCGCGGAGTTGCAGCCGTATCTGGAGCACTACTGGTTGATCGACGGCGAGCTCGACGAGCCGTACACCTCGCACGTCGTGCCGCATCCGTCGGTGAACGTCGTCTTCGAACGCGGGTACGCGCAACCGGAGATCGCCGGTGTCGGGCTCGGGTTGTTCAGCAGGACGCTGCACGGACGGATCCGGGTGGCGGGCGTTCAGTTCCGGCCGGGCGGGTTCCGGCCGTTCCGGGCCGAGCCGGTGTCGGAGTGGACCGGGAAGCACGTGCGGCTCGACGCTCCCGCAGCACAGGTGCTCGATGTGGAGGACGAGGACGAACGGGTGGCGGCGCTCGACGCGTTCCTGCTGACGATGGGGCCCGTGCCGGATCCGCAGGCGACGCTGGCGATGGACCTGGTGCAACAGATCCGCGACGACCGGGAGATCCGGCGGGTCTCCGACTTCGCGCGGGCCGAGGGTGTCGCGGTGCGGACTATGCAACGGCTGTTCGCGGACTACGTCGGCGTCAGCCCGAAGTGGGTCATCCTGCGGTATCGCATCCACGAGGCGTTGGAGCGGGCGGAGGAGGACGTGGAGTGGGCCCGGTTGGCCGCTGATCTCGGCTACAGCGACCAAGCGCACCTCGTAAGGGACTTCACGCAGACTGTTGGGGTGTCGCCTGCGGCTTACGCGCGGGCCCTCACCTGAGCGGCCTGCCCCAGGCCGCGCGAGGCGCTCAATCGAAGTACTCGCACAGCTCGATCAAGATCCCTTCCGGACCACGCACGTAGCAGGTCCGCAGCACGTCCTGGTAGGTCTCGATGTTCCTGACCACCTCGGCACCGTGCGGCTTCAACCGCGCCAGCGTGTCGTCGAGGTCGTCGACCACGAACGCCACGTGCCGCAGGCCCAGGGCGTTGATCGGGGCGTGGGAGCTGCCGTCGATGCTCTGCGGCGTCTCGAACTCGCTGAACTCGATCCGGTACCGCTCGTCGGGGGTCTTCAGCATCGCGATCTCGCTGCGGGAGCCGTCGAGCCCGATGACGCCGTCGACGAACTCGCCCTCCATGTGCATCCCTCCCTCCAGCTCCATGCCGAGCTCGACGAAGAACGCGACAGCGCCCTTGAGGTCGGTGACGGTGATGCCGAGGTGGTGCATGCTCTTGATGGTCATGCCCCAGGGACGGTACCGACGTCTGCGGTTCGACATCGGAAGTGGACCATTTTCAGGGGCGAGATTTGGCTCTGTCAGCTGGTCCGCTTGAGCGGCACAGTGAACGGCATGACTCTCGCCTTCCTGATCACGACGTTGATCGCGGTCGCCACCCCCGGCACCGGCGTGGTGTACACGCTGTCGGCCGGCCTCGCGCACGGGCGGAAGGCCAGCGTGATCGCCGCGTTCGGCTGCACGCTCGGGATCGTCCCGCACGTGCTGGCCACCGTCACGGGCTTGGCGGCGTTGCTGCACACGAGCGCGCTGGCGTTCGAGATCGTGAAGTACCTCGGTGTCGCGTACCTGGTCTACCTGGCGTGGAGCACGCTCAGGGACAAGAGCGAACTGGTCGTCGACACAGACGAAGCACCCACTTCGGCACGGAAGATCGTCGTGTCCGCGGTGCTGATCAACCTGCTCAACCCGAAGCTGACGATCTTCTTCGTGGCGTTCCTGCCGCAGTTCGCGACCGGCCTGACGCAGATGGTGCAGCTCAGCGCGGTGTTCATGGCGCTGACGTTCGTGGTGTTCGCGATCTACGGCGTGTTCGCCGCGTCGATGCGCAACCGGGTGCTGGCCCGGCCGCGCGTGATGGTGTGGCTGCGCCGGTTCTTCGCGGCCTCGTTCGCCGCGCTGGGCCTGAAGCTCGCGCTCACCTGACGCAGGCGGCGGCCCGTTCGAGCAGGAGCGTCTTCTCGCGAACGTTCCGGGTCAGCGAGGCGGCCTTCTCGAACTCCGCCTTCGCCTCGGCCGTCCTGCCCAGCTTGACCAGGAAGTCGCCGCGGACGCTGGGCAGCAGGTGGTAGCCCTGCAACGCCTTCTCGCCGGCGATCTCGTCGACCAGGGCGAGGCCGGCGGCCGGTCCGAACGCCATCGACAACGCCACCGCGCGGTTCAGCTCGACGATCGGGGACGGCGAGATCTGCGCGAGCACCTGGTAGAGCGAGGCGATGCGTTGCCAGTCGGTGTCCTCGGGCTTGCGCGCGCGGGCGTGACATGCGGCCAGTGCGGCCTGCACGTAGTAGGGGCCGGGCGGCTGGTTGAGCGCTTCGGCACGTTCCAACGCCTTCAAACCGCGGCCGATGAGCAGCCAGTCCCACTTGCCGCGGTCCTGTTCGAGCAGCAGCACGGGTTCGCCACCGGGACCGGTGCGGGCCTTCGTGCGGGAGGCCTGGATCTCCATCAACGCGACCAGGCCGTGGACCTCGGCCTCCTTGGGCGCGAGCTCGGCGAGCACTCGGCCGAGCCGCAACGCCTCCGCGCACAGCTCGGGGCGCAGCCAGTCGTCGCCCTGGGTCGCGGAGTAGCCCTCGTTGAAGATCAGGTAGATCACTTCGAGCACGGACGCCAGCCGAGTCGCGAGCTCGGGACCTTCAGGGACCTCGAACGGCACACCGGCGTCGGCCAGGGCCTTCTTCGCGCGCACGATCCGTTGCGCCACGGTCGAGTCGCTGACCAGGAACGCGCGGGCGATCTCCTCGGTCTTGAGACCGCCGAGCATCTTCAACGTCAGCGCGACCCGCGCCTCCGTGCCGAGCACCGGGTGGCAGGCGGTGAACATGAGGCTCAGCAGATCGTCGCCGATCTCGTCCTCGATGCCCTCGCTCGCGTCCGGCGTCGCCTCCTGGACGTCGCGGCCGATCTCCTCGACCTTGCGGTTGAAGTTCTCGCGTCGCCGGATCTGGTCGATGGCGCGGCGCTTCGCGGTGGTCATCAGCCAGGCGCCGGGGTTCTTCGGCACGCCCTCGGTCGGCCACTGCTCCAGTGCCGCGACCAGCGCGTCCTGGGCCATCTCCTCGGCGAGACCGACGTCGCGCACGTATCTGGCGAGCGCGGCGATGACCTTGGCCGACTCCATCCGCCAGACAGCGTCGATGGTGCGGTGCACCGAGGTGGTAGCCCCCATGGGGGCATCAGACCACAGCCACCTGCCGTATTTCCACGACGCACGCCGACACGGGTATGCGCCGCACGCGTTCGACGGCTTCCTCGTGTGTGCGGACGTCGATCAGCCAGTAGCCGGAGACACCGCACACGTTGGGCACGAGGTCACCCGCATCGAGCAGGACACCCGCGCGCAGCAACGCGTCGTGGTGCAACGACGCCAACGGCTGCGAGCTTCGGACGAACACCATGAACCGCATCTCGGCCTCCTCACAGAGACGTCGAACGGGGTGCCGCCTAAATCGACGCGAGCAGATCTTCAAGTGCCACCGCGACACCGTCCTGCTCGTTGGTCAGCGTTGTGCGGTCAGCTGCTGCGAGAACGGCTTCGTGCGCGTTGCCCATCGCGTAACCGATGCCCGCCCAGCGCAGGATCTTCAGGTCGTTGGGCATGTCGCCGAACGCCACCACGTCCTGCGGCTCGATGCCCTTGTCGGCGCAGAGTTTCGCGAGCGTGCCGGCCTTGCTGACACCGAGCGCGCTGACCTCCAGGAGCCCGTCGCCGCCGGAGTGGGTGAACTCGGCCTCGCCAGCCGCCACGGATTCCGCGGCGGCGACCATGAAGTCCGCGGTGTGGTCCGGCGAGTAGGCGAGCAGCTTCACGAACGGCACCGCCCACAGGTCGTCCACGGGCAGCTCGCCGGCCGCGTCCTCGGGCATGCGCAGCACGTAGGCGGGCTCGTAGCGCAGGTGAAGGCCGGTCTCCACGCCGAACCCGACCGACGGGACCGCCGCCCGCAGCGTGGCCGCCACCTTCTGGGCGGCGGCCACGGCCAGCGGACGGATCTCCCGCACTTCGCGCGCGGTGAGGTCGTAGACGATCGCGCCGTTGCTGCACACCGCGGTGCCGGTGAGGCCGAGAGCGTCGAAGAACCGCGGCGGCCGGGCCGTCACGAACACGACCTCGACGCCTGCTTCGGTCGCGGTGCGCAGCGCTTTGAGCGTGCGCGGAGACAGCGTCCGATCGTTGCTCAGGAGGGTGCCGTCGAGGTCGGTCGCGATGAGCTTCACCCTGACTATTCTGCGGTGAAGTCTCCGACGTGATCACGCGCCCACTGCTGGAACGTCCGGTACGGCTTGCCGGTGACCACCCCGAAGTCCGGCCTCACCTCGAACTCGTAGTGGGCGAAGTCGTCCGGGTCGCCGCCGTCGTAGCCGCCGAGCCCGAGGATGTAACGGGCCATCTGCTCCGTCCAGCCGACGCTCACGTAGTAGGCGAGCGCCTCCTCCGTCGTGACGTCGACGAACCGCAACTCACGGCCGATCGCTTCACCGATGGCCTTGGCCATCTCGCGTTGGGTGAGGTGCGGTGGCCCGGACAGCGAGTAGGCCTTGCCCGCGTGCCCGTCCTCGAGCAACACCCTGATCGCCACGTCGGCGACGTCGGCCTCGTGGATCGGCTGCCCGAGCTCGTCCGGGTTCGGGTGCACGATCGTGCCGTCCGCACGGATCGACGGCCCCCACAGGTCGATCTTGTTGATCGCGAACTCGCCGGGCCGCACGTGCGTCCACTCGACCCCGGACGCCTCCACGGCCTGCTCGACCGGCAGATGGTGGCTCTCGTCGTAGCCGTAGGTCACCGAGCTCGAGGACAGCGTCACGATCCTGCGCACGCCGGCCTTCACCGCCCGGTCGACAACCTCCTGCGCGGTCTGCGGGTGCGCGAACAGGTACAGCTTCTCCACGCCGTCGAACGGAATGCTCTCCGGGTCGTCGAGGTCGGCCTTGACGACCTCGACGTTCTTCGGGAACTCGGCTTTGGCCGGGTTGCGGGTGATCGCCCGCACCGGCCCTTCGAGTGCCCGCACCACCAGCCGGCCGACGTTGCCCGTCGCACCGGTCACCAGGATCGTCATCGCATACCCCCTTCGATTCCGTCCAGCAACTTCTCCAGCCCGTACTCCCACGACCCGCGCTCCCGCTCCGCGAGCGTGCCCTCGGTGTCGTAGGCGCCGGCGTTCCACAGGTTCGTCATGGTCGGATACCGCTCGACGTCGAAGTAGTCGTCCCAGAACAGCTGCCGCGCGTGCCACCACGAGTCACCGGACTCCCCGGTGGCCGCCTCCAGCTGTTGATCGTCCACTTCGGACGCCGCCGCGCCGTGCACGAACCCCTCGACCGCCACGTGCGCCACCGTCACCTGCTTCGGCTCCAGGCCGGAGTCGGCGAGCGCGGCCAGCACGAACTCCTGGCCGTCCATCAGTCCCGGCCCGAGCGGCGGCCGCACCATCGACACGTCGCGCATCCACGGATGCCGCCGGTAGACCGTGCGCGTGCGGTCGGCGTAGTGCTTGATGCGCTCGCGCCAGGTGCCCTCGGGCGTGAGGTCGCGTTCCTGCAGCACCACGTCGGCCATCAGATCGATCAGCTCGGCCTTGCCCGGCACGTGCGTGTAGAGCGACATCGTGCCGACGCCGAGCTCCTGTGCGACACGAGCCATCGACATCGAGCCGAGGCCCTCGCGGTCGGCCACCGTGATCGCCGCGGTGACGATCTGGTCGACGCTCACCTTGGGTTTCCTGCCGACCGGCTTCGGCTCCTGCGGCTTGCGCCACAGCAGCGCGAGCGTCCTGGCCGGGTCTCCCCCGCCGCTGCGTTCGGCGGCCATCCGTCCACCCCATTTCCGTAGGCCATACGGAAACAATACCGTATTCCCTACGGAAATGCTGAGCAGCTGGTCAGAGCCACGTAGTCGGCGATGGATCCGCCACCGGCGTGCAGCCGGGTCGCGGCGAGCCGGATCTTGCGCGGCAGGTGCCCGCACTGCGCGGCCAGCTCGTCGGCCGCCCGTGGCTCGGCGAGCACCGCCGCAGGCCCCAGCACCCGCGCGAGCAACGTCCTGGCCTCGGCGGCGTCGAGCGCGTCGACCCGGAAGCAGAGACCGCCCTGCAGCGCGGTCAGCTCGGACATGTCGTTGCGGCTCGTGACCAGCACGGCGCAGCCCGCGGTGCCGGGAAGCAACGGGCGCACGTGGTCGGCGTCCCGCGCGTCGTCCACGACCAGCAGCACCTGCCGGTCGGCGAGCGTGGCGCGGAGGACGGCCGCACGAGCGTCAAGACTGGGCGGCACGTCCTCGACGCCGGCCGCTTCCAGCAGATCGCCGAGCACGTCGAGTGGTGCTCTGGAGCCGCCGAGGCCGATGAACCACTGCCCGTCGGGGAACGCCGACCGCAGGCGGTGTGCGACCCGGACGGCGACGGTGGTCTTGCCGACGCCGGGCGCGCCGGTGATCGCCGCGATCATCACGCCGCCGGGTCTTCGCAGGAACTCGGTCAGCCGGTCGACCAGTTCGTCGCGGCCGACGAAGTCCGCGACGTCGAGCACCAGCTGGCACTGGGTCCGCCACGGCCGCCCGGCGGCTCCCGTCGTGAGCGCCGGGTCCGCGGTGAGGATCTGGTGGTGCAGCCGCCGCAGCGCTGGACCGGGATCGGCGCCGAGTTCGTCGGCCAGCCGCCGCCGGATCCGCTGATAGACCTCAAGAGCGCCCGCTTGGCGACCGTTGCGGTACAGCGCGGTCATCAGCTGGCCGGCGACGCGTTCGTCGAGCGGGTGCCGACCGGCCACTGTGGACAGTTCGGGCACCAGCGCCGCGTGCCGGCCGCAGCGCAACGCGACGTCGACGTGGTCGAGCCTGGCCTCCCACAGCTCCAGTTCCGCCGACGTGCGCGCGTCGGCCAGCCACGGCGTGTCGTGCCCGGCGAAGAGTTCGCCCCGCCACAGGCTCAGCGCCTGCTCGAACACCTCCAACGCCGCGCGGTCGTCGGAGGTGGCCTTGGCCTGCCGGACGAGCAGCCGGAACCGGTGCAGGTCGATCAGGCGCTCGTCGGCGGCGAACAGGTAGCTGCCACGGCGTCCGGTGATGCGCACTCCAGCGGCGCGCAACCTGGCCAGGTAGGTGTGCAGCGAAGCCCGCACGCGCAGTGGTGGGCTGTCCGCCCACACGCGGTCGATCAGCTGGTCGGCCGACACCGGCCTGTTCGCCTCGGCCAGCAGCACCGCGAGGACACAGCGCTGTTTGGCCGGCCCGATGTTCACCTGGTGATCACCGGCGTACGCCTCGACGCCCCCGAGAACCCGGAACTCGATCACGATTCCCCCTTGCCCCCGGCTCAGGGATAGCGAGGCGGACCAGGCGATTCAAGCGAACAGCAAGAAACTGCCCCACCCAGGTCAGGCAGCTTGCTCAGGTCGGCCCAGGGGACGGTCCGGCAATTCCCGAAATGCCGCACGAGGGGGAATGGAAAAATGAGGAATGCACTAGCGATCGCGTTCGCTGTCGCAGCGCTGCTGGCAGGCGCCAGCACCGCGACAGCGGACACCACGGCCACTGCCGGGGCTCCGGTCGAGGCATCCGCTTCAGCCGCCGCGTGCCCGGTGTCGGGGCAACGGGTCAAGACCTCGTCCTCGCCCGCTGTCTACGTCGTCGGCCCCGGCCGGTACCTGTACTGGATCCCGAACGAGACCGTCTACAACAACCTGTTCCGGACCTGGGCCGGCATCGCGACCTACAACAACCTCTTCGTCGACTGCTACAGCTCCGCGAGGACGTTGACCAACGGCCACCTGATCAAGCACCCGTCGTTCCCGCACGTCTACATCTGGGACGGTTTCCTGGGCCACTACCGGTGGATCACCAGCGCCGGGGTGTGTCAAACGAGCGGTGTAACTCGGGTTGAAGGAACTACT
>NZ_JAJAEG010000011.1:0-299427 GCF_047445655.1 Lentzea alba
TACGGCGACGGCCAGGGCGGTTTCCACTGGGGCCACGAGGGTGGCAACGGGTGGAGCACGCTGACCCAGCTCGCGGTCACGGACATGAACGGTGACGGCAAGGGCGACCTGATCGGTGTGGCCGGGGACAAGTTCCGTTACTACTACGGCGACGGCACCGGGAACTTCCACTTCGGAACCGAGGGAGGGACCGCCTGGAACACCCTGACGCGCTTCGCCGCCTGAGAGGGCCCACCCCTGGGCGCACCCCTGCCGGATCTTCCGGCGGGGGTGTTCGGCGTTCTCAGCGGGTCATGGAGCGCAGGATGCGGATCAGTTCGACGGTCGGCAGCTGGCAGAGCTGAGCCATGTTCTCGAGGGCGGGCAGGTCTAGGTGCACTTCCGGTGACGCACCGGGTGGCAGCGCGTGCAGCCGTCCCGCGGCCCAGCGCTTCAACGGGATCAGCCGGGGGTTGTCCGCGGCGGCGACGGCGGCGAGGTTCAGGGTCAGGTGGCCTGCCGGGGTGTCTCCGAAGAAGCGTTCGTGCACACGAGCGAGGACTTCGTGTGCCGGAACGTCCAGGGCGTGGCAGATCTCCACCAGGCGCACGACCGAGCACTGCCGGGTGCCGAGCTCGTAGGTGGCCAGCGTCTGCAGCGAGATCTCGGTCTGCAGCCGCTTGTTCAGCTCCTTGCGGGTCCATCCGCGCTGCTTGCGAAGGCTGCGGATCTCATCACCGAGCACGCGCTGGTACGCCGCTGTGTCGATTTGGCCGTTCGCAGTTTGCACCTGGTCCCTCCACCCCGTGAGCGGGTCTCACGGTGATGGAAGGCGCGAGTGCTTCGCCGCTTACGCAACTTACTGTCGGAATCCCCCGAATGGGGTATATATCTCTACTCTCTGTATGAGTTTGCGCAGCGCAGGCCGTTAGCGAAGCTCACAACCAGCGCAGTCAGTTGACGCAGCGCACGCCGTCAGCAGTGATGGGCGGGGGTGCGGACGGGTCGGCCGGCTGCTGCCGTGCGCCGTCGAGCTGCAGCGCTCCCGAGCCGGTGAAGCCCTGCGCGCCGGGGCCCGAGTAGTCCGAGCCCAGGAAGACGCGGACCCGGCCGGCCGGGATGTTCACGTCCTCCTCGATCTTCACGCCGCCGAGGGCCTTCTGGACCGCGTTCGCGCCCGCTTCGCCGCCCTTGCCGTAGCGGACGACCGACTTGGCCATCGCCTCGGCGTTGCCCGTCTGGCCGCCCGTGAAGCCCTTCGCGGTGAGCGACTGCAACACCGTGGCCGCGAGGCCGGGCTGGCCGGAGGCGTTGCGCACGTCGACGGTGACGGTCTTGTTGTCGAACTTCGGGTCGGGGGCGAGCGAGGGATCGGCCGCCTTGCCGAGGTTCTTCACGAACGAGCGCACCTCGGCGTCGTCGACCTCGACCGCGGAGCCGTCCTCGGGGGTCTGCAGGTCCGGGTTGCCGGTCGGGATCGTCTGGAACGTCATGTTGCCGCCCGTCAGGTCCTTCATCTGCAGGGCGAACTTGGTGATGTCCCAGCCGTCGTCGAGCACGATCGCGCCGCTCACGGCCTTGATCATGTCGTTGCGCTTGGTGCTGTCGGTCAGCACGCCCGCGGACAGCATCTTCTTGGCCAGACCCGCCATGAAGACCTGCTGGCGCACGACGCGGTCCAGGTCGCCCATCGGCAGGCCGTGGCGCTGGCGGACGAACGCGAGCGCGTTCTTGCCCTCGATGGTCTGCTTGCCGGCGGGGAAGTTCGCGCCGGAGAAGCTGTCGCGGACCTTGGCGTTGAGGCAGACGTCGATGCCGCCGATGGCCTTGGTGATCTCGTAGAAGCCGACCAGGTTGACCTCGGCGTAGTGGTCGATGTTCGCGCCGGTGAGGTTCTGGATGGTCTCGATCAGGTTGTTCGCGCCCGCCTTGCGGGACTCCATCTCGATGTCCTGCGCGCTCTTGCCGCTGCCCTGCAGCTTTTCGGCCGCTTGACCCTTGGCGTAGCCGTAGGCAGAGTTGATCTTGTGACGCCCGAAGCCGCCCGCGATCTTCACGTAGGAGTCGCGGGGGAACGACACCGCGAAGGCCTTGCCGCTGTCGTTCGGGATGTGCAGCAGGATCAGCGTGTCGGTGTTGAACCCGCCGTCGTCGCTGCCACCCGCCTGCAGCTCGTTGAGGATGTTCTGCGGCAGCGGGTTGCCCTTGGAGTCGGTGCGGCTGTCCATGCCGACCAGCAGGATGTCGATGGCGCCGTCCGCGGGCTTCTCGCCGGCGTCGGCCAGGTTGAGGTCCTGCTTGGTCAGGCCCTCGGTCAGCGCGTTCAGGTTCTGCCAGCCGATGCCGGTGACCAGCAGGATCACCGCGGACAGCATGCTGACGAAGACCTTGGCACCGGTGGACGCGCCGCGCTTGGCCGCACTCGGGCGGCGGGTCGCGGGCCTCGGCCGCGGGCGCGGAGCCGGGGACGCTGCCTTCGCCTTGGCCGGGGTGGTGCGGACCGTCGGGCGGTCGGCGAGCGGACGGGGGCGCGGGGCCGACGACGTGGCGCGGGCCGGCTCACGACGCGGCGACTCGGCGCGGTTCGCGGACTCCCGGCGCGGTGGCTCGCGGCGTGGTGGCTCGGAGCGCTTCGGAGGCTCCCTGCGGGGCGGCTCGGCGCGCTTCTGGGGTTCGCGGCGCGGCGTGCCAGGCTCCCTGCGCGGGGGCTCTGAGCTGCGCGGCGGCACCTGCGGGCGGCGGGGCTGACCCGCCTGGGGACGCGGGGTGGCGGAGGGTCGCCTGGGAGTACCGTTCGGTTCTCCCGGCCGTGGCGGCCGGTTGTCCACACCCACTCCTCTCAGCACATTCGGGTACCCCAAGTAGACGTGCGGGGACTCCACTCGGTTGTGCAAAGGGTGACACAGTGGCCCACGCCACCTGATCCAGGGGCCTTGACCAGCTGTTTTGTCCGCTTCGTAGACTCGACGCCGTGTTGACGATGCAGGACGCGCTGCTCGCGCTGACCAAGTACTGGACCGATCGGGGCTGCATCGTGGTGCAGCCGTTCAACACGGAGGTCGGCGCCGGAACGCTGAACCCGGCGACCGTGCTGCGCGTGCTGGGTCCCGAGCCGTGGCGCGTCGCCTACGTGGAGCCGTCCGTGCGGCCCGACGACGCCCGCTACGGCGAGAACCCGAACCGGCTGCAGACGCACACCCAGTTCCAGGTGATCCTCAAGCCGGATCCGGGCGACCCGCAGGAGCTCTACCTCGGCTCGCTGGAGGCGCTGGGCATCGACGTCCGCGCGCACGACGTCCGGTTCGTCGAGGACAACTGGGCGTCTCCCGCGCTGGGCGCCTGGGGGCTGGGCTGGGAGGTCTGGCTGGACGGCCTGGAGATCACCCAGTTCACTTACTTCCAGCAGGCCGGCGGCATGACGCTCGACCCGGTGTCGGTGGAGATCACCTACGGCATCGAGCGGATCATGATGGCGCTGCAGGGCGTCGACCACTTCAAGAAGATCGCGTACGCGCCGGGCATCTCCTACGGCGAGGCGTTCGGCCAGGCCGAGTACGAGATGTCGCGGTACTACCTCGACGACGCGGACGTGGAGGCGAACAAGCGCCTCTTCGAGGAGTTCGCGGCCGAGGCCCGGCGCATGCTCGACGCTCGCCTTCCTGTTCCCGCGCACAGCTTCGTGTTGAAGTGCTCGCACATCTTCAACGTGCTGGACGCGCGTGGCTCGATCTCGACCACTGAACGCGCGCGCGCGTTCGGTCGGATGCGTGGCCTGGCGCGGGAAGTCGCGGGGTTGTGGGCCGAGCGTCGTGCGGAGCTCGGGCATCCCCTTGGCGTGGCTGAGGTTCCTGCCGTTGCCGAGAAGCCTTCGTCCTTTGAGGACGTTGTCGCTCCGGCCACGTTGTTGTTCGAGATCGGTACCGAGGAGCTTCCGCCGCACGAGGTGCTGCGGACTGTCGACGCTGTGCGAGAGGCTGTCGCCGCGAAGCTCGGTGCGACCCGGTTGACGCACGGCGACGTGACCGTGCACGGAACGCCGCGCCGGATCGTCGTGCTGGTGCCCGCGGTGGCGCCGCGCGAGCCGGACGCCGAGCGCACCGTTCGCGGCCCGCGCGTTTCTGCTGCTTTCGACGCCGACGGCAACCCGACGAAGGCCGTGCAGGGCTTCGCGCGCGGCCAGGGCGTCGACGTCGCCGCGCTGGGTCGCGTCGAGGAGAACGGGGTCGAGTTCGTCGCGCTGACGAAGACCGACGCCGGCCGTGGCGCGGTCGAGGTGCTGAGCGGTCTGCTGGCCGAGGTCGTCTCGGACCTGCGCGCCGAGAAGAACATGAAGTGGAACGACCCGAAGCTGTCGTTCACCCGCCCGATCCGCTGGCTGGTGGCGCTGCTCGGTTCCACGCCGGTTCCGGTCGCGGTGTCGTCGCTGTCGTCGGGAACGGTGACGCGCGTGCACCGGACGGCTGCCTCGCCCGTGATCGAGGTGTCCACTGCGGATGGTTACCTGGAGTTCCTTGAGTCGCACGGGATCCAGGCCGATGCGTCGGTTCGCGCGGCTTCGATCGTCGAGGCGGCGCAGGAGCTCGCGGCGTCCGTCGGCGGTGTCGTGGAGGTCGACGGGTTGCTGGACGAGGTGACGAACCTGGTCGAGTGGCCGACGCCGATCCTCGGCTCGTTCGAGGAGCGGTACCTGGAGCTGCCGGGCCAGATCCTCACCACCGTGATGCGCAAGCACCAGCGCTACCTGCCGGTGCGTTCTTCAGACGGCTCGCTGCTGCCGCACTTCGTGGCCGTGGCGAACGGGTCGATCGACGCCGACCTGGTGCGGGCGGGCAACGAGGCCGTGCTGCGCGCGCGGTACGAGGACGCGGCGTTCTTCTGGCGCGCGGACCTCAAGACCCCGCTGGAGGAGATGAAGTCCGGCCTCGCGAAGCTGACGTTCGCCGACAAGCTCGGCTCGATGGCGGACCGCGCCGCCCGGATCGCCTCGCTGGCCGGTCGGTTCGCTTCCGTGGTCTCGGTGGACCGCGAGACGCTGGACCGGGCGGGTGCGCTGGCCAAGTTCGACCTCGGCTCGCAGATGGTGATCGAGCTGTCGTCGCTGGCCGGCGTGATGGCACGCGAGTACGCGGCACGGGCGGGGGAGACCCCGGAGGTCGCGCTGGCGTTGTGGGAGATGGAACTCCCGCGCTCGGCCGGTGACGCGCTGCCGTCGTCGGTGCCGGGTGCGCTGCTGTCGCTGGCGGACCGCTTCGACCTGCTGGCCGGCCTGTTCGGCATCGGCGCGCAGCCCACGGGTTCGTCGGACCCGTTCGGTCTGCGGCGGGCGGCTCTCGGTGCGGTGACGGTGCTCCGGGCGTTCCCCGACCTGCGCGCGATCACCCTGCCGGTGGCACTTTCCCTTGCCGCCGAAGGACTTGAGGTCTCCGCCGAGGCACTGGAGACCGCTCGCGAGTTCGCGGTCCGCCGCTACGAGCAGGCATTGCTCGACGCGGGCCACGAGCACCGGTTCGTCCAGGCGGTGCTGCCGCTGGCCGACTCGCCGGTGCTGGCCGACGAGACGCTGGCGCAGCTGGAGTCGCTGGCGGGCAACGAGTCCTTCGACGCCCTGGCGGCCGCCCTGCAGCGCGTCCGCAGGATCGTGCCGGCCGACGTGACCGCCTCGTACGACGCCTCGGTGCTGTCCGAGCCCGCGGAAGTGGCGCTGCACAAGGCGTTCGACGGTGTCCCGCGCGATGTCGCCGGGCTGGCCGCGTTCGTCGCCGCGACCGAGGGGCTGACCGCACCGATCAACACCTTCTTCGACGAGGTGCTGGTCATGGCGGAGGACCCGGCGGTGAAGGCGGCCAGGCTGGGGCTGCTGGCGTCGATCCGCGACTTCGCGGCGCCGGTGCTGGACTGGACCCAGCTGTAGGGATCTCTACTCGAGGTGGGCAGGCGGGTCCGGTTCGAAGATGAACGGACCCGTCCTGCCGTCCTCGATCGGCACCGGGCTGGGATCGCCGAGGTCGTAGCCCATGCCGCGCAGCCTGGCCCAGGCGGCGGCGAGGGTGGTGTGGCCCTCCCACCAGTCCACGCGGTGCCACGAGCCGAACACGTAGTTCGCCGTGCTCTTCGGGTCGCCGGAGCCCGACAGTCCACCGAACCGTTCCAACAGCACGCCGTCGTCGCGGACCAGCACTTCGCCGACCACGTAGTCGTTCTCGGTGTCGGCCGCGAAACTCCAGTGCGCGACGACCTTCGCGCCTTCCAACGGATCCACGCTCACCCCCAGGTGTGCGGGAAGAGGGGCGCCCGCTCGGAGCGTCCCTCTTCACCTGCTGCCTTCGAGGCTACTTGATCTCGAAGCTCTGGCCGTAGACCTTCCACTTGAGCGGGGTCTTCAGGTCGAGGTTGCCGGCCCTGAGCCACACGCGCTGCGCCGTGTCGACGCGGGTGGTGTCCTCGTGCGCGGGCTCCTGCTTCATGGTCCACACGCGGGCGTCCATGAAGGCGTTGAGCCACGTGGTCTCGTTGCCGCCCTGGGCCGGGGGCTTGGCCTTGGCCAGTGCGCGCTTGCGGATGCCGGAGAAGTCCAGGCTGCCCCAACCATCTCCGTGCATGACGATCGCGTCGTAGTAAGCGAACTGGCCGAGCGCGCGCACGCCGTCCGCCTTCGCTTGCCGCACGGCGGGGTTGAAGTACACCCGGTCGCGTTCGGACTCCTGTGCTGCCTTGAAGACGGAGTCCTTGGCTGCGGTCTTCCAGTCCCTGGTGTAGTTGGGATCGAGACCCGCGTGGGAGTCCGTCCCGTTCACCCTGCGCAGTGCGGGGAGGTACTTCTCCAGCACGTTGCCGGGCTTGCGCGTCTTGTAGAGCTCGACCAGGTCGAGCATGTCGCCTGTGCCGGAACAGAAACCGATGATGCCGGCGGTGTAGCCGCGGCCGTCGTCGATGTCCTCGATGTAGCCGAACTGGGCCCTCCAGTTCGTGGAGGAGTTCTCCGCGCTGGACACGATCTGCATCGCGATGTCCTTCATGCGCGGGTCGTTCAGGTCGGCTGCGGACGCGGTGGTTGCGGTCGTGGTGACGAGTGCGACGCACGTCAGAACTGCTGCCGCGATGCGGCTTGAGATCTTCACGTAGGTCCTCCGGGTGAGTCCCGGGCGGCAGTGGGGCAACGGTAAGTGGTGCGAACCTCTGCCGACAAGAGGGGTTACCGGATCTCGGATCGGGTGGTACCGGCACTGGTTCGAACAGCGGAACTGCTTGCGCCACAACCGTTCTCACCTGTAAACCGCGTTACCGGATCCACAAGAGAGGGGCACCCCGCTCGGAGTGCCCCTCTTCCGCAAGTCAGTGCGAGGTCACTTGATCTCGAAGCTGTCGCCGTAGACCTTCCACCTCAGCGGGGTCTTCAGGTCGAAGTTGCCGGCCTTGAGCCACACGCGCTGCGCGGTCTCGATGCGGGAGACGTCCTCGTGGGCCGCTTCCTGCTTCATGGCCCACACGCGGGCGTCCATGAAGGCGTTGAGCCACGTCTTCTCGTCGCCGCCCTGCGACGGCGGCTTCGCCTTGCCGAGTGCGCGCTTGCGGATGTTGCTGAAGCTGGTCTTGTCGCCTCCGTCGCCGTGCACGACGATCGAGTCGTAGTAGGCGAACTGGCCCAGGGCGCGCACGCCGTCGGCCCTGGCCTGCTTCACGGCCGGGTTGAAGTACACGCGGTCGCGTTCGGACTCCTGTGCTGCCTTGAAGACGGAGTCCTTGGCCGCGGTCTTCCAGTCCTTGGTGTAGTTGGGGTCCAGGCCGGCGTGCGAGGACGTCCCGTTCACCTTGCGCAGTGCGGGCAGGTACTTCTCCAGCACGTTGCCCGGCTTGCGCTGCTTGTAGCGCTCGACCAGGTCGAGCATGTCGCCGGTACCGCTGCAGAAGCCGATGATGCCGGCGGTGTAGCCCCGGCCGTCCTTGATGTCCTCGATGTAGCCGAACTGACCCCTCCAGTCCAACGAGGAGTTCTCCGCGCTGGACACGATCTGCATCGCGATGTCCTTCATGCGCGGGTCGTTCAGGTCGGCCGCCGAGGCGGTCGTTGCCGTGGTGGTGATGAGTGCGGCGCACGTCAGCAGTGCGGCCGCGAGGCGACCAGAGAGTTTCACGAATTTCCTCCGGGGCAGGGATTGGGGGTCCCGGGCGGCGTGAGGACGAAGGTAAGGGGTCCATACCTTTATTGGCAAGAGGGTTTACTATTTCGCGAATCGGACAGATCGGGACGATCATCGTGAGATTGCGACAAAACCGGGCGCTGCAAACGGTTTCGGCTTGACAAAGGCTCCCGGCGGGGCGCCGGGATCCTTTGTGGTCAAACGGTCATCGGATCTCGAAGTAGTCCCCGTAGACGTGCCACTGCAGGGGACGTTCGAGGTTCAGCTTGCCCTCGTTGAGGAACCGGCGCTGGGCCGTGTCGACCCGGCTGGTCTCCTCATGTGCGGGTTCCTGCTTCATGGCCCACACCCGTGCGTCGAGGAACGCGTGCAGCCATGAGCGTTCATCGCCGCCCCACGACGGCGGAACCGCCCCGGAGTCCAGTGCGCGCTGGCGGATGCTGGAGAAGTCGAGCCAGCCCCAGCCGTCGCCGTGCATGACGATCGCGTCGTAGTAGATGAACTGGCCCAGTGCCTGCACGCCGTCCTGCTTCGCCCTGTTCACCGCGGGGTTGAAGTAGACGCGGTCGCGCTCGTGCTCCTGTGCGCCCTGGAACGTGCCGTCCCACGCGGCCGCGCGCCAGTCGTCCTGGAAGTGCGGGTCCAGGCCGTCGTGGGACGGGGTGCCGTTCACGCGTTCCAGTGCCGGCAGGTACTTCTCCAGGACGTTGCCCGGCTTCCAGTCCCGGTACAGCCGCACCAGGTCGAGCATGTCGCCGGTACCGCTGCAGAACCCGATGATGCCGGCCGTGTAGCCACGACCGTCCCAGATGTCCTCGATGTAGCCGAACTGGGCACGCCAGTCCAAAGAGGAGTTCTCCGCACTGGACACCAGCTGCATGGCGATGTCCTTGAGGTGCGGCTCGTTCAGGTCGGCTGCCTGTGCGGTGCCGGGAGTGATCAACGCCGCGGTGCACACCAGGGTTGCGGCCAGTCTTGTAAACGTCTTCACGTCGCTCCGTCCGATACTGGGATCGGCGGCGACCCGCGCACCGTAGCGTGGGAGCGGTTACATCAACAAGGGTCAGCATTTGACGTCATGTGTCGGGAACCGACCGTCGACCAGGTACGAGGTCACCTTGTCGTTGGCGCACTGGTTCTTCCCGATCACGTACGCGCCGTGCCCGCCCTGGTCCACTGTCAACATCGCCGCCCGGTCACCGAACGCCCGACGCGTCGAGTAGGCACCGGCGAGCGGCGTGGCGGGGTCGCGCTCGTTCTGCACCATGAGGATGTTGCGCGGCCCGCGGTCGGAGAGCTGGACCTGCTTCTCGACCGGTTTCGGCCAGAACGCGCACGGCTGGATGTTCGCGGCGGCCGCGCCGAACATCGGGTAGCGGACGCGGTCCAGCGCCACGTTGCGTTCATAGGTGCGCACGGACGAAGGCCATTCGGAGTCGCCGCAGATCACGTGCAGGCGGCCGGCGAGCAGGGCCTGGATGCGCGGGACCTCCGGGTAGTCCTGCGGCGGCTGCGGCTGGTTGGTGTCGAACGCCTTCCACGACGCGGCGAGCTTCGAGAATGCCGCGTCACCGGTGCCGTAGAGCCCGGCGAACGTCAGCATCCGGAACGCCTGACCGTTGATGCCCTCGACCGACGGCTTCGCGTCCAGGCGGCCGGCGAGGTCGAAGTACTTGGCACGCACCTGCTGCGGCGTCGTGCCCAGGTGGTACTCGGGGTGCGCTGCGGCCCACTGCGCGAAGTCCGGGAACGTGTCCTCCACACCGCGGGCCATCAGCCGGCCGCCCTCGACGTCCCACCCGCTTGCGGGGAGGTTGCTGTCGATCACGACGCGGTCGCTGCTCTTCGGGAACAGCGTGGCGTAGACCGAACCCAGGTACGTGCCGTACGAGTAGCCGAGGAACGACGCCGTCTTCTCGCCCAGTGCGGCACGGACGCTGTCCAGGTCACGGGCGATGTTCGCGGTCGTGTTGTACGGCAACGCGTCGGCTGTCGACGAAGCAAGGCACTGCTCCGCCATCTTCTTCGTCTCGTCGGCACGCTTGCGCACATCAGACGGCTTCACGGCATACGGCGGCACACTGCCCGCGGCCATCTGTTCTTCCGTGAGGTCGCATGTGGACGGTGAGCTGTAGCCGATGCCACGCGGATCCATGCCGATGATGTCGTACGCGTCCTGCACGCTTTGGGGCAGTCCCAACGCCTTCAGCACGAACGGGAACGTCAGGCCCTCGCTCGGCCCACCGGGGTTGGTCAGCAGGATGCCGCGCCGCTTCTCCGGGTTCTTGCTGGCGAGGCGGGTGATCATCACCTCGGTCTTGCGACCCTGCGGCTTGCGGTAGTCGAGCGGTAGCTGGAGCTTTCCGCACTCCAGACCGGGAAGCGCCACGTCAGCGGGACACGCGACCCACTGGACCTCGTGGACGGGCGCCGCGGACGACACCCCTGGCACTACCAACGCTGCTGCTGCGGCAACCACCACAGCCAATGGCAACGTCTTTCGCATTTGCAAATCCCTTCCCCGACGGCGCACCCCGGTTGGGTGCGCCAAACAGAAATGTCAGCCGTTCATGCGGACGAGAACGTCGAGCTGAGCTTTGTTGTAGAGCTCGAGCATCACCTTGATGATCGTCTGCTTCGCGTGCTCCACACCTCGCGGTGCGTTGCTGTACAGACCGTTCGGATCCGGGAACGCGGCACGCATCTCGTCCATGTACGGCATCGCGCGCATGCGTTCGGCCAGGTTCTGCCGGGTCTGCTCGTCCGCGTCCTCCGGCAGGGTGTCGAACTCGACGACCGCCGGATCCCTGGAGTAGCCCTTCAGAGTCTCGGCGTACCTGATCAACGTGTCTGGCGCGAGCAGCTGCGCCAGCACGACGGTGAACGAGCGGTCCTGCGGTGACAGGTCCGCATCAGCGATCGTCGCCGCGATGTCCGGTGGCAGCTCGGTCGGCGTCTCCTGGTGCAGGATCAACGCGAGCTCGGCGCGCACCCGCTGGAGACGTTCGATCGTCGCCGCCACCTCGGCGTCGAGCTGTCGCAGTGCCTCACCCGGATGTTCGTCGCCGTCGCCCAGATCGGCGATCTGCGTGAGCGACAACCCGAGATCGGTGAGGCGCTTGATCCTGAGCACTCGCACGAGGTGCGGCACGCCGTAGCTCTTGTAGCCGTTGGGCCTGCGGTCCGGCTCGGCGAGCAGGCCCACGTCGTGGTAGTGCCGGATCGTGCGCAGGGTCGTGCCGGCGAGGTCTGCCAGCTGACTCGTGCTCCACATGACGTTCAGTTGAAACCATGCCGCTACGGCACGGTCAAGGCGACCCGGCACTTTCAGACGAAGGTGTGAAAGGGGAATCCACTTTAGTTGTAAGCAAAAGGCTCCCGGCGTAAACCGGGAGCCTTTGCGTTACAACGAAAATCAGATGAACTGGCCGCCGCGGGTGACCGCGCCGTAGGCGTCCACGATGCCGTGACCGTAGAAGCCGTTGAACTTCGCGTCACCCTCGCAGAGCGCGTTGAACTCCGCGGGGCGGCCGACCGGCGTGTAGTCGACGAGGCGCGGGCTCGGGCACGCGCGCTGGATCGCCGTCTTGTACAGCACCTTCTCCACCTTGTCGGGGGAGAGGGTCAGGCCAGGACGACCCTTGTCCTTCTTGCCGTACTGGCTGACGATCAGGGCGGCGACACCGGAAGCGTGCGGGGCGGCCATCGAGGTGCCCTGCAGGAACTGGTAGTAGCCGACCTTGTCGCCGTCGACGGCCTTCTTCACGCCCGCGGCCAGACCGGCCGGGGTGATGTTGCCGGCCTCGTCGATCGCGCCATCGGTGAGAGCGACGTTGCGCGGGTAGGTCGACAGGATCAGGTTCTCGTTGGTGCGGTACCACGGCGTGCCGAGGCCGTCGCGGAACCAGCCGCCGGGAGCCGAGATCGAGGTCTGCTCGAGGCCGTAGTTCGAGTAGTCGGCCTTCGCGGTCGACGGGCCCAGAGCCGACACCGAGATCACGTGGTTGCCCTCGGTCGGCAGGTTGAGGCAGGTCGCGTTGTCGATCGGACGCGGACGGTTGTGGCCCGGCGGGTAGTTCGGGCTCACGGTGTCCTGACGCGGCTTGCCGAGGTCCTCGTGGTTGTTGCCACCGGCACCGATCAGCGTGACGCCCTTGCGGTGCGCGTAGTTCAGCGCGCGCTGCACGGACGCGATGATCGTCTGCTGCTCCAGCTGCTCCTCGGGCGAAGCCGTCGGGTCGTTGATGCAGTTCATGTACCACGGGTCGACGTAGAACGACATGTTGATCACGTCGAGGCCGACGTCGGCACCGTAGGTCAGCGCGTCGACGACCGGCTGCAGGAAGAACGAGCCGGCGTCCTGGCCACCGCGGATGTTGACCAGCGACACACCCGGCGCGACACCGGAGATGCCGAAGCCGTTGGCAGCGGCGCCGATGGTGCCGGCGACGTGCGTACCGTGGCCGCCGTCGTCCCAGTTGTTCGGGTCGACACAGCCGCGGAACTCACACGGGCCGTCGAACACGCCGCCGTCGGAGTCGTTGGGGATGTCGACGGTGAAGTTGCGCGAGAGCTCGTTGTTGAAGTTCGGCGCGATGTCCGGGTGGGAACCGTCCACACCGGTGTCGAGGATGCCGACGTACACGCGCTTGTCACCGGCCTGCTTGGCCCGCGCGATGTTGGAGCGCACGAGGTTCAGGCCCCACAGGTCGCCGTCCAGCGGGTCCATGCCCGCGGTGGCCTTGGAAGCGGCCGGAGCCTTGGCGGCCTGCTCCGACTTGTTCTCCTTCTCCACGTTGTCGCGCTTGGTCGCCTCGGCCTTGCGCGCGGCGGGAGCGTGCCCGATCGGCTTCGACCGAGCGGCACCGACGACGGCGTCCGAAGCGGACACCTTCTCCACGAAGCCGTTCGCGGGCGCCTTGACCGTCAGCAGACCCACGGCGTCGTTGGCCCGGACGACCTCACCGCCGGCCTTCTGCACGGCGTCGATCGCGTAATCGCGGTTTCCGGGCTGCTCCAGCAGGACGGTGTACTCGGTGTCCTTCTGCTGCGATCCGGCCGAAGCCGGCGCTGCCCCCGCCGCCGAAGTACCCGCGGCGATCAGCGACACCGTTGCCGCCACCGCCATCACGGTTCTGGTCGTTCTCACCTAGCTGTCTCCTCACACCCGGTCAGGGCTGGATCCAACAACACGGAGCGGCCCCCGATTGCCGCCCAAGTCCGACACACTGACACGAAAATTCCCCACGCATCAGCGCCTTTCGTACGGAATCGAACTGTAGCCGACCGGAAGCGGAGCGTGATGGTCCCGAACAAATCTTGACTTAACAACATTCAAGCGATGCAATCCGCGATTATGCGAAGACGGGTAATGGCAACGTCGGCGTGCCTGCTCTTTCTCCTGACTGCCTGCGGTGACGCTGGTCAGGGTGCTCCGACGCTGCCCGCGCGTGGACCCAAACCAATCGTCGGGGTAATCCTTCCCGACCGAACGACATCCACGCGCTGGGAAGAACAAGATCGGCCGCTGCTGAGCCAGGCGTTCAACTACGCGGACATCGAACCGTTCATGGAGAACGCGGAGGGCGACGAGGCGAAGTTCGCACAGATCGCCGACGAGATGATCCGCCGCAAGGTGAAGGTCCTGATGATCACGCCGTTGTCTGCGGCCGGTGGTCTCGCCGTGCAGAAGAAGGCGAAAGCCGCGAACATCCCGGTCATCGACTACGACCGCGTGACGCTCGGCGGCCAGGCCGAGTACCACGTCGGCTTCGACAGCGTGAACGTCGGCCAGCTCCAGGCGGACGGTCTGCTGGGCTGCCTCGGCGACAAGCAGGGCGCGCAGATCATCGAGATCGAGGGCGCCCCGACCGACCACAACGCGACGCTGTTCACGCAGGGTCAGAAGTCGCGGCTGTCCTCGAAGTACGACAGCGGCGCCTTGAAGCTGGTCAAGTCGCAGCCCGTCGCTGACTGGGACAACAAGCTCGGCGGCCAGTTGTTCGAGCAGATCCTGAGCGAGAACAACAACAAGGTCGACGGCGTGGTCGCGGCCAACGACGGCCTGGCCGGCGCGGTGATCGAGGTGCTGCGGCGCAAGAACCTCGCGGGCAAGGTGCCGGTCACCGGGCAGGACGCCACTGTGGACGGTCTGCGCGCGGTGCTGCGCGGCGAGCAGTGCATCACCGTCTACAAGCCCGTGCGCGACGAGGCGGAGGCGGCGGCCCGGCTGGCCATCGCGATCGCTCGCGGCGACCTGGAGGGTGCCGACGACCTCGCCACCGGCAACCTGCGGGATCCCGTCGCGCGGCGCGACATCAAGTCCGTGCTGCTCGGCGCGACGCTCATCAAGAAGGACACCGTGCGAACGCTGGTGACCGAGGGCATCGTCAAGCCGCAGGAACTGTGCGCCGGCGACCTCGCTCAGGCGTGCGCGCAGCAGGACATCCTCGGAGGTTGAGCGCCGTGACGTGAAAACCGGCGGGCCGTTTCACGCTCAGCAGGACGCCTCGCGGCACCGCCTCCACGCCCCCATACGACTCCGGTATGAGGACGTGGAGGCGGCACCGCGATGCGCCCGTCTGACCGCGAAACGGCCCGCTGGTTTTCACGCCACGGCGCTCGCTCGATCACGGCCTGCCCCGTTCGTCGGGCAGGTCGTGACGTCCTGAGATGAACTCCTGCACGGCGATCTTCGCCCGGATGATCGGCTGCCGGATCCGCGCCTCGCGCCGGTACGCGCGGGTGAGCTTGCGCGAGCCCTCCGGGTACCGCCAGCGCGCCCACGGCGAGCCCGGCCGGGCCAGGCGGACTGCCCCCACCGCGGGCACCACCGGCACGAGCAGGCCGAGCAGCCCGGTCCAGATCTTGCCCTTCAGCAGGGCCACGATCGCGAAGCACAGGTTCACGCCGATCGTGATCAGCCGCAGCGTGAACGTGTCGGTCGGCGTCGTGTCCGGGTTGAGCTGCAGCACCTCGTCGTAGCCCAGCGGCCGGGCTCCGAGCAGGAACGTGCCGGTCAGGCCGATGGCGAGGAAGACGGCGTCGACGGACAGCCGGCCCGCCTTGGTCCAGTACACGTCCCGCAGGTGCAGGATCAGCGCGAACTCGTCGAGCACCAGCGCCGCGCCCACCCCGAGTCCGGCGGCGGCCACCAGCCGGGCACCGTGCAGGTCGTCGGGGATGACCAGGCTGGTGACGCTGGACAGGAGCAGCAGCACCGTGCCGAACACGACGTGATGCACGTGCGTGTCGCCGTGCACGATGTTTCGCGGCCACCAGCGCACCTTCGCCCTGATCAACCGCACGCTGATGCGGATGAACACGAATGTGGTCACCAAGCCGACGAAGAAGAAGAGCAGTCGTTCGCTGCCGGTCAAGCACGGCCCCCTGGGTCAACGACCCACCAGGTTACCGCCCCCGGTTGTCGTTCACGTTCCCGTGCATCCGGCCGATCTGGATGACGGTGCCGTCGACGGTGCCGCTGACCTTGTTCACGTAGGTGTCGCCGGACCGCCGCGGAGCCTCTTTCGCACGGGCCGCGGACAGGTGCTTCGCGACGAGCGCGTGCAGGCCGGAGGCCACCTGTGACGCGATCGACACGTCGATCGAAACCGTCGGATGCTCGGGCACGGATTCCCCTCCGCGTGGTCGTTCGGGGTCTCACGGTAGCAGCGCGATTGATGGCTCGACTGAGACCAGGGGGTCATGGTTGACTGTCCTTGGTCGTACGTTTTCGTGTTCGTGTCCCACGCTCGCGGAAGCGAAGTTAGTGAGCGTGTGGTTTCTCCAGGTTCCGGAGAGGACGCAGCTCTCCAGCTTGACCCGGTGGTCGCGAGCGCGATCCGGCACCTGTTAGAGGAGAAGTAGCAAGATGGCAGTACAGGGCACCGTCAAGTGGTTCAACGCGGAGAAGGGCTTCGGCTTCATCTCCCCCGACAACGGTGGCGCCGACGTGTTCGTCCACTACTCCGAGATCCAGATGAACGGCTACAAGGCTCTCGAGGAGAACCAGCGGGTCGAGTTCGAGATCGGTCAGGGCCAGAAGGGCCCGCAGGCCCAGGGCGTTCGCGCCGTCTGAGTCTGACTGGTCAGCACATCTGATCTGTCACAAAGCCGCCTGACCTAATTCACGGGTGCAGGCGGCTTTGTCATGTTCGGACCACCTGGCGGTTCGGTTGTACCGTGTAGTGGTGGCAGCAGAAGACGGTGCAGTGCGCAGCGTGACCCGGGCTCTCGACCTCCTCGGGCACTTCACCGAGCAGCGGATGGTGTGGCCGGTCGCGGAGCTGGCCCGAGTTTCGGGGCTGCCAAAGACAACCGTGGTCCGGCTGGTCGCCACTCTCTCGTCGACGGGCATGTTGTGGGAACGCCCCGACGGCCAGGTCACGGTCGGCGCCGGCCTGATGCGGTGGGCGCGGCTGGCGCGCGCGGCCTGGGAGCTGCCGTTCGAGGTGCGCGCGGTGCTGGAGGCGTTGGCCGCGTCGAGCCGGGAGACCGTGAACCTGTACGTGCGTCAGGGTTTCGCGCGGGTGTGCGTGGCTCAGGCCGAGGGGCCGCAGACGTTGCGGCACGTGGTGCGGATCGGCGACGAGATGCCGTTGTGGGCGGGAGCGGCGTCGAAGATCCTGCTCGGGGACGCGCCGGCGGACGTCGTGGACGCCATGGTCGAGCGCGCGGGGGAGGGTCTGCGGGAGCAGATCGCCGAGGCCGCGGCCGAGAAGTTCGCTGTCAGCCACGGAGAACGCGAGTCGGGTGCGTCCGGTGTCGCGGCGCCGGTGGTCGACAAGAAGGGCCGGGTCGTGGCCGCGTTGGCCCTCGGTGGCCCGACGACCAGGTTCACCGAGGACCGGGTGCCGCTGTTCCGGACCGCACTCGCTGACGCGGCAGCGGAAGTCTCACGGCTGGGGCTTCCGGCCGTCGTGTAGGTCGCGCAGTGCGGGACCCGTGTAGTCGGCCAGCAACGGCCGCGGGATCGGCCCCTTGATCCGGGCGCCGGACTGCTGTTCTTCCCACGCGTGCGCCAGAATCCCGACAGATCGGGACAGCACGAACAGCCCGCGCGCGAGCTCCGGCGGGAAGCCGAGCTCGGCGTAGATCACCGCGGTGGCGCCGTCGATGTTCATCGGCACCGGCGCGATCGCGTGTTCGACCTCCAGGGCGATCACCAGGTACTCGCCGGACACGACGCCCTCCTCCACGGCCTCGGCCACCAGGCGCAGCAACGGATCCCGCCGCGGGTCGCGCGGGTGGAAGCGGTGCCCGAAACCGGGCAGGAACCGGTGCCAGCGCCGGTACTCCTCGATCGCCTTCGGCAGCGGCAGGTCGCTGTCGCGCAGGTCGCGCAGCATCGACATCGCCTGCTGGCCCGCGCCGCCGTGCACGTCGCCGAGCAGGTTCACCCCGGTGGCCACGGCGTTGTTCAGCCCGACGCCGCACGTCGCGGCCATCCGCGCCGCCGCGATGGAGGGTGCCTGCGGGCCGTGGTCGACGGCGGCGACGAGGGCGGCTTCCAGGAGCTTCGCCTGGGCCGGGGTGGGAAGTTCGCCGCGCAGCAGCAACCAGATGGCCTGCGGGAAGGAGATCTCGCCGATCAGCTGCTCGATCGGATAGCCGCGCAACGCGATCTCGCCGGGCTGGATGCGCACCAGAGCTGTTTGCCACCACTGGGTTGCGGTAATCATGTTTCTGGCTGTCATGTCAGCACCTCGTCGTTGTGCTCGCCGAGCAGGGGCGGCGGTGAACTGGGGGCAACCGGGCAGCCGTTGACCCGGATTCCGTTGCCCAGCACGCGAATGGTGCGTTCGGGGGTACCGGGGAACGGCAGGGTGTGGATCAGCGACGGCACCAGGTCGAGGGCCTGCGGCACGGTCAGCACGCGGGCGGCGGGGACACCGGCCGGCGCCAGCAGCTGTTCCCACTCCAGCGCGGATCGCTTGCGCAGACTGGCTTCCAGCTCGTGTTGCAACGCCTCGCGACTTGCTTTGCGGTCCTCGCGCGTGACGAACCTGGCGTCGGTGACCAGGTCGATCCGGCCGAGCACCCGGCACAGCGCGACGAACTGCTCCTGCTTGTTCGCCGCGATGTTCAGCTCTCCGTCGGCCGTGCGGAACGTGCCGGACGGTGCGGAGGTCATGTTGTCGTTGCCTGCGGCGGCGGGTTCCGTGCCCGCGATGAGGTAGTTCGAGACGGCCCAGCCCAGCGCGGTGATCGCGGTGTCGAGCATCGAGACGTCGAGCTCGCAGCCGATGCCGGTGCGTTCTCGTTGCACCAGAGCCGCACAGACGCCGAACGCCGCCGCGAGCCCGCCCATCGTGTCCGCGATCGGGTAGCCCGCGCGCAACGGTGCGTCCTGCGGTTTGCCGGTCACGCTCATCATCCCGGCCAGGCCCTGGATCACCTGGTCGTACGCGGGTCGCGCGCGCATCGGACCGGTCTGCCCGAAGCCGGAGATCGCGCAGTACACCAGCCGTGGGTTGAGTTCCTTCAGCAGGTCCCAGGGGAAACCGAGCCGGGCGAGCACGCCGGGCCGGTAGTTCTCCAGCACCACGTCGGCGTCGGCGACCAGGCGGCGGAACGCCTGCTTGCCCTCCTCGGACTTCAGGTCGACCGTGACCGAGCGCTTGCCGCCGTTCTGGGCGAGGAAGGACGCGCCGAGCAGCTCGTCGTTGAGCTCGGGATCCGCGCCGAGCTGGCGGGCCAGATCGCCCGTGCGTGGCGCCTCCACCTTGACCACGTCGGCGCCGAAGAGCGCCAGCTGGTAGCTCGCGAACGGCCCTGCCAGCACGTTCGTCAGGTCGAGCACTCGAATCCCGTCGAGCAGCACGGGCACCTCCTATGAGCCTTGCCACCGCCGAAGGGGCGACCTATAGTCCCGAGAAACCGCCAGGCGGTTCAAACGTACCACTAGATGGATCGAAGGGAAGACGTGCAATGAAGCCGTCACTCAAGACAGCGGCTGCTGTCACCGCTGTGGTCGCGCTGTCCGCCTGCGGTCAGTTCACCGACACCGCAGGTGGTGGCGGGGCCGCGTTCCCCAGCAGAAACCTGGAGATCATGGCGCCGGCGGCAGCTGGCGGCGGATGGGATCTCACGGCCCGCGCGATGCAGTCCGCGTTGCGAGACGACAAGCTCTACGACAAGGCGGTCGAGGTCACGAACGTCGTCGGCGCGGGTGGTGCGACCGGACTCGCGCAGCTGCTCAGCAAGGGCAAGGGTGACGCCCACCAGTGGATGGTCACCGGGCTCGTGATGATCGGTGCGACCGAACGCGCGAAGAACGGCAGCGACCTCACCCAGGCCACGCCCATCGCGACGCTGACCGCCGAGGCGGAGGCGATCGTGGTGCGGTCGGACTCGAAGTACCAGAACATCAAGCAGCTCGTCGACGACTTCAAGGCGAACCCGGCCTCGGTGAAGTGGGGCGGCGGTTCCGCGGGCGGCAGCGACCACCTGGTGGTCGGCGTGCTCGCGAAGGCGGCCGGTGCTGACGTGAAGAAGATCCAGTACGTGGGCTACTCCGGTGGTGGCGAGACCAAGGCCGGTGTGCTGTCCGGTGACGTCACAGCAGGTGTCGCGGGGGTCAGCGAGTTCAAGGCGAACATCGACGCCGGTCAGATGCGGCTGCTCGCGGTGACCTCGCCGAAGGGTGCCAACGGCGCGCCTTCGTTGAAGGAGGCCGGTTACGACGCCGAGCTGATGAACTGGCGCGGGCTCGTCGCCGGTCCTGGGCTCTCCGACGTCGACCGTGCTGCCGTCGTCGCCCTGGTGGACAGGCTGCACAGCTCGCCGAAGTGGCAGGAGACGCTGACGAAGCAGGGCTGGACCGACTTCTACAAGAAGGACACCGAGGCGCGGAACTTCATCGCGAACGAGACCATGCGGATCAGCGAGCTCGTCAAGGAGCTGGGGTTGTCGTGACGCGGTTCCGTTCCGGTGAGCTGGTCTTCGGGCTGGTGCTCGTGGCGCTCGGAGTCGTTGCCCTCACCCAGGTCTGGGTGATCCGCGGCGACTGGAGCGTGAGCGGGCCGCGGTTCGTGCCGCTCGTGGTCTGCGGTGCCTGGGTCGTGCTGGCGGTGTTGTACGTGGCGCAGACAGTTCGTGCACCAGGACCGTCAGAGGGATTCGACCGCACGCCGCTGTACCTGATCGCCACGCTCGTCGGTTATGCGTACGTCGTGATTCCGTTGGGGTACATCATCTCCACGGCGTTGTCGTTCGTGCTGACGACCCGGATCCTCGGGTCGCGGTCCCTCGTTCGTGACGTGGTGGTCGGCGTGCTGCTGGCCGTCGCCCTCTACTTCGGCTTCACGTCACTGCTCTCGATCCGCCTGCCGCGTGGGGTGCTGCCGCTGTGATGGACCTGCTGAACGGCTTCGCCACCGTGTTGCTGCCGCTGAACCTGTTGTTCGCGGCGGTGGGCGTGACGATCGGGACGCTGGTGGGTGTGCTGCCCGGCATCGGGCCCGCTCTGACGATCGCGTTGCTGTTGCCGATCACGTTCAACTTCGACGACCCGACCGGTGCGTTCATCATGTTCGCCGGCATCTACTACGGCGCGATGTACGGCGGGTCGACGACGTCGATCCTGCTGAACACGCCTGGGGAATCGGCGTCGGTGGCCACCGCGATCGAGGGCCACGAGATGGCTCGTCGTGGCCGTGCGCGGGCGGCTCTCGCCACGGCGGCGATCGGGTCGTTCGTGGCGGGCGTGATCTCCACGGTGTTGCTGGCGTTCGTGGCCGAGCCGATCGGCGAGCTCGCGGTGAAGTTCCAGGCCGCCGACTACTTCGCGCTGGCCGTGCTGGCGATGGTGTCGGTGACGGCGTTGCTCGGCGCGTCACTGGTGCGCGGACTGATCTCGTTGGTGCTGGGGCTCTTCCTCGGCCTGGTGGGGCTGGACTCGGTGAGCGGGCAGCCGCGGTTCACGTTCGGTGCGCCGATCCTGGCCGAGGGCATCGGCATCACCATCGTGATCGTCGGGCTGTTCGCGATCGGTGAGGTGCTGTACTGCGCTTCTCGCGTGCGCGACGGGTCGGACACGGTGGCGCCGCTGGAGAAAGCCCGGCTGCGCACCGGTTATCTGTCGCGCGACGACTGGAAGCGGTCGTGGAAGCCGTGGTTGCGCGGTGCTGCGATCGGGTTCCCGTTCGGCGCGCTGCCGGCCGGTGGCGCGGAGGTGCCGACGTTCCTGTCGTACACGTTCGAGAAGCGCCGGGCTGAACGAGCGGGGCGGAACGACTTCGGTCGAGGTGCCATCGAGGGCGTGGCCGGACCGGAGGCGGCGAACAACGCGAGCTTCTCCGGCGTGCTGGTGCCGTTGCTGACGCTCGGCCTGCCCACCTCGGCGACGGCGGCGGTGATGCTGGCGGCGTTCCAGATCTTCAACCTGCAACCGGGACCGCAGCTGTTCCAAACGTCTTCGGACCTGGTGTGGGCGTTGATCGCGTCGCTGTTCGTCGGCAACGTGCTGCTGCTCGTGCTGAACCTGCCGCTGATCCAGGTGTGGGTGAAGGTGCTGCAGGTGCCGCGGCCGGTGTTGTACGGCGGCATCCTCGTGCTGGCCACTTTGGGGGTGTACTCGTTGTCCGGCAACGTGTTGCAGGTGTTCCTCGCGTACGGGATCGGTGTGCTCGGCTACTTCATGCGCCGGTTCGGGTTCCCGATCGCGCCGGTGATCCTCGGGGTGATTCTCGGTCCGATGACCGAGACGCAGCTGCGGCGGGCGCTGGTGATCTCCGACGGCAGCTTCATCGCCATCGTCACGCGGCCGTTGACGCTGGTCATCCTGATGCTGGCGGTGGTGTCGCTGGTGCTGCCGTACGTGCGGAGGGGCAAGAAGCTGGCGTTCGCGGACGAGGACTAGACAACCCGCAGGACAACGTCTTGTGTCCGCTCGATCGCCGTGGGTAGTTTCCAGGTCATGGGGAGACTGCTGCTGATCGCGCTGTTGGTGCTCACCGGGTGTTCGGCCGCCCCGGAGGAGACTGTGTCGAACGGGCCGGTGTTCAGCGGCACGGTCGCCGAAGGGTCCACGGTGGACAAGATCCGCAAGCGGGGCGTGCTGAAGATCGGTGGATCGCAGGACGCGCCGCTGCTGTCCCAACTGGACCCGGTGTCGGGCAAGCTGACCGGGTTCGACGCCGAGCTGGGCCGGTTGCTGGCGCAGTACATCCTCGGCTCACCGAAGACCGAGCTGGTGACGGCGACCTCGGAGACGCGGGAGCCGTTGCTGGACAACGGAACCGTGGACGTGATCCTGCAGACGTACACGATCACGCCCGCCCGCAAGGAGCGCGTGGCGTTCGCCGGGCCGTACTACCAGTCCGGTCAGGCGATCGCGGTGAAGAAGGGCACGTCGGGCATCGCGAAGCCGGAGGACCTGGCCGGCAAGACGGTGATCGCGGGTGCGAACACCCCGTCGATCGCGGCGATCAAGGAGAAGGCGCCGACCGCGAAGATCGTGGAGTTCTCCTCCGACCCGGAGTGCGTGACGGCGTTGAAGCAGGGCCGTGGTGACGCGTACGTGCAGGACCAGGCGATCCTGGTGGCGGACGCCAGCAAGGACGCCGAGCTGCAGCTGGTCGGCGAGCCGTTCACGGTCGACCCGTACGGCATCGGGATCAAGCACGGCGACGAGGAGTTCACGAAGTTCGTCAACGACTGGTTGCGCGAGATCCAGAAGACCGGGTTGTGGCAGGAGACGTGGAAGTCCTCGATCGGCACGGTCGTGCGTGGTGACGCTCCCGCTCCGCCCGCGATCACCCCATGAGCCTTGTCCTCGAAGGGTTTCTCACGACCGTGCTGCTGACCGTGCTGTGCTTCGGCACGGCGCTGGTCGTGGGCCTGTTCGTGACGGTGCTGCGGATCGCGCCGGTTCCCGTGCTGCGCGGGGTCGGCGCGGTGTACGTGGAGGTCTGGCGCAACGTGCCGCTGCTGGCGTGGCTGGTGCTGTTCGTGTTCGGGCTGCCGGAGATCGGGCTGACGCTCTCGTTGTTCTGGAGCGCGTTCCTGGCGATCTCGCTGTACGAGGCCGCGTACGTCTGCGAGGCGCTGCGGTCGGGCGTGAACTCGGTGGCTTCGGGGCAGGGTGAGGCTGCCCGCGCGCTGGGGCTCACGTTCCGGCAGTCGTTGCGGCACATCATCGTTCCGCAGGCCGCGCGCCGGGTCGTGCAGCCGCTCGCGAACATCGCCATCGCGTTGACGATGGCGACGGCGCTGGCGGGTGCGGTCGGCGTGGTGGAGCTGACGCGGGCGGCGAACCGGATCAACCTCGACCTCGCCCGTCCGCTGCTGGTGTTCACGGGTGCGGGCCTGTGCTACCTGGCGCTGGCCGGTGGGATCGGGCTGCTGGCCGGCGTCGTGGAGCGGCGGTGGGCGCGTGTTTGACCCTCCTGGGCCGCGGGCGCGCCGGCGGGTGTTCTGGATCAGCGTGGTGTCCGTTGTGGTCGTCGCGGGGCTGGTCGCGTTGGCACTGCGGCAGTTCGCGATCAACGGTCAGCTCGACGCGGCGAAGTGGCAGCCGTATCTCACCTGGCCGGTGTGGCGTTATCTGTTCAACGGCCTGGGATCGACGGTGCTGGCCGCGGCGGCGACGGGGGTGCTGGCGATGGCGGGTGGCGTCCTGCTCGCGTTGTGGCCGAACCGCTTCACCCGCGGTTACACCGAGCTGATGCGCATGATCCCGGTGCTGCTGCTGGTCTACGTGATGCTGTTCGTGCTGCCGTCGTACGGTGTCGACCTGCCGTTGTTCTGGAAATTGGTAGTACCGCTCGCTTTCTCGCACGCGGCGGCGTTCGGCGTCATCTTCCGCGCGGGTGTGCAGGCGGTGGATCCCGGGCAGCGCGAGGCCGCGTTGTCGTTGGGGTTCACCGAGACCGCCGCACGGCGAGTGGTGGTGTTGCCACAGGCGGTGCGGCACATGGCGCCGTCGCTGGTGACGCAGTCGATCGGGCTGCTGAAGGACACCGCGCTGGGGTTTGTGGTGAGCTACACGGAGCTGTTGTTCAACGGCAAGGTCCTGGCGACCTACAACGGCCTGCTCATCCAGACCTACCTCGTGATCGCTGTGCTGTACCTGGTCGTCAACCTCGCGCTGTCGGGCCTGTCGCGCTACCTGGAGGCATCCCTTGCCAGAACTGCTCGCTGAGGTCACGCGGAACGGTTTCGTGGAGAGCCTGCACCACGGCAGCGTGGTCGGCCTGCACCCGGACGGCTCGGCCGGCGTGTCCGTCGGGGCCGTCGACGACGCGGTGCTGCCGCGGTCGTGCATGAAACCGTTCCAGGCGCTGGCCTGTCTGTCCGCCGGAGCGTCGCTGGCCGGGCCCGCGCTGGCCATCGCGGCCGGGTCGCACACGGGGGAGAACCGGCACGTCGAGCTGGTGATGAAGCTGCTCGGCGGGTTGCCGGTGGGGTTGCTGCGCTGCCCGGCGTCCTGGCCGGAGGACGAGGAGACGCGACAGCGGATGACCGAGCCGTCTCGCGTGCGGATGAACTGCTCGGGCAAGCACGCGGCGATGCTGGCGGCGTGCGTGGCGGCCCGGTGGCCCACCCAGACCTATTTGGAGCCAACGCATCCGTTGCAGCAGATGGTGTTGCGGACGGTGGAGGAACTCTCCGGCGAGACCGTCGCGCACACGGCGGTCGACGGCTGTGGCGCGCCGGTGTACGCGTTGTCGTTGCGCGGCTTGGCGCGCGCGATGCAGGGGCTGGTGCGCACGCCCGTTGCCGGTGCCATGCGCAAGTATCCGGAGTTCGTCGGCGGGACCGGGCACGTGAACACGGTCGTGATGCAGCTGCTGCCGGGCGTGGTGGCCAAGGGTGGTGCGGAGGGCGTGCTGGTGCTGGCGACGACCGCCGGGCACGCGGTCGCGGTGAAGGTGCTCGACGGCAATCCCCGCGCCACCACGGCGATCGGGCTCACGGCGCTGGCCGCGCTGGGCTTCGACGTGTCGCCGGCCAAGGAGCACCTGTCCGTGCCGGTGCTGGGTGGCGGTCAGGTCGTCGGTGAGGTGAGGGTCGTGTTTCAGTAGGGGCCGGTGTACTCGTCAGGAGCGTTCAGCAGGCCGAGCTGCTGCATGACGGTCGCGGAGTCGCCGTAGACCCGTTCGCAGACCAGGACGTCCTTCTCGAACAGGAAGAAAGCCACCATCCTGACCTTGAAGGACTTGTTCGACGGTTGTTCACCGAGGAGGCTGCCCAGGTGCGTTCCCGACAGCTCGAACTCGACGACCACCGCGTCATCGGCGTGGTGGACCTCGATGACCTTGCTGCGCTGGTCGGGGAACGTCTCACGGGTGCGCTGCCAGTACGCGCGGACCTCGTCCACGCCGTCCAGGACCTGGCCGGACGCCATGATCTCGTAGCGGGGGTGAGGAAACGTGTTCAGGGAGGTGTCGAAGTCGAAGTCGTTCTGGCATTCCATGTGCTCCAGGACGATCGCCTCGCGCAGCGCTCTGAGCGCCTTCGATTCGGTCATGCCGGACGAGCCTCCTACGTACGCCGTACGTCGCAGGGAAGCTACTCCACGTCATATGGTCGGCGCCAGTGTCCTCGTCACGTGAACCGTTGACCCGCGACCGCATCGTGGATGCGGCCGTGCGGTTGATCGAACGTGAGGGCGTCGAGGCAGTCTCCATGCGGCGCCTCGCCTCCGAGCTCGGCGCGGGCACGATGTCGTTGTACAACCACGTGCCGAACAAGGCCGTGCTGGTGGATCTCGCCGCCGAACGGATCATGTCGGAGGCCCGGCCGTACCACGTCGACAGTGACGACTGGCGTGATCACTTCCGGGCACACGCGCGTGCGGTGCGGGAGCTGGCGCGGCAGCACCCCCGCGCGTTCGTGATGCTGGCGACGCGGCGGCTGAGCACGCAGGCCGGGTTCATGACCATCGAGGCCGCGTTGCAGAACTTCGACCGGGCCGGCTTCCGGGGCAAGGTCGCCGTCGGGATGATGCGCGCGATGGTGTCGTACCTGCTCGGCACGTTGATGCGGGAGGTCGCGACCTCGCCCGAGCTGGGCGGGATCGCGTTGTCGCCCTACGTTGGCGTTGACGCGGCGGCGTTTCCGTTGTCCGCCGAGGTCATCGACGAGCTGGGGACCTTCGACCACGACCATGAGTTCGAGTTCGGTCTCGAACTCATGATCGCGGCCTTGGAGCGCTACCGGGAACCCGACTAGCAGGTGATCTTCAGGTCTGCCCAGTTCGCGTGGTCGTAGGACTTGCCGTTGCCGCCGTCGGTGACGACCAGCCGCACGACGGTCGCGCCGGACACGTTGGCCTCCAGCGCCTTCGCGGCGTCGGCTCCGGTGACGGGGCCGCTGTCGAACACCTTCTTGTTGTCGCCCCACACCTCGTAGGTCACGAGGCTCAGCGGGTTGACCTTGTTGTCCTGGATGCCGATCGTGGCGGTCAGCTTCGAGCACGCGCCGCCCGCGTAGTACTCGATGTGCGCGGGTGCGTGCGTGCCGAGGCCCTTCGTGAAGACCTGGCCGCGGATGGTGATCAGGCCGCCGTCACCGGCTTTCGCCTCGCCGTTGGTCTTGTCGACCTCGACCGGGCCGTGGCCGTTGGCCGACCTGAGCCACTTCAGGTCGCTCACGAAGAGATCACCCTTCGGTGCCGCGCCCGGTACCAGTGCCTCGGTGGAGTACTGCCTGGTCACGGGGTTGTTCTCGTGCGGCGAGTGGTAGGTGAAGCTCGCGCCGACCGGGAAGCGGCCTTCCTTCGCGTCTGGTGGCACTGTCACCTGCCAGGTGGTCTTGAACGTCTTCTCGCCGGGCAGGATCGCCTTGAAGGTGCTGGACGTCGCCTTCGCGGTCCAGCCCTGCGGGACGTTCAGGGTTGCCTGGACCAGGGCGATCGGCAGGCGGCCGGAGTTGGTCACCGACGTCGTGTAGGTGACGGACTTGCCGGGCTGCACGATCGGCAGGGCGCCCGGGTAGAGGACCTCGCCGTCCGCGGCCGTGGTGATGGCCGGCGGGTACTTGTACCAGTCCTGCGCGGCGCTGACGCGGTACATCGCACTGCCGTGCGGGGGCAGGGCGGCGCTGATCGAGCCCGCGGTGTGCGTGGTGGTCTTGGCCCACAGGTCGCGGACCTTGTAGCCGCCCGCCTGGGTGAGACCGAGGTCCTGGGCCGTCACGGAGATGTTGGCGGCGCTGTCGTTCTCGTTGAACAGCAGCACGGCCTTGTCGCCGTTGCTGAGCGGCTTCACGAGGACGTACATGCCGCCCTCGGCGCGGATCGGCTTGGCCTGCACGCCGAGCTTGTCCTGGTTGACCGCGATGACCTCGCGGTTGTTGAGGATGTCGAAGGTCTCCGGGGTGACCTTGCGCAGGTCCGAGCCGATCAGCAGCGGTGCCGCCATGATCGACCAGAGGCTGAAGTGGCTGCGGTACTCCAGGTCCGTCATGCCGCCGTTGCCGACCTCGAGCATGTCCGGGTCGTTCCAGTGGCCCGGTCCGGCGTACTCGTGCAGCACCATGTTGCGCTTGGCGATCGACACCATGGAGTTCCAGTTGTCGCTGATGTCGCCGGTGGTGCGCCAGAGGTGGCCAACGTCCTTGGCCCACTCCCACGGCTTGTTCTGGCCCCACTCGCAGAGGCTGAACACGATCTTGCGGCCGGTGGCGTTCAGGGCGTCGCGCATCTTGGTGTAGCGCAGTTTCGCGTCCACGCCCTGGTTGTTGCAGTTGTCGTACTTGAGGTAGTCGACGCCCCAGCTGGCGAACAGCTTGGCGTCCTGCTCCTCGTGGTTCAGGCCGCCGGGGAAGCCGTTGTCCCTGTTGCAGGTCTTGGTTCCTGCTGACGTGTAGATGCCGAACTTGAGGCCCTTGCTGTGGACGTAGTCGGCGACGGCCTTGATGCCGTTGGGGAAGCGCACGGGGTGGGGGACGAGGTTGCCGTCCGCGCCGCGTTCCGGGAGGGCCCAGCAGTCGTCGATGTTGACGTACTCGTAGCCGGCGTCCTTGAGGCCCTTGTTCACGAAGATGTCGGCGATGCCCTTGACCATCTCTTCGTTGAAGTCGTTGCGGCAGTGCGTGGTGTTCCAGTTGTTGAAGCCCATCGGCGGCGTGAGGGCCAGCTCGGGTTTTTCTGCTGCTTGCGCTTGGGGTGCGATGAGGGTGCTGGCGGCGACGAGTGCGGCCAGCGCGGCTGTGCGCCATCTGCGGTGATCCACGTGCACGCGCTCCTTGTGGCTCGGAGGGCGGCGGCGTGCTCATGAAAACGTTTGTGGAACTGATACGTCAAGGGGGCGAGGCCTGTCGGCTTCGCCCCCTTTCTGTCCCGTTTGGGTTTACGGGCGCATCTCGTACCGGCCGGAGAGGGCCACGACCTGCTGCCACACGGCGTCGAACCTCTGCTGGTCGACGTGCGGCTTGCGGATCTGGCCGAGCGCCCACTGCTGCTGGGCCTCGGTGCTGCTCGGCTTGCCGTGCAGGGCGGTCGCGTAGCCGGCGAAGTCGCGGACCAGGACGTCGAAGATCTGGTCGAGGACGGCTGCGTCGGTGCCGGTGATCTTGGCCTGCTCCAGGACCAGCTGGCCGTAGACGACCAGGGTGAAGAGGTGGCCGAGGTTCAGCAGGAAGTCGAGGTCCTTCTGCTGTTCCGCGTCCGGTGCGGCGGTGGTGAGCAGGGTCTTGATGGCCTTGGCCTGCTCGTGGAACAGCTGCACGTTGGGCAGGTGGGCGTGCTCGGTGTAGATCGGCTCCCAGTCGTGGAACTGGATCTTGCCGAGGCCTCGCGCGGGGCCCTGGTGCCAGAAGAAGTCGTCGTCCTTGGGCTCGTGGACGCTGGGGACCTCGTCGTACTGCTTCGGGTTGAACAGGTAGTTCGGCATGAACTTCAGCACCAGGGCCAGGTTCACGTGCACGGTGCCTTCGAGCTTGGGCAGTGCGCGGATGTCGGCGGTGGCGCGGGTGAAGTACGTGTCCTTCTCGAAGCCCTTGGCGGCGATGACGTCCCAGAGCAGGTCGATGACGTTCTCGCCCTCGCTCGTCACCTTCATCTTGGTGATGGGGTTGAAGAGGAGGTAGCGGCGGTCGTTCTCGTTGGCTGACCTGAAGTAGTCGACTGAGCGGTCCGCGAAGAGCTTCATCGCGGTGAGGCGCGCGTACGCGTCGACGAAGTTCTGGCGCACGTGCGGGAAGTCGGTGACCGGGTTGCCGTAGAGGATCCGGTTGTGGGCGTGCGTGATCGCCTCGTAGAAGGAGTGCTCGCAGATGCCGATGCTGGCCGTGCAGAGGTTGAACTTGCCGACGTTGACGGTGTTCAGCGCCGCACTGAAGGCGTCTGTTCCCCGGTGGAGGATGTCCGCATCGGTGAGCGGGTAGTCGTCGAGGCGGAACTCGCTCACGAACATCTGGCTGTCGACGACGTTCTTGATGAGCTTGAAGTTCTCGTGCTGGCTGTCGACGGCGAAGAAGACGTAGTCGTCGCCTTCCTTGCCGAACACGCTGACCATGCCGGCGACGTTTCCGTTGCCGATGTAGTACTTGCTGCCGTTCGCCCGGTAGCCGTCCTCGGTCTTGGTGAGGATCATGTCGGTGCTGTAGACGTCCGCGCCGTGCTCCTTCTCGGAGAGGCCGAACGCGAAGACCGCGCCGCTGTCGAGGAGGGCTGCCGCCTTCTGCTTGGCTTCGGAGTTGTCGCTCATCCAGATCGGGCCGAGGCCGAGCACCGTGACCTGCCAGGCGTACCAGTACTGCAGCCCGTAGAAGCCGAGAACCTCGCTGAACGCGGCGTTGCGGGCGGCGTCCCAGCGCTTGGTGCCGTCGACGCTCGCCGGCGTGCAGAAGGTGGCGAAGAGCTTCTCGCGCTTCACGAAGTCCAGGAACTCGGTGTACCAGACCTTGTCCTGCGCGTCGGCGATCAGCTGCCGCTTGCCGCGGGCCTCGAACCAGTCGACCGTGGCCCTGAGCAGGCGGCGGGTCTCGTCGTCGAGGTGGGCGGGGTCGTAGTGGTTCGGGTCGAGCAGCACTGGCGCCTCCTTCGTCTCCGTTCGGACGCTACCAGTCAGTAACTTGCGGGTCTACGTGGGGTTTCCTGCACAGTCAGAAATTGTCAGACCCCCGGCGTAACGTGCTGTGAGTCACATTCTCGTTGGTCGGGAGGCTGCGTTGCGATGACGGTGTTGCTGGCGATCGGTACGCGCAAGGGGCTGTGGCTCGCCCGCAGCGAGGATCGGGTCACCTGGCAGGTGGACGGCCCGCATCACGCGATGCAGGAGGTGTACGCCGTGGCCTTCGACGTCCGCTCCGGCACCCGCCTGCTGGCCGGAGTGGCCTCCCCGCACTTCGGCCCCGGAGTGTCCATTTCGGACGATCTCGGTGCTTCCTGGGAGGAGTCCTCCACACCGCCGATCGCCTTCCCGGTGGACGACGCCGCGCTGGAACGCGTCTGGCAACTCCAGCCGGCCCCGGCCTCGCAACCGGGCGTGGTCTGGGCAGGCACCCAGCCGTCAGCGCTGTTCAAATCTTCGGACGGCGGCCGCTCGTTCGAGTTCGTGGAGGGCCTCTGGAACCACCCGCACCGCCCGGAGTGGGACGCGGGCTTCGGCGGCCAGGCGGTCCACACGATCGTGCCGGACCCGGTGGACCCCGATCGCGTCCTCGTGGCCATGTCCACCGGCGGCGTCTACCGCACTTCCGACGGCGGCAAGTCCTGGGAAGCCCGCAACAAGGGCATCAAGGCGTACTTCTTCCCCGACCCGTGGCCCGAGTTCGGCCAGTGCGTCCACAAGGTCGCCCAGCATCCTTCGACACCTTCGCGCTTCTACGCCCAAAACCACCACGGCGTGTACCGCAGCGACGACGGCGGCGACTCCTGGCAGTCAATCGCCGAGGGCCTGCCCACCGACTTCGGCTTCGCCATGGTCGTCCACCCGCACGACCCGGACACCATCTTCACGTTCCCGATCGAGGCAGACGGCCGCCGCTTCCCACCAGAAGGCAAATGCCGCGTCTACCGCTCCCGAGACGCCGGCGCCACGTGGCAGGCCCTGGGCACCGGCCTACCAGACGCCTTCTGGACAGCCGTGATGCGCGACGCCATGTGCACCGACACCGCCGACGTCCCCGGCGTCTACTTCGGCTCCCGCTCAGGCGAGGTCTACGCAAGCCCAGACGAAGGCGAGACCTGGCACCAGGTAGCAGCCCACCTGCCCGACGTGATGTCTGTCCGAGCCGCGGTGATCCCAACGTGAAGGTGACCGTCCTGATCCCAGGCGTCCTCCGCACAGCAACCGACGGCGCCTCCCACGTAGACGTGGACGTGCCCGAACCAGCAACGCTGGGCGGCGCCTTGGACGTGCTGGCCAACGCCTACCCGGGCCTGGACCGCCGCCTGCGCGACGAACGCGCCACCCTCCGCCGCTACGTGAACTTCTACGTCAACGGCGAGGAATGCCGCCGCCTCGACGGCCCAGCCACCCCACTCCCCGCGGGCGCCGAAATCCAAATCCTGCCCTCGGTGGCCGGCGGGTGACCGCCACGCCGGGTTGCGCCGCGCCGGGGATGGCGACGCAACCCGGCGCCGGCCCCGCATCACGCTCGCCTCGACGGCCGGGCCGCCTCGCTTCTCGCGGGCGCTGAGGTCCAGTTCCTTCGGTGGCCGGCGGGCGATCGCCACGGTGGGTTGCGCTGCACCGGGGGTGCAGCCCGGTGCAGGGCTCAGCTCACCGCCGCCGGTAAGCCCAGGTCGCGATGGCACCACTGGCCGCGGCGCCGGCCAGGCTCGTGGCGACCAGCGGTGGCACCCACGGAGTCAGTTGCTCGACGTGGGTGGCGCCGTCCTCGAACGCGCACGTGCTGGTGAGTCGCCAAAGGTCGGTCCGCACCTCCTTGAGGGGCGAGCCTTCGTGGTGCAGGCCCTTCTGGCACGCCTCGCCGTGCTCGCTCACCCCCAGCAGGCCGATTCCCCAGGCGTAGGCGAAGAAAGCGACGGCGAGCAGCACGGGCAACGGCACCAACGCCCAGGTCAACTTCTCTCTCACCGGGCCAGCATCTTGCAAATCGCTCACAGCCGGGTCACGCGTGATCAGACGGAGGCGAAGGAAGAGACCGGAAGCGCTCGGTGCCCTCGAAGGCGGCTGACAGCGGAGCCGCAGCCCGGCCGGGTTACTCGGCCAGGAAGCCGGCGACGGCGTTCCGGAAGAACTCGGGGTCGTCCAGCCACGGGTAGTGGCCCGCCTCCGGCTGCACCACGACGCTGGCCTGGGGGAACAACCGCGCGGCCTCCTCCGCCGCCGCGGGCGAAGGCAGCGCGTCAGCCTCACCGGCCAGCAACAACACCGGCATGTCCAGCCCCGCCAACTCGGCGGCCGAGGCAACAGGCGCCCCAGCCGCGTAATAGGCGGCTGCCGCACCAGGCAGCCGGATCGCATCGGCGGCACGCGCGTGTTCCCGAGCCACGTCGTCCCAGCGGCTGTAGAAGAAAGGAGTCACCGCCGCCCAGTCGTCGGATGCGGTGCTTCCGCCCAGCACGGCCTCGAGCGAGTCCTTCACCGCCGGGAACCAGTCCTCGTGCGCACGCGACTCGGCCGTTGCCCGCAGTTGAGCCAGGTCGGGCGCGAAGCCCAACGACCGCAGGCTGGGCGTCACCAGCACCAGCCGCCGCACCCGTGCCGGGTACCGCAGGGCGTATCGGACCGCGATGGCCGCGCCCGCCGAGTGCGCCAGCACGTCCACCGACTCGAAGCCGGCATGTGCGCGGTAGGCCTCGACGTCGTCGACGTGCAGGTCGAACCGCAGCTCCGAGAGGTCCGCAGGTCCTGACCTGCCGGTGCCGCGCAGGTGCAGCAGATGCATCCTCGCGGGGATTGCGCCGAGATCGCCCAGGTACGACGGGGCGAGCAGCGGACCTCCCGGCACGACCAGCAGTGGTGCACCGGAGCCGACTTCGTCATGAGCGAGACCCATGAGAACGATCATCACATCCCGCGGCTCGCGGCAGTGGGCAAACCCGGAGTCAGCACGATGCGAAGTCGTCCAGCAGGGCCGAGGCGACCTCCACGTCCGGGCTGAGCTGGCGGTCGGACATGTCCGGGTTGAGCTTCGACTCGGCGGCCTCGAAGGCGGCGCGCAGGTCGGGGGTGTCGGGTGTGATGCCGCGCAGCCGCAGGGCTCGCACGGCGGCGACGATCTCGCAGGCGAGCACCAGGCGGAACGCGCCCAGGGAGCGCAGGGCCTGGGAGGCCGACTGGAAGGCGAAGCTGGAGTTCTCCTCCTGGCCGCGCGACACGACGGCGTTGCCGATGCTCGCGGGTTCGGCGAGAGTGCGGACCTCGGCCAGTGCGGAGTTGGCGCTGTACTCGAGGATCATCACGCCCGAGCTGCCGGGCACGCCCTCGGCGAGGAACGGGCGCAGGCCCGTGAAGTTCGGTTCGACCAGGGTGGCCAGGCGGGCGGTCGACAGGTGGCCGGTGTGCAGCATCGACAGGCGCAGGCGGTCCAGAGCCTGGCCCAGGTACGCGCTGTGGAAGGCGCCGTGGTGGTACGCGGCGTCGTCGTCGGGGCCGAACTGGTCGGCGACGATCAGCGGGTTCTCGGCGGCGGCGTTGAACTCGACGTCCAGGACGCGGCGCAGGTCTGTGGCGGCGTCCACGGCCGGGCCGTGGATCTGCGGGAAGCAGCGGTAGCCGAACGGGTCCTGGATGCGCGCGGCCGGGCGTGAGGGGTCGCCGAGCAGGCGGCGCATGTCGGCGGCCACGGCCACCTGGCCCGGGTGCGGGCGGCCGAGGTGGACGCGTTCGTCGTAGGCCTCGATGGCGCCGTTGACCGCGAGGAACGACAGCGCGGCGACGACGTTCGTGGCTTTGAGCAGCTGGTGGGCGTCGTGCCAGGCCAGGCCCGCCATGCCGATGGTGAGGGCGTTGCTGCTGATCAACGCCAGTGCGTCGCCCGAGTCGAGCTCGATCGGGTTGGGCGTCTGCGTGGAGCCGAGCCAGTAGCGCTCGCCGAGCAGGGTCAGACCCGTTTCGGCCAAGGCGGTGAGGTCGCCGGTGCCGATCGCGCCGTACTCGTGCACGCCGGGGTAGCAGCTGCTGTTCAGGGCGGCGAGCAGCGCGTCGGCCACGGCCCTGCGCACGCCGGCGCCGCCTGCCAGGAGTTGGTTGAGGCGCACGACCATCATGGCGCGCACCTGTTCCTCGGGGAGCATGCCGCCGAGACCGCCGGCGTGGCTGCGCAGCAGCCGCAGGCCGTGCTCGGCCCAGCCCTCGGTGCTGACGATCTGGTCGCGGTTCGCGCCGACTCCGGTCGTGCGGCCGTACACCTGTCGCCGCACGACGAGGCGCTGGCTCGCGCGCCACGACCCTTCGAGGCGCGCGAGGCCGTCCGCGTGCAGCTCCACCGGGCAGTGGTACCTCGCCACGCGCACCACGTCGTCGCCGCCCAGGGATTCGCCGTCCAGCACGACAGGGGAGTCATCGACCATGGCACCAATGTGAGCACATAGGGTTCAAAGGTGCTCGTACTGCATGGCCTGTGCTCGACCGACGGCGTTCTGGCGCTGTGGGCCGAAGACTCCGGGCTGCCGGTACGCAGTGAGAGCGCGCGGCGGGACGCCCCGCACCCGTTCGCGGCGACGGCTGAATCGCTGGCGGCCGCGCTCGGTCTCGAAGCCTTGAAACCGGTCGTGCGCGGGTTGCTGCTGCCGTCGTTCGCCTCGGGGCCGATGGCGTCGCCGGAGCTGGTCCGCGATCCGCTGGCGGCGGGGCGGGCGCAACGCGGCAAGGTGCAGCTGCGGCAGTGGGGCGTGCCCACGATCAGCTTCACCACCAGGCCGGAGTTCGGCGCCGAGGTGCGGCTGAGCGACTCCGCGCGGTTCGTGTTCGACGTGGCGGGGTTCGCCGCCGATCTCGTCGACCGCGGGCGGGTGTTGCCGGCGGTCGCGCCGGATCAGGCCGTCGCGCGGTGGGTGCCGGTGTTGTCCGGAACGGACTCGGCGCGGTTCGCGGCGCTGCAGGCCGCGATGCCTCCTGCCTGCAGGTGCGAGGAGATCGCCGGCGATCCCGCGGAGCTGGTGCGCGAGTCACTCACGACCGCGGTCGACGAGCACGTGCGCGCGCGGCTGAACGGCATGGCGCTCGCGCCTGCAGCACGGGGGCGCGGGACGACCGCGGAGGCTTGGCTGGCCGCGCTGACCGGTGAGCCGGCGTTCGACGCGGACCCGGTGGAGCTCTACGAGCTGCGCGAGCAGTTGGACCGGTGGCGGCAGAGCGCGGGCAACGAGAGCCCGGTGCGCACGTGCTTCCGGTTGCGTTCGCCCGAGCAGCGCGACGAGGACGAGTGGGCCGTCGAGTTCCTGCTGCAGGCCGTCGACGAGCCGAGCGTGCTGGTGCCCGCGCACCAGGTGTGGTTCGCGGACGACGGCGTGTTGCGGCGTTGGATCCCGGCACCGCAGGAACACCTGCTGGCCGACCTCGGGCGGGCGAGCCGGCTGCACCCCGACCTCGACGAGGCGTTGCGCGGCAGCCACCCCGCCGAGATGGAGGTCGACGCGGAGGGCGCGTACCGGTTCCTGACTGCGGCACCCGTGCTGGCACAGGCCGGTTTCGGCGTGCTGCTGCCGTCGTGGTGGCAGCAGCGGGTGAAGCTGGGGCTGAAGCTCAACACGAAGAGCCGCGGCACGGCCGGGACCGTCGCGAAGGAGAGCGAGATCGGCTTGAAGTCCATTGTGGACTACAAGTGGGAGCTCGCTCTCGGTGAGGACGCGCTCACCGACGCCGAGCTGGCCGAACTCGCCAGGGCGAAGGTGCCGCTGGTCAAGGTGCGCGGTCAGTGGGTTCAGGTCGACCAGAAGCGGCTCGCCGCCGGGCTCGCGTTCCTCAAGCGGGGTGGCGGCCAGATGACCGCGGCCGAGGTGATGCTCCACAGTGGACTCACCGAGGAGGACGAGAGCCTCCCGCTCCCGCTGACCTCGGTCGAGGCCGACGGCTGGCTCGGGGACCTGTTGTCCGGCAAGGCGGACGAGCAGCTCGAACCCGTTGAACCGCCGGAGAACTTCGGCGCGTTGCTGCGCCCGTACCAGCAGCGCGGTCTGGCCTGGCTGGCGTTCCTCGACAAGATCGGCCTGGGCGCCTGCCTTGCCGACGACATGGGTCTCGGCAAGACCGTTCAGCTGCTGGCCCTCGAAGCGCTGAACCGCGCGCACGGCAAGCGCCCGCCGACGTTGCTGATCTGCCCGATGTCGGTGGTCGGCAACTGGCAGCGCGAGGCGGCCCGCTTCACCCCGGAACTCTCGGTGCACGTGCACCACGGCGCGGACCGCCTCGACGGCGACGCGTTGCGTGAGGCCGTCGAGAGCCACGACCTGGTGCTCACGACCTACGCGCTGGCCGGCCGCGACGCCGACGCGTTGAACGACCTCACCTGGGACCGCGTGGTGCTCGACGAGGCGCAGAACATCAAGAACAGCGCGACCCGCCAGTCCCAGGCCGTGCGCCAGCTCAAGGCGCGCCACCGCGTCGCGCTGACCGGCACCCCGGTGGAGAACCGCCTGGCCGAGCTGTGGTCGATCATGGACTTCGCCAACCCCGGCGTGCTCGGCACGATCAACACGTTCCGCGCCCGCTACGCCGTCCCCGTCGAACGCCACAACGACCAGGAGGCCGCCGCGCGCCTGCGCAAGATCACGAACCCGTTCGTGCTGCGGCGCGTGAAGACCGACCCGCGCATCATCAGCGACCTGCCGGACAAGGTCGAGATGCGCCAGCTGTGCAACCTCACCACCGAGCAGGCCTCGCTGTACCAGGCCGTCGTCAACGACATGCTGGAGAAGATCGAGGAGTCGGAAGGCATCGCGCGCAAGGGTTTGGTGCTCGCGACCATGTCCAAGCTCAAGCAGGTCTGCAACCACCCGGCGCACTTCCTCGGCGACGGTTCCCGCGTCGCCGGCCGCTCCGGCAAGCTCGCGCGCCTCGAAGAGGTGCTGGAGGAAGTGCTCGCCGAGGGCGACAAAGCGTTGTGCTTCACGCAGTTCACCGAGTTCGGCAGCATGCTCGTGCCTTACCTGGCCGCGCGCTTCGACACCGAGGTGATGTTCCTGCACGGCGGCACGAACAAGGCCTCCCGCGACCGCATGGTCGAACGCTTCCAGGATCAGCGGGGCCCGTCGCTGTTCCTGTTGTCCCTGAAGGCAGGCGGCACCGGCCTCAACCTGACCGCCGCCAACCACGTGATCCACCTGGACCGCTGGTGGAACCCCGCGGTCGAGGACCAGGCGACCGACCGCGCGTTCCGCATCGGCCAGCGCCGCAACGTGCAGGTGCGCAAGTTCGTGTGCATCGGCACGCTGGAGGAACGCATCGACACCATGATCGAGGAGAAGCGCGCCCTGGCCCAGCTGGTGGTGGGCGCCGGCGAGAACTGGCTCACCGAGCTGTCCACGTCCGCACTGCGCGACCTGCTGACTTTGTCCGGGGAGGCCATCGGTGAGTGAGCACTGGTCCGGCGAACGCCCCCGTTCCGGTTCCGGCTTCGGCAAGACCATCAAGGTCGAGAACGGCCTCAAAGCGGTCAGCAAACGCGGCGACATCGGCGCCACCTGGTGGTCGCGCCGCTTCATCGAGGTGCTCGAGTCGTTCGGCATGGGCGGCCGCCTGACCCGCGGCCGCAACTACGCGCGCCAGGGCCAGGTCCTGTCCTTGTCGCTGTCGACGAGCATGGCCATCGCTCTGGTCCAGGGCTCGCGACCCACGCCGTACAAGACGCGCGTCGCGATCAAGGCGTTCACCACGCCGGAGTGGCAGCGCATCGAACACGCGCTGGCCGGCAAAGCCTTGTACGCGGCCAAGTTGCTGGCCGGCGAGATGCCTCCGGACATCGAGACCCTGTTCGCTTCCCTTGGGCTGCAGCTGTTCCCGGCCTCCTCGCGTGAGCTGACGATGGACTGCACCTGCCCGGACTGGGAGGTGCCGTGCAAACACCTCGCCGCCACCTGTTACCTGCTCGCCGAGTCGTTCGACAGCGACCCGTTCGAGATCTTGGCTTGGCGTGGTCGCAGTCGTGAGGATCTGCTTGAGCGTCTTCGGATGTTGCGCGGTACCGCGGGGGCGGTGGCTGCCCGTGCTCGGGAGGAGGCTGCGCCGTTGACTCGGTGCCTGGACACGTTCTGGCAGCGGCAGACCGTTTCCAGTTTGAACCTCGGGGATCCGACTGCTTCGGTGCGGGCGGATGCGGTGCTCGACCAGCTCGACTCGGTGCCGATCACGGTGGGGCGGGCGCAGCTCGTGGATCTGTTGCGGCCGGCTTATCTGTCGTTGCAGCCTCCTTCCGACTAGAGCAGGTGGCCGATCGGCTTCCAGGTGAAGGGGTCGGTCCAGTGTTCGTCGTGGTTCCGCCAGGCGATGAAGGCTGTGTGGACCTTGTCTGCTGACACCGTCATCGTCTGGTAGTGCTCGGCTGGGGAGCCGGCGCGGTGCTCCAGTTGGTAGAGGCCGTCGAGGCGTTGCCACACTTGGATGTAGGTGTGGTCGTCGGTGGTTTCCGAGTGGACCACGGCGCTTTCTCGCGCCAGGTTGAGGACGGCTGCCTCGATTTGGCTGTCGTTCGGGTTCCGGATGCGGCGGGTTCGGGTTCCTTCCAGCACGGTGCGGCGGCGTTCCGTCATGTCGACATGGTGACATCGCGCTTTGTGGGTGCTGGGCACGCCCAAGGTGGCTGGGGGTTGGCGGGGAGTTCGGTCTTGGCGTGGGGGCCTTCGGCGGGCTGTCGTCGGGTTGGCCGTGGTGATGGTTGTCGGGTGGAGCCTGGGGGCGATCGAGCCCCGACGTGTTGGGGGATGGCCATGTCGGGTTGCTGGGTGCTTCGTCGGGACGTCGTCGCTTGCTGCTCGCAGGTTTGAGTCATTCGGGTGGCGAGGTCCGGCAACGTCCTTCGCCGGGATCCGTTGGAACGAAAAGGTTTGGGTGCGCTCGTGTAGGCGGCTCAGTCCAGCGGGCGCGGCGACGGCGGGCGTTGGGAGCCCAGCGTGGGCCGCGCGACGGGTGGGTGAGAGCCGCTCGCGGGTTGAGGTGGCCGGGGCATCCGTTGGGGCGCTGCGGTCCGGGCGCGTTGGGGCGGCGGAGGGCAGGCGGCTCGGGGTTGGGCCAGGGGTGGGAGGGCCGGGACCCGTTGGTTGCCGTGCGGGCCGGGCTCGGATGGCACGGCGGGCGTGGCGGCTCGGGTCTGCGGCCGGGGTGGGGCGTGGCCGGGTGGGGCCGTGCCGGGGTCAGCGGGGGAGTTTGGGCTTGGCGCGGTTGGCCAGGAGGGTTACGCCGGCGCCGGCCAGGCCTACTTGGAGGGCCAGTTCGATCCAGTCGATGCCCGGGGTGTTGGCCACGCCCAGGACTGTGGCCGCTGCGGTGCCCAGCAGAGCGGCGACTGTGCCCACGAGGATTGTTGCGAGCAGTGAGACGTGTTGCCTGCCCGGGACCACCAGGCGGCCCAGGCCGCCGATGACGGCTCCGAAGAGCAGTGCGGTGAAAAGGCCGCCGATTTCCACGGTTTACCCCCTGAGACTCTGGTTGCTGCTACTCCAGGGTCCTGCGTGCGGGGGTGTGGCGAATCAGGTTCTTCCCTGAGTGGGCCCTGACTTTCCCCCTAGCAGGGCGGCGGCCACCTCGGAGAGTTCGCGGCCCGGGATGTCCGGGTCGCAGCCCACCCTGGGCAGGCGGGCCCGGATGGCGGTGGGGGAGCGTTGCATGTCGTCGGCCAGGGTTCGGATGCGTTTGGCTGCCGTGTCCTCGGTCGGGGTCAGCCAGGCGGTGCGCAGGGTGGTGTCGAGGGGTTCGGTCCAGGGTTGGTTGGCGTTCGCGTGGCGGCTCGGGCGGGTGCGCAGGCGGGTGTGGGCGGACAGGACGCGGGACAGGAGCTTGCCGATCGTGGCGCCGCCTTCGACCGGCAGTCGAAGGCGGCCGTCCGCGATGACCTCTCCCGAGTCCAGCGATCCCAGCAGGTCCAGCGTCAGGGACTCGTCCGAGTCCGTGGTCGCGCTCAGCCGGTAGGTGACCTCGCCGAGCTTCATCTCGTTGTGGAAGGTGGATGTCATGGGGGTGACGTTAGGGAGGGGGTCTGACGGTTTTCAGCGGGAGACCCCTTCAGATGCCTTTGTGAAGGAGGAGTTCACTCGAAGGGATGGACGGGGACCCGTGCGAGAGGTTCGTGGCCAGCGTCGCGAACACCACGCGGCGGCCGTCCGCGCTGATCGTCGGGGCCACGGAGAAGTTGTTGCCCTGCTTGCCGAATCGCTCGCTCAAGCGCACGACGGAACCGGAGACCAGGTCCTTCAGGAACACGTCGTCCACGTTGTTGGTGTCGCGGCGCACCAGGTTCGACGCCAGCGACGAGAAGACGACGTAGCGGCCGTCCGCGCTCACCGACGGCTGGTAGGGCTGCGCGTCCGACACCGTCCCGTCAGGACGTGTGTTCACGCGAGCGATCGCCTTGGTGCGCAAGTCTTTCACGAAGATGTCAGGAGTGTCCTCGGTGTCACCTGGAACAAGAGTGTCGCCCCACGCCACAAAAAACACGCGTGAGCCGTCTGCCGTGATGGCGGGCATCAGCGTGTAGGAAGACGTCTGCGTGCCAGAAGCAGAGACGTTGACCCGTTCCACCGCACCGGAAACGACGTTCTTCACGAACATGTCCACGCTGCCGTTGGTGTCATCGGGCACCAGGTTCGTGGCGGCGGAGGGGAACACGACGAGCCGTCCGTCAGCACTCATCGCGAGCCCGTGGTGCACCAGCTTGTCGCCCTGCGCACCGGAGGCCGAAGTGCTGATCCGCGTCACGGCACCAGACGAACGATCCGCGAGGAACACGTCCGCCACACCGTTGGTGTCGCCCTCCACCAACGTCGACGCCTCAGACCGAAACGCCACATAACGCCCGTCGGCGCTCAACACCGGACTCCCGAACGCAGGACCGTTGCCACCACTGACGCGCTCAACCCGCCCACTGCGCATGTCCGTCACGAACACGTCGTCAACGCCGTTGGTGTCACCGGCGACCAGATTCGTCGCCGACGACACGAAGGCAACGAACCGCCCGTCAGCACTCAAAGCCGGCGGATCGAACGAAGGCCCGTCGCCGCCGCGCGAGGCGACACGCACCACACCGGTGCGAAGGTCCTTCACGAAGACATCAGAGACACCGTTGCGATCACCGCGCACGAGGTCGGACGCGAGTGAGGGGAACGCGACATAGCGCCCATCAGCGCTGATGACCGGTGTCGTGGAGTCACCGTTGCCGTGCGTCAGAGGTCTGAGCAGCGAGAACGATGCGGAAGCGGGAGAAGTGAAGGCCACCGCCAGCACTGCGGCGACAACAACGGACTTCCCGAACATGGACGTGCACCACCCTAGGTCGCGGGGCGGCGGCGTCAGCTTAGCCGGAAGTCACGGTCTTTCGACCGGTCCCGATGTCGGCGACGTTCGCAGCGGCACGACCCGCACCCCACCCGGCCGCCGAACGCACCGTCACGCTCGACTTGCGCGTCCTCGTGAACATCTGCTCGTACAACGTGTCCACGGCCTTCTTGCGGTTCGCGAGCACCGGCAGCAACCGCTCGTCCGACACGTCAGGTGCCTCACGAAGCCGCTCACCGATCCGCGTCGCGAAGGCCACCAGGAACGCCTTCCGGAACGGCCGTGAACGCGCCTCGCTGCCCTTCCCCGCCTGCCCGCCGATCGCCACCATCGCCCGCGTCGCCTGCACCAGCAGCGACGTCGACAGCAGCTCCACGCCCTCCAGGTCCACCTCGTCACCCACCAGCGTGACGAACCCGAACCCGTCGTAGGCGACCGCCCGCGACCGGAACGCACCGGCCACCACGTGCACGAGCTGCGACTTCTCCTTGAAGTAGCTCTTCTCCAGCCACACCCGCCGCGACGTCGCCAACGGCGGCAGGTCCGCGTCGAGCATCGCCCGTTCGAGCGCGTACCGGTTCATCAGCTCCTGCGCTTTGCCGGACAGCGCCTCGGCCTCCTCCGGGAACGACGTCGACTCGGCCTTGGCCAGCAGCGCGCGCACCCGGTTGAGCACCTTCGGGTCCAGACCCGCGCGCACGGCCGACGTCAACGCGTCGCCCGGCAACGGCAAGATGCGCGGCAACGTCGGCAACCGCTGGAGGAACGTCACCAGCCGTGCAGCGATGCGAGACGTGAAGTCCGCCGTCTCGATGTGGCGCGTGGCCCACGCCTCCAGCAGCGGGCCTTCCCACCACACGGAGGCGCCGATCTCGTCCAGCTGACGTCGCCACCGCGGATGGATTGTCGACGCGGCATGCGGCGAACAGGACAAAGCGATCGCGTCCACCACGAGAGAGGTGTGCGTCTCGTAGAGCGAACGCGACACGATCTCGCGAACGTCATAGGGCAGCCAGCCCCGCTGCCACGCCGTGTCGATCGCCTGAACCAGTTCCACCTGGGCAGTATGAGACGTCCGCCATGTGCAAAGGCCGGGACCCACCTGGTAGACACGGGATGTGATCGAGCTCCAGTTCCGCGGCCGGACCGTCGTCCGCGACCACGCGCTGGTGATGGCGATCATCAACCGCACCCCGGACTCGTTCTACGACAAGGGCGCCAACTACGCCGAGGACGTGGCGATGGACGCCGTCCACCGGGTCGTGGACGAGGGCGCGGACATCATCGACATCGGCGGGGTGAAGGCGGGCCCCGGCGACCTGGTCGACTCCTCAGAAGAAGTGCGCCGCGTCGTGCCGTTCATCGCACGTGTGCGCGCCGCCTACCCCGAACTCATCATCAGCAGCGACACGTGGCGCGCGGACGTCGGCAGGCTCGCCTGCGAGGCCGGTGCCGACCTGCTCAACGACACGTGGGCCGGTGCGGACCCGCAGCTCGCCGAGGTCGCCGCGGAGTACGGCGCCGGCTACGTCTGCTCGCACACAGGTGGAGTGCGGCCCCGCACGCGACCACACCGCGTGACGTATCCAGACTTGGTGGCGGACGTCATCGCGGAGACGACCGCGCACGCCGAGAGAGTGGTCGCGCTCGGTGTGCCGCGCAAGAGCGTGCTGATCGACCCCACGCACGACTTCGGCAAGAACACGTGGCACAGCCTGGCGCTGGTGCGACACACGGACGAGCTGGTGGCGACCGGGTGGCCGGTGCTGATGGCGTTGTCCAACAAGGACTTCGTCGGGGAGACCCTCGGCGTGGAACTGCACGAGCGCGTCGAGGGCACCCTCGTCGCGACAGCGATCGCGGCGTTGGCGGGCGCCGCGGTTTTCCGCGCGCACGAAGTGGCGCGCACCAGACGAGTACTCGAGTCCGTCGCTCGACTGTGAGCTGGAGGTATACAGGTGGACGACGTCTTCGCCCGGTTTTCGGAGAACCGGTGGGACGACTTCCTCGACGAACTCGACAAGATCCGCGTGAGCGTGGTGGATCCCGCGGAACGGCAGCAGGTGAAGGCGACCGCACGACGCGACGCGCGCGAGGCGGGCACACAGCCGTTGCTCGTGCGCATGGCGCTGGCGGACCACTACCTGAACCTGCTCGCCATCGGCGTGTGGGCAGGCGACGAGAGCTGGCGCGGGGATCTGCGTGACCTGGTCGCCACTCTCGTGCCCGAGGACGACGAGTCACGTGACGACGCGCTGTTGAGCTCTGTCATCGCCGTGGTGCTCGCGCAGCTGCTGCAGGACGCTCGTCTGCGCGGCGGCTCCGAGGCGGACGTCATCGCGCGTTCGGCGTGGGAGAAGGCGCAGGAGTGGGCGGCCTACGCGGAGGACTGGCACGTCGAACGCTTGCTGCACGCGTCGACGGAGGCCGGCGCGCGCGTCGTGACCGCCTCAGAGGTCCAGGAGGTCGTCGAACTGGCCACCGCGGCCGCCGACGACGACCACGCTGAGACGATCGCCGCACTGGAGGCGGAAGGCCTCACCGCGGAGTTCATGAACGGCGTGTGGGTGGTGGACGGGGACTTCCGGAACCCGGTTCGGGCGGCCGCGCGCGCGATCACCCTGACGGGTTACGGATGTGTCCTGGCGCGCAACATCCGGCAGTCCGCCATCATGCTGTGGCACGAGAACACGCTCGCGATGGCGGACTCCAAGATCCCCCGCTGGCGGGTCTACCCGATCCTCGCGCCCGTTACCCCGCAATCCAAGTTTTCAGGTGGTGAAGGCTTGCCGTTCACCCGTGAGACCCACCCGTTGGCACCCGCTCCAGAAGTCGTGCGCCGGTTGGCGGACGCCGTTGGTGTCAACCTGTCTCATCTGCTGGCGGCATTGCGGTGAAAGGGTGATCTTTGACTTTCCGCAACCTGCACTCGTTATCTTGGAGGCATGCCCAGATTTGCCGAGTTCGATGTGGAAGGCCTGCGTAAATCCAGCGCCGTCGCGGACTTCCCCTGGTCAGAGACGTGGGTCACGTTGATCCGCGTCGATGCCAAGGGAGTTGTCCGGCAAGCCAAGTCGTTGACTGAGAAAGTTTCTTTGTTGACTGTCGCGTCAGACAAGGACCTCGTCATCGCCTCCTGCCCGGAGATTTACGCTGTCGACGACCTGTCGGCGGCCCGTGCGGCCGTCAAGGCTTCGGTCGCACGCGAAATGATGCCAAGCCTCGGATGAATGCCTCCCTCCACTCGGGCTCAGCGGCGAGCGCGAGTTCCGGGAAACGTCGAAGGAGCGTTCCGAACGCGATCTCGCCCTCGATACGAGCCAGCCGCGCACCCACGCAGTAGTGGATCCCGTGCCCGAACCCGACGTGTGGGTCTCGACCCAGCTGCAACACGTTCGGATCCGAGTACCGGGACGGATCCCGGTTCGCCGCCCCAAGTGAGACGGTGACCAGCGAAGACTGCGGAATCGTTACCCCTCCGATCACCACGTCGGTGGTCGCGACGCGGTTCAGCCCCGTCGCGAACGGCCCGTCGTGGCGCAGGAGCTCCTCGACGGCGTCCGGGATCAGGAGCGGGTCGTCGATCAACCTCTGCTTCATGGCGGGGTCGCGCAGCAGTGCGAGCAGACCGCTGCCGATGAGCTGCACGGTCGTCTCGTGTCCTGCTGTGATCAGCAACACGAGGTTCTGCACGAGGTTCGGTTCGTCGCGGAGCTCGGTGATGACGTCGTCACCGGGCTCCTTGGTCTCCAGGAGGCCCTGCACGTAGGCCGCGAACTTGCCGTAGGCCTCGGCCATCGTCGCCGGGGCCATCAGCTCCGCGGAGAGCTTCTGGACATCTTTCCTGTCCCTTTCGGGCACACCCAGGAGTTCACAGATGACCGTGATGGGCAGCGGATAAGCGAACGTGGTGATCACGTCCACCTCGTCTTCGGTCTCCCACGCGTCGAGCAAGTCGTTGGTGATCTGCTCGATGCGCGGCCGTAGTGCTTCCATACGCCGTGAGGAGAACGCACGCGCGATGGGTTTGCGCAGCCGCGTGTGCTCCGGTGGGTCCGTGTGGTTCAGCATGCCGCCGGGGATCACGGCACTGCTGAGCCCGGGGTGGCTGAGGGCCTGCACGACGTCGTCGTGGCGGGCGATCATCCACGACTTCAGGCCGTCCGGGGTCTCGACCAGCGCGGGCCCCTGCGCGCGCCACTCGTCGAAGTACGGTGTCGGGTCCGAGAAGATGCTCATGGCTTCAGCGTGGCGTTTCCGCAGGTCGATGACCTGAGTAGGTGATCACCCAACTTTCGCGCGGGGATCACCTAGCCTGGCGGCATGGGGTGGCCGTTCGTGGGGAGGGACGCCGAGCTCGTCGAGGTTCGCCGGGCGGTGCGCGGCACCGGGCTGATCGTGGCGGGGCCTGCCGGTGTGGGCAAGACGCGATTGCTGGACGAGGTGGCGTGCGACGTCCGGCTGCGGGCCACTGCGGCGATGGCCGACATTCCTCTCGGCGTGATGGCGCCCTTCTTGCCGTCGGTGGAGCCCTCGCCGTTGGCCATGTTGCACGCCGCACGCGAGGCGTTGCGTGGTCGCGTTGTGGTGGTGGACGACGTGCATCTGCTCGACGACGCGTCGGCGGCTCTGTTGCACATGCTCGTGCAGCACCGCGAGGCCGTGGTGGTGGCGACGCTCCGTTCGGGCACACCGGCGCCGGATCCGGTGCTGTCGCTGTGGAAGGACGAGCTGCTGCCGCGCATCGAGCTGGCGCCGTTGGGCCGTGCCGCGGTGACCGAGGTGCTGGAAACCGTGCTCGGTGGCGACGTCGAGAGCGCTTCGGCCGACCGGCTGTGGACGGCGTCCGCGGGAAACATGTTGCTGCTGCGGGAGATGCACGTCGCGGCGCAGTGGGTGTCGCGCGACGGGATCTGGTCGTTGAACGGGCCGGTGCCCTTGTCGCCGCGGTTGGTGGAGCTGATCGAGGCGCACCTGGCCGCGGTGCCGGACTCCGAACGCAGGGTGCTGGAGCTGCTCGCGTTCGGTGAGCCGCTCGACCTGGCGGCCTCTGAGGCGTTGGACGGTCTGGTGACCGTCTCGGAAGACGGGCTGCGGCTCGCGCATCCGTTGTACGGCGAGGTGTTGCGCGCGCAGTGCCCGCCTCTGCGCAAGCGCAACCACCAGCGGTATCTGGCTTCGGTGCTTGATGACCCACTACGTGTCGCGGTGCTGCGTCTGGACAGCGGTACGGCAGACGACCCTGCACTGCTGCTCACTGCAGCGCGTCTGGCGTGCGCGACGGGTGGTGTTGTTCTGGCAGAACGACTCGCGCGTGCCGCATGGTCGGTCGGTGGTGGTGTGGAGGCCGGACGCCTGCTGGCCGAGGTGCTCGTCTACACCGATCGCCCGGAGGAGGCCGAAGAGGTCTTCGCGACGGTGGCCACGGACGATGATCCCGAAGGTGTGATCGCCATGCGCGCGATGAACCTCGGCTGGGGGCTCGGCCGCAGCGAGGAGGCCGCGTCGATGGTCGGGATGTCCGCCGTGCGGGCGAATCTGTTGTTCGACGCGGGGAAGTACGACGAGGCGCGCGCGGTGCTCACCGGTTCGGAGCCGGAGGAGGCCGCGATCATCGCGATGATCGACGCGGTACAGGGCAGGTACGCCGGCCCGTTTCCTTCTGTTGCCCCACGTCCTGAGCTTCCGCTCAGCACCGAGGTGATCCTGGCCGCCGAGGCGTTCGTCCTCACCGTGCACGGCGACCTGCGTGGTGCGGAAAGCCTTGCCCTGCAGGCACATCAGGGGAAGGCCGACTGGGACACCATGCGTTCCTCGTGGGCGGTGTCGCTCGGTGTCCTGGCCCGGATGCGCGGCCGGCTGGAGGACGCGCGCCGCCTGTTGCGCGAGGCCCGGCCACCCCGCCCGTTCGTGCAACTGTGCGAGCTCGCTCACGTGGAGGCGTTGCTGGGCAACGACGGTCGTGACCTGTTGGCCCAGGCGGAGAAGCTGCTGGTGACGACCGCGCAGTTCCCCTATCGCAACTCCTGGTGGCTCGCGCGGATCTGGGTGAGCGGCGCTTCGCCGTTCGACGCTGCCGCGGACGTTCGTGCGCGCGGGGAGTACGCCAATGAGGCCGTGTTGCTGCACGAGGGCGTACGGCTCGGGTACGCCGCTCAGGCCGTTGCGCGGCTTGAGGAGCTTGCTGGGGCGACCACGGGGTTGCTTGTGCCGCTGTACTTCCGGCACGCGGAGGCGTTGGTGCGCAACGATTCTGCGGCGTTGGTAGCGGTGGCCGCGGGGTTCGAGGAGGCGGGGATGATGCTGCACGCGGCGGAGGCCGCCGCGGCGGCGGGGGACCGGGCGTTGTTCAGCCGGCTGGTCGCGCTGTGTCAGGGCGCCCGGACGCCGGCGCTCATGACGGCTTCGCCGCTGACTCGTCGTGAGCGCGAGATCGCCGTGCTGGCCGCGCGGGGACTCACGAACAAAGAGATCGCGTCGTCGTTGGTGATCTCTGTGCGGACCGTCGACAACCACCTGTCGAACGCTTACGCGAAGCTCGGGATCGCGACCCGCGGCGAGCTCGCGTTAATCCTTCTGGATGACAGCGGATAACGGAAAGCACGGGTCCGAACGACAGCCCCGGCATGAGCAACGGTTACGCCGTCGTCGACGTCGAGACCACCGGGCTGTCACCCGGTCACCACCACCGGGTGATCGAGGTGGCCGTCGTGCACGTCGACGAGGCCGGGCGCCGGACCGACGAGTGGTGCACGCTGGTCAATCCGGGGCGGGACCTCGGCGCGCAGCACGTGCACGGCATCAGTGCTTCCGACGCCCGCCGCGCGCCGCGGTTCGCGGGGATCGCCGGTGAGCTGGCGGCGCGGCTGTCCGGGCGGGTGCTCGTCGCGCACAACCTGTCGTTCGACCTGCGGTTCCTGCAGGCGGAGTTCGCCCGGCTGGGGCACTCGTTCCCGGCTTCGGGGCTGTGCACGATGCAGCTCAGCCGTTCTCTGGGCGTGTCATCACGCTCGTTGGCCGCGTGCTGCGCGGCAGCCGGTGTGCCTCTTGGTACCGCGCACTCGGCCTTGCACGACGCGCGCGCGGCTGCCGGTCTGCTCGTGCGATGCCTTGACCGCGTGAGTGATGTTCCGCCGGTGCAGCTTGATGTGCCGCGGACCAGTGCCTTTGCCGTGCAACGCAGTCGTGGGCACGTGGCTGAGCAGCACTTCCTGGCGAAGCTCGTGCGGTTGCTGCCGCGCGTGGAGACGCCGCAGGGCGACGAGTACCTCGACGTGCTGGATCGGGCGTTGGTCGATCGGCATCTTTCGGCGGAGGAGCAGGAGGAGCTGATCGACGTGGCTTCGGCGCTCGGGCTGGGACTGCCGGAGGTGATGGGGCTGCATCGCGGATACCTCAGCGCTCTGGCCGAGGCCGCCTGGGAGGACGGGGTGGTGTCGGCCTCCGAGGAAGCCGATCTCCGGTTGGTCGCGTCGCTGCTCGGAGTGGACGTGGGCGACGTGCTGCGGCCGTCGGTGCGGCTTTCGCTGGGTGATCTCGTCGTCTTCACCGGTCAGATGCGTGAGCCACGGGACGTGTGGGAGGGACGGGCGTTGTCGGCTGGACTGGCGGTGAAGGGCGGGGTCACGAAGAAGACCGCGCTGGTGATCGCGGCCGATCCGGACTCCATGTCGGGGAAGGCGGACAAGGCTCGTTCGTACGGGATTCCGGTCGTGTCCGAGGACCTGTTCGCGGGGTTGCTCGGGGAGCTCACCGGAGGACGTGCGTGAACGACGTGAGGCGGGTGGCCGAGTTGATCAAGGACCGCAACCGCGTCGACGCCGCGCTGGCGGCGTGCATCCGGCGGCCGCCGCAACTGGGGCACCTCGGTGACTGGATCGCGGCCCAGGTCTTCGGCATCGCGCTGGAGCGGCACGGGGCCAAGAGCGTCGACGGGCGGTTCGCGGACGGGCGGACCGTCAACATCAGGTGGTACCTGCAGCGCGACAACCTGCTGGACCTGCGCGAGGACGGGCCCGACCGGTACCTCGTGCTGACCGGTCCCGAGGTGGCCGCGGACGTGCGGCCGATGGTGATCGACGCCGTCTACCTCTTCGACGCGGGGAAGGTCGTGGCCGAGCTACTGGCGCGTGGCCTCCGGATCGGTGTTGCGTCCAGCGTGCGCGCTCACCTGTGGGACGCCGCGGAGATCTATCCGCGGCACAACCCGGCGTTCCCGCTCACTGACGAGCAGCGGGAACTACTGGCGTTGTTCAGTCATCAGCCGTGAGGCTGTGACCGTCCCATGTGAAGCGGACTGTCGTGACGGCGTCGTCTCCGTCCGTGCCCGTGGTGAGCTGGTGGATCGCGATGCCGGTCAGCTCCCGGTAGTCGCACCACTCGTGGTCCGACGTGAGCACGAGGTCCAGGTCGAAGTTGACCAGCAGCTCCAGCAGTTGGCCGCGGTTGGTGGCGTCGACGCCGACGAACACCTCGTCCAGCAGGATCAGGCGGGGTGCGGTGGGTGTGGCCTGGTAGTGGGCTGCGGCCGCGGCGAACAGCGGTAGGTGCAGCACGATGGCCTTCTCACCGCCGGAGAGGGCGCCGTGGACGCGTTTGGTCACCGGGACCCAACCGTCGCCGCGGTCGACCTTCACCACGAACTGGTGCCACGTCGTGTAGTCCAGCACCTGGGCGAGTTGTTGTTCCCAGCCTGATGCGGTGTCGTGCGCGCGTGCTTCTTCTACGCGCTCGCGGAAGAACTGGTGCAGCAGCGCGCGTTCGGAGTCGTCGAGGTCCGAGCGCAGCAGCAGGTCGCGGGCTTCTCGGGTGCCTGGTGGCAGTTGGGGGTCCACCTGCCAGTCGAGCTGCACGCGGATACCGGAGGCGGTTTGGACGCGTTCCAGGCGTTGGTTCATCGTGTCGACGAGTTCGGCGGCGCCCTGGATGCGTTGGGCGATGTGCCTTCGGGTGTCGCCGGTGAGGGTTTGGTCGAAGAGGTCGCGTTCGCCGTCGGTGATGTGTGTGCGCATGCGGTCGCGTTCGGCCGTCAACGCGGACAGCAGTGCGGTGGCGCCCATGCGTGTGCCGTCGAGGGTTGCGCTCAGAACTGTGACGTCGTCGTCGGGGTCGAGAGAGAGGTCGATTCGGCCGGCTAGTTGTTGTTGGGCATCGTGCACGGCCAGGCCGAGGCGGGATTCGGCGTCGCGGATCAGCCTCGGGTCGACGGCACCCTCCGGCAGGTCGCCGGCGTCAGCGGGGAGGTGGCCGCCGGTGAGGTGGCGGTGCCTGGTTTCGGCGAGTTCCTTGGCGACGGTGGCTTCCGCGACGCGGGAGGCGTCCACCTTGCGCTTCTCCTCCAACGTGCCCAACATGCGGGCCAGGGAGGTTTGCTTGTCCTGCAACGTCTCGCGTTGCTCGGCCAGTTCGAGTGCCTTGGCGCGCAACGTGATGAGCTGCTGGTCGAGCGCCTGGAACTCGGAACCCGCGGCGCGTTCGACGGTCTCCAGCTTGATGGCGAGGTCGGCGGCCTCCTGCTGGCGTGCCGCAGCGGTCTCCTCGGCCTCGTCGGCGAGTGATCCGCTCGACAACGTCCGGTTCAGCGCGTCATGCGAAAGCGCTTCTGCCGCAAAGGCGTCGTGGCGGTCGTCCAGCCAGCGGTGGCCGGCGGTGCGGAACGCGGCAACGGCTTCCGCGTTCGTGGGGATGTCGCCGTTGACCAGGCGGAGCGCGTCCGCGACCGCCGCTTCGGCCTCGGCCACCTGACGGGTTGCGGAGGCGACGGCGTCTTTCCTTGCCGCGCAACGCAACTGAGCCTTGGTGCGGTGTTCCTCGGCGATCTCGACGGGTTCGGTCGAGGGTTGCCGGGCCAGCTCACCGGCCAGAGTCGCGCGGCGCACCGCGATCTGCGACAACGCGGCGTCCACGCCGGCCAGGTCGGTGGCGAGCTGTTCGATCAGGCCGGTGAGCTCGGCGATCCGGCCCGCCCGCGCGCGTTTGCGGGAGTCGGCGCCGATGTAGGTGGGTGCGGGCTTGTTCCAGCTGCCGTGGGCGTTGGCCAGCCGCCACGTGCCGTCGGCGCCGATCGCGGCGGTGTGGCCGGTCGCCGTTTCGCCGAACGCGACGCCTTCGAGGAAGCGGTGGCAGCGGTCGTCGTCGGTGACGAGCACTTCGAGGAGCGTGCGACCGGGCGCGGGGGTGGCGAGCAGCGGTTCGGCGAAGCGGTCCTGGTCTGAGAGGCCGAACGAGTTGCCCGGCGTGAGCCAGGCGTCCAGGAGGCCGGATGCTTCCATGGCTGCCTCGACCGCGGCGCACACGGCTGGAGGCGTGCCGGGGCGGAAATCGACCAACCGCCAGAGCGGTGCGCCTACAGCAGCGGAGCGGTAGGCGGCATCACGGGTGTACGGCGCGGGTGGTGGTACGTCGACCTGATTGGCGAGCTTCTCGCGGATGGAGTTGTACTGCGCGAGCTGGCCGTTCAGCGACGCACGGGTCTCGTGCAGTCGGGCCTCGATGCCGCTGAACTCCTCGCGTGCCAGCGCGGCGGCTTCCACGACCGCGCCTGGCTCGGAAACGACCAGCTCAGTACACCCGTGAGCCCACGTTTCGAAGTCCGCGCCGAACTTCGCAAATGCTTGCTCGAACGCTTGCTGTGCCGACACTTCCGCGTCGGTGGCGAGTTCGAGCTCCTCGCGGGTCTCCTCCAGCCGTTGGCGCGCGGCGTCCCGTGCGTCGACCGCCCTCTCGTGCACGGCAACGGCGCGCATGATCGAGCTGATCTCTTGTGTGCGTGAGTCCACGGCGGCGGAGAGCAACTCACGGCCGGCGCGCGCGTCCGTGCCAGCGTCGATCTCCTCGAACACGGACGGCATGCCTGCGAGGTCAGCGGCTTCCCGGGCTTCTTCGGCCGAGCGTCGGACCGCGTCTGCACGTGCGGCGGCATCGGCCTTGGCGTGCGTTGCGTGTTCATCGTCCGCAACGGCTCGTGCGCGGAGTTTCGCGGCATGCGCGGCGGCCTCCGACGCACGGAGCTGGGCGGCGGAAAGCTGTTGCCGCAACAGGTCGAGCTGCTTGCCCTCCTGGTAGGCGGGCAGGTCGGAGATGCCGGAGATCTCGGCGTCGACCGCGCTCGCCTCCCGTCCCAGGGCCAGCAGCTGCTCGTACGCCTCGTCGGTCAACGTGACCTGGCGCTGGTAGCGGCGTTCGCTCATCCGTGCGGCACGCGTCAGGTCTTCGAGTTGCTCAGAAGAAGACTGGAGCACATGAGCAGCCGCACCCAACACGCGTTGTGCGTACGTGCGTTGGACATCTGCCAGACGTTCGGCGGTGGTGATCTCTTCGTCGAGCCGCCGCAGCTCTTCGCGTTGACGGTCGAGCCGTTCGAAACCCTCGGCGATCTCGGTGAGATCGGACTGGTCCAGCGGCGGAAGTGCCTTGGACAGCAACGACGACAGCACGCTCGGGTCGAGCCGCTCGGACAGCTTCGGCGTGCGGAGCTGCAATAGTGCGGTGATCAGCGAGTCGTACCGTTGCTCGGTCACGCCGGGGAACAACGTCGTCCTGACCGTGTGCCGGTAATCGGTCGGTGAGGCGTGCACAACGCCGTGTTCGCCGATCGCCTCGACCAGATCGGTCTTGGTCAACGGCCGGCCGGCCTCGTTCACCAGCGCGAGATCGCCGACGCGCAACGACGTCGTGAAGTACGTCGCGGAGACGTTGGACGTGTTCGTGGTCGCCTGCAACCGGGCGCCGCACGTGAACCAGTCGTCGCCCTGCTGGAACTCCAGCCACACGTACCCGACGCGGGTGCTGCCCTGGTTGCCCTCGCCCATGAGGTTCCAGTGCATGGTGCGGTCCGCGCTGCCGAACGTCGACAGGCGGTGCGGGCGCAGGTTCGCGTCGAAGAGGTACGGCAGCAGCAGTTCGAGCGCCTTGGACTTGCCCGTGCCGTTGGGGCCTCTGAGCAGCAGTCTTCCCTGGTGGAACGTGAAGATCTCGTCGTAGTAGCGCCAGACGTTGATGATGCCGGCGCGGCTGGGTTGCCACCGGTCAGTCATGCAGCTCCTCCACCGCGTACCTGGCTGCCGCGGGCAGCCTGCGAACGGTGCCGTTCTCCGTGCGCGCGAGCCCGAACGCTTGCAGGAGCGCGATCCCGTCCGCCGCGAGCCTGCCCGCGCCACCGTCCGACTGGTAGGCCTTGGCCCAGTTCCGGAACTTCGTGAGCAACTCGCGTGCTTCTTCGACCAGGTCCTCATGCCGTGCAGGACCCTCTGCCAACCGGTCGAGCAACAACAACGCGGCGACCTTCGCGTGGCTGTCGTCGTCCGGAAACCTTGTGTCCGTGGCGATCGCATCGGCGTCGACCACGAGGTACCCCTCCGCGCGCTCCTCCAACGTGCAGCCGGCCAGCCCGATGCCGGTCTGCACGATCTTGCGCCCGGTGGGTGAGCTGAGGAACGCGAGCTGGCCCGCGGTGAGATCTTCCTTGTACACCACGGGATCGTCGATCAGCCGACGCATCGTGGAGTGCCGCTGCCACAGGCTGCGGTGCGCGTTCTCGTACCGCGTCTCCCGCGTGAGGTCCTCGATGCTGTCCACTGTGGATGGTGAGACGGGTGCGGCCAGCAGGCGGGTGATGATCACCGGGTCGGCGCGGATGTCCTCGTCGTGCTCGATCGCGCCCTGTTGTTCCAAGTAGCGCAACACGTCCGCGAACGCGTTCCGGTCGCTGCGGCGGCTCGGATCGAACGGCGGAAGGTTTTCTGTTGCGGCCGTTCGCTGGACGCGGTCGGCCAACGCTTCGGCAGTTGTCGTTGGGGCGGCTAGAAGTTCCGCGCACGCAAGGCACAGCAACGTGTAGCGCCGCCGGTCGAACTCCGGCGCGGGCCGCGTGCGGTCGGGCTGCTGCGTCGTCTTGACGAGGCGCGCGTACCCGGCGCGCGGCTCGACGTGCACCCGCCAGCCGCAGTAGTAGTCGAACCACTTCACGATCGGTTCGCGCCGACGTCGGATGAGGTCGAACCCGTCCGGGTCGTGCTTAGCGGCGAGCAACGGCCGTGCGAGCAGCAACCGCACGCCACGCGCGACCTCCTCGCTCTCCAGCCGTGCGAGCTGGTTTCCCGTACGGCTCATCGGTTCTGCACGTCGATCACGTAGTCGGGCCCGCTCAGCGTGCCCTTCTGGGTGGTGATGGTGGCCCAGCCGCGGGCGTTGCGCAGGTTGATCTGCATGCGCCCGTCACTGGTGCCGGCCGTGCGCGTGCCGGTGCTGTCCGGATCGCTGCCGAGCGCCCTGCCGACCAGGTCGATCAGCCGGTGGAACGTGTCGTGGTCGAGTTCTTTCAGCGTCGAGATCCGCACCGGGCCGTCGGTCTGGATCTGCCCCCACGCGTGTTCGAGCTCTTCGCGCTCTCTTTCCGCTTGTTCACGCCGGTTCCGCCGCACCTCGTCGACGTTGCGGATCTTGCCGGTGCTGCCGATGTGCTCCTGCTTGCCGGTTTTGCGCAGTTGCGGCGACAGTCGGACCGGCGGCGTGTTGTGCCACGGCTCGCCGCTCGGGATCAGCTCACCGTCGGCGTGCGCGAGGTGGGCGTGCCGCGCGGGGTGGAGGCCGAACGCGGCGTTGAACAGCTCGTGCGCCTCGTCCTCGGTGCTCGTCTTCGCGAACCAGTGCGCCAGCGCCTTGAAGTCCGCCGCGGTGTTGGTGGGTCTGCGGCGTTGCTCGCTGATGCGGTCGAGGACTCGGAGGAGTTGGACGATCGCTTTCCTGGCCACGTCCTGCAGCTCGTCGGCCTTCGACGGCGTGTCGTGGAACCACGCCTTGAGGTTCTGCCACCTCTCGGCTCGCTGCCGCAGCCAGTCGTCGTCCTGGTAGAGGCCGGCGCGTTCTTTGGCCTGCTCGTGAACGGTGGCCGGGACCTTGCCGACGGCTTCGCGGATCTGATGCTTGCGCGCGTCCAGGTCCGCGATGAAGTCACGCAGGTACGTGATCGTCGTGCGCTTGACGTCCTGGAACGTGGCGAGGTCGTGCTCTTGTTTGAGGAGCCGCTGCAGGTCCGCGTTGAACTGCGCGGTGTTCGTCTGGAGCGTTTGCAGGTGACCTTCGAGCTCCATCAGCGCCGCGAACACCCGCTCTGTCGGCGCGCTCAGCTCGGCGAGGCGATCCGCGATGGCGTCGAGCACCGCGGTCTGCAGCGCACCGCTGCTGGTCAGGGTGTGCAGCGCGTGCTGGATGCCGGCGTACGCGGCCTCGCCGTGTTTCGTCAGCCCGTACCGGTGCTGCGTGCACTCGACCAGGCCCCACTGCCGGAGCGCGTTAGCGGACGCGGTCAGCTCGTCGTCCGTCACCTGCTCGGACCAACCGACGTCCCTGAGCCGCAGCTGCAGGTCGTCGAGGGTCAACGACGTCTCCATGTGCTCGTTCGCCACGCCGAAGGCACGCAAAACCGCAGTGTGCAGCTCCGCGCGCTCGGCCGTGGTGAAGCGGAACAGGTCCGCGGGCACCCTGTGAGACTTCGTCACGTGGCCCACCGTAGCGGGTCGATGTAGCTCTTTCGGGTGACACGGCGAGCGGCCGATCTTCGTAACGAGTTCCCGGTACCGAAGCCGGTATTTTTGTGGCCAAACTTTTCGCGAGGGCCGAGGGGTGGGGAACGTGCGAGTGCTGTTGGACACCAACCTGTGGTCGTCGATCGGTGACGACGGCGCGGCTGGTGGATTCGCTGAACTGGCGAGGTCGCACTCCCTTGAGGTCGTGGTGGCTCCCAGCACCCTCGTCGAGGTCTTTCGGAACCCCAAAGCAGAGGCGCGTCAACGCATCGTTCACGCGTTGGCGAAGGGACCGTGGCGGCGGCTGCGGACTGAAGCCGAGGCGGAGTCGGCCGAGGTGGTTGCGGAGGTTCGCCGAGCCCGGCCGGGCTGGCTGCGCCGGATGCCGGACACCGCAATGGTGGCAACGCACAACACGTTCTGGATGAAGAAGATCTGGCGAGCGGCGGCTGAGAGTTCGCAATCCTTCCACGACCACACGATGAAACAGATGCCGAAGCACGCCCACATCGTTGCCGTGCAGAAAGCGAACAAGAAGTCGTACCTGGAGGAGAACTTCAAGTTCGGCAAGCTGACCGGGTTGACCGCTGCAGCGACCCCTGAGGCCCCGGAGAGCTATCTGGCCGGCTGGGACGGCGGACCGGTGGAGCCGTGGCGTCTGCATTCCCGGGATGTGTTCTGGCGCGAGTTGGTGGAGGTCAAGGGCCGTGCGTCACTCAGCGGAGAGGACACGACCTATGCCGACTGGGTCGGAGCCTATGTGGACCTGGCTGCTTTGCGTTCGGATCGCGCCGACTTCACCAGGTTCTGGCTCGACGACGTGCAACTGAACGCCTTGCCGAGGCAGTGGGTGCGCTGGGCCGTCAGCACCCTTCAGCTCACCAAGAAGATCGATGGCCTCGGCAACCCGGCAGATGAACAGCACAGCGCCTATCTCGTCGACTGCGACCTCTTCCTCACGACGGACAAGCGCTATGCCGACGTGCTGGGATCTGTCCGTGCTGAAGCGCCGTTCTCGATCGCGGAACCGCGCCTGGTTCCCGGCGACCGCGCCGTGCACGTCCTCGAACGCTTGCGGAGCGTCCTGTAACGGGTGGTGATCACGATGGGGTGATCCGCGTGGTGGCGTGGATCAAGGAAGGGTTTGTGTTGCGCCGATCGGGCTAACCTCCCGCGCGTGCGGACGAGGCTGACCCCGATGCAGCAGGCGGTGGTGGACGCCGGGCGCCCGTTGCCGCAGTTGACGGACCCGCTCGAGGTCGAGTTGCAGGTCAGTGCGTTCGTGGGGCCGTTCGCCGGCAACGAGGAGTTGTGGGAGGTCGTTGTCCGGCACCTGCAGGAGGTGCCTAGTCGGCGTAGTGCCGCGTTGTTGACGGCGCTCGCGCATCTGTTGCCGGGGCGGCCTGGGGTGTGGGCGGGGGAGGCGGCCAAGGAGCAGGACGCGCCGCCGTGGGATCTCAAAGGCTTGAAGTTCGGGGAGTGTTGGATCGGGGATCGGTCCATCGACGCGGGATATCTGGCACTGCTGTGCAGTTATGCGTATGACGACGAGCCGCACGCGATGGTTTTCATGATCGATGAAATCAGTGGGAGCCTCACGCGGCACGCGTTCCTGACTCGGCGGGTTGAAGAAGCGCTGGAACGGTTGCGCAACCAGATGCGGTTGGAGTCGATCACCGCTGAGGCGGCGCACTGGCTGCTCAGCCGCAGCTACGACCGGTTTGAGCGGCGGCCTGGGCTTGGGGCGAGCTTGGACGTGCACCACACGCGGTTGGTGGCGCGGCGGAGGATCAAACTGGCGATGAATTGAAGCGGCCTGTGCGAATCGCAACGTGTTGATTCGCCCGACTGTGCAGATTGTCTGTAGCTCGATCGTGACTCGGCCATTACTGTCCGGGTTGTCGATCACAGGGCGGAGGGACGATCTGTGGCCGCTCTTCTCGGGCGTGATGATCAGGCCCTCAGCCGTGTCCCTGACCAGGCGCGGCACCCGTGGTTGTCAGTCGCGACCCAGCGCTTCGGGCAGACGACCGCGCTGAGCCAGTTGTTGCTGGGCGCGACACTCGGGTTCGGCATGACGTTCTGGGACGCCTTCCTGGCGCTCACGCTCGGAGCCCTCCTGCTCAACGCCATCGCGGTGACGGTCGGGGTGATCGGGCAGCGTGAGGGGCTGTCGACCGCCATGCTCACGCGCTGGACCGGGTTCGGGCACGCGGGGTCGGCGATGCTCGGGTTGATCATCGCGTTGTCCTCGACCGGGTGGTTCGGGGTGCAGACGGGGCTTGCGGGCGTGACGCTCGCGGACGTCGCGGGGGTGCTGCCGGCGCCGGTGTGGTCGTTGATCTTCGGCATCGTGGTCACGGTCATCGCGGCTTACGGCGTGCGGTGGATGGCGTGGACGGCGTATGTGGCCGTGCCTGCGTTTCTGCTGCTGCTCGGGTGGCTCGTGCTGGCGAACGTCAACGACATCCCCGCTGTGCTCAGCAGTCCGGCGCCGGGGCCGCCGATCGGCATGATGACCGCGGTCACGCTGGTCACGGGCAGTTTCATCGTCGGTGCGGCCATCGCGCCGGACATGACGCGCTTCAACCGTTCCGAGTGGGACGTCGTCAAGCAGACGATCCTCGGCATCACAGCCGGGGAGTGGATCATCAGTCTGGCCGGCGTCATGCTCGCGCACGGGCTGCGCACCACCGACGTCATGGGGGTCATCAGCTCATCCGGTGGCTGGATCGGCGCACTGATCGTCGTGACGGCGGTGCTGAAGATCAACGACTGGAACCTCTACTCGGCCTCGCTGGGCCTGGTGAACTTCTTCGACGCGGTGTTCGCGGTGCGGATCAGCCGGGCGCAGGTGACCGTGATGGTGGGGTGCGCGGGCAGTTTTCTCGCCGCCGCGGGCATCGTGAACCAGTTCAGCCACTTCCTGGTGCTGCTGGGCGTGGTGTTCCCGCCCGTCACCGGGATCATGATCGCGGAGTACTACGTCGTGCGCCGGTGGCGAAACGAGATCATCTCCACGAGACCGCGCGTACCGAGATCAGCTCCGAGCTGGGTGCCCGCCACGGTGGTCATCTGGCCGGCCTCGGCCTGGCTCGGTGAGCTGCTGCCTTTCGGGCAATCCAGTGTGAACTCGCTCGTGCTCGCCTTCGTCCTCTACGTCTCAGCTGGGAGATTGGACCTCCTTCGCATGAGGACGCGGAGGGCCACCAACCGTAAGGTGGTCGGGGAAGCGTCCGCCGCCTGAGGGGTGGTTCGGTAGATGCACATCGGTATCGACGTCGGCGGCACGAACACCGATGCCGTTCTCGTTGAGGGACGGCGTGTCCTCGCCGAGTGCAAGACGACGACAACGGTCGACGTGACGACCGGGATCGTCGAAGCGGTCGGCGGCCTGCAAGCCGCCAGGGCGTTCGAACCGGCCGCGATCAGAGCGGTCATGATCGGCACCACGCACTTCGTCAACGCCATCGTCGAGGGCAGAGGGCTCGCGCAGACGGCTGCGGTGCGGCTCGGACTTCCCGCCACCAAAGCACTTCCGCCGTTCGTCGACTGGCCGCAACGGCTGCGTCAGGTCATCGGCGGGCACTCGTACCTCTGCCACGGCGGGCACGAGTACGACGGGCGGGTCATCTCGCCGCTCAACGAGGACGAGCTGCGCGGCGTGGCCACCGACATCGCCGCCAAGGGTGTGCGGTCGGTCGCCATCTCGTCGGTGTTCTCGTTGGTCAACGGCGACTTCGAACGTCAGGCGGCCGAGATCCTGACCGCCGAGGTACCGGACCTGCTGGTCAGCTACTCCCACGAGATCGGGCGGCTCGGGCTGCTGGAGCGGGAGAACGCGACGATCATCAACGCCGCGTTGCGCGAGCTCGCCGAGCAGATCGCCGACGGGCTCACCGAATCGCTGACGGCACAGGGCATCGAGGCGCCGCTGTACCTCAGCCAGAACGACGGCACGTTGATGGACCTGGAGTACGCGCGCTGCTACCCGGTCGCCACGTTCTCCTCCGGACCCACGAACTCCATGCGCGGCGGGGCGTTCCTGTCCGGACTGGACGAGTGCGCGGTGATCGACGTCGGCGGCACCACGACGGACGTCGGCATGCTGCACAACGGTTTCCCGCGCGAGGCGTCGTCCGAGGTGTTGATCAGCGGGGTGCGCACGAACTTCCGGATGCCCGACGTGCTGTCCGTCGGCCTGGGTGGCGGCAGTGTCGTGCGCGAGCAGCCGGGTGGCGTCGAGGTCGGCCCGGACAGCGTCGGATTCCGGTTGTCCCAGCAGGCTTTGGTGTTCGGCGGCGACACGCTGACCGCCACGGACGTCGCGGTCGCCGCGGGTCTCGCGGACATCGGTGACCGGAAGCTCGTGAGCCACCTCGACCCCGCGCTGGTCGGTTCGGTGCTCGACCACGTCTGCGACCGGATCGCCACGCTGGTCGACCGCATGCGCACCAGCCCGGCGCCACTTCCCGTCGTCCTCGTCGGCGGCGGCAGCGTGCTGGTGCCGGACAAGATCGAGGGCGTCAGCGACATGATCAGGCCGCGGCACCACGCCTTCGCCAACGCCATCGGCGCCGCGATCGCGCAGGTCGGCGGCGAGGTCGACCGGGTCTTCACGATGGACCCGGCGCGGCGCGACGAGGTGCTCGACGCCGCGCGCCAGGAGGCCGTGGACAAGGCGGTGGCCGCGGGCGCCAAGGCGGACAGCGTGCGGATCGTCGAGGTCGAGGAGATCCCGCTGGCGTACCTGCCGGGCAACGCGAGCCGGGTGCGCGCGAGAGCGGTGGGCGATCTCGTGCTGGAGGACGTTCCGAGGAGGGCCCGTGCGTGAGATCGGGGCCGGCGAACTGAGGCACATCGCGCGCGGCGCGGCGATTCTGGGCACCGGCGGGGGAGGCGACCCGTACATCGGCAGACTCGTCGCGGAACAGGCCGTGCTGGAGTACGGCCCGGTGCTCGTCGCGGAACTCCACGAGGTGCCGGACGACGCGCTCGTGGCCGGCATCGGCATGATCGGCGCACCGACCGTGATGATCGAGAAGCTGCCGGCCGGCGAGGAGGCGGTGACGGCTTTCCTGACTCTGCAACGGGAAATCGGCCGCCCGATCACGCACGTGCTGCCGATCGAGGTCGGCGGGATGAACTCGCTCGCGCCGTTCCCGGTCGCCGCGTCGCTCGGTCTGCCGGTGCTCGACGCGGACTGCATGGGCCGCGCGTTCCCGATGGTGCAGATGGTGGTGTGCACGTTGGACGGTGTGCTCGCGAAGCCGCTCGCGATCGCGGACGAGAAGGGCAACTCGATCGTCCTCGACGTCCGCGACAACCACTGGGCGGAACGGCTCGCGCGCTCGGCCACGATCGGCATGGGCTGCACCGCGTTGATGAGCAGCTTTCCCATGTCCGGCAAGCAGGCCCGCGACATCACCATCCCCGGCACGCTCACGCTGGCGTCGCGGCTGGGCAAGTTGGTGGAGGAAGCGAGGAAGGCTCGCGTGGACCCGTGTGAGGCCATCGCGTCGTTCCTCGGCGGGCAGGTGTTGTTCACCGGCAAGGTCATCGACGTCATGCGCGCCACCGATCCCGGGTTCGCGAAGGGTGAGGCGTGGCTCGAAGGCATGGCCGCGTACGACGGTGCGAACTGCCGGCTCGCGTTCCAGAACGAGCACCTGGTCGCGTCGCGCGACGGTGAGGTCGTCGCCTCGGTGCCGGACCTGATCTGCGTGCTCGACGCCGAAGGTGAGCCCATCCCCGCGGAACGGCTGCGGTACGGTCAGCGCGTCGCGGTCGTCGGCGCGCCGTGCCACCCGCGCTGGCGAACGCCGGAGGGGCTTGCCCTGGTCGGTCCGTCGGCCTTCGGCTACTCGCACGAATACGCGCCACTCGGGTCGTGAGCGGTTTCGGCCGTCAGAGCGACCGGAACCACTACTGTCTCGCGCATGCACCTGCTCCAGCCCGACGAGGTGGACCAGCTCGCCCTGGGCGTGGTCATGCTCGGCAGCGGTGGCGGGGGCGGTGAGCACGAGACCCACGCGTTCGCCGCCATGCTGCGGCACGAGATGCGGCAAAGCGGTCCTGTCACGGTTCTTTCACCCGAGGAGGCCGACCCGGACGGGTACGGCGCGCGGCTGGGTCTGATCGGCGCGCCGAGCGTGATGATCGAGAAGCTGCCGTCGGGACTCGAAGCCGAGGAAGCCCTGAAAGCGTTGCAGGCGCACGACTCCACGACCGCCACGGCCGTCATCGGGTGGGAGGTCGGCGGGTGCAACGGCCTGCTGCCGCTGATCCTCGCGGCTCGGCTGGGGCTGCCGTACGTCGATGTCGACGGGATGGGGAGAGCGTTCCCACGGATCGACCAGACGACCTACGACGCGGCCGGGTTGCCCACGACCCCGTTGGCCATCACCGAACCCAGTGGAAACCGAGCGGTCCTCGACGCGACCGGGATCGAGAAGCTCGCCCGCACGGTGATGGTCGACTTCGGCGGCTGGGCGATGATGGTCGCGAAGCCGTTGAAACTCGCGGACGCGCTCAAAGCAGGCATAACGGGCTCGCTGGCACGGGCTCTGGAGCTCGGCGAGATCTGGTCGCAGCAAACGATTTCAGTAGACGAACGCGCGAAGTCGTCCGGCGGTTTCCTGGTGGCACGGGGAAAAGTCGTCGAACTGTGGCGTGAGTCCGTCGGGGACTTTCCTCGTGGAACGGTGGCGCTGCGCCGTCTCGACACCGACGATGCGTACGTGCGCCTGGAGATGCAGGGTGAGTACCTCGTCGCGCTCGCGGACGGCGAACCGCTCGTGACGACGCCCGATCTGCTGTGCTGCCTGGACGCGGAATCCGGCAAACCGGTCTCGACCGAGCGCTTGACGTTCGGTGCCGTCGTGGACGTGGTAGCGCTCCCATCACCGGCGCAGTGGGTGCGTCAGGAGATGCTCGGCCGCGTCGATCCGCGGGCGTTCGGCTACGACCTCGACTACGTGCCGTTCCGGGACGTCACGTGATCGACGACGCCGACTCGCTGACCGTGCGCGATCTGCTGGAGATCGGTGTGCTCGGCGACGCCTGCCTGCTGGCGGGCGAACGCGGCGTCGACACGGAGGTCGGCGACGTGCGGCTGGCGGCGGACATGACCGCGGTCGAGGCGTGCTCGGCGGGCGACCTGGTGATCCTGACCGGGCACCAGCCGTACCTCGTCGAAGTGGCGCTGCGGCGGGCCTACAGCGCGGATGTGCGGGCCGTCGTGCTGGTGCGGTCGTCGACCGGCACCTACCAACCTCCCTCCACCGCAACGATTTCGTTCGCCAACAGGCTCGGCGTGCCGCTGCTGCAGATCAAAGCCGACGACCCGCTGCTCGTCGCCGACTCGTTGCGCACGGCCGTGCGCCGCCCCGAGGTCGCGGCAGCGCGGCTGTTGAACGCCGTCACCGCCCGGCTGGGCCGCAGCCGTCCCGATCCGCGCTCGGTCATCACGATCCTGTCCGGCGAGCTGCACGTGACGTGCGCGGTGATCAGCGCGGAAGGCACCGCGATCGAGGGCGTCTCGCCGCCCGGCCTGCCGCCGGACCTGCTGGTCGGCTCGGTCGCCACCACCGTCGAAATGACCGACGGCGGCTTCGCCGTGGCCGTCCCGGTGGAGACCGACCGGACCGGCCACGTGCACCTGTGGCTGGTCTCGCACGCGCGCGGCCGCAACAAGCGGTGGGCCGAGACAGTGCAGCAGGTCAGCCAGATCGCGTCCTGGGCGCTGGGCAACTGGGTCGCCGCCGAACGCCTCGAAACCGAACGCCGCGCCCGCTCGCGCGGTTCGTTGCTGGCCGAGCTGCTGGCCGCGGGCGACGACGTGCCGCCGCAGCTCGTGCAACAGGCCGTGCTCGCCGGCTGGCGCCTCGACGGCTGGCACACCGGCGTCTACGCGATGCCGACCCCGCCGTCGCCGACGTGCTTCGACGCCGGCCACACCGAACGCCTGCGCGTCGAACTCTCCCGGCGCGGCCTGCACGGCCAGCTGGTCGAGGGCGCGGAGGGCTGGTCGTTCTGGCTGACCAACGACTCCGAGCCGCCGCAGTCGCAGCACCGCGAGCTGACCAAGAAGCTGATGCACGCGCTGGGCTCCTGCAACCTCGTCGCGGGCGTGGGCCGTCCGCATCCCGGTTCCTCCGGTGTCGGCCGCACGCTGGCCGAGGCGCGGGAGGCCGCGGGGATGACCGGGCCGGCGAAGGTCGTGCACATCGACGAGCTGGGCGTGCGCCGGTTGCTGTCGATGGCCGCGGAGACGCCGGCACTGGTGGAGCAGGCGACCCGGTTGCTGGAGCCGCTGGCGGGGGTGGAGGACGGGCAGCTGCTGCGCACCCTGGCCATCTACCTCGACGAGGAGTCCGTGACGTCTTCGGCGGCGGTGCGGTTGAAGGTGCACCGGAACACGGTGGCGCAGCGGATCAACCGGGCGGAGCAGCTGCTCGGGGTCAGCTTGCTGAACCCGGATGAGCGACTCGCGGTGCACCTGGCGTGCCGGGCCGTGCGCGCGTCGGACGAGAGCTAGTGCCGTGACCGGCAACCTTCGCCGCGTCTTCCGGCGCCCAGCAGGGCGCCTCACGGCACCGGCCCCACGCCCACAGCCAACCAGGATGAGGACGCGGGGCCGGCACCGCGATGCACCCGTCTGACCGCCGAAATACGGGGCAAAGGCTGCCGGTCACGGCACTAGGTCGGCACGAACGACGGCAGGACGGCGTCGACCTCGAAGCCGCCGTCGTCGGTGGGCCCGGCCGTGAGGGTGCCGCCGACCATCTCCACGCGGCCGCGCAAGCCCAGCAGACCGGAGCCGGAGCCGGACAGTGCGCTGTCCGGTGCGGACGACGGGGCGGTGTTGCGGATGACCGCGCGCACGCTGCTCGGTCCACAGTGGATGGTGATCTCGGTGTGGGCGCCGGGGGCGTGTTTGTGCACGTTCGTCAGGGATTCCTGGACCACGCGGTACATCGTGCGGCGGACGGCGGGGGAGATGATGTCGGCGTCGCCGTGTTCGGTGAGGGTGACTTCCAGGCCCGTGGCGGCGGAGTCGGCCACCAGGTTGGCGAGGCGGTCGGGCAGGACGTCCGGGATGCGGGCGGTGCGGCCGGAGCGCAGGACGCCGACCAGGTCGCGCAGCTCCTCCAGCGCCTGGCAGCCCGCGGTGCGCAGTTCCTCGGCGGCCTTGCGCACCTCGTCGTCCTTGGCCGCGACCTTCAACGCTCCGGCGTGCAGCACCATGAGGTTCAGGCGGTGCGTGACGACGTCGTGCATCTCGGCGGCGAGCCTGGTGCGTTCGTCGGCGCGGGTCTGTTCGGCCTGCAGTTCGTGCTCGCGTTCGACGAGTGCCTGTCCGTGCCTGCGCCGCGCGCCGAGGTAGAGGCCGGCCAGCCCGGCGATCACGATCACGGCGGGGCCGGCTAGGCGCGGCATCGCCCACACGCCGGCGCCGATCAGCCACGTGACCGGCAACAGGGCGGCCACCCAGCGGTGCCTGACCGCGTACGCCGTGACCGAGTACGCGGAGACCACCGACGCGAAGGTGGGGGTCAGCAGGGCGAGGAAAGCGATTACCAGGCCCGATGTCACGGGATGCGTGCGCCGCCACCACAGCGCGGCCGCCGACAGCAGGTGAATCGCCACGGCGAACCCCACGGCCTGCCGGGATGCCGCGGGCGGCACGAGCTCACGCCAGATACCCAGTGCTGCGACGAGCAGCACCAGCGCCAGATCTCCTGCCCGCCTCACGGGCCTGACGATACTGCCGGTTTTGTGCCTGCGATCACCTACTGGAGCAGGGGAAACACCCTACTTTCGCAGGTGGCGACCTGGGGTGTTTCCGCCTGCCGGACACGTGTGTCATGCCTTGCGGAACAACGCGGTCCACAAGAAGGACTTCCCGAACGCGGGAGAGTCCGCCGGCTCCTCGTTCATCCGGCGGAGCTCCACCTCGGTGAGGTCCTGGAAGATCCACCGCAGCTCATCGGGGTGGTAGCCGACGCCGCCGGCCAGGCCACCCTGTCGGTAGAGGTCGGTGTCCGGTGCGGCGCTGCCCTCCTCGGCGGTGAAGCAGGTCAGTGCGAAGTGACCGCCGGGCTTGAGGGCCCGGTCCAGCAGCGCGAGGTAGCTGATCCGGCGGTGCGGCGGCAGGTGGTGGAAGCAGCCGGAGTCGTAGATCAGGTCGTACGCGCCCTCGGTGGCGAACGCGTCGCCGTGCCGGAACCGGACATCAACGCCCTCCGCGCGTTCGCGAGCCCACGTGATCGCAGTCGCCGAGAGGTCCACGGCGTCGACCCGGAACCCGTTGCGCGCCAAGAAGATCGCGTTGCGCCCCGGTCCGCAGCCGACGTCGAGCGCCCGGCCCGGTTGCAGCAGACCGCGGTCGAGGTACCCGGCCAGGTTCTCGTCCGGTTTGGCCACGAAGAACGGCACCTCGCGGCCGCGGTCGGCGTAGAAGCGGTCCCACCAGTCGCCGCCCCGCTCGGTCCAGCGGTCGGCCTCCGGTGCGAAGAGACCGTCGAGCAGAACTAGGACGTCGTCGACCGTCCTGATGTGCCGAAGCAACCTGAACCCCCAGGTAGATCGGCCTTCAGTCTACCTCAGAGGCCGCCCTCGCTGAGGCGTTTGCGGTAGCCGCGGGCACCCTCCGAGCCGACGTTCTCGTGGAAGTCGATGCCGCCGGGGTTGGTCTGCACGTGGTAGTAGCAGGCACCCCAGAGGCTGGTGGCCACCGAGTCGTCGAAGTGGATGAGGTTCCCGTACTTGTAGCCCTTCTGGTACGGGGTGAGCCGGGTGGTCCTGATCGAGTACTCGGTCGCGATCACCGGCTTGCCCGGCCACTTCTGGGCACACCTGGAGAGCGTCTCGGCGTAGGTCAGCTCGTTCCAGTCGCCCTGGCGGGTGAAGCTGCCGTCGTCGGGGTTGCTGTAGAAGTGCACGCCCACGAAGTCGCACTTCTTGATGGCGTTGACGAAGTTCGGGTTGCCGTACCAGGTGTCCGGGTTCGTGCCCTTGTTCGGCGACAGCGCGGTGCCGCAGATCTTGGCTCCGGGGAACGTCTCCCGGATGCGGTCGATCGTGACGCCGAGGTTGTAGCCGTAGACCCACGGGTCGGCGACCCGGATGTTCGGCTCGTTGCCGAGCTCGATGATGCACTTGTCGGCGCCCGAGCGGATTCGCTTGTACTCGAAGAAGCGCGAGTCGCGGATCTCGGCGACCGCCCGGTTCGGGTCGATCACGTTGTCGGTGTCGCCGGTGACCGTGCGGACGATCAGGAAGTTCGTCGCACCGGCGGCGGTCCACACGTGGTCGGGGTAGTTCGCCCACGGTCCGGGGCCTGGCACGCCCCAGCCCGTCACGACCTTGGCGAGGTTGGCGCCCTGGTTGTTGATCGCGTCGATCCACGTCTGGTAGCCGTCGGTGAGCAGCGGGCCGTGCGCCCGGTAGTGCGGGGCCGCGGACGCCTGCCCCGGCAACGAGGCCAGGCCCGCCGCCGCGACGGCGCCCGCCGCCAGCTTGCCCATCGTGCGGCGGCTGTACTGCTTGTCGCCGGCCATCGCCGGTCTCCCTTCGTCGAGGAACGACGTCAGGCAACAGCGGCCGGATATGAGAGCCGGTATGCGCGCGGTATGTAGACACCGGTAACGCCTCGTTACTAATTTGGCAGGCATGACGGGAGCGGTGACCGGGGCACATGTGCGGGAGACCAACCTGCAAGCCGTTTACCAGGCGATTCGGCAGTCACATCCGGTCACGCGCGCGCAGCTCGCGCGGTACCTGGGCATGTCCAAGCCGACCGCGAACAGGGCGATCGACGCGTTGCTCGCCGCCGGGCTGGTCGAGGAGGTGCCCAGGCCGCAGGACGCGGCGGGGTACGACGCGGTGTACTTCGGACCGTGCGCGCGGGCGGCGGCGGTGCTCGCGCTCGACCTCGGCAGCCGGTACCTGCGCGGCATGATCGCCGACCTCGACGGGACCGTGCTCGCCCGGCTCGACCAGCCGGTGAGCAGCAACGATCCGACGCACGTGCTGGACGTGGTGGTACGGGTGCGGGACGAGCTCGCCGCGGCCGCCGGGTGCGTGCCCGAGATCGCCACGATCGGTGTCGGTGGCGTGATCGACCCGCGGACCGGGATCGTGCACGACGCCAACCAGGACGCGCTGGAGGGGTTCGCCGCCAAGGCCGAGCTCTCCGTCGTGCTCGACCTGCCGGTGATCGTCGAGAACGACGTCAACCTGGCCGCGGTCGGCGAGGGCTGGCGCGGGGTCGGGCTCGGGGTGCGCGACTTCGCGTTCCTGTCGATCGGCAGCGGCGTCGGCGCCGGGCTCGTGCTCGGCGGCGTGCTGCACCGCGGTGTGAACGGGGCCGCCGGCGAGATCGACCACGTGCCGCAAGGGCAGCGGTTCCGGTCCGACAGCCCGGCCGCGGACGCGTTCCTCGCCCACGTCTGGCAGCACTCCGCATTCGCCACCACGGAGGAGGTGATGAGCGCGGCCAGGGCGAACGACGACACCGCGTTGCGGCTGGTCGCGTGGGAGGCGGCGCGTATCGCCGAACACGCCGCACGGATCTCGTCGGTCGTCGACGTGTCGATGGTCGTGCTGGGTGGCGGCATCGGGTTGAACGGCGACCTGCTCGCTGAGCCGGTGCGTGCGTCGCTGGGTCGCCTGTCCGTCTACCCGCCCGCTGTGGAGACCTCGCGGCTGGGTGAGGCGGCCATTCTCACCGGTGCTGTGGCCACCGGGCTCAACACCGTGCTCTCGGATCTGGTCACCGCAAGGGTTTCCGCCGTCGGCTGAGTCAACGGGTTGCGCTCTCGTACAGTGTATGGGAGTCTGGTTCTCGTGATCTGCTGACCTCATCGCCCGCACGCGTCCGCGGCACCGCCCGGCGTGCATCCGTTTCCCGCTTTCTGTTCTGGCGATGGGGGATCTATGTCGAACGTGTCTTATCTGCATGCCCGAAATCTCGTGAAGTCCTACGGCGAACACCGCGTTCTCGACGGCGTCTCGTTGTCCGCCTCGCCCGGCCAGCGCATCGGCTTGGTGGGGGAGAACGGCTCCGGCAAGTCGACGTTGCTGCGGCTCCTCGCACAGCAGGAGCTGCCGGACGACGGCGAGATCACCGTTGTCGCGCAAGGGGTCGGGTACCTCGCGCAGGTGCTCGACCTGCCGGACGACGCGACCGTCGGTGACGCCGTCGACGCCGCGCTAGTCGAGATCCGCCTGCTGGAACAGCAGATCGCGGTCGCCGCCGAAGAGCAGCTGCTGGACGAGCTCGGCGACCTGCTCACGGCGTTCGAGCTGCGTGACGGCTACTCGGCCGACGCGCGGGTCTCGTCTGCCATGTCCGCGCTCGGCATCGGTTTCCTCACAAGGGAAAGGCAGCTCGGCACGTTGTCCGGCGGGCAACGGGCGAGGCTGGCGCTGGCCGGTGTGCTGTCGGCCGAACCGGAACTGCTGCTGCTCGACGAGCCCACCAACCACCTCGACGACCAGGCCCTCGCCTGGCTGGAGCACCGGTTGCGGGCCCATCGCGGCACGCTGGTCGTGGTGACGCACGACCGGCTGCTGCTGGAACGGGTGACGACGGCGATCATCGAGGTCGACGAGCGGAAGATCACCCGCTACGGCAACGGTTACGCGGGTTACGTCGCCGAGAAGAAAGCGGCGCGGCAGCGGTGGGAGCAGGCCTACGCGGAGTGGGTCGGCGAGATCGGCCACTGGACCGAGTGGCGTGGCACCACGGCACATCGCGTGGCGCCGGGCCGGCCGATCCCGGATCACAACAAGTGCAAGTACAACGGCGACGGCAGGCGGGTGCAGGCGTCGATCAGGACGCGGGTGCGCAGCGCGTCCGAACGGCTCGAACGGCTGTACGCCGATCCGGTGCCGAAGCCGCCGGAACCGTTGCACCTCAACGCTCCGCTCGACGCGGCGGTCCGTGAGGGCGCGGTTCTCGAACTCCAGGAGGCAAGAGTTGATCAACGGATGTGCGTCGACGAGCTGAAAGTCGAAGCGGGGCAGCGGTTGCTGGTGACCGGACCGAACGGCGTGGGCAAGTCGACGTTGCTCGACGTGCTGGCGGGCGTGCTCGAACCCGACCGCGGCACGGTCACCCGCAACGGCGTGGTCGGCTACCTGCCGCAGGAAACCGTTGTCGCACGGCCGAAACAGACCGTGCTGGCGGCGTTCGGCGGGAGTGCGGAGAAGCTGGCGTCGCTGGGTCTGTTCCGCGAGTCCGACTTCGGCAAACAGGTGGGCGCGCTGTCGATCGGTCAACGGCGACGGCTCGCGCTCGCGAGGTTGCTGAACCAGGAATCGGACGTGCTGCTGCTGGACGAGCCGACCAACCACCTGTCGCTCGCGCTCGTGGAAGAGCTCGAAGCCGCACTCGCCGACTACCCCGGTGCGGTCGTCGTGGCATCGCACGACCGTTTGCTGCGGCAGCGGTGGCGGGGAGAGGAGCTCAGAATGCCTGCTGGGGGTCGCCCAGCAGGCAGCTCGTCGAGGGTCAAGGCGTGAACGTCGGCTGCACCCAGTAGTTGCTGGCGTTCCACGAGTCGGTCGGGAACCCGCCGCCGTAGCGGTACACACCACCGTTCACCGGCACGTAGAACGGCGTATGCGCGAGACCGCCCACGAAGTAGTTCTCCGTTGAGACGTAACCACCGGCAGGCGTGTAGTAGGAGACGACGTACTCGTTGCCCGGAGACACGGGCACCGGCGTGTCGAACGTGATCAGCGGGAAGCGCTGGGCGGCGGGCGCGGCCTGTTCGGCGAGAAGGGTGCCGGAAGCGGACCACACGCGGGCCGTCACCGCACCGGTGTAGTCACCGCGGCGGATGTTCATGCCGGTCAACGAACCCGGCCGGTCGACGGTGATCCGGACGCCCAGCTCGACGGCCTGGTCGTCGGGGTCGTTCACGACAGGGGCGGGGATGGCGTTCAGGAAGAGCGAGGTGCTGCCGGGTACCGCCGGCGTGGTCGAGCCGCCGACGAAGACCGTGCGCGACACGGTGATCGGGCCGGTGGTCGAGGCGGTGCGGGCACGGGCTTTGATCATCAACGGGCCTGGGGTGGTGGGCGTCAGCACGAGGGCCCACTTCTCGGTGTGCGCGTCGGTCGACGTCCAGGTTGCGCCGTCGTCGGTGGAGACCTCGACCTCGGTGATGCCACCCGCCTCGCCGTTGAAGGCGCCGCCGATGACGAGCAGCGGAACACCGAGCGGGACGGAGGCGTCGGTGGTGGGAGAGAAGAGCGTGGCGTAGGGGTTGTCGGCCGCGTGCGCCGGCATCGGAGAGACCAGGACAAGTGACAGCAGCAGCACTGCTAATCGTCTCATGTTCGGCAGATCGTCCCCGTTCGCGCCGCAGTTACGGTGATCTGCCAAGCAGTCGTGCACCCATTCGGCTGACGGTCGTACCCACGTCCACCAAATGTCGTTGACGATTACATGACCTGTGACAACGAAGTCCCGGTCCCTGATGCCCAGGTTCCGGTTCGTCGCCGGCAGTTCCTCACGTTCCTGGTGGCCGCGCCGGTGCTGACCGTCGCGGTACCCGGAACCGCTGAAGCGGTCATCCCGACCCTGCCGCAACCTGCCGAGATCATGGACCTCGGCGAGATCCTCATCCTGGCCGGAACCCCGACCGCGGGCGCGCTCGCCGTGCTCAGCGTCGGCGAGGACGGCGTCGTCACCCTCGAACTGCCCCGCGCCGAGGTCGGCCAGGGCATCACCACCGCCACCGCGATGCTCGTCGCCGAGGAGCTCGACCTGCCGCTCGGCAAGGTCAGGGTCGTGCTCGCCGACGCGCGGTCCGAGCTGCTGTTCAACCAGCTCACCGGTGGTTCCAACACGATCAGGTCCGTCTACGGCCCGGTCCGTCAGGCGGCGGCGGCCGCACGGGCCAGGTTGCTGGCGGCCGCCTCCAAGCAGCACGGCGTGGCGGTCGAAAGACTGTCCACACGCGACGGTGGGGTGATCCTGCCGGACGGCCGGTACATCGCGTACGGTCTGCTGACCTCGGCCGCCGCGCAACTGACCGGAGTCTTTTCCGCGCAACCGAAACCCGCGTCCGAGCATCGGCTGGTCGGCACACCGCAGTCGCGCATCGACGCCCGCGCGATGGTCACCGGTCAGTTCAAGTACACGCTCGACCACGACGTGCCGGGCGCGATGCCGACCGTCGTCCGCCGTCCGCCGACGATCAACGGCAGCGTGAAGTCCGTGGACTCGTCGGTCGCCCGGTCGATGCCCGGCGTGATCGCGATCGGTGTCGTGCCGACGGGTGTCGCGGTGGTGGCGGAGACGTTCGGGCAGGCGCTCGCCGCCAGGGACGCGCTGAAGGTCACCTGGAACCCCGGCACGATCGACTCGTTGTCCGACAAGGAGATCCGCGACAAGCTGCGCGCGGCGGCGTTGCCGTTCGTGGTCCCGCCGCTGCTCACCCAGCACGTGGACATGGAGTTCGACTTCGCGTTCGTCAGCCACGCACCGTTGGAGACGAACTCGGCGATCGCGGACGTCCGCGACGACCGCGCCGAGATCTGGGCGGGGTTGAAGTCGCCGATCGTGGCGCGGCAGACCATCGCGTCGGCCATCGGACTGCCCGAGTCCGCGGTGACCGTGCACGTGGTCCAGGGCGGCGGGTCGTTCGGGCGCCGGCTGTTCTTCGACTCCGCACTGGAGGCCGCACAGATCTCGAAGGCGTTGCGGCGCCCGGTGAAACTCATGTGGACCCGCACGGACGACATGCGTCACGGCCGGGCGCGCGCTGCCAGCCACCACAAGCTGCGCGCCACGTTCGGGCTCGGCAACGTGCTGACGTTCGAGCACCGCGTGGCGTCCGTGGAGACCGACTTCCGGCACGGCCTGGGCGAGATCCTCACCGCCACGGCCGCGTCACTGCCGGTCGGCGGCAATCTCTCGTTCGCGCAGACGGTGTTCCTCACGACGTGCAAGGTGCCGTACAACTTCGGTGTCGTGACCTCGCTGCTCAACGAGGTGCCGCTGCGGATGCACACCGGCTCGTGGCGGTCGGTCTACTCGGCGAACACCCGTGGCGCGGAAGAGATCCTGGTCGACCAGCTCGCGAAGAAGATGGGCAAGGACCCGGTCGCGTTCCGCCGCGAGCACCTGAAGTCCGCACGTCAGCGCGCGGTGCTCGACAAGGTCGCCGCAGAGGGCCAGTGGGGCCGCACGATGCCCAAGGGCTTCGCGCAGGGCGTCGGCTTCCACGACGAGTACAAGTCGTGCACGGCGTGCCTGGTCGAGATCGACGCCCGCGACCCGCAGAAGCCGCGCGTGGTCAAGGCTGTGATCGCGGTCGACGTGGGCCGTCCGATCAACCCGCGCGGCCTCGAAGCGCAGATGCTCGGCGGTCTGACCGACGCCATCTCCACCACGTTGCGCGCCGGTCTGCACATCGAGAAGGGCCTGCCGCTGGAGGGCTCGTACTCGCAGTTCCACTACGCGCGGCAGAAGGACGCGCCGCCGGACGTGCGGATCTTCGTGATGCCCGCGACCGGCGAACCCGGTGGTGCAGGCGAACTCGGCGTGCCCGCGGCGGTCGGCGCGATCGCCAACGCCTACGCGCGGGCCACCGGCGTGGTGCCGCGCAGCTTCCCGATCATCTTCCCGGTCGACTTCGAGCCGTTCCCGCGCTGAAGGAGATTCCCCTGTGCCTACCTACACCTTCGTCGTCAACGGGGAGTCGGTCACCGTCGAGGCGCCGTCCGACCTCGCGTTGCTGTGGGTGCTGCGCGACAAGCTCGGTGTGCGCGGCCCGAAGTTCGGCTGCGGCATCGGCGTCTGCCGCGCCTGCACGTCCCACCTGGACGGCGCCGAGGTCCAGCCCTGTGTGACACCGGTTTCGGAGTGCGCGGGCCGGTCGGTGACCACGATCGAGGGACTGGCGTCCGGTGACGAGCTGCACCCGGTCCAGGAGGCGTGGCTGGAGCAGGACGTCGCCCAGTGCGGCTACTGCCAGCCGGGTCAGATCATGGCCGCCGTGGCGTTGCTGAAGAACAAGAGCGAGCCGACCGACGAGGACATCGACCGGATCGCGAACGTCTGCCGGTGCGGTACGTACTTCCGCATCCGGCAGGCCATAAAGTCAGCCGCAGCCAAGATGTAGCCGGGGCAGGCCGGCGCAGGAGGATCCCGTGCTGGCGCTGTCGGTGTTGCTGCTGGTCGCTGTGCTCGTCTGTGCGGTCGTACGACCGTGGGGCTGGCCCGAGGCGGCGGTGGCGGTACCGGCGGCCCTCCTGGTCGTGCTCGCCGGGGCGTTACCCGTCGACCACGCGGTGGACGAGGCGGTGCGGCTGGGGCCCGTGATCGGGTTCCTGGCCGCGATCCTCGTCCTGGCCCAGCTCTGCGACGACGACGGGTTGTTCCACGCCTGCGGCACCTGGATGGCGCGCGCATCGGGCGGGCGGCCGCGGCGGTTGCTGGGTGGTGTGTTCGTCACGGCGTCGGTGACCACGGCGGTGCTGAGCCTTGATGCGACGGTCGTGCTGCTGACGCCGGTCGTCTTCGCGACGGCTGCGCAGCTCGGCGTCCGGCCGAAGCCGCACGTCTACGCGTGCACCCACCTCTCGAACAGTGCGTCGTTGCTGCTGCCGGTGTCGAACCTGACGAACCTGCTGGCGTTCGCGTCCAGCGGGCTGAGCTTCACCCGGTTCGCGGCGCTGATGGCGTTGCCGTGGGTGGTCGCGATCCTGGTGGAGTACGTGGTGTTCCGGCGGTTCTTCCGCACCGACCTCGACGCGCCGATGCACGAGCCCTTGATCACGCAGCCGCGCGAACTGCCGGTGTTCGCGCTGGCCACGGTGGGTCTGACGCTGGTGGGGTTCGTGGTGGCATCGGCGACCGGGATCGACCCGGCGTGGGCCGCCTGCGCGGGTGCGTTGGCGATGGCCGTGCGGGCTCTCGCACGCCGCCGCACGTCGTTGCTCAAGATCGTGCGGGCGGCCTCGCTGCCGTTCCTCGCGTTCGTGCTGGGCCTCGGCGTCGTGGTGCGGGCGGTGGTCGACAACGGCCTCGACGACGTGCTCAGGCATGTCGTGCCGCACGGCAACAGCCTGCTCGCGTTGCTCGGGGTCGCCGCGGTCGCCGCCGTGCTGGCCAACGTGATCAACAACCTGCCGGCGGTGCTGGTCCTGCTGCCGCTGGTCGCGCCGCTCGGTTCCGGCGCGGTGCTGGCAGTGCTGCTCGGCGTCAACCTCGGCCCGAACCTCACCTACGCCGGATCGCTGGCCACGTTGCTGTGGCGGCGGATCGTGCACGACCACGACACCGAGGTGAACCTGCCGGAGTTCACCCGGCTCGGCCTGCTCGCCGTGCCGGCCACCCTGGTGGGCGCCGTCGTGGCACTGTGGGCGTCCCTGCACGTGATCGGAGGATGACCATGACGGTGGTCGTGTGGATCGCCGACGACACCTGGCAGTCCTGCGTCGACGCGGCCCGCGCCCACGCCGGATCGGACTTCCTGCTGCTGCACGTCAGCGACCACGACGTCCCAGGCGCCGCGCACGGGGCGTTCGCGGGACTCTTCGGCCGCAGCCACCCGGACCGCGACCCCGGCACGCGCCTGGACCACCTCGCCGCCGACCACGCCTCGCAGATCTTGGAGGCGGCCGCCTCACGGCTTGGCCTTCCGTGCACCACGTCCGCGCGCGTCGGTCGCGTCGAGCACGAAGTCGTTGCTGCGGCACAGGGTGCCTCGCTGCTCGTGGTGTGTCGCGATGCCGATCATCCGGGTCCGCGCAGCCTCGGCCCGGCCACCCGGTTCGTCGTCGACCACGCGCCCTGTCCAGTGCTGCTGGTGTGGCCATAGATTGCGTGCGCGCAAAATTGCGTGTACGCATGTAGGTATGAGAGCCAAGGGAATTGCGTACGACACCGGGTTCGTCCGGAACGGCGAGATCTCCGTGCCGGACTTCGACCTGGACGCGGTGCGGCGGGAGCTGACCGTCATCCGGGACGACCTGCACTGCAACGCCGTCCACCTGGTCGGCGGTGATCCGGAACGGCTGGAGCAGGCCGCGCACATCGCCGCCGCGCTGGGCTTGGAGGTCTGGTTCTCGCCCTACCCGCTGGAGCTGAACCCCGACGAGATCCTGGAGCTGTTCGCCGACTGCGCACGTCGGGCCGAACGGGTCCGGGCTGCCGGCGCCGAGGTCGTGTTCGTGGCCGGCGTCGAGCTGAGCGTCATGAACTCCGGCTTCTTGTCGGGCGACGACGTCATGGACCGAGTGACCCGGTTGCTGGGTGATCCGGCCGAGATCGCGGGGCTCGGTGATCGCCTCAACGAGTTCCTGGCGCGGGCCGTCGCCGTGGTGCGCGCGGAGTTCCGCGGCAAGGTCACCTATGCCTGCATCCCGTTCGAACAGGTCGACTGGAGCCTGTTCGACATCAGCTCGTTCGAGCTGATCCGGTCGGCCGAGGTCGCCGGTCAGTTCGCCGCGAGCATCCGAAACGTGGTGGCACAAGGGAAGCCGGTCGCGATCACCGGTTTCGGCACGGCGGCCTGGCGTGGTTCGGGTGCGGTGGCGCCGCGCAGCATGGAGATCGTCGAGACCGAGGACGGCCGTCCAGTTCGCGTGAAGGACGGCTATGTCCGCGATGAGGGCGAACAGGCGACCTATCTCCGTGAGCTGCTGGAGACCTTCGAGGCCGAGGGGGTCGACGGCGCGTTCGTCTACATGTTCGCGCTCAACAACTACACGCATCGGCCGGACGATCCGCTGCGGGACTTCGACATCGCCAGCCCGGGCATCGTGAAGGTCTACGAGGACCTGCGCTGGGAACCCAAGGCCGCGTTCGGCGCGGTCGCCGAGATCTACGCCCGGATCTGAAATCGGTTGGCGCGCCTCACCGCGCCAGCCACAATCGCAAGCATCATGAGCAGAAGGCTGAGGGCGATCGCCCACGACACCGTCGCGATCGCGGAGCGAGGTTCCTACTCCACCGGCACCGGCGAGGTCCCGGTCGACATCACCCGTGCGGTGGCCGGAACCCGGCTCCACCTCCCGGACGAGACGCTGAACCTCCCGGAACAGGGCGGGTTTCCCCGCGTCGACGTCACAAACGAGTCCACTTTGGAGGCTGCCGCGCGGCTGGGCGGCGACCTCGCCGCCCTGGTGTTCGCCTCCGCGCGCAACCCCGGCGGCGGTTTCCTGAACGGCGCCCAGGCTCAGGAGGAGAGCGTCGCCCGTGCGTCGGCGCTCTACCCCTGTCTACGCGCGGCCGGCGACTTCTACGCCCACCACCGGGCGCACGAGGACCTCATCTACAGCGACCGGGTGATCTACTCGCCCGGCGTGCCGGTGTTCCGCGACGACAAGGGCACTCTGCTGGCGGAGCCCTACGAGGTCTCGTTCCTCACGGCCGCGGCGCCCAACCGGTCCGCGATCCTGCGCAACCAGCCCGAACGCGCCGACGGCATCCCAGCGGCGTTGCTGCGCCGGGCCGTCCGCGTGCTGCAGGTTGCCGCCGCGCACGGGCACCGCAGGCTCGTCCTGGGCGCGTGGGGTTGTGGCGTGTTCGGCAACGAGCCCGCGCTCGTCGCCGAGACGTTCATGACCGCGTTGCAGGACAACCGCTACTTCGACCACGTGGTGTTCGCGGTGCTCGACCGGGCGAGGGACACGCCGACGTTGGCCGCATTCAGCACCGCGGTGCGACAAGTGAAGTAGCCGCGAGAACCTTCTCACCGATCCTGGCCCGCTGAGGTTCCGCGCGGCTTACCCTCCGGGGCATGGGACCTGTCGGTCGTGCGGACGAGCTGGAGCGGTTGACCAGGTTGGTGCGGCAGGTCGCGCAGGGTCGCGGCGGGCTCGCCTGGGTGCAGGGCGAGGCGGGGGCCGGCAGCTCCACCCTGATCGACGAACTCACTGCTCAGGCCGCTGACTGCCTGGTGTTGCGAGCCACCGCGGACGAGCTGGCGCAAGCGTTTCCGCTGCGGTTGCTGGCGGACGTGCTGGAGTCGGAGGAGATCACCCGGCTGCTGCGCGGCGAGATCGACGGGTCCGGCGCGGTCGACCCGGTGCTGGCCGCCGGCGAACGGATGCTGGAGCTGGTCGACCGGCTGTGCGCGGAACGGCCCGTGGTGCTGGTGACCGAGGACCTGCAGTGGGCGGACGAGCCGAGCCTGCTGGTGTGGGGCCGGCTGGCGCGGTCCGTGGGCCAGATCCCGTTGCTGCTCATCGGTACCGCTCAGCCCGTGCCGCACCGGGACACCGCGGCCAGGCTGCGCGATCTCGTGGACGAGGTCGTCGAGCTCGGGCCGCTCACCGACCAGGACATCCGCACCATCGCCGCGCGCATCCTGAACGCCGAACCGGGGCCGCGGCTGAGTGCCGAGCTGGCGAGGGCGGGCGGCAATCCGCTGTACGCGCGCGAGCTGGTGGACTCGCTGGTGCGCGACGGGCTGGTCGAGAACGCCGAGTTCATCGGCGAGTCTGGCGCGGTGCCGTCCTCGCTGGCGGTGGCGATCGGGCGGCGGCTGCAGCTGCCGAGCGCGGACGTCCTGCGGGTCGCGGCGTTGCTGGGCAACGACTTCGACCTCACCGAGCTGGCGATCGCGTCCGGGAGGTCGGTCGTGGAGCTGTCCGGTGTGGTGGAGCACGCCATCACCGCCGGGGTGCTGCGCGCGTCCGGCGAACGGCTGCGGTTCCGGCACGAGCTGATCCGGCAGGTGCTGGTCGAGCAGACGTCCGCCGCGACGCGCGTCGCGCTGCACCGGCACCTCGCCGAGCAGCTCGCCACGGCCGGGCGGGGCGTGGATGTGGTGGCACGGCACCTGCTCGCGGTTCCGGACATCACCGACGGCTGGGTGCGGCGGTGGCTGAGCGAGGTGCCGGATGCGTGCCTCTACGCGGTGCCGCAGGTGGCGGCCGAGTTGCTGGGTCGCGTGCTGAAGTCGGCTGGCCCGTCGTGGGAGGTCCTGGCCGCCCGAGCGGCACGGGTGGCGTTCTGGCTCGGCCGCGACGAAGATGCGCTGCGACTTGCTCGTGAGGTCGCCCGGCGCACCGCAGACGTCGAACTCGCCGCGCGGATGAACCTGCTCGCTCTGCGCGCGGCGGGCCGGTCGGGCCGCATGGACGAGGCACTGGCCATTGCGCACGAGCCTGTGGCAGAAGGGGTTTCCGACGCGACGCGAGCCGCGTTGGGTGCCTGGTCGGGGGTGATGCTGGCCGGCACGGGCGCGGTCGAGGAGGCCGGACCGGTGGTGGACGCCGCGCGGGAGGACGCCGAACGCAGCGGCGACCCGTTGGCCCTGGGTTACGCGCTGCACGCCTCGGCGCTCGTCGCGGTCGCACCGATCGCCGTGCACCGGATCGACGAGGCGCTCGCGGTGCTGGGCGACGGGATCCACGATTCTGGCTCGGAGACGATGGACCTGCGCCTTCTCCTGCTCAACAACAGACTGACCTACCTCGCGGGCCTCGGCCGGTGGGAGGAAACCGAGAGCGTGCTGGTCCTGGCCGAACGCGCGGGCACGTTCCGCGGCGCCAGCCTGCTCGCCACCGCCGCCGAGGTCGCCTACAAGCGCGGCAACTGGGACGACGCGCTGGTCCACCTCGGCGGGATCGACACGGCGTTCGTCGGCAACGCCTCGAACCTGAACCCTCCCGCGATCGGCGCGCTCATCGCGCTGCACCGCGGCGAACAGGCCAAGGCCGAGGAGTACCTGCGGGCGACGGGCGGTGTCGACGCGTGGTCCGCGCGGAACCCCGCGAACTGGCGGCTGACGGCCGCGTGGGCGTTGCAGGCCGAGGTCGACGGTGATCAGCAGGCCGCGCTGGGGCTGATGACCTCGTGGCTGGACCCGGCGCCGGTGCCCGGCCAACGCACCCGGCAGGAGGTGCTGCCCCACCTGGTGCGGCTGGCGCTGGCCGCCGGCGACCGGGAGACCGCCGTGACCGCGGCCGAGGTGGCGCGCGCCGACGCGGATGCCGATCTGCAGGTCGGTGAGGCCGTTGCCGCACGTTGTTGCGAGGCCCAGCTGAACGACGACGCCGACGGGCTCCTGGAGGTCGCGCGGGACTACGAACGCCACGGGTGGCCGTTGCAACGGGCGCTCGCGTTGGAGGAGGCCGCGGTCCGGCTGGCTCCTGGTGACGCGGGCCGTGCCAGGGAGGCGTTCGTCGAGGCGTTGAAGATCTACGCGGACCTCGGCGCCACCTGGGACCAGCGCCGCGCCGAGGCCCGGCTGCGCGCGTTCGGCATCCGGCGCGGACCACGCAGCCTGCACCGCCGGGCCACCTCGGGGTGGGAGGCGCTGACCCCGGCGGAGGTGCGGATCGCCGGGCTGGTAGCCCGAGGCCTGTCCAACCCCGACATCGCGGCGGAGCTGTTCCTGTCACGCCGGACCGTGCAGACTCACGTGTCGAACGTCCTGGGCAAGCTCGGCCTGAGCTCGCGGCTGGAGATCGTTCGTGCGGGGGATTCAATACCTACGCATGCTGGCTGATGTCTCGGCATCGGTGCGTCGCCCACCCTGTTCCGAGTGAACAGGTCCTTGCGGAGGCTCCGGAACTCAGGTTCCGGGGCCTTCCCGCGTCGGTGCGACCGGCCCGCCGGCGTGCGGCCGCCGTCGTGGGAGAAGCCCCGGCGGTCGAGATCACGCCCGCCGTCGTGGCACTCGTCGACGACGTTCACGTCGCGGCGGTAGCGCTGTAGGAACGGCTCACCTCCCCTCGATCAGGCCTCTGACCTGCGGTGAGCCAAGGTGGTGCCAAACTGAGCCAGAAATCCTTGCTCGTGGTGCCACCGTGTGCCATAGTGATGCCATGGATCTGACCCCGTATGTGGCTTCCCTCGGTCGCGAGCTGCTGACCGCCGTTGAAACCGGCGGTGAGGAAGCGGGCGCGTTGGTCGAGCGGTTGACCGTGACGATGGAGTCGGCGATCCGGCTGGCACTGCTCGAAGCGCTGTCCGCCGCCGCCGACGAGATCACCGCGGACCTGGCGCCGGACTCGGTGCAGGTGCTGCTGCGGGGTCGTGACCCGAAGTTCGTCGTGACGCGCCAGGTGCCGGCAGCACCGGCCGTCGCGCCGGAACCCACCCCCGCGGCGCCGGCCGAGGACGTCGCCGCCAGCTTCGACGACGGCAGCACCGTGCGCATCAACGTCCGCCTGCCCGAACCGCTCAAGGCGGCGATCGACGAGGCCGCCGCCAAGGAGGGCCGCTCGGTCAACGCGTGGCTCGTGCGGGCCGCGACCGCGCAGCTGAGCCCGAAGCGCGACACCATCGCCGAAGCCATCACGTCCGAGATCACCGGCTCGACGCGTTTCGTCGGCTGGGTCCGTTAGTGCCGTGACCGGCAACCTGCGCCGAATACGGGGCAAAGGCAGCCGGTCACCGCACTAGCTCCAGCCCTTCACCACTTCGCCCCGACCTGCGGGGATGTTCCACCGACACCTTCTGAGGGGACAGCCATGCCTTCTTACGACACGCCAGAACCGATTTCCGTACTGCTCGACATCTACGCGGGCCACGTCCAGATCGTCGCGACCGATCGCACCACCACCGCGGTCGACGTGCGGCCCTCCGACTCGTCCGACTCCTCGGACGTCGAGGCGGCGCGGAAGACCAGCGTCGACTACGCCGACGGCACGCTGATGGTGCGCGGGCCGAAGCGGACCTTCGACTTCTCCAAGAAGACCAGGTCGGTCGACGTCCTGATCGAGCTGCCCACCGGGTCCAAAGTGGACCTGGACGTGACCGCGGGCAGCACCCGCACCAGCGGCGCGCTCGGCGAGACCGAGGTCGACATGTCCGCGGGCAACATTCACGTCGACCGCGCCGGCTCGCTGAAGGCCGACACCGGTGCCGGGGCCGTCAAGGTCGGCGCCGTCACCGGCAACGCCGAGGTCAAGACCGGCAGCGGCCACCTCCGCGTCGGCAGGGTCGACGGAACGCTGGTCATCAAGAACTCCAACGGCCACATCGAGGTCGGCACGGTCGACGGCGCGCTGAGGGCCCGTTCGGCCAACGGCGACATCCGCGTCGAACGAGCCGGCGCACTGGTGGAGGCCCGGACCGCGATGGGAGCCATCGAGGTCGGCGAGGTCGTCCGCGACACCGTCACGCTGAACACGGCGATGGGCGGCATCGAGGTCGGGATCGCCCAGGGCACCGCCGCCTGGATCGACGCCAAGACCAGCTTCGGCCGTGTCTCCAACACGCTCGAGGGCAGTGACGGCCCCGGCGGCTCCGCCGAGACCGTCAAGGTCACCGCCCACACGTCCTTCGGCGACATCTCCGTCCGCCGTGCCTGAGGGGAACTCCATGAACGCCATCAAGGCCACCGGCCTGCGCCGCTCGTACGGCGACCACGTCGTCCTCAAGGGCGTCGACCTGAACGTCCAGCGCGGCACCGTCTTCTCGTTGCTCGGCGCGAACGGTGCCGGCAAGACCACCACGGTCAAGATCCTCTCCACGCTGATCCGCGCGGACGGCGGCACCGCGTCGGTCGCGGGCCACGACGTCGCGCGAGATCCCAACGCGGTCCGCAAGGCGATCGGCGTCACCGGCCAGTTCTCCGCGGTCGACAACCTGTTGACCGGCCGGGAGAACCTGAAGCTGATGGCCGACCTGAACCACCTCGGCCGCGCTGACGGCAAGCGCAAGGTCGAGCAGTTGCTGGAGCAGTTCGACATCGCGGACGCGGCCGACAAGGCGGCGGCCACCTACTCCGGCGGCATGCGGCGCCGGCTCGACCTCGCGATGACGCTGGTCGGGTCGCCGCAGGTGATCTTCCTGGACGAGCCGACCACCGGCCTCGACCCGCGCAGCCGCCGCGCGATGTGGCAGATCGTGCGGCAGCTGGTGGCCAGTGGCGTCACGATCTTCCTGACCACCCAGTACCTGGAGGAGGCCGACGAGCTCGCCGATCGGATCGCGGTGCTGGACCACGGACTGATCGTCGCCGAGGGCACCGCGGACGAGCTCAAGCGCCGCATCCCCGGTGGGCACGTCCTGTTGCAGTTCAACGACCCGCGGCACCTCGAAGCCGCCATCCGCGTGGTGCGCAACGCTTCCCGCGACGGTGAAGCGCTCGCGTTGCGCGTGCCGAACGACGGCAGCGTCGGTTCGCTCAAGGCCCTGCTCGACCGGCTCGACGAGCACGAGGTCCTGGTCGACTCGCTCAGCACGCACACCCCTGACCTCGACGACGTCTTCCTCGCCCTCACCGGCAAGCCCGAAACGGTGGCCCACTCATGAGTTACGCACTGACCGACTCGGCGACGATGGTGCGTCGCAACCTCAAGCGCATGATCCGCTACCCGTCGATGACGTTCCAGCTCCTGTTGATGCCGGTTGTCTTCCTGCTGCTGTTCGTCTACGTCTTCGGCGGCACGCTGGGCGCCGGCCTGGGCGGACCGTCCGGCGGTCGCGCCGAGTACCTGAACTACGTCACGCCGACGATCATCCTGATGGCCATCACCGCGGCGGTGCAGGGCACGACCATCTCGATCGCCCTGGACATGACCGAGGGCATCGTGGACCGCTTCCGCACCATGGCGATCGCCCGTGTTTCCGTCCTAACGGGACACGTGGTCGGCAGCATGGTCCAGACGGTCCTGGCCATGACGTTCGTCTTCGGTGTCGCGCTGGCGATCGGCTTCCGGCCGCAGGCGAGTGCGCTCGACTGGCTCGCGATGGCGGGTCTCCTGATCGCGATGGCGTTCGCGCTCATCTGGTTGTCCGCTGCGCTCGGACTGGCGAGCAAGACCGTCGAGGGATCGAGCAACGTCGGCCTCCCGCTGATCCTGCTTCCCTTCTTCGGCAACGGTTTCGTGCCCACCGACTCGATGCCGACCGTGCTGCGCTGGTTCGCCGAGTACCAGCCGTTCACCCCGTTCATCGACGCACTGCGCGGCCTGCTGATGGGCACGCCGATCGGCAACAGCGGCTACATCGCGCTGGGCTGGTGCGCCGTCATCGGGTTCGGCGGCTACCTCTGGTCCAAGAAGCTCTTCAACCGCGAATCCACCCGCTGAAGGAGACCCTGACATGCTGCACGGCCTTCCCATGGACCGCGACGTGAACCCGTTCGACCCGCCCAGCGCGATCACGTCGCTGCGCTCGACCCGCCCGATCAGCCCGATGCTCTTCCCCGACGGCCACGAGGGGTGGCTGATCACCAGCTACGAAGCCGTACGGGCCGCTTTAGCCGACACGAGGTTCAGCTCACGGCAGGACCTCGGCATCCTCCACGTCCCGTTCCCGACGCCCGGCATGCCCGAGCAGACCGAACCGTCGCCGCAGACGCCCGGACTGTTCATCAGCATGGACCCGCCGGATCACACCCGGTTGCGGCGCAAGCTCACCGGCGCGTTCACGGTGAAGCGGATGAAGGCTCTCGAAGAGGGCATCATCGAGATCACCGAACGGCAGCTGGACGAGCTGGCGAAGCTCACCCCGCCGGTCGACCTGGTGCAGGAGTTCGCGCTTCCGGTGCCGTCGCTGGTGATCTGCGAGATGCTCGGGGTGCCGTACGCGGACCGCGACACGTTCCAGTCGAACTCCACCAAGTTCATGGAACGGGACGTGAACCTCGAAGACAAGATGGCCGCGTACATGGCGATGCACACGTTCCTGTACGAACTGGTCAGCAGCAAGCGCGCCAAGCCTGACGACGACCTGCTGTCCGATCTGGCCCAGGACGAGGACCTCAGTCTCGAGGAACTGACCGGCATGGCGTTCCTGCTGCTGCTCGCCGGTCACGAGACCACCGCGAACATGTTGGCGCTGGGCACTTTCGCACTGCTCGAGCACCCGGACCAGCTGGCCGAGCTGCGGGCGAACCCCGAGCTGATCCCCGACGCCGTGGAGGAACTGCTGCGGTACCTGGCGGTGGGCGACATCTTCTTCCGTTACGCCGCCGAGGACATCGAGTTCTTCGGGGAGACGATCCGCGAGGGCTCGACGGTGATCCTGTCGTTGCTGGCCGGCAACCACGACGGTGCGAAGTTCGAGGACGCGGACACGTTGGACGTGCACCGCAACGCTCGCGGTCATCTCTCGTTCGGGCACGGGATCCACCAGTGCCTCGGTCAGCAGCTGGCCCGCATCGAGATGCGCGCCGGGTTCGAGGGGCTGCTGCGCCGGTTCACGACGCTGGAACTCGCTGTTCCCGCGGGTGAGGTGAAGCTCAGGACCGACATGAACATCTACGGCGTGCACGCCTTGCCGGTCACCTGGCGCACGACCTGAGCAGCACCTGGATCTCTGGCGATGACCGGCGCGGTCGTGCCATCGCGCTCACCTGGGGGTTGAGCGTGCTGGCCACCCGCGCCGGTCATCGCTTTTCTTCGTCACACGGTGAACCCGCCGTCGACGTTGATGCTCGCGCCCGTGACGTACGCACCCGCGTCGCCCGCCAGCGCCGCCACCACCTCGGCGATCTCCGCAGGCTGCCCGTAACGGCCGAGCGCGGTGAGGTTCGTGATCGTCTCCGCCATCGGCCCGTCGGCCGGGTTCATGTCGGTGTCGGTCGGGCCGGGGTTGACGACGTTCGCCGTGATGCCGCGCGGCCCCAGCTCACGCGCCAGGCCCTTCGTCATGCCGATCAACGCCGTCTTGCTCGCCGAGTACAGCGCGAACCCGGGAAACGGCGCGTAAACGGCCACGTTGCTGCCGATGCTGATGATCCGGCCGCCGTCGTGCATGTGCCGGACCGCCGCCCGTGCCGCGAGGAACGGCGCCCGGACGTTCACCGCCATGGTGTGGTCGAACTCCTCCTGGCCGAGCTCTTCCAACGGCCCGACCTGGAACACCGCAGCGTTGTTCACGAGCACGTCGAGCCGGCCGAACTCCGCCGCCGCCTCGTCCACCGCCGCCACCACGGCGTCCGGGTCGGCGCTGTCCGCCCGGATCGCCTTCACGCCCTCCGGCTTGGTGTTGACGTACGTCACCGCGACCCGCATGCCCAGTGCCGCGAGCTTCTCGGCGACCGCAGCCCCGATCCCGCGGCTGCCGCCCGTGACGAGAGCTGCCTTTCCTTCCAGTGTTCCCATACCGACCAGCCTGGCCGACCCGGTGCGGGAAGTCTGGCGGGAATCAGACGGCGGCTTTGTTGCGCAGCGGTGGTGCGACCTCGTGCAGGTACTTCAGCACGTACCCGTACGACCGGAACAACCCGCACTGCGCGTAAGAGATCCCGTGCTGCCGGCAGAACTCGCTCACGATCACCTGCGCGTGCCGCAGGTGCGGCCGCGGCATGCTCGGGAACAGGTGGTGCTCGATCTGGTAGTTCAACCCGCCCAGCAGGATGTCGACGAACCAGCCGCCGCGGATGTTGCGCGAGGTCAGGACCTGCTTGCGGAGGAAGTCCAGTGAGTGCCCCGCCGACAGCACCGGCATGCCCTTGTGGTTGGGGGCGAACGAGCACCCCATGTAGAAGCCCCACAACCCTTGGTGCACAAGGATGAAGGCCACGGCGTAGACGGGGGAGAGCACCCAGAACACGACGCCGAGGTACACCACGACGTTCGCGATCATCAGGTACCGCTCGCGGCCGGAGTGCCGGATCGAGTGCCAGTGCAGCGCATAGCCTTCGAGCAGCAGCAACGGGAAGAACAACAGGGCCTGGTGCGACGCGATCCACCGCAGCGGGCCGCGCTTGGCCGCGCCCTGCCGCTGGGTGAACGCGAGCACCGAGATGTCGACGTCCGGGTCCTCGTCCTCGTGGTTCGGGTTGGCGTGGTGCCGGTTGTGCTTGCCGACCCACCAGTCGTAGCTGACGCCGGTCAGTCCACTGTGGACGTAACCGGCGATCTCGTTCCACTTCCTGGAGGCGAAGATCTGCTTGTGGCCCGCGTCGTGGCCGATGAAGGCCAGCTGGGTGGTCATCACCGCCAGCACCGCGGCCACGGCCAGCTGCCACCACGAGTCGCCGAGCAGCGCGAACGCGACCCAGGCTCCCGCGAAGAGCGCCAGGTTCACGCTGATTCGTGCGGAGTAGTAACCGCGCCGCCGGGCAAGCAGGCCGGCCTGCTTGATCTGGGCGGCCAACTGGGCGAAATCGCTCGCCTGCCGGAGTGCCATTCGCGAAGAATGCCCGGTCGCGGCGTCCAGCGCATCAAATCGTGATGAAGTGCCGGGGATCAACGTGTTGCGTCTCATGTGGCCGACGGATTGCTTGCGAATGCAACAACATTGTCCACAGTGGTCAGTCGAGCGACCTGTTTCATGATCACTTACGGGTGAATTCACCGCGCCGCAAGCGGTTCTGGCCTGATGCGGCTGGTTAGCTCTCGCGCTGCGGCCACCTGGCCGGTTCATCGTGCGTGAGGGAATGGGCCTGAGAAGTGTTGGCCGAGCAGAAGTCGGTAGTCATCATCGGCGCGGGTCCGGCGGGCCTCGTGCTGGGCAACCTGTTACGAGCCGAGGGGATCGACACCCTCGTGCTGGAACGTGGCAGTCGTGAGCACGTGCAGGCCAGGGCGAGGGCGGGCTTCCTCGGTGCGAACAGTGCTCGTGTGCTGGTCGAGCACGGTCTCGGTGACGGGATGCTGCGGCGCGGAAGCTCACACGGAACGTGCGCGTTTCGCAATGAGGACGGCGAGTTCGAGCTGAACTACGCCAAGCTCGGGCGCGGCGAGACGCACACCGTGTACCCGCAGCACCACCTGGTCACCGACCTTGTCGCCGAGTACGTCGCCCGTGGCGGGGAGATCCGGTTCGGGGCAACGGTCACCGGCATCGACACCGAGACCGCGACGGTTCGTTTTCAGGACTCCGAGGTGAGCGCGCGGTTCGTGGCGGGCTGCGACGGCAGCAACGGCGTTGCGCGGCAAGCGTTCTCGGCGCAGAGCCGGTACGTCCGCGACCACGGCGTGTCGTGGCTGGCGGTGCTCGCGGAGGCGCCCCAGAGCATGGCCGCAGTCACGTATGCCTTGCACCCCAACGGGTTCGCCGGGCACATGGCCCGCAGTCCGCAGGTCACCCGCTACTACCTGCAGGTGCCGCCCGGTGACGACGCCGAGTCGTGGACCGAGGACCGGATCTGGGCCGAGCTGGCCGTGCGGATGCGGGTCGAGGAGTTCGGCCCGCTGCGGCAGGGCCCGATCACCGAACGCCGGATCGTGCGGCTGCGGTCGGACGTCGTGGACCTGATCCAGCACGGCCGGTTGTTCCTCGCGGGCGACGCCGCCAGCCTGATCAGCCCGTCGGCCGCGAAGGGCGCCAACCTGGCGATCATGGAGGCCGAGATCCTCGCGCGCGGGCTCATCGACGCGTTGAAGCGCGATGACGAGCGAGCCCTCGCCCGCTACTCCAGCACCTGCCTGCCGCGCATCTGGCGCGCGCAGGAGTTCTCCCACTGGATGATCAACCTGCTGCACGACCCGGTCGACGCCGGGCCGGACGCACCGTTCCGGGCCGCCCTGCGCCGCGCCCGGCTCGACGACCTGCGCGAGTCACGCGCCCACCAAGACTTCTTCGCCGAGCACTACGTCGGCATCTGACCTCTGGAGCCACCCGTGACCACGACGATCACCCTCGCCGTGGAGGACCTCGACCGCCTTGGCGTGGCGAGGGATCTCATCTGCACCAACGACACCGAGTCGGTTCTCGCGGCCGCCATGCCCACGCTCACCGCCGCCGAACGTGCCGCGCTGGCCTGGCACGCCCCGTTCTCCCACACCGCCCTGCTGATCTTCCCCCGCACCCTGGACGGCCTGCGCGACGAACTGTCGTGGCACGGCATCGAGACCGGCCCGATGGTGCCCAGCGTTGTCGTGCGTTCGAGGTTGAGCCGCCGCTACGGCGTGCCGCTCGACGAGCTCGAGGTCGGCATCCTGCGCACTCCGGTGACCGACGGCGCCGGCCGCGAGTGCGTGCTGGAGATCTTCGCCATGGCCACGCCGCCGGAGCTGGAGCACATCGCCGCCGACGAACGCCTCCACGGCCGCGAGAACCACTTCGCGCTGGCCGTGCCGAACGCCGACCCGATCGTCCTCAACGGACTGCGTGCGGCCATCACCGCCCGCATGCGCCCGGACGGCGGCGGCTACAACGGCCACGAGGGCTCGACCGTTCTCTACTTCCGCGACGTCCACCAGTCGTGCGCGGCCTACCGCCGGCTGGAACTGCTGTGCACGGGCGAGTTCTCGGACGTGCTCGCCGCCCACGAACGCCAGTCCGAACCCGGCACCGAGCTGCTGGGCCTGCTGACCGGCGCGTGGGCGACCCAGGCCATCGCGGCGGCGGTCGAACTGCGGCTGCCCGACCACCTCGCTGCGACGTCCGACCTGGGGGAGCTGGCGCTGGCCACCGGTGCCGACGAGGAGAGCCTGGGCAGGTTGTTGCGCTACCTGGGGACTTTGGGTGTGGTGCGTTGTGCGGACGGCTTCGTGCTCACGGAGCTGGGCACGTTGCTGCGCACCGGCATCGAGGGTTCCATGAGTGCGCTCGCCCTCATGTACGGCGGTCCCTTCTACCGCTCGTTCGGCGCCCTCACCGAGGCCGTGCGCACGGGCGAGGAGTCGTTCGCGAAGGTCTTCGGCGCCCACCACTTCCCTTATTTCGCTGAAGATCCCGCGCTGGCTTCGTTGTTCCACCGCTCGATGGCCGCGAGCAACGCCATGTTCGCCGAGCTGGTCAGGACCGTGGACTTCGCGGAGGCCCGTCTGGTCGTCGACGTCGCCGGTGGCAACGGCGAACTGCTGTCGCGCGTCCTGGCCGCGAACCCGTCGTTGAGCGGCGTTCTGATGGACCGCCCGGAAGCCATCGCCGTCGCCGAGGAGAAGCTCGCCGACCACGCGACCCGGTGCCTGTTGATTCCGGGCGACTTCACGGTCGACGTTCCCCGTGGCGGCGACGTCTACCTGCTCTCCCGCGTGCTGCACGACTGGGACGACGCGATGTGCCGCACGATCCTCACCACCTGTGCGCTCGGAATGCCGCCGCACGCCGAGCTCCTGATCATCGAGCGGCTGCTCCCGGAGACCGACGCACCGTCCCTCTCCGTGCCGTGGGACATCCACATGCTGTGCAACGTGGGCGGTCGCGAACGCACCGAGTCCCACTACCGCGCTCTGCTGGCCGATGCGGGCTTCGTGCTGGAGACCGTCCGCCCGCTCGCGTTGGACGGCTACGTGTTGCGGGCCCGCAAGTCTGTGTGACCTGCCATCAGGAACACCGCGGCGGGCAGCAGCACGGTCAGCACCACAGTGGTGATGGTCTGTGTTGTTGCCGCCGCGGGACTCAGGTGGTCCAGGTGGAAGGCGTGGAAGATCATGTGCGGCAGGCCGAACAGGAACACCGCGGCGCTGCTCAGCCGGACGAGCACCGGTGTCGGCCTGATCGCGGCCACCACGAGGAACAGCGTCGGCCCGAGGTTCATGAAACCGCAGTCCCGCACCAGGTGTTCGTTGTACGGCGGTGGCGACGCGCGGCCCGTGCCGATGACCCTCGCTCCAGCCCTGCGTGCGAGCTGCACCGCGATCGATCCCACCCCGCCCGCCGCGCCGTGGATCAGGACGGTCTGCCCGGACCTGAGCTGAGTGTGGTCGAAGAGCGCCTGCCACGCGGTCAGACCGGAGATCGGCAGGGCGGCGCCGACGGCGTGATCGATATCTGCCGGGAGGGGCGCGAGGTTGCGGGCCTCGACGGCGGTGAACTCGGCGAGCGAACCGTCGCGGGTCCAGTCGGCGAGCCCGAACACCCGCTGCCCGACGGTGAGCCCGGTGGTGCCGTAGCCGAGCTCTGCCACGACGCCCGACAGCTCGTGACCGGGCACGCTGGGAGTCCGGTCGCGGCCGGCCCGGTCGCGGCCGGCCCGGTCCGTCCAGGTTCCCGGCCAGTCCAGTTCGCCGGGGGTGAAGCCGGCCGCGCACACCCGCACGATGACGTCGTTCTCCGCGGCGTGCGGGTACGGGTTGCGGCCGATGTGGCCCAGGTGCAGGTCAAGGCCTGACGTCCGGGTGTCGCGAGCCGGTCGATCAGTCAACGTCGGTGAACGATGCGGACGGGTCGGATCACGATTCGATCCGCAAACACTGCCCAGGCTTGCAACCGCAAAAGCGGAACTTACTATGTCTTTCGTGCCGAATTTGCGGAGGTCTGAGCTCATGTCCAGAACCGTCGTCGCCGCCGCGGTCGCGTTGGCGCTCGTGGGCTGCGGTTCCGGCCAGCAGGCCTCGACGTCTGCTTCGGACACTCCCGAGATCGCCGGCGACATCACGGTGTTCGCCGCGGCGTCGCTCACCGAGACGTTCACCCAGCTCGGCGAGGACTTCGAGGCCGCGAACCCCGGCACCGAGGTGAAGTTCAACTTCGCGGGCAGTTCCGCGCTCGCCCAGCAGCTCAACCAGGGCGCTCCCGCGGACGTGTTCGCCTCCGCCGCGCCGTCGAACATGAAGCAGGTCACCGACACCAAGGCGATCACGGACGCGCCGACGACGTTCGTGAAGAACAAGCTCGCGATCGCGGTGCCGAAGGGCAACCCCGGCAAGATCTCCGGGCTGCCCGACTTCGCGCAGGCGGACAAGAAGATCGCTCTCTGCGCCGAGCAGGTGCCCTGTGGTGCGGCGGCGAAGAAGGTCTTCGAGGTGGCCAAGGTGAAGCCCGCGCCGGACACGCTGGAGCAGGACGTCAAGGCCGTGCTGACGAAGGTCTCGCTCGGTGAGGTCGACGGCGCGCTGGTCTACAAGACGGACGTGAAGGCCGCCGGCGACGAGGTCGAGGGCATCGACTTCGCCGAGGCCGACCAGGCAGTCAACGACTACCCGATCGCGCCGGTCGCCAAGGCCCCGAACGCGGCCGCTGCCAAGGCGTTCATCGCCTACGTGCTGTCCGACAAGGGTCGTGCGGTGCTCAGCCAGGCCGGGTTCGTCAGCCCATGACACGTCATCGAGGGCGCGGACGGCTTCCGGTCGTGCTCGCCCTTCCCGCCTTCATCGGCCTGGCGTTCCTGCTGGTGCCGCTGGCCGGGCTGCTGATCAAGGCACCGTGGGGCAGCCTGTCCGGGCAGCTCTTCAGCGCCGAGGTGGGCGAGGCTTTGAAGCTGTCGTTGATCTGCGCCTCGCTGGCCACGGTGCTGTGCCTGATCTTCGGCATTCCGCTGGCGTGGCTGCTCGCACGCTCCGGTCTGCCGGGACGCGGCTTTCTCCGCGCACTCGTCACGGTGCCTTTGGTGCTGCCACCGGTGGTCGGCGGTGTCGCGTTGCTGCTGGTGCTCGGCCGCAGGGGGCTGGTCGGGCAGCACCTCGACGCGTGGTTCGGGATCTCACTGCCGTTCACCACGGCCGGAGTCGTTGTGGCGGAAGCGTTCGTGGCGATGCCGTTCCTCGTGATCTCGGTGGAGGGCGCGCTGCGAGCGGCCGATCCGCGGTTCGAAGAGGCCGCCGCCACCCTTGGCGCGTCGCGGTGGCTGACGTTTCGCCGCGTGACGTTGCCGTCCGTGCTTCCCGGCGTAGTGGCGGGCGGCGTGCTGTGCTGGGCTCGGGCGCTCGGCGAGTTCGGGGCGACGATCACGTTCGCGGGCAACTTCCCCGGCGAGACCACGACGATGCCGCTCGCTGTTTATCTTGCCCTGGAAACGGATCCGGACGCGGCGATCGTGCTGAGCATCGTGCTGCTACTGGTGTCCGTCGGGGTGCTGGCCGGTCTGCGTGACCGGTGGATCAGCGGGCCGACATGACCCTGAACGCGGAACTGCGCGTCACGCGCGGGAACTTCGACCTCGAACTCGACCTCACCATCGCGCCCGGTGAGGTGGTCGCGCTGCTCGGGCCCAACGGCGCGGGCAAGTCCACGGCGTTGCGCGCGCTGGCAGGGCTGTCGCCGCTCACCTCGGGCGGCATCGCCCTCGGTGAGTCCACTTGGGACAGCGCGGATGCCTTCGTGCACGCGGAACAACGCCCGATCGGCGTGGTGTTCCAGGACTACCTGCTGTTCGCGCACATGACCGCACTGGAGAACGTCGCGTTCGGGCTGCGTGCACGCGGCACTCGGCGGGCAGAGGCTCGGGCACAGGCCGAGAGCTGGCTGGAACGGGTCGGGCTGGGGGAGTACGCCCAGCGCAAGCCCCGCGCGTTGTCGGGTGGCCAGGCACAACGGGTCGCGCTCGCTCGCGCGCTGGCCACCGGGCCGAGCCTCCTGCTGCTCGACGAACCACTGGCCGCGCTCGACGCCAGCACGCGGCTGCAGGTCCGTTCCGAACTGGGCAGGCATCTCGCCGAGTTCGACGGGCACACGTTGCTGGTCACGCACGACCCGTTGGACGCCATGGTGCTCGCCGACCGCCTCGTGATCCTGGAGAACGGCCGCGCGGTGCAGCAGGGCTCACCGTCCGAGGTCGCCCGTCAGCCGCGCACCGACTACGTGGCGAACCTCGTCGGCTTGAACCTCTACCGCGGCACGGCACACGGGTCCACAGTGGACCTCAACGAAGGTGGCACGATCACCGTCGCCGAGCCTGTTTCCGGTTCTGTGCACGTCGCTTTCCCTCCCAGCGCGGTGAGTCTGCACCTGCGGAAGCCGGAGGGCAGTCCGCGCAACACCTGGCAGGTCACGGTGGAGGCCATCGAGCAGCACGCACACACCACCCGCGTACGGCTGAACGGTTCGCCACCCGTGCTGGCGGACATCACCACCGCGACGCTCGCGGACCTGCGGCTGCGACCGGGCGACACGGTGTGGGCGGCGGTGAAGGCGACCGAAACGCACACCTATCCGGCTTGATAGCCGCCCGCTGTCAAGCGATAGGAACGTTCGCTTGGACACCGCGGTGATCCCCGGAGGAAGGTCGACGGCACAACGACTTCCGACAAGGGGAGACCTGCAATGGCGAAGGTCCTGTGCGTCCTCTACGACGACCCGGTCAACGGCTACCCCACGACGTACGCCCGCAACGATCTGCCGCACCTCGACGGCTATCCGGGCGGCCAGACGCTGCCCACCCCGTCCGCGATCGACTTCACGCCGGGCCACCTGCTCGGCAGCGTGTCCGGTGAGCTGGGCCTGCGCCAGTACCTGGAGAGCCAGGGCCACACGCTCGTCGTCACGTCGGACAAGGACAGCGACGACTCCGAGTTCGACCGCCACCTGGCCGACGCGGATGTCGTCATCTCACAACCGTTCTGGCCCGCCTACCTCACCGCCGAACGCTTCGCCCGCGCTCCCCGGTTGAAGCTCGCGCTGACCGCGGGCATCGGTTCGGACCACGTCGACCTGGACGCGGCCATCGAACACGGCGTGACGGTCGCGGAAGTGACGTACTGCAACAGCATCAGCGTCGCCGAGCACGTGGTGATGTCGATCCTGAACCTGGTCCGCAACTTCGTTCCCTCGCACCAGATCGTGCTCGACGGCGGCTGGAACATCGCCGACGCCGTGGCCCGCTCCTACGACGTCGAGGGCATGCACGTCGGCACAGTCGCGGCCGGCCGCATCGGCCTGGCAGTGCTGCGCAGGCTCGCGCCGTTCGACATGCGCCTGCACTACACCGACCGCCACCGCCTGCCCGCGGAGGTGGAGCGCGAGCTGAACCTGACGTTCCACGAGACCGCGGCGGACATGGTGCCGCACTGCGACGTCGTGACGATCAACGCGCCGCTGCACCCCGAGACCGAGGGGCTGTTCAACGACGAGCTGATCGCCACGATGAAGCGCGGCGCCTACCTGATCAACACCGCCCGTGCCCGCATCGCGGACCGCGACGCCGTGGTCCGCGCCCTGGAGAGCGGCCAGCTCGCGGGGTATGCGGGTGACGTGTGGTTCCCGCAGCCCGCGCCCGCGGACCACCCGTGGCGCACCATGCCCAACCAGGGCATGACGCCGCACATCTCCGGCAGCTCGCTGTCCGCGCAGGCCCGGTACGCGGCCGGCACGCGGGAGATCCTGGAGTCGTTCTTCGGTGGCACGCCGATCCGCGACGAGTACCTGATCGTCGACGGCGGCAAGCTCGCGGGCACGGGCGCGCACTCGTACTCGACGAACCGCTGAGCTACGACACCATCGTGGTCGAGGTGATCTCCGGGACGAAGACCACGGCGTCGTAAGCGCCGCGCAGCGAACGCACCTCGTGGTAGTGCTCGCCGTCGCGGGCCGGGTCGTAGACGCCGGAGATCAACCGGGTCCGCCACGGTGCGTCGAGAGCTGCCGGTGCGCCGTTGCTCAGCGCCACGGTTCGTTCCCCACCCGCCGCGAGCAGGACGTCCTCAAGGGAGCCGGGCGCAGGCGGTGGGACGTCGACACCCGCGGCCTGGCCGTAGCCGAACGTCACGTGCACCGCCGCGTACGCCTCGCCCAACTCTGCCCGCAGGTGTTCGCCCATCATGGCGTCCCGCGCGACGTGCGCACTGCCCTCCCACAGCACGACCCGTGCGGGGCGCAGCGCCAGCACGCGTTCGGCAGCCCTGCGCTCCTCGCGATCGGCGTCGTAGCCCACGCCGATCGCGTTGGCGTGGTGGTCGACGATCGCGTCGAGGAGCTCGTGCGCGATGCCTGCCTGCCCGGCGATCGCCCGCGCCTCGCGAGCCAGCTCCACGAACGGCGTGCCGGGGTGAGTGCCCTTCGCACGCTGCACGTGCTCACCGCTGTCGTGCGCGGTGCGGATGACGTCGAACAGCACGCGGATCTTCGCCGCCTCGGCGGGGGCGGCCTCCTCGACCATGGCCGCGACGCGTTCGTAGTCGGTGGGGAGCACGCTTGAGCCGCCCACACCGACCACACGCACGGCATCTTCGGGGTGTTCGGCGTTGCGGAGCCGCAGCCTTTCGAGGGCTTTGCGCATTTCCTCGGTCCGCCACGGCCCCCACGCCTGCCGAAGAGCACCGTCGATGTCGACGTCCTCACCGCGCACGAACCGGTCGTACAACTCGCCGACCTTCTGGTTGTCGAGCACCGCGACAACCCGGAACCCGCGCTCGACAAGGGCTTGCGTCGTCCGCTCCACGATCGCGAAGGTCTCGCGCCCACTGCGCGTCCCGGTGCCCAGCCCGACGACCGACGCGTGGCCAACCAGATCGGCGAGCGCCTCCGGATCGGTGTCCGCCCGCTGTGCGCCCACCCAGTCGACCAGCGCGAAGGGTTGACGGTGGCGTGCGTGCTTCAGCGCTCGCGCCCACCACGTCAGCTCACGCAACGCCTCGCGGAGAGCGGCGTCCTCTCCGTTCTGCGGCACGTAACGCCCCTCGGCCAGGTACGCCCAGGGCGCGCTGAGCGCGACCATGCGTCGCGTGGTCACCATCGACAGTTCGGCGAGAACCGGGCGGAGGTGTTCCCCTGCCAGCAGACCACCGCGCACGCCGTAGGGAACGACGGTCGCGGGCTTGAACATCCACTCGGTGTAGTGCCAGTCCAGAAAGCGCTTGAGGCTCGCAGGCACGCCGTGGTTGTACTCGGGCGTCACGATCACAAACCCGTCCGCCGCAGCGAGCACGTCAGACACCTCTGTCCGCGCACTGCCGCCGGGCCTCAGCTCCGCGTCCGGCGGCAGCGCGATCTCAGCGAGGTCGATCACGCGCGTCCGAACCCCACCGGGCCTCTGCGCCACCACCCAGTCCGCGACGACCGGCCCGATCCGCGGCTCCCGCACGCTCGCGACGATGACGACCAGCTCCAGTTGTTCGCTCATGCCTGCCACGCTGCAGGTTGAACATTGGTTGAAGTCAAGCTCGCTACCGTGGCCTCATGACCCACGCCATCGCGCTGACCGTCGGCGACGTCTCCCGCGCCGCGGGGGTCGCCCCGTCGGCCGTCCGGTTCTACGAGAAGCACGGCGTCATCACCGCCACCAGAGGTAACGGCAACCAACGCCTGTTCGACGAGTCCGCGTCGTGCCGCATCAAGGTCGCGAAGCTCGCCCAGCGCGTCGGCCTGACCGTCCGCGAGATCGCCGACCTGTTCGCCGACCTGCCGCCGGCGGTGGGCCAGGAGGACTGGGCCCGCATGGCCGCCGCCCTGCTGGCCGAGTCCGAACGCCGCACCGCGGAACTCCGCGCCTGCCTGGCAGAAATGCAAGCAGGCGGCCCGCTGTGCGAGGTGGTCGACAGGCTGAGCTAGCGCCATCCCCGCCGGAACCACGGGCTGAGCGAGGTGTGGCCGACGGGCGAGAGTCTGAGCGAGCGGTACGGCCAGGCGAACCACGGTCACCCGCAGCCGTGGTCCAGAAAGGACAGTGGGCGGCAGGTAGAGCCAAGCGATGACCGAGGTTCGGGTCTCGGCCGCCAAATGCCTCGTCTGAGTGACGGCGGTGAACATCGCCCGGCGGTTCGTCGCCTGTTTCGCGGTCCACAGGCCGGCTTCGTCGGCGGAGGTGACCAGCTTGTGCAGCAGGGCTTTGCCGAATCTCGGCCGCGGAAGCCGGCAGCGACATAGACCGAGTGCTCGGCAACGCCTGCGTAGCAGTACTGGTGCGGCCGCTGCCCAGCCCGCGATCGCGCCGTCGACTTCGGCGGTCCACCGGTGGTCGCGCAGCCACTTGGCGTCGAGCGCTCTGCGTTGGGGGACTTCGGTTTCGAACATGGCGTCACCGGTGGCGATGCCTTCGGCGTGGATGCGGCGCACGGCGGCCGAGTCGTCGTCGCGCATTGCGCGGACGGGGGAGATTGTCCGGGCAGCACGGGCGGGGCGCGAGGACGCCCATGACGATGTCGGCCGCGTGCGGCAGACCGGTGCAGCACGACGGGTTCACGGTGACGTGAGTGGCAGCACTCTGGCTACCTGGCTCGGCGGTGAGCGAGCGGGAGCTTGACTCAGCGAGATAGCTCAGCAAACATTGACTCAATGAACGTTGAGTGGTCTTCCTCGGTGGTGGCGCGGGCGCGACTGCACGCGGTGCTCGGCGAGCCCGCGCGGCTGGCGATCGTGGACCGCCTGCTGCTCGGTGACGCCTCACCCGGCGAGATCGGCAAAGAGCTGGGCCTGCCGAGCAACCTGCTGGCGCATCACGTGAAGCTGCTCGAACAGGCCGGTGTCGTCGACCGGACTCGTTCTGAGGGCGACCATCGGCGCAGCTATCTGCGGTTGCGGCCGGACATGCTGACTGGTCTGGTGCCCGCCGGTGTCCTGCAGGTGCCGCGGGTGGTGTTCGTGTGCACGCACAACTCGGCTCGCTCGCAGCTGGCCCTCGCGCTGTGGAAACGCCGTAGCCCGGTGCCGGCCGCGTGCGCGGGAACGCAGCCCGCGCAACGTGTTCACCCGCTGGCCGTTGTGGCCGCCAAAGCGCACGGCGTGTCTCTCGCGCGTGCGCGCACGGCGCACGTCAGCGACGTGCTGCGACCGGACGACCTCGTTGTCGCGGTGTGCGACAACGCCCATGAAGAGCTCGCGATGCCGGAGCGGTTGCACTGGTCGGTGCCCGACCCGTCCCGGATCGGGACCGATGAGGCCTTCGACACCGCGTTCCGTGATCTCGCCGACCGGGTCGACCGGCTGGCGCCCGCCGTTCACTTCTCCGGAGAACACGATGCCTGAGCACCACGATCTCGCCAGCCTGACCATCGACCAGCAGCTCGCCCTGCGCACCGCCGCGACTCGCCTGCAGGCGAAGTTCGACGGCGTGTTCGCCCAGGAGACCATCGAGCGGTTCCTGCACACGAGCTTCGACCAGTTCGCTGCACGCAGCACCGTGCCGAACTTCCTGCCGCTGCTCGCTGAGCGGTTCGCCGGGCAGCGGTTGCAGGCGCTGGCGAAGGTCGAGGGACACGTCAACGACGGCAAGCCGATCGTGCTCTTCCTGTGCGTGCACAACGCCGGCCGCAGCCAGATGGCACTCGGCTTCTTCAACCACCTCGCTGAGGATCGGGCTGTCGCGTGGTCGGGTGGGTCGGAGCCGGGCTACGAGATCAACCCTTCCGCGGTCGAAGCCATGCGCGAGCGGGACATCGACATCTCCCGCGAGTTCCCCAAGCCGTGGACCGACGAGATCGTCCGGGCCGCCGACGTCGTGATCACCATGGGCTGCGGCGACGCCTGCCCGGTGTTCCCCGGCAAGCGCTACCTCGACTGGACGCTGGACGACCCCGCCGGTCAAGGTGTCGACGCAGTCCGCCCGATCCGCGACGAGATCGAGCGCAGGGTTCGCGGCCTGCTCGGCGAACTCGGCGTCGAAGCCCGCGTCTGAGCCCGGCAGCGTCTACAAAGGAGTCTCGATGGGGTTGCCCCGCAAGCTGCTGGCCGAGTTCCTCGGCAGCGCGTTGCTCGCCGCGCTGGTGATCGGATCCGGCATCGCCGCCCAGCGGCTCTCACCCGGCGACGTCGGCCTGCAACTGCTGGAGAACGCCGCGGCCACCGCGGCCGGCCTCTACGCGATCATCCTCATCTTCGGGCCGATCAGCGGCGCCCACTTCAACCCCGTCGTCACCTTTGTCGACGCGGCGCTCGGTGGCCTGCCGTGGCGACACGCGCTGGCCTACCTGCCCGCCCAGGTCCTCGGCTGCGTCACCGGCGCGGTACTGGCCAACATCATGTTCGCCGCGCCGGTGGTCAGCATCAGCACCACTGACCGTGCGACGCTCGCGCACGGCGTCGCCGAGGTGGTCGCCACCGTCGGCCTGCTCCTGGTGATCTTCTCGCTCGCCCGCTCCGGACGCGCCGCGACCGCACCGGCGGCGGTGGGCGCCTACATCGGTGCGGCCTACTTCTTCACCAGCTCCACCAGCTTCGCCAACCCGGCCATCACCATCGGCCGCATGTTCAGCGACACCTTCGCCGGCATCGCACCAGCCTCCGTGCCGCTCTACGTCCTCGCCCAGGTGGTCGGCGGCGTGCTCGCCGTGCTGCTGATCCGCGCGCTCTACCCGGCCATGACCGCGCAGGCCGCGGAAGACGTCGTGGTGCCGCACCCGGCGGCCACGCAAAGCTGACAGGTCACGCCACGTCGGCCGGCTGCCGGTTGCCTGCGGAGGACAGGACGGCGGCCAGCCGTGCGGTGGTCTCCGGGCGGAGCCGGTAGTACACCCACGTGCCTCGGCGGTCGGAGTCGACGAGGCCAGCCTGGCGCAGCTGCTTGAGGTGGTGCGAGATCGTCGGCTGCGACAGCTCGAACGCGGGCGTCAGCTCACACACGCAGATCTCGCCGTCCGGGCGCGAGGCGATCATGGACAGCAACCGCAGGCGCACCGGGTCGCCGAGCGCCTTGAACATCGACGCCAGCTCGGCCGCCTGATCCTCCTCGAGTGGCGACTCCGACAGCGGCTCGCAGCAGCCACCCTCTTGCTTCGACATCTTTCAATATTGACTGCTCCGCGTTCCAGGCGCAACATGACATAGACAGACTTCAATACAGCCTGGGGGTGCGCCACCTATGAGTGAGCAGACCGAACTGCGCGAGACCGTCCGTGCCCGCTACGCCGCGGCCGCGACCGCCGTTGTCGAAGGCGGAGGCGGTTGCTGCGGCCCGGCGGCCCGTGAGGTGGACGACACCTTCGGGGCCGCCCTCTACGGCGCGGAGGAGCGCGGCGAGCTGCCCGTCGAGGCGGTCGCCGCGTCCCTCGGGTGCGGCAACCCCATCGCCGTCGCCGAGCTCCGCGAAGGTGAGCGGGTGCTCGACCTCGGCTCCGGCGGCGGCATCGACGTCCTGCTCTCCGCCCGCCGCGTCGGTCCCACCGGCAAGGCCTACGGCCTGGACATGACCGACGAGATGCTCGCCCTCGCCCTGTCCAACGCCGACAAGGCAGGCGCCACCAACGTCGAGTTCCTCAAGGGCAACATCGAAGCCATCCCGTTGCCCGGCAACACCATCGACGTCGTGATCTCCAACTGCGTCATCAACCTCTCCGTCGACAAGCCCGCCGTGTTCGCCGAGACGTTCCGCGTGCTACGACCCGGCGGCCGCATCGGCATCTCCGACGTCGTCGCCGACGATCACCTCACGTCCGCCGAGCGAGCCGAGCGCGGCTCCTACGTCAGCTGCATCGCGGGAGCCCTGACCTTCAGCGAGTACCGCGAGGGCTTGGAGTCCGTCGGCTTCGCCAACGTCGAGATCACACCGACGTTCGAGGCAGCGGACGGCATGCACTCCGCGATCGTCCGGGCGGTGAAGCCCCTCGACATCAACCCCGTCACCGCAGGTGCTTCGCCGCAGGCCGCAGGCTCGTGCTGTGGTGTCAGCGCCTGCTGCACCTCCAGCGAGCAGCCGGTCGACTCGAATCTCACCGTGGCGGAAGCGAAGTCAGCAGCTGGTTGCGGCTGCCAATGAGCACATCCGGCGCCGTGCTCGGTTGGCCGCACACGATTTAGTGCACCTTCGAGCGACACGCAGAGGATGTCAGGGGAGGCGGCCGACACCTCACCGTGAGGTGGCTGCCCAGCGGGTGAGCACTTGGCTCGTTCGGAGTTGGTGAATCCTGCCCGTGGTTCGTGCGCCTGGCTGCGGCACGTCAGCAACCGCCTCGTCGGGATCCCTTCACGGCTGCGTCGCCACCGACACCACCTACGACGAGGCCACCGCCTGGGCCCATCACACAGCGGTACCAGCCGCCTGATCCCTTGATCCCAGGGATGTCGGGCTCGCCAACCATGATCCACAGCGAAGAAACGAAAATTGAATATGAGTGCGGAAAATACAAAGAAGCAGGTAGAGACGAATCTCTACCTGCTTCTTTGGAGTACGCCGCCAGGGACTCGAACCCCGGACCCGCTGATTAAGAGTCAGCTGCTCTAACCAACTGAGCTAGCGGCGCTTGTTTGTGTGCCGGTGTCTTGCTCGTTCCGACGTGAAGAACGTTAGCACACGGGTTCACGCCGTTTCACGCGGGTTACCTTCCCCGCGAAACCCCGTGTGGATCAGCCACTGCGCCGCCGCGTACGTGGGCATCACCCCGGCCGCCGCGACCCGCTTCGCCCGTCCCTTGAGGACGAACCGGCTGGCCCCGAGCAACGCGTCCGACACCGCGAACAGCGCCGCACCACCGAAAACCCGCCGCGCGCCCGCGCCGCGCACAGTGGACGCGGCGGCGACCATCGTCCCGAGCGTGAGCGCGTAAAGCCCCACCGGCCGGCCCATCGGCCCCGCCGCACGAGCAAAAACCACCGCGCCGATCGCCGAAGCTGTGACGATCGGCACCACCGCCCGCCGGGATCCCGGCTGTGACCGCTGGGCCAACGCGGCCGTGTAACCGAGGTGCGCCACCAGAAAACTGAAGAGCCCGGCCCGGAACGCGCGGTCCGAGTCGCCGAGCAGCGCGACGTCTCCCGCCCACGAGCCGGCGAGTCCGACCGCCATGCCGGCGTTCTGAGGTGGACTGGCCACCGCGAGCGCCGGCATCAGCGACGTCTTGGTCACCTTGCGCAGCGCACCGCCGCGCTCGAAAGCCGCCACCGTTGAATCCACCAGCGCGGCGGCCGCGTACACCAGGTTCTTCATCGGCACAGCGTAAGAAGTCACCAGCAAACGAGGCAGAACGGATGCCCGACCGGATCCGCGTAGACGTTGAACACCTCCGTGCCGCCTTCCAGTCGCCGGGCGCCCAGCGCCAGCACCTTCTCGCCCGCCGCAGCGAGGTCGTCGACGCGGACGTCGAAGTGCATCTGCGCCGACTCGGAGGGCCAGCGCGGTGGTTGCCAGGTGTCGACCTTGGCGAACGCCACGCCGGGGCGGTCGGGGGCGTCGCCGATGACGACCCAGCCGGGTTCGTCCTGCACCCGGATCATGCCGAGCAGCTTCTCGTAGAACTCCGCGAGGCCCTGCGGGTCAGGGCAGTCGATCACGAGTCCGTGCCAACGTCCGATCATGGCGGGATCGTGGCACCAGATGCGGACAACTGCCGCCCTGGTTCGAGTGTGGATGGGAACCTGAAGATGTGACGAGTGACAGCGACGTCCCCGAGCACCACAACAAGATCCGGGACACCACGACCCAAGCGATCCTGCAGGCGCGGGACATCCACGGCGACGTGCACATCGTCGTCGGCTCCGGCTCCGGCTCCGGCTCCGGCTCCGGCGCCGGGCCGGGCGGCCTCGACGAAGGTCTGGAGGTGGAGCCGGTTCCGGTGCTCGGTGAGACCGAATGCGTGGAGTTCGTGCGAAACCACCTCGGGGGCGAGGCCGGTGTCGTCACCTACGTCGACGTGGACGGGTTGCTGGGGATCAACCAGGTCTACGGGCGCGGGGCGGGAGATCTCGTGCTGGAGACCTGCGGACGGCTGGTCCGCCAGGTCTGCGACGGCATCGGCGTGGTGTGCCGGCTGCGCGGGGACCAGTACGTGATCGCGGAGGCCGGTGTGAGGCCGGACCTGCATCTGCGGGCGAATCAGGTGCTGGCCGCGATCCGGGCGCACGACTGGTCGACGATCGCGCCCGATCTGCACGTGAGCGTCACCGCCGCTTCGGCCGACCGGGGTTATGGGGAGGACCTGCCCACCCTGATCCTGCGGGCGATCATGGGCGTGCGGATGGCCAAGCGACACGGCAAGAACCGCGCGGGCGTCGCACCGCACTACCTGCCGGAGCTGAAGGGAACACCGGTGGAGCGTTGGGACGCCCGTGTCGAGGAGATGTCGAGGTACCTGTCGGACTGAACGGGGAAGGCCGGATCGGCGGATCGCGCCGTCATTCGGACAGATGCCCCGAAGCAACGCAACGTGGCAACTCTCTGCGGTATCTCTGTCACGGAGGGCGACATCGCTCTCTGACGCCGAACAAGGGGAGTTCGCGTTGAAGAAATCCATTCTCGCTGCTGGGCTCGCGGCTGCCGTGGGTGTCACCACGGCTGTCGTGCCCCCGGCCATGGGGGAGATCACCACCGCGTCGCCGCAGGCCGCGGACGGTCTGACGACAACGGTCACGCTGATCACGGGTGACCTCGTGCACGTCGCGAACGGGGAGGTGCGGACGCACCCCGCCAAGGGGCGTGAGGACGTCCGGTTCCACCACTACACCGATGCGCGGGGCGACCTGCACGTCGTGCCGCTCGACGTCGTGGGGCAGATCTCGGCCGGTGCGCTCGACCAGCGGCTGTTCGACGTCTCGCTGCTCGCGCGGTCCGGGTACGACGACGCGAACCGCGACACGATCCCGTTGATCGTCCAGGGTGGTGCGGGGCTGCGAGCGGACGCGAAGTCGTTGCCCAGCATCAACGCTCACGCCGTGACCGCTGACAAGAAGGGCGGTTTCTGGTCGGCGGCGCGGACCACCGGCGCGGCCAAGGTGTGGCTCGACGGCAAGATCACCGCCACGCTCGACCGCAGCGCCGCGCAGATCGGCGCGCCGAAGGCCTGGGAGCAGGGCTTCACCGGGGCCGGTGCCACGGTCGCCGTGCTCGACACCGGCATCGACGTCACGCACCCCGACCTGCAGGGCAGCGTGGTGGAGGAGAAGAACTTCACGCCGGCCGCGACCACCGACGACAAGCTCGGTCACGGCACCCACGTCGCCGCGACGATCACCGGTGACGGCAAGTACAAGGGCATCGCGCCGGACGCCAAGCTCGTCAACGGCAAGGTGCTCGACGACAACGGCAGCGGCTCCGAGTCCGGCGTGATCGCGGGCATGGAGTGGGCCGCCACCAAGGCCGACGTCGTCAACATGAGCCTCGGCACCAACAGTCCCAGCGACGGCACCGACCTCGTGTCGCAGGCCGTCAACCGGCTCACCGCCGAGCACGGCGCGTTGTTCGTGGTCTCGGCGGGCAACTCCGGCGGCCCGGTCGCCTCGCCCGCGGCCGCCGACTCGGCGCTGACCGTCGGTGCGGTCGAGCGGGACGACCGGCTGGCGAGCTTCTCCAGCCGCGGCCCGCGCGTCGGTGACGGCGCCATCAAGCCGGACATCACCGCGCCCGGTGTGGACATCGTCGCCGCCAAGGCCAAGAACGGCGTCATCGGTACGCCGGTCGGCGAGGGTCACGTGGCCCTGTCCGGCACGTCGATGGCGGCACCGCACGTCGCGGGCGCGGCGGCGATCCTCGCGGCGAAGAACGCGGCGTGGTCCCCGTTGGAGATCAAGACCGCGCTGATGAACACCGCCAAGCCCTTTGCCGACTCCAGCGTCTTCGACCAGGGCGCCGGACGCGTCGACGTGGCCCGCGCGGTCACCTCGAGCCCCGTCGCCACCCCGGCCAGCCTCAGCTTCGGCACGGCCCGCTGGCCGCACGACGACGACCAGCCGATCACGAAGAAGATCACCTACCGCAACACCGGCACCGAGCCGCTCACGCTCGATCTGGCCGTCGCCGAGCAGAAGCCCGCGGCCGCAGGCCTGTTCAGCGTGTCCCCGGCGAAACTGACGGTCCCGGCGGGCGGCACCGCGGAGGCCTCGGTCACCGCGGACACCCGCGTGGCCGGCCCGGACGGTGGCTACGGCGCCGCGATCGTCGCCTCCAACGGCACCCGCGTGCCGATCGGCGTGCACAAGGAGCCGGAGAGCTACGACCTCACGCTCAACTACACCGGTCACGACGGCAAGCCGGGCAACGCGTGGCGCTTCCTGCTGATCGGCATCGACACCCCGGGGTTCCAGAGCGGTGCCGCACCGACCGGCAAGGTGACGCTCCGGTTGCCGAAGGGCCGGTACTTCCTGTCCACGTTCTTCGAGACGGTGACCACCGACCCGAGCACGCCCCCGAAGATCACGGTGGCGTACGAACCGTCCGTCGAGGTCACCGGTGACAAGACCCTCGACCTCGACGCCCGCAACGCTTCCGCACCGTCGATCACCGTCGACCGCGAGGAGGCCGCGCCGGCGAGCGCGTCGCTGAACGTGCGGATGAGCAAGGAGAACTTCGGGTACGGCGGCGGCTGGGGCCTGCGCGACTGGAAGGACTTCTACGTCCACCCCTCCGCCACGTCGGACCCCGGCTTCAGCTGGTCCGCGGGCAGCGTGTTCGCCAAGAAGAACGCCGAGGGCGGCTTCTACGGCAGCCCGTACCAGTTCCACTCGCAGACCGCGGGCGAGGAGAAGATGCCGACCGCGATCAAGCACAGCGACCGCGAACGGGACATGGCCAAGATCGACACCACGCTCAAGGCCCGCATCCCGGGTTCGATCGGCAGCCGCAACAACGGCGTCTCCGGCCCGCTGCCGTTCAAGCTGACCGAGTACTACACGCCCGGTGTGGCGTGGGGCCGCTGGCTGGTCGAACAGACCGACCCGAGCGCGGTGCCGACGATCGTCGACGACGCGAACCCGAACACGTTCCGGCGCGGCGCCAAGGGCACCGAGCAGTGGAACACCGCCGTGTTCGGACCGGCTTTCCCCGCGGTCCCGGCCGAGATGACCGCCGCGTGGGGCGGCAGGCTGGGCGACCAGCTGTTCGTGAACGCGCAGCTGTTCGCCGACGGCACCGGTGAGCACTCGGCGTTCGACTTCGACAGCAGCACCGGCTTCACCAGGCTGAGCGCCAACGGCGAGGTCGTCGCCGAGGCACCGACGCCGGGCAGGATCTTCACCCCGGTGCCGGCGGCCAAGACCACCTACCGGCTGCAGACCGAGGGCAACCGCACCCCGTTGTCGTCGAAGGTGACGGCGGACTGGACCTTCACCTCCGGGACCGTCTCGGGCGACCGCTCGAAGGCCCTGCCGCTGCTCGCGGTCCGGTTCTCGCCGAAGCTCGACGACCGCAACCAGGCGAGGGCGGGCAGCGTGCTCACGGTCCCGGTGACCGTGCAGCGCAACGGCGCCAAGGCCGACGTGACCGACGTCCGCACGCCGCAGGTCGAGGTCTCGTACGACGAGGGCAAGACCTGGCAGCGGGTCGTCGTGTTCAAGGCGGGCAACAGGTGGCTGACCACGCTGGCGCACCCGAAGGACGCGAAGTCCGTGTCGTTCAAGGCGAAGACCGGTGACGCACACGGGACCGTCGACCAGACGGTCCTGCAGGCGTACACGCTGAAGTAGTCGCGGGTGGGGAGAGGTCGCGCGCCGGCCTCTCCCCGCTCACACTGAAGTGGTGGACAAGCAAGCGGTTCATGACGACTACGAGCGAACACGAACGGCGTTCCGGGCGTTGCTCGACGGTGCGGCCGACGAGGAACTGGGTCGCCGCTCGAACGGCACCCGCTGGACCAACCGGCAGCTGCTCTTCCACATGCTGCTCGGGTTTCTGATCATGCGAGCGTTGCTGGCGTTGGCGCGGATCATGGCGCGGCTGCCCGCCGGGGTGGGCCGTGGCTGGGCGAGGTTGCTCAACGCGGGCACGAAACCGTTCGACGCGGTCAACTTCGCGGGCTCCTGGCTCGGCGGCAGCCTGATGCCGCGCCGAGCGATGATCGTCTTGTGTGACCGCACCATCGCCGCGTTGCACCGCCGCCTCGACCGGGAGAACGACATCAGCCTGGCGAAGGGGATGCCCTACCCGACGCGGTGGGACCCGTGCTTCCGCGAGTTCATGACCGCGGCGGACCTGTACCGCTTCCCGGTGCGGCACTTCGACTTCCACCGCGAACAGCTCTCGCTGAACTGATCCGGCGTCACCGGAGCAGCCGGCGCACCACGTGGACTGAGTCACGTCCGACACCCCGCAGGGTCGCGGAGGACAGACTCCGCTGCCATTCGAGCCCGACGAAGCCGAGGCCGCGATGCCGGCGGGAGATGCCGCGGTCGTGGTCCGTGCCCAGGGCGCCCAGGTACGGCAGGTCGGGGCGATAGCCGGTGGCCAGGATGATCGAGTCGACGTGCTCGCGTTGCCCGTCGGGCCAGATCAGCTTCGAGCCCTCCATAGCGGTGAACATCTGCCGGCGGTCCGGGCGGCGTCGGTCGAGCGCGGCGCGGTAGATGCCGGTGTCCAGGACCGGGGTCGTGAGCTCGCCGGGCAGCCACGGGCCGATCGGGAGGCGGTCGAGGCGGGTGCGGTCGAGCCAGAAGTGCAGGTCTCTGCCGAACGGGCGCTGGGCGGTGAACTTCACCGGCTTGCGGGTCGCGAGGGTGACGCGGGCGTGTTCGGCGAGTTCTGCGGCGATCTGGACGGCGGAGTTTCCGGCACCGACCACGACGACGCGCCGGCCCCGGAACGGTTCGGGGCAGTGGTACCGCGCGGCGTGCAGGACAGTGCCGGGGAACGCGTCGAGACCGGGCAGAGCCGGCCGATGCGGGTTGCCGAAGCCTCCGGTGGCGGCGATGACGACCGGCGCGGTGAAGATCTCGCCGTCTGCGGTGGTCACGCGGTATTCGCTGTCGTGCACCACTTCTGTGACGCGACAGCCGGTGCGAACGTCGGCGTTGAGGCGCGCGGCGTAGGTGCGCAGGTAGCTGACGACTTCGTCCCGGTGCGGGTAGCGCTCGGGGTCGCCGGGGAACGGCAGACCGGGGAGAGCGCTGTACCTGGCCGGCGAGAACAAGGTCAGGCTGTCGTAGTAGTGCGGCCAGGAGCCGACCGGTTCGTCGCCGGCTTCGAGGACGAGCGGACGTGAGCCGCGTTCGAGAAGGGCGTGGGCGGTGGCGAGGCCGGACTGGCCGGCGCCGATGACGATGGCGTCGTGGCTGTTCATGGGCACCTCGAAGTAGCCGTCGCCGAGTGCGGCGACGGGTGGGCGGTCGGTCGGGTGTCAGTTGGTGGCGCGGCGTTCGAGGAAGACGGTGTCGCGCCACACACCGTGGTGCTGTGCGATGCGTTCGCGGACGCCGAGGGTGCGGAAGCCGGCGGAGTGGTGCAGGGCGAGGCTTGCGCGGTTCTCGGGGAAGACCGACGTCTGCAACGTCCAGAGGCCGGCGTCATCGGCGGCGTTGACCTGCTTGTGCACCAAGGCTTTGCCGACGCCGCGGCCGCGGAAGTCCGCGCCCACGTAGACAGATGTCTCGGCGACACCGGCGTAGCAGTCCCTGGTGGACACGGCTGTGAGAGCGGCCCAGCCCGCGACCCGGCCGTCGATCTCGGCGATCCACCGATGGTCCGGCAGCCACTTGGCGTCGAGTGCTCTGCGCAGGGGCACTTCGGTTTCGAAGGTGGCGTCGCCGGTGGCGATGCCTTCGGCGTAGATGCGGCGCACGGCGGTCCAGTCGGCGCCTTGCAACGGTCGCACCAGGACGTCCGCTGGGAGGTCGACCGGGCAGCACGGGCGCGGTGCGAGAACACCCATCACGACGTCGGCGGCGTGGGGCAGGCCGGTGCAGCACGACGGGTTCACGCTGACGTGCGTGGCGGTGCCTTCCTTGTGCTGCCGCAGGAAGCCGACCTCGACCAGCTTGCGCACGTGGTGCGAGCAGGTGGACTGGCTGATGCCGAGGAGGTCGGTCAGTTCGCCCACGGTCATCGACCGGCCTGCCGTGGCGACCGCGTGGAGCAAGCGCACGCGGGTCGGTTCGGCGAGGCACGCGAACCACTCCGCGTAGGTCGCGGCGTCGCCCGTGGGCAGCACCGCGGGGGAGGCCGCTGTAGTCGTCATGGCTGAAGTATCGACGCAGATCGATGGTTGCGTCAATCGATCCCGGTCGATACAGTCACGGCGTTGATTCGAAAATCTTCGATGCAAGGGGTGTGCGGTGAGCGAGTTTCCAGTCGTCGTCGTGGTGGGTGCCGGACCTGCGGGTTTGTCCGTGGCGGCGAACCTGGTCGAACGGGGCGAGCAGGTTCTCGTGTTGGAGGCAGGCGACCGTGCCGGTGCGGCCGTGTCGCAGTGGAACCACGTTCGGCTGTTCTCGCAGTGGAGCGAGCTCGTCGACCCGGCTGCCGAGCGCCTGCTGAACGAGGCCGGCTGGGTGCGGCCGGACGGCGACGCCTACCCGAGCGGCGGCGAGTGGGTGGAGAGCTACCTGCGACCGCTCGCCGAGGTGCTGGGCGACCGGGTGCGGTTCGGTGCGCGCGTGGTCGGCGTGGCTCGGCGAGGGCGGGACCGGATCGTGGACGCCGGCCGCGAGGACGAGCCGCTGACCGTGCACGTGCAGACCGCGGCCGGGGAAGAGCGGATCGCGGCGCGTGCGGTGATCGACGCATCTGGCACCTGGGGCTCGCCGAACCCGCTGGGTGGGGACGGACTTCCGGCGGCGGGGGAGAAGGCGGCCGCCGAGAAGATCACCTACCGGGTGCCGGACCTCGTGACCGAGCGCGCTCGCTACGCCGGCAAGCGGATCGCGGTCGCCGGTAGCGGTCACTCCGCGCTGACCGCCTTGGTCGTGCTGGCGGAGCTCGCGGAGGAGGAGCCCGGCACGAAGATCGTGTGGTTGTTGCGCCGCGGTGCCGTCGGCAACGCCTTCGGTGGCGGTGAGGCCGACCAACTGCCGGCGCGCGGCGCGTTGGGACTGCGAGCGCAGAAGGCGGTTGAAGCCGGGCACGTCACCACCGCGACCGGGTTCCGCACCGCAGCGGTCGAACGTGCGGTGGACGGCAGCCTCACGCTGGAGTCGTTCGACGGCCAGCGCGTCGAAGGAGTCGACGAAGTTGTTGTGCTGACGGGATTCCGGCCCGACCTGTCGTGGCTGTCGGAGATCCGGCTCGACCTGGACCCGGTGCTGCAGGCGCCGACGAAGCTCGCGCCGTTGATCGACCCGAACGTCCACTCCTGCGGCACCGTCTACCCGCATGGTGAGACTGAGCTGCGGCACCCCGAGCCGGGTGTTTACCTGGTGGGCATGAAGAGCTACGGCCGTGCGCCGACGTTCCTGTCGTTGACGGGCTACGAGCAGGCGCGGTCGGTCGTGGCCGCGATCGCCGGTGACCACGAGGCGGCCGGGCGGGTGGAGCTCGTGCTGCCGGAGACCGGAGTGTGCGGTGGCGCCGGGGTGTTCGACGCACCGGCAGAGCAGAAGAACGGCGGAGGTTGCTGCGGCTCGCCGGAACACGGTGAGCTGACGATCGGCCTCGCGCCCAGTGCACGCTGACACGACGGCGCGGCCCGGCATTGACGCCGGGCTGCGCCGCGTGCTGATCGTGTTGTGCACCACCGAGATCATCAGCTGGGGCGTGCTGTACTACGCGTTTCCCGTGCTGTTGCCCACGATCAGCGCGCGGACCGGGTGGTCGTTCGCGGCGATCACCGCCGGGTTCTCCGCGAGCCAGATCGTCGCGGGCCTCGTGGGCATCCCGGTGGGCAAGCTGCTCGACCGGCACGGCCCGCGCGCCATCATGACCGCCGGCTCGATCGTCGCCGTGCTCGCGCTCGTCGCGCTGGCGACCGCGGACTCGCTGGCCGGATACACCGCAGCGTGGCTGCTGGCCGGTGTCGCCATGGCAGGAGTCTTCTACGCACCCGCGTTCGCCGCGCTGACCCGCTGGTACGGGCCGCGCCGGGTCACCGCGCTCACCGCCGTCACGCTGATCGCGGGGCTGGCCAGCACCGTGTTCGCGCCGCTGACCGCCGTGCTCAACGACCACCTGGACTGGCGCGGCACGTATCTCGTGCTCGCCGGATTCCTTGCTGTCACGACGATTCCGCTGCACCTGTGGGGTCTGAGGTTGGCGTGGCCGTCGATCGAGCACGAGACCGCGCACGCTCCGTCGGCGGTGGCGCGCAGCAGGCCGTTCCTCGTGCTCGTGGTCGCGATGAGCCTGGCCGCGTTCAGCGTGTACGCCGTCGTGATCAACCTCGTCCCGCTGCTGACCGAACGCGGTATGACCACCTCGGCCGCCGCGATCGCACTCGGCCTGGGCGGGGTCGGCCAGGTGCTCGGCAGGCTCGGCTACGCCAGGCTGTCCGCGAGAACGTCCGTGCGCACCCGCACCCTGCTGGTGCTCCTGCTGAGCGCGGCCGTGACGGTCCTGCTGGGCGTGGTGCCGGGCCCGGCGCTGCTGCTGATCGCCGGTTCGGTGCTCGCGGGTGTCACGCGCGGGATCTTCACGCTGGTGCAGGCGACCGCGATCACCGACCGGTGGGGAGCCGTCCACTACGGACAGCTCAACGGCCTGCTCATCGCGCCGGTCATGCTCACGGCCGCCATCGCGCCGTGGGCGGGTAGTGCGATGGCGGCGTGGCTGGGCGGGTATCCGGCGGTGTTCGTGGTGCTGGGCGCGATCGGGGTGCTGGCGGCCGCGTTGTCGATCGCGAGCGTGCCGCGTTAGCCGAGCAGTTCGGCGACCAGGCCGCGCACCCGGCGGTCGATGTCGTCGCGGATCGGACGGACCGCGTCGATGCCCTGGCCTGCCGGGTCGTCGAGCTGCCAGTCGAGGTAGCGCTTGCCGGGGAACACCGGGCAGGTGTCGCCGCAGCCCATCGTGATCACCACGTCCGACGCCTCGACGTCCTCGGTCGTGAGCTTCGACGGCACCTCGGCGGTGATGTCGAGTCCCCACTCCGCGAGCGCCGCGGCGGCCGCGGGGTTGACCTTCTCCGCGGGTTCGGAACCGGCCGAGCGGACGGCGATGCGTCCCAGGCCGTAGTGCTGCAGGAGTGCCGCGGCCATCTGGGAGCGGCCCGCGTTGTGCACGCAGACGAACAGCACCTCGGGGGTCTTGGGCACGGCGGTTCTCCTCGTTGGACCGGAGCACTTCGATGCAGATCACACCCTCTGTATCGACTTTTGTCAATCCAAGCGGCTATGGTCGTCGCCGTGGACCAGACGCTGCTCGACTCGACGACCGCCGCCCGCCTGTTCAAGGCGCTCGGCGATCCGGTCCGGGTCGAGCTGGTCGGCCTGGTGCGCCGGACCGAGGGGCAGGAGGCGTGCTTCTGCGACCTGGCCGACCAGTTCGACATGCCGCAGTCCTCGCTCAGTCACCACCTCAAGATCCTCGTGCAGGCCGGGGTGCTCAGCCGTGAGCGGCGCGGCACCTGGAGCTGGTACCGCGTCGACAACGCCGCCATCGACGCCCTCGCGGCGGTGCTGGCGCCGGGTGGACCGTTGCGCGACGCCAGTTCCTGCTGCTGACCCCGGGAGAACCTGTTGAGCACCACGGACACTGCTGTGCTGCACCGACTGTCCTTTTTGGATAGATTGTTGCCGGTGTGGATCGGCGTCGCGATGGTCGCCGGCCTGTTGCTCGGCCGGTTCGTCCCCGGACTGCGGGGCGTGCTGGACGCGGTGAAGATCGGTGAGGTGTCGCTGCCGATCGCGCTCGGCCTGCTGCTGATGATGTACCCGGTGCTGGCGAAGGTCCGCTACGACAGGCTCGACACCGTCACCCGCGATCGCCGCACGATGCTGCTCTCCCTGGTGCTGAACTGGGTTCTCGGTCCCGCGCTGATGTTCGCGCTGGCGTGGATCTTCCTGGCGGACCTGCCGGAGTACCGCACCGGCCTGATCATCGTCGGCCTCGCCCGCTGCATCGCCATGGTCATCATCTGGAACGACCTGGCGTGCGGCGACCGCGAGGCCGCCGCGGTGCTGGTGGCGCTGAACTCGGTGTTCCAGGTCGTCATGTTCGGCGTGCTCGGCTGGTTCTACCTCGAACTGCTGCCCGGCTGGCTCGGCCTCGACGCCGCCGCGGTCGACTTCTCCGCTTGGGAGATCGCGAAGTCCGTGCTCGTCTTCCTCGGCATCCCTCTGCTGGCCGGGTTTCTGAGCCGCAGGCTGGGAGAGCGGTCGCGCGGACGTGACTGGTACGAGTCGAGGTTCCTGCCGCGCGTCGGCCCGATCGCGTTGTACGGCCTGCTGTTCACGATCGTCATCCTGTTCGCGCTGCAGGGTGACAACATCACGAACCGCCCGCTCGACGTCGCCCGCATCGCGCTGCCGCTGCTGGTCTACTTCGCGATCATGTGGGCCGGTTCGTACGCGCTCGGCAAGGCCTCCGGCCTGTCCTACGAGCGGACGACGACGCTGGCGTTCACCGCCGCGGGCAACAACTTCGAGCTGGCCATCGCCGTCGCGATCGGCGTGTTCGGGGTGACCTCCGGCCAGGCTCTGGCCGGCGTGGTCGGGCCGCTGATCGAGGTGCCCGTGCTCGTGGCGCTGGTCTACGTCAGCCTCTGGCTGCGGCGCCGATGGGTGGCCCGTGCTCAGGTCTGACGTCGTGGTGCTCGGCGGCGGCCAGGCAGGGCTGGCCGCCGCCTTCTACCTGCGCCGCGCCGGGATCGACCACGTGGTGCTGGACGCGCAACCCGTGCCGGGCGGGGCGTGGCCGCTCACGTGGGACTCGCTGCGCCTGTTCTCCGTCGCCCGCCACAGCTCGCTGCCGGGCTGGCCGATGCCGGCCTTTCCGGACGGCTACCCGACCGCCCAACACGTCGTCGACTACCTCACCGCCTACGAGAAGCGCTACGACATCCCCGTTCAGCGACCCGTCCACGTGTCCTCGGTGACTCGCGACGGTGACCGGCTGTTGGTGCACACCGACGCCGGAACCTGGACGGCACGGCACGTCATCAGCGCGACCGGCACCTGGTGGCGACCGTTCCGGCCACTGATGGACCTGCCGGGGCGCCAGCTGCACGTAGTCGACTACCGCGACCCCCTCGAATTCGCCGGGCAGAAGGTCGTGGTGGTCGGCGGCGGCAACTCCGGCGCCCAGATCGCGGCCGACCTCGTGCCGCACACCGAACTGACCTGGATGACCCGCCGTCCGCCGCGGTACATGCCGGACGAGATCGACGGCAAAGCCCTGTTCGACATCGCCACCCGGCACGGCAGCGTCAGCGGCCTCGGCGACATCGTGGCCGTGCCACCGGTCCGCGAAGCCCGCGACAACGGACTGCTCGTCGCGGCCCCGATGGACTTCGAAGCCCTGTCCGGCGCCGATGTCGTCGTGTGGTGCACCGGCTTCCGGCCCGCCCTGAGCCACCTGGCCCCGTTGCGACTGCGCGACGTCGACGGCCGGGTCGCCGTCGACGGCACGACCGCTGTTGAAGAGCCGCGCCTGCACCTGCTCGGCTACGGCGGCTGGACCGGACCCGCCTCAGCGACGCTCATCGGCGTCGGCCCGACCGCGAAGGCGACGGTCGCGAAGATCAGTTCCTGATCCGGCCACTCACCCGAGCGATGTGGGTCTCGGCGTGCAGGAGGTCGGCGGACGATCGCCACCCCTAGGCGCTGCGGCCGGCCTCCGTCAACCGGTGCAGCTCGCGGAGCACGCCGGCCACGCGACGCCAGTCGGCTCCCAAAAGACACCGAGAAATGAAAAAAGGCTCGTGCTCTTTACGAGCACAAGCCTTCCTTCATTTCGAGTACGCCGCCAGGGACTCGAACCCCGGACCCGCTGATTAAGAGTCAGCTGCTCTAACCAACTGAGCTAGCGGCGCTTGTTTGTGTTGCCGGATGTCTTGCTCGTTCCGACGGGAAGAACGTTAGCACAGCGCCAACGCGTGATCCCAATCGGCTGGTCAGGCCAGGTTTGGGGGTGCATCGGCTGCGTAACGATCCGGCCACTTGAGCAACTTCGGCGCATCCCGTGGCGTCACCTTGACGGGGGACGCCAAAACGACTTCGTGCAGGCAGTCTCGGGAGTGGGCGACAAGTAGATCGGATGAACGTCGATGGGGATGTGGGGCAGGCGCGGTCGTGCCACGGTCGCAGCGGGGCTCGCTGTGATTCTGATCGCAGGGTGCTCGGGGGCGGACGCGGGGACATCTGACGCAGGGGGCTCGTCTTCGAGTGCTCCGCCGCCGCCCAAGCCGGTGACGCTCACGCTGGCGCTCAACGACGGGCAGGGGGATGTTTCGCCTGGTCTGCCGGTCATCGCCACGGCGGCGGACGGCAAGCTCACCGAGGTCGCGCTGACGAACGCCGAGGGCAAGGTCGTCGAGGGCAAGCTCAACGAGGAGAAGACCCAGTGGAACAACACCGAGCCCCTCGGGTACTCCAAGACGTACAAGCTGAGCGCCACGGCGGTCGGTGAGGACGGCAAGTCGCAGACGAAGGTGTCGTCGTTCACCACGGTGAAGCCGCGGACGCTCACCTACGTGTCGACGAACCCCATGGACGGCACCACGATCGGTGTCGGGCAGCCGCTGGCGTTCTACTTCGACGAGCCGGTGACGGACAAGGTCGCGGCCGAGCAGATGCTGCAGATCACCACCGAGCCCAAGGTCGAGGGCGCTTTCTACTGGTTCAACAAGAAGGAAGTGCACTGGCGGCCGCAGAACTTCTGGGCGCCCGGCACGAAGATCACGATGCACATCAAGGTCTACGGCAAGCACGTCGGTGACGGCATCTACGGCCAGGAAGACCGTGTGATCAACACCACCGTCGGCGACTCGATGATCTACGAGGCCGACGGGCAGTCGCACCAGGTCGTCGTCAAGAAGAACGGTCAGGTCATCCGCACGATGCCGACCTCGATGGGCAAGCCCGCGGACGCCACCCCCACCGGCACGTACGTGCTGATGGAGAAGCACGACCACATGATCATGGACTCGACCACGTACGGCCTGGCGCTGGAGAACGGCGGCTACCGCACCCCGGTCGACTGGGCGTACCGGATGTCCAACAGCGGCATCTTCTTCCACGGCGCGCCGTGGTCGATCGGTGACCAGGGCCGGCGCAACGTGAGCCACGGCTGCCTCAACCTGTCGCCGGAGAACGCCAAGTGGGTCTTCGACAACAGCAAGCAGGGCGATGTCGTCGTCGTGACGAACTCCGGTGGCCCCGCCCTCGAGTCGTGGGACGGCTTCGGCGACTGGCAGGTCCCCTGGGAGACCTGGGTCAAGGGCAACCGCTAGACACGCCTGAAGGGCCGCGCACGAGGTGCGCGGCCCTTTTTGGTGCGCCCTGGCCTCCTGAAAACGTTTGTGGAAAGCTGTCACCGCCGCCCGCACCTACCTGGGAGGCACTGTGGCTTCACCGCTGCGAAGACTGCTCGTGCTGGCTGTAGCAACAACACTCGTGGCAGTGGCGGCACCGCCCGCACAGGCCGACGACGTGCTCATCTCACTCGGCGGCAAAGCGACGGCGTCGAGCGAGAGCAACGCCCGCCACGTCGCCACGAAGGCAACGGATCTCGACCGCCGCACCACCTGGCGCAGCGAGGGCGGTGACCGGCAGTGGATCGCGGTCGACCTCGGTTCGATGTCCACCGTCAACCGGGTCGTCCTGCGCTGGGGTGCGTTGTGCGCCAGGAAGTTCTCCGTCCAGACGTCGCCGGAAGGCGTGTACTGGCGCGACATGTACAGCACGGAGAAAGGCCGCGGCGGGGACGACAACATCGAGTTCACCGGCTTCGGCCGCTGGGTTCGGGTCTCGCTGACCAAGCCGTGCTTCCGGAACTACGAGCTCAGGGAGTTCGAGGTCCACGGCACGCCCGGCGTCGTCGACACGGCACCGCCCGGCGCGCCAGGAACGTTGTCCGTCAAGAGCTTCACGGCCACCTCGGTGAACCTGCAGTGGGGACCGGCCAGCGACAACGTGGCCGTCGCGAACTACGAGATCTACCAGTCCGGCCAATACGTGAAAACGGTCGCGGGCGACGCGCTCTCCAACAACGTCACGCGCCTCACCCCGAACACCACGTATTCCTTCTACGTCAACGCGAAGGACGCCGCGGGCAACATCTCGCAGGCCAGCAACTCGATCACGGTCACCACGCCGGCGGCCGTCGTCGACAACGAGCCGCCGACCACGCCCTACAACGCGATCGTCCAGAAGGTCGGCGCCAACAGCGTTTCCCTCGCCTGGGGAGCGTCGACCGACAACGTCGCGGTCGCGAGCTACGCGGTCTTCTCGAACGGCGTCCAGGTCGGCACGACGATCGGCCAGCAGACGACGATCGCCGGCCTGAAGCAGGACACGGCCTACGAGTTCACCGTCAAGGCCATCGACACCTCCGGCAAGAGCTCCGCGTTCACCGCGCCGATCAAGGCCAGCACCCGCAAGGGGCAGGACGCCGTCGGCGAGGTCACGAAGATCACCGACGACACCGATGTGCCGTGGGGTCTTGAGTTCCTCCGCGACGGCACGGCGTTCTACGCGCAACGCGACACCGGCGACATCATCCGCATCGCGCCCGACGGCACCAAGACCGTCGCCGGCCGCGTCCCGAACGTCGTCAGCACCGACGGCGAGGGCGGCCTCCTCGGCGTCGAGCACAAGGACGGCTGGCTCTACGCGTACCACACCAGCCCGACCGACAACCGGCTCGTGAGGTTCAAGCTCGTCGACGGAAAGCTCGGCCAGCACGAGGTTCTGCTCACCGGCGCCCCGCGCAACAAGTTCCACAACGGCGGCCGGCTGCGGTTCGGCCCGGACGGCAAGCTCTACATCGCCACCGGCGACGGCCAGGTCGCGGCCACCGCACAGGACCTGAACTCGTTGGGCGGCAAGGTGTTGCGCGTCAACCCCGACGGCAGCGTGCCGCGCGACAACCCGTTCCCCGGCAAGTACGTCTACAGCTACGGCCACCGCAACGTGCAGGGCCTGGCCTTCGACTCGCGCGGCCGGCTCTGGGAGGCCGAGTTCGGCAACTCGGTGATGGACGAGATCAACCTGATCAAGCCCGGCGGCAACTACGGCTGGCCCGCCTGCGAGGGCACGTCCGGTGAGTGCGGCGAACCGTCGTTCGTCGCGCCGAAGCACACCTGGCCGGTGTCCCAAGCCTCGCCGAGCGGACTGACCGTTGTGGACGACGTGTTGTACCTGGCGGCGTTGCGCGGTCAGCGGCTCTACCGGATCCCGATCGGCGGTGAGCCGCAGGTCTTCTTCGAGGGTGCTTACGGTCGCATCAGGACGGTCGAGAAGACGCCCAGCGGCGACCTCTGGCTGACGACGTCCAACGGCGACAAGGACTCCATCCCCAACAACAGCAACACCCAGATCTACAAGGTGTCCCTGAACTAGCTCAGGAAACCGTCACCTGGCCACCGGAAACGGCCAGGTGACGGTTCACCTGCACCGCCTCCAGCATCCGGCGGTCGTGCGTGACCAGCAGCAACGTGCCGGGGTAGTTCTCCAGCGCCGACTCCAGCTGCTCGATCGCGGCCAGGTCGAGGTGGTTCGTCGGCTCGTCCAGCACCAGCAGGTTCACCCCGCGGCCCTGCAGCAGCGCCAGCGCGGCCCGCGTCCGTTCGCCGGGCGACAACGACGCCGCCGGCCGCAGCACGTGCGCCGCCTTCAGGCCGAACTTCGCCAGCAACGTGCGCACGTCGGCGGGTGTCATCTCCGGCACGGCTGCCTCGAACGCCTCCACCAGCGGCAGGTCGCCCAGGAACAGCCCGCGTGCCTGGTCCACCTCGCCCACGACGACGCCCGAGCCCAGCGTCGCGTAGCCCGAGGTCAGCTCTGCCCTTCCGAGCAGGGCCGCCAGCAGCGTCGACTTGCCCGCGCCGTTCGCGCCGGTGATCGCGACCCGGTCCGCCCAGTCGATCTGCAGGTCCACCGGGCCCAGAGTGAAGTCCCCGCGAGCCACCACGGCGGCGCGCAGCGAGGCCACGACCGCGCCGGAACGGGGTGCGGCGGCGATCTCCATCCGCAGCTCCCACTCCTTGCGGGGCTCCTCGACGGCGTCCAGGCGTTCGATCATGCGGTCGGTCTGGCGGGCCTTCGAGGCCTGCTTCTCGGTGGCGTCGGCGCGGAACTTGCGGGCGTTCTTGTCGTTGTCGCCGGCCTTGCGCCGGGCGTTCTTCACGCCCTTCTCCATCCACGCGCGCTGCATGCGGGCGCGCTCCTCCAGCGACTCCTTCTTGGAGGCGAACTCCTCGTAGTCCTCGCGGGCGTGCCGGCGGGAGCGGGCGCGTTCTTCGAGGTACGACTCGTAGCCGCCGCCGAACAGCCGGACCTGGTTCTGGTGCAGGTCTAGCTCCAGGACGCTGGTCACCGTGCGGGCCAGGAACTCGCGGTCGTGCGACACCACCACGGTGCCCGCGCGCAGGCCCGTGACGAACTTCTCCAGCCGCTCCAGGCCGTCGAGGTCCAGGTCGTTGGTCGGCTCGTCCAGCAGGAAGATGTCGTAGCGGCTGAGCAGCAACGACGCCATGCCAGCCCGGGCCGCCTGACCACCGGACAGCGACGTCATCAACGCGTCCAGGCCGACGGTCAGCCCGAGGTCGGCGATGACCTCCAGCGACCGTTCCTCCAGGTCAGCGCCACCCAACGCGAGCCACTGGTCCAGCGCCTCGGAGTACCCCTCGTCGTTGCCGGCGGTCAGCGCCTCGGTGGCGGCGTCCAGCGCGGCCTGAGCGGCGGCGACACCGGTGCGGCGGGCCAGGAAGTCCCGCACGGTCTCGCCTTCGAGACGTTCCGGCTCCTGAGCGAGGTGCCCCACGTTCGCGGACGGCGGGCTCAACGACACGCGACCCTGCTCAGCGGGGATCAGCCCGGCCAGCGTCTTCAGAAGCGTCGACTTGCCCGCGCCGTTCACGCCCACGAGCCCGATGACGTCGCCGGGGGCGACCACGAGATCGAGCCCGGAGAAGAGGACACGATCACCGTGACCTGCGGCGAGGTCCTTGGCGACGAGCGTGGTCATAAGAGGGTGCTCCGGCAGGAATGGGATGGGGGTCCGGGGGCTTGCCCCCCGGCGTGGGGTCTGGGGGCTCGGCCCCCAGAAAAAACAACGAAGCCTGGCTATGTTTGCGCTTTTTGCAAACATAGCCAGGCTGTCAGGGTGAGTGACGGGACTTGAACCCGCGACACCTGGGATCACAACCCAGTGCTCTGCCAGCTGAGCTACACCCACCATCACCGGTCGTTGACCGGCAGAGGAAGCATAGCAATGGCATCCACCGATATTGAAATCAGGGGGTCATTCGGCGTTCTTCAGCAGCTCAGCGGCCACGGCCTGGGCCTGCTCGGTCGACGGACCGGGCTGCGGCACGAACGCCGTGCGCCGGTAGTACGCGAGCTCCCGGATCGACTCGATGATGTCCGCGAGCGCCCGGTGGGCGAGGCCCTTGCCCGGCTGCGCGTAGTAGATCCGCGGGTACCAGCGCCGGCACAGCTCCTTGATCGACGACACGTCGACCATCCGGTAGTGCAGGTGCGCGTCCAGCGCGGGCATGTCGCGGGCGATGAAGCCGCGGTCGGTGGCGATGGAGTTGCCGGCCAGCGGCGCGGTCCTGGGATCCGGGACCCACTCCTTGATGTACGCCAGCACGGCCGCCTCGGCCTCTTCCAACGAGACCGCGGAGGCGCGCACCTCTTCTGTCAGCCCCGACTTGGCGTGCATCTCCATGACGACTTCCGGCATCGAGGCGAGCACGTCGTCGGAGGCGTGGATCACGATGTCCACACCCTCGCCGAGCACGTTCAGCTCGGCGTCCGTGACCAGTGCCGCGATCTCGATCAGAGCGTCCTTGCCCAAGTCGAGTCCGGTCATCTCGCAGTCGATCCACACCAGACGATCCATCACGCCCCGAACATTACTGCGCGATGCCTCAACTTCGAGTGGCGGCGTGCAGCAACCTGGTTACGCTCCTCGTGCATGACGGCTCAAGCTGAGATCGCTGCTGGATACGCGTCCGAGAGCGCGGCCATCGAGCTCGGCGCTGTGCTGGTCGACGGCCAGGTGGAGTCGACCGCACACGTCCGCATCCCGTTGTCCATGGTCAACCGGCACGGACTTGTCGCTGGGGCAACAGGAACCGGCAAGACGAAGACGCTCCAGCTGCTGGCCGAGCAGCTGTCGAACAACGGCGTGCCGGTGCTGATGGCCGACGTGAAGGGCGACTTGTCCGGTCTGTCTCAGCAAGGCCAGGAAAGCGACAGGACCAAGACCCGAGCCGCGGACACCGGCGACGACTGGCAGCCGCAGTCGTTCCCGATCCAGTTCCTGTCGATCGGCACGGGCGGCATCGGCGTTCCGCTGCGCGCCACGGTGACGAGCTTCGGGCCGATCCTGCTGTCGAAGGTGCTGGGCCTGAACGACACCCAGGAATCGACGCTCGGCCTGATCTTCCACTGGGCGGACTCGAAAGGGCTCCCGCTGCTCGACACCAAGGACCTGCGCAGCGTCATCCAGCACCTCACCAGCGACGAGGGCAAGGAAGACCTCAAGGGCATCGGCGGTGTGTCGAGCTCGACGGCCGGCGTGATCCTGCGGGCGCTCGTCAACCTGGAGGCGCAGGGCGGCGACCGGTTCTTCGGCGAGCCCGAGCTCGATCCGGCCGACCTGATGCGGCAACGGGACGGCAAGGGCGTCGTCAGCCTGCTGGAACTGGCTGAGCTGCAGGGCAATCCGCAGCTGTTCTCCACGTTCCTCATGTGGCTGCTGGCGGAGCTTTTCGAGACGTTGCCGGAGGAGGGCGACGTCGAGAAGCCCAAGCTCGTCTTCTTCTTCGACGAGGCGCATCTGCTGTTCGCCAACGCGTCGAAGGCATTCCTCGACCAGATCACCCAGACCGTGAAGCTCATCCGGTCAAAGGGAATCGGTGTCTTCTTCTGCACTCAGCTGCCGACCGACATCCCGAACGACGTCCTGTCACAGCTGGGCGCGCGCGTTCAGCACGCACTGCGCGCGTTCACGCCGGACGATCAGAAGGCGTTGTCGCGCACGGTGAAGACGTACCCGAACACCCCGCACTACGACCTGGAGAAGGCGCTTACCTCGTTGGGCATCGGTGAAGCCATCATCACCGTCCTCAGCGAGAAGGGCGCCCCGACGCCGGTCGCGTGGACCAGGCTCAGGGCACCGCGGTCGTTGATGGACACGATCGGCAACGACGCGATCAAGCAGGCCGCACAGGGCTCGGACCTGCACGGCAAGTACTCGGAGACCGTCGACCGCGAGTCGGCCTACGAGCAGCTGATGCAGAAAGTCGCACCGCCGCAAGAAGAACAGGGACAACAAGCCCCGGAACCCCAACGTCAGGAGAAGGAGGAACCGGGGCTCGTCGAGAAGGTGCTCGGCAACAGCGCCGTGAAGTCGTTCCTGCGGTCAGCCGGCAGCGCCCTGGCGCGCGAGATCACGCGGGGCATCTTCGGGACTTCGCGCAAGCGACGCTGAGAGCACCGCGGCGCCGATGCAGAGCGCTCCCGCGACGTACCAGGCCAGGTCGTAGCTGCCCAGGTGGTCGCGGGTGAGTCCGGCCGCGGACGCCGCGAACGCCGCGCCGAGCTGGTGCGACGCGAACACCCAGCCGAACACGACCGGCCCGGACATGCCGAAGTACTGGCGGCACAACGCCACGGTCGGTGGCACGGTCGCGACCCAGTCCAGGCCGTAGAAGATGATGAACACCAGCATCGACGGGTGCGCGGACTCGCTGAAGAGCTGCGGCAGGATCATCAACGACAGGCCGCGCAACGCGTAGTAGCCCGCCAGCAGCATCCGCGAGTCGACCTTGTCGGTCAGCCAGCCGGACACGACCGTGCCCACGATGTCGAACACACCCACCAGCGCGAGCAGTCCGGCGGCAGTCGTCGTCGGCATGCCGTGGTCGTGCGCCGCGGGGATGAAGTGCGTGCCCACCAGGCCGTTCGTCGAGGCACCGCAGATCGCGAACCCACCGGCCAGCAACCAGAACGGCCGGGTCTTCGCTGCCTGGACCAACCCGCCGATCGCGCGACGAGCCGCGCCACCGGACGGCGGCGGGGGAGTGTCCTCGGTGGCACCCAACGGCAACAGCCCCACGTCACGCGGGTACTCGCGCAGGAAGAACGCCGCCAGCGGCACCACGGCCAGCGCGGCGATGCAGATCACCAACGACGCGGGCCGCCACCCGTAGGTGGCCGACAGCCACGCCACCAGCGGCAGGAACACCAGCTGCCCGGCCGCCCCACCGGCCGTCAGCACACCCGTGACCAGGCCGCGGTGCTTCACGAACCAGCGGCCGGTGATCGTCGCGACGAACGCCAGCGCCATCGAACCGGTACCGAGCCCGACGACCACGCCCCACAGCAGAACGAGCTGCCACGAGGCCGTCATGAACACCGTCAGCCCGCTGCCGATCGCGACCATCGTCAACGCATAGGTCACCACGACCCGCACGCCGAACTTGTCCATCAGCGCGGCCGCGAACGGCGCGGTCAACCCGTACAGCAACAGGTTGATCGAGATGGCGAGCGAGATCGTGCCGGTCGTCCAGCCGAACTCCGCCCGCAACGGCTCGATCAACGCACCGGGCGCCGCGCGGAACGACGCGGCACCCACCAGCGCGATGAACGACACACCTGCGACAACCCAGGCCCAATGCAGTCTCACGCCGACAAGGTTCGGTGATGGTGGACTTGGCAACCAGTGGCCGAAAAGCCAACATGTGAAAGAATCGGGCCATGGCCCACCGGATCGCAGTGCTGGCGCTGGAGACCTCGATCGCCTTCGACCTCGGCTCCTCGACGCACATGTTCGCCCAGCTGCCGGACCACTACGACGTGTTGGTGTGCTCGCCGGACCGCCGCCCGATCGTCACGAGCGGCGGCTACACGATCCACCCGGACCACGGTCTGGAGGTCATCCGCGACGCCGACACGGTGCTGGTGCCGGGCACGCGCTACCTGCCGGCGCGGCTGGAGGGGAAGCTCGAACCGGCCGTGCACGAGGCCCTGACCACGACGAACGCGCCGCGGATCATGTCGATCTGCACCGGCGCGTTCGTGCTGGGCGCGGCGGGCATCCTCGACGGCAGGCCCGCCACGACGCACTGGAGCGCCACCGACTCGTTCCGCGAGCTGTTCCCGAAGGTGCACCTCGACCCGGACGTGCTGTTCGTCGACGACGGCGACGTGCTGTCGTCCGCGGGGGTGGCCGCGGGCATCGACCTCTGCCTGCACGTGATCAGGTCGGACTTCGGCAGCGAGCTCGCGAACCAGGTGGCCCGCTACTGCGTCGTCCCGGCGTGGCGGCAGGGCGGGCAGTCGCAGTTCGTGCACCGGCCCGTGCCCGCCGACCCGGACGCGTCCACCGGGCCTGCCCGCGAATGGGCGTTGGACCGGCTGGACGAGCCGCTGGAGCTGTCGTCGTTCGCCGAGCAGGCGCGGATGAGCGTGCGGACGTTCACGCGGCGGTTCCGCGCGGAGACCGGGATGTCGCCGGGGCGGTGGCTGACACAGCAGCGCGTCGAGCGGGCCCGGCATCTGCTGGAGTCCACGGACCTGCCGATCGACCTGGTGGCGCGGCACGCGGGGTTCGGCACGGGAGCGGCCCTCAGGCAGCAGCTGGCGGCCTCGATCGGGGTGTCGCCGACGGTCTACCGTCAGACGTTCCGCACGGCCTGAGCGAGCTTCTCGCGGACGCGGTCGGCTTCTGCCACACCGAGTTCTTCGTAGATCGCGAGCGCCTTCTCCCAGTGCTCGAAGGGGGTCTCGCCGGCGTCGCCGATGAGCTCCAGCGCCGGCTCCGCGGGCTTGGCGGCGCTGGTGGCATCGCCGATCAGCTCCAGCGCGATCGCCTCGTAGTACGGGCTGTTGCACTCACGCGCCAGCTCCAGGGCGGTCCGGGCGCCGGCCAGAGCCCGGACGAGGTGCCCGCGATCGAGCCGGAGCGCGGCCAGGTCGGCGTGGCAGGCGACCATGCCGACCTTCTCGCCGATGCGTTCGTACCTCGGCAACGCTGCCGTGAGCTCGCGTTCGGCCTCGTCCCACCTGCCGGTCTTGCGGTGCACGATGCCCAGGTGGTGGCTCGCGTTCGCGGCGACCCAAGGGTCGTCGACGGCGGCGGCCTCCAGGTAGCGCTGCTCGGCCTCTTCGTAGCGCTCCATCTCCTCCAGCGCGTGGGCCATCGCGGCGAGAACCCGGCCCCGTGCGGCCTCGGAGACCAGGGCGCTCACGGAGAGAGCCTCCGCGCCCCACCGAAGCGCTTCGTCGTAGTCGTGCAGCTGGTGGTGGGCGCTGCTGATGTTGAAAAGCATCGCGAGCCGTGCGTCCAGCCGGTCCGCGGCGCTGGGCAGGGCCTGGTGGCAGAGGCGCAGCCAGGTGGGCCAGTCCGCGCGCAGCCAGAGGTAGCGCGACAGCGTGTACGCGAACTGCCAGGTGTGGCCGAGCTCGGCGGCCGCGAGGAGGTTCTCGGCCTCGGTGTCGAACCAGGCGTCGTCCAGCGCGGGGATCTCGGCGGGCGGGTGCTCGACGGTGATCTCGATCGGCGACCGGGTCACCGGCAGCTGGCTGTCGGCGATGTCCGCGCAGTGCAGGTAGAAGTCCAGCACGCGCTGAACGGCCGCACGTCGGCTGGACGCTGGATCGTGCCGTTCGGTCAGCTCACGCGCGTAGACCCGCAACAGGTCGTGGCACGAGAACCGGTCAGGTGCGTGTTCCATGACCATTTGGGCACTCTTCAGCTCGTCGAGGAGCCGTCGAGCCGATGCCACGGGCACGCCCGCAAGACAGGCGATCGCGTGCACACCCGCGTCCTGGCCCGGATGCAGGGAGAAGAGCCGGAACAACCTGGCCGCGTCCGGTTTCAGCCGCAGATACGACCAGGAGAAGACAGCCCGCACGTTCACTGCGGGGTCTTCGTCGGCCAGCATGTCGAGCCGTGTCGCCTCATCGGTCAGTGCGCCGGCCAACGCGCGCAACGAGAACGTCGGGTTGAGCGTTGCCCGTGCCGCCACGACGGACAACGCCAGCGGCAGGCCTGCGCACCGGTCCGCCAGCTCGACGGCCGCGTCGGGTTCCGCCCGGATCCGTGATGTCCCGAGATGGCTTTCCAGCAGTGCGGAAGCCTCCTCGCGGGTGAGGGCCGGGAGCGTGAGCGGGCGGGCGCCTTCCCTGGCCACCAGACCGGACAGCGGATTGCGGCTCGTCACCACCGCAAGACAGCCGGGACTCGCCGGCAGCAGCGGGCGGACCTGTTCGGCGTCGCGGGCGTTGTCCAGCAGCACCAACATCTTCCGGCCGGCGAGCAGGCTGCGGAGCTGCGCGGCACGTCCCTCCGCAGTGGACGAGATCTGCGGGCACCTGAGCGCGTCCAGGAAGCCGCGCAGGGCGTCCGCGGGCCGCACCGGCTCGCCACCGGGGTCGAACCCGCGCAGGTCCACGTACAGGCGGCCGTCCGGGAACCGGTCCGCCACCGCATGCGCCCAGCGGAGGGCCAGCGTGGTCTTGCCGACCCCGGCGGTGCCGCTGATGACCACGAGCGAGGTGGCGTCGTCGAGCAGGCCCAGTTCGGCGTCGCGGGCGACGAAATGCGGTGTGACAGCGGGAAGTTCGTGCGGCTTCGGCTCGGCGCCGGTGAGGATCCGCTGGTGCAGGTCGCGCAGCTCCTGGCCGGGCGTGCTGCCCATCGCCTCGGCCAGCAGCCTGGTCACCGCGCGGTACGCGGCCAGCGCGTCCGACTGCCGGCCGGCGCGGTGCAGCGCGAGGATCAGGTGCGTCCAGAACTTCTCCCGCAACGGGTGCAGGCGGGTCAGCGACCGCAGTTCGGGGAGGACGTCGACGCCGGTCACCAGGTCGTCCTCGATGCGCAGTTCCAGCGCGGCCAGGCGTTCCTGGAGCAGTGGCGCGATCACGTCGCGGTGCAGCGAGTCCGACACGACGTCAGTGAGGACCGGGCCCGGTCCAGGCCACAACGACAGCGCCTCCGCGTGCGCTCCCGAAGCCACGAGGTCGCGGAACCGGAGGAGATCCAGCTGATCGCGCCGCACCCGCGCCACGTAGCCGCCGGGAGCGGTGGCCACGACGTTCGCCTCGCCGAGTGCCCTGCGCAACCGGGTCATGATCATGTGGATCGTCCTGCCGACGCGCTCGGGGTTGGGCGGCGCGTCGTTCCACAGCCACTGCACGAGCCGGTCGACCGGCACGACCTCGTTGGCGTGCAACAACAATCCGGCGAGAACCACCCTGCTGTGGCCGGGCGGGAGCGGGACCACCCGCCCCCGTGCCGTGACCTCCAGGGTGCCGAGAACCCGGAACTCGGCCGTCATTCGTTCAGCAGGAACGGGCGCAACAGGTCCGGGACCGCCTCGTCGGCCAGTGCCAGGCCGTCCGACTCGCCGACGTCCGTGACGTGGTAGACGCCCGCACCCGCCGCGGTGGTCGCGCCGATCGTCATCAACCCGCTGCGGCGCTGGAAGAACGACCGCTGGATGCGCCAGCCGATGATGCCGGTGCGTTGCAACGCGACGGTGCTGCGGACCAGGGAGTTGTTGCGCGTCACCAGATAGCGGTCGTCCAGGGCGTTGCCGAGCGAGCGGTAGTTGTCCCAGCCGACCAGCGCGGCGAACGGGATGATCGCCACCGGGATCGGCCACGCCCACGACGGCGCCCAGACCGCCAGGCCGATCGCGATCACCACCCACGGCGCCACGTGCCGGAACAGGCTGCGGCGCAACGCGGCCAGTGGGTGCTTGCGCAGCTTGCGCGTGGTCGGGTCGTCGTCGACCTTCAACACGTCGCGCGAGACCTGGTGCGCCACCGACAACGGCGCGGGCGGCAGCAGCAGGTTGCTCTCGCCCTTCGAACCCAGACCCGTCGTCACCGCAACGGCTTTCGCGCCTCGGCCCGCGCGCACCAGCAGCGGTTCCTGGATGTCGACGCCGCGCAGCCGTTGCTCCTCGACCGACACCGACCGGGTGGTCAGCAGACCGCGCTGCACCCGCAGCGTCCCGTCCGGCTCGCGTGTCAGCTGGTAGTTCCAGAACTGAAGTATGTAAAGCGGTACCGAGAGCACGAGCCCGAGCACGACCAGCGCCACCACGAACCCGCCGAGCAGGGTGATGCTCGGGTGCTCGAACAGCCACTCCCACAGGTCCTGCACCGGGTGCAGGCCGAGGTCGTCGGCGTAGTTGGACAGCACGCCGAACACCGCGCCGATCGCGACCAGTCCCGACAACGACAGCGGCGCGAACTTCAGCCACTTGAAGTCGAGCTTCGAGATGACCTCGGACGGCGTCTCCACCGGCACCGCGTCCGGCTCGGAAGACGTGCTCTTCGGTGCAACAGCCTTCTGCAGCAACAGAACCCGCAGCCGTTCGGCCTCCTCCGACGTCACCGCGTCGAGCGTGAGGCCGTCCGTGCCGGGCACGTCCTGCTGTCCGGTACCGATCCGCACCGCGGACAGCCCGAACACCCGGTGGCCGGGCTTGGAGGTCAGGTCGACCGTCCTGATGCGATCGCGCGGCACCGCGAGCTGCTTGCGGGTCAACAACCCCGTGTGCAGCTCGACCTGCTCGTCGGTGATCCGGTACTTCGTGGTGCGCCAGATCAGGTAGCTGAACGACAGGATCGCCGCGACCGTCACGCCACTCGCGATGAGCCGCCACTTCTCGCCGTTGCCGGTGAACAGCAGGATGAGGATCGGCACCAGCATCGCGATGCCCTCGTTGAGCGGGCGCACGATCAGCATGCGGACGTGCAGGCGGTGCCACTCCGACAGCGGCTCGGTGAACTCCGGTGCGGCCGGAAGCCCAGCAGGTATCTCCGCGGGAGTGGTCACGTGGCATCACCCGGCGTGGCCTGCGTGGTGTTGGTCAGCTCCACCACGAGCTGCTGCGCGGTCACGTGGTCCAGGCCCTCGATCTCCACCGGACCCGCGGCCGACGCGGTCGTCACCGTGACCGTCGCCAGGCCGAGCATCTGCTGGAACGGCCCGCGCTTGGTGTCGATGGTCTGAATGCGTGACACGGGCGCGACCCGCCACTCCTGGTTCAGCCAGCCCGACAACGTGTACACCGCGTCCGGCGTTGTCTCCCAGCGGTGCACGCGGTACCGCCAGCTCGGCTCGACCGCGGTGTGCACGATCCCGACGACCCCGGTGGCGATCATGAGCGCCAGCTCCCACGTCGGCGGGGAGTCCACCAGCAGGAACACGACGAGCTGGGGCACGAACAGCACGAGCCAGAACACGGCGGCCTGCATCGTCCACAGCAGGACGGACTTCGGACTCACCTGGTGTGCAGGCGTGCGCAGTTGCAGAGTCACCCCTCAAGGGTGCCTCACCAGCACCTGGTGGTGTGGTCAGGTGCGGCAATTGGCGGGCCCGTGTTGGGGTGCTCCTGCTTGCGAGGGAGGCAGGACCACCCCAACCGGGCAAAACGATCAGACGGGCTGGACGTACGGCGGCGTGAAGATGTCGCCGGGCTTGCCGGGCCCTTCGTCCGCCGAGGCCGCTCCCGCCGCTGCCACGAGCGCTCCCAAACTGAGGATCACTGCGGCGGCGATTCGAGCGATAGTGTTCAACTTCATTGAGGTGCTCCGTTCCGATAGGTGGCGGCCGTGGATGAGGGCAGGAAGTCGTTGACGAGGTTCGGCGCGCGGTTGCGGGCGGTCCGGCTGCAACGCGGTTTGTCGCAAAAGGACCTCGCGTGCCCCGGCGTCTCCATGAGTTACGTGTCGAGGCTCGAGTCCGGCGAGCGGGTTCCCTCGCCGGCGGTGGTGCGCAGGCTCGCCGAGGTGCTCGACGTCGATCCGTCCGAGCTGATGGTCGACGAGGACCGCACCGCGATGCAGGACGAGGCGCTGGCGTGGTGCGAGGCGCTGCTCGCGTATCACGACGGTGACCTGGTGATGGCCGTCGACCTGCTGGAAACGCTGGGAAAGCGGTCGGACGAGGAGATGTTCGGCTGGTGCGTGCGGTGGACGCGCCTGGTGATGCTGGCGAGGCAGCGGGACCACGAGGGTCTGCTGCTGGCGGCGGCGAAGCTGCGCAAGTCGTGGTCTCCCGGTCCGGCGGTGGACGCGTTGGTGGAGATCCTGCGCGCATCCTCGTTGCGGCGCCTCGGCCGGACAGCCGAATCTGTGAAGGCCGCGAGTGAGGCTGTTGAGCTGGCCACCGGTGACGGCGAACGGGTGCGTCGCGTCAACACGCGCGCGCTCATCTCGTTGTGTGCCGAGCTGACCGCGGCCGGACGTCTGGCAGACGCCGAACAGGTTGTGGACCAGTTGTCGCTGCGGTTGCCCGAACTCGGCCGCGACCGGCTCGCGATCTCCACGTGGTGGGCGCGCGCCAAGGTCGCCGACCGTCTCGGCGATCGCACCGAGGCCGCGCACTGCATCCGCGAGGCCATCGAGATGCTCGACGACTTCGACGGCGATCCCGAGTACCGCTGCCGTGTCCGGCTCGCCGGCGCGTCCATCGCGTTGCGCACGCCCGGTGCGAACCTCGACGACGTCGTGGCGTTGCTGGACAAGGTGGAGACGACGGTCGCCGCGATGCGCCGGCAGGACGGTCTGCTCGCGCACGCCCGTGCGTTGCGCGCCGAGCTGGCGTTGCGCGACGGTGAGGTCGACAAGGCACGGGACCTGGCGGAGCAGGCGCTCGCGACAGGGCACCTGGACGCCGAGCAACAGCTGCGCTGCCACCTCCTGCTCGTGCGGGCGGCGGACGAGGTCGATCCGGACGGCAGCACCGGCGCGCGCACGAACCTGGCCGCGCTGCTGGAGCACATCAACCCGGAGGGCGTCGATCCGCTCCTGTGGCGCGATGTGGCCCGCATCGCCCTGCGCAAGCACTGAGGGCGGGCGTCGTTGCCCGGTCATGACCGCCCCTCGTTCGTTAACTGGCTACGTTGTTAACGGAGCATGACACAGACCAGTTACCCGTCACATCACCCAATTCCACTGCGCCGACGTGGGTAAATTACCCAAGAACCGCGACCACCCCGTCAGCGGCAAGCGACCGAACGGGCGATTGAACCCCTCGCTGGTCGGACCAATTGTCAATTACTTGACAATGGATGACTATTCCGGGGCCAGGCTCATCCACCACACGACCGCTCCGGCGCGCCCGTTGACGTCAAGGGTGGTGTAGATCCGCTGCAGGTGGTTCTGCACGGTTTTGGGCGACAGGCCGAGCGACTCCGCGATCATCGCCGTGCTCGCGCCGGCGGCCACCAGCCGCAGCACCTCGATGCCGCGCTTGGTGAGCCCGGCCCTCAGTGCGCGGGCGATCCGGGTGTTCGTGTGCTCGGCGGTGCCGGTCTCGTGCAGCTCGCCGGTGTGCGGCACCCGCACCACCGCGTCCTCGCGCTTGGGCTCGAAGCGCCTGTGCGCCAACTGTTCCACGAGTCGCGACGACAGGTCGTGCTCGCGCATCCGCAGCAGGTCGCGGCCTTCCTGCAACTCCCACAGGCGGTACTGCTCCAGCTGCAGCCGGGCGTGCCGCAGCGCGCGTTCGAAGTCACCGGACCGTTCGTACGCCTCGCTCAACTGCTGATGTGCGTGCACCGCGACCTCGCGCGCGAGACAGCTCATCGCCAGCTCAGCGGCCTGCGTCAACTGGGTGATCTGGTCCGCGTACCGCTTGCGCGCCCCGCTCAGCCGCGCCCGCGCCATCAGCATCTCGGCCCGCGCCACCGGGCGGTTCCTTCCGGCAAGCAACTGGTCAGCGCGCTGCCAGCTGCGGTGCGCGCGGTCAAGTTCACCCAGATCGATGCGCACGTGTGTCAGCAGGACGTTCACCATCGCCATCCGCACCGGATCGCCGACCTGCTTCCACCGGTCGCGCACCTGCGCGCACAACGCTTCCGCGCGCCGCAGCTTGCGCACGCACGGTTCGCCGTCGAGGCTGCAGCGGCTCTCCTGGGTGCGGATCATGCAGTGCTCGTGGAACTGCATGCGCATCACGCGGGCCTGTTCGAACAGCACCGAGCCGATCAGCTCGTTGTCCCCGGTCAGTTCCGCGAGGCCGAGCGCTCTCGCGAACGAGTTGAAGCTGCGTTCCCGCGAGTCGAGTCGCAGTTCCACCACAGCACGGGAAAAGCTGCAGCGCGCCTGCAGTCCGATGTGGCGGTTCGCCGCCGCGATCTCCTGCACCCTGTCGATCGTGTCGAGCGCACTGGGCCACAGACCGCGCTTGCCGAGCGCGACGGACTGCGCCAGCACACCCTCCGCGACGCCCTCGACGTCGTCCAGCCACGCGAACGCGGCAACCGCTTTCTCGGCGTACTCCAATGCCTCGCCTGGCCTGCCCTCGTCCAGTGCGATGCGGGCCTCGCGCAGGTTGTGCACGGCGTTGGACCGCGGATCTGCGGTCCGGCCGGGAACCGTCATGATCAAGCCCCCTCTTCGGGGGCGAAGCTTAGCCCTGTTCGCGCAGTTGGCGTTTCAACACTTTGCCGGCTGCGTTGCGAGGTAGCTCGTCGAGGAAGAAAACATCCCGCGGCACGGAGAACCGCGCGAGGTTCGCCTTCACGTGTTCACGTATGTGTTCGGCCGTCAGGGTTTCCTCACCGACCACGAACGCCACGAGCCGCTGTCCGAACTCGTCGTCCGGCACGCCGATCACCGCGACCTCCGTGACGCCGTCCAGCGTCGAGAGCAGGTCCTCGACCTCGCGCGGGTAGACGTTCTCGCCGCCCGAGATGATCATCTCGTCGTCGCGGCCCGCCACGAACAGCAGACCGTCCTTGAGGTAGCCGAGGTCGCCGGTGGACATCAGGCCGTTCAACGACTCCTTGCTGGTGCCGTTGGTGTAGCCGTCGAACAGCATCTCGTTCCCGACGAAGATCCGCCCGGTCTCACCGGGTGCGACCGGCTTGCCCTGATCGTCCACAATGGCCAGTCGGGTGCCGAGCGGCGGCTGACCCGCGGTGCCGGGGTCGGCGAGCATCTCCTCGGGCGTCGCGATGCTCGCCCAGCTGACTTCCGTTGAGCCGTAGAGGTTGTAGAGCACCGGGCCGAACTCTTCGAGCGTGCGGGTGGCGACCCTCGGTGGCAGCGACGACCCGCTGGAGGCGATGATCCGCAGCTTCGGCCGGTGCGGTGTCTCCAGCATGCGTTGCAGCATCACCGGAACGACGAACATCGCCGTGCACTTCTCGGCGTCCTTCAGCGTCTGGGTGGGATCGAACTTCCGGCGCAGCACCAGGGTGGCGCCGAGCACGAGCCCGAGCTGGAACGCGGCGAGCCCCCAGGCGTGGAACAGCGGTGAGGTGATCGAGATGACGTCGCCGTGCCGGAGCGGGATCCGGGACAGGAGCGCGGCGGCGGGGGCGAGGCTCGCGGGTTCCGGCCGGCGCGCGCCCTTCGGGGTGCCGGTGGTGCCGGAGGTGAGGATGATCAACCGGCCGCGCGGAGGACGGCGGGGGAGTGACGTCGTGGGCCCGTTGAGGATCAGCGACTCCAGTTCGTCGCTGAAAACAACCGGCAGATCGGGCAGCGCGTCGGCGAACTCGCGATCGGCGACGAACCGGTCGATCTCCTGGTCCTGCGCGACCTGGGCCAGCTGCGTCTTGCTCAGACCGGTGTTGAGCAGGACGGCGTCGGCGCCGACCTTCGTGCACGCGGTGAGCGTCTCGATGAAGCCGCGGTGGTTGCGGCACAGCAGCCCGATGCGTTCCTTGGCGCGAAAGGCATGTGCGAGCCGGTCGGTGCGTTCATGCACTTGCCGGTACGTCAGCACGCCGTCGTCGTCGACGATCGCGGCACGGTCCGGGTGTCGTCCCGCGCCGGTCTGGTAACCCCACGCGAGCGTGATGTTCCACTGCAGATACCCGCGCACGGTGCCGGAAAGCCCTCGCGGGCCCAACGGCCGGATCACGCCGGCTTTGACCAGGGTCAGCAGCACGCGGGTCAACATGAGTCCCACTCTGCCATCAACCTACTTGTGAGTAGGTAACGCTGTGACGGCGGTCACACGCCAAGGTTCTTTTACACGGCAGTGTCGGACGCGGCGACGACGGCTTCCCTCAGCGCGGCGCGCAAACGGCCCACTTCCAGCGGTGTCAGAACGGCGGCCTCGCCCGGCGGCACGTTGATCACGATGTGCCCCTGGCTGACGAACACCGTCAAGTCCCGTCGGCGCGAAGCGATGTCGCGGCAGCTCACCTGCCACTCCTCTTTGGCTCCCACGGGTTTCTTCCTCCAGGTCACTCGGCGCGCCGGCCCGGTGGTCCCGGCGCTCGCCTGAGTGAGACGAGCGTTACCGGGGGTCATGACGGAGGTTTCGCGTTCCCGCGAACTTTCTCCATCGAGCGACCGTGCCGAGCTGCGGATAGCGTCGCACGTGGGACGAGAGTAGGTCACCTGGAGGGGTGAAAATGGCGGAACCGCAACGCATCGTGATTGTCGGGACGGGCCTCGCCGGTGCCGCCGCGGCAGGCGCGCTCCGAGACCGCGACTACGGCGGCCAGATCACCATGTTCGGCACCGAGCATCACCGCCCGTACGAACTTCCCGCGCTGTCCAAGGACGTGTTGCTGGGAAAGGCCAACGAACCGGCCTGGGTGCACGAGGCGAGCTTTTACGCCGACAACGAGATCGACCTCAAGCTCGGCGTCTCGGTGCTGGAGCTGCGGCCGGACGATCACAGCTTCGTTGACTCCGATGGAGCAGTGCGTTCCTACGACCGGCTGTTGCTCGCGACCGGATCGCGCCCGCGCGTTCTGCCTGGCGCGCAAGGACATGTGCTGCGCACGATCGACGACTCGCTGGCGTTGAAGTCGACGTTGCACGAGGGCAGGCACGTCGTGATCGTCGGCGCCGGCTGGATCGGCTGCGAGGTGGCGTCCGCCGCCCGCACGCACGGCTGCCGCGTCACCGTGATCGACCCGCTGACGCAGCCGCTGGTGCGCGTGCTGGGCACCGAGATGGGCGTGATGTTCCGCGGCTTGCACGAGGAGCACGGCGTCGAGTTCAAGCTGGGCACCGGGGTGGCGGGCTTCTCGCCGTCGGGCGTGCGGCTGGAGGACGGCACCGAGCTGATGCCGGACGTGACGGTGCTGGCCGTGGGTGCGACACCACGTCTGGAACTCGCCGAAGCAGCCGGGCTGGAGCTGACCGACGGCGGCGTGGCGGTCGACGCCGCGTTGCGCACGTCCGCGCCGGACGTGTTCGCGGCCGGTGACATCGCGGCGCACGACCACCCGCGCTACGGCCACCGGATCCGCGTCGAGCACTGGGCGAACGCGAAGGACCAGGGCACGCACGTCGCGGGGTCGTTGCTCGGGCTGGACGACCCGTACCTGAAGTCGCCGTACTTCTTCACCGACCAGTACGACCTGGGCATGGAGTACCGGGGGCTCGCCGACCCGGACGACGAGCTGGTGGTGCGCGGCGACCTGGCCTCACGGCAGTTCATCGCGTTCTGGCTGCGCGACGGGCGGCTGCGGGCGGCCATGAACGTCAACGTCTGGGACCACGGCACGGCGCTGCAGGCGTTGGTGGACGCACAGGCGACGGTGACGCCGGCGCAGCTTCGTGACGCGGACCTGGGTTCTCTGGTCTAGATGCAGGAACCGTGGACGGGGGCCTCGCCGTCGGCCAGCGTGATCAACGCCTTGCGGACGACCGCCATCTCCTCGTCGGTGAAGCGGGCGCGATAGGCGCGTTCGACCTCGATCAACGCGTCACGCGCCTGCTTCTGCAGCTCGCGGCCCCTGTCGGTGATCATCGGCGTGCGCACCCTGCGGTCCTTCGGGTCCGGCACTCGCACGATCAGCTCGGCCCGCTCCAGCTTGTCGAGCTCGCTGGTCAGCGTGGTCTTGTCGAGGCCGAGCATCGCCCCGAGCTTGAGCTGGGTGCGCTGGGCCTCCTCGTTGGCGAGCGCCTCCAGGACCAGCTGGCCCCGGACGGAGACGCCGAACTTCGCGATCTCGTCCGCGAAGACCGCCCCGACCCGCTGGGTGGCGCGGTGCAGCAGCCAGTTGAAGTCCCACTTCTCCACGCACGAGGGGATCTGCTGCACCTCCGTCATGTGGCCCATCGTACATCCCAGGGGAGATGTTCTTGGCTCAGAACATCTTGACTCGGAAGTTCTCTACTCGTATGTTCTGGGTATGACCAATCTGCTTCACATCGACTCGAGCATCCGGTACGAGGGGTCTGTGACCCGCGAGATCTCGGGTGCCTTCGCCGACAACTGGCGGTCCGTGAACCCCGAGGGCGGCTACGTCTACCGCGATGTGCACGCGTCGCCGGTCCCGCACAAGGACGGCACCGCGCAGGGGATCGCGGCCGACCTGATCGCCGAGGTCGAGGCCGCGGACGTGATCCTCATCGGCGCGCCGATGTACAACTACTCGATCCCGTCGACGTTGAAGGCCTGGATCGACCAGGTCGCGATCTCCGACTACTTCGCCCGCGAGGACGGCACGTTCCCGTGGGGCGGCAAGCGCGTTGTCGTCGTGACCGCGCGTGGTGGCTCGTACAAGCCGGGCACGCCGCGTGAGGGCTTCGACTTCCAGGAGCCGTACCTGCGGGCCGTGCTGTCGATGGTCGGGCTCGACCAGAACCTGGAGTTCGTGCACGCCGAGCTCACGCTGGCGGACGTGGTGCCGCAGATGCACCAGTTCCGCGAGTTGGCGGTCGAGTCGCTGGCCGACGCACACCGCGTGGTGAAGGAACTCGCCTCGGCCTAGTGTCGGCTGCGTGATCGACAAGGTTGCGTGGGTTCATCTGGACAGCGGCAGGGTGCTGGTCGCCCGGTCGCACGGCAAGGACACGTTCTACGTGCCCGGCGGCAAGCGGGAGCCGGGTGAGACGGACGTCGAGACGCTCGTTCGCGAGATCCGCGAGGAGCTGTCGGTCGACGTCTCGGATGCGGAGCTCCTCGGGGTGTTCGAGGCTCAGGCGCACGGTCGCGCTGAGGGGGAGACCGTGCGGATGACCTGCTACACGGCGTCCTTCGCCGGGGAGCTGAAGCCGGCGAGTGAGATCGCCGAACTGGCGTGGTTCACCGCCGCCGACGCGGACCGGGTCTCACCGGTCACGCGGATCATCTTTCGTCATCTGGAGTCGAACGGCCTGCTGGCCTAGTCTGGTAAGCGCTTTCCCAACCCTGTCCACCTACCGCCGCCACGCTGTAGGGAGTGACACGCATGGGGTTTCGCAACAGATCGGTCGTGCTGGCGGCGGTGTGTGCGGCCGCCGCCGGCGCGCTGGTCGGCACGACTCCCGCCATCGCAGAATCCGGAGAGTGGCGCGTTTCGGCGCCATTGAGTGCGCAATCCGTTGCGCCAGAAGCACTTGTACGGCTCGACAAGGGGAAGTTGAGCCTTTCGGTCCGGCACGGCGGCACCACGGTGCTGGAGCCGTCGGCGCTGGGCCTTCGCACCGCGGATGCCGACCTCACGTCGGGTCTGCAGTTCGTCGGGTCGGACGCCCGGCTCGTCCAGGACTCCTACACGACCGTTTCCGGCAAGAAACGTGAGCACACCTACGTCGGCACTGAGACGACGTTCCACCTTCAGCGGATGTCCGAGCGGTTGGACGTCGTCGTGCGCACGTCGGCGGAAGGCGTGGCGTACAAGTACGTGCTGCCGTCGGACAAGTGGGCGACGGTGCTCGGTGAGGCCTCCGAGTTCGCGGTGCCCGCGAACGCCGACAGCTTCCTGCTGCCGTACGACAACGGGCGCGGCGACTACGAGTCCGCGCACGTCCGCACGGCCGCCAAGGGGGTCGAGTACGGCTATCCGGCGCTGTTCCGCGTCGGGCAGTCGTGGCTGCTGCTCGCCGAATCGGACGTCGACGGCCGCTACGGCGGTTCGCGCGTCGCGTTCGACGGGTCCCGCTACCGGCTCGTGCTGCCCGACCCCGCGGAGACCTCGGCCGGCCCGCTGGCCACGCCGTGGCGCGTGCTCGGCGTCGGATCGCTGGCCTCCCTGGTGGAGAGCTCGCTGATCACGTCGCTGGCGCCGCCGTCGAAGATCTCCGACACGTCGTGGATCAAGCCGGACACGGCGGTGTGGTCGTGGTGGGGCGACGGCACCGGCAACCTGTCGCTGCAGAAGCAGTACGCGGACTACGCGTCGAAGCAGGGCTACAAGTACAACCTCGTCGACTCCGGGTGGAGCGCCGACTGGATCCCCGAGCTGATCTCGTACTCGAAGGCGCGCGGCGTCGAGACGTGGCTGTGGGTGCGGTGGCAGACCATCGACACCGACAGCGAACGCGAGCGGCTCTTCGCGCAGTACCGCTCGTGGGGCGCGGTCGGCCTGAAGATCGACTTCGTGGAGTCCGACGGGCAGGACCGGATGCGCTGGTACGACGCCGTTCACGCGGCGGCCGCCAAGTACCAGCTGATGCTGAACTTCCACGGCGCGCCGATTCCGCGTGGCACTGAACGCACCTGGCCGCACGTGTTGTCGGTCGAGGCGGTGAAGGGCGCGGAGGGCACCAAGCCGCGGCCCGGGCGTGAGCCGTTCCCGATCGAGCACTACCTGACGTTGCCGTTCACCCGGAACCTGACCGGTCCGATGGACTTCACGCCGGTGACGTTCTCCGGGGTGCGGCCGAACTCGGACGCGGCCGAGCTGGCGCTGGGCGTGCTGTACGAGTCGGGTGTCCAGCACTTCGCGGACAAAGTCTCGGTGTACGCGGCGTACCCGGTGGCCGAACAGTTCCTGCGCACCGTGCCGGCGGCGTGGGATGAGACCAGACTGGTGGCCGGCGATCCGGGCAAGCTCGCGGTGCTGGCGCGCCGGTCCGGCTCGACGTGGTTCCTCGGTGCCGGGGTGGCGGGTGATCCGCGTGACCTTTCGGTCGGAACGGGATTCCTCGGGTCCGGTTCGTGGTTGGTCGAGCTGTACCACGACAGCCCGACCGGCAAGATCACGTTCGACACCAAACGGGTGTCGGCGGGAGACTCGCTGACGGTGCCCGTGGCTCGCAACGGTGGCTACGCGGCCCGGCTCTGCCAGGTGCCGGTGTCCGTCACGACCTGCGGCTGATCACTCCATCTGGTCGGTCGCACCCAGCGCTGGCCGCGTTCTGCGCGGCCAGCGCGTTGCCGCCGCTGCCGTGAGCACGGCGATGATCACGTAGATCCACTGGAAGCTCAGGTGCGCGACGAGTGCCGCACCGATCGCGAGACCTGCGGGCGCGGCGCCGAACACGATGCTCGTCGCGGTGGCGCTGACCCGGCCGAGCACCTCTGGTGGCGTGCGTCGCTGCACCAGTGTGGCCACCGCGATCACAGCCCACGCGAGCCCGACTCCGTGCACGAACCCGGCCGCGAGCACCGCCGGCAGCCATCCCGTGGTCCTGGCCAGCGCCGCGCCCGCGATCAGGACCAGCCCGACCGTGACGTTCGCGCGTTTGCCGGTGAAGCCCGCGAGCACCGATCCGGCACCTTGAACGGCCGTGAGCACGCCGAGGAACTCCGGGCCGTGAAGCAGGCCCTTCTCCACGAGCGGGAACGACGCCGCGGTGTGCAACGAGCCCGCGAAGAGCGCGATCGTCGCACCGGCGATCGGCCACCTGAGCGCCTTGAGGTGCGGCCGGCTCGGGGTTTCGCGTGGCCGGGGCGGTGGTTCGTCGATCCGGATCATCGTCGTGGCAGCGGCCGCGAGCAGGAACGACAGCGCGTCGATCGCCACCACCGGCGACGCCCCGTACGCCGCGAACAGCGCCGCACCCGCCAGTGGGGCGACGAGCTTCATCCCCTCCTGCAGGGACATCCGCAGGCCGTTGTACCTCGCGAGCTGATCCTGCGGCAGCAGCGCGACCATCAGCGCCGGTTCCGCCGCGCTGACCAGCACGGACTTCGTGCCGTAGATCAGCAGCACCGCGAAGATCGCCGCGATCTCGTCGGTGAGGAGCAGCACGGCCAGCACCGGGGCCATCGCGAGGTTGGTCCAGATGATCAGCGGTTTCTTGCGGTAGGCGTCGACGAACCTGCCCACCCACGGCGACAGCACGCCCGGCGCGTAGACGCACAGCAGGGCCAGCGTCGCGAGGGCGTCGCTGCCGGTCAGCGACTTCACCCACACGCCCGCGACCAGGTACATCGCGCTCGTTCCGAAGAAGGACAGCGTCAGCCCTGCGAAGTACCACCGCACCATGCAGGCGACCCTGCCATGAAACTTGAGCCTGCTGCACTCAACTTGGCGGCATCGGTGGGCCGCCGTGCGATTCGGCCGTCAGGGGGAGTCCGGAAATGCGAAAAGAGGAGAGCCCGGCTCTCCTCCCACTTCAACATATAGCGCACACCCGGTCTTGCCACAAGACCCCGGGCATGCCTCATCATTTCCCGGCCAACGTCATCTACCTGGGGAAATGGGGAACACTCCATGATCGACGTCATCATCGCCGGCGGTGGACCGACCGGCATGATGCTGGCTGGCGAGCTCCGGTTGCACGGCCTGAACGTGGTCGTGCTGGAACGGGACGCGGAGCCGACCAAGGTGGTCCGGGCGCTGGGCCTGCACGTCCGCAGCATCGAGGTGATGGACCAGCGCGGCATCGTCGACCGGTTCCTCGAGCTGGGCGAGCAGCACCCGATCGGTGGCTTCTTCGCCGGGATCACGAAGCCCGCGATCGCGCTCGACACCACGCACCCGTACGTCCTCGGCATCCGGCAGCCGGTCATCGACCGCCTGCTCACCGAGCACGCTGCCGAGGCCGGCGCGGACATCCGGCGCGGCAGCACGCTGACCGGGTTCGTGCAGGACGACGACGGCGTGACGGTCGAGCTGGCCGACGGCACCTCATTGCGGTCGCGCTACCTCGTCGGGTGCGACGGCGGCCGCAGCACCGTGCGGAAGCTGGCCGGCATCGACTTCCCCGGCGAGCCGTCGCGCGTGGAGACGTTGCTGGGCGAGATGGAGCTCGGCGTGCCGTGGGAGGAGGTGGCGCCGCAGATGCTGAAGATCCGCGAGACGCAGAAGCGGTTCGGCATCGGCCCGATCGGGGGCACCGCGTCCTACCGCGTGATCGTGCCCGCCGCGGACGTGGCGGAGGATCGCGCGACTCAGCCGACGTTCGACGAGTTCAAGAGCGAGCTGCGGCGCGTCGCCGGCACCGACTTCGGCGTGCACTCGCCGCAGTGGCTGTCGCGGTTCGGTGACGCCACCCGGCAGGCCTCGCGGTACCGGGCCGGGCGGGTGTTCCTGGCGGGCGACGCCGCGCACATCCACCCGCCGACCGGTGGCCAGGGCCTCAACCTGGGCGTGCAGGACGCGTTCAACCTGGGCTGGAAGCTCGCCGCGGCGGTGCGGGGCTGGGCGCCGGAGGGGTTGCTCGACACCTACGAGGCCGAGCGGCACCCGACGGCCGAGGACGTGCTGAACAACACCCGTGCGCAGATCGAGCTGATGAAGGTCGAGCCGGGGCCGCAGTCGGTGCGGCGGCTGTTCTCGGAGCTGATGGACTTCGAGGAGGTCAACCGGTACCTGGTCGAGAAGATCGTCGCGATCAGCGTCCGGTACGACTTCGGCTCCGAGAACGACCTGGTGGGCAGGCGGATGCGGGACGTCGCGCTGAAGCAGAGCCGGTTGTATTCGCTGATGCACGCAGGCCGCGGGATCCTGCTCGACCAGACCGGGTCGCTCTCGGTCGGTGCGTGGTCGGATCGGGTCGACCACGTCGTGGACGTGAGTGAGGAACTCGACGTGGCTGCCGTGCTGCTGCGGCCGGACGGGCACGTCGCGTGGGTCGGTGACGACCAGGAGGGGCTCGAGAAGGAGCTCGCGCGCTGGTTCGGCTGAGGTCACCCGTTCGGGGGCCGGGGGCGCGCTGTCACACTGTGCGGCGTGTCCGAGCCGATGACCGCGGTGCTGTTGCGCGCTGCCGAGCTCACCGCCTCGGGGAAACCGCGGCAGGCGATCGACCTGCTGCGGCCCCTGGTGGCGGCGAACCCCCGGCACGCCGAGGCGTGGTGCCGGCTCGCGGCCGCTCATCTCGACCTCGGTGAGGCGGACCAGGCTCTCGACTCGGCCAAGCGGGCGATGATCCTCGACGGTGAGCCCGCGTGGCCGCAACGGCTGGCGGCGCTGGCGTTGAGCGACCTCGGCCGGCACCAGGAGGCGGCGGTCGCGGCGCGGGAGTCCGTGCGGCGCAAGCCCGGCGACTGGCGGTGCTACGTCGTGCTGGCCGAGGTGCTCGCGGACCTGCCCGACGGTGAGGTGGAGGCGTTCGACTCGGCGCTGCACGCCTCACAGCTCGCGCCCACCGAGGCGCGGGCGTTCCAGGTGCTCGGTGACGCGGCGCTGCGCATGCGCGACTGGGGCACCGCCGAGCACGCGTACCGCACGGCGATCAAGCTCGACCCGTCCGACGCGGACTCCAAAGCCAACCTCGCGACCGTGCAACGGCGCCGATCGACCAAGCCGGCCCCTCTGCAGTTGAACAAGGTGCAGGTGTGGCGTGCGTTGCGCACGCTCTCGTTGCTGCTCGTCGGCGGTGGCTTACTGGCGTTGATCGCCGGTATGCCGCGGCCCACGCCCTACCTGGGGTTCTTCACCGGCGCGCTGGTGTTGTGCTGCCTGGTCGTGGCGCTGCGGCTGCGGCCGTTCAAGCTGCTCTTCAGCCTGCGCAAGCTCGCTGTGACGGTGTCGCTGCTCGCCGCCTCGGCGCTGGTCCTGGTCGTGTGGACGATCCTGTTGTTCTTCGGGGCCACCACGATGCAGCCACTTGTGCTTTCCTGGTTGTGCGCTGTCGTGGGGGGAGCGCTCGTGTACGTCGGGGGAGGCAGGAAGCGGTGATGCGTCGCAACGCGGTCGCGCTCGCGTTCATGCTGTTCCTCGGACAGCTGTTCGTCGTCGCCGCGCCCGCTTCGCCCGCTCCTGCTTCCGGCTCCGGTTCCGTCGTCCGGCACGGCCACGACTTCGCGAACCTGCCGGGAGCCGCGCCCAAGCCGCACAACCTGCAGGCCGCCCAGGTGCCGCAGGCCCAGCTGCCGATGGACGTGCCGCCGGTGGCCAAGCCCGCGCTGCCGATGCGGTTCGTCGTCTCCTTCGCCCGGCGCGTGCACCGCACGCCCGACGGCATCCGCTGGACCCCGCAGCGGGATCGTTCACCGCCTTCCGGTCGCTGAATCTCGTTTCCCAGCAACCACTTTCTTTCGGAAGGCTTCTTTCACCATGTCGCGCGACAACGCGCGACGGGGTCTCCTCGTGCGCGGTCTCACAGCGCTCGGGGTCCTCGTCGCATCTGCTTTTCTAGTGCTCACCTCCGATCCCCGCCTCGGCCTCGACCTGCGCGGCGGCACCCAGATCGTCCTCGAAGCGAAGGGCGACTCCGACGCCGCCGACCGTTCGCTGGAGGTCCTGCGCCGCCGCGTCGACGCACTCGGCGTGGCCGAACCCGTGATCGCCCGCTCCGGCGAGAACCGGATCGTCGTCGAACTGCCCGGCGTCCAGGACCCGGAAGAGGCAGTCAACGTACTGGGCAAGACCGCCCAGTTGTTGGTGCAGCGCAACGGCCAGACCGTCATGACCGGCGAGGGCATCTCGGACGCCACGTCCGCCCGCAACCCGCAGGGCGCGGGCTTCGTGGTCAACATCCAGTTCCAGGGCGACGCGCCCGCGAAGTGGCAGAAGGTCACCGGCGAGGCGGCCTGCGAACCGTCCGGCACACCCGGCCGCCAGATCGCGTTCGTGCTGGACGGCAAGCCCATCTCGTCGCCGGAGGTCAGCACCGACACGCCCTGCGGTGCCGGTCAGGCCGGCGGCGCCACGACCATCACCGGCCGGTTCTCCCAGGCCGAGGCCAAGGAGCTCGCCCTGGTCATCCGCTCCGGCGCGCTGCCGGTGCCGGTCGAGGTGATCGAGCAGCGGACGGTCGGCGCGACTTTGGGCGCCGAGGCGATCGAGGCTTCTGCAAAGGCGGCGATCATCGGCATCGCCCTGACGTCGGTGTTCCTGATCTTCGCCTACCGGCTGGCCGGGTTCCTGGCCGTGGTGGCGCTGGTCGGCTACGCGGGCGTCGCCTACGCCGGGTTGCTGGCGGTGGGCGCGACATTGACGTTGCCCGGTCTGGCCGGCTTCGTGCTGGCGATCGGCATGGCGGTCGACGCGAACGTCCTGATCTTCGAACGGGCGCGGGAGGAGTACGGGCGCAAACCGAACCTGCGCCGCGCCTCGGAGAGCGGGTTCCGCGGCGCCCTGAGTGCGATCGCCGACTCGAACGTCACGACGTTGCTGGCGGCCGGATTGCTGTTCTGGCTGGCCACCGGGCCGGTGCGCGGGTTCGGCGTCACGCTGACCATCGGTGTGCTCGCCTCGATGTTCAGCGCACTTGTTCTGTCGCGGGTGCTGGTCGTGTGGGTGCTGGGCACGCGGTTCGTGGCCAAGCGGCCTCGGTTGAGCGGCCTGCACACGTTGGGCTGGGTGCGGCAACGGCTGTCCGTCGTGCTCTACCGGCGGCCTTCGCGGTGGCTGCTTTCCGCGGGCGTGCTGGCGCTCGTGGCGTTCGCCGGCCTGTTCGTGCGCGGGCTGAACCTGGGCGTCGAGTTCACCGGCGGCCGCATGCTCGACTTCACCGCGGGCGGCCCGATCGACGCTTCTCGCGTGCGCACTGCTTTGTCCGACGCGGGCTTCTCGGACGTGGTGGTGTCGTCGTCCGGCAATGAAGTCTCGCTGCGCACCGGCCCGATCAACGACAGCGAGTCGTCCCGCCTGGGCGAGGTCGTGTCGTCGGCCGTGGACGGCGGCGCCCGCCAGTCCAGCAACGAGCTGATCGGCCCGTCGCTGTCGTCGGAGCTGCGCCGCAACGCCGTGATCGGCCTGGCCATCGCGGTCTGCGCCCAGCTGGCGTACCTGGCCGTGCGGTTCGACTGGAGGTTGGGTCTCGCCACGGTCGCCGCGCTGATCAGCGACGTGCTGGTGCTGATCGGCGTGTTCGCGTGGATGGGCAAGACCGCGGACGGCGTGTTCCTCGCGGCCCTGCTGACCGTCATCGGCTACTCGGTCAACGACTCGGTCGTCGTGTTCGACCGGTTGCGCGAGCTGCGGGGTTCCCGGCTGAAGGCGTTCTACCCGGACGTGGTGTCGGACGCGGTGGTCCAAACCGTGCCCCGAACGGTCAACACCGGCATCGGCGTGCTGTTCGTGCTGTCGGCGTTGCTCGTGCTCGGCGACGGCTCGCTGGCGAACTTCGCCACGGCGCTCTTGATCGGCCTGATCGCCGGCACGCTGTCCACAGTGGTCACCGCCGCCCCCATCGCGATCTGGCTGGAGTCGCGCTGGCCGCGCAAAGCAGTTTCGAAGAAGCGCCAGGCGGACGCGCGGGCCTAGCTTCTCCGCATGATCACTCATGCACACTCGGTGACCATCAACGTCCGCTCGCTGGACGAGGCGGTGGCCTTCTACGTGGACGTGCTGGGCTGGGAGAAGCGGCAGGACAGCAACGAGGCCGGCATGCGCTGGCTGACTGTCGCTCCTCCCGGCGCGCAGACGGCGTTCGCGCTGTCGTTGAACGACACGCCCAACGTGTCGTTCTCGATGGGCTGCGGCATCTCGCTGATCACCTCCGACATCGATGGGGACGTGGCGGCTTTCGCCGAGAAGGGGGTGCAGGTCAAGGGGGCGCCGGAGACCATGCCGTGGGGTGATCGGGCGACCTGGTTCAGCGACCCGTTCGGCAACGAGTTCTTCCTGGTCCAGCTAGTGCCGTGACCACCAGCCTTCACCGTGTCTTCCGGCGCTCAGCAGGGCGCCTCGCGGCACCGGCCCCACGCCCACAGCCAACCAGGATGAGGACGTGGGGCCGGCACCGCGATGCACCCGTCTGACCGTCGAAAGACAGGGCAAAGGCTGGTGGCCACGGCACTGGCTTCGTAGCAAGCTAGGCGTCATGACCTCATTCGCCGCGTACCAGAACGAGATTTTCTGGTTGCGTGGTCGACTGACCTGCGTCCAAGCGTGGGCAGAGGGGCTGTTGTGCGTCTGAGTGGGCGTGAGGAAAGACGGCGTCAGGTCGACGGCGGGGCGGAACGAAGGGATCAGCCGGACCGGCTCGGACACGATCAGCTTGGGCTCGGGCAGCGTCGGCGGCTCCTGCTTGAGCTCGGCCGGACGGCTGCGGCTGATCATCGCGAGCTCGTCCAGCTCGTAGCGTCCCCACAGGGCGAGCTGGTTCGGGTTGGTCGTGCGCCTGGTCCTCATCGCCGTCTCCATCCGCCTGCTGATCGGCTTCCCGGTGAACCTCGGTGGCTGGTCCCCCGGCTCCCTCGGCCCTTGCCGCAGTTAGCGCCGTGACGGTGATGTCAAGGGTGGGCCTTGGCCCATCGCGTAGCGACGCCGTAGGCCGCCCTTGATATCGGCGGCTCGGTGTTGAACGATCCCAGGGCCTCGACGGGAGCAGACACCATCTGAGCTGCGCGTTCGTGGGGAATTCCGCAGTGACTTCTGATCAGGTGATGAGAGTGGTTCCGTCGTCGGCGGTGCGTTGCCGCGCCACCTCGTGGGCCGCGCCGCCGTGGCCGGCGGGCGGAGCGAAGCGGGAGCCCGACGTGCCCGGATGGATACGGGCCACGCTGGTAGGCGACTGGCCCCGCGCCGACGGCGGCGGCGGCGCCTTGATCCCATAAAGCTGAATTCAGCAGCGGGCTACGGCAGCGCTACGGCAACAATGCGGACAGCACTGAAAGTATGTAGCCTCGTGTTCCTTGAGAGATCGATCTGAGTCTGGTTCGTGTCTATTGATCAGGGCGCCAATCATTCTCCCCGCAGTGGCATACTGCTGGCGCAGATCCTCAACAGCAAGACGATCGATGGTCTACCTATCAGCTAGGTCCTTGTGCCCTGTCGACCCACCAGCTTTGAACGTAGCGTTCAGGTCTCTGCTGAGGGGGTGTTCATGATCGATGGGATGGTGGTAGCCGGCTATCTGGGACTGATTGCAGCTCGGGCGGCCGGTCGATTTGTTGATCGCAGGTTGGATGTGGGGCTGGAGGCCCTTTTGAACAGCGTGCGAGCGAAGCTCGGTCGAAACCCGGCTTCGGAGCTGGCACGTCAACCTGGTCCAGATGCGCGGCAGCGCATCGCTGGTGAAATTGAACATGCCGCTCGCAACGATCGTCTATTCAGTGACGATCTGGCTCGCATCGTAGCTCAATTAGATCGGAATGGCGGGCGCAATGTGATTACTACCGTGTATGGGCCATATGTGCAGGGGGGTAGAGATGCGATCTACGCACCGATTACTAACAGGGGATATTCTGACCCAAGGGATCCGCGTGATGCGCCGAGCTGGGTTAAAGCGATGATCGTGGTCGGATTCCTGGGGTTGTTGACAGGGGTCGCAATTCTGGTTTTCGGCGTAGTTGGTTATGACGGTCGAGTGCCGAGTCCGACTGATCTGCCTAACTTCGGCGTGAGTGCGGGGCTGATAGGTGGCAGCTTGGTCTTGCTGGTTATCTCACAGTTGATCGTTATGCTTACCAGGAGAAATTGACGCATTAGATCTTGCGATTTTCAGTTGGGGTACGACGTAAACGCGTATTTCGTGCATGCGCGAACGAGTGGCTGGTGGACAGGGCGTTCGATGGAAGCACCAAGAACGCCGTTGAACGGCGGCTGCGGAACCTGGTGTATCCCTACTTGGGTGACCGGAAGATCGGTTCCATTCTGCCCACGCACATCCGCGTCTGGCTGCGCACGTTGCAACAGCGGAAACTGGCTGGCGGTACGCGTGCGGTGACGTTCATCCACGTTTCGGCAATCTTCAACGCGGCTGTTGACGACAAGAAGATCGCAGAGAACCCGTGTAAGGCCAAGAGCGTGACGAAGCCACAGCCGGACAAGCGGAAGATCGTGCCTTGGTCGGCGGGCAAGGTAGCGGCCGTTCGCCTGGCGCTCAGCGCCAAATACAAGATCGTTGTTCCGCTGGGGGCTGCTGCGGACTTCGTCAAGGGGAGATCTTCGGTCTGTCCCCTGTGGACGTTGACCGGGACGAGAAGGTGCTCCACGTCGTTCGTCAGATCAGGGTGGTGGACAACGTGCACGTCTTCGCGCCTCCGAAGCGCGGCAAAGAGCGGGACGTGCCGTTGCCTGACAGTGTCCTCCGGGACCTGGACGACTACATGAAGAACTTCCCGCCGGTTGAGGTCACGTTGCCGTGGAAGGAGGCGGACGGGGAGCCTGAGACTGTCTCGCTCATCCTCGTCAACCAGTACGGCAAGCCTGTTCGCCGGGATGCTTTCAACCAGTACATCTGGTGGCCGGCGCTCAAAGCGCGCGAAGGTCAGTCGCACGCTGCGACAAGACGGGATGCACGCGTTGAGGCACTTCTACGCCTCGGTGCTCCTCGACGCGGGTGAGTCGATCAAGGCTCTGGCCGAGTGGCTGGGGCACGCTGACCCTGCGTTCACGATGCGGGTCTACACCCACCTGTTGCCGTCCAGCAGCGATCGGACGCGATAGGCGGTAGACCGGGTGCTTGCGCCGCTGGACGACGCGAACGAGCATGATCGGGTCGAGAAGGACGCTGACGACCTCGAAGACCAGGCAGACGGCCTGTAGACGGCCTGAGCGGATGGAGAGGCACAAAATGGCTGGTCAGTTCGCCGCCTACCAGAACGAGATTTACCTGCAGGGGCTCGGCGGCGCGGTGCCGCCGTTCACCACCGAACCGAACGCGCTGGAGCAGTCCGCGCGCGACCGGCTGGGACCTGGGCCGTTCTGGTACGTGGCGGGAGGTGCGGGCTCGGGTGCCACCGTGCGGGCGAACCGGGACGCGTTCGACCGCGTGCAGATCGTGCCGCGGATGCTGACCAACGCGACCGAGCGGCATCTCGGGGTGAACGTGCTGGGCACCGAGCTGCCGGCGCCGGTGATGCTCGCACCCGTTGGCGTGCAATCGATTCTGCACCCGGACGGGGAGCTGGCGACGGCTCGTGCCGCTGCTGAGCTCGGGGTGCCGATGGTGTTGTCGACGGCGTCGTCGCACACCATCGAGGAGGTCGCGGAGGCGTCCGGTGACGGGCCGCGGTGGTACCAGCTTTACTGGCCGAACGATCCGGACGTGTGTGCGTCGCTGCTGGAGCGGGCGAAGAAGGCCGGGTACACGGCGTTGGTCGTCACGCTCGACACGTGGACGTTGGCGTGGCGGCCGCACGACCTGGATCAGTCCTACTTGCCGTTCCTGCGCGGGGTGGGGACGGCGATTCCGTTCAGCGACCCGGTTTTCCGGGCCGGGCTGGAGAAGTCGCCCGAGGAGGACCTGCCGATGGCGATCCTGCGGTGGGTGCAGCTGTTCACCGGGACCGACAAGTCGTGGGACCAGCTGGCGTTCCTGCGGGAGCACTGGGACGGGCCGATTGTCCTCAAAGGAATCCAGCACCCGGACGACGCGCGCAAGGCGGTCGAGTCCGGAATGGACGGAATCGTCGTGTCGAACCACGGTGGGCGGCAGGTCGACGGCGCGGTCGGGTCGCTGGACGCGTTGCCCGGGATCGTCGAGGCGGTGGGGGAGCAGGTCGACGTGTTGTTCGACTCGGGCATCCGGACCGGGGCGGACATCGTGAAGGCGTTGGCGTTGGGGGCCAAGGCCGTGATGGTCGGGCGGCCGTTCGCGTACGGGCTGGCGCACGGCGGGCAGGTCGGCGTGCGGCACGTGTTGCGGAGCCTGCTGGCGGACTTCGACCTGACGCTCGGGCTGTCGGGTCACCGCAGCCCGGCCGAGCTGGGCCCGGACGCGCTGCGGTTCTCCTGAGCCTGAACGACATCGGCCGGGCCGCTGCTGCGACCCGGCCGATGCGGTGATGTCCTGTCTACGGCATCGTCGCGGTCATGCGCGCGAGCGTGCCGAAGTCGGCTGGCTGCACCCGCAGCCAGCCCTGGTCCTTGGCCGCGATGTAGCGCCCGCTCGTCGTGTCGATGTACGTGAGCGGTGCGACGCAGCGCTGCTTGCGGCCCAGGTGGTCGCGCTTGGCCGAGTAGACCTGGCCGCCGCCGGTGCGCGGTTCGCTCATGATCTGCTTGAGCTGCGCGACCAGCGCGTCGTTCGGTGTGCTGGTCGGACGGCTCTGCTGCATGAACGAGCCGGTGTCCTCGTAGGTCTGCCGCTTCTGCTCCAGCGCGTCCTCGGGCAACGTGATCGGGTTGCCCTTGCCCGCCGGCGTGGGTGGCAGCGCGCCGACCAACGCCTGTGGTGCCTCGTCCGGGCGGACCGGCTCCAGCACGAACTGCTGGTCCGGCGTCAGCACGATGCGCAGCGCGTCCTCGCCGTTCGACACGACCAGCACGCTCTGCTGCGGGCCGTCCTTCAGGCTGAAGAACGCCCAGTACTCGATGCCTGCCTCGGCCACGAGCCGCAACGCGCTGGCCAGGTCCGGGTGGATCTGGTTGCCGCGCGCGAGCCCGTACTGCTCCAGCTGTGCCCACGCCGAGCGCTGCATCCGTTCGAGCTCGCTCAGGTCACCCGACTCGAGGAGTCCCTCGTCGAAGTCGACCTGAGCGATCAACGCACGGTGCAGCGACGGCAGACCCGCTGCCTGCCAGGCCTGATAAAGCGCCGTGACAGGGATGGCGACCCTGCTCCGCAGCACGTTTCCCCCTTAACCGCCGATGACGGGCGGTGCCACCATCGTTCCGTCGCCGAAGATGTCCTCGGTCTCCTGCAGGTAGGACGCGGACTTGTGTTCCTTGTCCTCGTCGCCCTGGCCCTTGCCCGCTCCGGCGCCCATACCTCCGGCACCCATGCCGGCAGCGCCACCACGACCGGCCGCACCAGCACCACCCGGCCCGAAGCCACCGGCGCCACCGCGCCCGGCTCCTTCACCGGCGGCACCGACACCGGCCGCGCCTCCGAAGCCGCTGCCCATGCCACCGGGACCCTTGCCGAGCCCGGCCGCCGCAGCGCCACCGAGGCCACCGGCTCCACGACCGCCGCCGGCACCGCCGCCTCCACCACCGCCGCCGCGACCGCTGCCGGGACCATTGGGTCCACCGGGCCGGTTGCGCGGGTCGTTGGGGTCGAACCGGCCGCGGTTGCGCGGGTCGTTCGGGTTGTTCGGGTCCCACCTGCCGCCGGGAGGAATGCCCGGGTCGTTGGTGCCGGGCGGGCGGTTGCGGGGATCGTTGGGGTCGAAGCCCGGCGGGCGGTTGCGCGGGTCGTTCGGGTCGAAGCGCGACGGGTTGGTGTCGTCACCGGTCCCGGTCGTCGGCGGCTTCCAACCGGACGTGGTCGTGTCGTCGCCGACACCGGTGGTGCCGAGCTTGTCGCCGCCTCCAGGCGGGGTGTACGGGTCGCCCGTGCCGGGCGGGTCGACCTTTCCGGGCTTCTTGCCACCACCGTCATCCACCATCTTGGCGTCGTTCGGGTCGGGCGAGATGAAGATCGGCATGTTGTTCGTGCTGGCGACGACGGCGTCCCCGTACTGCGTGAACGCCCGCATGTTCTGCTCGTTGACCTGCTGGTTCTTCTCGACCGCTTCGTCGTAGTCGGTCGTCCAGGGCTTCCAGTCGTTGAGGAACGGCTTGTCGGGGACCTCCGGCGCCTTCGCCATCTTGTACTTGGCGTCGACGTACGCCTGACCGACGGCATCGCTGGTCTTGCCCGCTTCCGTCGCGGACAGCCCGGTGACGTCGGCCCAGGTCGCGAGCGGGGAGGTCTTGCCTCGTGCCTGGTCGGCCGCCGCGCCCTCCCAGGACGCGCCCGAGTCCTTGACGGCCTGCTCGATCAGCCTCGACACCTCGGTGTGGCCGGTGGAGAGATCACGCCAGGCCTGCGCCGTCGGTGACGTGCTCTGGCTCGGGCCCTTGCCCGCGTCGAACCACTTGTAGACCATCTCGCCGCCCCCGAGGGGGAGCATCGCGAAGCCGCCGATGTTCGGCTCATCCCCAGCCATTGCGCTACCCCTTCAGTGTCTCGATGGCCATCGTCGCGACCGATTCGACGTCGGTGCAGGAAGGCTTGGACTCTCGCTCCTTGAAGGCGGTCCTGACGTCCACAGTCACCGAGTCGGTCTTGCCGACCACGATGATCGCCCTGCAGTGCAGGGTGCCGTCGGTGGAGTCATTGACGATCACGCGCACGTCACCGATCTTCTTGTCCTGGAAGATCGGGTTGGACTTGACGTTCGAGACCATCTCTTCGACGTCCTTGTCCTCGGTCACGTAGACCTTGTAGGAGGAGTTCTTCGTGACGTCCTTGCCGTCCCAGTCGCAGGTCGGGCCGAGCGTGCTGGTGCCTGACTTGGGGGCGCCCACGTCACCGAGCTTCGCCACCTGTGCGGCGGTGAGCACGTCGCACGGCTTGCTGACGAACTTGGCGATGCTGAGACCCGAGGACGGTTCGTCGCTCGTGGGCGCGCTGCTCGTCTGCTCACCCGAGGTCGGAGCGGTCGTGTTCGCGTTCCCCCCGGTCTTCTCCGAGCAGCCGGCGAGCACGCCGATCGCGACGACGGCGGTCAGCAGGGTGGTCATGCGCTTCAAGATCGTGTCAGCCCTTCAGTGCTTGCTCGGCGTCGTAGTCCACGCCCCGGTACTTGGCCAGGGACCGTTCGATGTTCTCGATCGTTTGGTTGAGCGCCTTGATCGCGGCGTCGTTGGCCCACATGTAGCCACCGTCCTGCTTTCCGGCGGCTTTCCGCATCTCCAGCGTCGCCCAGCCGCTGTAGGGGTCGGGGCCAGGGGCGCCGGACTGCGTCAGCTCGTCGCCCTTGTCGCTGAGTTCGGTCAGCTTGGCGATGGCCTGCTTCAAGCCGTCGATCATCTTCTGCGCCTGGTCCGGGTCGACGCTGAACCGCGCCGTCCCCGCGGTGCCCCCACCAGGGGCAGCGGTATTACCCGCCGCATTCGCCATGACCGGCACCACTGCGTCGAACATCAGCATCTAGGCCAGCTCCCCTCAGAACGCCACACCCCTGTTGGAGGATTTTTGCACAGGGCCGGTTCCCCTTGGAGGCGAACGAATCAGCTGATCAGGTCACATGGCCGTTTCGTACAAGACCCGGACGGAGCAGCGGCATAGGTTCGAGACATGATCGAACAAGCGCGGAACTTCATCTGGCACAACGCCCGCACGCTGGAACAACGCTGGTTCGAGCACGCCTTCGACGGAGGCGGAGCAGAAGGCCTTGTTCACGCCGTGCTGGCCTACCGCAACGACGACGGTGGCTACGGCCACGCCCTCGAACCCGACCACCGCGGACCCACCAGCCAGCCGCTGCACGCTCTGCGCGCCCTCCAGATGTTCGCGGAGGCTGAAGCGCCGGAACATGCGGAATCGATTCTGAAGTGGCTGGAGGACACCTGCCCGGACGGCAGCGTCCCGTTCGGCATGTCCACCTCGAAGGACCACCCCAAGGCACCGTGGGTCGCCGCCGACGACCAGGGCGGACTTCTCCTGACCGCCCAGATCGCGGCCGGGCTGCTCGCTCTGGACGTCAAGAACCCGTGGCTCGACAAGGCCAGTGACCACTGCTGGCAGGAGATCGACAAGCTGGAGCAGACCCACCCGTACGAGCTGCGGGCCGCGATCATGTTCCTGGACCAGGTCGATGACCGGGCCCGCGCGGAACTGGTGGGGGAGAAGCTCAAGCACCTCGTCGCCACCACGGCGGGTTACGAGGAAGACGAAGGCATGGCGATGCACGACTACGCGCCGAAGCCCACCAGTGTCGCCCGCACTTGGTACACCGACGAGGAATTCGAGAAGAGCCTCGACGAACTCCAAGCGGCACAACAGGAAGACGGCGGCTGGAACTTCGGCTTCCCGGCGTTCACCCCGATCGTGAACTTCGAATGGCGCTCCATCGCCACGGTCGACGCCTTGCTGACCCTCAAGCGCTACGGCCGGATCAGCTGACCGAGAGGCACTCCGGCCAACGACCGCACTTCGCGGGCCAGGTGCGCCTGGTCCGCGTAGCCCGCTTCAAAAGCGACCGAGGCGAACGGCATTCCACCCCACGCCAGGCGCATCGCCGCGTCGAACCGCAGCACCCGCTGCAACACCTTGGGCGGATACCCGAACGCGTCCAGGCACCGGCGCCGCAGCTGCCGAGCACTCAGCCCGATCTCCCAGGCCACGGAAGCCACATCACCGGACCGCAGCAAAGAAGCGGTAGCGGCCAGCGAAGGATCGACGACCACCCGCGAAGCGCAGAACTCCACCATGTCGGAGAACGACTCAAGCCGCGCCTCAGGAACCAAGGAGGACAACGGCACCCGCAGATCCCGCACGGCGTGCGCGGGCACCCCGAACACCGACGGAAAAGCCCCAGGCGGCAACCGCACCCCGTACAACGTCCCCGGCTGGACTGTCGCGAGCTGAGCCTGAGTGTCCGGCCCGGCGACGAAAAGAGAGCCGCTCACAGGTGACCACATCAGATCCGTGCAGCCGTCGGGCACCACGCGCTGCACGGTCGACGAGGTGACCGTGCGCGTCCACAGGCAAGCCAGACCCGCGGGAGCAGGGCGTTCGGCGTACACACCCCCCATCATCTCAGCCGTTGGCGGACGCCGCGAGAACTGTGTCAACAGAACGGTTATCGGCACGGCACCGCCGTTTCCGCGTTGCTCTTGCTGAGCATGAGCCCCGCCGCGAGCGCCGCCCCGCCGACGCCGGAACCCGACCGCAGAAACGTGCCTACGACTCGATGATGGGCTCCCGGTACGCGTCCCTGTCGTGGAACCCGCGCCCACGTCCGGTCGTCGACTGCGGGCCGGGATCCCAGCCCGACAACGGTTGTACGGACGAACGTGAAGACGTCACACCAGCGACCCCCGCACGGGCAACTGGGAGCTGAGCATCGCCGAGGCCGTCGCGGGCATCGGGGTGTTCCTGGACGACAAGGCCATCTACGACCGCGGCATCTCGCTGTACCGGGCGCGCGTGCCGGCGTTCATCCACCTCACGTCCGACGGCCCGTTGCCCAAGACCGTGCCCCAGCAACAACCTCAACACCCGCGCGAAGATCATCGGCTTCTGGCACACCGGGTGCGGCCTGTCGTCGATCTCGCACGTGGCCGAGACGACCCGGATCGAGGGCGTCGACCTCTACCCGGAGGTAGGCGCGCGGCTGCAGGAGGCGCTGGGCTTCCACGCGTCCTACGAGCAGACCGGGCCGCCGTCGTGGCTGTGCGGCGGGACGGTCAAACGCGGCCTCGGCCCGATCACCGAGGTCGGGTACAACGCGATGCACAACCGGCTCGGCCACCCGATGCCCAACACCGGAGCGAAAACGGCCCGTCAGCTGAGCTGACGGGCCGTTCTTCGAGTGGACGATACTGGGATTGAACCAGTGACCCCTACCGTGTCAAGGTAGTGCTCTCCCGCTGAGCTAATCGTCCGAGCTGACGGACGAGATTCTAGCTCACGGTTTCGCAGGGGCGCTCACCCAGGGTCAGGTTCCGAACTTCACCCAGTTCACGCTCACGTACGGCGCGGGCTGCCCGCTCGTGAACGTCACGTAGACGTCGTGCACCCCGCTGACATTGGAGATGTTCGCGGGCACGGTTCTCCACGCGTCCCACCCACCGGTGTTGCCGACCGCGAACGTGCCGATCGGGGCCGCTGTCCGCGAACCCAGCCTGACCTCGACCAACCCGCTCACCCCGCCACCGGCGCCCGACGCCACGCGGGCGTAGAACTGCCGGGCGGGTCCGGAGCCGAAGTCGACGCCGGAGAACTTCAGGTAGCCGCCGTTCGCGATCTGGTGCACGCCCGAGCCGCCGTCACCCGGTGCCACCGAGCCGCCGGAACGTTCGGCCGCGCTCTCCGCCTGCATCTCGCTGTAGGCGGAACCGCCACCACCCGGCGGGTTGGTTGTCGTCGTCGTGGTGGTCGGGGGAGTGGTGGGCCCACCACCAGCCGTGTAGACGGCCACGTAGTCCACGACCATCGAGTGCCCGGACTGAGTGGCCGCGACAGGGGTCGGCTGGCCGTTGTTCAGGGCGTTCGGGAACGCACCGCCCATCGCCAGGTTCAGCAGGATGAAGTACCCGGCGTGCTGGGTCATCCGGTCCCACACGCCCGCGCCGAGCTGGGCGCGCGTCACGGTGTGGTAGTGCTGGCCGTCGACGAACCACTTGAACGACTTCTCGTTGTCGTCCCACTCGAAGCGGTACGTGTGGAACGCGGACTGGCAGGAGGCGCCGGGGCACACCCGCGAGTTGCCGATGCCGCTGAACTCGTTGCACGCTCCGCCGGGTGCGACGTCGCAGTGCAGCACGCCCCACACGGAGTTGATGCCGTTGACGTTCTCCATCACGTCGAACTCGCCGATGCCCGGCCAGTTCCAGTAGTTGCCGCGGAACGGCGAGCCCAGCGCCCAGAACGCGGGCCAGTAGCCCAGGGCGGCCTGGCCGGTGACGTTCGGCATCTGGATGCGGCCCTCGATCGCGAGCTTGCCGCCCGCCGCGGGCTTGAAGTTCGCGCGCTGGGTCTCGATGCGCGAGGACGTCCAGTTGCCGGCGCCGTCCTTCAACGCGGTGATGCGCAGGTTGCCGGACCCGTCGAGCTTGATGTTGTTCGTGCTGTTCGTGTAGTTCTGGATCTCTCCGGTGCCCCAGTTCGCAGGACCGCCCGGATAGGCGTGACCGAGGTCGAAGATCCAGTTGGAGCTCGACGGCAGCGACCCGTTGGGACCGTTGAAGTCGTCACCCCACACCTGCGTCCATCCCGGTGCAGGGGGTGGGATCGAGGCGTTGGCGGACATGGCGGCGATCGCCAGGGGTACCGCGGCAATAAGAGCTGTCGTGGCCGCGAGGATGCGGCGGCGTTGCCTCATGCGCGAGTGACCTCCTTGTCACGGGTGCAGTCCATTTATGAGAGCGCTCTCACGGCTTGCGGACAAGCGGCCATTCGGACCAACGACCCAGAACGTCGCAGGTGGCGTTGCGTCTCGTTTGGACTTATTTGGCGTCGGCGTAGCAGTCGACGGGAACGGCGTTCATCGGGAAGCGCACCGATGTCTCGCCGAAAAGCAGCCGCGTCGCCTCACGTCCGGCAGCGGCGATCGCCTCGATCGCGGCGTCGGCGTCTTCACGGGGGCAGTGCACGAGCACCTCGTCGTGCTGGAAGAACACCAGGTGTGCGTTGGCGGGCAAACGGTTGCGCAGCACGCCCAGCAGCGCCGCCGTCCAGTCCGCGGCGCTGCCCTGCACCACGAAGTTGCGGGTGAACCTGCCCCAGTTCCGCGCCGCCTGCCGCGACGAGCTCGACACCTCGCCCGAGTCGTCCGCCCCGCCGGTCAGCTCACGCCACGCGTCCGACGGTGACGGCGAGGTGCGGCCGAGTCGCGTGCGGACCATCCGGCCCTGCTCGCCGGCCTGTGCCGCGGCCTCCACGTACCCGACAGCCTGCGGGAACCTCTTGCGCAGCACGGCGAGCAGCGGTCCGGCCTCACCTGACGTGCCGCCGTACATCGCTGAGAGCATCGCGATCTTCGCCCGTGGCCGCTCGCCCTTGAACGAGTCCTCGGCCAGCGCGGAGTACAGGTCGTCGTCCCCGCACACCTCGATCAACCGCTGATCTCCTGACAGGGCAGCGAGAATCCGCGGTTCGAGCTGGGAGGCGTCCGCCGCCACGAGGCACCAGCCGTCGTCGGCCAGCACGGCCTTGCGCATCAGCCGCGGGATCTGCAGCGCCGCACCACCTCGTGATGCCCAACGCCCGGAAACCACGCCGCCGACAACGTAATCCGGTCTGAACCGACCGTCGTGCACCCAGGCGTCGAGCCACGTCCAGCCGTGCGCGACCCACAACCGTGCGCGCTCTTTGTACTCCAGCAACGGTTCCACGGCCGGGTGGTCGATCTTCTTCAGCACCCACCGGCGCGCGGACGGCACGTCGATGCCTTCGCGCGCGAAGGCTCGCACGATGCTGGCCGGCGCGTCCGGGTTGATCTCCTTGCCGCCGAACGCCTCCCGGATCTGGTCCGCCAGTGCCTGCAGCACCTTCGGTCGCACGCCCGGTGCGGTTCGCGGCCCGAGCATCTCTTCGAGGATCGCGTTGTGCACGTCCTCCCGCCACGGCAACCCGTGGAACGTCATCTCCGCCGCCACCAACGCCGACGCGGACTCGGCCACGATCAGCAGGCCCAGCGCCGGATTCCGTTGCTGTGCCCGGAAAACCATCGCCAGCGCGTCGAGCTCGTCGGTGTTGCCCGGCAGCACCACCGGATCCGGTCCGAACAACGTCAGTTCGACGTCCTTCTTGCGTGGTCCGACATCGGCCGGTGCGGGCAGGTTCAGCTCGCGTGCCACCGCCGCTGCGAGCTCTTTCGGCTCTCTGTGCCTGCCGTCGGCACCGAGGAGCAACGCCTCGGTCAGGTGCAGGTCCCAGCACCGGTCGACTCGCACCCCGGCGGCCAGCAGCGGCGGGTAGACCTCGGAGGTGTCGGCCCAGATCCAGCGCGGTTTGTGGGCGCGTTCGAGCGACGCGACGGCGGAGGCGAGCGACGTGGCTGCCATCGCGGGACCCGCGGGCGTCCCGTCGTCGTGCAGCTTCTGCCACCGGCCCGCACCGTCCGCTTCCGGGACGAGGGCGACCAGCACGTCCTGATTGTGCAGCGCAGGTCTGACAATTTCAGTCCAGACTGAAGTCCGAGACCGGTTCCGGACCGGGAAAAGGACCGGGAAAGTTTGGAAAACGTTTTTACAACGCGTCATTCAACGTCGATTTCTACGAATTCACCCGGAATGGGTGCGCGAAAGGGCATCTCCCAGTGGGAGCGCTGCCACAGTGCGAACCCAAGGAACGCTCACCTTGGGAGAGCTCTCATGACCAACGGCAACGCGGCTACCGGGCTGCGCGACCTCAACACCGGCATCCCCGGCGCTGACCAGATCAAAGGCGCCGTCTCGGCGGTCTACGACGACGTCGCGTCGTGGTCGCGGACCGGCGACTTCTGGAACTGGGGCATGCATTGCCCGGATCTGCTGGAAGAACTGACCGATCTCTGCCCGAATTTCAACGCGGGCGTCAGCGACGGTTTCTCCGAGCAGCTCTACTTTCAAACCCTGCGCGGGCTGCCGTACAGCAGAAATGACTTCAAGACGTTGAACGTGCTGGAGGTCGGCTGCGGCATGGGCGAGGGTCTCAACTTCCTCACCCGGCTCGTCGACCCCGCCCGAGCGGTCGGACTCGACATCTCGACGGGAGCCATCCGCAGGGCCAACGCGCTGCTCGCCCGCGGCGACCGGCTGACCTACGTCGAGGGCGACGCCGAGCAGCTGCCGTTCGACGACGGCGAGTTCGACCTCGTCATCAACGTCGAGAGCTCGCACAACTACCCGGACGTCGAGCGCTTCTTCCACGAGGTCGCGCGCGTGCTCAAGCCCGGCGGCCACTTCTCGCTCATCGACGTCTTCGACCCCCGCTCGTCCGCGCAGTTCGGCAAGCTCCAGCAGGAGATCACCGGCTTCGAGTGGTTCCACGAGCGCGACGTGACCGAGAACGTGAAGAGCGCGATCCGCCAGCGCATGGCGCCGGGCAGCTTCTTCCGCAAGGAGTACGCCCGCAAGCAGATGCCGATCAGGGCCCGGATCATCGGCGGGCTCGGCGGCGCGCATTACGCGGGCGCGGACTTCATCGGACACCGCGACCCGCTGTCCAGGGTGCTGGAGATCGCCCGCATCCGGCCGCGGTTCGTGGGTGAGTACGAGTCGTACCGTCATCACGTAGCGCGACGCCTAACCGTTGGAAGCACTCCAAACCAGGCAGCAAAGGAGTGAAGGAAAAACGGGAGAACTGCACGATGGTGTGGTCTTGCTGTCCCTCGCCTGACCACGAGCCGACTATGAGGCTGTGGACCGAGCACTCAGCGTCGCCGCACTGCTGGACCCCACCCACCAGGTGGTCCCCTTTCACGGCAGAGAATCCGAACTGCACGCCCTGGCGCTCTGGCGCGACAGCCCGGCGCCACAAGCGTCTCTGCTGTTGCACGCCCCGGCCGGCGCGGGCAAGACCAGGCTGCTCCAACGGTTCGCTGAAGAGTTCGCAGCGGAGCACGAGGAGGAGCACGGCAGGCTGCTGCTGATCGACGACGCCGACCGCCTGACCTGGAACGACATCTTCCTGCGGCTGCAGGACACGCTCCGGCACGGACCGGCGCGCACGCGGGTGCTGCTGGCGGCGAGGACCACGGGCTGGTGGTGGTCCTCCACCCGCCAGCGCATCGCGGACTTCGACCACGAGGTCACCGACCTCGCACTCGAACCCACAGTGGCAGACCGCGCCGAGTCGTTCACCCTGGCCTGCCAGCACTTCGCGAAGCAGCTCAACGTCACCGCGCCCGACGAGCCCCCGCCGAACATCGCCCAGGAGACGGTTCTCGACCTGCACATGGCCGCGTTGACCGCGGTCCACGGCGACCCGTGCGACGTCAACCGCACCCAGCTCGTCCGCCGGCTCCTCCAGCACGACGACGGTCCCAAGATCGGCCGCATAGCCGAGGACTACCTCGCGGTCGCCACCCCGGACGCCCCGGACCCCGACCTGCTCGCCCGCGCCGCCGCGCGCTGGCCGCACCTGCGGACCAGGCTCGACGAGCTGATCGACGCCGATCCGGAGATCGTCAAGGACCTCGCCCGCGACAGCCTGCGCATCGCCGCCGAGATCGGGTCGTTCAAGACCGTCGACCACATCGCCCGGCAGGTCTTCCGCGACGAGCGGTTCGCCACCGACTGCGTTCCGGCGACCCTCACCGAACGCCTCATCGAACGGGCCCAGGACACCCTCGAACGCGCCGAGATGTACGGGATGCTCAGCGCCCGCACCGCACTGTGCGGCCTCCGCGAGGAAGCTGTGGAGGCTTCACGGCAAGAGGTCGAGTGCTACCGCGAACTCGTGGCGGAGGACCGGGAGAACCGGCCGCTGCTCGCGGACTCGTTGGGGGACCTCGGTTTGCGGCTCATCGCCGTGCACCGCAACGAGGAAGTCCTGCAGGTGTCCGAGGAAGCGATCCAGCTCTGGCACGAGATCGCGATCGACGACCCGGAGACCGCCCCGCAGCTCGCCGCCGCGCTGGAGCAGATCAGCTACCGCTACCAGGCGCTCGCCATGCCCGAAGCGGCGATGGACGCCATCAGCCGGTCCGTGCTGATGTACCAGGAGCTCGCGAAGATGCACCCGGCGCTGTTCCGCGCCGACTTCGCCAGGGTCGCGGGCACGATCGCGCGGAGGTTCCACGCCCAGGGCGAGAACGCGCAGGCCGCGGACTCGATGCAGCTCTCGATCGCGAACTGGCGCATCCTCTCCCAGGAGGATCCGCGCTACGAACCCGAACTGGCGCGCAACCTCGCGGCGGCGGGCAGCATGCTCGTCGAGCTGCGGCGGGCCGAGGCGGCGCACGAGACGTTGAAGGAGGCCGTGGACGTCTTCCGCCGCCTCGCCGTGGTGAACCCGCAGACGTTCCGGGCCGAGCTGGCGGACGCGTTGATGCGGCACAGCAAGGCGTTGCGCGACCTGTGCGAGGACCCGGACGCCAAGCTCACCGCGCAGGAGGCCGTGATGCTGTGGCGGGAGACCGGTGACCAGAAGGGGCTCGGAACCGCGCTGCTCAACGTCGTCGAGGTCGCGCACGACTACGACGCCGAGCTCGTGGCGGCTCAGGAAGCCGTTGAGGTGTACCGGGAACTGGCCGCCGAGAACACCGTCTGGCACCAGGCCGACCTCGCCGTCGCGCTGGCCGCGCTGACCGAGCAGCAGCTCGTCCAGGACCAGATCGACACGGCGCTCCTCACCGCGGCCGAGCTGTTCGACATCGTGCGGCGGTTGCCGTCGCAGCTCGTCGACTTCTTCGGTGCCAGGCTCGCGACCGCGATGCAGCCCATGACGGCCACACTGTCCGAAATGGAGTATCACGCGCACGCGCTGGAGTCGTCCGAGCTGATGCTCGACATCTGGCGTGCGCTGAAGGACAAGTCGTCGGACGCCTACATCGGGGCCGTGCAGCAGCACGCGTGCAAGCTCCGCGGCGCCGAACGACGGGTGGAAGCCCGGAACACCGCGCACACGGCTGTCGTCCTGTGGCACATGTCGGGCAAGGACCTCGACCGGGAGGCCGGGTACGCCGACACGCTCACGGTCTACGCCAGGCTCTGCGCGGAGACGAAGTACGAGCTGAAGAAAGCACTTCAGCTCACCCACCGCGCGGTGAAGATCATGCGCGAGGTGGGTGAGCCGGTGAAGCTGGAGTTCGCCCTGGAGACGGTGGAGGCGCTCAGCTCTTCGTGAGCAGCGACCGCGCGAAGAACGCCACGTTGGCCGGACGCTCCGCGAGGCGGCGCATGAAGTAGCCGTACCACTCGTCGCCGTAGGGCACGTACACGCGCATGCGGTTGCCCTCGGCGGCGATGCGGCGCTGCTCCTCGGGCCGGATGCCGTACAGCATCTGGAACTCGTAGGAGTCCTTGGACCGCGCGGAGGCCAGGTCGGCGGCGATCGCGATCAGGCGCGGGTCGTGCGAGGCCACCATCGGGTAGCCGTCGCCCTCCATGAGCACCTTGAGGCACCGCACGTACGACAGGTCGACGTCGTGCTTGTCCTGGTACGCAACGGAAGCAGGCTCCTGGTACGCGCCCTTGCACAGCCGCACGCGCGAACCGGCGCAGGCGAGGTCGCGGCAGTCCTGCTCGGTCCTGCGAAGGTACGCCTGGAGAACCGCGCCGACCCACGGGAAGTCCACCCGCAGCTCACGCAGGATGCCCAGCGTGGAGTCCGTGGTGGTGTGGTCCTCCATGTCCAGCGTGACGGTCGTGCCGACGACCGCGGCCGCCGCACAGATGCGCCGGGCGTTCTCCAGCGCGATCTTCTCGCCGTCGATCGGCAGCGACTGGCCGACCGCGGACAGCTTGACCGACACCTCGGCACCGTTCGTGAGGCCGTGCGACTCCAGCCGGGCCAGCAACGTCAGGTACGCCTCGACGGTGTCGTTGGCCTGCGACTCCTCGACGGTGTCCTCGCCGAGGTGGTCCAGCGTGACCAGACGCCCGTCGCCCAGGACCTCGGCCGTTGCGCGAATCGCCGCGTCAACGTCATCCCCGGCGACGAACCGCTCAACCACGGGCCGCGTCAACGGCGTCGACTCGACCAACTTCCGCGCACCCGCACTGCGGGACGCCGCGAGCAGCACACTACGCATCAAGATCACTTCCTCGGGATGCAGTCCATGAGGGTGACATTCATGGACTTGTGGTCCATGAATGTCACCCTCATGGCTTTTCGGGCTGGGTCAGCCCTGGTGCGGGTGGAGGTGGTTGGTGGGCGCCGCGAACGTCTCCTTGATGGAGCGCGGGCTGACCCAGCGGAGCAGGTTGTGGACCGACCCCGCCTTGTCGTTCGTGCCGGACGCGCGGCCGCCGCCGAACGGCTGCTGGCCCACGACGGCACCGGTCGGCTTGTCGTTGACGTAGAAGTTGCCGGCGGCGAACCGCAGCTCCTCCTGCGCGTGCGCCACGGCAGCGCGGTCACGAGAGATGATCGAGCCGGTCAGACCGTAGGGCGCCGCGTTCTCCATCTGCTTGAGAACCTTGAGGTAGTCGGCGTCCTCGAACACGTGGATCGCGAGCACCGGACCGAAGAACTCGGTGGTGAACACGGAGTTCGACGGGTCGGAACCGAGCAGCACGGTCGGCCGCACGAAGAAGCCGTCCGAGTCGTCCGCGGTACCACCGGCGGCGATCTCCAGCGAGGAGTCCGCACGCGCGGCCTGCAGCACGCCCGAGAGCTTGTCGAACGAGCGGCGGTCGATCACCGCGCCACCGAAGTTCGAGAAGTCGGTGACGTCGCCGTAGGTCAGCGCGTCGACCTCGGCCAGGAACTGGTCCTTGATCTTGTTCCACACCGAGCGCGGCACGTAGGCGCGCGACGCGGCGGAGCACTTCTGACCCTGGTACTCGAACGCACCGCGGATCAGCGCGACGCGCAGCACGTCCGGGTCGGCCGACGGGTGCGCCAGGATGAAGTCCTTGCCGCCGGTCTCGCCGACGATCCGCGGGTACGAGCGGTAGTTCGCGATGTTCGCGCCGACCTGCGCCCACAGCTTCTGGAACGTCGCGGTGGAGCCGGTGAAGTGGATGCCCGCGAGGTCGGGGGAGCTCAGCGCGACCTCGGACACGGCCAGGCCGTCACCGGGCAGCAGGTTGATGACGCCCGGAGGCATGCCGGCCTCTTCGAGCAGACGCATGGTCAGGTGCGCCGCGAACGACTGCGTCGGCGACGGCTTCCACAGCACCACGTTGCCCATCAGCGCGGGCGCGGTCGGGAGGTTGCCGGCGATCGCGGTGAAGTTGAACGGCGTGATCGCGTAGACGAAGCCCTCCAGCGGGCGGTGGTCCGTGCGGTTCCACACGCCGGGGGAGGAGATCGGCTGCTCGGCCAGCAGGTTGCGGGCGAACTGCACGTTGAAGCGCCAGAAGTCGATCAGCTCGCACGCGGAGTCGATCTCGGCCTGGATCGCGGTCTTCGACTGACCGAGCATCGTCGCGGCGTTGAGGGTCTGGCGCCACGGGCCGGCGAGCAGGTCGGCGGCGCGCAGGATGATCGCCGCGCGGTCGTCGAACGACATCGCGCGCCACGCCGGGGCAGCCTCACGGGCCGCGCGCAGGGCGTCGGTGGTGTCCTGCTGGGTCGCGCCGGCGAGCGTGCCGAGGACGGAGCGGTGGTTGTGCGGCTGGACGACGTCGAAACGCTCGCCGCCACCCATGCGCTGTTCGCCACCGATGGTCAGAGTCAGCTCGAGCGGCTCCTTCTGCAGCTCGGCCAGCTTGGCCTGCAGCTCCGCGCGCTCCGGGGTACCGGGGGCGTACTGCAGCACCGGCTCGTTGACCGGGGCGGGAACCTGGGTGACAGCGTCCACTCGGCAACTCCTCCTCAAGATGTGGGGTGCCCAAACCGTAAGTCCGCGCAGGTCACCCGCTGTTGTGCAACTGGCCAAGATTCACCGTCTCGGATGTACGATCGGACAGGTTATGAGTCTTCGGCACATCCTGATCGCGCTCGGCGATCCGCTCGTCGAACTGCAGGTCGCCCCGAACGGCCTGGAGGTCGAGGTGCGCGATGTCGTGATCATGGATCCGGACGACCCGCCGGACGTCGCGGCCGGTGATCTCGCGCTGCTCATCGGCGCGCGTGGCCGGGCCGCATTGCCGCTGATCAGGGCCGCTGGACGGGCCAAAGCCGCCGCGGTGGCGGTCAAGGAGTCGTCGCAGGCTCTCGAACAGGCTGCGACCGACGCGGGCGTGGCGCTGCTGGAGGTCCGGCCGGAGGTCCGCTGGGGACACCTGGAGTCGCTGGCCAAGGGCGTGCTCACGACCACGACCGACGACGGCGAGGTGCTCGGCGACCTGTTCGCGCTCGCGCAAACGATTGCGACCCTGACCGGCGGCATCGTCAGCATCGAGGACACCGCGAGCCGCGTCCTCGCGTACTCCCGCTCGTCCGACGAGGTCGACGAGCTGCGCCGGCTCTCCATCCTCGGCCGCCAGGGCCCCGAGCCGTACCTGAAGATGCTGCGCGAGTGGGGCGTCTACAACCTGCTCCGCTCCGGCGAAGAGGTCGTGCGCATCGACGAACGCCCTGAGCTGGGCATCCGCCGCCGCATCGCCGTCGGCATCCACGCGGGCTCACAGCCGCTCGGCACGATCTGGGTGCAGGAGGGTGACCAGCCGCTCAACGACCAGGCCGAACGGGCGTTGCTCGGCGCCGCCCGCGTCACCGCCCCGCACCTGATCCAGCAGCGCAACCAGCCGACGTCGCGGTTCCGCGAGAACCTGCTCGCCGCCCTGCTGACCGGCCGGATGGACGCGGCCACGGTCGCCGGTCAGATCGGTGCCGACCCTCGCAAACCCGCTGCCGTGGTGGTGTTCGCGCTGCGGGGCGGCGAGGGCGACCGCAGCGAACACGAGCTCCGCCGTGCCGAGATGACCGGCCTGATCTCCGTGCACGCCGCGGCCTACCGGCGCAGCGCCCTGGTCAGCGAGTCGGGTGGCCGCACCTACGTGCTGCTCCCGGACCTCGCCCCGAACGCCCAACTCCTGAGTCTGACGCGCGAAATCGTCACCACGGCCCGCCGACACCTGCACACCTCGGTCCAGGCGGCGGTCGGCTCGACCGTGTCCACTTTGGACGACGTGCGGATCTCCCGGCAGGAGGCCGAACGCGTGCTGGACGCGATGGCCCGCGACCTCGACGCCGAGGTGGCGACGCTGGCCGACGTCCGGTCGCAGGTGCTGGTGAGCGAGATCCTGGCGTTGCTGCAGGACAATCCGCGGATCCGCGATCCCAGGATCGACGCCCTGGATCCCGAGCTCGCGAAGTCGTTGCTGGCCTACCTGGACGCGCTGGGTGACGTGCGCGCCGCCGCGGAACGGCTGCACGTCCACCCCAACACGTTGCGGTACCGGCTGCGGCGGATCGACCTCGACCTGGACGACCCGCTGGTCCGGCTCATCGCCCAGCTTCAGCTCAGGATGCGGTAGAGCAACGCCCGTTCCGCGATCGTCCACGTCGTCGTGGTCAGCAGGTACAGCCCGGCGGCCAGCGGCAGGTACGCGGCGACCAGGATCGTGCCGAACGGCAGCACCTTGATCAGCCCGTTCATGAACCCCGGCGTGGGCGTCGGTGACGGGTTGGCGGCCATCCGCGACTGCTGCCAGCGCACGGTCAGGTACGCGACCACCGCCAGCAGGCCGAAGAGCGCGAAGAACACCCAGGAGAAAGTGCCCATGAAATGAGCACTTAGCGGAACCCCGAACAAGACACCGTCCAGCAGGGGGTTGGGGGTCGTGACCACCTGGTAGATGACCATGAAGAAGGGGATGGTCGCGAGCATCGGCAGCATGCCGGCGAACATCGACACGCCGTTGCGCTTGTAGACCTTCTGCGACTCCTCGGACATCCGCATGAGGTCCTTGCCGTACTTCTTCTGCAGCTTGGCGATCTCCGGGGCGAGCTTGGCCTTGGCCTTCTCGCCGCGCACGGCGGCGCGGTACAGCGGATGCAGCGCGATCCGCACGACGATGGTGAACAGCACGATGGCGAGCGCGGGCATGCCGAAGCTCGCCAGGGCAGCGCCCAGGTCAGCGAACAAGGGTTGTTTCTCCGTATCGAGTTGGGGACGAGCAGGACGTGTCAGAACGTCCGGCATCCCGGTGCTCGAGGACGGGGGCGACCCGCGGCGTCGGGGTCGCGCAGCCGCAGCTGGGCTGATCGTTGCGCACGTTCCCGGATCGCGAGCGAACGCGCTGGTGCCACCTGATGCGGCACCAGCGCGACCACGACGATCAACGCGAGGGCGAGCGCGGTCACGGCCGCGACGACCTCGGTGGGCGACGAGAACAACGTGAAGGCGTAGAGGGCGGGCAGGAAGACCGCGAGCATCAACAGTGCTCGGTTCTTGGTCTCCGGCCGCATCACGCCCCCGAGGCTACCGGTTCGTCGGTACCTGAGTCCCGAGAACGTGACCAGCCTCGTCGTACAACGTGATCAGCGACGCCTCTGCGGCGGAGGGCCACCAGGCGGCCACCCATCCCCGGTCGAGCGTCGTCGTCACCTGCCTGCCGTCAGCGGTGTCCACTCGGACGCGACGCACCTCCGGGCCGACGTGCCCGGTCAGCACCCGTGCGTTCGCCGCGGCCTCGACGGTGCGTCCCGCCAGCGTGGCGGTGAACCAGGTCTCGCCGAGGCTGAGTTCGCTCAGTCCGATCGTCCGGTACTCCGGGCCCTCGAGGCAGTACCCCATGGTCTCGGGGCCGGTCAGGACGGTGAGCACGACGTTCCCGCGCTGGTCGACCAACGTCTGTTCGGTCGGTGCCGGCTTCGGTGGGATCCCGGACTCCAGTGCGTCCGGGTTCGGCTTGAGGATCTTGCCGAACGTCGTGCGGCAGTCGTCGCTCGCCAGGACCGAGTCGGGGCCGGGAGCCCGTGGCTCGGCAGTCCACGAAGCGAACGCGGACGGGTTGGCGGCGGGCCACAGCAGGGTGCCGATGGCGACAGCCGCGGCAAGTCCGGTGGCGGGAACGGCGATCCGCCACCACTTGCGGGACGGCCTCGTGCCGATCTCGTTCATCAGCGCGTGCTTGCGGACTTGCACGCGCAACGGGTCGAGCTGCGGGATCTCTGGCGTGATGTTCACAGTGCCTCCTCAACCAAAGCGCCACGCAGGGTGCGTTGGGCGCGAGCCAGCCGGGACTTCACCGTGCCGATCGGAATCCCGAGCACCTGGGCGATCTGGGCGTGCGACAGGTCGGACCACGCGGACATCTCCAGCACCTCGCGGTCGGAGTCCGGCAGCTTCGCCAGTTCCGCGATCGCCGCCCGCGTCCTGATCTCCGCGTCCACCCGGCGTGCCACGTCCTCCGCGTGGTCGTCGTCGGCCGCGGGCTGCGGCACCTTCCCGAGCGCGGCCTCGTACCGCGAGCGGGATCGGTGGTGGTTGCGAGTGACACCGAGTGCAACGCCGTACAACCACGGCAACAGGGTCCATTCTTGGGACCCCTCAAGCGTTATTGACGCGCGTTTTCGCCAGGTTTCCATGAACACCACGGACACCAGGTCCTCGGCCACCGCCCATACGCCGGTGCGGCGCAGGCAGTACGCGAAGACGGCCTGCGCGTGGCGTTCGAACAGCACGCCGAACGCGTCCCCGTCCCCGTCGCGGACCCGAGCCCACAGTTCGTCTTCGGCTTTTGAATCTTCTGGCACGGTTCCTCCCCTCTGCCCCGTCTATGTCCGCAGGAGGCAGTGTGGTTCTCTTGGCCAGGTTCACGACTCGACCAGACCTGGCCGATCGGGGTGGTCGTAGCGGACGAAGAGGTCTGCCACCGGTTCGTAGTCGTCGAACGCGGGCAGCGTCCACTGCTGTTCCGTTGCCGTCTTGCGCTTCAACGCGCCAGGGGAGAGCCAGAGGTGCACGGTCAGCTCGGCCGGCAGCCACCGGTCCAGGAGCAGGGTGCCGTCGACGATCACGACGCCGTTCTCCGGAACATCGACGTACTCGGCGCGGCTGGCCCGGTCGGTGGCCGCGTTCCACAACGAGGGCAGCACCTTGCCGTCCAGCGCCGGGGCGAGCACCTCGCGCTGCAGGCCGTTGACGTCGAACCAGTCGTGCCGATACGAGTACGGGTCGGTGCGGCCGTGTTCCAGCCGCACCGACGCCGGTCGCAGGAAGTCCTCAGTGGACACCCGTTGTACCGAGCGGCCCAAGGCGCGCAACGGTTCCACCGCCGCGTCTGCAAGCTTCCCGGGTTCCGCGGCGGGTGCGCCGTCGATCAGCAGACGCACCCGGCCGGGCAACGCCGACACCCGTTCGACGATCTCGGCGACGAGCGAGTCGAAGGTCAGCGGACGAACCTTCACGGGTGCCAGTCCGCCCAGGCCGTGTCCCACCAGATCTCGCCGGACTCCAGCATCTTCTCGATCTTGCGGCCCTCGGCGCGGATCGCCTCGGCCTCGTCGAGCGAGTACTTGCCGGACGCCACCTGCTCCTCGAACTCGTCGAGGTCGCGCTGCTCCCACGTGCCGTCCGGCGCCATCGTGTAGTCCAGCGCGTGGTCGAGCGTCTCGAAACCGTCGTCGGTGCGGCGGTAGGGCGCCTGCAGGTTCAGGTAGTAGTTGCCGAACACCCGGTCGTCGCCCTTCCAGAAGAGGTCGACCGAGTAGGCGTCGTCGGGCCGGTGCAGCATCAACTTGCCGTGCCCGCGCCAGAACCCGCGTTCGGGCTTGTCCCACGGGTGCGGGTGGTGGTGGTCGGGGTAGGTGAGCCGGGTGCCGGGCTCCACGAACACCGCGAGCAGCCCCGGCTCGTCGACGACGACCCTGGTCGGCATCTCCGACCAGACCTTCCCGTGCAGCACCTCACGCCGCACCACTACCTCACCCGGCGTGAACAACCTCATCGGCCGAATCTACTTCAGGTCGATCTACGTGATCACGCCGCTCGTTCTCCTTGGCCATCATCCGGCGCTTCAGTGCAGGTACGCGGTTCACGACCCGCAGGAACGTGCGGAACATCGCGAGCGCCACCCGTCCGATCACGGGCTTGTGGACCGCGCCGCTGGAGTCCATCTGCTCGCGGGAGGCGAGCACCGCCTCGAACCCGTACTCGATCATCTCCCGCTCGTACTCGGAGATGGCGGTGATCAGATCCTTGCCGCGGGAGGCCTCGGTCAGCTTGCGGCACAACAGCTCCGCGTCCCGCAGCGCCGTGTTCGCGCCGATGCCGCGGCCGGGCGTCATGAGGTGCACCGAGTCGCCGATCATGGTGACGTTGCTCGACTTCCACGGCTGGAGCTTCTCCGACGTGCGGATGCGGATCTCGAACACCGTCTCCGGGTCGGCCAGGCGGACCATCTCCCGCAGGTTCGGGTGGTACTTCGGGGTCGCGTCGAGGACGGCCTGCTTGAGCTGGTCGCCGTCGAGGCCCTTCAGGTCGGGCAGCTTGTCGTGGGCGATCGCGTAGCCCCACATGATGTAGTCGTCTTCGACCCCCGTCCCGTCGAAGCGCATCACGTGGATGATCACGAACGCGCCCTTGGGTCCGTAGAGCAGCGTGACGCCGCCGTCGGCCTCTGGTGGCAGCAGCTTCACGGTCTCCGGCGTCAGCGGCAGCTTGCCCGCGATCGAGCTGATGCCGGTGTCGACGACCTTCGCGTGCGGCAGGTACTGCTTGCGCACCTTGGACTGCGCGCCGTCCGCGCCGACGAGGACGTCACCGGTCTCGGACGTGCCGTCGGCGAAGAACGCGGTGACCGTGCCGTCGTCGTTGCGGCTGAAGTGCGTGAAGGTCTTGTCGAACTGGACGACGTCGTCCAGGCCGTTGAGCAGTGCTGTTCGCATGGCGATGCGGCTGACGGAGTTCTCGCTGTGCCTCGGGTCGACCTGCTGCGGCAGCTCGGCTACCAGCAGTTCCTTGTACTTCTCGGTGCGCATGTTGATCCGCGTGGCCGGGCGGGCGGTGGTGCGGATGAACTCGGCGAACACGTCCGGCGGTAAGCAGCTGTGGAGCGCTTTGCTGCCGTCCGAGCTGATCCCGACCCGGTAGCCGATCAACATGCTGCGTGGCGTGCGGTCGCGTTCGAACAGCGCCACGTCCACGCCGGCCTTCTTCAGCCCGTGCGCCAGGCACAGGCCACCGGTCCCCGCTCCGATGATGAGTACGCGCACAGCAACCCCCTCCAACCAAGTCTCTTAGTTGGAAAGATATTCAGTTGGCGAGACTCTTGTCAACCGGGGTTAGTCGTCCTGACTGAGTCTCCTCATGCGGGCGTTGGCGATCGCTTGGCGCACGTCGTTGACCGGCAGCAGCCTGACCAGCTGTTCCAGGGCTTCCCAGTCGTGTTCGCCCGAGTCGGTCTGGGTGAAGGTCCACAGCGCGTTCGCGTCGCCACGCGACAGGACGGCCTTGCGCACGCCGCTGGCCAGGTCGTCGCGTTCGGCCAGCACGACCGGCGCCTCGGAGCGGGGGAGCAGCGCGCCGCGGTATCGGGAGGCAGCCAGGGTGACGTTGCCGTCCTTCAGCGCCGCCCGCACACCCAGGAAGTCCGCCTCGACGTCGGCCGTGAGCCGGTAGGGCCTGGTCGCGAGCACGTCCGCGCCCAGCTGGGCCCTGAGCCGGTGCAGCTCGGCGCGCACGGTCGTGGGGTTGCCGCGTTCGCCGTAGAGCCGCAGTGCCAGCTGGTCCGCGGACAGCCGGCCGTGCAACGCCAGCGCGCACAGGATCTCGGCGTGCCGCAGCGAGATCGGGATCTCGCGGCCGTCCAGCACGACCTTGGGTTCCTGCAGCAGGAACGACAGCGACAGCACCGACCGCCGCACGTGCCGCTGCCGTGGCACCCGCAGCAGGTAGCCCTGCGCGAGCGGTTCCAGCACCGCGTCCCGGCCGTCCGGCAGGCGCACGCGCTCCGACGACACGTCGACGCGGGACGGCAGCAGCCCGTACGGCTCCACCGCGACCACGCGTCCGGTCGGGCTGAGCAACGCGCCCGGCTCGCCGCGCAGGGCGATCAGGTGCCGCATGTTGCGGGCCCGCAGCTCCTCGTCCTGCGCGTGCATCCGCGAGAGCATCTCGGACTCGGCGAGCCGCGCCGAGGCGGACACCAGCGCCACCATCGAGGGGTGGACCGTCTCGATCGGGCCGCTCAGATCGACGACGCCGATGGTCTCACCCGTGTCGGGGTCGCGGATCGGGCTCGCCGCGCAGGTCCAGTGGTGGTACGTCCGCACCAGGTGCTCGGCGGAGTGGACCATGACGGTCGAGTTCACGGCCAGGGCGGTGCCCATGCCGTTCGTCCCGGCCGCGTCCTCCGACCAGCGCGTTCCCTCGGCCAGGCCGACGTCCTCCGCGCTGAGCCGGGTGTCGTTGGCGCCCTCGCACCACAGGATGTGGCCCTGGGCGTCGGCGACGATCATGATGTGCCGCGCCTCGCGCGCGAACCCGAGCAGGGTCTCGCGCAGCACGGGCAGGCTGGGCTGCAGCGGGTGCCGGTCCCGCAGATCCGGCAGCTCGTCCGCCGCGAACACCGTCGGCGCGGTGTGCAGGTCGGGATCCACGTTGGCGGCTAGTGACCGTTGCCACGACGCGGAGATGACGGAGCGTGGCGAATGCACCGTGCGAGTACCACTCAGCACGGCATCTCGTACCCGACTCAGCAACAGTGCGTGTTGCGCGGGGTCCTGGGTCACTGATCCATCCGCAACTTGCAACGAGCATGCAACGTTCTGCTGCCTACTTTCTCATTTTCCCCACCCGAGGCACTCAGCAGGCCATCCAAACCACGGAGTCGAGAATGACGCAGTACGCGGCACCGGGTCAGCCCGGCAGCGTGGTCGCGTACCGGCCTAGGTACGACCACTTCATCGGCGGAGACTACGTACCTCCGGTTTCGGGCGAGTACGTCGAGAACGTCACGCCGGTAACCGGCGAGGTCTTCACCGAGGTCGCCCGCGGCACCGATGCGGACCGGGCCCGTGCGCTGCACGCGGCCAGCGGCGCCGCACGAGCGTGGGGAAGTGCCACGGCACGAGAGCGCGCAACGGTGCTGGTCGAGATCGCGGACCGGGTGGAGGAGCACGCGACCGAGCTCGCGGTCGCCGAGACGTGGGACAACGGCAAGCCGGTGCGCGAGGCCCTGGTCGCAGACGTGCCGCTGCTGATCGAGCAGTTCCGCCAGTTCGCCGCCGTCATCCGCACCGAGGTGGGCCAGGTCGAGCAGCTCGGCCGCGACACCTGCGACTACCGTTCGTTCCAGCCGCTCGGCGTGGTGCACGAACGGCTGCCGTGGACGTTCCCGCTGATGAACGCGGGCCGGGTGCTGGCACCCGCGCTGGCCGCCGGCAACGCGGTCGTGCTGGAGCCCGCGCTGCAGACGCCGGCGTCGATCCACGTGCTGCTCGGCGTGATCGCCGACCTGCTGCCGCCCGGTGTGGTGAACGTGGTCACCGGATCCGATGACCACCCGGTCGTGGCGGGCCGCTGCCCCAACATCTTCTTCTCCGACGTCGCCGCCCAGCGCGACGGCTACCTGGACAAGGCCCTCGAAGGCTTCGCGATGTTCGCGGCCAACCAGGGCGAGGTCGCCACCGCCCCGTCCCGCGCGTTGATCCAGACCGCGGGCTACGAGGAACTGCTGCACATGGCGACGGTTCGCACGGAGCAGATCCGCACCGGCGACCCGCTCGACACGGACACCATGATCGGCGCGGTCGTGTCGCTTGCGCAGCGCGATCGAGTTCTTGCGTACATCGAGCGCGGCAAGGCCGAGGGCGCGCGCCTGGTGACCGGCGGCGACGCCTCCGGTCACTACGTCCAGCCCACGATCTTCGAGGGTGATCACCGCTCCGCCGTGTTCTCCGACGACGTGCTCGGACCGGTCGTGTCGGTGACCAGGTTCGACGACCGCGACGACGCGGTGAAGATCGCGAACGAGTCCACCGCCCAGCTCGGCGCCGGCATCTGGTGCCGTGACGTCGCGCTGGCGCACAACGTCGGCCAGGAGCTGCGCGCCGAGCGGGTGTGGGTCAACAACTACTACGCGTACCCGGCGAACACCGCGGTGCTCGCCGAGTACCGCCGGGTGAAGCACCTGCTGGTCAGCTACTCCGACCGGGCGCAGGGGTACTTCTAGGGGCCTGACTTCCGGGACCTACTTCTTCCAGGGCACCTGGGTGCTTGCGTAGTAGTTGATGCCCTGGATCTTCCAGCGGGGTCCTTGCGCGCCCAGGCGTGGGGCGAACCTGTCCCAGTTGTGGTTCGCGGCGGTGGACCAGCCGAGCTCTGCCGCGACTGGCAGACGCGGGAACGCCATCTGCTCGATGTCGGAGCTCGTCTTGATGGTCTCGGTCCACAGTGGAGCTTCCACGCCGCGGATGCTCGCTTCGGTGACGCCGTTGAGGTAGGCGCCCGGGTTCCAGCTGTAGGCGTCCTTGACCTCGACGTAGCCGGCCCAGTTCAGGCCCAGCTTGGTGTTCTTGTTGTACTTCATGTCGAGGTAGATGCGGTTGGCCGGTGACATGAGGATCTTGTTGCCGCGCTGGGCGGCCGCGGCCACGTTCGCGTCGGACGTCGTGGTGCCCCAGAACTGCGGGACCAGGGTGGTGTCCTTGGTGGTCTTGATGAACTCGTGCCAGCCCGTGGTGGTCTTGCCGTACTTCTTGACGATCGGCAGGACTCGGTTCATGAACTTGACGTAGTCGGCGTCGGGGGTGCTGAGCGCTTCGTCGCCGCCGATGTGGAAGTACGGGCCGGGGGTGATGGCTGATACCTCGCGGACCACGTCTTCTACGAACTTGTAGGTGATCTCCTTGCTGATGCAGAGGCTGGAGAAGCCCACGTCTGTGCCGGTGTAGAGGGGGCGCTTCTTGTTGTCGCAGTTGAGTTCGGCGTAGCTGGCCTGGGCTGCGTTGGTGTGGCCTGGCATGTCGAACTCCGGGATCACGGTGATGCCGCGGTTGGCTGCGTAGGCGACCAGGTCCTTGTACTGGGCCTGGGTGTAGAAGAGGTTGCCCTTGCGGCCGCCTACTTCTGTGCTGCCGCCGATCTTGGTCAACTCTGGCCAGCTGGTAATCTCCAGGCGCCAGCCCTGGTCGTCGCTCAGGTGGAGGTGGAAGTAGTTGATTTTGAAAGCCGCGATTTGGTCGATGTAGCGCTTGACCTGGTCTGGGGTGAAGAAGTGGCGGCTGACGTCGAGCATTGCGCCGCGGTGTTGGTACCTCGGGTAGTCCAGGATGCTTGCGCCTGGGACGGTCCAGGGGCCTGGTTGCTTGGTTTTGGCTTCTGATTTGGGCGGCAGGAGCTGGCGGAGAGTTGAGACGCCGTTGAAGTGGCCTGCTGGGGTGTTTGCTCGGATGATCACCTGTTTGGGGGTGACGTCCAGTTGGTAGCCCTCTTGGCCGACCTTGGGGTCGGCGTTGTTCAGCAGGACTATGCCGTCGCCGGTTACGCCGTCGGTGATCGGGAGTTGGAAGCCTGTTGAGGGGCGGAGGATGCTTGCCAGGTGTTCCGCGGGCTTGCGGGCTGTTGCCGCGCCCAGCTGGATCTTGGCTTCCGCGGTGAGGGCGAAGGTGATGTCCGCGCGCGGGGTGGTTTGGACCGGTTGGGGGACTAGCTCTTGCAGCGTGGTCGCGGCTTCTGCTGCTTGTCCGGTCACCAGCACTCCTGATCCGGCCAGGACCAAGGCCGTGAGTGCTGCGCGCACTCGGGTTCTTGTCACGCCATCCTCCAGGGCAAGGGGGGACCTTGTGGTGGCGGCGAGGGTTCACGGTTTCAGGGGTGGGTCTGGGATGTCAAGGTTTAGACCAATGAGCGCGGCCGGGCGGGTGGTCACCTTGCGGGCGGCGAGTCCTGTTCAAAGATCGGGACTCCGCCCCGGACCCCGCCAATCTGATCAAGGACCGGCCAGCGCCACACGCGGGTAGATGGCACGCCTGTTGCTCAGGGCGGCTTGCTGTTGCGCAGGTGCTTGCGTTGGTGCGGTGGTCCCGTCACGAGCCGCACCAGAGCGAGCGGCAAGAGCTGTGGCACGACTCGTGACGGGACCACCGCACCCGGCCCGTAAGGAATAGAGGGCTCGGATTCGCCTTCGCGGTTTAGAGGTGTTCCTTGCTCAGCTTCTTCCACAGGTTTGGGAGTTCGGCTTCCGTCTTGTGCGCCAGTTCGACTTCCTTGCCGTAGAGCAGGCCGAATGTGAAGCCGTTCTCGTCGCCCCTGCCCAGTTCCAGCAGGACCGGACGTGCCACCACTGAGTCCTGGTGGTCGCCCAGCAGCGTTTGGACGTCCTTCGCTCGCTTGCGCAGGTGCGTGGCGTGCTTGCCGAGGGCGGGTTCGGCCACCTCGGCGGAGTAGCGGAGGCGTTTTGCGGCCTTGCGGGCCTCGTGGAGCGGCTCGTCGCTGTCGTTGGTTGCGAGCGCGGCTTCTACTCGGACGTCCAGGCGGTGGCGGGCCTTCTCCACGAGCTTGGGGAGGACGTCCTTGGCCTTGCCGGACGCGAGCTTCGTAAGTGGAGGTGAGGTGAGGAGGGTGTCGATGGAGTTCAGGAGGGCGAAGTAGCGCTTGTTGTCCAGGGCGGCTACGGAGTCCTTGTGGGCCTTGGCTTCCAGTGGTGCGAAGTAGCGCGTCATGCGGGCCGCGACGTCGCCCAGGACCACCTCGGGTGGGAGGGAGTGCAGGCCGTCTTCGAAGCGCATGCGGAGGACTTCCAGGTCTCGGGAGGTGCCGAGGACTGAGGCGAGCCACTTGAGTTCGTCGGTCAGCGCGCGGGTGGAGTCGCGGTCGACGATTTTGCCGAAGGCTTGGAGAGCGGAGCGCATGCGGCGGGTGGCTACTCGCATCTGGTGGACTGCGTCGTCCTCGTTGCGGCGGACTCGGGGGTCCTGGTTTTGGAGGGCGGCGCGTTGTTCGTGGAGGTAGGCGAGGACTACCTCGCCTGCGGTGGACTTTTTGGTGATGGTGGGGATGGCGTCTCGTTTTACGCCGATCACCTGGGAGAGCTTGGACTTTGAGGAGGACGGGTGGATGCCTGCCTCGCCCAGGTGTTGTTCGACGGTGTCGAGGAGTTTGCGGTCGCCGCTCTCGCCCAGCTCGACTTCGATCTCGCGCCACGAGGTGGTGGTGGTCGAGGAGCCCATGGTTTGGGCGGTGACCACGTCGTCCACTACCTCGGCCAGGAGTTCGCCGTTGCCGTTCGTCAGTTGCCAGCGGCGGCGGTTGGTGCGGATTTCGGCGATGGGCCCCAGGCCGGAGCCTCGGGTGTGGGCTCGGACCAAGGAGGAGAGGTCTTTGGGCGGCTGTTTTACGGCGCGGCCCAGAGGGGCTCGGACCTCCTGGCGGGAGTCTTCGCCTGCGGGGAGTTTGAGGTGCCAGCCCTCGTCGTCGCCGCCGGTTCGGCGGCGCAGGGTTACGCCGGCTCGGGCCAGGCGGTAGTCGTCGGTGTCGAAGTACGTGGCTTCGAGATCGAACTCTTCCGGGCCCGTGGCCACGCCGGTGATGTTGGTGAGGTCCGGCAGACTCGCGTCCGATGGGGCCTCGTACTTGCGTTCGGTCTCAGTAACGGAGGTCGCCATTTACTAGTAATACCTCGTTTCGTTGCTGTTGACCCAGTGTGGTGACGGTGCGTGATGGGGGATTGCCTCGGGCGGGCGGAAAGTCGGCCTCGAATGCGTGCAATTGCTGGGTACCCGCTTGGCGGGGGTGGGTGTGTCCGGTTCGCTGGTCGGGTGCCCACGGAGAAGGAACGGCTTGATGTTGTCGAGCCGCAGGTCGCCACGTTGATCAGTCACGTTGGACAGTTGACGGCTGAGCTCGAGCGGGTCACCGCTCGGTTGACGGTGTTGGAGCGGCGGTTGTCGGGGGCCGGGGACGGGCCGCTGGTGGACCTGGACGCGGTGGCTGGGGACGTCGCGCCGCTGGTTGAGGCGTTGCGGAAGGCTTGGGACGCGGAGCAGGAGATCTTGGCGGATCCGGCTCGGGTCGAGTTGCGTCAAGAGGTGCTTGAGTTCGACGGGCTCAAGGCTCGGCGGGATGACGCCAAGTCCAAGTTGGACGGTGGGCGGGTTCCTCGGTTCGAGAGGGACGCGTTGTCGCACGAGGTGCGGCAGATGGAGTGGTTGATCAACGCCAACGAGGCCAGTGCCAAGCGGGCGGCTGAGCGGTTGGACGCCGACGAGGACGCGGTCGGTGAGGACTGGCGGACCGAGGCGGTGCTGGCCGGGGACAAGGCTCGCGGGGAGATCAAGGACGCTGCCGCGCGGCGCATCTCGGAGGCGTTGGGGCAGTACGCGCGCATGCCCGTGTGGTTCCGGGTCGGGTTGGGCGAGATTCCCACGCCTGATCCCTCGTTCTGGCTGGAGTCGGCCATCGCGGTGCTCGCGTATCGGCTGGAGTACGGGGTCGTCGACGCGGTCTCGCCGCTCGGTACGCCGCCGTCGGCTTCCAGCGGGTGTCAGAACTGGGTTCGGCGCACGAACGTCTACGCGGACATCACCGACCGGCTCACGACGCTGGCCGCCACGTTCCACCTGCAGTAGTCTTTCTGCAACCGCTGGGTTGCAGGAGGTGGCGGCAGTGGACCGGATCGAACGCGATGTGCTGATCAACGCGTCGCAGCAGCGGGTGTGGCATGCGCTGACGTCGGCTGAGCACCTCGGCACGTGGTTCGGTGATGCCGGGGCGACGGTGTCGGAGCTCGTGGCCGGTGGCGAGGTCACGCTGACGTGGGCCGAGCACGGGACCGGGCGTGCGATCATCGAGAAGGTCGAGCCCGAGTCGTTCTTCTCGTGGCGCTGGTCGGGGCCGTTGGGACCGGATCCGGTGCCCGGCAACGCGACGCTGGTCGAGTTCACGCTCACGCCCAAGGACGGCGGCACGCTGTTGCAGGTGGTCGAGAGCGGGTTCACGGGGCTCGACCTGCCGTCGGAGGAGCAGGAGAAGTACGCGTCCGGCAACGTCGACGGCTGGGGCCACGAGCTGGACGAGTTGCGGGAGTACCTGGAGAAGTGAGTCAGGTCGATGATGTGCTGGCCGCGCTTGCTGATCCGATGCGCAGACGGATCCTCGATCTCGTGGCGGCCAAGGGGGCTGTGTCGGCGTCGGCGCTGGCCGGCGAACTGCCGGTGAGCCGGCAGGCGATCGTGAAGCACCTGGCCGTGCTGGAGAAGGCCGAGCTGGTGGCGTCCGAGCGGGCGGGCCGGGAGAACAACTTCTCCGTCCGGTCCGGCGCGCTGGACGCCACCGCCACGTGGATGGCCTCGCTGGCCTCGCAGTGGGATCGGCGGCTGGCCGCGATCAAGAAGATCGCCGAAGGTTGATTCAGCGCTGCGGGATGAGGGTGCCGCCGACCATCGTGGCCAGGACCGGGATGTCCGCGATCGCGTCGCTGGTGCGCGGGTCGTCGCCGAGCACCACGAGGTCCGCGAGCTTGCCCGGCGTGAGGCTGCCCAGCACGTGCTCCTTGTGGCACGCGTAGGCGCTGCCGAGCGTGTACGCACGGATCGCCTCCTCGACGGTGATCGCCTCGTCCGGTCCGACCGCGCGGCCGCCGGAGGACCGGCGCCGCACCATGAACTCGATGGCGCGCAACGGTGCGCCGTCCGCGACCGGGCGGTCCGAACTGCCCGCCACGGTGATGCCGTGGTCGAGGAACGACCGCCCGCGGTACATCCAGGGTGCCCGCTTTTCGCCCATGATCTCGCTGTAGTCGTCGCCGTAGGACCAGAGGAACGTCGGCTGGACAACGGGTATCAGTCCGAGGGCCGCGATCCGTTCGAGTTGTTCTGGACGCACCAGGCCGCAGTGCTCGATGCGGTGCCGGGAATCGGGGCGTGATCGCTGGGACTGCGCCTCGGCCACCGCGTCCAGCGTGAAGTCGATCGCGCGGTCGCCGATCGCGTGGATCGCGAGCTGCCAGCCGGCGTGGTGGCCGTCGATGATCGCCGCCCGCATGGCTTCCTCGGAGTCGGCGAGCTGACCTGTGTTGTCACTTCCCGCGTAGGGCTCGGACAACGCGGCGGTGCGGGCGATCATGCCGCCGTCGGTCCACAGCTTGAGGGCGCCCAGCGACAGCATGTCGTCGCCGAAGCCGGTGTGCAGGCCGAGGTCGATCGCCCGGGAGATGCCGTCCGCCGCGTCGGCGGCGACGGGCTGCAGCACGGTCGCGGAGACCATGAGCTGCACGCGGATCGGCAGCCGAGCTCGTTGGTACGCGGCGGCTTCCAGGGGGCTGCTCGCGATCAGGCCCGCGCCGATGCCCGCCTCCGCGCACATCGTCACGCCCTCGGACAGCACCTGGCGTGCGCTCTCGCGCAGGTCGGTGATGATCTCTTCGATCGAGTGCGGCAGTCGCAACGACCGTGCGGCCAGCTGCTCGTTCTCGGTCAGCCAGCCGTCGCTGGTGATCTCCGGAAGCTGTTTCAGGACAACGGTGTTGACGACGCACGCGTGCCCGGAGAGATCGGCGACGTACACAGGTCTGCCGCTGCTGACCGAGTCGAGGGCCGTCGCGGTGAGCGGGCGGTCCATGATCCGCGGGTCGTACCCGGAGGCCTCGATCCAGCCCTCGCCGGGAGCGCCGGAGAGCCGTTCGAGCACCTGGGCCACGGCGGTCAGCCCGGTCACGTCGACGGTTCGGCTCCGGCGGCCGTTCCACGCGAGGTGCGTGTGGGCGTCGATGAAACCGGGCAGCACCACGGCGTTGCCGAGGTCCACGGTCTCGGCGGCGGGCAGGTCGGCGATTTGCTCGTCGAGGCCCGCGATCCGGCCCTGCCAGATGCCGATCGTGTGCGCGGCGGGGCGCGCCGGGTCCATCGTGATGGCCCGGCAGCCCGTCAGTTTGAGATCCAGTCTCACCCGGCCAGTCTTACGCGGTGGCGAGGACCGGCACAGGGGTGTTGGTCAGCACGGACGCCAGGATCTCACCCGAGCGCACCGCGACGTTGGACAGCAGGGACGACGTGATGCCGTGCGAGTGCTCGGTGCCGCCCTGCAGGTAGATGCCGCCGCGCAACGACGACTTCACGCGATAGTCGCGGCCCACGACCAGACGGCCTTCTTCGTCACGTGCGCAGGTCTCGTCGAGCGAACCGAGGATCGGCGCGGCCTCGTCGTAGCCGGTCGCGAGCAGCACGAGGTCCGTGTCGAGGAACTCCTGCTCGCCGGTGACCTGCGACTGGATCACGGCGCGGGCGCCGGTGGAGGACTCCTCGACGGCGACGAGCCTCGTCATGTTCAGCATCTTGAGGCGCTCGGTGCCGAGGACCTTCTCCTGGTACATCGTGCGGTAGAGCTGGGAGATGAGGTCGATGTCGACGACCGAGTAGTTCGTGTTGCGGTGGTAGCCCATCAACCGCTGCTTCACCGCGTCCGGCGCGTCGTAGTAGTGGTCGACGGCCTCGGGGTCGAAGATCCGGTTCGCGAACGAGCTGTCGTCGGCGGGGGAGTAGCCGTAGCGCGAGAAGACCGAGCACACCTCGGCGTTCGGGAACTCGCGGTGCAGGTACGCCACGGCCTCCGCGGCGCTCTGGCCGGCGCCCACGACGACGCAGCGCTCGGGGTCCTTCAGCTCGGCGATCCGGTGCAGGAACTGGCTGTTGTGCCACACGCGGTCCGACAACGCGATGCCGTCCGGCACGGTCGGGCGCAGGCCGGTGGCGAAGAGCAGGTTGCGGGCGCGATACACGTCACCGGTGGCGGTCGTCACCTCGAACAGGTCGTCCGCGATCGCTTCCACGCCAACGGCTTCGGCGTTGTAGGCGACCAGGTCGTCGACCTGCGCCGCGGCCCACTCGAAGTAGTCGTGGAACTCGACGCGCAGCGGGAACAGGTTCTTGTGGTTGACGAAGTCGATCAGCCGGCCGCGGTCCTGCAGGTAGCAGAGGAACGAGAAGCGGCTGGTCGGGTTCCGCATGGTGACCAGGTCCTTGAGGAACGACACCTGCATGGTGGCGTCGTCGAGCAACATGCCCCGATGCCAGCCGAACGCTTCCTGACGTTCGAGGAACACCGCGGTGACAGGGGTTTCGGCCTGCTCGTTGTGCTCGGTCAGAGCGATGGCGAGCGCCAGGTTCGACGGACCGAACCCGATACCGACGATGTCGTAGATCGGATGCATGAGCACCTAACTTAGGGCAGCCTAAGCTAATCTGCAAGCCGCTGGTTAGGTTAGCCTGACCGTATCCCACCGCGCAGAAGGAGGACACCCCCATGAGGGTCGTCATGTTCGGGTTCCAGACCTGGGGACATCGCACCCTGCAGGCACTTTTGGCATCTGAGCACGAGGTCGTCCTGGTGGTGACGCACCCGAAGGGGGAGGGCGCGTACGAGAAGATCTGGAGCGATTCCGTCGAGGATCTTGCCCGCGAGAACGGCGTGGAGGTCCTGATCCGCGAGCGTCCCGAGGACCAGGAGCTGCTGGACGCGCTCAAGGCCGCGGACCCCGACGTGATCGTCGCCTGCAACTGGCGCACGTGGATCCCGCCGCAGGTCTTCGCGCTGCCCAAGCGCGGCACGTTGAACGTGCACGACTCGCTTTTGCCGAAGTACGCGGGCTTCTCGCCGTTGATCTGGGCGCTCATCAACGACGAGAAGGAAGTCGGCGTGACGGCGCACATGATGGACGACACACTCGACGCCGGCGACATCGTGCTGCAGCGCTCGGTCCCGGTCGGCCCGCGCGACACGACGGCTGTCCTGTTCGAGAAGACGCTCGAACTGTTCGGCCCGATCACCGTCGACGGCCTCGCCGAGATCGCATCCGGCCGGACCGACTTCGTGAAGCAGGACCGTTCGCAGGCCTCGTTCTTCCACAAGCGCGCCGAGGAAGATCTCCGGATCGACTTCACGTGGACCGCCGAGGAGCTGGACCGCCTGGTGCGCGCGCAGTGTGCCCCGTACCCGAGCGCGTTCTGCTTCCACCGCGGTCAGCGCCTGGAGATCATCGAGGCGGACTTGTCTTCCGAGGTCTACGGCGGCACACCCGGCCGCATCTTCTACCGCGAGGGCGACGGCGTGGCGATCGTCGCGGGCGCCGAGGCCCGGCGCGGCCGCAGCAAGGCGTTGCTGGTCAAGAAGGTTCGCACCGCCGACGGCACCGAGCTCAAGGCGCACGAGTACTTCAAGAACATGGGCGGGTACCTGACCTCGCGTCCGTGACCCCGACACGCTGATCACGGGCCGGGTGACCGGTCCGTGATCAGCATGGTCGATCATTGGCGCATGAATCGCGCCGCGGTGACGTCACTGGTGGTCTTCGTGCTGCTGGTGGCACTCGGCTGGTACCTCACGGAACTCCAGTCCTCCAAGGAGAATCCGCCCACCCCCACCCAGTCCGCTCCGGCCGGTTCGTCCGATCTGGGGGCGTTGAAGATCGCGCCCGAGAGCAAGATGGCCGGCTACAGCCGCGACCGGTTCCCGCACTGGGCCTCGCAGGGAAACTCCTGCGACACCAGGGAGATCGTGCTGCAGCGCCAGGGTGCCGACGTGAAGTCGGACAAGGACTGCAAGGCGGTTTCGGGTACCTGGAACAGCGTCTACGACGGCGTGGTGATCAAGGACGGCGGCGACGTCGACATCGACCACACGGTGCCGCTGGCCGAGGCGTGGCGGTCCGGTGCGGACAAGTGGACCGACGAGGAGCGCAAGGCGTTCGCGAACGACCTCGGCGGGATCCAGCTGATCGCGGTGACCGCGAAGTCGAACCGCTCCAAGGGCGACCAGGATCCGGCGAAGTGGAAGCCGCCGGTCGAGGCGTACTGGTGCACCTACGCGCAGCACTGGATCTCGGTGAAGATCACTTACAAGCTGACGGTGGATCAGGCCGAGCACGACGCGCTGGCCGCGATGCTCAAGGCTTGCTGAAACGGACGACGCGGCTCGACCCCCCAGCCGGGCCGCGTCGTCCGCTTCTTCGACTGGACTTGGCGGTCCGTCTACCCAGGCGGGTCGCCTTGTCCGTTTCCTCAACCCGATGGCGCGGCCCGGCTTCCCCGGCGGGCCACGCCATCAGTTTCTTCGACTGGACGCGACGGCCCGTCCCCCCAGACAGGCGGCCTTGTCCGTTCCCTCGACTGGACAGCGCGGCCCGCTCCTCAGCGAGCTACGCGGTCCCTTCCCCCAACCGGACAGCGCGGCCTGCTCCCCCAAGCAGGCCACAACATCCGTCCTTCAACCCGACGACACAGCCCGACCCCCCAGGCGGGCCGCGTCGGCGCCTTCTACCCGGCCTGCACCGACTCGAACAGCCCGGACAGCTGCCAGTGCGTCACGTACCCCATCGCCTCGGCCGCGATCAGCACGTCGAGCTTCCCGAGGTTCGTCCGCACCGGCATCTGGTAGGCCTTGCCCCGCCGCACGTCGAGCACCATCGGCGTCGCCCCCGGCAGCGTGTCCGCGATGGTGTGCTGCAGGATCCGCAGCCCGACGTTCGCCGCCTCCCTGGTCAGCGGCACCTCCTTGGTGTGCACGAGCACGGCGTAGGTCGACCCGTCCTTGCGCCGCAACCCCAGGTGCGGGCGGACCTTCAGGGTCAGGTCGCCGACTCGGTAGGTGGCCGGTTCGACCTGCACACCGGTGGCCTTGAACGACGCCAGCCACGGCAGGAAGCCGTCCGCGATCTCCTCGAACGCGCGCGGCTGGCCCGTGCGGTTCGCGTTCATGATCGCCTTCTTGAGCTCCAGTTCGGGTTCGGTGGAGCTGACCGCTCGTCGCATGGCGTCGCGGATCGGGTTGTAGAACCCGCAGACCTTGGTGTCGGAGGTCAGGTACATCCCCCGCTGCTCCGACACGATGTTGATGCGTCCACGCTGGCCGCTCATGACGTACTCGGTGAACGACAGTGCGGTGACGCTGACGTTGTTGTCCGGCAACGCTTTCTCCCCTCGTACCGCTCTCTTCACCTGACGTTATCCGAGGGGTCTGACAAAAACCGTGCTGCTCCGAACGGTGTAACGACTACGTAGAGTTGAGCGACTCCCCTGTGGGCGCCACTCAATGTGGTGGCCTGGACCTCAATCGGTAAACGGACGGTGACGGACCGGCGACTGATCACGTTGGTGACCGCTCGTCTGCCGTTCGCCGACGCTCACCCAACGCTCACCGCACGACAAGCGGAAGTAACACTCTGTAGAAGATCAACACGGGAGAATGGGTCCCGCAGGAAGAATCGCAGTGAGGGAGCACGATGGCGGTAAAGGCGGAGCGTTCACCCGATAGTGCGGGTGACGTGGAGGTTCCGCAGCCTCGGCAGCCGACGAGGTGGCTCGTCCACCCCGCCCAGTGGCCGCATGCCGCTCAGGTGTCGGTCATCCTCGCGCTGATCGCCCTGCTGCTCTGGGCCATCGCCCTCACGCTCGGTCCTGACCAGGCGTTCATCGTCGGGTCGGCGGGCGTCGCGGCCAAGCTCATCTGCATGTACCTCGACACCCGCGTCGGAACCAGGAACTAACGCCCGTAGCGCTCGGCCGCACGCGCACGAGCCTTCTCGGCCTCCACCTCGCGGTCCTTCGGTGGCGCGGACGTCACCAGCGCGTCGAGCAGTTCCTGGGTCGCCGCCGCGACCGCCGCCACCGCCTTGTCGAACGCCGCCTGGTTCGCCGTCGACGGTTTCGCCGCCCCGCTCACCTTCCGCACGTACTGCAGCGCCGCGGCCTGCACCTCGTCGGTCGTCGCCGGCGGTTCGAAGTTGTGGAGCACCCGGATGTTTCGGCACATGGCTCCACTATGACCTGTTCGGCGGCGCCGCGCGGGTGTGCAGGCGTTCTCCCTGCTTGCCGAACAGGCTGATGATCTCGGCCGGGTTGCCGTCCGCGCTGGCCAGGGCGTGCGGCTGGCGGCAGTCGAACTCGGCCACCTCGCCGGCGCGCAGCACGACCTCCTGCTCGCCCAGTCGCAGCCGGATGCGGCCGCTCAGCACGTAGAACCACTCGTAGCCCTCGTGCACGCGCGGTTCGTGGAGGTTCGTCTCGGTGAGGATCATCTTCCACGCCTGCAGCGGGCCGATCGACCTGGTCAGCGGCACTCCGACGCGGCCGTGGTCGAGCTGGCGCGGCTTCATCGTGACGCGAGGGTCGCCCACCTCGGGCGCGCCGACCAGGTCGTCGAGCGACACCTGGTACGTCCGTGACAACGGCAGCAGCAGCTCCAGCGTCGGCTTGCGCTGGTCGGTCTCCAGGCGGGACAGCGTCGACTTCGAGATGCCCGTCATCTCGGACAACGCCGCCAGCGTCAGATCGTGCTCGGCTCGCAGAGCAGCCAGCCTCGCCCCCACGGAAGTTGCCATAACAGCAACATACGTTGCCGAAACTGCGCTGTCGACCGCATCCTCGAAGCATGAGCTGCGAAGTGGTGATCATTGGTGGGGGAGCGGCCGGACTGAGCGCCGCTCTGATGCTGACCAGGGCGCGCAGGAGCGTGCTGGTGGTCGACGGTGCCGAGCCGCGCAACAAGCCGGCCGCGCACATGCACAACTACCTCTCTCGTGACGGCTTCTCGCCGTTGGACCTGCTCAAGCACGGTCGAGAGGAGGTCGAGGGCTACGGCGGAGAGATCGTCAACGACGAGGTCCGCGGCGTCACGAGGACGGACGACGGGTTCGCGGTCGAGCTGTCCGAACGCACGGTCCACGCCAAGCGGCTGCTGTTCGCGACCGGGCTCGTCGACGAGGTGCCGGACAACCTGCGCGAACGCTGGGGCCGGGACGTCTTCGGCTGCCCGTACTGCCACGGTTACGAGGTCCGCGACCAGAAGCTGGTGGTGTTCGGCGAGGAGATGAAGGTCGCGCTGGTCCGGCAGTGGTCCGACGACGTCACGCACGTCCCGTCGGTCGACGACATCGAGGTCGAGGACGACCGGCTGGTCGCGGTGATCTCCGGCGGCGAACGCTTCCCGGCCGACGCACTCGTGTACTCCGCACCGGTCAAACCACGCGACGAGTTTCTTCTGGCGTTGGGCGCCGAGACCGCGGAAACGATGGCCGGTCCGTTCGTGCGCACGGACGACAAGGGCCGCACGAGCGTGCCGGGTGTCTACGCGGCGGGCAACGTCACGGACCCGACCGCGATCGTCATCGTCGCCGCCGCGCAGGGCGCGCAGGCCGCCGGGATGATCAACATGGACCTGATCACGTCAGCGGCAGGCTGATCCGGAAAGTCGTGCCCACGCCGAGCTCACTGGTCACCGACACCGTGCCGCCGTGCGCCTCCACGAGGTGCCGGGTGATCGCGAGCCCGAGCCCGCTGCCGCCCGTCGTGCGGCTGCGGGACTTGTCCGCCCGCCAGAACCGGTCGAACACGTGCGGCACGTCGTCGGGTGCGATCCCGGTGCCGGTGTCCTGCACTTCGAGGATCGCGGAGTCGCCTTCCTGTCGAAGCCGCACAACGACTTCGCCGCCTGCCGGGGTGTAGCGGACGGCGTTCGCGACCAGGTTGCCGAGCGCCTGCCGCAGCCGCACCGGGTCCGCGGTGGCGTGCACCGGCGTGGTCTCCGCGCGCAGCAGGATCTCGCGGTTCTGCTGCGCGTTGACGACCTGGTCGACCACGTCGTCGAGCGCGATCGGCTCGGGGTGCAGCCGCAACGTGCCGGCGTCGGCCTGCGCCAGGTCGTGCAGGTCGTCCACGAGTCGTTGCAGCAGAAGGGATTCCTCCAGCAGCATGTCGATCAGGTGCGGATCCGGTTCGGCGAGGCCGTCCTGCGTGGCCTCCAGCCAGCCGGTGATGTTGCCCAGCGGTGTGCGCAGCTCGTGTGCGACGTCGCTGATGAGCGCCTGCCGTTGCCGTTCGGTGTCGGCGAGCTTCTCCGACATCGCGTTGAACGACTTGGCCAGCTCACCGATCTCACCTGCGCCACCGGCCACCCGCACGGTCCGGTCGCCTTCCGCGGTGCGTTTGGTGGCGGCGGTCAACGCGCGGATCGGGCGGACGAGCTGGGTCGCCGTGAGCCACGACGCGAAGCCCGCCAGCGCGAGGATTCCCAGCGCCACCAACGTGATCCGGTTGACGCCCGTGGTCGACAGGTCGATCGCCTGCGGCATGCCTCCGGTCGGTTCGGTGATGAAGAGGTTCGCCCGCTCGGCGACGTAGGGCCGCAGCAGCTTCTGGCGGGCCTCGTCCATGCACTCGACGACCTGGGTCGGCTGGCCCGCGACCGCGGTGTACTCCCAGTCGAGCCTGATCGTGCCGAACCTCGGTGGCCTGTCCCCGTAGACGTTCGTCCTGGTCAGGCACTCCTCGAACAACGGGTTCAACTGCGCGTACGCGGCCTTCTCCGTGAACGTGAGCTCGTAGAGCTGCTTACCGGGCAGGCAGTCCCAGTACGAGGGGCTGGCAGGGTCGTCGTTCTCCAGCCGCGGCCTGCCGTTGGGCGCGTCGACGATCTGGATCTTGACGTTGCACTCGTCCTTGAGCTGCCCGGCGTAGGCGTGCAGCGTCCGGTACTCCTCGTCGGTGAGCTTGAACGGCCCCACCGCGCGCGGGTCGATCTTGCCGGTGCCCTGCTTGAGCACCGGGTTGACGTCGAGCGGATCCACGTACGCCCTGGGGTTCACGGGCAACGGTGGTGAGTTCTCGTTCCCGGTGTCGAGCAGCTTCTTGCCGTTGCGGTCCGTCAACGCGATGCGCCGGTTGTGCGTGCGCGCCAGTTCGTCCACCTGGGACTTGACGTCCGCCCAGTTCTTGTTGGTGGCAGCCAGCTTCAGCAGCTCGTCGTAGATCTGGGCGTCGGTTTCGAGTGCCTCGCCCTGCTCCTGCCGGATCGCGCCGGTCGTCGCCTGGCTCGCGAGCCAGGCCGTCACGGCGATCGAGCAGGCCGCGATCACCAGTGAGAACAGGAAGAAGCGAATCAGCAGGGTCTTCATACGAGTTTGTATCCGATGCCGTAGACGGTCAGCAGCCGCTCGGGTCTGCGTGAGTCCTTCTCGATCTTGCGGCGCAGCTTCATCATGTGCACGTCGACCGTGCGCGCGGTGATGAACCCGTCCTCCAGCAGCTGTTCGCGCGTGAACACCCGCTGCGGCTGCGCGGCCATCTTGGCCAGCAACCGGAACTCCGCCGGCGTGAGGGTGATCAGCTCGTCCTCGATGCGCACCTCGTGCCGGATCGGGTCGACGGTCAGATCACCCACCTTCAGCACGGTCGCGCTCGTCTCGCGCGCACGCCCCGTGCGCCGCAGGATCGTCCGCACGCGCGCGACCATCTGCCGTGGCCGGAACGGTTTGGTGATGTAGTCGTCCGCGCCGAGGTCGAACCCCAGCAGCACGTCGTCCTCCGTCGACCGCGCCGTGAGCAGCACGATCGGCACGTCCGACTCCGTCCGGATCGCCCGCATCACGTCGATGCCGTCCACCAGCGGCATCATCACGTCGAGAACCAGCAGGTCGGGGTTGCGGCGCCGGGTCTCGTCGATGGCCGCGCGCCCGTCGTGCACGACGACCACGGAATGCCCGTCGTGCTCGAGGTACCGGCGCACGAGCTCCGCCTGGTGAACGTTGTCCTCGGCCACGAGGATGTGGGCACACACGTTTCGCAGTATGCAGGTCTTCACGACAGTCAAGCGGGACGTAAACAGGTTCTTCATCAGTTCCGGCGAGCGTGGTGCCCATGAAGCTCCACCTGGTGCTGGGTGCTGTCGCGTTGACGGCGGTGCTCCTCACGACCACCCAGCTGGCAGGGGAAACGTCCCCCGCGGCCGCTCCGACGGCGGTGCCGTCGTCGTCTCCTTCTTCCGCTCCGGCGCCTTCGTCCGTGACGCCTTCCTCGGTCGCACCACCGCCACGGGTGTACGCCTCCAGCTCCGACCTGCCCGACGGCCCGGACTTCCCGGCGGCCGGCGCGGGCACGTTCCACGTCGTCCCCGGCGACGGCCCGAGGGTCGGCACCGGACCGTTGCGCACCTACGCCGTCGAGGTCGAGGACGGCATGACGGTCGACGAGCAGGGCTTCGCCACGTTCGTCGACGCCACACTCGCAGACCCGCGCGGATGGACGGCCGGAGGCGCCCGCTCGGTGCAGCGCGTCTCCGGCCCTGCGTCGCTGCGCATCCGCCTGACCTCGCAGAAGACCGCACGGATGGTGTGCGGCTACGAGATCCCGGTCGACGTGTCGTGCCGCGAGGGCAACGCCGTCTTCCTCAGCGCGGCCCGCTGGATCCGCGGAGCCGTTGCGTTCAACGGAGATCTGACCTCGTACCGGCAGTACATGGTCAACCACGAGACCGGTCACGCGTTCGGTCAGCCCCACCGCCCCTGCGAGGTGGCCGGCGGCCCGGCGCCGGTGATGATGCAGCAGTCGTTCAGCGTCTCGAACGACGAGATCGTGCGCATCACCCAAGGAGTTCCGCAGGGTGCTTTCATCCCGCAGGACGGGAAGGTGTGCCTGCCGAACGGGTGGCCGTACCCGTGACCTTGCGGGCCATGACCACCGTCGTGGTCTCGCCCTCGACCGCGAACACCGGCTCGACCTGCCCGAACACCTTCCGGAGCTCGGCCACGACGTCGGCACCGCTGAACCCGGCGATCCTCCGGTAGGCGGCGCGCAGGAACCGGGTCGTCCTCGTCTTCTTGACCAGGCGCATGTCGAACACGAACAGCCGCCCGCCCGGCCTCAACGCGTCTGCGGCGTTCGCCAACGCCGCCGGCACGTCCGGCATCGCGCTGAACGCCCCGAACGCGATCGCCGCGTCGAACTCGCCCGCGCCGTGATCGGTGGTGCACGCGTCTGCTTGGCGGACCTCGACGTTCGGCCACTTCCGCGCACGCTTCCTGGCCACCGCGACCATGCGCGGGCTGGCATCCATCGCGACCACACGTCCTTCTGGCCCAACGGCTTCCGCGAGTGCCGAGATCGACCCGCCGGTGCCGCAACCGATGTCGAGCACGGCCTGGCCGGGCTCCAGCTCCAGCTCGGCGATCGCGAGCCGGTTGAGCGAGCCGGAGAACAGGTCGAGCACGCGGTAGTAGGTGAGTGCGGCGAAGTCCCAGAGCTCCATGACGACCCCCAGTCGGTTTTGCAATGCGACTGCATCGTAAAACGACCTGGTCGTAGGATGCAATGCGATTGCATTGGAGTGAGGCATGCCGAAGCAGGTCGACCACGACGAACGCCGACGTCAGATCGGGGACGCCGTGTGCCGGTTGATCGCCACGAGAGGCCTGGACGCGGTGAGCCTGCGCCACGTCGCCGCCGAGGCGGGAGTGTCGATGGGGCGGGTGCAGCACTACTTCGCCACCAAGGACGAGATGCTGATGTTCGCGTTCGACCTGATCAGCGAACGGGTGGCCGCGCGGCTGGGTGCTGTGGACTCCGACGATCCCGCGGTCTGCCTGCGCGCGATCCTGCTGGAACTGCTGCCGCTCAGCGAAGCCGCACGCGCTGAGGCACCGGTGCTCGCCGCGTTCCTGGCGCAGGCCGTGGTCGAACCGAGGCTGGGTCTGCCGTTGCACGAGGGCAACGGCGCGATGGTGGCGTGGCTCGCCGGGATGATCACGGCGGTTCGCCCCGGCGGTGACTCGGCGAAAGACGCGATGGTGCTGCTGGCGTTCGTCGACGGCCTGATGATGCAGGTGCTGATCGGTCAGGTGTCAGCCGAGGCCGCGGTGGAGCTGGTCGACCATCAGCTGGCGCTGGTCCTGGGTGGCAGCAGGAGGTGAACGGCGAAGCCGCAGCCGGTCGCCAGCACGGCCTGGTAGATCAGCGACAGCTGGGTCCCTCCGACCAGGAACACCGCCTCCAGGCCGGTCGTCCACCAGCCGGCGAGCGCGCCGAGACCGGTGACGTGCCAGCCGAAGAACGCCGCGCACCAGCCGACCACGACCCACGCCGCACTGCCGCGGCGGGCGAAGAGCACCAGCGAAACAGCGGCGACGGCGTTGAAGACGAGGCCGATCGCGGTGAGCTCGGGCGTGCTGCTCCACACGAGGCCGGCCAGGGTCTGGATCACCAGGACGGCGGCGACGACGGAGATGCCCAACCGGGTCTTGTCCACGCGGCAGGGTAACTGTTCAGGCGATGACCGGCGCACGCGACAGCACGGTGCCGAGTCCATAACAGACTCCCAGCACACCGATCTCCACCAGCGCCAGCGACACGAACGCCGTGCGCTCCCGCAGGACGATCCGCGGCAGCAGGCGGGTCCGGATCGTCCCGCCGAGGAAGGCCACCGACCCGACGCACGCCACCTTCGCCAGGCTGATCAACCCGTAGGTCGTGGTGAAGAACCCGGCCAGTCCGACGCCGGGTGTGGTCCCGAGCTCGACGCCCGAGTTCACCAGGCCGCTCAACGCCACGGCGGCGATCGCGATCGTGGCGAGCAGCGAGAACCGGGGCAGGGCAACGGCGAGCACCGCGGGCAGGTGGGCCAGGATCATCACGAGAGCGAGCAGGCCGCCGGTCCACGCGGCCGCGGCCAGCACGTGGGCCTGCAGGGTCAGCACCGTGACGTCGCTGTACTCGGAGCCGCGGGCGTGCCCGGTGAGCGGCAACGGCACCACCGCGCACAACGCCAGCACGAACCGCAGCTCGGCCGGGATCAGCAAAGGGCGCCGCAACGACACCGCGCCGACAACCAGGCACGCCAGCGCCAACACCACAGTGGCCAACAACGACTGGCCGACGACCACGAGTTTGATGTACCGCAACACGTTCGGCACGGTCACCGGCCAGAGCTCGGCGACCTGCAGCACCAATGTCACCAAAGACGCCAGCGCCACCACCGAAGCCGCCGCGATCCCACCCGCGGTCGCGCTGCGCACCACGCGCCCGGACAACACCGGCACCAGCGCGCAACCGACGACGAGCACCGAACCGACGTTCATCAGCACCCGTGCGACAGGCAGGGCATAGGTGACGAACGGACTCGCCGAGAGCCCGGCGATGGCGTTCAACGACGTCCACGCCGTCCCACCCACGACCGCGACGAGTGCGGCCGCGCAGAACCATCCGAGCGGGGAGAGCCGCACGGAGGGTGACACGCGCGCAGGGGTGGGACGGCGCATCAGCACTAGCGCGTCTCCTCGACCTTGGCGGTCAGCACGGTGTCGGTCGCGATGATGCCGATCATGCCGGCGACCATCTGCCCCTGGCCCGGCTTCGACCCGGTCGCGATGATCCCGGCCAGGTCCGCGACGTCGCACGCCGTGCCCGCGGCCATCCACGCCTTTTCGTTGCGGCCCTTGCGCAACGCGTTCAAGAGACCAACGCCGAGGGCGAGGTCGCGGGCGGCATATGCACCCGCGACCGCCCGCGCGCGCGGACTCGTGCCGGTCGATCCGAAGAGCTTCGCCATGGTGCTCTGCGGCGCGAACGCGAACATCGCCGCCACGACGACGCGGACGCCGACCACGCCGTAGGTGAGCAGACGGATCGGGTGGATCTTCACGGTGCTCCTAAGTGGACGGTTCACGGACGCGCGAACCAGCTCTCGAACTTGGTGGCGGCCATCATCTCGCCCGACACCTTGATCTTGCGTGTGAGGAACGCGCGGACCGGTGCCATGGTGCCGACGAGAACCTGGAGGAACACCGCCAGGTCCATGGTCATCGTGACGTTCGGCGCCTCGGTGTCGCCGCGACCGGCGATGCATGAGCGATCGGCGACGACCGCGTGGTAGCGGTAGGTCTCGCCGGCTGACGTGATCACGTACTGGAAGCTGATGTTCTGGTCGCCGGCCCGTTCCGGGATGAACGCGCCGGGCAGGTTCGCGAACACGAGGTCCAGCAAGCCTTCCACGCCGCCGTCACGCCCGGTCGCGTACGCGTCGACGCCGTCGGTGCCGAGTCCGGTGATCGCCTGCTTGATCTCGTGGAACGCCACGGTGTTCTGGTCGGTCATGTCGAGGTTCTCCTCACGGGTTGGTGAGCAACGCGTGTGTGCGTTCCTGCTCGGTCTCGGAGCCGATCACCAGCGCGTTGAGGTCGGTGACGCCGATGTCTTCCAGCCGCTTCAGCGCACCCGCGACCTGGTCCTCGGTGCCCACCAGGGCGATGTCACCGCCGTGCTCGGCGTCTTCCTTGTCCAGCATGGCCTTGTAGTTCGGCAGCGACCGGTAGATGAGGAACATCCGCGCGGCCAGGTCACGGGCGGCATCGGCGTCATCGGTGACGCACACCGGCAACGACGCCACAACGCGCGGCTGTGGCTTGCCCGCCTTGTCCGCCGCCGCCGTCAGCAGCGGAACCGTGTGCTCCTCCAGGGTTTTCGCCCCGGTCATCCACGTGATCACGCCGTCGGTCAGCGACCCTGCGACTTCGAGCATCCGCGGACCGAGCGCTGCCACCAGGATCGGGACGCGGCGTGGCACGTCGAACGACAGCGAGCCGCGCGCGGACACCGTGTCGCCCTCGTAGAACACCGCGCCGGTCTCAAGAATCTCGTTGAGCACCTCGACGTACTCGCGCATCCGGTGCGCGGTGCGGTCGTAGGTGTAGCCCCACTGGTCCTCGACGACGTGCCGGTGCGACACACCGATGCCGAGGGTGACCTGGCCGTCGTAGGACGCCTGCACGGTCAGGGCCTGCTCCGCCATCACCATGGGGTGACGCGGAAACGTTGGCAGCACACAGGTTCCCAGTTCCATCCCCGAGATCTGGGTTCCGGCGACCGCGAGCGCCGTCAGGGCGTCGTAGCCGAACAGCTCGTGCCGCCGCCGCCGGTTGCCGCCGCTGTGTCGCGGGCCGCCGCCGGGACTCTGCGGGAGCCACGCGCTGACGTAACCGCGCTCGTGGGCTTCCCGGACTTTGCGCACCAGCTCGTCAAGCCGGCGACCGCCGTCGATATTGATGCCGATTCGCACGAGAGCCGAAGCTAGTACCGATGTCTCCACGGGGACGAGCGGCAAGTGCGGATGTGGTGCCGGAGTGGGCTATCTGCGGTTGTAGAACCGATTGCGCACAAGTGCGGAGGTAGGTTTGAGCTCTCCGGCGAGGACGGTGTTTAGTCGCCCCATGTCTGTGAATCGTGTCGAGATCTTTGAGCGTCTGCGCACCCAGATGGCGAAGCATTTGGAACTGGATGCCGACTCTATTGAGCTGGACTCGCGTCTGGTCGACGACCTCGACGCGGATTCGCTCGATTTGCTGGAATTGATTCTCGCTCTGAAGGGCGAGTTCGGGATCGGCGTGAACGACGGCGAGGTCAAGTTCCTGCTGACCGAGCTGGCGCGGTTCCTGCCGGACGTCGGCACCGGCGGTCAGCTGTCGGACCAGGAACTGGCCGAGGTCTCGCGACGGCTGTCCGTGGCCAACATCGTGGAGTTCATCGCTGATCGGGTTGGTGCCGGTGTCTAGCCCAACAGGATCTGGGGCCGTGTGGGTCACCGGCATCGGCGCGGTGACACCCGGCGGCTGGTCCGTCGAGGAGTCCTGGAGCGCGGTGTCGGCGGGCAAGTCCTGCATCAGCCAGGTCGACCGGTTCACGACCTTCTCCTCGTCCAGCCGGGTCGCCGGGATGGTGCCGGGCCGGGAGGCCGTGCTGCCCGAGCACTCGCTGTCGCTGGAGTACGGCGTGCACGCGGCCCGGCAGGCGCTCGAACGGTCCGGGCTCGCCGCCGTGGACACCGCGATCGTCGCGAACCACGGCGAGCGCAGGCTGCCCGCGGAAAGCGCGTCCGGCCGCGTCACCGGCGTGTCCGACATCGCCTCCGAGGTCGGCAAAGTCGCTGGTGCGAGTAGCTACAGCGCGCCGTACGGGGCGTGCGCCGGCAGCGCGCAGGCCATCGGGACGGCCGCGAAGCTGATCAGGAGCGGCCGCGCTCAGACCGCGCTGGCGGGTGGCTGCGACGCACTGGTCACGCCGTTCGACTTCTTCTCGTTCTCCAGCCTCTACGTCATGTCGACGCGCGAGTGCCCGCCCGAGGAGGCCTCCTGCCCCTTCGACGTGCGGCGCGACGGGTTCGTGCTGGCCGAGGGTGCGGCGTTCCTGATCCTCGAGTCCGAGGCGCACGCGCGGGCGCGCGGCGCCGAGCCGCTGGCCGTGCTGGAGGGCTTCGGCCTGCGCCAGAACGCGTACCACATGTTCGCGCCGCCACCGGACGGCCGCGGTCCCGCCGACGCGATGCGCGAGGCGTTGCGCGACGCCCGCCTCGACCCGTCGGCCATCGGGTACATCAACGCGCACGGCACCAGCACGAAGGACAACGACTCCTCGGAGACGATGGCCATCCGCGAGGTGTTCGGCGCGCACGCGGACGTTCTCCCGGTCAGCTCGAACAAGAGCCAGATCGGCCACACAATGGGTGCCTGCGGTGCGATCGAGGCAGTGCTGAGCATCCAGTCACTGCGTTCGGGAATCATTCCGCCGACCTCGAACCTGCACGAACCCGATCCCGCCTGCGATTTGGACTACGTGCCGTTGAAGCCGCGCGAGATCGCGGTCGACCACGTGCTCAGCAACAGTTTCGGATTCGGCGGCCACAGCGCTTCTCTCATTTTCGGGCGGGTGTGATGAACATTCACGTCACGGCCGTCTGCGCGGCGGCCGAACAGCAGGAGGACGTGCGCGGGCAGGTCAAGGCGCTCGCCTCGCGCAAGATTCTGCGATTCCTCGACGCGGTGTCGTACGGGCCGTTCGCGGCCGTCGCCACCGCGTACCGGCGCAACCCCGTGTGCGAGCCGGAGCACGTCGCGCTCTACACCGTGAGCGGGTGGGACGGCGACATGCCCGACCAGCCGTTCCCGACCGACGGTTCGCGCGAGGAGTACGCGAAGCTCAGCAGGCACATCCTGGAGGACGCCAACCCGACCGGCTGGTTGCGGATGCTGTCCAACAACTCGCTGTGCCAGGTGTCGATCGTCGAAGGCTTCCGCGGTCCCAACGCGCACTTCGTCGGTGACGCGAACGCGCTGGCCCAGGCGCTCGCCGCCGCGGCCTACGACCTGCGCACAGGTGCCGCGAAGCTCGCTCTGGTCGTCGCTTACGACGTCGCCGAGGCCGACCGCAACAACCCGTCCGACCGCGCGCCGAGCACGGCCGCCGCGATCGGGCTGAGCGCAGCCGAGGACGGAACCGACGTGCTGCCAAGGCTTTTCGAGATCATCGACGCCGCCGCGGCCGAACGCCGGACCGCGCTGGAGGCGTTGGAGCTGGCTCTCCCGGTGGGAGCGCAGTCGTGAGGCAGCGTCAGATCGCACCGCCGATCGTGCTGCCGCGGACCGAGGTCATGGCCGGCATCGCGGAGTACTGCGAGAACTTCGGCACGCTCGTGCGGTCGCTGAACGAGCAGGAGTGGACCGCGCCGAGCCGGTGCGAGGGCTGGGAGGTCCGCGACGTCGCGGGTCACGTGGCCGGGCTCTTCGCCGACGTGGCGGTCGGCCGCATGCAGGGCCAAGGTCTGCCCGAGGTCACCGCGCGCCAGGCCGCCGACCGCCGCGACCGCGAACCCGCCAAGGTGGCCAAGGAACTGGAGAAGGCCGGCCGGTTGTGCGGCCAGGTGCTCGCCGGGTTCGACGACGACGCGTGGCTCGCCCGTGCGCCCGGCGGGTTCCCCGGGCCGTTGCGCCGCGCCGTTCTCGTGCTCTGGTACGAGCTTTACGTGCACGGTGACGACATCCGGCACGCCATCGGCCGCCCGTCGGACCGCGGCACCGGCATGCGCGCGAGCGTCGTGCACGTCGCGGAGACGTTGGGGCTGTGGGGCTGGGGCCCGGCGACGCTCGAACTCGACGGCGTGGAGAGCCTGCCTGTGCGGGGTGGCGGACCCGTCGTCAACGGCGACCCGCTCGCCTTCGTGCTGGCCGCGACCGGCCGGACCGACCCGCTGCCACTGGGCCTGGACGAGAACGTGAACATCTACCGCAGGGTGGACGCATGACGAACACCGTCGTGATCGGTGCGGGCGTGGCGGGGCTCGCGGTGACGCGTTGCCTGCGAGACAACGGCATCGAGGCGATCGCGCTCGACGAGAACCCGGACGTCGGCCACACGTGGGCCAACCGCTACGACAACCTGAAACTCAACTCGGTGCGGTGGCTCTCGCACATGCCGGGCATGCCGATGCCCAAGCGCTACGGCCGCTGGGTCAGTCGCGACGATCTCGTCGAGTACGTCAACGCTTATGCCGCGCCGATCAAGGACCAGATCCGCAACGGCGTCAAGGTCCTGCGGGTCGAGCGCGGTACGCCGTGGCGCGTCGTCACTGATCAGGGCGACTTCGACGCGGCCCACGTAGTGGTGGCGACCGGGCTCTACGGCACACCGGTCATCCCGGACTGGCCCGGCCGCGACACCTATCGCGGCCGGTTGCTGCACGCCGCCGACTACATGCGCACCGAGCCGTTCGAGGACAAGCGGGTGCTCATCGTCGGACCTGGTGTGTCCGGTGTGGACATCGCGGCGGATCTCCTGTCGCGCAGGGGTGGCGAGCTCGTGGTCGCCGTGCGGACGCCGCCGAACTTCCTGCCGCGCGAGATGTGGAACATCCCGTTGCAGGGCCTGTCCGTGACGAACCGGCACGCCCCGACGGCGGTGCAGGACCTCGGCGGCAAGCTCATCCAGTGGCTGTCGGTCGGCGACCTGGGCGACACACCGTTGGGCCGCCCCACCGAGGGCATGTTCAGCAGGCTCAAGCGCACCGGCGTCAACCCCGCGGTCGACGACGGCGTGTTCGTGCCGGCCGTGCGCGAGGGCAGGGTCGAGGTCGTGGACGAGGTCGTCGGGCTGTACGAGGACGGCGTCGTCACGAAGTCCGGCAAGAAGGTCGAGGCGGACGCGATCATCGCCGCCACCGGCTACCGCACCGGCCTCGCCGACGTGCTGGGCCCGCTCGGCGTGCTCGACTCACGTGGCGTGCCGCCGCAGTACGGCAAGGACAACCAGCACTGGGCTGACCAGGGCCTGCACTTCGTCGGGTTCGCCTCACCGCTCACCGGGCACCTGCGTGAGATCGGTCTGCTGGCGAGGAAGACCGCGAAACGGATCAGGCGCGCGCCGGTCCCCGCGGCGGCACCGGTAGCGTCGGTGCCGTCCATGCGCACGGGGAGGTAAGTCATGGCGTACGGCGAGGCAAGGGAACACATCGCCCGGCCGGCTGGGGAGATCATCGAGTTCATCCTCGACCTGCGGCAGTACCAGCAGGTCGACGCGAAGCTGGGCAAGATCCACTGGGTGAAGCGCGACGGCAACGTCGTCACGTTCAAGTTCCAGCCCAAGCTGCTCGGACTGCCGGGGCCTGCGACGACGCAGAAGGTCGTGCTGTCCGACGACGGCAAGCGCATCGACATCGGTGGCGCGGAGCCCGCGTTCACCGACAAGATCGCGGCCTTCGCGGCGTTCTTCCGCTTCGAGGAGGGCGACGGCGGCACCTGGGTGACGCGGCGGGTGACGTTCACGTTCCCGTCCGCGCTGGCCTGGCTGCTGGACAAGCCCTTCAGCAAGTGGCTGGCGAAGGACGTGCCGGACGAGCTGGCGAAAGCCAAAGCGTTCCTCGAACGCGCGGCGTGAGCTGAACGAAGAAGGGCCCCTCTCGCGAGGGGCCCTTTCTCGTTAGTCGTCTTCTTCGCGCTGCCGGTCGAGCAGGATCAGCAGGTCCTCGTGCAGTTCGAGCCACACGTCGTGGTACGACTCGCGCATCGGCTGCAGCAGCGCCGCCGCCTCACCGCCGCGGAACCGGTCGTAGGCCGAGACGAACCGCGCCACGTACTTGGTGAAGCGGGGAGCGCTGGCCCCGAACCGCTCCAGCAGGATGAGGTTCGCTTCGTGGATCGTGGTCAGCTCGGTCTCGACGACCTCGGCCTTGCCGCCGGCGAGCTGCCAGTGCGTGCACAGCTCCTTGAACTTGCCGTTGAGCTTGAGGAACTCGTCGTCGTACAGCGCGCCCATCACCGCGAGGTCCACAGTGGACTTCTCGATGGAGATGCGCTCGCCGATGTTCGTCCTGCCCTCCGGCGTGAGCAGCCAGCCGCTGATCCGGCCGGAGCGCAGCAGCACCAGACCCTTGGCGGCGTTGGCCTCCAGCACCGCGGCGGCGATCTCCTCGTCGGCACCGATCGCGGCGGCGATGCTGGACGTGCTCGCCCTGCCCTTGAGGCGCAGGCTGTGCAGCACCGCGGTGTCGAACTCTTCGGTCGTGGTCATGTCAGCACTTCCCCGGGTTGTGATTCGCTGCGCCAGCGCAGGAGACATTCGATCTGCGGCGACGGCGGTGCCGTCTTCCGCCGGGTGGTGAGGTCACCCTCGTACACGGCGCCGGACGAGCCGTCGACCGTGACGAACTTGCCCAGCAGCTTCTTCACGACACCGTCACCGCAGCCGACGACGCACGGCAGGCCGATCTGCCTGCCGACGACGGCCGCGTGCGACGTGCTGCCGCCCCGTTCGGTGATCACGGCGGCCGCGACCAGGAAGCCGTGGACGTCGTGCGGGCTGGTGGTGGGGCGGGCCAGGATCACCGGCTTGCCCAGGTCGGCGAAGTCGCCGGCCTCGTCCGCGTCGTCGACGACCCAGCCGGTCGCGAAGCCGGGGGAGACGCCCAGGCCGGTCGCGACGGGGGCGTCGGAAGAAGCGGCGACGGCGGCGTCCTCGGTGGTCGACGGCAGCCAGTCCGCCGGCACGCGGGACAGCGCCTCCGGGATGTCGATCAGTCCTTCGTGGACCAGATCGACCGCCCAGTGCACAGCGGCGACGGCAGAGCTGGAGGAGTTGCGGGCCTGCAGCAGGAAGAGCTCACCCGACTCGACGGTGAACTCGATCTCCAGGACGTTGCGGTGCGCGCGTTCGAGCCGCTGGCCGATCGCGATCAGCTGCCGGTAGATCTCCGGCTGCTCCTCGCTCAGCGCGGTCAACGGCAACGGCGTCCGCTTGCCCGCCACCAGGTCCTCGCCCTGCGCCCGCGGCAGCCACTCGCCGAACGGCACGGCCTCACCGGTGATCGGGTTGCGGGTCACGTACACGCCGGTGCCGGAGCGTTCGTCGCGGTTGCCGAACACCATCGCCTGCACGGTGACCGCGGTGCCCAGGTCGTCCGGGATCCCGTTGGCCTGCCGGTAGATCCGCGCGCGGTCGCTGTGCCACGAGTCGAAGATCCGGCAGATCGCGGACCGCAGCTGCGCCAACGCCTCGGTGCGCGTGCCGTCGGAGTCGAACGCGACCAGCGTCGGCAGGTCGGGGAACGACTCGCGCAACGTCGAGCTGAGCTCGTCGAGCTGCCAGGCCGCGCTGGCGTGGGTGAGACCGACGTTGAGGATCGTGTCCATCATGCCCGGCATGCTGACCGGGGCGCCCGAGCGCACCGACACCAGCAGCGACGGCGAGCTGCCGAAGCGCGAACCGGTGCGGCGCTCCAGCATCTCCAGCTGGGTGAGCACCTCCGCCCAGATCTCCTCGGGCAGCGTGCCGTCGTTGCGGAAGTACTCGTGGCAGGCGCGGGTCGTGAGCGTGAACGCGGGTGGCACCGGGATGCCGAGCTGGTTCATCTGCTGCAGTCCCCAGCCCTTGCCGCCCAGCACGGCGCGGTCGGCCGTGACGGACCCGTCGAGCGGGACGACGAAGGCTACCGGCGAGGCCGGCGGTTTCTCCGACATGCTTCGTGCGCTCCAGAGTTCGGGGAAGAACCACTTGTCGAGGGTCTTCCTCAGGTACGAGAAACCTTCGCTGCCGGCGGTTCCCGGCGCGACGCCGATCGCGTGCAGCACCATCAGGTAGTGGCGGTAGCGCCACTGGCTGAAGACCATGTCGTACTCGACGAGGTCCTCGGCCAACGCCCGCAGCTCGTCGTTGGGCGCCTTGGGGTCGTAGAGCTTCGAGACCGTGATCCCCGCCCGCTGCAGCAGGTCGAGGAACGACTGGCGCAGCGAGGAGTTTCCGGCCCGGCGGCGCACGTTGACGTCGTCGGACCCGACCGCTCGCGCGATCCGCAGCACGCCGTCACGGGCGAGTCCCGAAGCCAGCTCCAGCTCGCGGAACTGCCCGGACTGCAGGCCGCTCGCGTTGCCCAGCGCCGGTCGGAACGCGGCGAACTCCTTGGCGGGCATGGTGTCCAGCACGTCGAGGTGGGCGAGCCACAGCCGGACGATCCGGTGCAGCCGCTGCACGCCGTGACGTGCCGCGGTCAGCTCGCCGTGCGTCATCGCGCCGATGACCTGGTCGATCTCGTGCAACGCCTCGGCGAACCACAGTTCGAGTGCCTGGTGCGTCACGATGAACAGGTACTCGTCCGGCACGTCGGTCAACGGCCGCTGCAGGCTGAGCAGCGCGGGCACGTCGAGATAGCCACCGTAGGGACTGGTCATCACTGGCCTCCCAAGGCCTGTGTCGAAGGCTGGATCCGCGATAGCCGGAACCAGGTGCTCTTCAGCACGGCCTTGCCGTCGTGCTTGGCCGACACCAGGTAGGTGTTCGGCGAACCGGAACTGTGCGCGGTGAAGTCGACCGCGGTGTCCGGCAGCACCGGCCGGGTGAACCGGGCTCGCACGTAGGACAGTCGCCCGTCGAGTTTGTTGGCCAGCCCGCTGATCCCGGTCGCGAGCGTGCACATGCCGTGCACGATCCGGCGCGGGTGCCCGGCCTGGCGGGCCAGTTCGTCGTCGAGGTGCAACGGGTTGTGGTCGTCGGCCGCGTCGGCGTACTGCTGCGGCGTCTCCTCGCCGAAGTACTGGCTCAGCTCCACCGCGATGTCCTTTTTGGACGGCTGGGTGAAGCGGCGGGGGTCCGGCGGGAACCCGCTGCTGCCCTGCACGGCGAGCGTGCTCTCCATCGTGACGACGGAGCGGCCTTCGGTGTCCGTGAGCGTGCAGCGGATGATCGCCGCGTCGCCGAAGCCGAAGCCGACGACGTCACGCACCTCGGCGTGTCCGTCGAGGACCTCGCCGATGCGCATGTCGCGGTGGAACAGCATTCTCTGCTCCGCGTGCAGCACCAGCTGGTCGGCCGTGCCGAGCTCGGGCGCCTGGTAGATCAGCCGCCACAGCGGTGCGACCAGGCGGACGGAGTAGAACGCCGGTGCCGTGCCGGCCTTCGGTTCGTCACCGACGGCGGCGGCGTACAGAGCGCTCTCGTCGGCGTCGACGCGCAGCGCGTTGATCGAGAAGCGGCGTCCGGCGAGCGTGCGGCGATTCACCACGAGCAGCCCCCAGCGGGAAGAGAGTGGAAGTGGCCGCCAGGGTTGTGCAATCGGTTCGCGACGGGGAAGCCGCAAGTGCGGATGTGGCCCCGAATGATCGTATCTGCGGTTGTAGCTGCGATTGCTCCTAAGTGCGGAGCTAGGTTTGAGCCGCTCGCTGGGCGCGGTGTTTAGTACGACGTACCGGCCACTCCTCGTGCCGGACTCAATCTTTCAGTCAGAAGCAATGTATCCGTGGGGTGGGGAATCACCATGTCTGTGAATCGTGTCGAGATCTTCGAGCGCCTGCGCACCCAGATGGCGAAGCATTTGGAACTGGATGCCGACTCGATTGAGCTGGACTCGCGTTTGGTGGACGACCTGGACGCGGATTCGCTGGATCTGCTGGAGCTGATTCTGGCGCTCAAGGGCGAGTTCGGCATCGGCGTCAACGACGGCGAGGTCAAGTTCCTGCTGACCGAGCTGGCGCGGTTCCTCCCCGACGTCGGCAACGGCGGCCAGCTGTCCGACCAGGAGCTGGCCGAGGTCTCGCGCCGTCTCTCCGTGGCCAACATCGTCGAGTTCATCGCCGACCGGGTGGGTGCCGGTGTCTAGCGGCAACGAGGTCTGGGTCACCGGCCTGGGCGCTGTCACGCCCGGCGGCTGGTCCGCGGAGGAGACCTGGGACGCGGTCGCCGCGGGCAAGCGGTTCGGCCAATACCTGCAGCGCTTCCCGCTCTACGACGCGGCCACGCGGGTCGGCGCCCCGGTGCCCTCACTGGAGAACGCGCCGCTCGACCGCTCGCACGCCATCGCGTTCGGTCAGCACGCCGCCCGTGAGGCGATGCTGCAGGCCGGCCTCGGCGCCGAGACCGGTGTCGACGTCGCCGTCGTCGCCACGCACGGCGAGCGCCAGATGCCCGGCCCCGGTCGTCCCGCGCAGCTGGGCAAGGTCGCCGACATCGTCGAGTCGGTGCGCAAAACCGCTGGTGCACGGCGCACGACGGCGCTGTACGGCGCCTGCGCGGGCGGTGCCCTCGCGGTCGGTTCGGCCGCGAAGCTGATCCGTTCCGGCGAGGCCGACGTGGTCATCGCGGGCGGCACGGACAGCCTGCTGCGCGAGATCGACTACTTCTCGTTCTGCAGCCTCTACGCGATGACGGCGCGGGACTGCCCGCCCGAGGAGGCGTCCTGCCCGTTCGACGCCAACCGGGACGGGTTCCTGCTGGCCGAGGGCGCGGCGTTCGTCGTGCTGGAGTCCGAACGGCACGCGCGCGGCCGTGGCGCCGACCGGCTCGCCACGATCGACGGCTTCGGGTTCTCGCAGAACGCGTACCACATGGTGGCCTCGCCGCCCGATGCTCTCGGGCCGCAGTACGCGATGGCCAGGGCGGTGCACGACGCGGAGCTCGACCCGTCGGACATCGACTACATCAACGCGCACGGCACCAGCACGCGGGACAACGACTGGTGCGAGACGCTCGCGATTCGGCAGGCGTTCGGCAACGCGGTCGCCGAGCAGATTCCGATCAGCTCGGTAAAGGGCGTGCTGGGGCACAGCATGGCCTCCGCGGGTGCCATCGAAACGGTTATCAGCGTGCTCGCGCTGCGTGACCAGATCGCGCCACCGACCGTGAACCTGGTCAATCCCGACCCGCGCTGCGATCTCGACTACATCCCGGACGGCGCGCGCGAGATGAAGCTCGAAAAGGTCGTCAACAACAGTTTCGGATTCGGCGGCCACAACGCGTCGCTCGTGATCGGCAGGGGGTGAGCGCAATGCGTGAGATCGCAACTGCGGACGAATTCTCGGTAGTCGCCGCGCTCGGTTCCGACGAACTGCCCGAAGACCTGGTCGACTACTCGAAGAAGGCCAGCCAGCGGGCCGTGCGGCGGCTGCTGGACCGGACGTTCTACGCGCCGTACGTCGCCGCCGTCGAGCTGCACAAGCAGTACGGGCAGGGCGATCTGGAGAAGTTCGCGCTGTTCACGGTGAGCAGCTGGGACCCGTCGGTGCCGGTGCCGGACTACGCCGAGGTCGAGGCGGAGGACCGCATCGAGCGGCTCAGCCACTTCTACACGCACCCGGCGAACCCCACGGACTGGTTGCGGCGCATGCCGAACAACCCGATCTGCAACATCGCGATCACCACCGGGTTCCGCGGGCCGTGCATGCACTACATCGGTGGCGCCGACGCGTTGTCGATGATCACGACGGTCGCACTGTCCACGATCGCCGACGGCACCGCGGACGTGGCCATGGTCGTCGCGTACGACATGCCCGACGGCGAGCACCACCTCCTTGCGCACGAAGGAGATTCCTCCGCGGCGGCGGTCGTGCTGGCCAAGGGTGCGGGCGACCGTCCCGCCAGTCGGCTCGTGCGTTCGGCCGCGGACCAGCCCGCCGGCACCACCGCGCTGGTCGCGATGCAGAGCTACATCGAGTCCACCCGGACAGCGCTGGTGGCGACATGAGCAAGGACGTCGCACTGGTCACCGGTGCCTCCGGCGCGTTGGGTGCCTCGATCGCGAAACTGCTGGACAGCAAGGGTTTCCGGGTCGCGCTGCACTACTCGGGCAACGAGGACGGCGCCCGCAAGGTGCAGGCCGAGCTGACGAACCAGTCCACCGTGGTGCGCGCGGACGTCGGTGACTGGGACTCCGTGCGGACCATGGTCGACCAGGTCACCGAGGAGCTCGGCCGGGTGTCGGTGCTGGTGAACTCCGGTGCGATCCGGCGTGACGGCCTGATGGCGACGCAGTCGGTCGAGGACTGGCAGGCGACCATCCAGACGAACCTGATCGGCACGTTCCACACGTGCCGCGCGGTCGCCGCCGGCATGCTCAGCCAGCGCTGGGGCCGGATCATCAACGTCGTCTCGCCCGCAGGCATCATCGGCAGCCGCGGTCAGACCGCGTACTCCGCCTCGAAGGCGGGCGTCATCGGGTTCACCCGGTCGCTCGCGCTGGAGTGCGGCAAGCGCAACGTCACGGTGAACGCGTTGTCGCCCGGTTTCATGGAGACCAAGCTGACCGGCGAGGTGCCGGACGAGATCCGCAAGGGGTTCCTCGACCGCACCGCCGTGCGCCGCTTCGGCACGCCGGACGAGATCGCCGAGGGCGTCGGCCTGCTGGTCGACGCCGGGTACATGACCGGTCAGGTGCTCTCGATCGACGGCGGGTTGTCGATCTCATGACCCCCGGCATCGCGTTTCCCGGACAGGGCAACAAGAGGGACGCCACGATCGCGGCGTTGCGCGAACACCGCGCGCACCCGCTCGTCGCGGAGTTCCTCGGCGGTCAGGAACCCGACGAGCTCGACCTGAGCAACACCTCGGTGTCCCAGCCCGCGACCTACACCGCCGGCATCGCCTCAGCCCAGGCAGCCTTCGGCACCGCTGATGTGCCCGTGGTGCTCGGCCACAGCCTCGGCGAGCTGACGGCCGCGGGGTTCGCCGGTGTGCTCGACCCGCACGACGGGTTCGTGCTCGCCCAGCGTCGTGGCGAGATCTGCCACAAGCAGCAGGGTGAACGCCGCGGTTCGATGATCGCGGTGATGGGCACCGACGTCACCGGCGCCGAGTGGTTGCGCAGGCAGGCTGTCGCTCGGTCGGGCGGCGTGATCGAGATCGCCGGGCTCAACGGCAAGCGCCAGACGGTGCTGTCCGGTGATGTGGCGGCGGTCGAGGCGTGCGTCGAGGTGGCCAAGGAGACCGGGGCGATCGTGGAGGTGCTGCCGATCGGCGGCTCGTTCCACAGCCCGCTCATGCACGGCGCGATCCCGCGCTGGCGTGAGGTCGTCGAGGCCGTCGAGTTCCACGCGCCGCGCGTTCCGTTCGTGTCCTCTGTGGACGGTCAGGTGCACACCGATCCGGCCGAGATCCGGGAACTCGTGATCCGCGCTCTGCTGTTGCCGGTCCGCTGGCTGGACGCGATGCGCGCGGTGCGGGCGCTCGGTGTCGAACAGCTGTGGGACGCGGGTCCCGGCACCACCCTCGCGAGGCTCGCCAAGCGGGAGAGCATCGTGAAGTTCGTTGCTTTGGAGGCAGCGCAATGACCGTACTGATGTCCGGGAGCACGGGCTTCCTCGGCCTGGCGGTGCTCCGCCAGCTGCGCGAGCCCGTCGTCGCGGTGATCCGCGGCCGGGACTTCGAGCAGCGCGGCCGGTCGCTCGCCCGCCGCAGCGGCGCCGAGATCGAGGCCGTGCAGGGAGATCTGCGACTGCCGAACTGGGGATTGTCCGACCGGCAGATCGACGAGCTGGCCGGCCGAGTCCGCGTCGTGCTCAACGTCGCCGGCGACGTCGCGTGGTCGGCACCGTGGTCGAGGCTCTCGAAGATCAACATTGATGGTGCCGAGCAGGGCGCGGAACTGGCCCGCCGGCTCGGTGCGAAGCTCGTGCACGCCGGCTCGCTCTACGTGGGCTACGAGTCGGGTGACGAGGTCGGTGAGGTTCTCCTGGAGGAGAAGGAGAAGCTCACCAAGTACGAGCGCAGCAAGCTGCGCGGTGAGTGGGCCGTCGCCCGTGCCGCGCGCAAGTACGACGTGCCCGCGGTGATCGCGCGCATCCCGGCGTTGTCCGGTGACCTCGACGCGGTGGCAGGTGACAACGGCGCCAAGAAAGTCCCGCTCGCCCGGCTGATCACCAGTGGCTGGTTCAAGATCCTGCCGTACAGCACCGGTGCCCGGCTCGACGTGTGCCCGCGCGACCTCGTCGCGGCTCGGCTGGTCGAGCTCGTGGACGGCGACCAGCAGGACCTGATCGACGTGCGCAACATCGGCAACGGTGCGGCCGCGCCGTTCGTCGAGTCGTTCATCCGCGAGGCTTCCGTTGCCGCGGAACGGGAACCGCAGTCGTTCCCGCGTCCGGTGCGGATGCCGGCCAACTGGCTCAAGGCGATCTCGCTGCAGGCGGACCGGCTCGACGAGCACCCGCGCAACGCCGCGGTGATCGGCCTGCGCTACTTCGCCTCGCGGACCGTCTACACCGGAACGGGGCTCGGCCGTGAGGTTTCCGTGCGGAGCCTGGTGAAGACGCTGGGCATGCCGCTGCACGACGATCCGCCGAAGATCAACAGCTATTACGCGGGGTGGCCTGCATGAGTGTCCTGATCGTCGGAGCCGGTGGCCATCTGGGATCGGCACTCGCCGAGTCCGCCGCCGGCCACGACCTCGAAGTGCACGGTCTCGTGCGCAGGCCGGCGCCGCACATCGAGTCCTATGCCAAGGTGCACGTCGGTGACGCCCGCCGGACCGGTCTCGGGCTGGCCGAGGACGAGGCAGCGTCGCTCGCCGACGAGGTCACCTCGATCGTCGTCGCGACCGGCGGGTTCAACCTGTCGATCTCGTTGTCGGACGCGCAGGCCGAGCACGTCGTGCCGTTGCGCGGGGTGCTGAACTTCGCTCGGGAGTGCCCGAACCTGCGCAACGTCGTGCTGGTGTCGAGCCTGCTCGCCGTTGGTGACGTGAAGCAGCGGCTGCGCAGCGACCTGATCCCGGACTCCATGCGGCACCGCAACTTCTACGAGTGGGCGAAGCTGCACGGCGAGAAGCTCGCGAAGGCGTCCGGCCTGCCGGTCGACATCGTGCGCGCCGGGCACGTCGTGGCGACTGCTGACGGCCCGGACCGTTCGGCGCCGCCGCAGGCGTTGTTCGAGCTGCTGCGGATGCTCGCCGGTGGCTGGCCGCTGCCGGTGGTCGGGTCCAACCGCTACTGGTCGTGCCCGCTGGACTTCGCCACCCAGGTGATCATCGACCGGGTCCGGTTCGGCACCGGTGGTTCCGCGGTGTGGGCAGTGGACCCGAAGTCGCCCACGTACGCGGAGATCTTCGACCTCATCAACGCGCGGTTCGGGGTGCGGGCCAAGCGGGTCCGCAGCGCGAAGCTCGCCCGCGCCATCGGTGCCGTGGTCAAGCCTTCGTGGCTCGACCTGCCGATGGAGCGCGAGGTCTTCGACTACTGCAACGCCGTGTGGGACCTGGAACTGCGTTGCCTCGACGAGCTGCTCGAGGCGGGCCGGGTCACCGCGCCCGCCGACCGGAGCTACCTCGTGGAGGCGCTCGACTACGAATTCTCTCGACTGCGGGAGCGTCTGCCGTGACCACACTTCCGAGCTTCTCGCTCGACACGCCGTTCACCGACCGCAACTCGGTGCACAGCGGCCACAACTTCCGCGAGGTCGCTCCCGAGCTGTTGTCGCCGCTCACCTGGTCGATCATCGGCGCCGGCATGGAGCAGGGCTTCCGGGCCGCCGCCGACAAGTTCGGCCGGGAACGCCCTCGCGGCGCGCGTCCGCACTTCGTGAGCTACTTCGGGTTCCGGCCGTTCTTCAACATGACGACGGTTGAGCGGTTGGCTGACGAACTCCCGTTGGTGGCGCCCGAGGACATCTGGGAGCTGCTGCTGGGTGGTCCCGCGCCGGACGTGAAGCGGGAGAAGCGGCCGAGTCAGTGGCACCGGTTGAGCCGGCTCGTCGGCGGGCTCAAGTTCCTGGGCTCCAACGCCGAGGCGTTCGGTCGTGCCCACGCCGACCTCGCCGCCGCGGAACAGGCCACGATGGACGCCGTCGAGTCGGGCAGCGCCTGGCAGAGCGGTGTCGCGATCGAGGCGGCGATCCGCGCCGGACGTTCGGCCTGGGCGCTCCACATCCGCACCACCTGCGTCGCGTTCGTCGCGTCCGCGGCGGCCAAGCGGATCCTGCAGACGCAGTACGACGAGGCCACCGCGCTGGAGTTGCTGCGCGCCAGCGCACATCGGGAGGACGACGGCCAGAACAGCAGTGCCGGAGCCGGCGCGCTGACCGTGGACCTCGACCGGATGAACAACTACGAGGTGGCCGACTCCACCCCGGCGTTCGCCCGGTTCGGCTCGGCCAGCCTGTCGTCCGCCGCGTCTTTGCTGCGCGCCAAGCCCGCCCAGGCACGGCCCGAGGTCGTGCCTGATCACGTCGGTGTGCCGTTCGGCACCGCGATGGGCCCGGTGTACGAGCGCATGGTCAAGTTCATGGGCCTGGGGCTCGGCGAGCGGGAGAAGTCCAAGGAGATCGGCCTGCGGGCGCTGCACTGCACCCGCGTGCTGCTCGACCGCGGTGCGTTCGGTGCCGAGGCTGAGGAAGCCGCCATGCTGGGCGTGCACGAGCTGCGGACGGCGAGTGCGGTGGAGCGCAAGCGCCTTGCCGCGCAACGGTCTGAGGAACTCGCTGAGGCCGCGGCTTTGGACTACCCGACGGACCTGCACCACCAGAGCCGCGGTCTGACCGAGGCCCGCCGCCCCCGTCGCACCGCTGCGGACACCGGCAACGCTCTGGCGCCCGGTTGGGCAGAGGGCGTGCTCGTGCGGGAGAGCGACGGCGAGGAAGGCCGCATCGTCGTGGGCGACCGCGTCGACGGCAACTACGTCCTCGCGGTGCTGCCCGACGGCGTGGTGAGCAAGTACGGCAGCGTGCTCTCGCACGTCGCGATCGTGTGCCGCGAACTCGGAATTCCGTTCGTGGCCGGGGTTTCCGTGCCGGAGTCGGACATCGGCAAGCACGCCGTGGTCGACGGCTGGACCGGCGCGGTAACGGTGGACCACGCCAACTCCGGGTAAACCGCGCGCCCGGAGTTGGCGCGGCTCTATCGGATCTTGCGGTGCACCGCACCCGTCACCAGTACGTAGACCGAGTGCTTGACGAAGTCGAGTGCGAGGGCCTGTGGACTGGTGCGGTGCCCGCGCTTGGCGAGCAGCATCAACCGCCACGGCAACCAGATCACCGCGAGATGGGCGGCCTCGGCACGCCAGCCGCTCAGCCGGCGTTCCACGAGACCGCGGGCGACACCGCCCCACGCGCCGTAGCCCCAGTGGAGGACGAAGTTCAGTCCTCCACTGGGTTTCGCCTCGGTGCCGGTGAGTGCGGCTGCGACGGTGACGGGCTGCACCGACTCGTGGTGGGTGGCGGCGCGAGCCTTCAAGGTCTTGCTGAGCAACGTGTAGCCGGCGGTGCCTGCCAGACCGGCGGCGGCTGCGCGGAGGTGTTGGTTCACGAAACCGACTGTAGGCACAGAAATGCTCTTCTGGAAAGGACTTCGATGACGACCACGGCGGCGGTGCTGACCCCGGCGCAGCGGATCGGGGCGTTCGCCAGACTCGGCAAGGCGAGCCTGTTCGAGATCTGGCTGGGCCCGATCCTGGCGTGGTCGCTGGTGATCGGCGCGGGCGTGCTGGACGTGCGGACCAGCGCGATGTGCCTGCTGTTCTTCGGCGCGATCGCGGTCGGCATGTGGGCGACCCACGCGTTCGACGACATCACCGGGTTCAAGGACGGCAGCGATCTGCGCAACTACGCCCCGGAACGCAACCGCAGCCAGGTGAAGCCGTTGGTGCACGGGCATCTCACGGTGAAGCAGGCGCAGACGTTCGCGTTCATCACAGCGGGTCTCGCGGTGGCGTGCATCGTCGGGTTCAGCGCGGTGGCGGAGTTCCAGCCGTGGTGGGCGTTCGTCGGCGGGCTCGGGGTCGTCGTTCTGGGCGCGCAGTACTCCGCGGGCATCAACTTCAGCTACCGGTTCGTCGGTGGTGGCGAGACGCTCACGGGTGTGACTCTGGCGGCCAGCGTGTGGCTGCCGTACGCGGCGTCGTTGCAGCGGCTCGACGCGATCGCGGTGGTGCAGGGAGTCCTGTTCGGGGTCTGGCTCGTGCAGGTGCTGATCTGCTCCAACAGCGCGGACGCCGAGGACGACCGCAAGGTCGGCCGGCGCACGGTCGCGGCGCTGACGTCGGTGCGCGGCAACAAGATCTTCGTGGCTGTCGTCTTCAGCTCGACCTGGCTGCTGACCATCGGCGCGGTGGTGTTCGGGGTCATGAGCTTCTGGTCGATCGTCGCCCTGCTGCCGGCCTGGGCGCTCCAGTTCTACGTGCTGCGCAACGGAATGCGCGGCCAGTGGCGGAACAAGCGCAACTACAGCTTCTTCGCGTTGCGCCTGGCGGTTCTCGGATTGGTGGTCGTCAATGTCCTCGCGTGAGCCGGATGTAGTGATCGTCGGGGCGCGGATCGCGGGCGCGTCGCTCGCCATCCACCTCGCCCGCGCCGGTGTGTCGGTCATGCTCGTCGACCGGGCGAAGTTCCCGAGCGACACGCTGTCCACGCACCTCATCCAGGTCAGCGGCGTGCGGTGCATGCAGAAGCTCGGGATCCTCGACGAGCTGGCGAGCACCGGGGCGCCGTTCCTGACCGCGATGCGGCCGATCTACGACGGCATCAGCCTCGACTCGGTGGTGCGCGCGCACGAGGACTGGCCGCCCGGTGGTATCAGCATCAGCCGCAACCTGCTGGACAAGTTCCTCGTCGACGTCGCCGAGAAGGAGGGCGTCGACGTCCGGCTGCGCACCTCGCTCGTGGGTGTGCGCAAGGACGCTGCCGGCCGGGTCAACGGCGTCGAGCTCAAGTCCGCGGGCACGGTCGAGGTCGTGGGGACGACGTTGCTGGTCGGCGCGGACGGCCGCAACTCCAAGGTGAGCGACCTCGTCGGCGCGCGCACGTACAACGTCACCGAGAACCAGCGGTTCGTGTACTGGGCGGACTACGAGGGCGCGGTCGAGGAGGGCCCGGCCGCGGTGCACCACTACCGTTCCGGACCTGACCTCACGCTCGGGTTCCAGTCCGACAGCGACCGCTTCACCGTCATGGTGTCGCCGGGGCTGGAGCACTTCTCCGCGTTCAAGCGCCGGCTGCCCGACAGTTTCGACGAGGCCGTCGACGCGTGCGTGCCGCTGCGGCCGTTCCTGGCCAGTGCCAAGAGGGTCAGCTCACTGGTCGGCACCGCCTACGTGCCCGGCTACTTCCGCGAGTCCGCCGGGCCCGGCTGGGCACTGGTCGGCGACTCCGGCCACTTCAAGGACCCGACCGTCGGCCAGGGCATCTCGGACGCGTTGCGCCAGGCCGAACGGATGTCCGCGGATCTGTCCGCAGTGGACTTCCGGGACGTCGGCGCGGTCGACCGCGCGATGCGGGCGTGGTGGAAGTGGCGCGACCGGGACGCGACGCCGATGTACTGGCTCGCCTGGGACCTGGCGAAGGCGGGCGACATGGACCCGTTGGAGCGCGAGATGTTGCGCTGCATCGCCGCGGACGACCGGGTGCGCCAGATGTTCATCGACGAGGTGCTGTCGCACCGCGCGTCGCCGTACGCCGTGCTGACACCGGGCCTGATGCTCAAGGCCGCCCGGTCGTTGTCGCGCGACCAGAAGTTCCCGCTGCCGCGCGTGCTGGGCGTGGTGTTCAAGAGGATCGGCATGGAGATCAAGCGCCAGTACCTGATGCGCCGGCCGAAGTACGCCCCGCTGCCCAAGCCGACCGGGGGCGCGGCAGCCGCGCGGTCCGGTGGCGAGGTCTGGGCAGGAGACCTGAAGCAGGAGGAGATGTCGTGAGCGCGGTGACGGAGTCGGTCGACTTCGATCTGAAGGACCCGGAGTTCCGGAAGAACCCGTACCCCAAGTACCAGGAGCTGCGGGAGAACCACCGGATCTTCTGGCACGAGGGGTTCAACGCCTACGTCGTGCCGCGCTACGACGACGTCGTCGAGGTGCTGAAGAGCAGCAAGTGGCACGTGCGGCCGGGATCGAACTTCCTGGAGCGCCAGCACGCGGCCAACGAGACGGTCGACCAGATCATGCAGGGCTTCTACTACTTCCTCGACGACCCGGCGCACCGCAGGCTGCGCAGCATCGTGTCGACGACGTTCACCCCGCGCATCGTGACGAACTTCCGCGCCCGCATCGAGGAGATCGCCAACGAACTGTTGGACAACTCGCTCGGCAAGCGCGGCGAGATGGAGTTCATGAGCGACCTGGCCTACCCGATGACGATCAGGGTGGTCACCGAGATCCTCGGCGCGAGCACCGAGGAGGACCAGAAGTTCTTCTACGACAAGGGCTGGGCGCTGGCCGGCCTGCTGGAGTGGGACGCGCCGAACGAGCGGGTCAACCTCGCCGGCGAGTCGATGCTGGAGATCTCCAACAGGTTCGTCGACATCCTCGAATCGCGCCTGGACCAGCCGCGCAACGACCTGGTGAGCGCGTTGATCCAGGCGCACGCGGACGGCCGCGCGTCGGACAGCTTCGAGATCATCTTCATGTGCGTGCTGCTGGTGACCGTCGGCTACGAGACGACGATGAACCACCTGGCCAACGGCATGCACTCGTTGCTGACCAACCGCGACCAGTTCGAGCGCCTGCAGCGTGAACCGGAGATCATCTCCGCTGCCGTGGACGAGTTGCTGCGGCACGAGGCGCCCGTGCAGGTCACCGCGCGCAAGGCGATGGAGGACATCGACGTCGCCGGCACGACGATCCGCAAGGGCGAGATGGTCGTGGTGCTGCTGGGCGGGTCGAACCGCGACCCGAGCGTGTTCGCCGACCCCGACCGTCTCGACCTGACGCGGGCCAACGCCAACCGGCACATGACGTTCGCGCACGGCCCGCACTTCTGCCTGGGCGCGGCGCTGGCCAAGACCGAGGCCGAGGTCGTGTTCTCCGCGCTGGCCCAACGGTTCCCGAACGTCCGCATCGGTGACGAGCCGGTGTGGCGCGACACGGCCATCCTCCGCTCGCTCGACAAGCTCCCGCTCACGCTGAAGGAATCCTGATGAAGATCACCGCTCGTGAACTGAAGCTGGGCGGCTGGCTCGCGATCGGCGGCACGATCCTCTCGGTCGTCGTCAACATGCTGCACCCGCACCAGGACGTGCCCACCGAGCCGTTCATGAAGGAGGTGCACGAGTCCGGGAACCTGTGGATCCCGCTGCACCTCGGCATCTCCATCGCGGTCGTGCTGGACATGTTCGCGATGCTCGCCATCGGCCGGACTTTGAAGCACGTCGACCGGCCCGACCTGGTCCGCTACGCCAACGGGTCGGCGATCCTGTCGGCCGCGGTCATGATCGTGCTGATGGGTGTCGACGGCTTCACCACCAAGCACATCGCGGACTTCTACGTCGCCGCCGACGAGGCAGGCCGCGCGGCCGCGTACCCGGTGGCGTACCTGATCCTGTTGCTGCTGCTGGCGATGCTCGGTCTCTGGTACGCGCTGTTCTTCGGTGTGGCGATGCCGTTGTACTCGCTCGCGATGCTGCGCGACACGTTCTACCCGCGGTGGATCGGCATGCTCGGCGTCACGGCCGGCCTCGGCGGCCTGGTCACCGGCTGCCTGATCTACCTGCTCGGATCGTCGTTCCTGGTGACCACGCTGATGTTCCTGCTGTTCTCGATGCTCGGCTTCGTGTGGCTGTTCGCGGCCGGTGTGCGCCAGGTCCGCGCGTCCGCCGAGACGCACGTGGCGGTGGCGGCATGACCAGTGTGGACAGTCCTGCGATCGCTGTGGTGAAGCGGCTTTACGAGGCCTACAACCGGCACGACATCGACGGCGTGCTGGCGTGCTGGCACGACGACGGTGTGGAGTTCCTGCCGTTGAAGGGGGAGATGCGGGCCAGGACCGAGCTCGGCCCCCACCTGCGGTCGTTCTACGGCGCGTTCCCCGACGCGCGCACCCGCATCGACAGCATCGTCTCGGACGGCGCCGGGAGGGTGGCCGTCCAGGTCACGCTGACCGGCACGTTCACCGGCGGGAAGTTCAACGGGCTGAGCGCCAACGGGCGGCCGTGGAGCGCTCGAATGGCGGAGTTCTTCACCGTTGAGAACGGTCTCATCACGCGCATGGACGCGTATATGGACAGCATGGACCTGGCTCAGCAGTTGCAACTGCTGCCGCCACCCGGAGGCATTGTCGAGAAGATCATGACGGGTGCTTTCAACTTCAAGGTGGCGGTGTCGAGGCGGCTCGCCGGCAAGCGCTGAGCTATGTGCGTATATGGCTGTGGGATCGCGGTCGGAGATGGAGTCGTGACTGGTGTCGCCGGTACCGTAATCAACTGACTACTGATCATGATAAGGCCTGGCAGGGGAGCGGCTGAGTCACGTGAAAGAACTTTCGCAAAAGCGGCCGAAATTGGTCCTGTTCACCGCTGCCGCCATCCTGCTGGTGACGCTCGTCACAGGTATCGGGGTCATTCCACACCTTTCCGGTGGCGGTTTCGACGCCAACGGCACGGAATCGGTGCTGACGACCGAGAAGCTCGAGAAGGAATTCAAGGTCGGCGAGTCCGACGCGGTATTCCTGGCGACGTCGAACTCGGGTTCCATCGACAGTCCTGAGGCGACCGCGGCGGGCAACAAGTTCGCTGGTGACCTCAAGAACGACAAGATGGTCAAGTCGGTCGTCAACTACTGGGAGAACCAGCAGCTCGGCGGTCTGCGCAGCAACGACGGCAAGTCCGCGATCCTGATCGTCCAGCTCGACGGCACGCAGAACGACAAGAGCGAGTGGCTGCGCTCGATGCACGAGCGCTACGACTCCCCGCAGGGCGTGCTGAAGGTGCAGATCGGCGGCAACGCCGAGGTGTTCCGCGCGATCCAGGACCAGATCATGGAGGACATGCTGATCGCGGAGGCCATCGCGATCCCGATCAGCCTGATCCTGCTGCTCTTCGTGTTCCGCAGCATCATGGCCGCGTTGCTGCCGATCGCGATGGGCGCGTTGTCCGCCTGCGCCACGTTGTTCGTGCTGCGCGTGCTCACCGAGTTCACCGAGGTCTCGATCTTCTCGCTGAACCTCACGAGCGCGTTGGCGCTCGGCCTCGGCATCGACTACGGCCTGCTCATAGTCACGCGATATCGGGAAGAACTGGCGAACGGCAGGACAGTTCCCGACGCGATCAGCAGGACGATGCGCACGGCCGGCCGGACCGTGCTCTACAGCGGCATCACCGTCGCGCTCTCGCTCGGCACGTTGCTGCTGTTCCCCTTGCCGTTCCTGCGTTCCTTCGGTTACGCCGCGGTTCCTGTTGTCTTCGTGACGATGCTCGGCGCGTTGTTCGTGCTGCCCGCGATGCTCAAGCTCCTGGGCCACAACGTGGAGAAGGGCTCGCTGCACAAGCTGCCGTCGATCAACCCGAGCGAACGCAGCTGGGAACGCCTGTCGCAGTGGACGATCCGCTGGCGCGTCCCGGTCGCGGCCGTGGGTGTGCTCGGACTGGCGCTGCTCGCCGTCCCGTTCTTCCACGTCAACATCGGCAAGTCGGACGACCGCGTGCTGCCGGAGAACGCGTCGGTGCGCGAGGTCGGCCAGCAGATCCGGGACAACTTCTCCGGCAACACGGCGTTCCCGGTCAACGTGTACCTGCCGGACCTCGGTCGTGACGCCGCTGACCAGAAGGCGCTCGCCGACCTGTCGCTGAAGATCTCGGCCATCCCGCAGATCAGTCTCGTCCGCGGTGGTGAGGGGATCTACGAGAAGGGTGCGCTCGCGCAGCCGGTTCCCGGTGTCGGCGAGTTCATGTCGACCGAGCAGGCCTCGTTCCTGTCGGTGTTGCTGCGCCCGGACATCGAGGTGTACTCCGGGGAGGCGGCCGAGGCGATCAAGAGCATCCGCGAGGCCGGCAAGGACCACGGCGTCATGGTCGGCGGCGAGTCCGCGCGGCTCGTGGACAACAAGCAGATCATCAGCGAACGGCTGCCGATCGCCATCGGTCTGATCATGCTGTTCACGCTGGTGCTCGTGTTCCTGTTGACCGGCAGCGTGATCGTGCCGATCAAGGCGCTGTTCCTGAACCTGCTCAGCTTGACGGCGACGTTCGGCGTGATGGTGTGGGGCTTCCAGGACGGCCACCTCGAAGGGCTGCTCGGGTTCACGTCGTCCGGTTATCTCGACAACGCCATGCCGGTGCTGATGTTCTGCGCCGCCTTCGGGTTGTCGATGGACTACGAGCTGTTCCTGGTGGCGCGCATCAGGGAGGAGTACGTCCGCACCGGCGACAACAACCTCGCCGTCGTCGAGGGCATCAAGAAGACGGGTGCGGTGTTCACCTCCGCGGCGCTGTTGCTGGCGATCGTGTTCGCCGGTCTGGTGGCGTCGAAGGTGTCGATCATCCAGATGGCCGGTCTCGGCATCGTGCTGGCGATCCTGATGGACGCCACGCTGATCCGCTCGGCGCTGGTGCCCGCGCTGATGTCCATGATGGGCAAGGCGAACTGGTGGGCGCCGGGCTTCCTGCGGCGGTTCCACGAGAAGTTCCACCTGTCGGAGAGCATCGACGACGAGCCGGTCAAGCCCGAACCGAAAGTGATGGCCGATGCCGCTGAGCGGTGATGTGTTCTTCGCGGCGACGGCGGTCTGGCTCCCGCCGGCCGTCGCCGCTGCGGACGCGGTGAGCGCGGGGTTGTTCGACCAGAAGAGCTTCCGCCGTTGTCAGGTGGAAGCGGTCCGGGTCGCCGGGGACGAGTCGCCGGCGGAGATGGCGGCTTTCGCTGCCCGGTCCGTGATGGCCGGGTTCAGTGCTGACCGCGTCGAGCTCCTGTTGCACGCCAACATGCACTACCAGGGCCGGGAGATGTGGCCGGCCGCTTCGTTCGTGCAGCGGGAGTCCGTCGGAGGCCGGGCGCCGGCGATCGACGTGCGGCAGATGTCCAACGGTGGCATGGCGGCCGTGCACCTCGGCGCTGGTTTCCTGGCCGGGTGTTCGGACGACGCACTCGTGCTCGTGACGACCGGGGACAAGTTCTGCCCGCCGGGTTTCGACCGCTGGAACACCGATCCCGGCACTGTGTACGCGGACGGCGGCACCGCGGCGTTGCTGTCCAAAAAGGACGGTTTCGCGCGGTTGCTCTCGCTGGCGATGGTGTCCGACTCGGACCTGGAGCAGATGCACCGCGGCACGGATCCGTTCTACGACGGTGAATCGCTGGCGCCGCAACCGATGAGTCTCGAAGTGCGCAAGCAGCAGTTCGTCGAGAAGGTCGGGATGCAGTACGCGATCGACCGGGTCGAGGCCGGGCAGGACGAGGTGATCGACCGGGCGTTGGCCGAGGCGGGCGTGAAGCTCGGCGAGATCGACTGGTTCGTGCTGCCCGCGTTCGGGCGCAGGCGCCTGGATCTGGGACTGTTCCGCCGGCTCGGCGCCGATCCGGAGCGGTCGACGTGGCCGTGGGCGCGGCAGGTGGGTCATCTCGGCGCGGGGGACCAGGTCGCAGGTCTTGATCACCTGGTCACGACGGGCAAGGCGCGGCCGGGGCAGCTCTGCCTGCTGGTCGGCACCGGCGCCGGGTTCTCGTGGTCCTGCGCGGTCGTGGAGATTCGCCAGGTCGATGAGCCCGCCCAGCACGCCAGTCACCGTTGGCGTGCCGGGCGCATCTCACGCGTGCGCGAGGACGGGTTGCTCTGAGCTGCGTGCCATCTCCATCGCCGTGTACGCGGCGATGACCAGCGTGATGTGGCGGTACCACCCACGCCAGCTGCGGACCTCGTAGTAGCCGAGGCCGATCTCCTGCTTCGCCCTGCTGCAGTAGGCCCGCGAGTTGCGCAGCACCTCCACGACCTGGGCGAGTTCGGCGAGTTTGGTGCCCTGCTTGGAGAACGCGAGGTAGTGGGCCTGCTCCTCGCTCGACGCGACGACGTGGAAGTGGCCGAAGCCCTCCGGTGCCGCGCCCGGCATTCGTGACTGGGCGAGCGTGGTGCTGCCGTACGTCAACGTCTCGCGCACAGGCGGCTTCCCGCCGAGCGCGCGCAACGCCGTGTGGCCTTCCTGCTGTGGTCGCATCCGGGAGAGCTCGCCCGGCGTGACCGCCATGACGTGCGGGATGTGGTTGCGCTGCATGATGCGCCGGAACGTCTGCTTGTCCGGGCACTGGATCGCGTGGCCGACCCACCGCGGCACGATGCCGGAGCGGATGGTCCGTTCGATCATCTCCGCCGCGATGACGGACTTGCTGCGGTAGACGACGTCCTCGGGAATGCCCGCCCGCTTGCGCCGTGCCGCGTCGCCCGCCCAGGTCTTGGGCAGGTACAGCTCGCGGTCCAGCACGAACGCCTGCCCGCTGGCGGTGAAGTAGGACAGGATGATGCCGATCTGGCAGTTCTCGTGCTTCTCGGTCTCGACGCAGTACTGGCGTTCGACCGCGACAGCCTGGCTGCCCTTCTTCGGGAACGCCACCTCGCTGACGAACAACGCACCGCCAGAGGCGCCGCCAACTCGAGAGATCAACGCACGGAGGTCGTTGCGGACGGCCTCCTCGTCCCACTGGGCGCTGGTGAGCAGTCGTTGCACACCGTCTGCCCGTTGCTCGCCGTCATACGTGCCGAACTGGTTACCGTTGCGCCGGCCCTCGCTGTACGCGCTGGGGAGGCTGAGCAAATAGGTCCACATGCGGCGGCGGGGTTCTGCCCTGCCGAAATTCACAGCTATCTGGTTGTACACCTTCCTGAGCCATCGTTCGTAATCGTGAGCTTCGACCGGAATCATTTCTCCCCCATGAGATCTGATCAGGCGTGCGGAACTGTCGACAACCGAGTCAGTGCTCTGTCGAACGTATCGACGTCCATGCCCGGATCCTGTCCGGCTGGCGGCAGGAGCGGGAGGACTTCGGCGCGTTTTTCTCGTACCGCGGGATGCCGGCGGGTCATGCTGGAACAACTGCCTCCAGGACCGGCTTCCAACAGCACATGCGTGCCTTCTTCTTCGAGCAGGTGGTCGAGCGCGGCCCAGAACCGGACGGGCAACGCGATCTGCGCGGCCCAGAACTCGGGCGTCGCCGCCTGATCCGGTGTGACGGGCAGTCCGGTTCGCGTCGACCGGATGGTGATGCGGGGAGTGGACAGCCGCACGCCGTCGAACGCGCTCTCGAACTCGACCGCGGCCCCTGCGCAAGCGGGACTGTGGAAAGCCTGCCGGGCACGCGCCGGCTGGCATGCGAATCCGTGCGCGGCCAACGCCTGCACGACTGCTTGAAGGTCTTCCTGCGGCCCGGCCAGCACCACCTGACGTGGCGTGTTGACGGCCCCGACCACCACGTCACCGCGGAGGTGCGGCGTGACGTCGTCAACCGTGCCGGCGACCGCGACCATGCCACCGGGCACGGTCTTGGCCATCGCCTCGCTGCGCCCGGCCATGATCCGCCCGGCTTCTGTCGCGGTGAACACCCCGGCGACGGCCGCCGCGGCGAGCTCACCGACGCTGTGGCCGATGAGCGCCGACGGCTCGATTCCGCGGGCGAGCACCGCCGCACCCAGCGCGTGGCCGAGTCCGAAGAGCAGCGGCTGCGCCCTGGAGGAGTCGTCGAGGAGCGGTCCGGGAGCGGCGGAGAGCCATTCGTCTCTCAACTGCTCGCCGTCGTTTCCCAGCGCCGCGAAGAAGTCGTCCATCGCGTTCCGGAAAACCGGTTCGTCCCGGTACAGCCCGACACCCATTCCGTGGTGCTGGGCCCCCTGGCCGGGAAACATCAGTGAAACATTCTGGGACATACGGATCTCCCCAAAACCGCATGTTTTCGTGCACGCCGAACACAGCGTTCGTCGCTGCCTTCAGCGAAACGGTTTCAGGCGGTCTCGTCCGGTTGACGCCCGACGAGATCCTTGAGCCCGTTCCACACGAGTTCGGAGTTCAGCTTGGCGATGGTTTCTTTCGGTACGTCTCTGTTGTTCCACCACCACGCGACCAACGCGTTGCCGGCTCCCTTGACCGACTCCGCAATCGCCTGGTGTGCACGCTCCCGCTCCAGCTCGCTGGGCAGGTCGAGCGGTGGCATCTTCTGCAGGAGCATGGCCATCGCGTCGGTGGCCATCTGCTGTACCTGGTCGTGGACGTCCTTGGCCGCCTGATCACTCGGGTTGCCGAGGAAGAGGATCCGCCAACCTGCTTCGTTGTCGGCGATCCAGCCGAAGAACACCTCCGTGGTCCGATGGAAGAGCTCCTCCATCGTGGAAGCGTCCCCTGGATCGGCCCAATGACCGATCAGGGCTCCGGCGTGGTGCTGCACCACGCTGATGTACAGGTCCGTCTTGGACTTGAAGTGGTCGTACAGCACCGGCGTCGTGATGCCGGCGATCCGGGCGATCTCCCGCATGGAGGCCTGATCGAACCCCCGTGCCGCGAAGACCTCCGTGGCGGCGGCGAGGATCACCGCTCCCCGCTCGGTGAACGACAAGCGGGAAGTCGACTGGCCACGCCTCTGCTGCTCGGTCATCGCCACCGAGTCTAAACGCGGAACCTGACAAGCGTCAGGTAACAGTGGTTAGTGTGGTGTGGCTCACAACTTCACCTCGTATCCGATACTGACCAGGGCTGATTCCGCGCACCCGTTTGAACGCCGCACTGAACCCGAACGGGTCCGCATACCCGACCCTCCGCGCCACCGCGGCCACCGTCTGACCTTCGGCCAGCAGATCGGCCGCCAGCGCCATCCGCCACTCCGTGAGGTACTTGAGCGGCGCCACCCCGACCAGCCGCGCAAACCGCGTGGCCAACGTCGTCCGCGACACCTGTGCCTGTTCCGCCAGCAACGCCAGCGTCCAGGCTTTGCCAGGTTCGGCGTGCATCGCTTTGAGCGCCGCCCCGACCACCTCGTCCCCGAGCGCCGCCAGCCACCCTGCCCCGTGCTCCCGGTCGAACCACTCCTTGAGCGCACACGTCATCAGCCAGTCCAGCAACCGGTCCGCGACCACCTGCGGCCCGCCGTCAACGGCCCCGTAAAACGCCGCGCACTCATCGCTGCCCGGCGCCACCAACACCTCCGGCAGTGCCTGGGCGAGGCGCTGCGCCTTGGCCCCCATGACGTCGTACGTCCCGCTGATGGCCGACGCCCGCCCTTTCACGGCGAGCTCCCCTCGCGTGACAACCATGTCCCCGGCCCTGGCGACCTGATCCAGAACCCGGATCTCCCCGGACGCCACCGCGTACAACGTGAGCCCCTGCGCCACCCGTGCTCCGTCCACCTCGACCCGGCCGAGCCCAGCCCCATCCGCGCGCACCCCGCGCAGCAGTTCGTCAAACGGATCCATACCCCCAACCTAACCGTGGACGATCGAACATCATCGATGAACGCTCACCCATGTCCATACGACTGCCCAGAAGCTTGGCTGGTTCCATGACAAACGAGATCTTGGTCCTGGGAGCGACCGGCAAAACGGGCCGCCGCGTGGTAACCGCTTTGAAAGCTTTGGACGTGCCAGTCCGCGCAGCCTCCCGCTCCAGCGCCACCCGCTTCGACTGGTCCGACTCCGCTACCTGGCACTCAGCCCTGTCCGGGATCTTCGCGGCCTACGTAATCGCCCCTCACGACCCAGCCGCCGCAGCCCCGTTCTTCAAACAGGCCGCGGAATCCGGCGTGCACCGCGTGGTCCTGCTCTCCGGCCGAGGCCTGGACGAAACCCCAGTCGGCTTCTTCGAAGGCATGCGCGCCGCCGAAGAGGCCGTCCGCGCCTCAGTCCTGTCCTGGACCATCCTGCGGGCCAACAACTTCAACCAGAACTTCTCAGAGGAGATCTGGGAGCCGGAGATCCGTGCGGGCCGCCTCGCTCTGCCGGTGGACGACACCCCGGAACCGTTCGTCGACGTCCAGGACATCGCTGACGTGGCTGCCCTGGCCCTGACCTCCACCGAGCACCACGGCCAGACCTACAACCTGAGCGGTCCCACCGCCATCGCGTTCGCGGACGCCATCGCCAAGATCTCCGCAGCCACCGGCCAACCCGTCGAACTGGTGAAGCTGACCCCGGACGAGTACCGCGATTTCCTGCTCTCCCACGGCGTCTCCGAACCCGAAGCCGCCGAACTGAACACCCTCTTCGCCGGCATGCGCGCGGGCCTGCTGGCCACTCCGACTACCGATGTCAGCGACCTGCTGGGTCGGCCGGCCACCACTTTCGACACCTACGTGGCCCAAATCTGGAGGTAGCGACTACCGGAAATGGGACCGGGAATCAACGGTCGATCGGGCAGAACTGGTGGGTTGCTGCCCGATCCGGCCGTTGCGGCGTGGGCAGGAATCGAGCGCTCGCCGATGAAGATCACTCCGCGTGGTGGCCACCCGCCAAGTTCGATCTTCGCTGGTTAGCAGGGTCCTGCTTCCGGGATTCGCCAGTGGACGATGTTCGTGTCGAGCACTTCACGCTTTCGAGAAACACTCAGATGGAGTCTGCTCGGGTGGTTTCGCTACGGACTGTTATCTCGGTGGGTGAGTAGTACGGGATGTGGGGTGTCTCGGTCGGTGGTGGTGCAGCATCGACCGTGGCATTTCGTCTGATGTCGGTGCGCAACGTGCGTAACAGTTAGGTGCAGGCTGCGATCTAACTTCTGCCATGTGGCAAGATGAACCCACATTGGGAGGGCGTCATGAGCCAGAGGGACACCCCGATCGTCCACCAGCGGCGACTGCGGGGCGAGCTGCGCAAGCTGCGCGAGTCGGTTCGGTTCACCCAAAAGCACGTAGCCGAGCGACTTGAATGGTCGGTATCCAAGATAATCAGAATTGAGAACGGAACATCGAAGGTCGGGGTCACGGACCTGAAAGCTCTTCTGCATCTTTACGGAGTGACCGACACCGAAGAGGTCGACTCGTTGTTGGATGAAGCGCGTGCGAGTCGCAAGAGTGTGTGGTGGACTCCTTTCAGGCCGTATATCGACCCGCAGCTGTACGTGTTCATCGGCTATGAGGCTTCGGCTGTTCGGATCCGTCAGTACCAAGCTTTGGCGATGCCGGGATTGGTGCAGACGAGCGCGTACACCCGCGCGCTCGGATCCGGGGTGGGTGAGGACCAGGCCGAGATCGATCGTGGCGTCGTAATTCGCGCGCAACGTCAGGGCATTGTCGTCGAAGGCGGCCCTGAGCTGCACTTCATCATCGACGAGGCGGTACTGCTGAGGCACGTCGGCGATCCGGAAATCATGGTCGAGCAGTGGCGAGCGATCCTGGAGAAGGCGAAACTGCCAAATGTCTTCGTGCGGGTGCTGCCGCTCAAGCCGGAGCACGCGAAGGCGCACCGCGGCATGCGTGGATCTTTCTCCTTGCTGGAACTTCCTGGTGGTGACGGCGATGTCCTCGTCCTGGAGGAACCGCTTCGCGACGTCATGATCCGGGACGACCAGGAGGACATCCGGAAGTACGACGAAGCGTTTGTCGTGCTGCAGAGCCTGGCGATGACGGAAGAAGATTCGCGCGAAATGATTGAAGGCCTCATCGAGAAGGCGCTGTCAGCCAAATCGTGACCCGTGGTCGGATCCGATGGGCTGGTTCGGTGCTTGCGCGTGCGGCTCAACCGAGTAATCGGGTGGTCTGAACGGTTCGATCGAGAGTCGATGTTCTCCGGCGGCCCCGTTGTTCACGTACTCGATCGGCGGTGCAGTTCTCCGCTATATCGAGCTAACTTCACAAGGGGCGCTGTTCGTGTGCGTCCATCGGGGTGAGGGGCGAACGTGAAGAGGACAGAGAACAGGACAAGGCGAGCCCGTGTGGTTCAGGTGGATGGTGCCGGATGCACGTGGGTCAAAAGCTCGGCGAGCGGACCTGTCACCAACAGTCAATCGTGCGTGGAATTCACGTCCAAAGCAGACGGCGATGTGCTGGTGAGGACTTCGCGTGATCGCGAGGGCGGGAGGCTGCGCTTCCGTGAATCTTCTTGGGCGATGTTCATCGCCGTCGTCAAAGGAATCTGATCACCGACAGGTAAGTGACAGCTGATGCGTCCGCCTGAGGGTTTCGGTGACGTGCACAACCAGGTCGATTCCTCGTCGCTGGGGTCCGTGGTGCAGGTGGGGACCGTCCTCGGATCACTGACCGTGCCGCTGGCAGGAGACGCGTCGCGTCCTCAGGTTCGGCAGCTGCCCGCCCCGCCTCGTGTGCTCGTCGGCCGCGATCCGGAGCTGAGGCTGCTCACCGAAGCGCTCGATCGGATGCGGGAGCGTGACGAGGTGCCGGTGGCCGTGGTCGAGGGGGCCGCGGGAATCGGCAAATCCAGCCTGGTGCTCAGGTGGGCGCACGATCACGCCGGCCGGTTTCCCGGCGGCCAGCTGTTCGCCGACCTCGGTGGAGCCCGCGACGTCTCGACTTTGGTGGCACTGCACGGCTTTCTTCGTGCGCTGGGCGTGGAGCCGGCCGCTCTGCCTCAGGACTTGGGCACGGCGGCGGCGTTGTACCGCAGTGTTCTGGCGCAGCGTCCAGTGCTCGTCGTGCTCGAGAACGTGGTGAACGCGGAACAGGTGCTGCCGTTCGTACCTGGAACCGCCATAAGTGCCTTGGTGGCCACCAGCCGTTCGAGGCTGACCGGGCCGGATCTGAACGGTGTCGCCGCGATCCACCTGGGAGAGCTGGCGAACGCGGAAGCCACGACGTTGCTGCGGGCGTACCTCGGCGCGGACGCGGAGCGGGAGTCCGTCGAGGTCCTCGTCGAGCGCTGCGCAGGCCTGCCGCTGGCGCTCGCGATCGTGGCGGCCCGTGCCGCCGAGGATCACGACCTGCCGGGCCTCGTCGCGGAGTTCGACGACGCGGACGACGAGCTCGACGCCTTCGACTCCACCGACGGCGGAAACCGACTGCGTGCCGTGTTCACGTGGGCGTACACGTCGTTGTCGGAGGAGGACGCGCGTGCTTTGCGAATGCTGGGCACTTCGCCTGCGGACGAGCTGACCGCGGCGTCGGCGGCGAGCCTCCTGGCCGTCCGCGGCGGCACGGCCACCCGGCACCTGCGGCGCTTGACGTCGAGAAACCTGCTCGCCCAGCGCGGCCGGTTCAGATTTCGCATGCATCCGCTGGTTCGCGCCTACGCGCGCCAGATGTGCGTGGCCACAGACGAACCGGGAGAGGTCTTGAACGCGACGCTGAGGCTGGTCGACTTCTACACCCACACGGCCTGTGCGGCGGACCGCCTGCTGTACCCGAACCGCGCCGCTGTCCCGCTGCCCGAACCCGTGGAAGGAAGCGAGCCACTGGCGTTCGGCAGCGAGGACGACGCGGTTCAGTGGCTGGGCGCCGAGTACCGCGAACTGCGTGCGGCACTGGACGAAGCCGTGCGCGGCAGGTGGCACGAGCAAGCCTGGCACCTGGCCAGGGCGCTGGACACGTATCACTACCGCAGCGGGCGCCTCGCCGAGAACATCGAGACCTCGCGGGTGGGTGTGATCGCGGCGAGTGCTCTCGGCGAGGAGTCGCTGACCGCCATCGCCCTGCGCCAGCTCGGCCGCGCGTACACGAGGGCTGGGGACTTCGAGCCGGCTGCACACTGCCTCCACCGCGCCCTGGCGTCGATCGGCGAGGACGGCAACGACACCGAGCTCGGCCACGTCCACCACGACCTCGGCAGGCTGGCTGCTCGCTCCGGTGACCACGAAGCCGCGTTGCACCACGCCTCGGGAGCCCTGCGCCACTACCGGGCCGGGCACAACGCCGTGGGGGAGTCGCACGCCCTGAACGCGTTGGGCCGCGCGCAAAGCGAGCTGGGCGACCACGAGGCCGCGATTCGCAGCTGCACCGAATCCCTGGTCCTCAGCGAGGGCCTCGGTAACCGCAGCGGCCGTGTCGTCGCCTTGGACAACCTGGGCGTCCTGCTGCACCGAACGGGAGCGCTCGACGAGGCCGTGTCCCGTTTCTCGGAGGCCGCACGACTGGCCTCCGATCAGGAGAACCACTTCTTCGAGGCAGAAGTGACCGAGCGCTTGGGCCTCGTGCTTGCAGCACAAGGAAACGCGGCCGCCGCGGACACTCTGCACCGGGCCCGTGAGCTCTACCTCAGCCAGCACCGAACTGTGGAAGCGGCGAGGTGTGAGGCCGCGCTCGGCGGCTAGCCCTCGCCGGCCTGGGTCTCCTCCACCGCGCGCTTCCAGTTCTTGTCGCCGATCCGGCCCGGGAATTCCCAGAAGACCGACCACGTGCGGCCGCGCCGTGCCACCCTCAGCCGCAGACCGGGGTCAGGACAGACCCGTTCCAGCGCCCTGATGTCGTAGGCCGAGAACCGGTGGCGCTTGAGCTCGCAGCTGAACGACAACCAGTCGCACACGTCCACCATCCGCTGCAGGCCCAGCTTGTCGAAGATCGCGCGTGCCTCGCCGATCTCCACCTGCGCGTCGGCACGGCGCAGCGACACCCGGATCCTGGCGCGAAGCAGGTGCCCCTCGCCGAGCAGTTCGAGGTACGCCTCCGACTGCTCGGCGCGCGACCTGAGGTCCCGCAGCGTCTCGTTGAGGAGCTCGGTCGCGGTGTCGGCTTTCCGCAGCTCGAAGGCAACTTTCACCTGGAGCAGCCTGGCCTCGTAATACCAGTTCAGGCGCTGGTCCGGGAATCCCTTGGCGGCCTCGGCGCTGAGCCGCTCGGCCTCATCGAGTGAGCGCTTGTTGCGTTCGTGCCGGTGCTCGGCGAGGTGGACCTGCGCCATGGCCAGAACCGCGAGGTGCTTGTCCTCGTTGTCAAATTCGAAGTGGTTCATCGCCGACGTCGCGTAGGCGCGTGCCCGTTGAACCTCCTCGGCGCGCGCAACAGCCGAGTTGAACTCGGCGAGGTGGACGTGGATGAAGGCCAGACACCGCCTCGCCATCGCGATCAAGGTGGTGTTCTTGGCGTCGTGTGCCAGAGCGAGCGCCTTCTCCGCGACGGTCTGCGCCACGTTCACCTCGTGGGCGCAGAACAGCAGGAACGCCCGGTTGAGCAGGTAGGTGCACTTCTCCACCCGGATCTCGTCGTCGAGGTCGAGCTGGTCCACCGCCTGCACGCAGATGTCCGTGGCCTGCTCCAGCAGCACGAGATCGCCCGCGTATAGGGCCGCCATCCGGATCTTCCGATAGACCGGAAGCATCGCACTGGAGTGCGTCACACCCTTCTTGCGAGCGCGCTTGATCCAGGACTCGCTGAGCTCGTGGGCGTGCTGAAGAGAGGGGTCGACGTTCCGGATGGACGTCGACAGGCCGTCCCACGGCTGGGTGGAGGCCAGAGTCCTGTCCTCGGCCGACCGCCGCTCCTTGAGCTCCGGCTCGGAGTGCGCGTTCGCGTTCTTGACCCGCTCCACGATGATGTTGATGCCTTCGCCGGTGATGGGGTTGAACGACGTGTTCTCCAAGCCCCGCAGGATCATCGGGCCGTCCTCGGCCACCACACCGGGAGGTAGCACGGGGATCACGGGGCAGCCGGGCCTCGAACCGTGCTCGTACATCCGCTGGATCATCTGGCGGATCTCCCACTGGATCCCCAGGTGCTTCCCCACGGGTGCGTCGGCGCTGGCGTTGAACCACCGGGCGAGCCCCGGCGTCACCACGCAGATGACCACGCGGTTCTCGATGTTGTTCGCCATCCGCTGAGCCAGGCTCGGGAGGTTGGACGTCTTGAAGGCGCTGTCCCGCTCGACATCGAAACCAGCCTGTTTGAGGAGCTGCTCGAGGACGGCGACGAGTGCCCTGGTCCGGGGCTCGTGCATCCAGACGATGAAGACCTTGCGCTTCCTTGGCACTGTTCCTCCGCGCCGCCGCCACATCAGAGGTTGATACTGGCAAGGTGCCAGGTTGCAGACAGTACCAATTCACCTTGAGCGCTCTGATAGTGAAGGTCGTACAACGGAACCGGACGTGTCGCGCTGTCCGGCTCTGGGCATGAAAAAACCACCTCGGACGACCTTGTGGTGGTCAGAGGTGGTTGTGGAGCGCCCCCGGCAGGATTCGAACCTGCGACCTCGGGATTAGAAGTCCCTCGCTCTCTCCACTGAGCTACGGAGGCTCGGGAGTCCGGAGCGGCCACGATGTGTGGTCGCCGGTGCCCCCACCGGACACATCGTCCGGAGTCGATCGACCGTTTCGCCCTTACGTCCAAACGGGTGATCAAAACAGTCTAAACGTGACGCTTATCACGTTCGAGAGGCCGTCGAAGCTCTCTCCACGAGGGAAACGTCGAGTCTCGTCGGCCTCGGCGGTCTGCCTCCGGCCAGTAATTTCAGCGCCAGTTCGCCGGCGCGGCGGCCCTTCTCGGCCAGGGGTTGACGCACCGTAGTCAGCGGCGGGTCGCTGTAGGCCGCCTCGGGGACGTCGTCGAAGCCGACGACGGAAACATCCCGGGGGACGGTCAAGCCCAGGTCGCGGGCGGCTTGCAGGGCGCCGAAGGCCAGTTGGTCCGACGCGCACAGCAGAGCGCTCGGGCGTGGCGTGCGGGTGAGCAACCACCGCGCGCCGAGGCGTCCGAGTTCGCGATCACTGCCGCGCGTCTCCCACACCGGAACATTGTCCGGTTGTACCCCGGCTTTTTCCAAAGTGTCGAGGTAGCCGCCCAGGCGGTCGCGGCTCACGCGGAACGGCACGTCCGAACGGCGCTCGGAGGAAACCGGTCCGGATACTCCGTCCGGGTGCAGCGAGAAGGTCAGGACGCCGAACGAGGAGTGCCCGAGCCCGAGCAGGCACGACGCGGCAAGTGACGCGCCCAGGTAGTCCTGCACCTCGACCCGCGCGGAACCCGGCAGTACGGGCTGGTCGATCACGACCAGGGGCAGCCCGCGGGCGGCTACCGCGTCCAGGGCCGGCGCCGTGTCCGGCAGCGAGTACGCCACCATCACGTCGGCCTGTGCGCGCGTCACGATCGATGGCCGCGGACCGCCCGTGGCGTCACCGGGCATCAGCACGAGGCTGTGGTCGTGGCCGTCGACGGTCGACGCGAGCCCGTCCAGCACGATCGACAGCGCCGGATCCGTGAACGCCCCGCGCAACCCCTGGGGCAGCATGAAACCCACGGCCGCCGACGACCGTGTGGCCAGTGAGCGCGCAACGGGATCCGGGCCTGCATAGCCCAGAGAGCGTGCCGTCTCGAGGATGCGTTCGCGCAACGACGACGACAGCTGGTCGGGCCGGTTGTACGCGTTGGACACGGTTGCCCTGGAAACCCCGACCGCGGCGGCGACGGTGTCCAGCGTCGGCCTGCGTCGGCGATCGGAGTCCACGAACAGCATCGTAGGCGAGGGGGCCGACAGAAAACGCTGGCGCGACTGAAGCGCTTCAGTCATTCTGGAACGCATGTCCCCACGCCTGGCCACGTTCGTCGTCTTCCTGTTGAACGGCGCCGTCTTCGGCACCTGGGCCGCCCGCGTGCCCGCGCTCGCCACGCAGATCGGTGCCGAGGAGGGCAGCCTCGGCCTGGCGTTGCTCGGGGCGAGCGTCGGACTGGCCTTCACTGCACCGTTGGCTGCCCGGATCTGTGCGGTTCACGGGTCGCGAGGGGTTCTGATAGCGAGCAGCATCATCAGTCCGTTGCTTCTGCCAGTGCTCGCGCTATCGCAGTCACCGGTGCAGTTCGGCCTGACGCTGATCGCACTGGGCGCGAGTGTGGCGGCGATGGATGTGTCGATGAACGTCGCGGCGGTCGTCGTCGTCCGTGACCTGCGACGGCCGTTGATGCCGCAGTTCCACGCCGGCTTCAGCTTCGGCGGTCTCGTCGGGTCGCTCGGCAGCGCAGCGGCAGCTCAGGCGCAGTGGGAGCCCATGAAGCACTTCATCGCAGCAGCGATCGTGGGCCTCATCATCACGGCGCTCATCGCGAAGAAGATCCCCGGAGGAGTAGGGGAGCGGCACAGGGAAGAAGTCACCGAACGCTCCAACGTCCTCAAGAGCCCGGTTCTCTGGCTGTTGGCGAGCGTCGCGCTGTGCAGTGCCATCGCGGAAGGGGCGGCGGCGGACTGGTCGGCGTTGTTCATGGTGCGTGAGCGCGGCATGGGTGACGCGGCGGGTGCATACGCCTATGCGGGCTTCTCCATCACGATGGCGCTCGCACGGTGGTTCGGTGAGCCGATCCAGCGCTTCCTCGGCCCGCACCGGCTGCTCGCCACGGGCGGTGGCCTGGCCGCGACAGGTCTGGCCATCACGGTCGCGGTGCCGTTCCCCGCGGCCGGCTACCTGGGCTTCGGCCTTGCCGGGCTCGGGCTCGCGTTCTCGTTCCCCGTGGTCATGGACCTGGCGAGCGAGACCGGCAAGCGTGCGGACGGCAGCGGTGGCGAACGCGAGCTGGGCCTGGTGACGACGATCGCCTACACGGGGTTCCTCGCCGGGCCGCCGATCGTGGGCGGGCTCGCGCACGTGAGCTCGCTGGTCGTGTCGCTCGGGTTCGTGGCGCTGGTCACCGCGCTGATCATCCCGGCGACCTGGCTGGCCCGGCGCGCGGCTAGGCAGCCGGTACGCGTTTGAGCGCTTCCCTGGCGATCGGCTCCAGGGCGTCACGGGCCTTGGCCTCGGCCGCGCCGCGCATGCCGATCGCGACCATCAACGACTCGTTGCGCGACACGGCGATCGTGGCCGTGCACACCATGTCCTCTTTCTCCTGGCCGCAGCTGAGCCACGTGGCGTGCTTGCCGGTCTGGACCTCGCGTCCGTCCTTCTGCTTCTCCTTCGACTCGTCGAAGGAGCGGTACGGGACCGCAGCGAGCACGTAGGCGTTCTCGTTCAGCATGTAGAGGCACGAGTTGGCCATCTCGGCACGCGGCGCGGGCCTGAACTTGAGCGTGCCGACAGGCTTGAGGTCCTTCTCCGTGACGAGCACGCACGGGTCGACGTTCGCGGTCTTGCGTGGGGTCGCGATGGCCGGTCCTGGTGGCAACGGTTCTGCCACAGGCGAGCCCTGGATGCTGTACGAACAGCCGCTCACGAGCAGCAGGGCGACGAACAGAAGAAGAGAACGGCTCACACGGCGCAACACTAGAGGGTCGTAGGCTCCGGGGCGTGGCAATCGAACGCTCCACCAGAACGGGATTGGTGCCCCTCGTCGTCATCGGCTTCGCGATAGCGGCCCTGGTCGCCGTTGCGTTCAGCGCACTCTCGGGCAACCCTCCGGCTGGGCTGCTCATCGTGCGCGTGCTCACCGAGACAGGCGCAGTGGTGACCATCGGCTCGTTGCTGTTGGCGGCGTTCCTCGTGCCACCGCAGAAGTCCGGCAATCTCGCAGCAGACGGTTACGCCGCGATGCGCACCGCAGGCTGGTTCGCGCTCGTGTGGCTCGTGGGCGCGGTTCTGTCCGTGCCGTTCACCACGGCGGCGGCGATCGACCGGCCGGTCAGCTCGTTCAACTTCAGCCAGATGATCGCGACGGCGATGCTGCTGGAGCAGTCCAAGGCGTGGCTGCTGACGGCCATCATCGTGAGCTTGCTCGCACTGGGCTGCCGGCTCGTGCTGTCGTGGGCGTGGACGACGGTCCTGCTGTTCCTGGCGATCTTCGCGTTGGTACCGGTCGCGGTAACGGGCCACTCGTCGTCGGGCGGCTCGCACGACATGGCGACGAACAGTCTCTTGTTCCACCTCATCGCCGCCGTGTTGTGGGTGGGTGGCCTCATCGCGTTGCTCGCGCACGGCAGGCGTGGTGGTGCGCACCTGCCCCTCGCCACGACGAGGTTCTCGAAGCTGGCGCTGGTCTGCTGGATCGTGATGGCCATCTCGGGTGTGGTGAACGCGCTCGTGCGCGTGACACCGGTCGACCTCGTCACATCGACCTACGGCTGGCTGACGCTCGGCAAACTGGCCTGTCTGCTGCTGCTCGGCGTGTTCGGCTACTTCCAGCGCGAACGCGGCGTGAAGGGCGTGGTCGACGGCAGGCCGCACGCGTTGCTCAAGCTCGCGGGCCTCGAAGTCCTGCTGATGATGTTCACGATCGGCCTGGCCGTGGCGCTCGCCCGGACGCCTCCTCCGACGGGCAACGTCGAGCTGCCCAGCCGCACGGAGATCGCGATCGGCTACGACCTCGACGGGCCGCCCACGCTCGCGCGGATCCTGTTCGACTGGCGTTTCGACCTGATCTACGGCACGGCGGCGATCATCCTGGCAGCGCTGTACGTCCTGGGCGTGCGGAGGCTCACCAAGCGCGGTGACAAGTGGCCGGTCGGGCGCACGGTCGCGTGGCTGTGCGGCTGCTTCTCTCTCTTGTTCGCCACGTCGTCGGGCATGGGGCGGTACTCGCCGGCGATGTTCAGCGTGCACATGGAAGCGCACATGGTGCTGTCCATGCTGACGCCGATCCTGTTCGTCCTCGGTGGACCGGTCACGCTGGCGTTGCGCGCGTTGCCCGTCAACAAAGAGGTGCCGGGGCCGCGAGAGTGGGTGCTGGCGTTTGTGCACTCACCCGTCGCGCGCGTGCTGACGAACCCGTTCGTGGCGCTGGGGTTGTTCGTCGGCTCCTTCTACGCGCTGTACTTCTCGGGGCTGTTCGAGGCCGCGCTGCCGTACCACTGGGCGCACCTCGCGATGAACGCCCACTTCATCCTCGCCGGGTACGTTTTCTACTGGCCCGTGATCGGCGTTGACCCGTCACCGAACAAGCTGCCGCCACTCGGCCGGCTGGGGCTGTTGTTCGCGTCGATCCCATTCCACGCGTTCTTCGGCGTCGTGCTGATGAGCTCCGCGAACGTCATCGGCGAGCAGTTCTACCGCGGGCTGGCGCTGCCGTGGGTGCAGAACCTGTTGGAGGACCAGCGACTCGGTGGCGGCATCGCCTGGGCGGCGGGGGAGATCCCGTTGCTGGTGGTGATGGTCGCCCTGCTCACGCAATGGGCGCGGCAGGACTCCCGTGAAGCGAAGCGGTTGGACCGCAAGGCCGACGCCGATGGCGACGCCGACCTCGAGGCCTACAACGCGATGCTGCGGAAGATGGCCGGTAAGGACTAGATCGACAGCGGTCGGCGGAAGCCGCGGACCGCGAAGAAAGCGCCGATCACGGCGATCGCGCCGCTCGTGGCCAGCGCGCCGACCACTCCGGTGACGGGGTGGGCGAGCGCCAGGCTGCGGGCGGCGTCGACCGCGTAGGTCAGCGGGTTGATCTTCGCGATCGCCTGCAGCCAGCCCGGCAGGCCGTTGACCGGCACGAACGCGCTGGACGCGAACATCAGCGGGAACATCGCCAGGAAGCCGACGGTCTGCATCAGCTCGGCCTTGCGCACCCACGCGGCGATCGCGATGAACACCCAGCTCAGCGCCCATCCGACGATCAGCGCGAGGCCCAGTGCCGCGAGCGTGCCGAGCATGCCGCCGTCAGGCCGGAAGCCGAACACCAGCACGCCGAACGCGATCATCAGCAGCAGCTGGAACGCCGTCCTGACCGCGTCGGAAAGGTTGCGCGCCAACAGAACCGTGCTCGGCCTGATGGGCAGCGAACGGAACCGTGCGAGCACACCGTTCGACATGTCCTGCACGAGTCCGATGCCGGACGCGAGAGAGGACTGCATCGCGGTGTTCACGAGGATCGCGGGCAGCAGGAAGTTGATGTAGGTCATGCCCGGCGGGAAGTTCGCCGTCGACGTGATGCTGCTGAAGATCTGGCTGAACAGCGTCAGCATGATCAACGGCTGCAGCACGCTGAAGAAGACGAGTGCGGGCGTGCGCAGCAAAGCTCTTAATGAACGGCCGGTGAGCACCAGTACCTGTGTCGGGTAGCTGCTGCCGTGCCAGGTCAAGGTCGCCATGATTCCCCCTAGTTCGCGGCGAGAGTGAGGTAGACGTCGTCCAAAGTGGGCTCTTTGAGGCCGATCTCGTGCGCCTCCAAGCCGTTGTCGTCCAACGCACGCACGACCGTTGCAAGGTCGCGTGATGCACTGACGGGCGTGGTCAGCGTGAGCCCTTCCGCAACGGGGTGGAGCCCCACCGCGTTGATCGCCTTCAGCGCGGTGTCCACATCGGACGCCGAGTCGAGCGCCACGGTCACCGTGCGCTGGCCGACCTGGGCCTTCAGCTCGGCGGACGTGCCGGACGCGACGACCTTTCCGTGGGACAGCACGGTGATCGAGTCGGCGAGCCGGTCGGCCTCGTCCAGGTACTGCGTCGTGAGCAGCACGGTCGTGCCGTCCGCGACGAGCTTCTCCACGATCTCCCACATCGCGAGGCGGCTGGCCGGGTCGAGGCCGGTGGTCGGCTCGTCCAGGAACAGCACCTCGGGGTTGCCGACCAGGGACGCGGCCAGGTCGAGGCGGCGCCGCATGCCGCCGGAGTAGGTCTTGGCGTTGCGCTTGGCGGCGTCGGTGAGGTCGAACTGCTCCAGCAGGTCGTCGGCGCGCTGGTGGGCCTGCGTGCGGCTGGCGCCCAGCAGGCGGGCGATCAGCACGAGGTTGTCGTGGCCGCTGAGCTGCTCGTCCACGGCGGCGAACTGGCCGGTCAGGCCGATGCGGCTGCGGACCTCGTGGCCCTGCTTGACGACGTCGAAACCGGCGACCCGCGCGCTGCCACCGGACAGCGGCAGCATCGTCGTGAGGATGTTGACCAGCGTGGTCTTGCCTGCGCCGTTGTGGCCGAGCAGACCGAGGACGGAGCCCTTCTTCGCGGTGACGCTCACGCCGTCGAGCGCGTGCACGTCACCGAACTTCTTGCTCACGTCGGTGGCTTCGATCATGAGCTCACTCATCTGTTTCCCCCTTTGAGCGCGCCGTGCAGGAAAAGATCGACGATGGTGGCGGGTTCGGCGGCGGTCTGGCCGAAGCCCGAGCCCATGCGGTTCGTGAAGACGGCGCCGAGCAGCATGCGCGCGGCGAGATCGGGGCTGACCTGCAGCTCCGCGTCGCCGAACAGGCCGGCGACGGCCTCGGACAGCTGCTGCATGCCGATCGGCGGTCCCTTGTGCTTCTTGTGGTCCTCGTCGCGCGGCTGGTAGCCGGACTCGCGCAGGGCGCCGATGACGCCCCACATGCGGTCGAGGTAGCCGCTGAACGTGGCGACACCCGCGGTCAGACGTTCCTCCAGCGGCACGTCGGCCGGGATCGCTTCGAGGCGTGCGACCTCTTCGTCGGAGTGCAGTGCGCGCTGGATGCACGCGTCGAGCAGTTCCGCCTTGTCTTTGAAGACGCGGAAGACCGTGCCTTCCGCGATGCCGGCGGCGGTCGCGATCTGGCTGGTGGTGACGTTCGCGCCTGCCTTCACGACGAGCGGCAGCGTGGCCTGGACGATCGCTTCGCGGCGATCTTCCGGGCTCATCGCGGGGGCGCGGCGGCGGCGTGGTTCCTGTGACACGTCCGCAACTGTATGAGTGAGCACTCACTCATGTCAATGAGTGGGCGCTCACTCATTCGTCTCGCTCAAGCGCCGCACTAGCACACAGGTCCGACAATTCCGCGGTTCGAGGTGCTCGAAGATCGCGACCTGTCCACAACCCGCGAGTAACCCACAGATCGCGGTCCACCCCGCCCACCCCTCCTGCCCCCGGAGCAACCTGGACCAGCACCCCGCGACCTGGAGGCGAACCCGATGTCCTGGAATTCCACCGTGATCACCGTTGTTGGCACCGTCACCGGCGACATCACGTACAAGCACGGCGAGGACGGCAAGACGAACGCGTACTTCCGCATCGCGTCGACCGAACGCCGTTACAACACGTCGATGGGCAACTGGGAGGACGGCGAGACCGTGTGGCTCGGCGTCTCCTGCTGGCGCAAGCTCGCCGACAGCGTCAAGACCACGCTGTCCAAGGGTGATCCCGTGATCGTCCAGGGCAAGCTGCGCATGCGCTACTACGAGAAGGACGACGTGAAACGACCGTCGATCAGTCTGGACGCACTACACGTCGGGCTGGATCTGAGTCGTGTGCAGTCACTGGGGTCCGCTCCCGTCGTTGAACCGCGGGTCGGCGAAGATCTCGCCGAAGAGGCGGTCCCCTTCTGACACGGACTTGCGCCGTTCGGGGCAAACGAGTGCCCGGAGTTCGGGAACCCACCCGATCCGGGAGCGCCGCCGGAGAAGATGTACGCACCGCGAACCAAGAAGGAGGGAAGCTCGTAGATCGGAGCCGATGAGGACCGATCGCCGAGAGTCGTTCACGTTCGAACGGAACGGGCTGGTCACCGAGTCGCGTGACGCTCGATCCGGGGGTGGACGCCTGCTAGTCGGCGACCGAGGTCAGGAGCCTCTGAGCACCGCTCTACGATCGCCGCCATGGCCGAGTTCATCTACACCATGAAAAAGGTGCGCAAGGCGCACGGTGACAAGGTCATCCTCGATGACGTCACGATCATGTTCTACCCCGGCGCGAAGATCGGTGTGGTCGGTCCCAACGGCGCCGGCAAGTCGAGCGTGCTCAAGATCATGGCGGGGTTGGACCAGCCCAACAACGGCGAGGCGTACCTGTCTCCCGGTTACACCGTGGGAATCCTGCAGCAGGAGCCGCCGCTCAACGAGGAGAAGACCGTCCTCGGCAACGTCCAGGAGGGCCTGGGCGAGATCAAGGTGAAGCTGGACCGCTTCAACGAGATCGCCGAGCTGATGGCGACCGACTACAGCGACGAGCTGATGGAGGAGATGGGCAAGCTCCAGGAGGAGCTCGACCACGCCGACGCGTGGGACCTCGACTCCCAGCTGGAGCAGGCGATGGACGCCCTGCGCTGCCCGCCTCCGGACGCCGACGTCACCAAGCTCTCCGGTGGTGAGCGCCGCCGTGTCGCGCTGTGCAAGCTGCTGCTGAGCAAGCCCGACCTGCTGCTGCTCGACGAGCCCACCAACCACCTGGACGCGGAGAGCGTCCTGTGGCTGGAGCAGCACCTCGCGCAGTACGCCGGCGCCGTGCTCGCCGTGACCCACGACCGGTACTTCCTGGACAACCTGGCCGAGTGGATCCTCGAGATCGACCGCGGCCGGACCCACCCGTACGAGGGCAACTACTCCACCTACCTGGAGAAGAAGGCCGAGCGTCTCGCGGTCCAGGGCAAGAAGGACCAGAAGCTGCAGAAGCGCCTCAAGGACGAGCTCGAATGGGTTCGCTCCGGCGCCAAGGCCCGCCAGGCCAAGTCGAAGGCCCGTCTCGACCGCTACGAGGAGATGGCGGCTGAGGCGGAGAAGACCCGCAAGCTCGACTTCGAGGAGATCCAGATCCCGCCGGGCCCGCGTCTGGGCAACGTCGTGGTCGAGGTCGACAAGCTGAAGAAGGGCTTCGGCGACCGCGTGCTGATCGACGGCCTGTCGTTCACGTTGCCGCGCAACGGCATCGTGGGCGTCATCGGCCCGAACGGTGTCGGCAAGACCACGCTGTTCAAGACCATCGTCGGTCTCGAGCAGCCGGACGCCGGCGAGGTGAAGGTCGGCGAGACGGTGCTGCTGTCCTACGTCGACCAGAACCGCGGCGGCATCGACCCGAAGAAGAACGTGTGGGAGGTCGTGTCCGGCGGACTCGACTACATCCACGTCGGCAACGTCGAGATGCCGTCGCGCGCGTACGTCAGCGCGTTCGGCTTCAAGGGTCCGGACCAGCAGAAGCCCGCGGGCGTGCTGTCGGGTGGTGAGCGCAACCGCCTGAACCTCGCGCTCACGCTGAAGCTCGGCGGCAACCTGATCCTGCTGGACGAGCCGACGAACGACCTGGACGTCGAGACCCTGGGCTCGCTGGAGAACGCTCTCGAGCAGTTCCCCGGCTGTGCCGTCGTGATCTCGCACGACCGGTGGTTCCTCGACCGCGTCGCCACGCACATCCTCGCGTGGGAGGGCACGGACGAGGACCCGTCGAAGTGGTACTGGTTCGAGGGCAACTTCGAGGGTTACGAGAAGAACAAGCTCGAGCGCCTGGGTGCCGAGGCCGCGAGGCCGCACCGTGTCACGTACCGCAAGCTGACACGGGACTGAGAGGGCAACGGCGACGTCGTGGCGGCGAGGGGCGAGACGCAGGCGAACGTCGAGGTGAGCACGCTGGTCGTGCCCGCCTGGCGGCTGCGTTGGCGGGCACCGGAGCTCGCTCTGGTGCTCGGTGAGCGCGCACTTGCGCTCGCCTCCGCCCGTCACGACGAGGCCGACCGGCTCCGTGCCGAAGCCCTGGTGGTCTTCGCGGGCAACCGCGTGGGCCGCGGTGTCCGCATCGCCGACAGGGCCATCGACGCCCTGAAAGCAGCGGAAGCCGCTGGAGAACACGAGACCGCGTGGCTGCTGCGAGTCGAACTCGCGGCGTGCGCGCGGTCCGTGGGTGCCCCGCTGACGGGCTTCGCCGCGGTGACCCCGGTGCTCGAAGCCCCGGAGGTGCCGGCGGAACTGCGGGCCTCGGCCCTGGTGCAAGCCAGCGAATGCCTCGTCACGGTCGGCCGCGGCGATGAGCCCACTCGCGCGCTGGCCGAGGCCGACCAGCTCTACGTGGCGGACCCGTCGCTGGACGAGGACACCAGACTCCTGCTGCGCGGCCTGATCCGCGCGGTCCAAGCCGCCCAGCACCGGCGCTGGGGCGACATCGCCGCAGCCATCGGCGCCGCCCGCGAAGGCCTGGACCTGCTCAGCCGGTTCACCGACCCGGCCGCGGACAGCGGCCAGGGCCTGGGCCGCCTGACGCTGGAACTGGCGCTGGCGTTGATGGACGCGAACCGCCTGAACGAGGCGAGCGAGATCGGCACCCCGATGCTCGACCGCCCGGTGCGCGCTCCGTCGGCCTCCACGACGGGCTGGCTCCGCCTGGCTCTGGCCACGCGCGTGCACCTGCCCGCGGGCCGCGTGGTCCTGGCCCGCGAAATGCTGCGCGACGCCGCGGCCAGCGCCGAACGCCACCAGCTGGACACCCTGCTCGCCGAAAGCCTGCTCGCGCTGGCCCACGTGCACGAGGTCTCCGGCGAGCTGGCCGACGCCCTGACGAACCTCCGTGCCGCCCACGCAGCCGAACGCCGCAGAGCCCGCGCCGTCTACGCGGTCCGCGCCAGACTCGCCGCGGAGTTCTCCGGCGTCCACCGCCAACCGGCGGACCTGCACCAGCAACTAGCCGACCTGCTCCGCCCGGTGGAGGGCATGCCGATCGTCACGGACGGCATCCTGACCGCCGCCCTGAAACAACAACTCCGCCAATGGCGCCCCGTCCAGGTGCGCAAGGGCGACAGCGACAGCCTGAAGGTCAAGCGAGTACGCCGAGCTGCCGAAGACATGACCGTGGAGGGTCTGTCAGCGGCACGCCAGCACGCCGCCGACCGTTGGCGCATGGTCCAACCGTTCGGCGAGCCGGACGACAAATCCCCAGACCCGATCGAGCCCCCACCTCCTGTGCCTCACACTCCCTCAGACCGCACCGTCCCGGCCTCAGGCCTGATCGCCTCGGCAGGCGCCATGGTCAGCGGCCGCCGCCGAGCCGCCCGCGTGGCCGCCGGCGAAATCGACGACGACCAGCCCACCGACCTCCCAACACCCCCGCCCGCGGGCCCAGCGTCCCCCGAACCGCAGCCCGCAGAGCTGACCGCGGACCAGGAACGCAAGCGCAAGGTCGAGCAACAGCTCATGGAGCTGCAACGCGAGGCCCGTCGCCAAATCGAGGCCGAACGCCAAGCCCGAGCCGAACAACGGGCCCAAGCCGAACGCGAAGCGCAAGCGGCCGAAGAAGCGGCCCGCCAAGAAGCCGCGCGCGAAGAGGCCGCCAGGCAAGAAGCCGCGCGCCAGGAAGCGGCTCGCCAGGAAGCAGCCCGCCGAGCCGCAGAACGCGAAGAGGCAGCCCGCCGCGAAGCCGCGCGCCAGGAGGCCGCGCGCCAGGAGCTGGCGCGCCACGAGGCAGCGTTCCAAGAAACGGCGCGAGAAGCCGCCGCCCGCCAGGAGGCAGCGCGCGCCGAAGCCGCAGCCCGCGATGAGGCAGCGCGCGCCGAAGCCACCGCCCGCGAATCCTCCAGCGCCCAGCCGGAAAGCGTGCTCGAAATGCTCAAGGCCCAAGGCCTGCGAGCAGGAGGCCGCCGTCGAGCCAGGGACACCGACACCCAGCCCGAAACCCCGTCGTGGCGCGTAGAACCCCCATCCCGCCTCCGCAACGACGACGAGCCCCAGGCCACCCCGCAAACCTTCTTCACCACCCCTGCGGACTCCCCGACATCCCAAGACTTCTCGACCGGCTCGCACCCGTCCGGCGACGCGAACTACTCCGCCACCCCGGACTCCCCACCATCGCAAGACTTCCTGGCGACCCCACGCACGTCCGGCGGCAACCCGAGCTTCCACGCCGACCTCACGGCCAGGGACGCCGATCTGTCCGCGCCACAAGACCTCTCGGCAGACAGGCGCTCGTCGGCTGACGGCTCGGATTACTTCGCCGACGCGATGGGCTCGGGCGCGCCTCGTTCGGAGTCTCGCGCTTCGCAGGGCTTTTCGGCCGATGCGCGCTCGTCGGGTGACGGCCCGGATTACTTCGCCGACTCGGCGGGTGCGGGCTCGGCTCGTTCGGAGTCTCGCGCTTCGCAGGGCTTTTCGGCCGATGCGCGCTCGTCGGGTGACGGCCCGGATTACTTCGCCGACTCGGCGGGTGCGGGCTCGGCTCGTTCGGAGTCTCGCGCTTCGCAGGGCTTTTCGGCCGATGCGCGCTCGTCGGGTGACGGCCCGGATTACTTCGCCGACTCGGCGGGTGCGGGCTCGGCTCGTTCGGAGTCTCGCGCTTCGCAGGGCTTTTCGGCCGATGCGCGCTCGTCGGGTGACGGCCAGGATTACTTCGCCGACTCGGCGGGTGCGGGCTCGGCTCGTTCGGAGTCTCGCGCTTCGCAGGGCTTTTCGGCCGATGCGCGCTCGTCGGGTGACGGCCAGGATTACTTCGCCGACTCGGCGGGTGCGGGCTCGGCTCGTTCGGAGTCTCGCGCTTCGCAGGGCTTTTCGGCCGATGCGCGCTCGTCGGGTGACGGCCAGGATTACTTCGCCGACTCGGCGGGTGCGGGCTCGGCTCGTTCGGAGTCTCGCGCTTCGCAGGGCTTTTCGGCCGATGCGCGCTCGTCGGGTGACGGCCAGGATTACTTCGCCGACTCGGCGGGTGCGGGCTCGGCTCGTTCGGAGTCTCGCGCTTCGCAGGGCTTTTCGGCCGATGCGCGCTCGTCGGGTGACGGCCAGGATTACTTCGCCGACTCGGCGGGTGCGGGCTCGGCTCGTTCGGAGTCTCGCGCTTCGCAGGGCTTCTCTGCCGACGCGCGCTCGTCGGGTGACGGCCAGGATTACTTCGCCGACCCGGCAGGTTCGGCCGCGACCCGTTCCGACTCCCGCGCCACGCAGGGCTACTCGGCGGATACGCGCTCGTCAGGCGACCGTCCCGACGGCCCGAACCACTTCGCGGACCCGAGCGGCCCGGCCTCCCCGGACATGCCCGACCGCCCGACCCGCTCGGGCCTGGCTGCGGCGTTCTCCCGCCCGCCGGCGGCCCCGGACTTCGGCCCGCACCTGGACGACCCGGACCCGGCCTACCCGCTTTACACCCCGGCCGGGGGCTTCCCCACGCCCGAACCAGACCCGGACGAGCGCAAGCTCCCCGACCTGGACTTCAGCTCGCTCGACTTCAGCACCCCGAAGTCCCAGCCGCGCCCGGACGCGTCGATCCCGACCCCGGACCCCGTGGAACAGCCCGACCCGGCCAAGCCCACCCCGCCGAAGCCGGCCCCGGACCCGGAACCCGAGCACAAACCCCTGCCGCCCCTCCCGGACCCGGTCCCGTCGGTGCCGGTCCCGGACGAGATCCCGCAGGCGCCGGAACCGGACCTGATGTCGAGCACCTTCCTGAGCTCCGCAGACGTCGACGACGACATCGCCGACCTCCCCACCGCCCCGGTGCCGGTCCAACTGCCCCCAGGCGAAACCGCCTTCGGCACCCCGCGCACCAACCCGGAGCCGGCCACACCAGCCAACGCAGACTTCGCCACCGGCCCCGAACTGACGACGCCCGCGACTCAGCCAGGCTTCGGTGCGAGCCCGGACGTCGCGTCGACCGGTGATCCGGCTGCTCAGCCGGCCGAGTCCGACTCGGCCACGTACGACTTCTTCGCCACGAGGCCCGACTCCACCGAGCCGTCCGATGCCGCTGATGTGGCCACGTCGACCGACGCCGACGGTCCGTCCGACACCGGCAACGCCGAACCCGAGGGACGCTCCGGCCGCCCGAGCAGCCGCCGCAAGCCGAGCGACCTGAGCCTCGCCGACCTCCTCGCCGAGGCACTCGTCGCCTACGAGACCGGCCGCCGCTCCGACGAAGAGCAGCTCGGCGCGGCCGACCTGACCGCCCCGGACTGGTCTGCGGTCGAGCCCACCCCGGACCAGCCTGCCCTCCCGGAACGACCCACCGGAGCGGACGACACCTCCGGCTCGGAGTCGTACTTTCGCCCAGGCGAGTCGTTCGGCTCGCAGCCCACGCCGGACTCCTCACCGTCCAGTTCGGAATCGCTCTTCCTCCCGGAACAGCCGGCCAGCTCGCGGCAGTTCTCCCCGGAGACTCCTGCGGAGGCCTCGAGCGCGGACTCGTTCTTCGGTTCGCAGCAGCCCGCTGAAGCGACGAGCGGCGAGTCGTACCTTCAGACCGGCCCGTCGTTCGGTTCGCAACAGCCCGCGGGGGAGTCGTCCGTCCCCGCCCAACCGGGCGGGGAGTCCTACTTTTCGGCGCGACCGTCGTTCGGTACGCAGCAGCCGGCCGGGGAGACCCCGGGTTTGGGCACGGACTCGTTCTTTCAGCCAGGGCAGTCCTTCGGTACCCAGCGCTTCTCCACCGAGCCGCCCGCGGAAACGGGGTCGTCTGGCCAGGATTCGTTCTTCCTCCCAGAGCAGCCGGCCTCGAAAGCACCGTTCGGCGCGGCTCAAGCCGCTCACGAAGCCCCTTTAGGAGCGGAGTCCTCGGCGGAGAAGACCGGCCCGATCGTCCCGGTCGGTGCCGCGCCGGACAACGAGACCACCGGCCCCATCCGCCGCGTCCAGCAGGACATCCCGGACGGCCCAGGCGGCTCGAACGGCCCAGGCGGCTTTGGTGGTCCGGGCGGTCCCGCCGGCTGGACCCTGCCGGGATAGCGGACTCGGTTCGGCAGCCGTCGCCGAGCCGTGACGGCCTGGGTTCGGCCACCACCGAACCTCGGCCAGCTCGGTTCGGCGACCGTCGAGCCCATGAGACCGAAGCACCCGGACCGCTCGCCGAGATCCAGCGAATCGGCCCGTTCGGCAGTCGCGCGAGCCACACCGAACCCATGATCGACGAGTGAACAACGGACGCACGGGAAAGCCGGGTGTGAGGAGGACGTCACACCCGCTGGAATCCCGTGGCGTCCACGATGCGGAATGCGTTGGAGCCGCTGATGATGTGACTCGATTCAGCCCTCGATTCAGTGGTCCGTCAGTGCCCCTCCCGTTGCCGGTGACGGCCGCCACCCCATCTAGGGTGGGGTCGGACCCGGCACACAGAGGTGCCGGATAGCGTGGAGTCGCCTGAAGATGACCTCGACTGGAGCCCCGACCCGAACCGACGACGTCTCCGCGGTACCCACCGCGGGTGATGGGAGTCGACCGGCCAGTCCTGAGCAGGTCCGTGACGAGCTGATCGAACGGGCCGCCGCCAATGCCCCCGAACTCGCTGATCTGATCCGCCTCTTCTACCGCCATGTGCCCGCCGAGGAAGTCAACGACGACGACCCGGTGGACCTGGTCGGAGCGGTGCGGTCGAACTACCAGCTCGCCGAGAGTCGCGTTCCCGGACGCGCCGCGGTGCGCATTCTCAACCCGACGCGGTCGCAGGACGGGTGGCAGTGTCCTGTCACCGTCGTGCAGGTTGTGACCGACGACATGCCGTACCTCGTGGACTCGGTCGCGTCCGAGCTCACGCGTGGTGGCGTGCAGGTGCAGCGCGTTGTGCACCCGATCGTCGTCGTGCGCCGCGACCCGGTGACGGGGGAGCGCACCGAGGTGTTGCCGACCGCCGATCCGGCTGACCCGCCCGCGGATGCGCTGGCGGAGTCGTGGATGAACATCGAGGTCGACCTCATCACCGACGCCGATCGGGCGCGTGAGCTGGAGACCCGGCTGCTGACGGTGCTGACCGACGTCCGCGAGGTCGTCGAGGACACCGATCGGATGGTCGCCACGGCGTTGCAGCTGGCCGAGGAGCTGGCGAAGGACTCGTCCGAGGCCACCACGGACGGCGCGAAGCTGCTCCAGTGGCTGGCGGACGGGCACTTCACGTTCATGGGCTACCGGCAGTACGAGCTGGTGAAAGAAGAAGGCGAACCGGCGCTGCGGGCCGTGCTCGCCAGCGGGCTGGGCGTGCTCAGGCAGGACAGCCTCGCGGCGCGCAGCCTCACCGCCGGGCCGGACAACGGTGCGCAGGCGCTCAGCCCCGAGTTGCTGGTGCTCACGCAGGCGAGTGCGCAGAGCAGCGTGCACCGGAGCGTGTACCCGTACTACGTGGGCGTGAAGACGTTCGACGCCGAGGGCAACGTCACCGGTGAGCACCGGTTCCTGGGCATCTTCGGCACGACGGCGCTGCACGAGAACGTGCTCGACATCCCCGTGATCGGGCGCCGGGTGCGCGATGTGATCCACCGCGCCGGCTTCCCGCTGCAGTCCTACTCGGGGCAGCGGATGCTCGAGGTGATCCAGAACTACCCGCGCACCGAGCTGTTCTCGGTGGACGGTGACACGCTCTACCAGACCGTCACGGGTGTCATCGCCCTCGCGGAGCGGCGCCGGTTGCGGCTGTTCCTGCGGCGTGACCCGTTCGGGCGTTTCTTCTCGTGCCTGGTCTACCTGCCGCGCGACCGCTACACGACGACGAGCCGCCTCGCGATGCAGGAGGTGCTGCTCGCGGAGCTCGGTGGCCTGAACCTCGAGTACAGCGCGCGCATCGGTGAGTCCGCGCTCGCCCGTGTGCACTTCATGGTGCACACGGACCCGGCGCGCACCCTGGACCCGGACACCGTCGCGATCCAGCACAAGCTGGCCGAGGCCGTCCGCAGCTGGGACGACCGCATGGTCGAAGCCGTCGGCGGCGACGACCTCGGTGCCGAGTCGGCCACGGAGCAGGGGCAGCGGTTCGCCTCGGTCTTCCCGGAGGCCTACAAGGAGGACTTCGCGGCCGCGACGGGCCTCGAGGACTACCGGCGCATCGAGAAGCTCGCCGAGGGCGACCTCGACATGGTCTTCTACGTGCCGGAGGACGCCGAGCCCGGCGAGCGGCGGTTCAAGCTGTTCGTGACCGGTGACGGCATCACGCTGTCCGACGTGCTGCCGATGCTGCAGCGCATGGGCGTGATCGTGGTCGACGAACGGCCGTACGAGATCGCTCGCGAAGACGGCGTGCAGTGCTGGATCTACGACTTCGGCCTGCGCATCGACCAGAAGGCGCTCGAGCAGCTCTCGGAGTCCGACCTCGAGAACGTGCGCGAGCGGTTCCAGAACGCGTTCGCCGCCGTGTGGCGCGGTGAGGCCGAGGTCGACCGCTTCAACTCGCTGGTGCTGCAGGCCGGGCTCACCTGGCAGCAGGCCGCGATGCTGCGCGCGTACGCGAAGTACCTGCGTCAGGCGGGCACGCCGTACTCGCAGGACTACATCGAGGACGCGGTGCTCAGCCACACGTCGGTGGCGATCGCGCTGGTCGCGTTGTTCGAGGCCCGGTTCAACCCGGCACTGGACGACACCACGCGCGCCGCGCACACCGAGACCATGGTCATCGAGACCGGCAAGCTGATCGACGACGTGACGAGCCTCGACGCGGACCGCATTCTGCGCAGCCTGCTCACGTTGATCAACGCCACGCTGCGGACGAACTACTTCTTCCGCGACGCGGAGGGCAACGCCCGTCCGTACCTGTCGGTGAAGCTCGACCCGCAGGCGATCCCGGACCTCCCGGCCCCGCGGCCGAAGTTCGAGATCTTCGTGTACTCGCCGCGCGTCGAGGGCGTGCACCTGCGCTTCGGCAGCGTCGCGCGTGGTGGTCTGCGCTGGTCCGACCGCCGCGAGGACTTCCGCACGGAGATCCTCGGCCTGGTCAAGGCGCAGGCGGTCAAGAACGCGGTGATCGTGCCGGTCGGCGCCAAGGGCGGGTTCGTCGTCAAGAAGCCGATCGCTCCGACGGGCGACCCCGGCATCGACCGCGAGAACTTCATGTCCGAGGGCATCGCCTGCTACAAGATGTTCATCTCGGGCCTGCTCGACCTCACCGACAACCTGATCAACAACGAGGTCGTGCCCGCGCCACAGGTCGTGCGCTACGACGCCGACGACACGTACCTGGTCGTGGCCGCGGACAAGGGCACGGCGACGTTCTCCGACATCGCGAACGGCGTGAGCCAGAGCTACGGCTTCTGGCTGGGCGACGCCTTCGCCTCCGGTGGCTCGATCGGCTACGACCACAAGGCCATGGGCATCACGGCCAAGGGCGCGTGGGAGAGCGTGAAGCGCTCGTTCCGCGAGCTCGGTGTGGACACGCAGACCGAGGAGTTCACCGTCGTCGGCATCGGCGACATGTCCGGTGACGTGTTCGGCAACGGCATGATGCTGTCCGAGCACATCCGGCTCGTGGCCGCGTTCGACCACCGGCACATCTTCATCGACCCGAACCCGGTCGCGGACACGTCGTTCGCCGAGCGCGTGCGGCTGTTCAACGTGCCGCGCTCGTCGTGGGACGACTACGACCGCTCGCTGATCAGCGAGGGCGGCGGCATCTTCCCGCTGACGGCCAAGTCGATCCCGCTGTCCGAGCAGGCCCGCGTCGCGCTGGGGCTCCCCGAGGGCGTGGAGAAGCTGTCGCCGCCGGAGCTGAAGAAGGCCATCCTGCTGGCGCCGGTCGACCTGCTGTGGAACGGCGGCATCGGCACGTACGTGAAGGCCTCGACCGAGTCGCACGCCGACGTCGGCGACAAGGCGAACGACTCGATCCGCGTCAACGGCGCCGACCTGCGGGTCAAGGTCGTGGGCGAGGGCGGCAACCTGGGTCTGACCCAGCGCGGCCGCATCGAGTTCGCGCGCACCGGTGGCAAGGTCAACACCGACGCGCTCGACAACTCGGCCGGCGTCGACTGCTCCGACCACGAGGTCAACATCAAGATCCTGCTGGACCACCTGGTCCGGGAGGGCTCGGTGGAGCAGCAGCAGCGCAACGAGGTCCTCGCCGAGATGACCGACGAGGTCGGCGAGCTCGTGCTGGCGGACAACTACTCGCAGAACAACGTGCTGGGCGTCAGCCGGGCGCACGCGGGCCCGATGCTGTCGGTGCACGCGCGCCTCACGGCCGACCTCGAACAGCGCGGTGCGCTCAACCGCGAGCTGGAGGCGCTGCCGAGCGCGGCGGAGTTCAAGGCGCTGGAGAAGAACGGCGAGGGCCTCACCTCACCGGAGCTCGCGACGCTGCTCGCGTTCACCAAGCTCACGCTGAAGGAAGAGCTGCTCTCCAGCGACATCCCGACGATCGACACGTTCACCCGCAAGCTCCCGGACTACTTCCCGAGCCTGCTGCGCGAACGCTTCGGCGCCGAGATCCCGAACCACCCGCTGGCGAAGCAGATCATCACCACGGTCGTCGTCAACGAGGTCGTCGACGGCGGCGGCGTGTCGTACGCCTTCCGCCTGGCCGAGGAGATGAGCGCGTCGGCCACCGACGCGGTCCGCGCGTACGCCGTGGTCACCCAGGTGTTCGACCTGCCGTCGATCTGGCGCGAGATCGAGGCGCTGGACAACGTCGTGCCGACGGAGGTCCAGGACAGCATGGTCCTGGAGACGCGCCGCCTGCTCGACCGCGCGTCCCGCTGGCTGCTGTCGAACCGCCCGCAGCCGCTGGCGGTGGGCTCGACGATCAACCGCTTCCGCGGCGTGGTCGAGGAGCTCAGCCCCTTCGCCTTCGAACTGTTGCAGGGCAAGGAGTACGACGTGGTCGCCGGCAAGGCGGACCGGTTCGTCGAACAGGGCGTCCCCGCCGAGCTCGCCCGCAAGGTCGCGGCGCTGCTCTACATGTACGGCCTGCTCGACGTCACCGAGATCGCCGAGCTGGCCGAACGCGAGTTCGGCCCGACCGGCGGCGCGGGTCCGGAGCGGACGCACCGCGAGACGGCAGAGCTGTACTTCGCGCTGTCCGACCACCTCGACATCGACCACATGCTGGACTCGGTGACGAACCTGGAACGCGGCAACCGCTGGCACGCCCTGGCCCGGCTGGCTCTCCGCGACGACTTCTACTCGTCGCTGCGGGCCATCACCATCGACGTGCTGAGGGCGAGCGACGAGGGCGACACGGCGAGCGAGAAGATCTCCAAGTGGGAGCAGGCCAACGCTTCCCGCCTGGCTCGCTCGCGCGGCGCGCTGGACGAGATCAACCGTGTGCACCAGCTGGACCTGGCGACCCTCTCGGTCGCCGCCCGGCAGGTGCGGAGCATGGTCAGGTAGTGCTTGCCGAGCTGGGGCAGGTCAGACGACCTGCTCCAGCTCCGCACGCTGGGCGACGGCACGCCGCAGCCACTGCCGCCCGACCACGAGCAGCAACGCGAACCCGATCGCCGCGACTGTCCCGACGGCGGATCCCATCCACAGGCCGAGGGTCTCCATGCCGTCAGAGGGCGAGGGGATGTCGGCGAGCGTGACGTAGACGAACAGGAAACCGAGCACCACGGCCGCGGCACCGGCGGCACCGATCGCGATGTTGGTCCACGTGAGCGCGCCGGCCTCGAACACGGTGCCCTTCGCCGCGCGCTGCAGCACACCCCACAACGCCACCAGCAGAAGCTGGAAGCACGCGATGAAGACGATCGCGGACGTCACGAACGGCACCCGCACGGACTCGTTGGGCGGGAAGAGCGCGACCTCGTCCGCCGCGGTCGTCGGGATCACCACGACCTGGGCGAAGAGCCCGCCGAGGAACGCCACGGCGAGCAGGGCCTGCAGGAAGATCACCAGTACGCGAGACATAGATCGAGTATCGAGAGCTGGCTATCGACTTTCAATCGGTTGGCCGTGGAGATCCTGTGAAGGTCGGGGCGCCGTGCCACGATCTGCACCCGCCTCGGGCTCGCTCACGGCACCCGATCGAGTTGTCCACAGGTTTCCGGGCACGAGGGGAACCGAAATCGCCTTTCGTTCGTTGCGTCATGAGGAATCGCGCGGGGAGACGGGTGCACAGCGGCGGCTGCGGCCGTGCTGCTCGAACTCCGTCTGCTTCGGCGGGCTGCTCGGCCACGTCTGCACGGCCCGTGTGCACAGCTCGTCTGCTTCCGCGCCTATACCGGAACTCTTCCGCGCCAATCCGAGTGGGACTCGCTCGTAACGGACGCGTGGCGCTGGGTAGGGTCCCTGCATGGGTGTCTTCGTCACTGGTGTGCGGCCGCGATGGTCGGACATGGATGCGTTCGGCCACGTGAACCACGCGAACACGGTGACGTTGCTGGAAGAAGCCCGGATCGAGCTGCTGTTCACCGAGGCCGGCCGCCACGGCGTGAAGGAGATGGCCGAGGGCATGGTGGTGGCGAAGCTCTTCGTCGACTACCTCGCGCCGATCGTGTTCACCGGCGAGGAGATCCTCGTCGAGATGTCCGTGCGGGAGCTGAAGTCCGCATCGTTCACGCTCGACTACGTTGTGCGCAGCAGCCGGGAGGCAGGTAGCCCGGTGGTCACCAAGGCGGAGACGCTGATGGTGCCCTACAACGTGACGACCGCGCGGCCGCGACGGCTGACGGACGCCGAGCGCGACTTTCTCGCCGGGTGGCGAGCAGGGGGTAATGGTGCCTGAGCTGGTGTTGGCCGACGCGGCCGAGAGAGACGACCTCGGCGCGTTCGCGGCGCGGGCGGTGCGGCTGGACGGGCAGACCGTGGTGCGGCTGCGCAACCGCAACGAGGAGTTGCTCGACGCGTGGGTTGCCACGCCGTTCGACACGCTGGCGACGCGAACCGTTGCGGGGCAGGCGAATCCGGCCGACGTCACGGTGTCCGGGTCGGAGCTGCTGACGGGCCTCGCGGTGATGCGCGACGAGCGCATCGATCCCGGGCCCGCCAAGGACCTGATGTGGCGCTCGGCCCTGCCGCCCGCCGACGGCTGGTTGATGGTCGACCGGCTGCCGGTCGAGGTCGTGTCGAAGCTCGCGGACGAGGGCGTCGAGGTGGCGCGGGAGAACACCGGTCCGCAGGGGACGCCGCCGGCGTCGTTGCTGGACCAGACGGTGCTCACGGTCAGCGGGTCCGGGTTGGACGTCAAGATCCCGCTGCGGTGCCTGTTCGCGTTGTCGGGCATGGGTTTCCTCGGCGACGACGGTGAGGTGCGGGTGACCGCGACCGACTCGTGGCTGCGGATCGACGCCAAGTTCGGTGCGGTCGTGCGGCGCCGGCACTCGATGCTGCCGCTGCTCGTCTGACGAGCGGAAAGGCACCGTGGCACGATGTCGCGCGTGTCCGCCGAAACACCTGCAGAAGAGACCACGGAGTCCGAGTACCGGGTCTCCACGCTGGAGCTCTTCTTCGACCTGGTCTTCGTCTTCACGATCACGCAGCTGACCCGCACGCTGGCCGACGACACGTCGCCGCTCGGGTTCGCGCAGGCCGTGATCATGCTGGGCGTGATCCTGTGGATGTACTTCGGGTACGTCTGGCTCACCAACGCCGTTCCGCCGGACACCACGGTGCGGCGGTTGCTGCTGATGGTCGGCATGGGCGGGTTCCTGGTGATCGCGCTGGCGATCCCGAACGCCTTCGGGTCCGCCGGAGCCGCGTTCGGGATCGGGTACCTGATCGTGAACCTGGTGCACTCCGGGCTGTTCATCTCGGCCGGCGGGCCAGGAAGCGCTGCGGCCATGGCCAGGCTGGCGCCGTTCAACCTCGGTTCTGCGGGCCTCGTCATGGTCGGCGGTTTCCTGCCGCCCACCGCACGGGCCGCGGCCTGGATCGCGGCCGTGGTCCTCATGATCGTGTCGCCGTACGTCAACCGCAGGCACGGGGAGTTCCGGATCAGGCCGGCGCACTTCGTGGAACGGCACGGGCTCGTGGTCATCATCGCCATCGGCGAGTCGATCATCGCGATCGGCATCGGCGCCGCTGGGCTGCCGCTCAGCCTGTCGCTCGTCATCGCGGCGTTGCTGGGCCTCGTGCTCGCCTACCAGCTCTGGTGGTGCCACTTCGGCCGCAACCAGGACGTCCGCGCCGAGCACAGCCTCGCGGCGATGTCGCAGGCCGACCGGGCCAGGGCGGCGCTGTCCGCGTTCGGCTGGGCCCACGCACCGATCCTGCTCGGCATCGTCGTCGTGTGCGTCGGCCTCAAGAAGACCATCGGGCACGCCACCGAGCACCTCTACCTCAGCGGCGCGCTCGCGCTCGGTGGTGGAGCCGCGATCTTCCTGCTCGGCCAGGCGCTCTTCCGGCACCGGATGAGCATCGGCACCAGCACCTGGCGCGTAACAGGAGCGGTAGCAGCGCTCGCGACCGTGCCGATCGGGCTGTGGCTCGCCATCGCCCAGGTCGCGGCACTGGTGATCGTGTTCGGCGCGCTGCTCGCCGTGGAGGAGAAGCAGCGCGCCTGATCACTCAGACGAGCCACACGGCCGTGTCCGGAGGCAGCTGGTCACCGTCCATCGGACCGGACGACAGCAGCACCTGGCCGGGAGGCAGCGGCACGGACGCACCGGACGTGTTCAGCGCGCAGATCAGCCCGCCACCCTTGCGGCGGAACGCGAAGCAGCCGGGAGGGGCGCCGTACCACTCCAGCTCCTCGCCCGCGAAGCCCGCGTTGGACTTGCGGTGCTCCAGCGCCTCGCGGTACAGCGACAGCATGGAACCGGGGTCCTCCAGCTGGGCTTCCGCCGTGAGGTGGTCCCACTCGTTCGGCTGCGGCAGCCAGGTGTTCACGGCCGTGGAGAACCCGAACGGCGGCGTGGTGCCCTCCCACGGGATCGGCACCCGGCAGCCGTCACGGCCGCGCTCGGTGTGGCCGGAACGCTCCCAGGTGGGGTCCTGCAACGCCCAGTCCGGCAGCTCCACGTTCGGCAGGCCGAGCTCTTCGCCGTTGTAGAGGTAGATCACGCCCGGCAGCGCCAGCTCGACCAACGTCATCGCGCGCGCCCGCTGCTCGCCGAGCGCGCCGCCGCCGTACCGCGTCACGTGGCGCACCACGTCGTGGTTGGACAGCGTCCACGTCGCGGGCGTCCCGGACAGCGCCACCGCGCCCAGCGAGTGCTCGATCGCCGAACGCACGGCGTCGGCGTCGAACCCGGCCTCGACCAAGCGGAAGTTGAAGCCCAGGTGCAGCTCGTCCGGACGGACGTAGGCGGCGAAGCGCTCGTCGTCCTTCACCCAGATCTCGCCGACGGCCATGGTGCCGGGGTAGCCGTCCATGACCTTGCGGATCATGCGGTGGATCTCGTGCACGCCGTCGTTGTCGAACCGCGGGTCGTGCGCGTCGTCGGACAGCACTCCGGGAGCCTGGGCGTGGATCTCCATGTCCGGCAGGCCTTCCGGCTTGGCCATGCCGTGCGCCACGTCGATGCGGAAGCCGTCGACCCCGCGGTCCAGCCAGAACCGCAGCGTGTGCTCCAGGTCGGCGCGGACCTCCGGGTGGTCCCAGTTCAGGTCCGGCTGCTCCGGCGCGAACAGGTGCAGGTACCACTGGCCGTCGGGCACGCGGGTCCAGGCCGGTCCGCCGAAGACGGACACCCAGTTGTTCGGCGGCTGCGAGCCGTCGAAACCGCGGCCCTCGCGGAAGATGTAGCGCGACCGCTCCATGCTGCCCGGACCGGCCTGCAGGGCCTCCTGGAACCACTCGTGCAGGTCGCTCGTGTGGTTCGGGACGAGGTCGACCGTCACCCGGATGTTGTGCTCGTGCGCGTCCGTCACCAGCCGGTCGAACGCGGCCAGGTCGCCGAACAGCGGGTCCACGTCGCGCGGGTCCGCCACGTCGTAGCCGTGGTCGGCCATCGGCGAGCGGTAGAACGGGGTGAGCCACAGGGCGTCGACACCGAGCAGTTCCAGGTAGCCGAGGCGGGACCGGATGCCGTCGAGGTCGCCGACGCCGTCGCCGTTGGAGTCGGCGAACGAGCGCACGTAGACCTGGTAGAAGACGGCGTCACGCCACCAGACGGACTCTTCGGCGATCTCGGGGCTGAGGTCGGAGGATCGTCGCACGGGGGGTCATCCTGCCTTACGTCTCGCAGCGATTGGGCCCGATCGGGTGATGGGCGATCAAGACCAGCTGTTCATCAGGCTGTTCGCGGCCATCTCCAGGTAGTCCCAGAGCTGCTTGCGCTTGTCCTCTTCCAGGCCGGCTTCGTCGACGGCGATCCGCATGCAGCGCAGCCACGCGTCACGTTCGATCGGTCCGATCTTGAACGGCACGTGCCTCATCCGCAGTCTCGGGTGACCCCGGTTCTCGGAGTACGTGTGGGGTCCGCCCCAGTACTGCATGAGGAACAGCCGCAGCCGCTCCTCCGCAGGTCCGAGGTCCTCTTCCGGGTACAGGGGCAGCAGGACGTCGTCGGCCTTCACCTCTTTGTAGAAGCGCGCGACGATGCGGTGGAACGTCTCCTCGCCACCGACCTGTTCGAAGAAGCTCACGGGGTTGCCCACACAACCATCCTGACTCACGCGAGCCGGGTGGTGCAGGCCGCCCCGGTGATTGGCCGTCTCGAATGGGTGTTCGACCTCACTTGGCCGTGAAGCCGGCCTCCTCCAGAGCGGGCATGAGCTGCGCACGGAGGTTTCGCTGGACCGCCCACTGGCGGCCGGGCCGCGTCTTCACGGTCACCCGCAGCGTGATGTTCTCCGGTGTGAACTTCTCCACACCGAGCACTTCGGGCTTGGCCGTGATGTCCGCCTTCAACGGCTCCGCCTCGGCGACCTCGGAGACCCGGCGCTCCAACACCTTGGTCGCCTCGGCGAGGTTCGCGCCGTAGCTCAGCGGCAGGTCCACGACCGCGACCGCGAAGCCCTGCGACGAGTTGCCGACGCGCAGGATCTCGCCGTTGCGGACGTACCAGACCGTGCCGCCGGTGTCCCGGATCGTGGTGGTGCGCAGCGCGACCGCCTCGACGGTGCCGGTCGCAGGGCCGAGGTCGACGACGTCACCGACGCCGTACTGGTCCTCCAGCAGCATGAACATGCCGGACAGGAAGTCCTTCACCAGGTTCTGGGCGCCGAAGCCGAGCGCGACGCCCAGGATGCCCGCCGAGGTGAGGATCGGCGTGATGTCCATGCCGAGCACGATCATGATCTCCAGGAACGCGATTCCGAAGATCAGGATCGTGACGACCGACTTCAGCACCGAGCCGATCGTCTTCGCCCGCTGCTCGCGGCGTTCGGAGATCAGGTTGCCGAGAGCCTGCGGCGCGCGCTCGCGCAACGGCTTGAGCAGGCCCGGCTTCTTGCCTTCCTTGCCGGGTGTGGTGATCCGGTCGATGACCTTGCGCAGCAGAGCCCGGATCACGAAGGCGGCGATCAGGATCAGGACGATCTTGAGCGCGCCCGCGAGGATCATCGGGCCGTACCTGTCCACGAAGCTGACCGCCTCGGCGGCCTTGTTCGTGACGTCATCCACGGGACTGGTCACGTGGTCGTGCCCTCCTACAACTCCATGCCGGTGGCATTCGCGAGAAACGTCAGCTGGTCCACGGCGAGTGCGACCGTCCGGCTGACCGACCTGCCGGCGTGACCGACCTCGGTCTCGCGCCTGATCAGCACGGGGTGCTTGGCCGGATCACTCGTCGAAGCGTGCTGCAACGCCGCGCACATCTTCCTGGCGTGGTTGGGATCCACGCGCGAATCCGACTCGAACACCGTGAACAGTACGGAAGGGTACTCAACATCGGCTTCGACGCGGTGGTACGGAGAGTAGGACAACAACCAGCCGAGCTCCTCGGAAACGCTTGCGCTGCCGTATTCCTCGGCCCACAACCGTCCGAGCAGGAACTTCTCGTAGCGCACCATGTCGAGCAGTGGCGCTGAGCACACCACGGCCGCGTAGAGCTCGGGACGTTGCGTGAGAGCGGCTCCGACGAGCAGGCCGCCGTTCGAGCCGCCCATGATCGCCAGCTGCTGCGGCGTGGTCCAGCCGTCGCGCACCAGACGTTCGGCGGCGGCGTGGAAGTCGTCGAACACGTTCTGCTTGTTCGCGCGCATGCCGGCGACGTGCCACTCCTCGCCTTCCTCGTCGCCGCCGCGCAACGACACGTGCACCCACACGCCGCCCGCTTCGACCCAGGCCAGGGTGGTCGCGCTGTAGCCGGGGCCGCGGCCGATCGCGAAGCCGCCGTAGCCGGTGAGCAGCGCGGGACGCGGCAGGTCGGGCTTCTGCTCGCCGCTGACCACGAACATGCGGACCGTCGTGCCGTCCTTGGACGTGTACGCGATCTGCTGCGTCGTCACGGTCGGCAGCTCGACCCGACCGGGCGCGGCCTCGTGCAGCACGGTTTCGCCGGTGGAGGTGGAGAACCGGAACACCGACGCCGGCGTCACGAAGTCCGTCCACCCGAACCACAACGTGTCGCGGTCGTGCTCGGTGCGCGCGTCCACAACGGACATGCCGTGCAGCGAACCCGTGCCGGGCAGCGGAATCGCCTGTTTGTGCGCACCGGTCACGGAGTGCAGGTGCAGTTCGGACACCGCGTGCCGGGTGCGCAGGACGACCAGGTCGCCGTTGAACCAGCGCACGTCGTCGAGCACCGAGTCCGGTTCCTCGCTGACCAGCTCGGTCCACTCGGTGGGCCGCGCCGGATCCGCCACGCAGACGCGGAACATCGGCGCGTCCAGCGACGTGTGCAGGTAGAGCTTGCCGTCGCGGGCGACGAACGCCGAGCACTGCGCGCCCTGCTCGGTGAGGATCACGGGCCGGAGCACGCCGTCGCCGTGCAGGTCCGCGATCCACACCGAGTCGCGCCGGACCGTGCCGGGGGCGCCGTTGACGACCAGCCAGCGGCCGTCGTGGCTCAGGTTGAGGCCGTAGTAATAGGTGTGCGCGAGGCCGTCGCCGTGCACGTTGACGTCCGTGTCCGGGTCGGTGCCGACCTTGTGGCGCCACACCCGGCGGTGGAACAGCTTCTCGTCCTCGGGCAGCAGCGCCGGGTCGAGCTGGCGCACGTAGAAGAACTCCTCGCCGCCGGGCAGCCAGCCGACGGGGGAGTAGCGGCACCGGTCGATCGGGCCCTCGACGAGCTCGCCGGAGTCGACCTCGATGACGTGCAGCAACGACTGCTCGTTGCCGCCGACGGACACCTGGTACGCCAGGCGCGTGCCTTCGAGGCTGGGCGACCAGCCGTCCAGAGTGGTCCGGCCCGACGGGTCGAGCGCACTGACGTCGAGCAGCACGCGTTCGGTGCCGTCGGTCTCGCGCACCATGACGACCGGGTGGTCCTGCTCGGGGCCTCGGCGGGTGAAGAACGCCCTGCCCGCGCGCCAGGCCGGCGTGGACACCGAACCCGTGCGCATCAGCTCCTTCAGCCTGCCGGTGAGGCGTTCGCGGCCGGGCATCGCGTCCAGCCAGGAGCGCGCCAGCACGTCCTGCGCCTGCGACCACGCCTCGGTGCGGGGGTCAGCCGTGTCCTCGAGCCAGCGGTACGGGTCCGCGACTTCGCGCCCGTGAATCTGCTCGGCGAGGTTTAGCCGCTCGGCGATCGGGTACGAGATCGTCGCAGGCAGTGGAGTGGAAGGAACCTCTGTCACCCTGTCAAGGGTAGCGGGCGATGAAAACCATCTCCGATAGGGAGCTGCTTAACCCCAGGTTTGATCACACATCCATGACGCGTCACTTATCACACGTGATTTTTTACGTGTAAGTGTGGTCTCCTATGGCTGAACCGGTGGAGGTGGTCGCGTGCCAGACCGACAACCGACCCCTATCGGCGCCTCGTCACCTGGCGAGACGGCGCCGACGGTCCCCCCATGCCGAAATCAGCCCGAGCTGCGGGCGGTGCCGGATGGGGATCGAGATGGGGGAGGTTCCGGTCCGACGCCGGCGGTTTTCCCCTGGGGAAGACGCAAGGTCCTGCTGCTGAACGCCACGTTCGAGCCGCTCACGGCGTTGTCACTGCGCCGGGCGGTCGTCCTGGTGGTGTGCGGGAAAGCCGAAGTCGTGCACGGGGACGCTTCCGGGCTCGTGCTGCACTCGTCGAAGTCAGAGGTGCTCGTGCCGTCCGTGATCCGGCTGAGCACCTATGTCCGCGTGCCTTATCGCGGTCGCGTGCCGATGACCCGTGCCGGGCTCATGCACCGCGACCGTTATCGCTGCGCCTACTGCGGAGGGCGGGCCGAGACGATCGACCACGTCGTTCCGCGCTCACGTGGCGGACCTCACACCTGGACCAACTGCGTGGCGTGCTGCGCGAAGTGCAACCACCGCAAGGCGGACAAGCTGCTGTCCGAGCTGGGGTGGCGGCTGCGCGTGGTGCCTGCCGCGCCGCGGGGTCCGCACTGGAGGCTGCTCGCCGGGGTGGCCGAGGCCGACCCGCAGTGGTTGCCGTACCTGGGTGAACCCGCGGCCTGATCTGCCGTTCCGGGTCAGGCCGCGAGGGAGAAGTCGCTCTGGGCCGTGATGCGGACGCTGTCGTCGAGCGCCGTGATGCGCACCGAGTCGTCCATGGTGATGCGGACCGAGTCGTCCTGAGCCGTGATGCGCACGCTGTCGTCCATGGTGATGCGCACGGAGTCGTCCATCGTGATCCGGACGCTGTCGTCGTGGGCCGTGATGCGGACCGAGTCCTCACGCGCCGTGATCCTGACGGAGTCCTGCTGAGCGGTGATCCGGACGGAGTCCTCACGCGCAGTGATCCGGACGGAGTCGGCGCACGTGATCCTGACCGAATCGCTCGCCGTGATGCGGACCGAGTCTGCCATCGTGATGCGCACCGAGTCCGAGGCAGTGATGCGCACCGAATCGGCCGCAGTGATCCGAACGGAGTCACGCGCCGTGATGCGAACGGAGTCACTTGCCGTGATACGCACTGAATCGTCCTTGTAGCTCGGAAGAGTGATGGACAGGGCCTGGGGGCGGGTCGTGTTCAACATTTTGTGTCCTCCAGGACGCTCGGTACGGCTGCGCAAGAGCCGTATAGGTGAAAAGCTAAAAGCTGGGTGTTCCGGGAACAAGACCCCAAACCGGCACCCGTTCGCATCCGACCGGGTGAGGCCTGACCGGGTGTAACCGCTGCGCCGCACGAGAGCACTCATTGCCCTTACTGGCCGGTATGGACACGCTCTGTAACGTTCAAACAGATGGAACGTGACGTGCGTCATACCTCTGGAGGCGTGCGCGGACGTGGTTTCCGAGCGCTGACCACCGCGTGGGCGGTGTCGCTCGTCGGGGACGGCGTGCGCATTGTCGCCTTGCCGTTGTTCACCGCCGCAAGCACCCGCAGCCCGCTCGCGGTGTCCGCCGTGGCCGTCGCCACGACGTTGCCGTGGTTGCTCGTCGCGTTGCCGGCCGGGGCGCTCGTGGACCGCTGGCGACCGCGATCCGTTGTCGTGCTGGCACATTGGGTGCGCGGCGGGGTGACCGGACTGCTCGCGTTCGCGGTCCACACCGGACACGCGACGGTCCTCGTCTTGTGCGCCACGGCTTTCGTGCTGACGTCGGCGGAGACGTTCGCGGACTCGGCGTCGCAGGTGCTGCTGGTCGAACTGGCCGGCCCGGACGAGCTGGAGGCGGCGAACAGCAGGTTCGTCGCGGTCGAGACGGTCGGTATGGACCTGGCCGGCCCGCTGGCCGCCGCAGTGCTGTTCTGGTGGGCTCCGGCGGCCTGTTTCGCGCTCGACGCGGCGTCGTTCGTCATCGCCGCACTGCTGGTGTCCCGCGTGCCAGACGTCGTTCCAGAGCGCTCCGGCGGCGATCTTCGCGGTCAACTCGTGGAGGGTGCGCGGTTCCTCGTGCGGACTCCTGGCCTGCGGTCACTGGTAGTTGCCGTTGCAATCACAGCTTTCTGTGCAGCCGCCGCGAACGCCATGCTGGCGCTCTACTCCATCCAGGTACTGGGCCTCGCCGAACCGGTGGTTCCCGGCCTGGTCGTGTGCATGGCGGCCGGTGCTCTGCTAGGAGCCTGGGTGTCCCCGCGGCTCGCTTCCCGCTGGGGAGCGGGGCGGGTGATGGTCGGGTTCCTGACGTTGCTCGGGGCGGCGTTCGCGGTGTTCGGCGTCGCGCCGTTGCCGTTGGCGGTTGGGATGTGCGTGCTGTTCGGGACGGCTTCCGCAGGCTGGAACGTGCTGTCCGCGACCCGGCGCCAACGGCTCACGCCGGGCCCGATGATGGGCCGTGTGACGAGCGCTTACCGGGTGCTCGCGTGGGGCCTCTCACCGTTGGGCGCGGGCCTCGCCGGACCACTCGCCGCGGGCACGTCGCTGGGCGCGGTCTACGTCGCGGCGGGCTCGATCGTGGGATTGACCGCGATCTTGCTGGCCCGGCCGCTCGTGCGCGGCTGAGTTCGGCTACCGTACCGGTCCGTGACCATCGTGGAGACCGTCCTCGTCTTCGCGCTGATCCCGCTGGCTCTCTACGGCGTGATCGCGCTGCTGACGGTGAGGCCAAAGGCCACCCGGATTCCCCGGTACCGGCCCGGCCAGGAGTGGGGCTACGCCCCGGTGTGGTGGAGCGCGAACCCCGCTGGGTTGAGCGCGGACCACCACAGCACCGCCGAGTCCGCTGAGACGGGCTCGACCGCCAAGGGAGGCGCCCGTGGCAACTGGTAAAGCGATCGAGGCCGTCGACCCGTCGACGCTGCCCCTCGGCGCGGTCGTGACGAACAGCGGCCGTGTCTCCGCCGCCAAGATGTACGAGCCGCACGCCCCGGAGCTGCCGTTCACCCCGACCCAGCTCGCGCAGCTGGACGAGGCGCTGACCCTGTCGAGCCGCAGCACGGGCCTCGACTTCAGCGTGTACCTCGGCGCCCTGGGCTCTTCGTCCCGCGAGCGCGCGGAGGAGCTGCACGGCACGACCGAGCGCCCCTCGCACCACGTCCTGGTGGCCGTGTCGCCGGGCGAGCGCGTCGTCGAGATCGTGACGGGCGACGAGTCGCACCGCCGCCTGGCCGACCGCGGCGCCAAGCTCGCCGTGATGAGCATGGTGGCGTCCTTCAAGGAGGGCGACCTCGCCGGAGGCCTGCTGTCGGGCCTGCGCATGCTGACCGACCAGGCGGGCAACGCACCGCGTTCCTGATCTGTCGTTCGAAGGCCCCCGGTGTTCGCGCCGGGGGCCTTTCCTTTGGGGGCGTTCATGACTTGGCGCAAGCACGACGAGGCCTCGGCCAAGGCCGCGTACGCGATGGTGCGGGAGATGTTCCCGGAGCCGGAACTGGACGGCTTCGAGGTCGTCGCCGAGGACTGGACGGGGCGCCAGTACGGCCTTTCCGGTCGGCGGCTGCTGCTCTTCGATCCCGGCTGGGCCGACATCTACGAGGTCGGCTACGACACGGTCGACGAGGCGGTGGCCGAGGATCCGGACTTCTACCTGTGCGCCGGTCTCCTGCGGGAGTGGCGTGCGCGCCATCCTGAACGGGTGCCGGACGGCCACTGCGTCGGTTACCGCAGGCCGCTCTTCCTGGGCGGTGAGGACTCGGTGGAGAACCTCGAGGTCATCGACGTCCAGGTCTACTGGTCGGTGCATGCGCAGGTCTGGCACCAGGTGAAGGATCTGCCGCCCGGCACGCCGATCAGCGGCATGGACATCAGCTGACTGTTGTGGCCTCAAGGGGGTACTCGTGATCCGCAGGCATTCGCCCGAGTCGGCCGCGCTGGCGCTGTCGTGCGTCCGGGAGATGTTCCCCGCCGTCGGCCCGATCGAGTTCGTGGCGCAGGACTGGACCGGTCGCCAGTACGCGATCGACGGCGGGCTGGTGCTCTTCGACCCCGCCACGGCGGAGGCGAACGTGTACCCGTACGCGTCCGTCGACGAGGCAGTGGCCGAGGACCCGAGCTTCTTCCTGATGCCGGAGTTCCACGCGGAGTGGCAGGCCATGCACCCCGATCCGGTGCCGGACAACAGTTGCGTCGGCTACCAGATCCCGTTGTTCATCGGCGGCCCGGACGCGGTCGAGAACCTGGTCGTCATCTCGACGCGCGTGTACTGGTCGGTGACCGGGCAGATGTGGCAGCAGGTGAAGGACCTGCCGCCGGGCACGCCGATCGGGGAGTTCCGCGTCGTCGAGTGAGCGTCAAACCGCTTTGTTCTTCGCCACCACGAGGTCGGAGATCCGCTCCCAGCCGAGCCTGCGGTAGAGGTGCACGCCCTCGGTCGACGAGAACAGCAGCCCGGTGCGCGCACCGCACTTGACCGCTTCCCACGCCAGGGTCCCCATCACGACGCTGCCGAGCCCGCGCCGCCGATGCTCGGCCGAGGTCTCGATGCGGTGCGCCACAGCGTCTTCGCCGACGACGGCCATCAGCCCGCTCGCCGCCTGCTCGCCGTTCGCGCCGAGCACCCGCACGCCGATGATCGGGTCCCTCGTCACCTCCACCGCGTAGCCCGTCGGCGGGTCGAACTGAGGGTGCTCATCGAGCGCGCACCGCATGAAGGTCTCGTCCGGCCGTGCGACGATCAGCCCTGCCTCCTCGATCGCAGCCGCCACCTTCACCGGTGCGAGCGTCGGCACGCTCAGCCAGTTCGGTTCCTCAGTGGCGGCAACGACTTTCGCGATCTCCGCGATCGCCGCGTCGTCCGTGGCGATCCACTCGTACTTCCGGTTCGGTCGGTTCACGTGGACGACCAGGAAGCCGTCGCGGTACTCGGACGTCAGACCGTCGGCCGCGATCCAGCCGCGGTGCCAGCGTTCGATCAGGTCACTGATCATGGTTCCCCCTCAGGAATTGGACGCGATCACGACGTCGGAAACGGCTTCCCAGCCGAGCTTGCGGTAGAGGTGCAGGCCGTCCTCGGTGGCGAACAGCAGCCCGGTCGTGGCGCCGGCCACCATCGCCTCCCGCATCAACACGCCCATGACCACACTGCCGAGGCCGCGGCGCCGGTGCCCCGGTGCGGTCTCGATGCGGTGGGGCACAGCGTCTTCACCCAGAACGGCGACCAGCCCGCTCGCCGCCGCCGAGCCGTTCCGCCTGATCTCCACCTCGATGACCTCGCCGCGCGCCACCACGACCTCGTAGCCGTCGGGCGCTGACGGCATCGGGTGGCCGGCGAGATCACGACGCATGAGCGTCTCCTGCGGCCGGATTCGCAGCCCTTCGTGGGCGATCAGGCGGGTCGTTTCCTCCGGGGAGAAGGTCGGGGCGGTCAGCCATTCCGGATGCGGTGCCGTGGCCGTGTCCACTGCCGCCCAACCGATCCCGGACGCCGCGTCGGTCACGATCCGCTCGTACTTCCTGCCTGGCTGGTTCACGTGCACGACCTGGGTGTGCGGTTGTCTGCCGTCGTACAGGGTGTGGCCGGCGGCCTTGGTCCAGGCTCTGCACCACCGCTCGGTCAGCTTTCTGAGTGTGGTGAGGCGGTCCAGTTCCACGACAGCGTCCACAGTGGAGTCGAATTCAACGGTCACGCCGTACTCGCGCAACTTCTCCAGCACGCGGGCGAAATAGACCTGATCCGCGACGTTGACGTCGTGCCACACCAACGTGAAGCCGGTGAAATCGAGGCAGTCGGCGAGTTCGGCGACGTTCCGGCCGAAGTACCCGCCAGGTCCGGCCATCGCCTCGCCGAGCGCGAGGTGCAGGCCTTCGCGGTCGGTCGCGAACCGGCCGTCGAGGTGGTGGATGCCTGTCGGGTCCGTCGGGCGCTGGTTGTCGTGGGTGAGGTTGAGCCAGGCGCGGCGGCCCGCGGAGTCGAACGGTGCCCACAGGTTCTTCTCCCGCGGGACACCGCCGCGCCACAGTTCCCACACCGGCCGGCTCGTCGGCCCCGGCCGTTCCGGGTAGTGGTCGGGCGACCACGTCACGGTGGACTGGTCGAGCACGACGTCGAAGAGGCCGTCGCGGAGCACCGAAGGCCGCACGTCCGCGACCACGAACTTGATCATCGCGAACGACATCGGCCTGCCGTCGCGGTCGAGCGCACGGATGCCGCCCCAGTCGTTGACGGTCTCCAGGTCGCGGACGCGTTCCGGGAAGTCGCAGCCGATCAGCGTGACGGACGGCCACCGGTAGCCCTCACGCTGTGCGGGCAGTCCCTCGACAGCGCGGCACGAGCCGGCGAAGTCGCCGTCCTGGAGGAGCCCGTAGCTCGGTTGCCTCACCTTGAGCCTCGACCGGGGACCGTTGTCGCGCAGGCACACCGAGGCGCTCAGCACGAGGTCCCCACCTGGCAGCCTGGCGTGTACGACCGGATCGACCAGATCCCAGATCTGCGCGGGGTCGTCACCGTCCCAGACGTACAGCTGCAGGGAGCCCGCCGGCGTCTGGATCGGGCAGCCGCGCAGGACCAGCTCGCGTCGTTCGGGCAGCAGCGCGTCGGCCAGCCAGCCGTCGACGTCGACAGCTCTCGCCAGCACCTCACCCGCCACCACGTTGACGAACTCGTCGTCCACGGCTTCCACGAGCTCGTAGCGGAACAAAACACCCCCAGAAAGACGGGAAAGCCCCGTGCCGCCATCAAAGCGGCCCGGGGCGTTCCTCGCACAACGAATTTCAGGAGCGGTCGAACTCCTGGGCTGCGAGGGCACGCACGATGCCCGCCCGGCCCTCGGAGACCAGCCGCCGCAGCGCCGGCGGGTGGTCGCCCGCGAGCCACGCGTCAGCAGCCTCCACAGTGGACCGCGCGATCGACCAGGCCGGGAACATGCCGACCACCATCGACTGCGCGCGCTCGGACGTGCGCCGGTCCCAAACGCCCTTCACGTCGGCGAAGTAGCGCTCGACGTACGGCGCGAGCAGCTGCTTCTGGCCGGGGTGCGAGATGCCCGCGATGATCGCCTCGCTGACCGCGTTCGGCAGGTCGTCGTCGTTCACCGCGCGGTCCCACGCCTCGTCCTTGGCGGCAACCGTCGGGCGCAGCGCACGGGCCTGCTGGGCGCGGCGGTGACCGGTGGCGGTCGGGTCGCGCTCCTCCTCGGCGTTGATCTCCGGCAGGTCCGCCTTGCCGTGCGCGACGAGAGCCTGCAGCAGACGCCAGCGCAGGTCGGTGTCCACGTCCAGTCCGGGAAGCACGGCGCTTCCGTCGTACCAGCCGCGCAGGACCTCCAAAGTGGACTCGTCGAGCACCGAAGACGCCAGTGCGTTCACGAACGCCAGCTGGTGGTCCGAACCCGGCTCGGCGGCCTGCGCGAGTTCCAGGGACGTCGCCACGAACCGGCGCCAGCCCTCGTCACGCCACGAGTCGTCCGCGTAGGACGACAGCGACGTCTGCGCCTGCAGCAGAAGCCGTTGCACCACGCCGACCTCGGACTCGGAGTGCAGCCCGCCGAGCACCAGGTTCACGAAGTCGCGGGCCTTCAGCTCGGCCTCACGGGTCATCTCCCACGCGGCCGACCAGCACAGCGTGCGCGGCAGCGGCTCGGCGATGTCGGAGATGTGGTCGATCAGCGCGGCCAGCGAATCCGGGTCGAGGCGCATCGTGCAGTACGTGAGGTCGTCGTCGTTGACCAGCACGATCTTGCCGCGGTGCACGCCGACGAGCTCGGGCACCTCGGTGCGGTCGCCGGTCACGTCGAGCTCGAACCGGTGCGTGCGAACCAGCTTGCCCGAGCCGTCGTCGTCGTAGACACCGATCGCGATGCGGTGCGTGCGCAGTTCGCCGGCACCCGGACGCGCGCCGCCCTGCAGCACGGCGAACTCGGTGAACTTGCCGTCAGCGTCAACGGTGAACTTGGGGCGCAACAGGTTCAGGCCGGTGGTCTCCAGCCACTGCGCGCTCCACCACGACAGGTCGCGGCCCGACGCCTCCTCCAGCGCACCCAGCAGGTCGGCCAGCGTCGCGTTGCTCCAGGCGTGCTTGGCGAAGTAGACCCGCAGGCCCGCCAGGAAGTTCTCCAGCCCGACGTACGCGACGAGCTGCTTCAGCACGGAAGCGCCCTTGGCGTACGTGATGCCGTCGAAGTTGACCTCAACGGCCTGCACGTCGGAGATGTCCGCGGCGACCGGGTGCGTCGACGGCAGCTGGTCTTGCCGGTACGCCCAGGACTTCTCGATCTTCGCGAACGTCGTCCACGCCTGGCGGTACTCGGTGGCCTCGGCCTGCGCGAGCACGGACGCCCAGGTGGCGAACGACTCGTTCAGCCACAGGTCGTCCCACCAGCGCATGGTCACCAGGTCGCCGAACCACATGTGCGCCATCTCGTGCAGCACGGTCTCGGCGCGCCGCTCGTAGAGGTAGCGGGTGACGCGGCTGCGGAAGACGTAGTCCTCCAGGAACGTGACGCAGCCCGCGTTCTCCATCGCGCCCGCGTTGAACTCCGGCACGAAGCACTGGTCGTACTTGCCGAACGGGTACTGCACCCCGAACGCCTGGTGGAAGAACCCGAAGCCCTGCTTGGTCTCGGTGAACAGCCGCTCGGCGTCCATGTGAGGAGCGAGCGAGGCACGGCAGTAGATGCCCAGGGGGATCTTGAAGTCACCCTCGACGAACTCGTCGCGCCACTCGGCGTAGGGACCGGCGACCAGGGCCACGATGTAGGTCGACATCGGCTTGGTGGTGGCGAACGTGTGCACGTCCGCGCCGCCCTCGCCGTCCTCGGTGGCGATGATCTCGCCGTTCGAGATGACCTTCCAGTCGTGCGGCGCCGTCACCTTCATCGAGTAGACGGACTTGAGGTCGGGCTGGTCGAAGCACGCGAACATGCGCTTGGCGTCCGCGGTCTCGAACTGCGAGTACAGGTACACGCCGCCGTCGACCGGGTCGACGAACCGGTGCAGGCCCTCGCCGGTGTTCATGTACCGGCAGTCGGCCTCGATGGTCAGCTCGTTGAGCTCCGCGAGGTCCGGCAGCACGACGCCGTCCTCCTCGCGGTAGGAGGAGACGTCGAGCTCGCTGCCGTTGAGCACAGCGCGGTGCACGGTCGCCGCCACGATGTCGATCCACGAGGAAGCACCCGGAGTCCGGCTGCGGAACACCACGGTGGTGGTGGAGCGGAACGTGTCCGAACCCGGCTTTCCGCCGCCGTCGGTCAGGTCCAGCTCGATCCGGTAGGACTCCACTTCCAGCAGCTCAGCACGTTCCTGAGCCTGGTCGCGGGTGAGGTTGGGCGCGGCCACTGGTCACCTCGTCTGCCGCGCGGGTGGTTACGCGCTGACGTCGTCGGGAATGGTTATGACTCCCGCATCCAATCACGGAACAGGCGTCCGGGAAGAGATGAGCGGGTGATCTGGTTGGGCTGATGGGGCGATAAACGCACCCAACGCCACAGAACGCGACTGAAGGGGCACGCATGGCCGACAAGGCGAAGGTCGATTTCTACTTCGACCCTCTTTGTCCGTTCGCCTGGATCACCTCCCGGTGGATCCTCGAGGTGGAGAAGGTCCGCGACATCGACCTCACCTTCCACGTGATGAGTCTCTCGGTGCTGAACGAGGGCCGCGACCTGCCCGAGCAGTACAAGGAGCTCATGACGAAGGGCTGGGGCCCGGTCCGGGTCGCCATCGCCGCCGAGCAGAAGTTCGGCAACGAGGTCCTGCCGCGGCTCTACACCGCGATGGGCACCCGGATCCACAACGAGGGCAACAAGGACTTCGACGAGATCATCAAGCTGGCGCTGGCCGACGCCGAGCTGCCGGCCGAGCTGGCCGAGGCCGCTGCGTCGACCGAGTACGACGAGGAGCTCAGGGCCAGCCACCACCGCGGCATGGACCCGGTCGGCATGGACGTCGGCACCCCGACGATCCACATCGACGGCGTCGCGTTCTTCGGCCCGGTGCTGACCAAGATCCCGCGCGGCGAGGAGGCCGGCACGATCTTCGACGGCGCTCGGATGCTCGCGGGCTTCCCGTACTTCTTCGAGCTCAAGCGCACCCGGACGGGCGACCTCGACTTCAGCTGAATTTTTTGTCGGTGGTGCTCGCTAACGTCTTCAGACATGGCACACCACCGCGTCGAAGTCGCTGTTCAGGGGCCCTGGTCGCTCGCGACCAGCCGGGGTTTCTGGGAGGGCTTCACGCCGTCCGCGTTGCCTCAGCGCGCGGGCGAGGCGCTGCAGTCAGCGTTCCTGGTCGAGGGTGAGTGGCGTCGTGCTTCGGTCTCCGTGACCCAGCGCGGCGCCACTGCCGTCTTGTCGCTCTCCGGCGAGGGCGATCTCGACGTGGCGGCGGCGCAGGCGTGCCGGTTCCTCTCGCTGGACGTCGACGGGCGGGCGTGGCCTGACGTCGGTCAGCGGGATCCGGTGATCGCTTCTGCGCAGGCGGCGTTGCCGGGGTTACGCCCGTGCGGCTTCTACTCGCCGTACGAGGCGGCGGCGTGGTCGGTGCTCGCGCAGCGCGTTCGCATGTCGCAGGCGGCCGTCTTGAAGGCTTCGCTGCTCCGGGACGGCGTGTTCCCGGCACCGGCGGAGCTGCTGGCGCTCGACCTGGACCTGCCCGGTCGCAAGCCGGAGTACCTGCGAGCGGTGGCCGAGGCGGCGCTCGACGGGCTGCTGGACGCGGTGACGCTGAGGTCGATGAAACCTGCTGCCGCTGTGCTGGCGGTGCAGCAGGTCAAGGGGCTGGGGCCGTTCGCCGCCGAGCTGGTCGTGCTGCGCGGGGCGAACGCGCCGGACGCGGTGCCGCACAACGAGGAGCGGCTGGATGCCGAGGTCGCTGAGCGGTACGGCAGGCCGCTCGCCGAGGTGTCCGAGGCGTGGCGGCCGTATCGGACGTGGGCGGCGGTGCACCTGCGCGTGCTGCGTGAGCGGCGGCTCGGAGGTGTGACGGCGGCTGCGGCCCGCTGAGTGCCGCTGAGTGACGAGCTTGGCGCCCGCCGGATCCGGTCGCGCCTGATCAACCGGTCGAGCAGGGCCTGCCGTGCACCGCGAAGGAACCGGGAGTCACGGGCGAGCCTGACGCGGCGAACTGGAACCTCACCGACGCGCCCGAGTTGAGCGACGCACCCTGGTTGGAGTCCTGCACGAGGACCTCCGCGGCGTGCTGCTGCACGGCGGCGCCCGAGGCCTGCACGACCCTCTGGCCGCCGGGGAACTGCCAGCGCAGCGCCCACTGCTCGATCGCGATCCGCGAGGTGTTGCGGAGGGCGACCTCGGCGTAGAACACGCCGTTCCCCGAGCCGAGCACGCGGTAGTCGACGGCGCAGTCCCTGTTGGTGACCGGCGGGGCGGGCGGCGGCGGCGGAGTTGTGGTCGTCGTGGCGGGCGGTGGCGTGGTGGTGGTCGTCGTCGTCGTCGAGGTCGGCGTGGTGTTCTGCCCGATGCAGGGTGGTCCCCACAGGCCGAGGCGCGACGTTTCGGCGGTCTTCTCCAGTTCGGTGAGCACCGGGTCGTTCTGTTCGGCGCGAATCGCGCCCTTGCTCACCGCCAGTGCGGCGTAGTCGTCGTTGTTGCCCAGGCGCAGGCTGATGGCTGTCTCCGACGCACGGCTGTAACGCACCTGCTTGCCGAGAAGGGTGTCCTGCGCGAACTTCACCGCGGCCGCCGAATAGCACTCGCCCGGCGCCGCCAGGCCGAGAATGCGGGCTTCGATCCCGTTGGACAACAGCACTGTCCTGGCGTCCACGACCTCCGCCACCTGGTCAGGTGGCGGGGCTACGACGGTGACGTCCTGCTCTGCGGATCCGGAATCAGCTGGTGGCGGGGTGTCGGCCGCACCTGTCGTGCACGCCGCGACAGCCAGCAGTGTCGCGAACGCGCACAATCCAAAGGGGTACCGGCCGAGCAATCTCATCTTCTCCCCATTGTGCTGAACGCGTCCGTTCGCAACGGCGACCGGCCGTGAAGGGTACGGCCTTTCGACGGAACCGAGGAGATCTCCACTTGGAGATGTGCGCTCGGCCCGGATTCTCTGCACTGCCACACGTGGAGTCGCAGCCGACGTGACCGCCGCGGGATGATGTGACAGTCTGGGCGCTGTCCGCACATTAGGTGTCACATCCGCCTGGAGGGCTCTCGTGATCGAGGTCGTCAACCCCGCCACCGAGGAAGTCATCGGCACGCTCGCCGAAGGCACACCGGCCGACGTCGACACGGCCGTGGCCGCCGCGAAGGCCGCCTTCCCCGCGTGGTCGGAGACCTCCGTCGACGAACGCGCGAAGGTCGTCCGGGCGATCATCGACGGCCTCCGGGAGCGAGGCGAAGAGCTCGCGCGCGCCATGACCCAGGAGATGGGCACGCCCATCACGTTCAGCCAGAAGGTGCAGGTCGCGAACCCCATCTCGATCGCGGAGGGCGTCGCGGACGTGCTGGAGCGCGGCTACTTCGAGCCCGAGGAGATCGGCAACTCGCTGATCCTCCGCGAGCCGATCGGCGTCGTCGCCGCCATCACGCCGTGGAACTTCCCGCTGCAGCAGATGGTCGCGAAGGTCGTGCCGGCGCTCGCCGCGGGCAACACCGTGGTGCTCAAGCCGAGTGAGCTCGCGCCGAAGACCGCCGACCTGCTCACCGAGATCATCACGGCTGCCGTCCCCGAAGGCGTGTTCGGGCTGGTGCACGGCACCGGGCCGGTCGTCGGCGAGGCGTTGGCCGCCCACCCGGACGTGGACATGGTGTCGTTCACCGGGTCGACGCGCGCTGGGCGGCGGGTGTCGGCGGTGGCGTCCGAGACGGTGAAGCGCGTCGCCCTCGAACTGGGCGGCAAGTCCGCGTGCATTCTGCTCGACGACATGGACGACTCGGCCTTCGGTCGCGCGGTGAAGATCGCGGTCGCGAACTCGTTCATGAACAACGGCCAGGCCTGCAGCGCGTGGACGCGCCTGCTGGTGCCCGCCGACCGGCACGACGAGGCCGTGCAGCTCGCCGCCGCTGCCGCGAACAAGTACACCTCGGCCGATCCTTCAGACCCGTCGACGCGCATCGGGCCGGCGGTGTCCAAGGCGCAGCGCGACCGCGTGGTCGGCTACATCCGCAAGGGCGTCGAGGAAGGTGCGCAGCTGGCCGCCGGTGGACCGGACGCGCCGCTGCCGCAGGGCTTCTACGTGGCACCAACGGTGTTCGGTGGCGTGACGCCGGAGATGACGATCGCCCAGGAGGAGATCTTCGGGCCGGTGCTGTCGGTCATGCCGTACGCCGACGAGGACGACGCGGTGCGGATCGCGAACTCGACCATCTACGGGCTCGCAGGCGGCGTGTTCTCCGCTGATGCCGACCGGGCGATGCGAGTGGCCAGGCGCCTGCGCACCGGCCAGGTCGACATCAACGCCGCCGCGTTCAACACGAGCGCGCCGTTCGGCGGCTACCGCCAGTCGGGCAACGGCCGTGAATTCGGCAAGTTCGGCCTGGACGAGTTCTGCGAGGTCAAGTCAATTCAGCGCTAAACAATGCGAACTGAATTGTGCGCCGTGGCCGGTCCGTAGTCCGCGGTTCCGGTCACCACGGCGTCGAACCCGAGCAGCAGCACCAGCACGAGCTGTGTCTGGTCGACCTCGGCGTCGCAGGAGGCCTTGCCGCCGCTGTCGGTGTGATCGGTGCACAGCACGTTGCCGGTCGTGGTGCGGAACGAGACCAGCACGTTGTTGAGGTTCGCGCCGGTGTTGGCGTTGCGGGCGAACGCCTCCATGTGGATCTCGATCGGTGTCGGGATCACCTTCGCGAGGCCGGTCTCGGCGATCAGCTGCACCGGAACGGGTGCGGCCGAGGCCGGCGCGGAGGTGACGAGAAGAATGGCCGCGGCGGACAAGAAAGCGATTAAAGCTCTCATTTCTGCTCCTTGGTCGGCTGTTTCACCAGAGCTGGCGCGGCGATTTTTCGCTTGCCTCCAAACGGCACGCCACCCAGGAACGTTCCCGATGAAAACGATTGCTTTCGGGGTCACGTGGACTGCGGGGCCGACGGAAATTGAGCTGCGAGACCCGTCGGAGCGGCGTATCACTGGCCCTATGGCTGACTCGGCGCTGAGCATCAGGACCATCGAGCACTCCGACCTCCGCGACTTCCAGAACGTCCTGGCCTGGGCGTTCCTGGACGACCCCCGCGGCGAGGACAGCAAGTGGCTCAAAGTGCTCGAACTGGAGCGCGCACACGCCGTGTTCGACGGCGACGAGATGGTCGGCACCGCCGGGATCCTGAGCCGCGAGATCACCGTTCCTGGCGGCCGGCAGGCTCCGGTCGGCGCGGTGACGGTCGTGACGGTGAAGCCGGGCCATCGCCGGCGCGGCGTCGCGTCGTTGCTGATGAAGACGCAGCTGCACGGCATGCACGAGAACGGCGAGCCGATCGCGATCCTCTGGGCGTCGGAAGGCTCGATCTACCGCCGCTACGGCTACGGCGAGTACGCCACCAGCCTCGCGATGCTCAAGATGCCGACGCGCATGGCGTTCCACCCCGGCGTGCACGTGAGCGACACGCGGATCCGCCAGGTGACGCGCGAAGAGGCCATGCCGTTCATGCACGAGACGTACGAGCGGGTGCGGCGCACGCGGGTCGGCTGGCTCGACCGGATCGACGGCACCTGGGACGTGCAGCTCGCTGACCGCGACATCGACCGCGGTGGCCTCTCCTCCTACCGGTACGCCCTGCACCCCGAGGGGTACGTGGTGTTCCGGGTGAAGCACGACGGCGACTCGAGTGGGCCGAAGAGCGAGCTGCACGTGCGCGAGCTGGTGTGCGAGACCGAACAGGCGTACGTGGACCTCTACCGGTTCCTGCTGGACATGGACCTCGCGGGCAGCATCTCGTTCTACACCGCGTGGGACGACCCGATCCTGCACATGGTCGACAACCCGCGGAAGGTGCGGCGCGAGGACGCCGACGCGCTGTGGCTGCGGATCGTCGACCTCGACCGCGCACTGCCGCTGCGCCAGTACTCGTCCGATGTGGACAGTGTGCTGGACGTGGAGGACACCTTCTGCCCGTGGAACTCCGGTCGCTGGCGCTTCACCGTCAAGAACGGCGAGGCCACCGTGGCTCGCACCGAGGACCCGGCGGACGTGACGCTGGACGCTGCCGCGCTCGGCAGTGCTTTCCTCGGTGGTGCACGGCTTTCCGTGCTCAGGCGAGCACACCGCGTGGTCGAGCACACGCCAGGACATGTGGACGCGCTCACGATTGCGTTCCTCGGCACGCACTACCCGCATTGCCCAGAGGTGTTCTGACGGAACAAGCGCGCGCGTTCACACGTTGACGGTTTACCTGGTGTGGGAGGTAAAGCCGTGGGCACCATCGTGTGGGTCGTTGTGCTGGTACTGCTGGTCGCTGGGATGTTCTACCTGGTCAACGCGAGCAAAGCGCGCAAGGCGCGGGAGCTCGACGACGCCAAGGCCGAGGCACGCCGCTGGGTCGAACGGCTCGGTGGCCAGGTGATGAGCCTCTCCGGCACGGACACCGCGTCCACGCAGGCGCTGGCGGACGCGTCGGAACGCTTCACGGCGGCCGGGTCCCAGATGGAGCAGGCCCGCACGATTCCGCAGGCCAAGCTGGTCACCGAGACCGCGATGGAGGGCCTGCACTACGTGCGCGCGGCCCGTGAGGCCATGGGCATGGACCCCGGTCCCGCGCTGCCCGAGGTCGCGGGCCAGAAGCAGGCCGGCGCCGTCAGCGAGGACCGCCGGGTCACGGTTGAGGGGCACCAGTACGCCGCGTCGCCGCACTCCGGCTCCGGCACGCCCTACTACTACCCCGGCGGCATGGTCGCCGGACGTCCGGTGCCGCGTGGCTGGTACTCCGAGCCGTGGTGGAAGCCCGCGCTCGTGGCCGGTGCGTGGGGCGTTGGCACGTTCCTGCTGATGGACGCCATGTTCTCCGGCATGCACGGCATCGGCGACTACGGCATGGGTGACATGGGCATGGGAGACGTCGGGATGGGCGACATGGGCGGTGCCGCCGACATGGGTGACGCCGGTGGCTTCGACTTCGGCGGGTTCGACTTCTAAGTGCTCACGAACTGAGCACTTTCAGGCCGGCCCCCAAATGGCTACCGACCAAATTTTTCAGGGCTGGCAGGCAGGGCACCAGAACAGGTTGCGCGCGGCCAGTTCCGTGGTCATGACCTCGGTGCCGCAGATCAGGCACGGCTCACCGGCACGGCGGTAGACGTACACCTCACCGCCGTGCCGATCCACGCGTGGCGCACGACCCATCGCGCGCGGCATGTGCTCGGGGCGGACGGTGTTGATCTGTCCGACCTTCACGCCGTCCTTCATCAGCACGACGAGGTCGTCCCACAGGGTGTCCCACAGCTCGCGGCTGACCTTGTTGCCGACCAGCAGCGGGTTCACGTTGTGCCGGAACAGCACCTCGGCGCGGTAGACGTTGCCGACGCCCGCGAGGATCTTCTGGTCCATCAGCAGCACGGCCAACGGCTGCTTCGACCTGGTGATCCGCTCGTAGGCGCGGTCCGGGTCGGCGTCTTTTCGCAACGGGTCGGGGCCGAGCCGCTCGCGGATCGTCTTGACCTCGTCTTTGTTCAGCACCTCGCACGCGGTCGGACCGCGCAGGTCCGTCCAGTGCGTCTCGCCGACCATGCGCATCCGGACCTGGCCGATGGGCAGCAGGACCGGCAGCGGTGACTCGGTGAACGTCCCGTACAGGCCCAGGTGGACGTGCACGATCGCGTCCGGTCCGTAGACGTGGAACAGGTGCTTTCCGTGCGCCTCGGCGCGGACGAGCTTGCGTCCGTCCACAAGGGACGCCGAGAAGCGCCCCTGTGGGCTGGTGACGGACACGGGCTTGCCCGCGAACCGGCGCTGGTGCAGCCGCGCGAGGCGGTGCAGCGTGTGGCCTTCGGGCATCAGGCCTTGGTTTCGTACGCGCTGACCTGGTCGATGCGGCGCTGGTGCCGGGGTTCGCCGGAGAACGGCGTCTCCAGGAAGGCCTGGACGATCGCGGTCGCCTCCTCGGTGGAGTGCTGGCGAGCGCCGATGCCGACGAGCAGCGCGTCGTTGTGCTGGCGGGCCAGCTGCGCGGTGTCGATGTTCCAGGCGAGTGCGGCACGGGCGCCCTTCACCTTGTTCGCGGCGATCTGCTCGCCGTTGCCGGAACCGCCGATCACCACGCCGAGGCTGCCCTCGCCGTTGACACGGTCCGCGACGACCTTCTCGGCGGCGTCGACGCAGAACGCCACGTAGTCGTCCTGAGCGTCGTACTCGTGGGCACCGACGTCGACGACCTCGTAACCCTGCTCCTTGAGAGCCGTGATCAGGTGGGACTTCAGCTCGAAGCCAGCGTGGTCTGCTGCCAGATAAACGCGCACGTCACGGAGTCTGACACGCTGGGCGGCGTGTTTGCTCAGGAGGGGTACCGGCTGCGGCTGGAGTGGGGGCCCGAGGGCGTGGACGCGCTCAAGGCCTGTGACGTGCTGGTTGTCGTCGACGTGCTGTCGTTCACGACGTCCGTCGACCTGGTGGTCGGCAACGGCGGACAAGTCCGTCCCTCGCGCTGGAGGCCAACGTCAGGGCCCACGTTGCGACCAGCATCACTCGTCGACGCGACCGGACTGGTCGACCTGCCGTCGCCGAACGGGTCGAACCTCTGCTTCCTCGCCGCCGAGACCGGAGCCCACGTGCTCGCGGCCTGCCTGCGCAACGCCGCGGCGGTCGCCGAACGCGCGCAGGAGCTGGGGGAGACCATCGGCGTGATCCCCGGCGGCGAACGGTGGGGGCTCGACATCCTCAAGAGGGGGCCGCGCGAGTTCGGTCCGCTTCGGCCCTGCGTCGAGGACTACCTGGGTGCGGGCGCGGTGCTCGCCGCCCTGTCCGGATCTGCTTCACCGGAGGCGGCGCTGGCCGCTGCGGCCTTCACCAACACCGATGTCGCGTCGGCCGTCCGGGAGTGCGGGTCGGGGCGTGAGTTGATCGACAACGGCCACGCGGCGGACGTGGAGCTGGCGGTGCAGGTCGGCGTGAGCAAGGCGGTGCCGGTGTTCGCCGAGGGCCTGCTGGTCGAGGGGAGGCTGTCGTGAGTGGTGCGGGGATGATCGAGATCGCGGACGGCGTGTTCATCCGCCGGCAAACCGAACTGGACCTCACGCTCGGTTTCATCACCGGTTCGGGTGACTCGTTGCTGGTCGACTCCGGGATGGACCCGGCGTTGGCCGCCGAGATCAGTCCGTCGAGGATCGTGTTGACGCACAACCACTTCGACCACGTGCTCGCGACGGAGGCGTTCCTGCCGTGTGAGGTGTGGGCGCACGAGGACTGCATCGTCGACGAGACGCTGCTCGAAAGCCGCGCCAGGTACTACTCGGACCCCTTTGAGGGCACGCTCATCCCGCCCACGCACACGTTCCGGGACACCGTCACTTTGGACGTCGGCGGACGCCGGGTCGACCTGCACCACTTCGGACCCGCGCACAGCTCGCACGACGTGATCGTGCACGTGCCGGACGTCGGCGTGGTGTTCGCGGGCGACCTGGTCGAGGAGGGCGCGCCGGCTCAGGCGGGTTCGGACGCCACGCCTTCGAACTGGCGCAACGTCCTCGACCGCATGCTGGAGCTCGAACCGCGGATCGTCGTGCCAGGTCACGGAAACCCGGTCGACGCACAGTTCGTGCGGGAAATGGCCGTCCCGGCGGTCGACTAACCCGGAGGCCACGTGAGGCCGCGCCCGCCCAGGACGTGGCAGTGCACGTGGAAGACGGTCTGCCCGCCGTCCTTGCCGGTGTTGAACACGAGCCGGTAGCCGGACTCGTCGACGCCCTCGGTCTTCGCGACCTGGTGCGCGGTCGCCAGGATCTGGCCCGCGAGCACCGGGTCCACGTCCCCGATGGCCTGGTGGTGTTCCTTGGGAATCACCAGGACGTGCGTGGGTGCCTTGGGGTCGATGTCGCGGAACGCGAGCGTGGTGTCGGTCTCCGTCACCACGGTCGCCGGGATCTCGCCCGCGACGATGCGGCAGAACAGGCAGTCGGTCACACCCGCATGCTATTCGGTGCGGGATTGGTACAGCTGGACCCTGTTGTTCAAGCCTGTCAGCGATAAATCATGGCTGGATGAAGGGCGCCAAACTGCTGGTCATCGTGCGGTGCCTCATCAGCTTCGCGATCGGCGTGCTGCTCGTGGTCCTCGCGATCCGCTTCGGTGAGGCGCTCTGGCGGGCGTTCCAGAGCTGACCGGCGCACGTCCGGTCGCGACAGGTTCAGTCGCGGCAGGGTCCAGTCGCGGCAGGGTCCAGTCGCGGCAAGTTCAGTCGCGGACGAAGCAGAACTCGTTGCCCTCGGGGTCGCGCATCACCTGGAAGCTGCCCTTCTCGTCGATGTGCACCACTCCCTCGCGGGTCGCGCCCAGGCTCACCGCCTTCACGACCGAGGCCTCGATGTCGTCGACCTCGAAGTCGAGGTGCAGCCGGTTCTTCACGTCCTTGCGCTCGGGCACCGGCTGGAACGACATCCGCGGCCCGTCCGGCGGGTCGACGTGGGCCCAGCCGTGCTCGCGCTCCACGGGTTCGCCCCCGAGCAGCTCGGCCCAGAACCGCACCAGCCGCGCGGGGTCGTTGCTGTCGACGACGATCTGCTCGAGCCGCATGTCGGAGCCTCCGCAACGCTCGTTGTGATGCTGCTCACCGCCATCGGGTGACGGGGGTCCGGGGACCTCCCCGGCCGGGGGTCTGGGGGCTTGGCCTCTGAGGAAATGCGAGAGGCCGACGAGGTCTGCGCTTTCTGCAGACACGCGTCGGCCTCGGCCACGAGCGGGCGACGGGAATCGAACCCGCGTAGCTAGTTTGGAAGACTAGGGCTCTACCATTGAGCTACGCCCGCGTTGCCGCCCGCTTAGGGGCTGCGGTCAATACCTTAGCGGAGGGCGGTAAGCTGGGTGCAACCGGGGCGTGGCGCAGTTTGGTAGCGCACCCGCTTTGGGAGCGGGGGGTCGCAGGTTCAAATCCTGTCGCCCCGATCGGTTGACGAAAGCCCTCGACGACTCGTGTTGTCGAGGGCTTTCACATCTCCAGGTACCGGCTCGCCCACGCCGCGAGCACCTCCGCCACGTACGAGGCGTCCGCGCGGTCGGTGAGCAGGTGGTCGGCGCCGTCCAGCGAGACGAACGACTTGGGGTGCCGGGCCGAGTCGAAGATGCGCCTGGCGTTGTCCACTCCCACCAGGTCGTCCTGCGGGGAGTGCATGACCAGCAGGGCGCGGTTCAGGCCGGCGATGCACGCCACCTGGTTCTGCTGGTTGATGTCGGTCAGGAAGTCCCTGCTGATCCGGAACGGCCGCCCGGCCAGCAGTACCTCGGCCACGCCGTGCGCCTCGATCTCGGCTTTGGACGAGCCGATCAGGTGCTCGACGTGGGCGGTGTCGGCGGGGGCGCCGATGGTGACGACGGCGCGAGCCTCCGGGATCCGGTGTGCGGCGGCGAGCACGGCGGCGCCGCCCAAGGAATGTCCGATTAGGACACTCGGAGCGCCGATCGTCTCGCGCAGGTGGCCGGCGGCGCAGACCAGGTCGTCGACGTTGGACGTGAACGTGGTGTTCGCGAAGTCGCCGTCGGACTGGCCCAGGCCGGTGAAGTCGAAGCGCAGCACCGCGACACCGCGGGCGGCGAGCTCGCGGGCGATGCGCGAAGCTGCCACCGAGTCCTTGCCGCAGGTGAAGCAGTGGGCGAACACGGCGGTCGCGACCACGGGGCCGGCCGGCAGTTCGAGGCGGCCCGCCAGTGACTGGCCGTCCGCGCCCGCGAAGATCGCTTTCCGGTTGTCCATGTGCACCAGTGTGAACCTCTAATGTCGACGAGGTGCGCTACCAGTACCTCGATGCCCGGCTGCGGCAGGCGTTCGACGACGCGAAGCTCGACCGCGGGCAGCGGGCGCTGCTGCAGGGCGTGTTGCGCGCGCTCGACCCCGACGCGCACCTCGGCGAGCACGTGGCCGGGCTCAACAGCGCGTTCCTCGCGGTGACCAGGGCCCAGGTCGCGCTGGACAGCCACGCCACCGAGGACCAGCCGCGGTGGAACCTGTTGCGCCGCATCATCGCCACCTCGCTCGCATGCATGGACGCCGCCAAACCCGCGTACGCGCACGGCGGTGCCAAAGTGCTCGCCGCAGCCCGTCGCACGCTCCTGAACGTCGACGCGGCGATCGCGGCCGACGGGCACAAGCTCGACCCGCAGATCACGGCCACGGCGGCCGCGAAGCTCGATCCCGAGGCGCTGGCCACGGCGGTCAAGGGGTGGATCGCGCCGCTGTGGGACGACCCGAGCATCGAACTTCCGTTGCGCGCCAGGATGATCGCCGAGGTCGCGGTGGTCGTGGCGGTGCACGGCCGGGACGGCAGGCAACTCCGCGCCGACCTGCTGCGCTGGCTCAAGAATCCCGGTGACCTCGAAGACGTGCTCTGGCCGGAACCCCGCAGGCACGTCGTGGCGCTCGTCGTGAGGGGCGCACGGGTGTTACGGCACTTGGACGAACTGCTGCCGCAAGCTCGGCAGGAACCGTTGCACCGCAACAGGTTGCCGAAAGATGACTTCTTGAAGAACGCTGTCGACGGGTCGTCGGTGCTCGTGCGGTTGCCGGTCGTCGCGGCCGACTCGCACACGGCGGCGTTGCTGGGGCGGCGGGCGCTGAGCGAGGTGCTGGACCAGTACGCGGCGGGGGAGCGGCTCACCCAGCTGGACATAGCGCCGGTCTGGCAGGTCAGCGGGCCTACCGGGCGCGTCACGCGGGGCAGCGAGCATCAGCGCACGGTCAGCAACGCGTACCCGCTCACCGCGCACTGGCCGGCCGAGCTGCGGTCCGCGATGCGGGTGGCGAACCTGGCCCGGCAGGTCGACGCGCCGATGGCCAGCGCCGGGCTCGCCTGGAGTGCGTTGGAGGCCACCGGGCTGGACCCGAGCAAGATCGGGTGGCTGGCCAAGGTGTGTGCGCTGCAGATGCTGCGGCAGCACCTGATCAGCCTGCACGTCATCGTCGCCAACCACGACACGGAGCTGCGGAAACCTCTCCACGCGTACGTGCCGGCGACCGGGGTGAAGCACCACCTGAAGTCCGTGGACGCGTGGCTGGAGGTGCTGGTCGAGCACAACCGCCCGAACGAACAGCTCGAAGCTGCCCAAATCAAAGCAGCACAGCAGGCTGTGACCGCGGTGGCCGAGGACGAGGGCGGGCTGGTGCAGGACCTGGTGGAGCTGTGGCGGACGAGGCTCGCGGACGCGAAGATGCTCGCCGGGTGGTTGCGGGAGCAGGAGGACGCCGCCGCGGCGGTGCTGGAATGGCTCTACGTCACCAGGAACCTGGCGTTCCACGCCGGCCGGTTCGCGACTCCGGCCGATGAGCTGACCGCGCACGCCGGGCAGGCCGTCGCCGATCTGACGCTGGAGTTCCTCGGCAACTGGCGGACCGTGGAGAGACAGCGGGGCGAGCCCGAGACGTCCGCGGTGGACGTCTATCGCAGGCTCGCCCAGCGATCCGACCAGCTGAAGGCCCGGCTCAAGCGAGCCGGGTCCGTTCGCAGGCTCAGCGTCGAGGACATCTCCGGCCCCGACGAGAAGTGGTGGTCGCGCAAGAGTCAAACGGCCAAGAGTTGAAAGGCAGTGCTTTGTGGCTTGGAGGGCAGAGCTACGGCTTGTCCTTGGTCAGCCAGTCGTCGACCCGGTCCGGGTTCGCCTCGATCCACCGCCGCGCCGCCTCTTCCGGCTTCATCTTGTACTTGGCGATGAACGACGCGACCGCGTCCTGTTCGTCGTTGCTCCACTGGAAGTTCTTGACCAGCCGGGCGGCGGGGCCGCCCTTGTCCATGAACTTCTTGGACGCGATCTTGTCGAGCTCGTAGCGCGGGTAGTCACAGGCGACCTTGGCCGCGTCCGCGTCACAGCCGGCCTTGTACTCCGGCAGTTCGATCTTGACCAGCTCGATGTCGAGGTGCAGCCACTGCGGCTCGAAGAAGTAGCCGATCAGCGGCGTCTTCTTCTCCTCCGCCTGGCGGAACGCCTTGATCGACGCCTGCTCGCTGCCCGCGTAGACGACCTTGTAGTTGAGGTTCAGGTTCTTCACCAGAGCCTCGTCGTTGGTCACGTACGACGGGTCGCCGTCGAGCACCTGGCCCTTGCCGTCGGACTGCGGGGTCTTGAACAGGTCCGCGTACTTGTTGAGGTTCTGCCAGTTCGTGATGTCCGGGTACGTCTTCTTCATCCACGGCGGCACGTACCAGCCGATCACGCCCTTGTTGCCGGACGGGCCGACCCGCACGGCGGTGCGCTTCTCGTCGATGTACTTCTGCTTGAGGTCCTCATGACCCCAGTTCTCGAGGATCACGTCGATCTCGCCGGAGTCGAGACCCTGCCAGGCGGTCTGCTCGTCGACTTCCTTCTTGGTCACCTTGCAGCCCAGGCGGTGTTCGGCGAGGTACGCGACGACCGCCGCGTTCGCCTCGTAGCCCACCCACGGGTTGACGGCGATGGTGATGGAGTCGCAGGGCTCTGTTGGCGCGGCCGAGCTGGAGCGCGGTGACGCCGTCGATCCGCTGCCACAACCGGCAATTGTCAACACGAGCGTCATTGCCAGAGCGATTCTGGGGGCTTGCACGAACAGCTCCTCGTCGAGGGGAACGAGCGGTGCAGAAGACCGCTCAGTTCAGCTTTTCCCGATCGATCAGACGCCGTCAAGTCATGGGATGATTGGTTGTCCACAAAGGACGTAATTTGTATCAGCCCTTGACCGTACCCGTGTGAGGGTCAATGCTGTCGCGCATCGAGAAACGGTGTGCGCAGTCCGCAACAGCCCGCAACAAGTTCCGCAACAGGTTCGGAGTGGTTTGGCGTGGATCCCGTGATTTCGGTCAGGGACCTGTGGAAGGTGTTCGGCCCCAACGCGTCTCAACTGGTGGCATCGGACGAGCTGAAATCGTTGTCACGGCAGGAGCTGATGGACCGCACAGGTTCCGTCGCCGCCGTGCGCGGAGTGGACTTCGACGTCGCTCCGGGTGAGATGTTCGTGGTCATGGGACTGTCCGGCTCGGGCAAGTCCACACTGGTCCGCTGCCTCACGAGGCTGGTGGAACCGACCGCGGGCACCATCATGTTCGAGGGTGAGAACATTCTCGAGGCGGATGCCAAACGGCTGCGTGACCTGCGGAGAAACAAGTTCTCCATGGTGTTCCAGCACTTCGGCTTGCTTCCGCACCGGACCGTGGCGGACAACGTCGGTTACGGGCTGGAAATCCGCGGGGTACCGCGGGCGAAACGTGGAGAGCGATCACAGGAAGTGATCGACCTCGTCGGCCTCACCGGCAACGAGAAGTCCTATCCGGACCAACTCTCCGGTGGTATGCAGCAGCGCGTCGGTCTTGCGCGCGCACTCGCCGGCGATCCCGATGTTTTGTTCTTCGACGAACCTTTCTCGGCGCTCGACCCGTTGATCCGGCGCGACATGCAGTCCGAGGTCATCAGGCTGCACCGCGAGGTCGGCAAGACGATGGTCTTCATCACCCACGACCTGAGCGAGGCGTTGAAGCTCGGCGACCGCATCCTGATCATGCGGGACGGCAAGGTCGTGCAGGTCGGCACGGGTGCGGACCTGGTCGGTGCGCCCGCGGACGACTACGTGCGCGACTTCGTGAAGGACGTGCCCCGCTCGCACGTGCTGACGCTGAAGTGGATCATGCGTGAGCCGCGTCCCGACGACGAGCTGGACGGACCCGAGCTCGGGCCGGAAACCGTGGTGCGCGAGGCGGTTCGCAGCGTGCTCAGCGCGGACAAGCCGGTGAAGGTCGTGGAGAACGGCGAACTGCTCGGCATTGTCGCGGACGAGGAGATCCTCGAGGTCGTGGCCGGGGAGGCGTGACATGGTTGCCGTCGCCGCCCCTCGGCAGCTCCCGCGCAAGCCTTTGATCATCGGCGTGGTCGTACTGGCCTGGCTGGTCCTGTGGCTGTTGTTCCGCAACGTCGGGACGCTGCCGCTGGACGCCTCCGCGCTGACCCCGTTGCACCGCTGGATCAACAGCGTCAACGACGCCGTCGGCGCGTCCAGGAACACGAACCCGCTGTTCCTCTACTTCTTCAACGAGATCCGGCTCGTCATCGACGAGTTCGTGACGTTCATCCAGGCTCTCATCGCCCAGCCGTCGTTCGGCCGGCCGGTGCCGGTGATCGGCTGGCTCGGCGTGGTCGCGATCGCCGGTTTCGTCAGCCTGGCCGTGGCCGGCTGGCGGGTCATGCTGCTCTCGGTGGCGGGCTTCGTGTTCCTCGGTCTGCAGGGCCTGTGGCAGGAGAGCATGGACACGCTCTCACTGACGCTGGCCGCGGTCGTGATCTCGTTGCTCTTCGGCATTCCACTGGGGATCTGGGCCGGACTGTCCGATCGGGCCAACCGGGTCATGACGCCGGTGCTCGACTTCATGCAGACGATGCCGACGTTCGTCTACCTGGCGCCGTTGACGTTGTTCTTCCTGATCGGTCCCGCGTCGGCGACGATCGCGACGCTGATCTACGCCGCGCCGCCGGCGATCCGGATCACCGCGCACGCCATCCGGTCGGTGCCGCACAACACCGTCGAGGCGTCGGAGTCCCTTGGGGCGACCCGGAAGCAGACGCTGGTGAAGGTGCTGCTGCCGTCCGCGCGCAAGACCATCGTGCTCGGCGTCAACCAGACGATCATGGCCGCGTTGTCCATGGTCACGATTGCGGCGTTGATCGACGCACCGGGTCTGGGCAAGACGGTCGTGAAGGCGTTGCAGACGCTCGACGTCGGCACGGCGTTCAACGCGGGCCTGGCGATCGTGGTGCTGGCGATCGTGCTGGACCGCGTGACGACCGCCGCGACCGAACGCCGCAAGCTGCCGCGCTGGGCGCTCTTCGGTGGCCTCGGTGTCACGGGCGTGTGCGTGTACCTCTCCTACACCTACCTGTGGGCGGCGGAGTTCCAGACGGACGTGGAGATCGGCAGCTCGATCAACAAGGGCGCGACCGCGGTGACGGAGTGGGCGCAGGACTCGCTTCCAGTGCTCACAGGCGGCTTCAAGGACTTCGTGACCTGGGCGCTGATCAACCCGCTGCAGGCGCTGCTCGCCGAGTCGCCGTGGTTCCTGGTGGCGCTGGTGATCGTCGTGCTGTCGTTCATGATCGGTGGCGTGAAGCCCGCGATCGTTTCCGCGGTGTGCCTGGGTCTGCTGGTCGCGACCGGGCTGTGGCAGGACACGATGATCACGCTGGCGTCCACGCTGGTCGCCACGATCCTGGTGATGGTGCTGGGCATCGTGATCGGTGTCTGGATGGGACGCAGCCGGCGGGCGGACGGGTTCATCCGGCCGGTCCTCGACGCTGCTCAGGTCATGCCCGCTTTTGTTTACCTGGTGCCGTTCCTGGCGTTGTTCTCCGCGTCACGGTTCACGGCGATCATCGCCGCTGTGGTGTTCGCGGCGCCGGTCGCCATCAAGATCATCGCGGACGGCATCCGTGCGGTGTCGCCCGCGACCGTCGAGGCTTCCACGGCGCTGGGATCCAGCTCGTGGCAGACGATCGTGAAGGTGCAGCTGCCGATGGCGCGCGGGGCGTTGACGCTCGCCGCCAACCAGGGGCTGATCTACGTGCTCTCGATGGTCGTCGTCGGCGGTCTCGTCGGCGCCGGCGCACTCGGCTACGACGTGGTGGCCGGGTTCTCGCAGGGCCAGTTGTACGGCAAGGGGCTCGCGGCAGGTGTCGCGATCGTCGTGCTGGGCGTGATGCTCGACCGCCTCACCCAGGCGGCCGCCAAGCGGTGGACCAACTAGGAGGTTCGGAAGTGGCAAGGCACAGCGTGCTGGGAGCGGTGCTCGTGGGAGCACTCGCACTGGCCGGTTGCGGTGGCGCCAAGGTCGGTGACACCTCGTCGGGTGCGGCCGGTGACTGCGGCACGTTCAACCTCGCGGTCAACCCGTGGGTCGGCTACGAGGCGAACGCCGCAGTTCTCGCCTACGTGGCCGAGAAGGAGCTCAAGTGCAAGGTCACGAAGAAGGAGCTCAAGGAAGAGGTCGCCTGGCAGGGCTTCGGCACCGGTGAGGTCGACGCGGTCGTCGAGAACTGGGGCCACGACGACCTGCGCAAGAAGTACATCGACGAGCAGAAGACCGCCGTCAGCGCGGGTTCCACGGGCGTGAAGGGTCAGATCGGCTGGTACGTGCCGCCGTGGCTCGCCAAGGAGCACCCCGACATCCTCGACTGGAACAACCTCAACAAGTACGCCGAGCAGTTCAAGACGTCCGAGTCCGGCGACAAGGGCCAGCTGCTCGACGGCGACCCGTCGTTCGTGACCAACGACGAGGCTCTGGTGAAGAACCTGAACCTCAACTACAAGGTCGTCTACGGCGGCAGCGAGACCGCGTTGATCCAGGCCTTCCGCCAGGCGGAGAAGGACAAGAAGTGGGTCATCGGCTACTTCTACTCGCCGCAGTGGCTGCTCAACGAGATCAAGCTGGAGAAGGTGAAGCTGCCCGAGTACAAGCCGGGCTGTGACGCCGACGCCGAGAAGGTCGCCTGCGACTACCCGGACTACGACCTCGACAAGATCGTGTCCAAGAAGTTCGCGGACGCCAACGGCCCCGCGTTCCAGTTGGTCAAGAACTTCAAGTGGACCAACGAGGACCAGAACACGGTCGCGAAGTACATCGCCGAGGACAAGATGAAGCCCGAGGACGCGGCCAAGAAGTGGGTCGAGGCCAACGGCGACAAGGTCAAGGCCTGGCTGGCCAAGGCGTAGTACCTGTTCAACGCAGAACGACGGCGGCGCGCGACCGACCCCCGAGCCGGTAGCGCGCCGCCGTCGTTACCCCCGGCATCACGCAGCCTGTTGACCGTTCGGTACCTCAGGCTCATGGCGGTGCGTCATGCGGTGCCACCACGAGCGGGGCTTCCCGCCGTTGCGGTAGTACTCCGAGACGCGGCGGGCGTCGTCCCGCAGGGCAGCCTGCCGGTAGTCCATCTCCGCCTTGATCGCTTCGGGCGTCCACTCCATCTGACTCACTCCTCAGGTCGTTTTCTGACAACGCTGAGGTTGCTCCTGAGGGGTGACCCCTTACATCGGACGATCACCTAAGGCTGGGCTGCAAGACCCCTTACTCGGGTGCTGAGGGTTGGCTCGCGGGGGCGTCACGCAGTGGCCTGAGGGGTGCTCGACCTCGAACAACGCGAAGGGGCGGGGTGCGTGTTCTGCACCCCGCCCCTTTACGTTGTCCGGCCTACTTCACCGAGACCTTCACCGAACCCGTGCCGCTGCGGCCGTCCTGGGTGGAGCCGGTGACCCTGACCTCGTAGACGCCCGCCTGGGCGTAGCGGTGCTTGATGCGCTGTTCGCCCACGAACGGCACGGAGGAGCCGTCCCCGAGCGTGGCGGTTCCGCTCACCAACGGCTTGTGGTTCATGTCGCCCGACGACACGTAGAACTCGAACTCGGCGCCGACGGGCTGCTCCGACGGCGAGATCAGGTGGATCTGGGGTGCGATCGCGCCCGCGGTGCCGACCTCCAGCTGGAACGTCTCCGCCCACTGCGGCAGGTCCGCCACCCGGATCAGGTACGTCTCGCCCTGGACCGCGTGGAACGCCGCGCCTTCCAGGATGCTCATCGGCACGCAGTCGAGCTCCGCCGCGTCGTTCCCGCGGTGCACGGTGATCGCGGCTCGGCCGGCGAGCAGGCTCACGTGTCGCGTTTTCGTTGCCGTGTAGCGGTACCAGAGTGAGCGCGTGGCCGCCTGGTTGCAGCTCGGCGGGGCCTCGCCCGGCTCGGCGGTCGACCGGCGCAGGTCGCCTTCCAGGACCGCGGGCAGGCTGGTGACTCTTGCCGCGGCGCGGTTGTCGTTGGGCTCAGGGGACATCGCGGTGAGGCCCACCTGGACCAGGCCCACGTCCGACGCTCGCCGGTCGGACACCATGAAGTGGTAGGTCTTGCCCGCCTCGACGTGGAAGGTGTCCTCGTACGGGCTCGGGGTGCTGCACCCGCCGGGCAACGGGGTGAGGGCGCCGCGCTCGCCGGTGAAGATGGCGAAAGCCGGGTTCGTCGCACCGCGCACGCTCAGCCGGACGATGCCCGCGGCGGGTGCGGTGTAGCGCAGCCACACGGAGTTCTCGTGGCTGGTCTCGCACGGGTACGGGTCGTCGCCCACCCTCGTGGCGCCGGTCGTGTCGATCGTCGTGCGGAACGGCAGCGCGGTGATCTCGGTGGCGGAACCGAAGTCGTCGTTGGCCGGTGCGGCGAAGGCGACGGCGGGCGCGAGGCCGGTGATCAGGACCGCGCCGAGCAGGGCTGCGGGGATTCTCATGAGGCCCTCTGAGCGAATGGTGCGGAGATGGTGGTCTGGGCGCTCTTCCGGTTGTTGTCCGGCCGGGCGTCCGTCAGGCCGTTCTGCAGCTGCGCGATCGCCAGGAACTTCGTCGTGCCCTGGGCCACGTCTTCCTGCGTGAACGTGTAGTGGAACTGGATGAACGTCGACATCGCGGGCTGCGCGGGCAGGTCGACCCACCGCTCGCCGATCGCCGACCAGGTGCCGTTCGGGTTGACCTCGTACAGCTGGATCAACGTGCGTTCCGCGCCGTGGTGGCTCTTCACGGCCAGGTTGACCGGCTTGGTCTCGCCGGCCTGCGCGGTCGCCGGCACGACGAGCTTGGTGACCTCGACGTTGTGCGTGTCCACCACGACCTCGACGGAGGCGGAGGCGCTGCGGCCGTCAGCGGACTTCGAGTGGACGGTGACGGTGTAACGGCCGTCCTTGGTGTAGCGGTGCGGCTGTTCCTTCACCTGGGTGGCGAGCACCTTGGTGCCGTCGCCGAAGTCCCAGTCGGTGGTCACCGGCGACTCGTAGTCGTCGGACACGCCCAGCGCGAAGGGGATCGGATCGTAGGTGGTGCGCGTGCCGTACGAACCCCCGATGCCCACGCGCAGCTGCGGTGCCTCGGTCATCTTCGGCACGGCCTGGGCGTCGTAGAACGGGTTGTCCGCGAACTGCAGGTAGTAGGTCCTGCCCGCGGTCAGTTCGACGACCCTGCCCTTGTCGGGGCCGACCTTCGCACAGCTGAGCTGGCGCAGGTCGGCGAGCGAGGTGCCCTCGTGCACAGAGAGGCTCGGACCGCTGTTGGCGTTGGCGTTGAGCTCGGTCAGCACGAACTGGGTCTGCGACGGCGTGTAGCGGTACCAGACCGTCCCCGCGAACGGCGAGGCGGTGCAGCCGGACGGCTCGTCCGTCTCGATCGACGCGGTGCTGAAGTCGGGATACGAGCCGACGAACGGAAGCGAGGTCACCGGCTCCGCGTCGGCGAAGTTGTCGTTGGCGGGAGCGGTGCCGTGGTCCATCGAGAACCTCAGCGTGCCACCGATCGAGCCGTACTGGCCGGTGACCATCAGGTGGTACGTGGTGCCGGCGGTCACCCGCAACGCGACCTTGCGCGTGCGGTAGGGGAGGCAGTCGCCGGTGGCCGGGTTGGCGCGCTTCAGGTCACCGTGCTCGCCCGTGTACACGGTGACCGGCAGGTCGCGGTCGCTCTGCCTGGTGCTGAAGCGCAGCAGGCCGTCCTCGGTCGGTGTGTAGCGGAACCACACCGTGTTCTTGACCTCGTTGTTGAGGCAGTCGCGGTTCGGGTCGTCGAGTTCCGCGGTGGCCTCGGTCGTGTCCTGCTCCACCGAGAACGGCAGGCTGGTCACGACTGTCGCGTTGGCGAAGTCGTCGTTGCTCGGCGGCGCCGCGTGTGCGACAGCCGGTGTGAGCGCTCCCGCAGTGAGCAGCGCCACGGCCAGTCCGGCCACGCGCAGCACTGATCTGGAAGTGGGCATTCCGTCAGTTCTCCCCAAGGTCCCCAAGCGGTCGGGCGGGTGCTGATCGCACCCGCCCGCGTGTGCACGCAACGGGCGGCGTGCAGGTTGCCACCCCGCCCGGAATTACACCATTCGGCCTAGCGGCGCGTCTCGGAACGTGGGCGAGGTGATCCACGCTCAGCAGGGCACCTCGCGGCACCGCCCCCCACGCCCCCGTACAACCAGTACGAGTGACGTGGGGGCAGCACCACGATGAGCCCGTCTGACCGCGAATTCCCCCGGCAACGTTCCGAGCCGCACCACTAGCTCACGGTCGTTGCCGCGGTCTTCCAGNCACGCCCCCGTACAACCAGTACGAGTGACGTGGGGGCAGCACCACGATGAGCCCGTCTGACCGCGAATTCCCCCGGCAACGTTCCGAGCCGCACCACTAGCTCACGGTCGTTGCCGCGGTCTTCCAGTTGTTGAGCGGACGGGCGTCCGGCAGGAAGGGGGTCAGCTGCGCGCGGACCGTGAACCCCAGCGTGCCGAGCCGCACGTCCTCCTCCGTGAACCGGTAGTGGAACTGGATGAACGTCGACATCGCGGGTTGCGCGGGCAGTTCGATCCACCGTTCGCCGGCCGGCGCCTCGGAACCGCCCGGGTAGACCCGGTGCAGCAGGATCACCACCCGTTCCGCACCGTGGTGGCTCTTCACGGCCGCGTTGATCGGGTGCGTCTCGCCCGCTCGCGCGGTCGCCGGTACGACGAGCTTGGTCACCTCGACGTTGTGCGTGCTGACCTCGATGGTGGTGCTGGTCGTGGCGGTGCGGCCCTCGGGTGTCCTGGACCGGATCGTCACGGTGTAGGTGCCGTCCTTGGTGTAGCGGTGTGACTGCACCCTCAGCTCAGTCGGGGGCAGCGTGGTGCCGTCACCGAAGTCCCATTCGTGCACCGCGCGTGCGCTGGGGTAGTCGTTGCGGACGAGCAGATCGAAATGCACCGGGTCGTACGTCGACTGGCTGCCGTACTCGGGCAGGGACGTCTGCAGCTCTGGCGCCACTGACATCATCGGCTCGGCCCGGTAGTCCGGCCATTCGGGGTAGTCCCGGAACTGCAGGTAGTAGGTCTTGCCGGCGATCATCTGGACCACCCGGTCGCTGTCCCAGGTGTCCCCGCAGCTGATCGGCCGCAGATCGGCGAGCGAGGTGCCCTCGTGCACCGAGAGGCTCGGGCCGCTGTCGCGCTGGGACATCATCTCGGTCAGCACGTACTCGGTCCGGGTGGGAGTGTAGGAGTACCAGACCGAACCCGCGTGCTCCGAGGCGGTGCAGCCGGGCGCGAAGGGCTCGCCGGGCTCGACCGTCGCGGCTTGGAGATCCGGCTTGTCGCCGATGAACGGCAGCGACGTCACCCGGTGCGCGTCGGCGAAGTTGTCGTTGGCGGGCGAGGCGACGCTCCGCAGGTCGAGCTTCAGCGCACCGCCGCCGTTCACCATCAGGTGGTACGTCGTGCCCGCCGTGACCCGCAACGTCGCCCACATCGCGCTGTAGCGCAGGCAGTCGCCACCGGTGGGCTGGGCGCGCTGCAGGTTGCCGCGTCCGCCCGTGTAGACCGTGACCGGCATGGTGGGTTCGCTGCCGTTGCCGGTGACGCGCAGGTTGCCGGTTTCCGTTGCCGTGTAACGGAACCACACCGAGCCGCGGACCACGTTGCCCGCGCAGTCCGTGGCCGGGTCGTCGGCGGCCTTCGTGGCCGCGGTCGTGTCCTGCGCCGCGGTGAACGGCAGGCTGCCGACGACGGTCGCCGTGTCGAAGTCGTCGTTGTCCGGTGGCGCCGCGTGGGCGACACCCGGCGCGAGCACTCCGGCGGTGAGCAGCGCGACGGCCAGTCCGGCCGCGCGCCGCACCGATCTGTGAATGGGCATGCCTCAGTTCCCCCAAGATCCCCAGGCTCACGCCACCACTGGCGAGAGCCCGTGCAGCTTACTGCCGCCGGAGTCGCAGGGTGACCACTTGGAACGGTCGCAGGGTCAGCTTCGCCGACGCGTCGGCCAGCGGTCGTTCGAGCAGGTCGGTCTCCTGGATGCTCTGGAACTCGAACGACGCGCTGAGCGTGGCGCGGGCACGACCGCCGTGGGCCTCGTAGAGCCGGACCACGACGTCGCCCGACCGGTCGTCGGCGAGCTTGATCGCCTCGATCCGCACCGCCGGGTTGTCCGTGCGCACCAACGGTTCCGGTGCCTGCGAACCACGCACCGACTGCGGCGGCAGGTTGATGCGGTAGCCGGCGTCGATGGCCTCCGGCAGGCCGCCGACGACGAGGGCGTAGCGGAAGCGGTGCTCGCCCTGGTCGGTCTCGGGGTCGGGGAACCTAGGCGCGCGCAGCAGTGACAGGCGCACGGTCGTGGTGGTGCCGCCGTCCTCGCGGGTGGTGCGGGTGACCTCGTGGCCGTAGGTCGAGTCGTTGACCACCGCGACGCCGTAGCCGGGCTCGCCGACGTGCAGGAAGCGGTGCGCGCAGATCTCGAACTTCGCCGCCTCCCACGAGGTGTTGGTGTGCACCGGGCGGTGCAGGTGACCGAACTGCGTCTCCGCCGTGGAGACCTCGGCGCGCAGGTCGAGCGGGAACGCGATCTTGAGCAGCTTCTCCCGTTCCTGCCAGTCGACCTCGGTCTCGAAGTCGACCTGCTTGGCGCCCTCGCGCAGCCGGATCGTCTGCGTCAGTCGAGAGTTGCCGAACTTCGCCCTGACCAGGACACCGTCGGCGGTATCGACGCGCTCGGACGGGATCAGGTCGGCCTTCCAGTTGCGGTAGAACGGGTCGATGTCCCAGGCGTCCCACTGGTTCGGGTTGTCGCGGTGCAGCTGCGGCATGCCGGCGAACCCGTGCGGCGGCAGCACCTCGCGGTCCGCCTCCAGGTCCACAACGGACTCGACGATCCCGTCGGCGTCGATCGTGACGCGCAGCCGGCCGTTGTCCAGCACACCGTTTTGCGGCGCCACCCAAGGCATCGGTGTGGTGTTGCCGAGCACGTCGAACGTGAGCTCGTCGGAGCCGTCGCCCTTGATCGCGTCGATCGCCGTGGCGGTCAGCGCCTTCAGTTCGGAGGCGACGCGAGCGTAGGTGGCCTCGGCCTCGCGGTGCACCCAGGCGATCGAGCTGCCCGGCAGGATGTCGTGGAACTGGTGCAGCAGCACGGTCTTCCACAGCCGGTCGAGGTCCTCGTACGGGTAGGCGTGGCCCTGCAGCGCGGCGGCCGTGGCCCAGTGCTCGGCCTCGCGCAGCAGGTGTTCGCTGCGGCGGTTGCCCTGCTTGGTCTTGGCCTGGGTGGTGTACGTGGCGCGGTGCTTCTCCAGGTACAGCTCGCCCGCCCACACCGGCGCGTCCGGGTACTCGTCCTGCGCGGCCTGGAAGAAGTCGCGCGGCGGTTCGACCTTGACCGTCGGCGAGCCTTCGAGGTTCGCGACGCGGTGCGCGGTCTCCATCATCTCGCGGGTGGGGCCGCCACCACCGTCGCCGTAGCCGAACGGCACCAGCGACCGGGAAGCCTTGGCGTGCTCGGCGAACTGGCGTGAGGCGCGGGCCAGCTCTTCGCCGGAGAGCGACGAGTTGTAGGTGTCGACCGGCGGGAAGTGCGTGAAGATCCGCGTGCCGTCGATGCCCTCCCACCAGAACGTGTGGTGCGGGAACTTGTTGATCTGGTTCCACGACAGCTTCTGGGTGAGGAACCAGCGCGATCCGCTCAGCTTGATCAGCTGGGGGAGTGCGGCGCTGTAGCCGAACGAGTCCGGCAGCCACACCTCTTCCGTTTCGACGCCGAAGTTGTCCAGGAAGAAGCGCTTGCCGTGCACGAGCTGGCGGGCCATCGCCTCGCCGCCGGGCATGTTCGTGTCCGACTCGACCCACATGCCGCCGACCGGCACGAACTGGCCGGCGCGCACCTTCTCGCGGACGCGGTCCCAGACGTGCGGGTGGTGGTCCTTCATCCACGCGTACTGCTGCGCCTGCGAGCACGCGAAGTAGAAGTCCGGGTACTCGTCCATCAGCTTGGTGACGTTCGAGAACGTCCTGGCGCACTTGCGGACCGTCTCCCGCAGCGGCCACAGCCAGGCGCTGTCGATGTGCGCGTGGCCGATCGCGGAGACCTTGTGCGCGGAGGCGCTGGCGGGCAGCGAGAGCACGTGTTCGAGCTCGGCGCGGGCCAGGTCGGCGGTGGCGGCGACCTCGTTGAGGTCCAGCGCGTCCATCGCCCGGTCCAGCGCGTGCAGGATCTTGTGCCGGCGCGGGTCGTGGTCCTGCAGTTCCTTCATCAGCGACTGCAGCACCTCGATGTCGAGCATCAGGTGCCAGACCTGCGGCTGGAACACCGCGAGCTCGGCCTTGAGGATCTTGTACAACGGCTCGGTGCCCGCTGTCTCCTTGTCGCCCAGCTGGGTCGGCAGGAACGGGTGGAAGTCGAGGATCGTCGGGTTGCCCGCGGCCTCGAGGTAGTAGAGGACCTCGGAGCCGTTGACGGGCAGGTAGGTGTTGCGCGGCTCGATGCCCTTCACGGGCTCGCCCTGAGCGTTGTACGCGAGGCCCTCGGACTGGAAGCCGGGGCCGGGGTGGGTGAAGCCGAGGTCCAGCACGACCTCGACCTGCTTGCCCTGCCACGCCTCGGGAACCGCGCCCGTCAGCCGGAACCAGCTGGTGCTCCAGGGGGCGCCCCAGGCGTCGCCGACGCTCGCGGGTTCGTAGGTGGCGGCCAGGGCCTCGGCGACCGGGACGGGCTCGTCCGGCACGTTCCACACGGCCAGTTCGAGCGGCGCGGTCTCGCCGTAGATCGCCGGGCGGATGCGTTCCTTCAGCGTGCGGTTGAGTCGTTCTTCCAGCAGCGCGCGTTCGTCGTGCACTTCGTCGTCACCCCAGCTCGATCGAGGCCCGCACGCCGTCGCGTGCGAGAGTCATCCACTCTTCGAAGAAAGCGCCACCCGGTCCCCACGCGGGCCGGTCGCCGTGCAGTTTGATCGGTGTGCGCTCGGCCGGCGCCACTGTGACATCTCCCTTGGCGACGTCGCGCACGATCCTCGCGATCGCCTCCCCGAGCGGCTTGACCTTGCGTTCCGTCGTCAACAGCCCCAACTCGTACTCGCGTTCGGGGAAGTCCACCAGCGCACGGTCGACGTCGTGCGAGCACCACCACGTGACGCCCCACAGGTTGGAGCAGGTCAGCACGTTCGCAAGCGTTTGCTCGGCGAACTGCGGTGCCTGCTCGGCGCTGATCTCCGGCTGGGCGGCGCCGACCTCCTGCAGCCACACCGGCCGCCGGACGTCCTCCGCGTGCGCCTTGGCCAGTTCGACCAGGTACTCGGCGTGGTGGACGCTCTCGGGGGAGAGCGGGCCGTAGCGCTGCGCCGTGCCGTTGAAGACCCACGAGTGCACGGTCGTCATCGCGCCCTTGTTGGCCGCGTGCTCGGGCAGGAACGAGTGCTCGCTCTCGTACCAGACGGCGTCGTACTCCGAGTGCACGTGCGGGAAGCCCGGTGCGGCCGTGTCGCACTCGGCGAGCAGCGTGTCGATCCACTCACCGGCCTGCTCTGGGGTGCACGGGTTCGACTCGGTGAGGAGGTTGACCTCGTTGCCCAGGGTGAAGCCCAGGAAGTTCGGCTTGTCCTTGAGCGCCTCGGCGAGCGTGCGGATGTAGAACCGCTGCCCGCTGATCACCTCGGGGTCGGCGAAGATGTTGCGGCGGTGCCAGGTCTGCACCCACGACGGGTAGAAGTCGAAGCTGGAGAGGTGCCCCTGCAGCACGTCGACCTGCACGTCGAGGCCGGTCTCGTGGGCGGCGTCGAGCATCTGCGCGAGCTGTTCGACGGCCCTGGGGCGGACGAGGCCGCGGTTGGGCTGGAACACCGGCCACAGCGGGAAGACCCGCACGTGGTCGAGGCCCAGTCCGGCGATGGACTCGAAGTCGGCTTTGACGTCGTCGATGGAGAAGTCGAGCCAGTGGTGGAACCAGCCGGTCGACGGGGTGTAGTTCACGCCGAAACGCACTGTGTTGAACCCCTTTTGGTTAACCCTTGATCGCGCCTTCTCCGACACCTCGGAAGAAGTGCTTTTGCAGCAACAGGAACAGCAGGATCAGCGGGAGGACGGCGATGATCGTGCCCGCCGCCACCAGCCGCTGGTTCTGCACGAACGTGCCCTGGAGGTACGCCAGCCCGATGGTGAGCGTGTACTTCTCCTGGTCGCTCAGGATGACGAGCGGCCAGAGGAAGTCGTCCCAGCTGAACATGAACGAGAACAGCGCCACCACGACCAGCGTGCCCTTCACCGACGGCAGCGCGAGGCGGGTGAAGCGCTGCCACGCGTTGGCACCGTCGATGATCGCGGCTTCCTCGACTTCGGCGGGGAGTGCGAGGAAGGCGTTGCGCAGCAACAGAACGTTGAGCGCGGCGATCGAGCCGGGCAGCACGACGCCGGTGAGCGTGTCGGCGAGCCCCATTCCGCGCATCACCAGGAACAGCGAAATGAGAATCGCCTCGAACGGCACCAGGATGCAGGCCGCGAAGACCACCGCCGCGAACCTGCGACCCTTGAACTGCAGGCGTGCCAACGCATATCCGGCCATGGCGCCGCCGACGCAGTTCGTGATCACGTTGACGCTCGCCACGAGCAACGAGTTGAGCGCGAACGTCCAGACCGGCACGACGTCGGCGACCGCGGCGTAGTTGGCGAACGTCGGGTCGTCCGGGATGAAGTCGGGGACGAAGACGTCCTCGTTCGGTCCCTTGATGCTGGTCACGAACTGCCAGAGGAACGGCCCGATGCTGATCGCCAGGATGGCGAGCAGCGCGGTGTAGCGCAGCGCGAGGTAGACGTGTGCGCGCTTCACAGCTGGTCCTCCCTGCGGTTGAGCTTGAGGGTGACCAGCAGCAGGCCCAGCAGGATCACGAACAGCACGAGGCTCAGCGCCGAGGCGTACCCGACCTCACCGGTGAGCCCGCGGCCGACCGACTGGATGAGCAGCACCATCGTGGTGCTCGCCCCGCCCGGTCCGCCGGATCCACCCGACAGCAGGTAGATCTCGGAGAACACGCGGAACCCGTTGACCGCGCTCAAGGCCGCGACCAGCACCATCGTCGGCCTGAGCGCGGGCACGGTCACCGACCAGAAGCGGCGGACCGGTCCCGCGCCGTCGACCATCGCGGCCTCGTGCAGGTCCTTCGGCACGTTCGCGAGCGCGGCCAGGTAGATCACCATGTAGTAGCCCAGGCCGCGCCAGACCGTGACGATCATCGAACTGACCAGCAGCAGCGTCGAGTCGGTCAGGAACCCGATCCTGGTGCCGCCCAACGCTTCCACGACGTTGTTCACCAGGCCGCGGCTGTCCAGCAGCCACGTCCAGATGAGCCCGACCACGACCGCGGACGCGATCACGGGCGTGAAGAACGCCGTGCGGAAGATCCCGATGCCCGGCACGACCTTCTGCGCCAGCATCGCGATCAGCAGCGGCAACAGCACCAGTGGCGGCACCACGCCGGCCATGTAGAGCAGGCTGTTGCGCGCGGCCAGCCAGAACTTGGGGTCCTGGGCCATCCGCACGAAGTTGTCCACACCGGTGAACTGGCCGCCGCCCAGCGCGCTCGCGTCCGTGAACGAGAGCACGATCATGTTCAGGAACGGGAAGATCACGAACATGAAGGAGACGGCCAGTCCTGGCAACAGGAACAGCCACGGCGTGTACGGCTTGTGCGTCATTTTTCGGGGGTCACTTGAGCAGCCTGTTGCACTCGGCGGCGGCGGCGTCCAGTGCCTCCTTGGCGGACTTCTTGCCGAGCATGGCGTCGGCCAGCTGCTGCAGAAGTGCCTCGCGCATCTGGTCGCTGAACTGCACCGGGGTGTAGTTCACGGCGGTCTTGAGCTGCTTGGCCGCCGCGACGCGCACGCGCGCCTCGTCGCTACCGTCCTCGGTCGTGAAGTACGGGTCGTCGCCGCCCTTGGTCGTGCTCGGGAAGATCGAGGCGAGCTTGGCGAACTTCACCTGGTTCTCGGCGTTGGTGACGAACCGGCCGAACGCGAGCGCGGTCGCTTGGTTCTTGCTGCTCTTCGGCACGCTCACGCCGTGCAGGAACATGTTGGCGCTGCCCGTGTTCGTGATGGGCGTGGTGATGCCGATGTTCGCGTACAGGCTCGGTGCGTCGGTCTTGAACTTGCCGAGGTCGTACGCGCTGCCGGGGTTGAGCGCGGTCTGCTGCGCCATGAACTTCGTGCCGGCGCCGGTGTAGTTCTGCGTGAGCGCCTCGGGGATGAGCGCGCCCGCGTCGTACATCCGCTTGTAGGTCTCGACGAACTCGACGCCCTTGGGCTCGTTGAAGGTGAACTTGTCCGCGTCGAAGACCTTCACGCCGTAGAGCCCGAAGTCCGCGATGCTCGGCGTCTGGCCGAGTGTCGCGACCTTCTTCTCGGCGAGCTTGAGCGCGACCTCCTCCAGCTCCTTGAAGTTCTTCGGCGGCTTGTTCGGGTCCAGGCCTGCCTGGCTGAACAGGGCCTTGTTGTAGAAGATCGGGCCGGTGTTGAGGTACCAGGGGAAGCCGTAGCAGCCGCCCTTGCCGGGGATCTCGAACGCCTGCCATGCGTTGTCGAGGTACTCCGGCTTGGCTTCTTTCAGGGACTCGTCCAGGTTGACGAGCTGGCCGGCCTTGGCGAGCGGGAAGCTGAGGTCCGGCGGCACGTTGATGACGTCGGGAAGGCTCCCCGCGCTCGCGTCGGCCATGACCTTGGCCAGGTACCCGTCCGCGGGCTGGTCCACCCACTTCACCGCAGTGCCCTGGTGCTGCTTCTGGAACGCGTCGATGACACCGTTGACGTAGTCGGTGTACTTGGGCTTGAGCGACCAGGTCTGGAACGTGATCTCGCCCGTGACCTGGCCGGATGCTGATGAGCCTGATCCGGTGTTGCTCGACAGACCGCAGCCCGCTACGGGCACCGCCGCCAGGCCCGCGAGGAACGTGCGCCTCTTCATTGACACCCACCTCCTTGGTCGCGGACCCTAGCTAAACCGGTTTATCTGCGGCTAGCCTCCGAACGTCTTGTTGTCTCCTTTCGGACAGGGTGCGCAGGGTGAAGAGGGCAGAGTGAAGAGGCCAACGATCAAGGACATCGCGGCTGCGGCTGGGGTGTCCAAGGGGGCTGTCTCGCTTGCGCTCAACGGGCGGTCCGGGGTGTCCGAGTCGACTCGTGCGCGGGTGTTGGCTGTCGCGTCGTCGTTGGGGTATCGGCCGTCGGTTACCGCTCGGGCGTTGTCTTCAGCCTCTGCTGATGCGGTGGGGCTGGTGTTGGTTCGGCCGCCTCGGGCACTCGGGGACGAGGCGTTCTTCTTTCAGCTGATCGCTGGCATGCAGTCTGAGATGTCTGCCGCGTTGCTGTTGCAGGTGGTCTCTTCGCGGGAAGCCGAGATCGAGTTGTACCGGCGGTGGTGGGCTGAGCATCGGGTTGACGGGGTGTTCCTCGTGGATCTGCTGGTTGAGGATCCGCGGGTCGAGTTGATGTCAGCTCTTGGGTTGCCGGCTGTTGTTGTTGGTGGGGCTGGGCATCATGGGGCGCTGGCTTCTGTTTGGGCTGATGACTACGCGGCTATGACTTCGGTGATCGAGTACTTGAAGTCGTTGGGGCACAGGCGGATTGCTCGGGTTGCAGGGTTGTCGTCGTTGTTGCACACGGTTCGGAGGGACCAGGCGTTCTTGGCGTCTGTTGTGGACGGTGTGATCGTTGCTGGGGACTACACGGCCGAGGCTGGGGCGGCTGCTACTCGGGCGTTGCTTGAGGGTGGGGAGCCGCCTACGGCGATCGTTTATGACAACGATGTGATGGCTGTGGCTGGGGCTGGGGTGGCTGGGGCGATGGGGGTTGCCGTTCCGTCGGAGTTGTCGGTTGTTGCTTGGGATGACTCGGTTTTGTGTCAGCAGCTTGGGTTGACGGCGTTGTCTCGGGACACGTTCGCGTTTGGGGCTCGGGCTGCTCGTGCCCTGTTGGCGGTGGTGGACGGGGCTTCGCCGTCTGATGTTGAGGATGTGTTGCCTGAGTTGGTTGTTCGGGGGAGTACTGGTGGGGTGCCGCCGTTGGCGGGTGGGCCGCCTTCGGCGGGCGCGCCGGTTCCGTAGGTCGTCCCCCTGGTGCGTTGGCGGGCGCCGGTTGCGAGTCCGTAGGTGGGCGCGTTGCTTAGTTGTCCGGCGGCTGCTTTCTGGGGCGCCGCCCCAGACCCCGCCAATCTGATC
>NZ_JAJAEG010000012.1:0-57981 GCF_047445655.1 Lentzea alba
ACCCAGACTAGACTTAGTCATGGGATTTCCGGCGCAGGACACTAGCGCGGATCGCGTTTCGGGAGGGGCCGGGTCGCCGGTCCCTCCAGCACCTCGCCGTCCACGTCGAAGCGCGAGCCGTGGCACGGGCAGTCCCAGCTGCGTTCCGCCGCGTTGAAGCGGACCAGGCAGCCCAGGTGCGTGCAACGCATGGAAACGGCGTGCAGGTCGCCCTCCTCGTCGCGGTAGACGCCGGTCTTGCCGAGGCCGTCGCGGATCACGTGGGCCTGGCCGCGCGGCAGCTTCTCGCTGGACGTGGCGTCGGCGGGCAGCACGCGGTCGCCGATGAACTCCACCGCCACCTCGGCGTTCTTCTTCAGCAGGGTGGGCAGCGAGGTGAGGGAGAAGCGGTGCGGGCTGAATCGGTCGGCCAGGTCGTTGGGCTTGCCGGTGATCAGGTCGGCCAGCAGCGAACCCGCGAACGTGCCGGAGGTCAGGCCCCACTTCATGTAGCCGGTGGCGGTGAAGATCGTGGATGAGCCCGGGGTGTAGGGGCCGATCATCGGCAGGTGGTCGTAGGCCGTGGGGTCCTGGGCGGACCAGCGGTGGGTGATCTCGGCTACCTGCCAGTGCTTGCGGGCGAAGTCTTCCAGGCGCCGGAACGGTTCCACGGCGTTCTTGCCCGCTGGGTGGCTTTGGCCCGCGACGATGAGCTGGTCGCGGTGGGCGCTGATCGACCACGACGGGCTGCCGGTGCTGATCGCGAGCGCGGTCGGCGGCGGGCCGGTCAGGCGGGCGGCGATGCAGTAGGCGCGGGTGATCTCCAGGCGCGGGAAGTAGAGGCCGCGGTCCAGCACGGGGTAGTGCGTGGCGATCACGATCTGGGCGGCGGTCACGTGAGCGTCCGATGTGGACACCCGGTTGCCGGTCACGTCGATGACGCGGCTGTGTTCGCAGACCGTGCTGCCTTCGCCGTCGATGGCGGCGGCCAGGCCCAGCAGGTACTTGACGGGGTGCAGGGCCAGTTGGTCGTCCAGTCTGGCTGCCGCGTGCACCTCGAACGGCAGGTCGATGTCGACGCTCGCGTACACCGGGAGGCCGGCTCGGGCGGCGGCCTGGAGTTCGTCTTCCACGGACTGCACTTCGGACTCGGTGTAGGCGTAGGTGACGCCTGGAGCACGGCGGAGGTCGCAGTCGATCTCCTCCAGCTGCACGAGGTCGGCCACCTGGGCGACGGCCTGCGAGGAGGCCGCGGCGTAGTCGAGGGCGGCGGCCGGTCCGTGGGCTCGGGTGATCTGGGAGTACACGGTGGACTGGAGTGCGGTCACCTTGGCGGTGTTGTTGCCGGAGACGCCTGAGGCCACGCGGTCGGCTTCCAGGACGACCACGCGCAGGCCGCGGCGCTTCAGGAGCAGAGCTGTGGTCAGGCCGGTGATGCCGCCGCCGACCACGGCCACGTCGTAGGTGTGCGTGCCGGTCAGCGGCGGGCGCGGCGACGCGGGCAGGGCGGAGAGCCAGAGCGACTGGTCAGCGGTGGTCGTCATGGTGGGCGGATACCCCGGCGTGACGACGCTATCCCTCGGTGGGTCGCTGCCCGCGTCGACCGAGCCTGGCGGGAGTCACGACTAGCCGTCAGCGGCAGCGGGTATGCGATCTCCATGGGTACGCACCGGGTAGTCGTCGTCGGCGGCGGTTTCGGCGGCCTCGGCGTGGTGCGCGGTCTCAAGCGCGCCAACGTCGAGGTCACGCTGATCGACCGCACCAACCACCACCTGTTCCAGCCGTTGCTCTACCAGGTGGCGACCGCGCTGCTGCCCGCCGGCGACATCGCGCCGGCGTTCCGGGCGATCCTGCGCAAGCAACGCAACGCGAAGGTCCTCCTGGGGGAGGTCACCGGCTTCGACACGGCGGGCGAACGGGTCCACGTCGACCTGCCGGACGGCACGTCGCGCACCATCGAGTACGACACGCTCGTGGTCGCGGCCGGGTCGCGGGACAGCTACTTCGGGCACGACGACTGGGCCGAGGCCGCGCCGCCGATGAAGACCCTCGAACAGGCCGTCGACCTGCGGTCGAGGTTGCTGCGGGCGTTCGAGACGGCGGTGGCGGCGGACGATCCGAAGCAGTGGCTGTCGTTCGCGGTCGTGGGGGCCGGGCCGACCGGGGTCGAGCTGGCGGGACAGCTCGCCGACCTGGCGCGCAGGGCGTTGAAGGGGCAGTTCCGGGACATCGACCCGCACGACGTCCGAATCACACTGCTGGACGCCGTGCCGCACGTGCTGCCGCCGTTCTCACCGCCGCTGCGCGAGCACGCCCGCGTGAAGCTGGAGCAGCTCGGCGTGACGGTGCTGACCAGCGCCATGGTCGAGTCGATCGACGCCACCGGCCTGACGACCAAGGAAGGCGACCGGGTCGAGGCGCGGACGATCATCTGGGCGGCGGGCGTGCAGGCCTCACCGCTCGCGCGCGAGCTCGCGGAGGCGACCGGCGCCGAGGTCGACCGCAAGGGCCGGATTCTGGTGAATTCCTCGGACTGCAGCGTGACCCCGGAGGTCTTCGCGATCGGCGACATGGTCAACCTGGATGATCTGCCGGGGATCGCCGAGCCCGCGATCCAGGAGGGGCACCACGTCGCCCGCGTGATCAAAGCACGCCTGGAGGGGCGTCCGCACAAGCCGTTCAAGTACCTGGACCTCGGCACGATGGCCACGATTTCGCCTGGTGACGCCGTTGCGGACATCGGGAAGCTGCGGTTGAAGGGCGTCATCGGCAAGGCCGCGTGGGCGGTCGTGCACATCGCGTTCCTGGTGGGCTGGCGCAACCGGGTCGCGGTGCTGGCGAACTGGGCGTGGAACGTGGTCACGGGCCGCCGCACGCAGCCGATCATTCTGGAACCGATGCATGCGATAGAGCGGAAATAGCAGGCGCCTCTACCGTCCACGAAAGCCGAAGGCTGGGTCGGTGCTCTCCGTGGTGGACAAGCGGAAGTGGACGTATGTCGAACCAGGTGAACCAACTGCCCGTCGAGGTCGTGCGATGGCCACTGGACGCGGCGGCACGGGAGGCGTGCCAGCGCAGCGGGACGTTGTGCCTGCTGGTGCTGGAGAAGAACGTGCCCGCGCCCGTCCTAACGGACATGCGGGAGGACTGGGTCCGCGCTCCGGTGCCACATCAGGACCTCGCCGTGCGCATCGCGATGTTGCGGGCCCGTGCGGCCCGGTATGCCGTGCCGGAGCTGGACATGTCCGGCATCCTGCGTTTCCGCACGCGGTCCGTGGTGCTCTCACCGACGGAACGCGCGCTGGTCGCCGAGTTGCTCCGGCGCTTCCGGGCGCTGACCTCACGCGAGGAGCTGCTGCTCTGCCTGCCCACGAAGGACGGCGACACCAGCAACGCCCTGCACCTGCACATCATGCGGCTGCGCAGGCGGATCGCCCCGCTCGGCCTGGTGATCAAGACGTTGTGGAACCAGGGTTACCAACTTGGCCCCGCGGGTCCTTAGGTTGCACGCCTGGGACGCGGGGTAACCGGAAGGCGTGAACACGGAGCTGCTTGGCATCTACCTCAACGACCACCTGGCCGGCGCGATGGCGGGCACCGAGCTCGCCCGCCGCATCAGCCGCACACATCCCGAGCTGCGCCAGCTCGCGGACGACGTGGAGGCGGACCGCCGGGACCTGCTCGACGTGATGCGGGCGTTCGGCGTCGAGCCGCGCCCGCACAAGGCCGCGATCGGCTGGCTCACCGAGAAGGCGGGCCGCCTCAAGCTCAACGGCCGGCTGCTGGGCCGGTCGCCGCTCAGCGACGTGGTGGAGCTGGAGACCCTGCGCATCGGCATCGAGGGCAAGGCCGCGATGTGGCGCGCGCTGCAGACGTTGCCGAACACCGACGCCGAAGGCCTCGACCGGCTGCTGCGCCGGGCGGAGGGCCAGGCCGACCTCGTCGACCAGTACCGGCTCCGCCTCGCGCCCAAGGCCTTCAACGCGCCGCAGCAGTCCGGCGTCGACGTCGAACGCACCTTCACCGTCGCGTCCTCGCCCGAGGGCGTCGTGGAGTACCTGCGCGACTTCGCCCGCGCCGAGCAGTGGGATCCCGGCACCGTGTCGTGCACGCGCCTCGACGAGGGCCCGGTCGAGGTCGGCTCCCGCTGGCGCAACGTGTCGACGTTCCTCGGCCGCAAGACCGAGCTGGTCTACGAGCTGACCCGCGACGACCCGCAGGAACTGCAGTTCGTCGGCCGCAACGACACCGCGACCTCCACCGACGACATCACGATCACGCCCGGTGCCGCGCCCGGCACGACTCGGATCGCCTACCACGCCCACCTGGAGTTCAACGGACTGGCGAAGCTCGGGGCGCCGGTGGCGAAGCTGGCGATGGAGAAGCTCGGCAACGACACCGAGAAGAGCTTGATCCGCGTGCTCGGTTCGGTGCGCTAGGGCCTTCGCTCGGTCAGGAACGGCTTCCTGTCATCGTCGATGACGAGGGAGCCGTTTCGGCCGTCGTGCGGTAAAGGCAAAGGAAAACCCCAGCTCAGGCCGGATTCCCCGGCTCGAACATGATCCCTAGACTGCCTCGCGCCGGTTGGTGAAGGCAGGCCCTTCCTCCTGTCCGCCCCGGCTTGGACACAGAGGAGAACTGGGGTGTTCGAGAACAACGTCACCAGGCGCGGCTTCGTCACGGGCGCGGCGGCGGTCGCCGGTCTCGCCGGCCTCTCCACCATCGCGCCGGGGCTGGCCGGGGCCGCTCCGCAGACGCACGACCAGCACACCGAAGCCGAGATGGTCCCCGAGGCCGGCGCGCTGGCGATGATGACGTTCCAGAAGATCGACGGCACGCCCGTCTACTACTGGCGCTCCAACCGCGGCAACACCACCGCGCGCAACTGGCAGGCCACCGACGCGTTCTACAACGCGCTCGTCGCCTGGGTGAGAGACCTGCGCTCGCTGTCGGCGAGCTACGGCTCGATCAGCTACATCGTCTCCGCGGGTTTCTACGTCAACAAGCCCGGCCAGCACGGCGCCGGCACCGCGATGGACCTCGACCACGTCCGCTGGTCCGGCGGCAACACGATCTCGCCGCTCGACAGGCACCACGCGTCGACGAACGCCGCGATCCGCAAGCGCTACCTCGCGACGGAGGCCGTGTGCCGCCGGCGGTTCCGGTACGTGCTCGACGGCTGGTACAACGCCGACCACGCGGACCACATCCACTCCGACTTCGGTGGCATGCCGGTCCGCGTGCTCAAGGACTCCGAGTCCGACACCAAGTTCGTTCAGGCCGTGTGCAACAACTTCCGGGCCGCGGGCCTCGCGATCGACGGCGTCTGGGGCACCAACACGCAGAACGCCTTCAACGCTCTGAAGTCGAGGCTCGCCGTGACGGGTGACCCGCACACCAGCTCCGCCGTGTGGCAGGGCATGTTGTCAAAGATCGCCCAGAAGGGCTTCGCGAACCAGAACATCTGACTCGAAGTCGTCGAACGCGTCGATCCAGGAATCCGGCTCCAGGCCTTGGATTCCGTAGCCGAACGACACGCAGACGACGGGCGCACCCGCCGCGCGGGCGGCCCGGACGTCGCTGATGCTGTCCCCCACCATCAGCGCCGCCGTGCCGCCCGCGAGGCGGACCGAGTCGAGCAGGTGCCGCGGATCCGGCTTGCGGTAAGGAAGTTCGTCACCGCTCACCACCGCGTCGAACGCCTCGTCCAGCCCCAGCGCGGCAAGCATCCCGCCGGTGATCCGGCCGGACTTGTTGGTGCACAACGCCAATCGCACTCCACGTGCGCGCAGCCGCTTCAACAGCTCCTCGGCGCCCGGATAAGCCGCCGCGAGATGTCCGGGATCTGCCGCGTACGCCGTCAGGTACGCCTCCTGCACCTCGGTGGCCAAATCGAGTGATGCCCCGGACTTCTCCAGCGCGGCCGAAACCAGCGCTTGTCCGCCCAAACCGACGTACTGCCGCGTCTCGTCGTCGACCAGCTCGGTCAGACCGCGAGCGCGCAAGGCGGTGTTCACCGCGTGCGTGATCCCGGAAACCGTGTCGACAACGGTCCCGTCCAGGTCGAAGACCACGGTGTCCAGCTTCACGACTGCTCCGGATCCACCGCGGCGCCAATGGAACGCACAACTTCCTCCCCGGTGCCGTGCGCGAAGCACAGCGGTTGCTGATCAAGCCACGAGAACGGGCCCTCGCCGGTGAAGCGCACCGGCACGGCTTCGGGCGCCAGCACGGTGATCTCCGCGACCGTCAGGAACTCCACCGGCTTCCGACGATCCGCGACGGCCAGGACGTGGTGCGACAGCAACCCGCCGCCCCGCGCGCCCAGCGTCAGGATCGCGGGCATCGCCGGCTTGTCCTTCTTCTCGTGCACGGTCAGCCGGATCGACGAACTCTCCGCGCCGGCCACCCGCCGGTCGTCCGCGTGGATCGCCACGTAGCGGCGCGTCGCCTCCCACGCCACGGCGGAGACGAACGCGAGCCCGTCCTCCAGCGCGGTCTCGTCCCCGATCACCTCACGCCACGCCGCTTGGTGCCGCGGGTTGACCAGCGAACTGACCCCAGCCCGGGTGATCAGCCTGATGCGGGCGAGATCTTCGTTGAGCCACAACGCAAGCGCGTCCGACAGCGGCACGCCGTGGATGAGCTCGCCGGTCAACGCGAGCGCGAAGACGTTGTCCCAGTCGACGTTCATCACCATCGTGTGCAACCGGCTGGTGACCGCCTCGGCGGACAACGCGGCCAGCTCCTCGGCGTAGAAACCGGGCCAGCGGGGATCTTCCACCTGAGACTGGCGGAAGTCCGAGAACGTCACGGAAGCCTGGTCCGCCAGGAAACCCGCGATCTGCTCACGTTGTGCGTCGTACGCCTCGCGCGGCCACGCGTCGGTGACCAACGCGGCCGCGAACCGCTCACCGCCGGAGCGCACGGCCAGCGACACCGGCTGTTCGGCCAGTTCCGCCACGGACTCCACCAGCGCCACGAGCCTGCCGACCGCGAACAGCTCGGCCAGATCGGCGTACGGGCCGGCCGTCTTCAGCCCGCCCGCATCGCGTTTCGGTTGCCCCAAAGCGATTTCGAACGACAGCGGCGCGCCGGCGCGTTCGAGGATCTGCTGCTGCAACGCCCGCACGTCCAGCCGGCCGGCGTTGCGGCTGATCACGTGATCGCGGAACAGTTCCGCGACGAGAGCGGCCCTGCGTGCGGCCGGGTCGCCGAGCGAGCTGTACAGCGCGTCGCCGCCCAGCACCTCCAGCATTCCCCGCGCCCGCTTGGTCAGCCGCTTCACCTGCTTGCGCACACCCTCCCGCCAGCGCGGCCGGAAGTCGTCGAAGACGGCCAGGCCCGGCCGGTCCAGGGCGCAGGAGGTCATCCAGGCCTGGGAGTCCTCGCGGAGCAACGTCAGCAGCCGGCTTTCGCTGACCACCTTCTCCGCCGTGCCGATGGTCATACGTCTGCCCTCTCCAGCAACTGGTGCAGGTAGTCGCCCAGTACGGGCGCTGTGTCGTTGACATAGGTGATCGGCTGCAGCCCCGTCTCCAGCCGTGCCAGCGCGCGGTAGCGGTCGTCAGCCGCCGCACGATGCCGGGCGCCGGACACCAGGACCGGGATCTCGCCGGCCGCCTCGCGTTCGACGAGGTAGCGGAACGTCGGCTTGGCCTCGCCGTCCTCGAAGTCGTAGCCGCCGGTGCAGTGCTGGGCGGTCATGTTCGCGTCGCGCGAGGTCGCCGTGACGAAGTGCAGCTCGCCCGGCTTGCCGTGGATGGTCAGCTTCACCGCGTCCGGCGTGACGGTGCGCAGGACGTTGAGATCGCGGTCCGCCAACGAGATGGCGACGTACCGGCACGCGGCGGAGAAGGCCTCGCGGCGCAACGCACCGTGGTCGATCTCGAAGCCGATGTCCGCGCGGGGAGCCACCTCGCTCAGCGGGCGGCGCAACGACGTGACGTAGTGGCCGTAGGCGTCGATGACCTGGTCGCGGTCCAGCAACCCCGCGAACGCGTCGTCGCGCGCTTGCCGGAACGACGAGTAGCAGGTCGAGGTGGCGATCGACCAGAACGTGAACGCCAGCTGCGAACCGATGTCGTCCGTGGCCGTCATCGCGTCCAGCGACGGCACCGGGTCGGTCTCGTCGAAGAACGGCGTGTAGTCGCGTTCCAGCGACACAACCCACTCGGCGTAACGGGAAGCGCGCTGGTCCCAGTGCGACGAGGTGATGCCGTCGCGCACCCAGTCCTCGTAGTCGCAGATCTTCAACACGTCGGCGGCGCCGAGTTCACGGACCCACACGCGTAACGAGTCCTGGTAGTCCAGCACCAGGTCGTCTGGCGTGCGGCAGGCACGGTTGTACTTGCGACCATCAGCCAGCACGCGAAACACGGCGCCGGTGGGGCTCAGCGCGTTCAACGTGTGCGCGAGAGCGGCGCAACGGGCCAGCGAGTGGATCTCGGCGGTGTCGGGCGCGCGGCCGCGGTTCTTCACCGGTGAGAACGGCTTGCGGGAGAACAGGGGCAGCACCAGCTCGACCGGGCGGCCGGCCGAGATCATGCCGAGCACCTGGTCGCGCAGCTCCGCGCGGCCGAAGTGTTCCTTCTTCGCCTTGAACCACTTGCCGTCGAACAACGCCTCGGCGACGAGCTCGGCGGCACCGGGCCTGCTGACGCCGTACTCCTTGGCCTGCTTGCGGGCCCGGCCGAGGGCGGCGTCCACACGCGCGGCGGCCGCACGGCTCACGGCGTGCGCGAGGGCGGGCATCACCTCGTCCACCCAGTACTTCGCGTCGACAGCAACGGATTTCGAGGCGAACTCACGTTGCGAGTAGAGCTGGAAAGGTTTGCTGCGCACCTGCGAGATCAACCGGTGGCCACCGGAGATCTGACTGCGGCGCTGCTCGGCGTTGAGGCCGTTGTCGAGTGTCTGCGTCATGGCTCTCACTTCTTCACCAGGTGGAGCACCGCGAACACGGCGCTGACGGCGAGCGGGACGAGCAGGAAGGCGTTGACCGCGGACCAGCCGGTGGCGGAGAGCAGAGGTCCGGCGGTGAGCGCGCCGAGTGCCGAGGCGCCGAGCGTGAACATCTCGCTGACGCCCTGCGTGACCGAGCGTTCGTGCGGCAGGTAGGAGCTCGCGAGCAGGGTCGTGCCGGCGACGAACATCAGGTTCCAGCCGACGCCGATCAACGCGAGCGCGATCATGAAGTGGATGTGCGACGAGCCGCTCAACGCGATCAGCGCGCCCGCCGCGTTGACGACGACGCCGGCCAGAACCGTTTGCGCCGCACCGATCCGGGCGGCGAGCCGACCCGAGATGAACGCCGTCGCGTACATGCCGACCATGTGCCACTGGATGACCGTCGCCGCCTCGTGGACGGAATGCCCCGACCCGGACACGGCGAGCGGGGCCGCGGTCATGGCCAGCGTCATCGTGAAGTAACCCGCCCCGGCACCGGCGACGCCGGCCAGGAAGATCGGCTGCCTGGCGATCTCCTTGAGGGTGCGCGGAGTGCCTGATGGGACGGCCTGCTCTTGAGCCTTCTCGACGTGGTCGACGGTCATCAGCGCGACGACCGCGGTCGAGGCCAGGCCGAGTGCCGTGACCAGGGCGTACGAGCCGGCGAACACCACCGGCAGCACGTCCTTCACGGCGGTCGCGAGGAACGGGCCCGCGACCGCGGCGAGGATGCCGCCGCTGAGCACCGTCGAGATGGCCCTGGCGCGCTGGTCGGCGGGGGAGATGTCGGCGGCGGTGTAGCGGTAGTAACCGGCGAACGCCTGGAACACGCCGATGCACGCCACACCCGCGCAGAACAGCGGAAAGCTCTGCAGCGTCACGGCGAGCACCGAGATGAGGCCGCCGACGACCGCCGCGAGCGAGCCGAGGGTGAAACCCGCGCGCCTGCCGTGCCTGCGCATGAACGCCGACGCGGGGTAGGTGGTCAGCCACGAGCCGATGCTGATCAGCGCGAACGGGATGGTGGCGAGTGCGGGTGAGGGCGCAAGGGTTAGCCCGACGATTCCGGTCAGGGTGAGATCGACGCTGATGCAGCACTGGTAGAGCGTCTGGGCCGCGGTGAGCAGCGACATGTTCCTGGTGCGCTGCCGCGCAGGCGCCGCGGAAATACTCATTCGGATGCACGTCCACTCAAGAGGGGGAACGCATTGATGCCTGTGGGTAAAGGTTTACAGCGGCGGTGGAAGAAAGGCTACTTGACCATCTCTCGCCGACACAACGGGTGTGTTCGGGCACACGAAGAACATGACGATTACTTGTCCCAGATCGATCCTGGGGAAACACCTAGTTGATGTCGCGAAACGAGCCTGTCGAGATGCGTGGAACAGCAGAAGGCCCCTTGGTCTCGTTTGGAGGGAGACCAAGGGGCCCGGCGGCCTTGCTGTGTGACTGATTCACCCGAGCTGTGGAATTGCTGTACGCAAGCTGTCGAGGGCTACAGCTTCGGACACTTCTTCCACGCGAAGTGGTAGATGGTCTCGATCGAGCCGTCGGTCGAGTCCATCGCCATGAAGCTCGTCTTCTTCGGGTCGGAGGTCCCCTTGTCCACGCGCAGCTCGGTGTTGATGTTGAAGTTCCGCTTGGCTCCACAGGGGTGGTAGATGATGGACGCGACGTCGGTCTTGTGCGTCACCTGCCAGTCGTCGCTCAGCGTCCCGTTCCAGGTCTTGGAACGCGCGTCGGTGTCCGACATGCCCTGGAAGTAGTAGCTCGCTTTCATGCTGCCCTTGGAGCCCCTTTCCAGGTGGGCGAATCCTCTGTAGTCCGCCTGCGCGATTCCGTAGGTGAATCCGCCCGGCACGTTGACTTTGAGGTTCAGCTGGCAGTTCTTGCGGAAATCGGTCGGCTTCGCCTGCGGGCCGACCTGGGCCATGTAGTCGCTGTAGGTGACCGTGAACGCCTTGTTGTCCGGGGAGACGGCGATGGCCGCTGTGCCGATCTTGCAGCCGGAGCCGTTGACCGTGACGACGTCGATGGTGATCTGGCCCGTCGGGGGCGGATCCGCGACCGGGGGAATGATGATGGTGGACAGAGCCAAGCCGGCCGCAGCCAACGTGCTAATCATGGGACACCTTTCCGAATGTGCAGGACATGTCGGGCGGCGTGGTACGAGACCGTATCGGAAAGGGTGTTAACGAACGTCCGCCAACCAGAGCAACATTGCCGGGCGTTAGCCGAGGTCAATGCGCATCGACCATTTGTCACCATTAGTGGTCGATCGGTTACCGCACTATTGGGCGAGTTCGGACCTGCGTCGGTCAATTTCCACCCGTACCGCAAGAACGCTATTCAGAAACCTAATGCTCCAGGCGTCGGCCGAATGTAACACGCCTCGAACGGAGTAACGGCAGTCTGAGATGCGGAACTCAATTGGTGAAGTGTCCACAGGTGAGAACGCGCACACACAACAAGGGCGCGTCCACAGATGGACGCGCCCTTGTGGGTGAAACTCGAACTAGAGCGGTTTACCTCTGCGTCTACCTCTGGGAGCCGTTGCCCATCGAGCCACCGAGGCCGAACAGGATGCGCTGGATGAGCTCGGGATCGACGTCCGGCTCGTCGCCCAGCGCCTCGGCGGCGGGGGAGCGGCGCTTCTCCCGCCGGGGCAGCGGCACGGCGTTCGCGTTCACACCGGTGGGCAGCGGGAGCTCGCACCAGATGAGCTTCACGCCGCCACCGAGCTGCAGCTCGCCGGTGCGCAGGTCTGGGGAGGTCGGCGGCATCACGAACCGGGCGGCTTCGAGCTCGACCACGAGGTAGTCGCCGCTCAGTCGCAACCGCAGCGTGATGAGCCGGCTGGTCTTGGGATCAGCGGACTCGATGGCTGCCTCTACGAGCGCACACGCGACGCTGGAACAGTCGTCGATCATGTTGCGCAGTCGCCACTCGCCGAGTGTGAAGCGCACGAACAGATCCGCGCAGTTCACCGCGGTGGGCAACGCGATGAGTGTCAGGTCGTCCACCTGTGCGGTCTGAGCGTTCACCGGCATGCAGCCTCCGTTCGCGTGCGGCGCGCGATCCAGCGACGGTCACCCGAATGGCCGTCGCGGTGTGCGGGAATCTACATGGGTATACGCGGGAAGCAATGGCCTGGTTGACTCACCCGTCAAAAGTCACGTCCGGGTCACGACGAAGAGGCCCGGCGCTCACTCTGAGTAGAACGCCGGGCGCACTCCGTGATCATTTTCGGTCAGCATCGCTTCCAGGCGAACTGGTAGCGGGTGTTGAAGCTGCCGTCGGTCGAGTCCATGGACACGAAGGCCGCCTGGTTCGCCGAGTTCGCGGTCACCCGGACCTCGGTGTTGACGTTGAGGTGGCGCACCATGCCGCACGGCGCGAAGACGATCTCCGCGACGTCCTTCTGGTCGGTGAACTGCCAGTTGTCGTTCTTGGGGCTGGCGATGTTGTGCGTGCTCGTACCCGTGTTCGACGAGCCGGAGAAGTAGTAGCTGGCGCGTTGCATGCCCTTCGCGCCTCTGGGTAAGTAGGCGAACCCGCGGTAGTCCGCCTTCTGGATGCCGTAGGTGAAGCCCTGCGGGTAGTGCACACGCAGGTTCAGCTGGCAGTTCTTGCGGAACTGCGTCGGCGTCGAACCGGCACCGGCCTGCGCGGTGTAGTCGCTGTAGGTGACCGTGAATGCCGTGTTGTCGTCGGAGACCGCTACCGCGGCTGTTCCGGCGGGGCAGCCGGAACCGTTCACCGTGACGACGTCGACCGTGATTTTGCCGGGAGGGACATCCGCGGCACTCGGCGCCTCGGGGGCGACGAGGAGAGACAGTGCCAAGCCCGTAGCTGCCATCGCACTGAGCATGAGGCGCCTTTCATTTCGGGGGATGATGGCGGCGTGGCCGAGACGTTATCTTAAATATCCTTAACCGGTGGACAGCCGACCGGGCGAACTTAAATATATTTAAAACGGATTAATCGGCTGAACGGTGGATTGGCGACCGGTTGCGGTCGGCTAACTTCGTGACAGATCACGGAAGTGATCAAAAAGGACCACCTGAATACGCCGGTCCCCACACCTGGCGCCGAGAGCCCCGGCTGATCCACCTCGTTACACCGGTGTGGGAAGGCAAGCGCGCACTGCTCATCGGGTTCCACCCTCCTGCTCGGAACTCGGTGGTGCGGCAGCGGTGCGGCGCAGCCGGCCGGTGCCCGCCGGCGGCGTTCGGACCCGTCCCACGGTCCGCGCCGCCGGCGGTGTTCTTTTTCCGGCCCCACAAGGGCCCGGGAAGCAGTCCCTAGTGCCTTCGGAGCCTCAATTGCACGCGAGCCCCACCCAGCGGCCCGCGGTCCACGTGGAGCGAACCTCCCGTGCTTTCCGCGACGCGGCGGGCGATGTCGAGCCCCAGCCCGGTGGAACCACCACCGCTGGCGCCGCGCTGCAACGCGCGTTCGGCGTTCTCGATGCCCGGCCCCGCGTCCTCGACGACGAGCGCCACCAGGTCGGCCTGGTGCACCAGCGTCACGGCGAACCGCGTGCCTTCGGGCGTGTACCGGAAAACGTTGCCCAGCAACGCGTCCAGCGCGGCGGCGAGGTCGTTGCGGGCGAGCGGCACGTGGGCGGGTTTGTCGGCGCCGCGGACCGTCCACGGCCGTTCCTGGTCGTCGGCCAAAGCGGACCAGAACACGAGGCGTTCGCGCACGACACCCGAGGCGTCGGTGGTGGCGTTCTCGGGCTCGAGGCCGGAACGGGCGGCCTTGATGATCTCGTCGACCTCCCTCTCGAGGCCCTGGACGGCCTCTCGGACGCGGTCCGCGCCAGGACCCCTGCCGAGCGTGTCCGCGTCCAGGAGAAGGGCCGTGAGAGGTGTTCTGAGGCGGTGCGAGAGGTCGGCGACCACCTCTCGTTCGGCGGCGAGGAGGTGGCGGACGCGTTCGGCCATGGCGTTGAACGCGGCGCCGACCTCCTTGAGCTCGGGCGGTCCTTTGACGGGAACGCGCGCGGAAAGGTCGCCCTGGCCCATTCTCCTGGCGCCTTCGGCGAGCACGCGAGTGGCTTTGACGGCCCGCGCGCCGAGCCGGTCGGCGACGAGGACGGAGCCCGCGACCAGTCCGATCGCGACACCCGCCAGCGCCCACCACGTGCCGATGACGCCGTGGGTCAGCTGTTCGCGCGGTACGAACGCCTCGATGATCACGATCCCGTTGGCACTGGTGGCCAGCGGCTGGAGATAGGAGATGCCATCAGGCCGCTCGACCGTGGACGCCGTCGCGAGCTTTCGGGCCTCCTCGAGGTCGGCCGCGGTGATGTGAGAGGTGCCGACGGTGCCGGCCGGGACGCCGGTGTGCACGGCCATCCGCTGCTGCACGCCGTACGGGGTGCTCCTGATCGCCTGCCGGATGTCCGCGGCCTTCTTGGTGATCACCAGCGCCGGGATGAGCGCGCTGGCCTGCTTCTCGGCCTCGCCGAGTGCGCGCTCGTACGCCGTGCTCTTGACGACGAGAGCGAGTGGGATGAGGAAGGCGAACGCCACCAGGCTGGTCGCCGCGAGAGCGACCAGCACCAATGACCGCCTCATCTCGGTGCGACCAGACGCACGCCGACTCCGCGCACCGTGTGCAGATAGCGCGGCTGCGCGGCCCGTTCGCCGAGCTTGCGCCGCAACCACGACAGGTGGACGTCGAGCGTCTGGTCGTCGCGGGTGGACGGCCACAGGTTGGCGAGGATCTCGGCGCGCGGAACCACCTCGCCGGAGCGCGCCGCGAGGTAGGAGAGCAGCTCGAACTCCTTGTGCGTCAACGAGAGCTCGCGTCCGTCCACAGTGGCGCGGCGCAAGTTCACGTCGATCTCCAGCCCGCCGATCACGAGCTGCTTGTTGTCGCGAGCCCTCCTGAGCACGGCCTGCAGCCGTGCTTCGAGGTGCTCGCTGGAGAACGGCTTGACGAGGTAGTCGTCCGCGCCGGCGTTGAGCAGGCGGATGATCTCCTGCTCGTCGTCGCGGGCGGTGGCGATCACCACGGGAGTGTTCGTGACGCCTCGGATCATCCGCAGCGCGTCGCCGCCGTCGAGGTCGGGAAGCCCGAGGTCGAGCACCACGACGTCGTAGGAGTTGGCGGTGACTTCGCGCAAAGCCTCGATCGCGAGCGCGACACCGTGCACCATGTGGCCCTGTCCGGTGAGAGCGCGTGTGATCGCCGCTCGCACCACGGGGTCGTCTTCGACCAGCAGTACCGATGCCATGCTAGGGGAGGGTCGTCGCAGTGAGACGGTCGATCGGATACCTGGTCGCCTGGGCGGTGGTGACCGCGGCGGCCGTCGGCCTGTCCTGGTTCGGCATCCGCTCGGCGATGGAACCCGCGCCGGTCGCGGCAGTGGACTCCACAGCGGGCCCAGGTGTGTTGCCGATGCCGACCGTCACGTCGATCAGCGTCCCGGTGCCGCCGAGCAGCACCTCGATCAGCTCGCCGCCTGTCACGCCCTCGTCCACCAGGCCTCCTGTGGTCAGCTCGTCTGTTCCGGCTCCTCCCAGTAGTACGGATGCGCGGCCCACCTCGGCTCAACTTCCGGAGGGGGAATGGCAGTCGGACGGTTCTTACGTCCACGCCTTCCACCTGCGGGGTGGTGACGTGCTCGTGCGCTACCGCCCGTCGGGGGTGGAGGCGCTGTCGGCGACTCCGGCCGACGGGTGGTCGGTGGCGGTGGAGCAGCCCGGCGGGCCGCTGGTGGTGAACTTCCGCAACGCCGCCGGGCGGTTGTCCAGGTTGGAAGCGACCTGGACGAACGGCCCGACGGCGAAGGTGATCGAGAAGTAGTGACTACAGGCCGATGGCCTTGCTGATCTGCGCGGGCTTGAGCACCCGCAGGATCGCCTCGAACAGGTAGTAGTCGCCGTACGGCAGCGAGATCTCGACGCCGTCCTCGGACGGGCGGTTGCGGGTGCCGCGGGCCATGATCGCCTCGGCCCGCGTCGACTTCGTGGTGAGGCAGGTGCCGACCAGGCCGTCGAGGATCTTCAGCGCCCGCTCGCGGTAGCGGTCGGAGCCGGTGACCTTGGCCAGGTCGAGCAGACCGCAGGCGAGGATCGCGCCCGCCGACGAGTCCTTGATGTCGTTGGCGCCCAACGGGGAGCGGTAGTCCCACACCGGCACGCTGTCCGGGGTGAGCGCCGACAGCGCGAAGTCCGCCATCTTGCGGGCCGTGTCGCGGAACTCGCGCAGGCCCGTGCGGCGGTACATCGTCGTGAAGCCGTAGATGCCCCACGACTGGCCGCGCGCCCAGCACGAGGTCGGGCTGTAGCCCTGCACGGTGTTCGGGCCGATCGCCGCGCCGGTGTCCGGGTTGAAGTCGAACACGTGCGGGGTCGAGCCGTCGGCGCGCAGGAAGTGCGTCTGAGTTGTTCTGGCGTGGGCGATCGCGATGTCGAGGAACTTGCGGTCGCCGGTCTGCTCGGTGGCGAACGCGAGCAGGTCCAGGTTCATCATCGTGTCGATGATGACGCGGCCCGCGTTGCCGGGGGTGCCGAGCCGGCCCCACGCGCGGATGAACTTGCCGGTGGCGTTCCAGCGCTGGATCAGCGTGTTCGCCGCGTCGATCGCGCCGTCACGCCACTTGGTGTCGCCGGTGAGCCGGTACGCGGTGACCCACGACGGGTAGAAGAGGAACCCGAGGTCGTGGTCGCGGGGTTCCAGCCGGCGCGGCGCCAGCCGGTCGTTCGCGGCCTCGGCCAGCGCGCGGAACTGGGCGTCGCCGCTGTCGAGGTGCGCGAGCCACAGCGTGCCCGGCCAGAAACCGCCGATCCAGCCGCCGTCGGCGACGTAGGTCCACTTCTCGAACCGGGTGATCTCCGGGAACGACGTGATGCCCGGTGCGACCGCCTTCAGCTTGCTGAGGCCGTAGTCGAGCGCGCCGCGGAGCTTGGCGGGGGAGGCCGCGGCCTCCCCGGCACCGATGGCCACACCGGCTCCGGTGAGCAGAGGAGTGGCCGCGGCTGACGCCAGAAGGGTGCGTCGAGACAGATTCACGAGACCGTCCAGTCCCTTTCGTGTCCTTGCGCCCGGCGACACCCTGCCAGATCCGATCAAGGTCTGTAAAGGGAAGTCAAAAATTGATTCTTATGGCTGCTGCAGGCCGCTGACCGGCCTAAAGGTCGGATCAGATACGTGAACTCGCACGATTCCGACGTTGTAAAACGAATTGTTCATCCTTGTGAACAATTCGGTGCTCAGGTGCGAATGAGGACGGCGTCGAGATGGCGCGGGGTCAGGCCGTACCGGCGCTTGAAATCGTCGTTGCCGCGGCCGCCTTCGAGCGTGGTCTTGCCCAGCCGGATCGCGAGCTTGACGGACTCGGCGAACAGCACGCCGTACGGGCTGTAGCGGCCGTCGACGGCGTAGTCGATGCCGCACGTCCAGGTGTGGAAGCGGGTGGCGTCGGCGAGGCACACGCCGGCGGCGACGAGCCTGCCGTGCTGCCGGACCTCGATCACGTGCACGAGGTTGCCGAGCGCTGTCACGAACTTGGTGAAGGTGCTGCCGGGGTAGAAACCGCTGGTGTCGAAGCGCATCGCCGTTTTGGTGCACAGCAAGGAGATCTCGTCGAGATCGGCGTGCTCCACCTGGAGGACCTCGATCGTGACGCCCGCTTCCCGCGATCTTCGCTCGTTGCGCCGCAGGTTCGCTCTGGCGCGGATGCCCAGCCCCGCCAGATAGCGCTCCCACGTGGTGAGCTCGGTGGTCCACCTGTCGGTCAGGTGACGTGCGGGCAGGCCGGCCGCCGCCAGTTCCCGCGAAAGGGCGTTGCCGCGCTCGACGTTCACGAACCCCCACCAGCGCGCCTCGAAGATCGACGCTGCGCGCGTCAGGGCGTCCAGCAGCCTCGGCACGACGTCCGCGGTGGCCGGCACGTGCGCGTCGTAGCAGTGCCAGACGTGGCTCAGCAGCACCGGCTGGCCGACCGCCTCCGGGTGCACCTCGTGCAGGCGGCGCAACGGGTTCGCAGCCTTCTGGAGGTAGACGGGCAGCACGGCGACCGGCTTTTCGCCGTCCCGCACCACGAAAACCCCGGAGTAGTCCGCGTTCGTCAGCGGCGCCTGCTCGTACGCACTGATGTACGCGTGCTCGTAGAACACCGGTGCGCCGCTCGCGCGGACCACCGAATCCCAATCGGCAGAATCGATTTCCCTTATGGAGTTCGAGAATTCGACGCGCACCCGCTCACTGTACGGTCTGCCAGACCGCGTAGGGAACGTCGATCTCGTCCCTGCTGAGGCCCCCGTGCTCGAACTTCCTGGAAGGGTCGGGGATCGGGAATCTCGGTGACGCCGCCACCGCCACGACCGGACCGGCCTCCGGCTGGGGCAGACCCAGATCCGTCGCGTGGTGGACGGTCGCCGCGTCGCCCAGAGTCGTTGCCACGCGGTCGAAAACGGCTTCCATCCGGTCCGGCTTCGGGTAGAGCCAGCGCGTCCGCCCGGCGCCGCCGGACGGGATCACGCACTCCTCGCGCACGATCGCGTCCCAGGCTTCGACGAGGCCCGGATCGGGATCGACCGGGACCTGGCCGTGGTCGGAATGCGCCACAACGGTCCAACCCTGTGCCGCCCAACGGGATGCGTGCGCGTCGAGACGGAGCATGGCCTCGTGCACCGACTCGTCGTAACCGTGCTGGTGCACGTGGTCGTCGATGTTGATGTAGGTCCACACGAAGCTGTGATCGGGCAGCGCCTTGTCGAGGTCCGCCACGACGTTGGCGATGAGCAGCGGCGGATCTTCGGCCTGTGCGGTGAGTTTGTGCCGGGGCGGCGCGGGTATCCGGTTGGTCCCGCGCAGGAGCGCCTGTGCCCAGGTGCCTTCGAGCAGGTCGAGTTCGCGTGCCAGCACCGTGGCGCCGTGCCGTTCCAGAACGGTCGGCAGATCCGGGATCGGAGGTGTGCCGTTGATCGCGTGCACGAGGCCGGATCCGTTGCGGTACACCATTCCCGGCACGCGGTGCACATCCGCCGGCACGCCGGTCAGCGCGGTCAGCCAGGCCGTCGCGGACGTGGACGGCACCGTCGAGGAAAGCGTGGAGACGGAGGCGGAGAGCCACGATTGTTTGGCCACGTCCGAAGAGATACCGCCGACGGCCAGCACGACCACGCCGCGATTCGCCGATTTCAGGGCGTCTTCGAGCCGGGAAGGGATCTCTGCCAGGGACATCGGGGCACTGTAACGCATCTCATTTGCCCAAGATGCCCTGATCGGGTGCTCAGACTCCCACAATGGGGGACCGATGAGGTAAAGGGAACTCGAACAGGAGGCAGGAAGCGGATGTCGGTCGGTGTCCTGGACGTCGGGTGCTTCAGCGCACACCTGGTGGTCGTGGAACGTGACCTCACGCGTCCGCTGGTGTCTCACAAGGTCCGGTTGCGGCTGGACCGGGAGCTGGACTCCGACGGAGCCATCAGCCGGGCCGGCGTCGAGTCGTTGTGCTCCGCCGTGATGGCGGCGCGCAAGAAGGCCGGCGACACGCCCTTCCTCCCGTTCGCCACCTCGTCCGTGCGGGACAGCGCGAACGCCGACGAGGTGATGCGCAAGGTGCTGAGACGCACCGGCGTCGAGCTGAAGGTGTTGTCCGGCAAGGAAGAAGCGCGCTATTCGTACACCGCGGCACGACACTGGTTCGGCTGGAGCGCCGGCCCGATCGTCGTGCTGGACGTGGGAGGCGGCACCGTCGAGCTGGCTGCCGGCGCCGGTGCCGAACCCGAGCGGACGATCTCGTTGCCCCTGGGAGCGAGGACTTTGACCCGCACCGGCCTGAGCGTGCAGGACATGCGAGCCGAGGTGCACGACCAGCTCGCCGAGGTCTTCCTGGGTGATGAGAGCGCTCGCGCGATCGGTTGCTCCAAGGTGTTCGAGCAACTCGCCCGCCTCGCCGGCGTGCGCACGGGCACGTACGCGGCACGGCAGTTGAAGATCAAGGACCTGGAGAAGTGGATCCCGCGGCTGGCGAAGCTGTCGGTGCGCGAACGTGCCGAACTGCCGGGGATTTCGCGGCACCGGGCCCGGCAGTCGTTGGCGGGCGCGGTGGTCGCGGAGGCGTTGATGCGCGTCACCGGACATGACGTCGTGGACATCTCGCCGTGGTCGACCAAGGAAGGTCTGTTGCTGGATCTCGTGGAACGGTCGCGCGCGCGGCGTGAGTCAGCCGCGTAGCGCGGTGACGGCGTCGTCGACGTCGTTGAACAACAGCAGCAACTGGTCGACGGCCGTCATCTCCAAGGGGCGCAACACAACTCTGGTGTCGCTGACGACGCCGAACTTGATGCCGAGCTCGTCGGCCTGAGCTTGAGTCTCCACGAGCGCGCGAATGCCTTCAGACCCGAAGAAACGCACGTCTCTGAGGTCGACGACCAATGCCGGTGGCTTGCGGTCGAGCAGCGCGGCGAGCCTGCTCGTCACAGGTGCGGAGGACATCATGTCGATCTCGCCGGTGAGAGCGACGATCGGTATGGACTGGACGTAGGTCGTCGTGTGTCGAATTTGGTTCATGTAGGACTCTCCCGTCCGCACTGACCGTACGCGCCTGCCGGTGACGACCACAAGCCGAGACGGTTTTCGCCAGGCCACGCCGGGTACACGTTCCGTGACCGCAAAATCCCTGATCATTTCGAGGAGGAACCGTGTCGACCACGGAGTCCGGTCAGATCACGGGCACGAAGGACAAGGACTACAACATCCTCTGGTTCACCGAGGCGTGTCTCGACAACGTGCTGCGGCTGGAGAGCTACATCGCCGACGCCGAGCGCGCTGGCGACGGCGAGCTCGCGGAGTTCTTCAAGAAGGCCCAGACCGACAGCCGCAAGGGCGCCGAACAGGGCAAGCGCCTCCTGGCGTCGCGCCTGGCCGGCTAAGTAGCCAGCTCGGCCCACACCACCTTGCCCCTGGTGTCCGGTGTCGTGCCCCAACGCACGCTCAACGCCTGAACGAGCTGCATTCCCCGTCCCCGCGCCGAACTCGGGTCCACCGGCCGCAACAGAGGCGGCTTGGTGGACTCGTCGCGCACCTCGACGAGCATGCCGCTCTCCCGCCTGCTCACCGTCAGTGTGATCAGGCCCTCACCGTGGTCGATCCCGTTCGACACGAGCTCCGTCACCACGAGCTGCGCGTCGTCGCTGAGGTCCTCGGACAACCCCCACGACGAAGCGGCGTCACGGACCACCTGACGTGCACGAGCGCACGACCCGCCCTCGGCGGTCAGGGTCACCTGCACCTCTGCCAGTGGGTCGTTCAACACAAGGCGCATCGTCGCACATCCGGCGGGGCGTCCGGATCTTTCAGCCCCCCGGTGGTCGCATGCTCGGACGTCGTGCTGCACGATTTGGGTCGCACGAGTCGGGCGTGGCGGAAGGAACGGCGACGATGGAGCTCAACGTCGGCAGCGAGGTCCAGCGGGGATGGCGAGTGCTCGCCGTCGCCGGTGAGCTGGACATCGACACCGTCCCCTTGCTGTCCGCGCGTCTTGACGCGGACGTGACGGGGGCGCACGCCGTGCTGGATTTGGCCGGGTTGGCGTTCATGGACTCGACCGGGTTGGCGCTGGTGCTGGAGTGGCATCGGAAGCTCGCCGATGCCGGGGGGCAGTTGCGGATCGCGGCCACTCAGGCACCGGTTCGGCGGTTGTTCGAGTTGGCTGACGTGGCTGAGGTTTTGAGCTTGCACGAGTCGGTGGACGCTGCGGTGGCCGAGGCGGTGGAGTCGGCTCGCTGAGGGCGGCCGGCGGCCTGAATCGGGTCGCGTTCGCGGATTGGCTGACCTGTGCCGTGCGGGCGGTTGGCTTGCGGTGGCGAGCTTGTTCCGGGGGCGGTCGGCTTGCGAGGGCCGGCGCCTGTTCCAGCGGAGGGGTCGCCTGGCTTGCCTGACGTCACCTCGCGAGGGTGGCTGGCCGGCACGACACGTCGCCGTCGCCGTGCGGAAGGGGCGGTGCGGGCGCGTTGTCAGGCCTCCGCGGACACCCCCAGGTAGTAGGCGATCAGCCTGATCAGGTGCTCGGTGTCCACGGGCTTCGTGACGTAGTCGGTGGCCCCGGACGCCAGTGACTTCTCCCGGTCGCCCTTCATGGCCTTCGCCGTCACGGCGATGACCGGCAGGTCCGCGTAGCGCTCCATCGCCCGGATCGCCGAGATCGTCGCGTTGCCGTCCAGCTCCGGCATCATGATGTCCATCAGGACGATGGCCACGTCGTCGTACTGTTCGAGAGCCCGGACGCCCGTGATGCCGTTGTCGGCGTAGATGGCTTCCAGGCCGTGCAGCTCCAAGACGCTGGTCAGGGCGAAGACGTTGCGCAGGTCGTCGTCGACGACCAGGACCTTTTCGCCGTGGAAGCGCATCGAGCCGGAGGCGGCGAGCACCGGTGCCGGGGTGACGATCGGGGTCGGTTCGGGCAGGACGACGGCGTCCGTGACGACCTTGCCGAGGGGTAGGCAGAGGGTGAACGTCGAGCCGATGCCCGGTTCGGACCTCACGCGCAGAGCGCCGTTGAGCAGTTGGGCCAGTTCACGGCTGATGGAGAGGCCCAGGCCCGTGCCGCCGTACTTGCGGGAGGTGGTGCCGTCGGCCTGTTGGAACGCCTCGAAGATGACTGCCAGTTTCTCGGCCGGGATGCCGATGCCCGTGTCGTGCACGTCGAAGGCGACGGTGGACGGGTCGTCCATGCGCACGTGCAGGCGGATGCCGCCGTCGTGGGTGAACTTGACGGCGTTGGACAGCAGGTTGCGCAGGATCTGCTGGAGGCGGTGCTCGTCGGTGCGGAGGGTCTCCGGCACGTTCGGGTCGACGCGGACGGAGAACTCGAGGTTCTTCTCGGCGGTCAAAGGCAAACAAAGGGTTTCGACGTAGCGGACCAGCTCGTCCAGGCGGACCGGGTCCTCGTGCAGCGTCATGTGGCCGGCCTCGACCTTGGTGAGGTCGAGGATGTCGTTGATCAGCTGCAGCAGATCCGAACCGGACGAGTGGATCGTGCGGGCGAACTCGACCTGCTTGGCGTTGAGGTTGCCGTCGAGGTTGTCGGCCAGCAGCTTCGCCAGGATCAGCAACGAATTCAGTGGCGTGCGGAGCTCGTGGGACATGTTCGCCATGAACTCGGACTTGTACTTCGACGCGGTCTGGAGCTGCCGGGCGCGGTCTTCGAGCTCTTCGGAACCGGCGCGCAGCTCGGTCGTGAGGCGCTGGGACTCGACCAGCAGGGCGTCGGTGCGGGAGTTGGCCAGCATCGTGTTCACGTTGACGCCGATGGCCTCCTTGAGCTGGTCCAGGAGGTCCAGGTGGACGTCGGTGAACTCGTTCAGGGAGGCCAGCTCGATCGCGCCCAGGGTCTCGCCCTGGAACAGGATCGGGAGGATCACCAGGTTGACCGGCGCCGACTCGCCCAGGGCGGACGAGACGGTCAGGTAGCCGCCGGGGACGTGGCTGACCAGGATGGTCTTCTTCTCCAGCGCGGCCTGGCCGACCAGGGTCTCGCCGACCGTCACGCGGGTCGCGCGGGCGGAGTCCAGGCGGAAGCCGTAGGTGGCGGTGAGCTCCAGGGTCTGCTTGGAGTCGTCGTCCTCCTGGATCTGGAAGAACGCGCCGTGGTGGGCGCTGACCAGCGGCGTCAGCTCGCTCATGATCAACGACGCCAGCGCGCGGAGATCGCGGTGGCCCTGCATCAGGCCGGACAGGCGGGCCAGGTTGGTCTTCAGCCAGTACTGCTCGCGGTTCGCGCGGGTGGTCTCTTTCAGGTTCGCGATCATCTGGTTGACGTTGTCCTTGAGCTCGGCGAGCTCGCCGGACGCGTCGACGGTGATCTGCCTGGTCAGGTCGCCCGCGGTCACGGCGGTGGCGACGGCGGCGATGGCGCGGACCTGGGTGGTCAGGTTCGAGGCGAGCTGGTTCACGTTGTCGGTCAGCTTCGACCACGTGCCGGCGACGCCGTCGACCTCGGCCTGGCCGCCGAGCTTGCCCTCGGTGCCGACCTCGCGGGCGACACGGGTGACCTCGTCGGCGAACGACGAGAGCTGGTCGACCATCGTGTTGATCGTGGTCTTGAGCTCGAGGATCTCGCCGCGGGCCGAGACGTCGATCTTCTTCGTCAGGTCGCCCTGTGCGACGGCCGTGGTGACCTGGGCGATGTTGCGGACCTGGTTGGTCAGGTTGTCCGCCATGAAGTTCACCGAGTCGGTGAGGTCCTTCCACGTGCCAGCCACGCCGGAGACGCGCGCCTGACCGCCGAGGATGCCCTCGGTGCCGACCTCGCGGGCGACACGGGTGACCTCGTCGCCGAACGCGCGCAGCGTGTCGACCATGCCGTTCAGGGTCTCGGCGAGGGCCGCGACCTCACCGGACGCGTCGACGGTGATCTTCTTCGAGAGGTCGCCGTTCGCGACCGCGGTGGCGACGGCGGCGATGTTGCGGACCTGGTTGGTCAGGTTGTCCGCCATCAGGTTGACGTTGTCGGTCAGGTCCTTCCACGTGCCGGCGACGCCCTGCACGCGGGCCTGACCGCCCAGGCGGCCGTCCGTACCGACCTCACGGGCGACACGCGTGACCTCCTCGGCGAACGAGGAGAGCTGGTCGACCATCGTGTTCAAAGTGGACTTGAGTTCGAGGATCTCGCCGCGTGCGTCGACGGTGATCTTCTGCGACAGGTCGCCGTTGGCCACCGCGGTCGCGACGTGCGCGATGTTGCGGACCTGGTTGGTCAGGTTGTTCGCCATGAAGTTGACGTTGTCGGTCAGGTCGCGCCACGTCCCCGCGACGCCTGGGACCTGCGCCTGACCGCCCAGCCGGCCCTCGGTGCCGACCTCTCGGGCGACACGCGTGGCCTCGTCGGCGAAGCTCGACAGCTGGTCGACCATCGTGTTGATCGTGGTCTTGAGCTCGAGGATCTCGCCGCGGGCGTCGATCGTGATCTTCTGGGTCAGGTCGCCGCGCGCGATGGCGGTGGTGACCGAGGCGATGTTGCGGACCTGGGTCGTCAGGTTGTTCGCCATGACGTTCACCGACTCGGTGAGGTCGCGCCACGTGCCCGCGACGCCCGGGACCTGCGCCTGACCGCCCAGTCGCCCGTCCGAGCCGACCTCGCGGGCGACACGGGTGACCTCGTCCGCGAAGGACGAGAGCTGGTCGACCATCGTGTTGATCGTCGACTTGAGCTCGAGGATCTCGCCGCGCGCGTCGACGGTGATCTTCTGGGTCAGGTCGCCGAGCGCCACCGCCGTCGTGACCTGCGCGATGTTGCGGACCTGGGTCGTCAGGTTGTCCGCCATGAAGTTCACGTTGTCGGTCAGGTCGCGCCAGGTGCCGGCCACGCCGGGCACCTTCGCCTGGCCACCGAGCTTGCCGTCCGTGCCGACCTCGCGGGCGACACGGGTGACCTCGTCCGCGAACGACGAGAGCTGGTCGACCATCGTGTTCAGCGTGTTCTTCAGCTCCAGCATCTCGCCGGAGACGTCGACCGTGATCTTCTGGGTCAGGTCGCCGTTCGCCACCGCGGTCGCGACCTGGGCGATGTTGCGGACCTGGTTGGTCAGGTTGTTCGCCATCGAGTTGACGTTGTCGGTCAGGTCGCGCCACGTGCCGGCCACGCCGGGCACCTTCGCCTGACCGCCCAGGCGGCCGTCCGTACCGACCTCACGGGCGACACGGGTGACCTCGTCCGCAAAGGACGACAGCTGGTCCACCAGGCCGTTCACCGTCGAGCCGAGCGTGGCGAACTCACCGCGCAGCGTCTGGTCCGACATGCGCTTGGTCAGGTCACCCTCGGCGACCGCGGCGAGCACCCGGCTCAGCTCGCTGGTCGGCCTCATCAGGTCCTCTACCAGGCCGTTCACCGAGTCGGCGATCAGCGACCAGCCGCCGGCGGTGCCCGCGGGGGCCACCCGTTCGGTGAGCCTGCCCTCCTGGCCGACGGCCTGCCGGACCCGGCCCAGCTCACCGGCGAGCCACTGGTTGCGCTCCGCGATCTCGTTGAACACGTCGGCGAGCGCCGACACGGGCCCGTTCCCGGGCACCACCAACCTGCGGCGGAAGTTGCCGTCACGCAGGTCTCTCATCGCCGAGAGAACCCGATCGAGGGTCGCGTCCGTCTCTTCGTTGGCCGTGGTCACTCCAAGCCTCCGTGCCTCGGTGGTCGCAGCCAAGCCTGCCACGTTAGGTTGGGAGCGAGGTAACTTGATGCCGCGATGCACGCCAACTACCCGCAGGAGGCCGTGATGATTCGGCCGACTGCGCTGGACAACAGCGGATGAGCAGCGTCGTGGGCATCGACCTCGACGGCTGGCAGCGCCTGGTGGACGGGCTGCGCGAAGCCGTTCTCGTCGTGGACCCGGCCGGTGTCGTGCGCGTGCGCAACGCCGCGGCCGCCGACCGCTTCCCCCGGCTCGGCCTGGGCGAGCGCTTCGACGTGCACGTCGCGGGGCGTCAGCACGACCTCGGCGAGGGCTGGAGTGCCTGGTACTTCACGGATTCCGCGCTCGATCACGCCCATCTGCGGCTCGCCGGCGGCAGTTCGCGGCAGGACACCCTCAGGACCATCGTGCAGCTCGCGGCGGAGTTGCTGGGCGAGCACTGCGTCGCCGTCGTGCCCGCCACGCGCGACAGGCTGGAGTGGTGGCATTGCGGCGGCGGCGAACCGACCGTGTCCCGCACGCCGCGCCGGGCCAACACCCTGTCGGACGTGCTGACGGGTGGTTCGACGATGACCAGGATCACCTCTTTGGGTGAAGGTTCCTGGGGAGTGCCGGAAGACTTCGGCTGCGCGCTGGCCGTGCCGCTGGGTGTGGGCGGGGCGCTGGTCGTGCTGCGACGCGGGGACTTCGCGCCGAACGACGTCGAGCGCGTCCGGTTGTTCGGCAAGCACGCGGCGGTGGCGCTGGAGTCCGCGTCCCGGCTGACCGAGCAGCAGCGGACGATCGACATCCTGCGTTCGGCGTTGCTGCCGTTGCCGTTGCCCGAGGTGCGGGGCGTGTCCTTGGCCTCCGTGTTCATCCCGGCACACCAACGCGCGTTGGTCGGTGGCGACTTCTACGACGTGCATCCGCGCACGGACGGCTCGGCGACGTTCGCGCTGGGCGACGTCTGCGGCCACGGTCTGGAAGCCGCGGTCCACAGTGGACGCGTTCGGCAGTCGCTGCAGGCGCTGTCGCTCGTCGAGACGAACCCGGTGCGGCTGCTGCACCTGCTGAACACCTCGTTGCGCGCCACCGGTTCGAAGCTCTTCACCACGATCGTCGTCGGCGAGCTGGTGCCACTGGCGTCCGGGGGAGTGCGGCTGTCGCTGGCCTCCGGCGGGCATCCCGCGCCGCTCGTCCTGCGCGCGGACGGCACGGTGCAGGACGTGAGCGCTCCTGGCGCGATCGTCGGCATCCTGTCCGATGTGCGGTTCAGCGGCGAGCAGATCACGCTGGCACCGGGCGACACGTTGCTGCTGTACTCCGACGGCTTCACCGAGGCTCGCGCGCACACCGACCGCACGGAGCTGTTCGGGGAGCAGCGGCTGCGGGCCGTGCTGAAGGAGTGCAAGGGGCTGCCGGCGGAGGACATCGCCCGGCACTGCGAAGAGGCCGTGCTGAAGTGGCTGGACCGGGACGATCACGACGATCTCGCGCTGCTGGCCGTGCAGGCGGTGTGACAATCCACCGTGTGAGTGAATTTCCCGGTACGAGGATTCACTGTCTGTTCGTTTGCCACGACAGATCGACCAGTTGAGATCTTGCGCATGTCCCACTCACACGATCACTCGCACGGTGATCACGCGCACCACCACCACGAGGTAGAGCCGGTCGAGGGCAGCTGGCTCGACCCCGAGGACGACCGTCCGTCGTCGGTCGAACGCCGCAAGTTCCTCGCGGGCCTGGGCATCGCGGCCGGCGCCGTCGGCGCTGTGGCCGCCGGCACGGGCACGGCCGAAGCCCACGTCCCCCTCAACCCGTGGGGCGGCGGTGACCGCTGGTACGCGGGCGACCACCACATCCACACGCAGTACTCCGACGACGGCCAGTACACGATCGAGCAGCAGGTCCGGAAGGCCCGCGAGTTCGGCCTCGACTGGGTCGTGATCACCGACCACGGCGGTCCGGCGCACCAGAAGTTCTCGATCGACCAGGTCACGCCGGACATCGAGCGCGCCCGCCGTTCACAGCGCGACGTGCTGGTCTACCAGGGCCTCGAGTGGAACATCCCCGGCGCCGAGCACGCCACCGTGTTCATGCCGCCCGGCAAGCACACCGTCGACATCCTCAAGGCGTTCGAGCTGTCCTACGACGGCCGCATCGCCGGCAACGCCGAACCCATCGCCCTCGCCGCGCTGCGGTACCTGGAGGCCCAGGTCCTCTCCGGACGGACCGAGATCGCGCTGATGTTCGCGAACCACCCGTCCCGGCGCGGCGTGGACAGCCCGCACGAGATCCGCGGCTGGCGCGACGCGGCTCCCGGTGTCGCGGTCGGCATGGAGGGCGCGCCCGGTCACCAGGCGGCGGGCATCTCGAAGGCGGCGGGCGGCCCCGGCCGTGCCCGCGGCTACTACGACACCCCGGCCCCGCTGCCGGAGTCGTTCCCCGGCTACCCGGCGGAGTCGTACCGCACGCACGGCGGCTTCGACTGGATGACCGCCCGAGTCGGCGGCCTCTGGGACGCCCTGCTCGCCGAGGGCAGGCCGTGGTGGATCACCGCGAACTCGGACGTGCACCAGGTCTTCGAGGACACGCTGACGCCCGGCAAGCAGGACTACGCCACGACGGGTTCGAAGGGCGCGCCGATCGACTCGGGCGTCAAGCAGACCACGTACGGCGACTTCTTCCCGGGCCAGTACGGCGCGAACGTCGTGGGCGCCCGCTCACGGTCCTATGTGGACGTCATGCGCGGCCTGCAGTCCGGCAAGGTGATCACAGTGCACGGCCGCCTGATCGACGGCCTGGAACTGCGCGTGCGCTCCCGCGACGACCTGCGCGGCGTCACGCTGGGCGGCCGGACGTTCATCCGCCGCGGCGGCGACGTCGAGGTCACCATCGAGATCGACCGCGCTGCCGGCCCGAACTTCTCCGGTGCTGTGCCGGTTTTGGCCAAGGTCGACCTGATCTCCGGCCCGGTGACCGGTCCTTCCTCGGACCGCGACCTGTTCCTCGCGCCGGAGACCTCCGTGGCGAAGACCTTCGAGGTGCCGCGGCGGGGCAAGATCCGCTTCACGCACACGTTCAAGAACGTCGAGCGCTCGTTCTACCTGCGTCTGCGGGGCAGTGACGGTCGTCGGCTCACGTCTGCGGGCGATCCTCTGATCGACGAGATCGCGAACTCGGACCCGTGGGCCGACCTCTGGTTCTACGCCAACCCGGTGTTCGTCGACGTGATCTGAGTCCTTTTCGGACTGCGGTGGTCGGGTGGCGATGACTCGCGAACCCGACCGCCTGGTCCTCCCGTCCGTGCTGCTGCTGAGTTCCTTCGGCCGGTCAGTCCCGCTGATTCCTCGGTCCTTGGAATCTCCGCCGTGAGTGCAACACTCTGAGTCGTTCGGACGATTTGGGGTGAGACCGGGCAGAGGGGGCGTGGTGCGCGAGGTTCCGCGGCGGGTGTTCATCGGCCACACCTCGGAGCTGCGCAAGTATCCGGCGAGCCGCTCGTTCGTGGCGGCAGTGGAGTCGGCGGTGCACCGCGCGGGCGACGCGGTCGTGGACATGGCCTACTTCGCCGCACGCGACCAAGCTCCGGCCGACGTGTGCCGTGACATGGTGGCCAGGTCGGACGTCTACGTGCTGATCGCCGGCTTCCGGTACGGCTCGCCGGTCCGCGACCGGCCGGAGCTGTCCTACACCGAGCTGGAGTTCGAGGCCGCCGGCGAACTGGGGAAGTCGCGCTTGGTGTTCCTGCTCGACGACGACGCGGAGGGGCCTGCTGGGCTGTTCCGCGATCCTCAGTACGGGGACCGCCAGGAGGGATTCCGGCAGCGCCTGCAGGACAGCGGCGTGACTGCGGCCGTCGTGTCGTCACCGGGTGATCTCGAAGTGGCGGTGCTGCAGGCCCTGACCGACTTGCCGCGTCCCGAGGGCGGTTCCGGTGGTGTGGCGGCGACGCGCGTGTGGAACGTGCCAGGCCGCCCGGCCGGGTTCACCGGCCGCGAGCTGCTGCTGGCCGAACTGCGGGCGGCGCTGGCCGGGGACGGCCCGGCCGTGGTGCGGGCGATCCACGCGATGGGCGGGGTCGGCAAGACCACCACGGCGATCGAGTATGCGCACCGGTATGCCGAGGACTACGACGTGGTGTGGTGGGTTCCCGCCGAGCGGCCGGAGCTGATCGCGGAACGTCTGGCTGAACTGGCACAGGCGTTGCGGCTCGCGGTGCCGGGCGAGCCGGTCGAAGTGGCTCTGGCCAGGGTGCTGGGGTACCTGCGTGAGCGCCCGCGCTCGCTGATCGTGTTCGACAACGCGGAGAACCCCGACGCGCTGGTGCGGTTCCTGCCGGGTGGCGCGGCTCGCGTGCTGATCACCTCGCGGTGCCCGGACTGGCAGGGCGTGGCCACCCAGGTCGAAGTCGCGGTGTTCGCGCCGGAAGAGTCCGCCGCGTTGTTGCGGGCGCGGGTCGCGGGCCTGGGCGACGCGGACGCGCGCCGAATCGGGGAGGCGCTCGGCCATCTACCGCTGGCGTTGGACCAGGCTGCGGCTCTGCTGGCTGATGGCGCGCTCACCCCGGACAGCTACCTGGATCTGCTGGACACCCGTGCCGCCGAGCTCCTGCACCAGGCTTCCGCCGACGACGAGACGCCGCACGGACGGCTGTCGGTGGCGGCGTCCTGGTCGGTCGCGTTCGACGCCCTCGCGGCTCGCGATCCGGCCGCGCTGCAGCTGCTCACCCTGATCGCCTGGCTGGCGCCGGAGCCAGTTCCGCTCACGCTGCTCACGGATCATCCGATGGTGCTGCCGGAGCCGCTCTCCACCACCGCCGCCGACCCGCTCGCGCTCGCCTCGACCCTGCGTCGTCTCAAGCACCGCGCGCTGGCTCGTGTCGGCACCGACAGCGTTCTCCTGCACCGCATCCCCGCCACTCTGCTGCGCGGCACAGCCCGCCACGGGGCAGACGTCGAGTGGCCCGCCACGGTTCTGCGCGTGGTGCTGCAAGCCGTTCCCCGCAACGTGTGGAACAACCCGAGTGTCTGGCCGACCTGGCACCGGCTGCTGCCCCACGTCCTGACCGCCACCGCACCCGACCGCACCGCACAGCTCGGTTCTCACATCGACGACCTCGCCTGGCTTCTCGATCTCATGTGCATCTATCTGCTCAGTCGCGGCCAGCCACTCCAGGCGCTGGATCACGCTCAGCGGGCCTGCGACCTCCAGCGGCACCACCGCAGCGCCGATGATCTCGTCAACCTCACCTACAGCGCGAACCTCGGCATCGCCCTCCGGCAGGCCGGGAAGGTCGTGCAGGCGCGCGAGTTGAACGAGGAGCTGCTCGAACGACGTCGCCGACTTCTCGGTCACGACCACCCCGACACCCTCCTGTCCGCACACAGTCTTGCCATCGACCTGTCGGTCCTGGGGGAGCACCAGAAGGCGCGCGAGTTGAACGAGGAGGTTCTGCGACGACGTCGTCAGGTTCTCGGCGACGACCACTCCGACACGCTCGGGTCGGCCCACAACCTCGCGTCCGACCTCGTGGAGATGGGGGAGTACGAGAAGGCGCGTGAGTTGAACGAGGACACGTTTCGTCGACGTCGCAAGCTCCTCGGCGATGACCATCCCGAGACTCTCTTGTCGGCGCACGCTCTCGCGTACGGCATGTCGATCTTGGGTGAGCGCGAGAAGGCGCGGGAGCTGAGCGAGGACTCCATTCACCGGCACCGGCGCGTGCTCGGTGACGATCATCCTCACACCCTCATGCTGGCCACGAACTTCGCCGCCCAGCTGACGGATCTGGGTGAGCACCAGCAGGCGCAGGAACTGTACGAGGACACCTTCCGTCGTCGACGGCACGCGCTCGGCGACGACCACCCCGACACCCTGCTGTCGGCTCGCAATCTCGCCAGGGGACTGCGGCGCTTGGGGGAAACCGGCAAAGCAGAAGCCCTGGAGCGGTGGATCGCGGAGCGCGAGGGCGACTAACGGACTCCGTGCGGGCGGAACTGGATGCTGATGCGCGGGCCGACCACCTTCGAGGTCTTCGGGATCGCGTGCTCCCACGTGCGTTGGCACGAGCCGCCCATCACGAGCAGGTCGCCGTGCCCCAGCGCGTACTTGTGGGTCTCGCCGCCACCACGCGGCCGAAGCAACAACGCGCGGGGTGTGCCGATCGAGAGGATCGCGACCATCGTGTCCTCGGTTTGGCCGCGGCCGATGGTGTCGCCGTGCCACGCCACGCTGTCGCGGCCGTCGCGGTAGTAGCAGAGGCCCGCGGTGGTGAAGGGTTCGTGCAGTTCGGGCAGGTAGTGGGCGGACAGCGCGGAACGGGCCGCCGTCAGAACCTCGAACGGCAGCGTGCCGGAGTAGAAGCAGAGCAGGCGGGGGACGTCTACCACGTTGTCGTACATCTGGCGGCGTTCGGCTCGCCACGGCACCGAAGCCACTAGCTCGTCGAACAGGGTGTCGGCGCCGGCCAGCCAGCCCGGTTGGACGTCGATCCACGCGCCGTCGCTCAAGAGCGTGCGGCGCGGGGCCAGTGGGGCCAGCGCGGGCTCCGCTTCCAGGTCGAACAGTGATCCCTGGCGCATGGAACGCAAGCATAATCGAACAGGTGTTCTATGGCTAACGAACGACGGTCGCGACGGATGATCAAGGCGTGACTGGGGAAGAAGACGAGTTCGAGATCGTGCAGACCGGCGAGCACGGCACGAACGTCGTCAAGGGCAAGGTGTCCGGGACCGTGGTGCAGTTCGACCAGGTCGGCGACGTCGAGTTCGGTGACGGCATCGTCATCCGGGCGCGGCCCGCCAAGGAGGACTAGGGCTTCAGGACGGCCCAGACGGCGTCCGCGATCAGCTCGCGGGCCTCTCCGAGATCGAAGACTCCCAACAGGAACCGGCGCACCGACTCGTGTGCCGGTCCCATCACCACGGGTTCCAGCGCCCACGGCGGCACGGAACGCAGCTCGCCCGCGTCCATGCGGGCCAGGAACCACGTGAGCACCGGGGCGAACTCCGCCTGCTTCACCGACGGGTCGGCGTGGTCCGGGGCGGCGTACAGGAAACGGGCGCGGCTGGGGTTCGACGCCACCCAGTCCAGGTAGTTCAGGGTCAGCGCGCGCACGCAAGAGCAGGCCGAACCCGAGTCCAGGGCGGGCAGCATCGCGGCCACGCAGCGGGCATAGCTGTCGGCGTAGAGCTGCGCGAACACGCCCGCGCGGCTGCCGAAGTGGTGGTAGATGCTGCCGTTCGACATGCCGGATCGCTCGGTCAGTGCTGCGATCGTCACGGCGTCGAGGCCGCCCTCCTCGACGAGCTTGAGTGCCGCGTCCAGGAGGGGCTGTCGTCGGTCGGCCATGCGGGTTAGAGTACCGCTCTGGAGCGACGCTCTAGAGAAGGGGAGAGCAATGGCGCTTTCGATTCCCGGCTTGCTGCGCGACCGGGTCGCCCGCACGCCCGACGCCGAGGCGATGCGGTACCGCGACAACGGCGGCTGGGTGTCGCTCACATGGGCTGAGCTGCAGGAACGCGTCGCGCGTGAGGCGTTCGGGCTGCGCCAAGAAGGCCTGCGCAAGGGGGATCGGGTCGCTCTGATGGGCGGCACCAGCATTGAGTGGATCATCACCGACCTCGCCGTGCTGGCCGCCGGTGGCGCCACCACCACGATCTACCCGAACAGCACCGCCGCGGAGGTCGCGCACATCGTCAGCGACTCCGGCAGCCGCGTGGTGGTCGTCGAGACCGACGAGCACGCCGCACTCATGCCGGCCGACGTCGAGGTGTTGCGGTTCGGTGCGGTTCCCGTGCAAGACGGCGACTACGACGCGTTGATCGACGAGATCACGCCCGCCGACCTGGCGACGTTGATCTACACATCGGGCACGACCGGCACGCCCAAAGGCGTCGAGCTCACCCACGACAACTGGCTGACGACGTCGGAAGCCATTGCGTCCCTTGGCATTCTGCAACCGACCGACCTGCACTTCCTCTGGCTGCCGCTGTCGCACGCGTTCGGCAAGGTGCTGACGATGGCGATGATCGCGGCCGGCGTGCCGACCGCGGTGGACGGCAGCGTCCCTCGCATCGTGGACAACCTCGGCGAGCTGCGGCCGACGATCGTCGCCGCCGCGCCGCGCATCTTCGAGAAGATCCACGGCCGGATCGTCGCGGGTGCGCGCGAGAAGGGCGGGCTCACCGAGAAGATCTTCCGATGGGCCGACCGCGACCACGGTCCGGCGACGCGCTGGCTCGCGGATCGCTTGGTGTACCGCAAACTCCGGGACCGGGTGGGCGGCCGCATCCGGTACTTCGTGTCGGGCTCGGCACCGCTCGCCAAGGAGATCGCCGAGTTCTTCGAGCGCTCCGGCATCACGATCCTCGAGGGTTACGGCCTCACCGAGTCGTCCGCGGGCTCGTTCTTCAACCGCCCGGGCATGATCAAGATCGGCACGGTCGGCCGGCCGATCCCCGGCATGGAGGTCAAGATCGCGGACGACGGCGAGGTGCTGCTGCGCGGCCCCGGCGTCATGCGCGGCTACCACAACCGCCCGGACGCGACCGCCGAGGCGGTGGTCGACGGCTGGCTGCACACCGGCGACATCGGCGAGCTCGACGACGCGGGCCGGTTGAAGATCACCGACCGCAAGAAGGAGCTGATCAAGACCTCGGGCGGCAAGTACGTGGCGCCGGCGCGGGTCGAGAGCATGATCAACGCGGCCTCGCCGTACATCAGCAACGTCATCGTGCACGGCGACCGCCGCAAGTACTGCGTGGCGCTGGTGACGCTGGACCCGGACACCGCGTCGGGCCTGTCCGACGCGGAGTCCGAGGTCTCCCAGGCGATCAAGTCCGTCAACGCCCAGCTCGCCCGGCACGAGACGATCAAGCGCTTCGCCGTGCTGGAGCACGACTTCAGCGTCGAGGACGGGCTGCTGACCGCGTCGCTGAAGCCGCGCCGCCGGGAGATCGAGAAGCGCTACGCGGACGTGCTGGACGGCCTCTACTAGCGCTCGGAGTCGCGTTCGACCTCGGCGCGTTCCTTGCGCACCTGGCCCTTGACGTCCTTCTGCTCGGTGACCGCGTCCTTCTCCAGCCGGACGCGCTCCACGGCCTCCGTGTGCTTGCGCACCACCGGTTCCTCGCGGTGCAGGGTGACCTCCGCCTGTTCGTCGGCGAACGGCTTGCCCGCGTTGCCTTCCGCGGGCTCGCGGACCACGCGGACCTCCTCGTGCGTCACCGGCACGGAGATGTTCTGCTCCTCGGTGACCGTGTGCTTGACCAGCCGCACCCGGCCCGTCTCGACGCTGCGCTTGCCGACGTCGAGCTTCTCCTCCGAGAGCGTGACCTCGGCCGCGTCACCGCCGAGCCGGTCGTGCTCACCGGTCTTGGCCCGCGGGATCATCCCGTAGTGCCGGTAGAGCGCTTCCTGCTCGCGGTCCGACATGTGGTCGCCGGAGGTCTGCACGCCCGGCGCGTCCTTCACCTGCTCCTTGGCGACGGGGACGGTGATCGCGCCACCCGTCACCTGTCCCTGCTGGATGGGGACGAAGCTCTCCTTCATCCCGAACAGTCCGGTGTGGACCTCGGCCCACATCGGTTTGCCGGTTCCGTCCTCGAGCCACACCCGCTTGACCGAACCGATCTTCTCGCCCTTGTTGTCGATCACGTCGCAGTCGTACAGAGCCTCAACGTGCGTCTGATCGATCATCACGCCGTCCCTTCGCGTTGGCTGTCGGCTTGCCAACGCGAGGTACCCGCCGCCGCGGGTGCGGTCCCGGCTGCCCACTGACCAGGTGACCGCACCCGCACGGCAATTCAGTCGAGCGGGTGACCGATGTTCAGTCGCACACCGCTCCGCGCGACGCCGAACCGACGAGCTTGGCGTACTTGGCGAGCACACCGCGTTCGTAACGCGGAGGCAGCGGCGCCCAGCCCTCTTTCCGGCTCTCCAGGTCGGCGTCGACGTCGAGCGTGCCCTCGGCGACGTTCAGCGTGATCTGGTCGCCGTCGCGCACGAACGCGATGGGGCCGCCGTCGACCGCCTCCGGTGCCACGTGGCCGACGCACAGACCGGTGGTGCCGCCGGAGAAGCGGCCGTCGGTGAGCAGCAGGACGTCCTTGCCCAGGCCCGCGCCCTTGATCGCCGCGGTGATGGCGAGCATCTCGCGCATGCCCGGTCCGCCCTTGGGACCCTCGTAGCGGATCACCACGACGTCGCCCGCGGTGATCGTGCCGTCCTCCAACGCGTCCATCGCGGCGCGTTCGCGGTCGAACACCCGCGCGGTGCCGGTGAAGACGTCCGAGTCGAAGCCCGCGGACTTGACCACGGCACCTTCCGGGGCGAGCGAGCCCTTCAGGATCGTGATGCCGCCGGTGTGGTGGATGGGCTTGTCCAAAGCCCGCAGCACGAGGCCGTCGGGGTCGGGCGGCGCGATGTCGGCGAGGTTCTCGGCGACCGTGCGGCCGGTGACGGTGAGGCAGTCGCCGTGCAGCAGACCGGCGTCCAGCAGCGCCTTCATCACCACGGGGACGCCGCCGATGCGGTCGACGTCGGTCATCACGTGCCGCCCGAACGGCTTCACGTCGGCCAGGTGCGGCACGCGCGCGCCGATGCGGCTGAAGTCGTCCAAAGTCAACTCGACGCCGGCCTCGTGCGCGATCGCGAGCAGGTGCAGCACGGCGTTGGTCGAGCCGCCGAACGCCATGACGACGGCGATCGCGTTCTCGAACGCTTCGCGCGTCATGATCTGCCGCGCGGTGATGCCGCGACGGAGCATCTCGACGACGGCCTGGCCGGAGCGGCGCGCGAACCCGTCACGGCGGCGATCGGTGGCCGGGGGAGCGGCACTGCCCGGCAACGACATGCCCAGCGCCTCGGCCGCGCTGGCCATGGTGTTCGCCGTGTACATGCCGCCGCACGCGCCCTCACCGGGGCAGATCGCGCGTTCGATCAGGTCGACGTCCTCGCGGCTCATCAGGCCGCGCGCGCACGCCCCGACGGCCTCGAAGGCGTCGATGATCGTGACTTCCTTCTCGGTGCCGTCGGTCAGCGTGACCCGGCCGGGCAGGATCGACCCGGCGTAGAGGAACACGCTGGCCAGGTCGAGCCGGGCGGCGGCCATCAGCATGCCGGGCAACGACTTGTCGCAGCCGGCCAGCAGCACCGAGCCGTCGAGCCGCTCGGCCTGCATCACCGTCTCGACGCTGTCGGCGATCACCTCGCGCGAGACCAGCGAGAAGTGCATGCCCTCGTGGCCCATCGAGATGCCGTCCGACACCGAGATCGTGCCGAACTCCAGCGGATACCCGCCCGCCGCGTGCACGCCGTCCTTCGACGCCTTCGCGAGGCGGTCGAGCGACAGGTTGCACGGCGTGATCTCGTTCCAGGACGAGGCGACGCCGATCTGCGGCTTCTCCCAGTCCTCGTCACCCATGCCGACGGCCCGGAGCATCCCGCGCGCGGCGGTGCGCTCCAGGCCGTCGGTCACGTCGCGGCTGCGTGGCTTCACGTCTGTCATGCCACGCACGCTAGTCCCAACTACGCAGGATTCGCTGCGTGGGTGAGCGTCTCCCAGGCGATGAACAGGTTGTCGGTCCCGTGTGGACGGTGTGACTCGGTGTAGAGCTGGGTGTTCGCCATCGCGATCCCCAGCCGGGTGTTCAGCGCGTTGAACGACACCTCGGGCGTCGGGCCGAGCTCACGCGAGTACGAGCCGCCGCACAGCCACGACGGCACGGGCGTGCCGTTCTGGTACTTGGTGTGCAGGCCCCACGCGTGCCGCATGCGTTCGCGGATCTCGCCCCAGATGTCCTGGCCCTGGTGCCGTGCGGTCTCCGCGAAGTGCGCGGCGGCCGCGAGCCCGTACCCGGTGTGCGCGAAGTCCCGGCAGGTCTCCTGGGTCAGGCCGTCGACGAACGTGGACTGGTTGTGCCAGTAGGAGATGATCTCGGCCCTGGTGTCGATGCCGCTGCCCGGCGGCGTCTTGGGCAGTGCGCCGTCGGTGGTCAGGTAGATGAACGCCTGGATGCGGGTGCGGAAGATGCCGACCGCCTTGTCGTAGGCGGCGCGGTCCTCCAGGAACACCGCGATGCCCAGCGACGCCTCCATCATGCTGAGCTCCCAGTTGCCGTTCGTGTTCGCACGGCCGTTGGCGATCTCGGGGAGGTAGACGTTGCGCAGCATGGTGCCGAACCGGGCGCTGTTGGGCCAGTTCCCGTAGACGTGCTTCATGATCTCGGCGGCCTTGGGCCACGACGAAGCGGACCACGCGGTCTGCAGCGGGGCGTTCGAGTTGGTGTGGTCGCGGATCGTGGCGGACCAGGCGTCCATGATCTGGATGGCCTTGGCCGCGTAACGGTTGTCGCGCGTCACGTACCAGGCCAGCGACAGGGTGTACGCGGCGAGAGCGTCCTCGCGCTCGTCGGTGCAGCCGTAGTTCGGGTTGGTGTAAGGGCCGCACTCCACGACGGCGCGTGGTCTGGGCGTGCGGTTCAGATCGGCGTACTTCGACGCCATCATGCGGTCGTAGGCGAGTTTCCACGGTTGGGCGCCCGCCTGGACCTTGGCGCGGATGAAGTCGAGCTGTGGCCGGGAGACCCCGACACCGGGGTGGACGAACGTCGCCGGCGCCGCCGTGGCGGCCGGGCCGGTGACCGGTACTAGCAGCGTTGCCAGCAGTGCGATCAGCACCGCGCAGGAACGGGTGACCATGCCGCCCAGTGTTAGTGGTCTATACCTTTGCGGTCAATCATTCCGGAACAAGGTTCAAGCTGGTGAACAGTTCCGCCGCCATTCCCGCAGATCGGTGAAGTACTTCAGGGCCGCGGCGTTCGCCTTGCGGCCGACGGTCCTGACCTCGTCCTGCCAGGAGTACTGGTTGCCCGGCCCGGCCACGAGCACCCGCAACGGCCAGTCCCTGCGGTCCATGTCGCCGAGCGCGTAGACCCGCATGTGCTCGGGGATCGCGGTGTACGCGGCACGCAGCTTCGCCCGGTTCTCCTCGGTCTGCTCGTCGAGGAAGACGTCCACCGCCGCGAGGCATCGGGCCGTGGAGTCGGGCCTGCCGGCCAGCTGGTCGACCGAGTCGCGCACCTCGGAGAGCAGCGCGTCGGCGGTGATCCAGGACCGCGGTTCGGCGAACTTCCAGGCTCCCAGGTGAAGCGCGGACCCTTCGGCGCCGTCGGGCAGTTCGGTCGCCACCTTTCCCGAGGTGACCATGCCGGTGAACTCGTCCAGTGTGCACAGTCCCCAGCAGTCGACCATCCCGTCGGCGTAGATGACCAGATCGGTGAGGAAGTACCTGTCCCCGTTGCGGATGAAGACGTGTCGCCAGGTGCCCTCGACCCGCTCGCCGTCCACCTCGCGCCAAGTACGTCGCTTCGCCACGGCGACAGGGTATTCCCCAAGCAGCGCAACGAAAATCCCCCGGTGCGCGGGAGGTGCACCGGGGGACTTCGGTCAAGCGGTCAGAGCGTCACTCGCGGCACTTCTTGCCGGTGTTCACGCAGTTGACCAGTCGGTTCATGATCTGCTGCGACATCACGTTCGCGAAGTCGTCGTGGTCGGAGAACGGGTTGTGCTCCTCCTCCGGGAACGCGTCGACCGCGTACCGGCCCTGCTGCTGGATCTCCCTGGGGATGTCGTACGTCAGCGAGATGCGCAGCTGGGGAACGGCCTTGAAGCCCTTCTTGCACTTGCCGTTCTGGTCCGGGAACACGATGTGGTCGCGGTGGTTCTTCGAGTCGATGTTCTTGCCGTCCCAGCAGCTCGGGAAGTCGTGGATGCGCTTGACCTTCGAGCCCAGCGGGCAGATCGGGTACTTGTTGATAAGAACCTTGTCCTCGAAGCCCGTGCAGGTCCACGAGTCCTTGGCGTTCTTGGTGCCGTTGGTCGAGACCTTGGCGTCGCCGTACAGGACACGCAGGAACTTGGGCATCGCGACGACCTTGCCGGTCGGCGAGCCGCGGAAGGTCAGGTCCACGACGGCGGGGCGCTGGATCTCGCCCTCGTTGCCGGGAAGCTCGTTGTCCGCGTTCTCCTCGGGGTTGTTCTGGTTCTTCTTGTTCTCGACGCCCTCGGCCTGCGCCTCGTTGTTCTCGGCGCCGTTGTCCAGCTTGGCGGCCTCGCCCTGCTTCTTGACTGCACAGGCGGCGGCCGGGTTCAGGTCGGGTGCCTGCTTGTTCTGGCGGCTGAACGCCAGCATCATGCGGTTCAGGATGGCCGCGCGCTTTTCGCGCGTCGGGCCGACGATGACGTTGTCGATGTCCTGAGCCTTGGTGTTCTCAAGCCTCTTCTCGGCCTCATCGGTGACCTTCTCGATGTTGGCCAGTTCCCTGTCGATCTCCGCCTGGGCGGCGTCCGGCACGTCCTCGGGGAGCAGGGACGCGACGTCGGGGCACTCGAGGCGGTTCGCGGCCTTGTCGGCCTTGTCCTTGTCCTGCTGCGCCTTGTCGTCCTTCTTCGGTGGCGCCTGCTCCTCGGCCTCCTCGGCCTCTTCACCGTCGTTGATGCGAACGACGGGCCAGAAGTAGGCGGACTTGTCGCCGTTCTTGCAGGTCGTGCCGGCCTTCTGCAGCGACTTGTTGTTGGAGTCCGCGTTCGTGGACAGGTTGCCGACGTAGTCGTGCAGGTGCTGGGCACCGTTGCGGACGCCGGGCTGCGCGATGAAGTTGTCCGGGTTGAAGTGCCCGTTCTCGTTCCGACCGCAGTCCACGGTGAACGTGCCTGTGGTGGCGTCGTTCTCCGCTTTTGGTTTCTTGACGTTCGGCTTCACCTTGGTGATGTCGACGAACTGCGATTTGTCAGCCCCGTCGGCGAGCGCGGCGCCATCAGAAGAACTGATGGCCACCACCGCGGCACCGCCAGCGACCAGGGCCATCGCCGCTGCTGCGGCGGTCAGCCAGATCGTGGATTTCCTACGGTGAAAAGCCATTTGCCACCTCGTGTAGTCCGATAAAACGGCATGGTGAAGCTGACGGCGGTAAGCCGCTATCTACGGTTGAACTTGGTGTGCGGTTAGAACGAACGAGATTTACGCCGTGTTTTCTGCTTGGATCGGGAAATCATTCGCATCCCCACCAGCGCGAGCGCGAGCACCGCTATCGCACCGAAGAACACACCGTTGTTGTCCCCGAACACGCCTTGCTCGGCGGTCCGGGTGAACCTGGTGCCCTCCGGCACGGTCGGGATCACGCCGTCGGTGGGGTTCGTCGAAGCGTCCCCGTTGTCCCCGCTGTCCCCGGTCGGTTCCGGTGCCCCGGAGGCCGGGGGCGGGGGTGCGAGCGGCTGCGGTGACTCCAGTCCGGCGAAGTCGACGCGTCCGGTGTCCTCGAGCACCTTGATGTGGTCGAAGACCGTGATCATCGCTTGCGTGGAAAGGATGCGGATGAGCTCGTTCTTGGTGCCCGCCCGGATCTGCGCGGCGTAGGCGTAGACCTTGCCGTGCGCCGCACGGAGCCGGTTGGCGAAGACGGCGTCGAACTCGTCGCCGTTCGCCGCGTCCATCTCGGCAAGCCAGCCCTTCTGCTCGTCGGAGGCCTCCGTGGGCAACGTGTGGCCGAGCAGCAAGCCCGCCCGGTTCACCACGTTGTCCAGCAGCGTGTGACCTTCGATGAGGTGCTTGGCCGCTTCCAGCATCTTGGGCTGGTCCGGCCGCTTGGCCCTGGCCTTGTCACCCGCGGGCTTCTCCCACAACCCGGCCTGCTTGACCCGGTTCATGAAGTCCCGGTCGGCCGGGCCGAGCGGACCCCACTGGGTCTGCACGACCTCGTCGCCGGTCCCGCCGCTGCCGGGCGGCGGGGTGGAGATGGGAGTGGAAGGGTTGGCGGGTTGGCCGATCGCGCTCCCGGTGTTGAGCAGCACGGCCAGCGCACAGCCGGCCAGCGCGACGATGAGTCGCGTCGGCGTTGCCAAGTCCATGGGGAGTCGCACGAACGGGGATACGGACTGCAACGGGAGCGCGCCTCAGTTCGAGACCCCGGCGTTATCGAACCGTTATCGAACCCCGCGCAACCCCGGCTCGAACGTGAGACCTAAAGTCGTGAGCATGAGCAAGCGTTTTGTGGCGTTGGGGGACTCGTTCACCGAGGGAGTGGGCGACGACGACGCCAGCCGTCCCAACGGCGTTCGTGGCTGGGCAGACCGGGTGGCAGACGTGCTGGGTGCGGCCGATCCGGAGTTCGCCTACGCCAACCTCGCGGTGCGCGGCCGGCTGCTGCCGCAGGTGCTGGACGAGCAGCTTGAGCGCGCTCTCGCGATGGAGCCGGACCTCATCTCGCTCTACGCGGGTGGAAACGATCTCATGCGGCCGAAGGTGAACATCGACGCTCTGATGCGCCGCTACCGGGACGCGGTGGCGCGCTGCGTGAAGGGCGGCGCGCGGGTCATCCTCTTCACCGGCGTCGACGGGGCGGACGACCCGGTCTTCCGCAAGATGCGTGGTCGCGTGGCCATCTACAACGAGCACGTGCGCGCGATCGCGGCCGAGTTCTCGTGCGTGCTCGTCGACATGTGGGGGATGCGTCAGCTGCGGGATCGGCGCATGTGGTCGCCGGACCGGCTGCACCTCAACTCGCTGGGGCACACCGAGGTCGCCATCTCGGTGCTCGAGGGCCTCGACGTCCCGCACGCCCTGGAGCGGACGCTGCTCGGCGTCGCCCCGCTCGTCGACCGGAAGATCCGGCGAGCGGAGGACTGGCAGTGGGCGCGCGAGCACGTCGTGCCGTGGGTGATGCGTCGTCTGCGCGGTGAGTCGTCCGGGGACGTGGTGCGGGCGCGCCGGCCGGAGCTGCTGCCACCGTTCTGAGTAGAACGTGTTCTTTGGCCCAGTGGGGTCCAACGAGGTAACCCGGTTTTGGTGACGCTGATCCGCAGGATTCTTTGCGGATAGAACGCGTTCTAGAAATCGTGTCGGCCACCTGGGTGAAATCGCAGGTCGGCGTCCCGGTCTGGATTGGTTCAGGGCCCTAGCGTGCGTCCGCATGCGAGGCAGGACTGCGCTGATCGCGTTAGTGACCTGTGCGTTGATCGCGGGCTGCGGGAGCAGACTCACCGACGAGCAACGCGCAGCTCTTGTCGTGCCCCAGGGCGGCGGCACGGGGACCGAGCAGGGCGCCGTCGCCGGTGAGGAAGGCGCGGTGCCCGGCACTGAGGGCACCGCGGGGCAGCCCGGCGCGAACAACCCTCAGCAGCCGAACCAGCAGCCGAACCCGCCGGGCAGCATCGCGGGCGGCTGCCAGGGCACCGGCGGCGCGACGGACAAGGGAGTCACGGCCGGCGAGATCACCATCGCCAACATCTCCGACATCAGCGGCCCGGTGCCGGGGCTCTTCCAGGCGGCGCAGCAGGGGACGAAGGCGTTCGTCGAGTACTTCAACGCCACGCAGGGCGCGATCTGCGGCCGCAAGCTCAAGCTCGTGTCGTTCGACTCGCGCACCGACAGCGGCGGTGACCAGCAGGCCACCTCGCAGGCGTGCGAGCAGGCGTTCGCGATGGTCGGCTCGATGTCCGGGTTCGACCAGGGCGGTGGACCGGCGGCGGCCGCGTGCGGCATCCCGGACCTGCGCGCCTCCACGGTCACGGTGCAACGGCAGCGCACACCGGTGAGCTTCGGTGTCGCGTCCAACGTCGTGAACCTGGTGTCGTCGGCCTACCCGGACCTGATCAAGTCGAGCTTCCCCGGCGCGGCCGGCGCCGCGTCCTTCCTCTACCTCAACGTCGACGCGAGCTCGCAGAACGCCCGCAGCATGCAGAAGGCGGCAGAGCAGCGCGGGCTGAAGTTCGTCTACACGCAGGCCATCGACATCGCGGACGTCAACTACGCGCCGTACGTCGCGAAGCTCAAGGAGACCGGGGCCAAGATCGTCTACTGGATGGGGTCGGCGCAGTACGCGGTCCGGTTGCAGCAGGCGATGCGGCAGCAGGGGTACACGCCGGAAGCGTTCATCACGGACCCCTCCGCGTACGACGCGCAGTACGTGCGGCAGGGCGGGGCGGCGGTCGACGGCACGGTCGTCTACACCAACGGCGGGCTGTTCGAGGAGAACAACCCCCAGGTGGTGCTCTACAAGCAGTGGCTGGGGCGGGTCGCTCCCGGTGCGGCGCCCTCGTACTTCGGGATGTTCGCGTGGGCGGCCGCGCGGTTGTTCGTGCAGCTCGCCGCGAAGATCGGGCCGCAGCTGACGCGCAAGGCGATGCTCGATCAGATCCGCGGGGTGCACGACTTCACCGCCGAGGGAATGGTGGCGCCGCAGGACGTCGGCGGGAAGCGGACGTCGGCGTGCATGTCACTGGTGCGGTTGAGGGGCGGGACGTGGTCGCGGCTCGCGCCGGCTTCCGGGTACTCGTGCGGGGCGTTGATCGACACGGGGGTGGGCGGATGACCGCGCTCCTCGCCTACACCGTCTTCGGCCTGGTCACCGGTGGCGCGTATGCCGTTGTCGCCGGTGGTCTCGTGCTGACCTACAGCACCTCCAAGGTGTTCAACGTCGGTCACGGTGCGATCGGCATGGTCATGGCGTTCTTGTACTGGGAGCTCGCCGAGAACCGCGGTCTGCCCCAGTGGCTTGCGCTGTTCCTGGTGGTCTGCGTGTTCGCGCCGCTCTTCGGGCTGGTGATCGAACGGTTCGTGATGCGTCGCCTCGCGGGTGCGCCGGTCGGGATCACTTTGGTGGCCGGCGTCGGTGTGCTGGTCGGGTTGATCGGCGCGGCTCAGGTGATCTGGCCGCCGCAGGCCCGGCCCGTGCGGCCGTTCCTCGACCAGTTCGGCATCCACATCGGACAGTCGTTCGTCAGCGGGCACGACCTGGTGACGCTGGCCTGCGCGGTGCTGGTCGCGGGTGGGTTGTACGTGCTGTTGAACCGGACGCGGACCGGGCTCGCGATGCGGGCCTGCGTCGATGCGCCCGAGCTGGCGGCGTTGTACGGCACGCGCCCTCATCGTTTGTCCGCGCTGAGCTGGGCGATCGGGTCGGCTCTGGCCGCGCTGGGCGGCATTCTGCTCACACCGGTCGTGCAGCTGGACTACGTGACGATGACGTTGCTCGTGATCACGGCCTACACCGCGGCGCTGGTCGGGCGGCTGCGGAGTCTGCCGTGGACGTTCGTGGGCGCTCTCGGGCTCGGGCTCGTGCAGTCCTACGCGGTGGCCTATCTGCCGTCGTCGCCGTTCTGGATCGCGTTCCGGGCGGCGATTCCGGCGTTGCTGCTGTTCGTCGTGCTGCTCGCGATGCCGCAGTCGCCGTTGCGGATCGGTGGCGTGCGGGGCTCGCGCGGGGTGGCGGTACCTGGCGGCTTGGCGGCCGGTGTGGGTGCCGGGCTGTTCATGGGTGTGGTCGTCGTGCTGGCGATGCTCGTCGGCTCGGTGGTGGCCGGGCAGCTCGCGCTGGCGCTGGTGTTCGGGATCGTGCTGCTGTCGATGGTGCTGCTCACCGGGTACGGCGGGGTGGTGTCGCTCGGGCAGTTCACCTTCGTCGGCGTGGGCGCGGTGACGGTGGCACGGCTCGGTGGTTCGCCTGTCACCTTGCTGATCGGTGCTGTGGTCGCGGCGGCGGTCGGTGCGCTGATCGCGTTGACCGCGCTGCGGGTGAGCGGGCTCTACCTGGCGTTGGCCACGCTGGGGTTCGCGCAGCTGATGGACAAGCTCGTGCTGCAGTCGCCGATCGCGTTCGGGGTGCGGGGTTCGCTGCAGGTGCCGCCCCTGTTCTCGTCGTCCGCCGCGCAGCTGGTGCTGGCCGGCGCCGTGTTCGCGCTGGTCGGGCTGGGTGTGCTGGCGGTGCGGCGCGGCCGGCTGGGCCGGCGGATGATCGCGGTGAAGGACAGCTCGGCGGCGTGCGCGACGCTCGGCATCAACGTGCGCTGGATCCGGGTCTGGGTGTTCTCGCTGTCGGCGGCGATCGCGGGGCTTGCCGGCGGCCTGTTCGCGCAGCTGCGGGAGACCGTTGCGGCGAGCGACTTCCAGCTGTTCAACAACCTGCCACTGCTGCTGTTCGCGGTGATCGCGGGCGTGACGTCGGTGTCCGGCGCGCTTCTGGGCGGGGTGCTGCTGATGCTGCTTCCCGTGCTGCAGAGCGGGTTTCCCGCCTTCGCCGGGGTGGCGGTGGTGCTGCTCGGCGTCGCGGCGGCCGGGCTGTCGCGTGATCCCAACGGTCTGATGAGCTGGTTCTTCCGCGCCTGGGCCTGGAGGCGCGCATGACGACTTTGACGGTGGAGGGCGTGACGGTTCGCTTCGGCGAGGTGACCGCGGTGAACGACGTGTCGCTGTCGGTCTCGCCCGGTGTGACCGGGCTGATCGGGCCCAACGGCGCGGGCAAGACGACGTTGTTCGACGTGATCAGCGGGCTGCGCAAGCCTTCTTCCGGGCGCGTCTTGCTCGACGACCTGGATGTGACTGCTCGGGGCCCGCACCAGCGGTCCCGGCTGGGCGTGGCGCGGACGTTCCAGCGGCTTGAGGTGTTCGGGTCGTTGACCGTCTGGGAGAACGTCGTGGTGGCGCTGGAGAGCAGGCGCCGGTCTTCCCGGTTGGCCGGGGAGTTGCTGGAGCGGGTCGGGATCGCTTCTTTCGCTGGTGTTCAGGCCGACACCGTGCCGACCGGCGCCGCGCGCCTTGTGGAACTGGCTCGTGCGCTGGCCACCGATCCTTCGTTGTTGCTGCTCGACGAGCCGTCGTCCGGGCTGGATCGCGCGGAGACCGATGCGTTCGGTGAGTTGTTGCGCTCGTTGAGTGCGGAGGGGCGTGCGGTCGTGCTGGTGGAGCACGACATGGACCTCGTGATGGGTTACTGCGACCACGTGCACGTGCTGAACCTGGGGCAGCTGCTGACGTCCGGCACTCCCTCCGAGATCCGCTCGCACGAAGGCGTTCGGGAGGCGTATCTCGGATGATCGATCTGACGGACGTCCACGCCGGGTACGGCCGGATCGAGGTGCTGCGCGGGGTGTCCTTGAACGTGCCGCGCGGTACCGTGACGGCGTTGCTCGGTCCGAACGGTGCGGGCAAGTCCACCCTGGTCAAGGTCCTCAGTGGACAGTTGCGGGCTACTTCCGGGCACGTCCATCTGGGTGGGGTGCACGTCAACGACGCCTCCGCGGACGACCTGGCGCGAGCGGGTCTGTGCACCATTCCGGAAGGCCGGGCGATCTTCCCGAACCTGACCGTGGCGGAGAACTTGCGGTTGATGCGCGGTGATCCTGAGGTGGTCTATTCGCGCTTTCCGAAGCTGCGGGTGCGTCATCGGCAGCTCGCGGGTTCGATGTCCGGCGGTGAGCAGCAGATGCTGGCGTTCTCCCGTGCGCTGATCACCGACCCGGCGGTGCTGGTGATCGACGAGCTGTCGATGGGGCTGGCGCCGGTGATCGTCGCCGAGCTGTACGAGGTCGTGCGGGAGCTGGCTTCTTCGGGTGTGACGATGCTGATCGTGGAGCAGTTCGCCGAGACCGCTTCTTCCGTCGCCGATGACGTCGTGGTGATGGCGCACGGCTCGATCGCTTCGGGGGACCTGGCCTCCGTCTACTTTGGAGGGACGTCGTGAGGTACGCGCTGGTCGTGTTGCTGCTCCTGCTGTCCCCGGTGCCTGCTTCCGCTGCCGAGATCGGCGGGTTCACCCTGACCGCTCGCGCGGCGCCGGTCTCCGTTCTGCTGCACACCGATCTTCTGCCGGTGCCTGCGGAGCCGCAGGGTGAGGTGCACCTGTCATACACGCAGACCGAGCTGGGTTCCGGGCCGATTGGCCGGTCTTTGGCGTCGTCGGTGTGGCCGGGGGCGGCGGTTGGGACCGGGTTGCCGCAGCTGCTCGGGTTCGCCTATCCGGTGCAGGCCAACGCTTCGCATCCCGGTGGGCCTGCGGACGAGTCGAAGTCGGGCATGAGGACTACCGCGGGGGCTTCTAAAGCCGAGTCTCATGCGGGGGCCAAGCAGGAGGTGCCGTTCCTGTTGACCGCGGATGGCCTCTCGTCGACCAGTACGAGTGCTGTTTCCGCTACTGAGGCGCGGTCTGTTGGCGTGACTTCCGCGCAGTCGATCTCGTTGCTGGCCGGCATGGTGGTGATGTCCGGGGTTCGCTTCGAGTCGGTCGCGGTGAGCGACGGCAGCAAGGGGAGTGGTACCAGCACGTTCTCGATCGCGGAGTTCGTTGTGCTGGGTCAGAAGTTTCCCGTTCGCTCGCCTGCCGCGCCTCCCGACGGGTTGTTGAAGGCGCTGGAGCCGCTGGGGATCACTGTGAAGTGGCCGGAGGCTGCGACGAAGCTGGAGGGGACTGCGGCCACTTCTGCGAGCCGCGGGCTGACCCTGACCGTCGACGTGTTGGCGTTGCGGACGAAGCTCGGGCTCGGCGGGATCCTGGATGGTGTGGTGGCGCCGTTGCTGCCCAAGGAACTCGTGCCGTTGCTGAACCCGTTGCGCAAGATGGAGGTCATCGTCGGCGACACCCAGGCCGCCGCAAACGCTTCCGCTGCCGCGCCTTTGACCCCGCCCGACGCTCCCGCGCCGCAAGCGCCTCTGGTGCCGCCTCCTGCTGCCGGCTCGTCGCCCCCGCTGGGTGGAACGCCACCGGTGGCCGGTGTTTCGCCACCCAAGAGCGTCACTCCGGTTGCGTCTGCTCGTGCCAAGCCTCGGTCGTTGCTCTCGTTCCCCGGTGTGCCGGCACTCTTGGTTGTCGGTGGGCTGGGTGTTGCCGCGGCTTGTGCGTTCGGGATGCGGTCGTTCGGCACGTTCCTGCTCGGTGGGACTCCCTGTCCGTCCGGACACCCGACCGGTGTCCCTGATCTGCGGGTGAAGCCATGACTGTGCAGGACAGACGGCGTGCTCGGATGCGCAGTGGGCTCGGGCTGGTCGGCACGGGGTGCATGACGGCCGGGATCGCGGCGATTCTCTTTGCCTGGTGGGGTGTGGCGCACACCGGGTACGTGTGGGAGCAGATCCCGTACGTGGTTTCTGGTGGGGTGCTCGGGCTTGGGCTGATCGGGGTTGGTGGGTTTCTGTACTTCGGGTCTTGGTTGACCAAGCTGGTGGAGGAGCAGCGACAGACCACTTATGCGTTGCTGCAGTTGTTGGAGGAGCGTGCTGCGGAGCGGGTTGATCAGCTTTAACGCGCGGTCAAGGCGTAGGCGGGCAACGGCACGTTGCCGCGTTCCCGTGCCGTCTGGCGGAGCAGTGCCTTCGCCAGCCCGTCCGGCGCTTCCTCCAGGGCGATCGCGATCTCCCAGTCCGCGTCCTGAAGAGCGCTGGTGTCCACGTCGGTGACCTGCTCGACTTCCCAGCCGGCGCGGTCGAGCTCGGCGAGCAGGGTGGCGCGGGTGATCGGGGTGCGGACGTTGCCGTCGGTCTCGGCCATGCGGTCCTGGGCGAGCACGGCCAGCAGGTGCGGGATCTGGCTGGGGTGCGCGGGTTCGGGGTCCCATTCGGCGAAGCAGAGCCGGGAGCCGAGTTCGCGCGCCTTCTTCAGGGTCCGTTCCAGCAGGTCGGCAGACGCGAAGTACCAGGAGCAGTGGGCGAGCACGACCAGGTCGTAGCCGGTGCCGACGTCATCGGTCAGGACGTCGGTCTCGTAGCGCATCTCGATGCGGCTGCCGAGCGGCCCGTCGAGCAGGTGCCGTGCCGACTGACCCACGGTGACCGGCGCGCCGTAACCGGGCGGAGCGATGTCCGTGCCAACGACACGGCCCGCCATCGTGGCGAGCACCGCCGTCATGTCGCCCTGCCCGCAACCGATCTCCAAGATCGAGGCGCCCGAGGCAATCTCCCACGTGCGCGCCAACTCCAACCGGTACGCGGTCTGGGTGACCTGGATGTCAGGGCTGACCACCCAGGTGGCCATCAGGCGAGCGATCTCCAAAGCGTCCATCGTGGCGGACATTAGGTCATGAAAGCGGGTTTCGCCGCACCTTTTGTCGCAGGTGGACAGGCCTGGTTCACACCCTTGAACCATTGGTCCAGACCAGTTAACGTGCTCCGCATCACGTTCCCCCTGCACGTGAAGGAGCACCATGAAGAGGTTCCGCTGGCAGTTCCTGACCATCGGCCTGGCGGTGGCCGCGGTGGTCGGAGGCGTTCTGGCCGCTCCCGCTAGCGGCGCGACGGGTGTCACGGCGCAGTTCACGAAGACGTCGGCCTGGGACAGCGGCTACGAGGCCAAGTACACGATCACCAACGGCGGGTCGGCGGCGCTGAGTTCGTGGACGGTCGAGTTCGACTTGCCGAGCGGGCAGGCGATCGCGTCGCTCTGGGACGGCACCTACACCGCGAGCGGGCAGCACATCACCGTCCGCAACACCTGGAACGGCAACATCGGGGTGGGTGGCTCGACCAGCTTCGGCTTCACCGTGCGCGGGTCGGGTGCGAACCCGTCCGGCTGCAAGGTCAACGGTGCGGCGTGCGATGGCACCGGTAACCCGCCGACGACCACGACCACCACTACGACGACTTCGAACCCGCCGTTGCCCGGTACTGGCCGTGGCGCGCCCTACCTGTACCTGGGCTGGGGCGACCCGCAGAGCGCGACTCAGGTGATGCAGGCGACGGGCGTCAAGTGGTTCACGCTCGCGTTCGTTCTGTCCAGCGGCGGGTGCAACCCGGCGTGGGACGGCCAGCGTGCGCTGACCGGTGGTGTCGACCAGCAGACGATCAACGCCATCCGGGCGGCCGGTGGTGACATCGTGCCCTCGTTCGGTGGCTGGAGCGGTAACAAGCTCGGACCGAACTGTTCGACGCCCGAGGCGTTGGCCGGCGCGATCCAGCAGGTGATCAACGCCTACGGCCTGAAGGCCGTCGACATGGACATCGAGAACACCGACGAGTTCGAGAACTACGTCGTGCAGGACCGGATTCTGAACGCGTTGCGGATCGTCAAGCAGAACAACCCCGGCATCCAGACGATCGTCACGTTCGGCACCTCGACCAGCGGCCCGAACTCCCACGGCAACCGGCTGATCGACCAGGCCAAGGCGCTGAACGCGAACATCGACGTGTTCACGATCATGCCGTTCGACTTCGGCAGTTCCAACATCCGCACGGACACGATCAACGCGGCCACGGGGCTGAAGAACAAGCTGCGCTCGACCTTCGGGTGGAGTGACGCGGAGGCGTTCCGGCACGTCGGCATCTCCGGCATGAACGGGCTGTCGGACCAGCGCGAGCTCACCACCGTCGACGACTGGACCGCGATCCGCGACTGGTCCAAGTCGAACGGGCTGGGGCGCCTGGCGTTCTGGTCGGTGAACCGCGACCGCGGCGGCTGCGACGGCCAGGTGGCCGCGCACTGCTCCGGCATCGGGCAGGCGGACCTGGCGTTCACCCGCATCACCGCAGGTTTCTGAGCGACTACGAGCCGTCAGCGCCATTTAATCGGTGGCGCTGACGGCTTAGCCTTGTGGCATGCGTCGACGACATTGATCTTCAACTGATCTGACCCGAACTGCGACGGCGTGGGCGTGGTGTTCGCACCTCATCCCGATTTACGCGCTGTACGCGTTGCTCTTCGCCGACAGCGGGCTGTCGGACAGCCAGATCACGGTGCTGCTCGCCATCTGGTCGACCACCGCCGTGGTCGCCGAGGTGCCGTCCGGTGCGCTGGCGGACAGGTTCTCGCGGCGCGGCTGTCTGGTGGCGTCCGGTGTGCTGCAGGCCGCCGGGTACGCGGTCTGGGTGGTCTTCCCGTCCTTCTACGGCTTCGCACTGGGTTTCGTGCTGTGGGGCCTCGGTGGCGCGCTGGAGTCCGGTGCGTTCGAGGCGCTCGTGTACGACGCCTTGGCGGCCAACGGTGACGAGGACCAGTACGTCCGGCTGAACGCGCGTGTCGACACCATCGAGCTGATCGCCCAGGTGCCGGTGGCCGTGGTCGCCACCGTGCTGTTCTCGGTGGGCGGCTACCAGCTCACGGGCTGGGCGAGCGTCGCGATGTGCCTGGCTTCGTCGGTGGTCGCGTTGCGATTCCCGGAACCGCCGCGTGAGCAGGCCGACGAGCACACCGGCTACTTCACCACGTTGCTGACCGGGCTGCGCGAAGCCGTGCCGATCAAGCGTGCGGTGATCGCCGTGGCGATGGTGTACGCGATCGACGCCTTCGAGGAGTACTTCACCTTGATGGCGCAGGACTGGCACGTGCCCACGCTGTGGGTGCCGCTGGCGACGATCGGGTTGCCGCTGCTGGGCGCGGCCGGTGCGTCGCTCGCGGGCCGGTTGCCGTTCCGCGGCTGGATCCTGTTCCTGGCCGGCCTGGTGCTGATCGTGGCCGCGCTGCTGGCCGTTCCACCGGCGATCGTCCTTTTGGGACTGTACTACGGGCTGTACCGGTTCGTGCTGGTGCACGTGGAAACCGAGCTGCAGCACCGGATCGACGCCGACACCGAGGCCCGTGCCACGGTCACCTCGGTCGCGGCGATCGGGTCGGAGCTGGTGGCGTTCGCGATCTACGGTGCCTGGGTGATCGGAGGTGCGGTCGCGGTCGGTGTGCTGGTCATGCTGATCGCGCTGGTGATCTGGCGCCGATGATCCAACTCAGTGAGGCAGGGAGCGTCGTGGGCGGCGTTCGTCGTTGCTGTCGCGGTAGTCCTCGATCGCGAGCGCCACGTCGAACGCCGTCCGCGTGTTCTCCAGGGACGGCAGGTAGTGGACGCTGCGGGCGAGCGCGTCCAGGTCGACGCTGAAGTACACACCCATCAACGGGTTCACGAACAGCTCGCTGCCCTTGGTGCGGCTGGTGAACTGCACGTCGCCGAACTCGCCGCGCAGCGAGGCCGCGATCTGGCCGTTGACGATGCTCGGCGACAACGGGGTCGCGTCCTGCGCCTGCTGGACGGCGGTCGTGTACGCGCGGGCCTCGTGGCTGTCCGACGGGATCGACAGGGCGCCGAGGTAGGCGCCCTGCTTGTCGAGCGCTGCCAGGTTCTCCAGCACGTGCGCGTGGCACACACCGTGGTGCGCGTCGATGCCGAACCCGAGGCTCACCACGACCTTGGTCAGGCCTTCGAGACCAGCGGCCGCCGCCAGACTGGTCATGTCCTCGGTGGGTGTGCCCAGGTGCTGTTCGTCGCCGCGCAGGAGGATGTCCGTGCCGCCGTCGACCAGCACGACGGCGTCGATGTCGTGCTTCCTGATGATCCACCGGTAGGCGCTCCGCAGCGGCCGCACCCCGGTCCTCGGGAACGCGTAGACGGTGTCGTTGAGGAACCGCGCGAGCTCGCGCTCCGGAAAGTACGCGTCCTCGCCGGACGTTTCGGGGTCGACGGCGGCGAGTCCGGGCTCCAGCCAGGCGTCGAGGTCGAGGCGTTCCAGGTCGCTGAAGCTGAGACTCGCGTAGTGGACCTTCTTGCCCTCGTTGCGCAGCGCGACTCCGAGGGGCAGTCCGGCGAACACGTCGAACCCGCCGCCCGCGCCGGCGATCAGGACGTTCTGTGCACTGTGGAGTCTGGCGAAGAGCGGCGGTCTGGCAAGGCTGAACACGCCGCCGACAGTAGCTTTTCGACGTCCGCGGGGCTGCTGACTTTGACGAGCAGGCGGTCGGGAGTGTGGTGGAGGCCTTCGGAGAGGTCGTTCGCGAGCACGCCGAGCAGTGGGATCTCGGCCTGGTCGCGGTACCGCGCGACGTGTTCGGTCTGGTCGGCGAACACGAAGAGGCCATCACCGTGAAGCGCCGCGAGGTCGGCGATCTCGGGCGAGCGGGCGCAGGCGTGCCAGATGCGGGGCCGGTCCGGCCACAGCGATCGCAGGGTCTCGTAGTGCTCGACGGTGAGCGGCAGGCTGTACTCGATCTCCTTGCCGAACCAGCCGAACACCCGTGCCGTGTTGCCCCGTCCGAGCACGAGGTCCAGGCGTCCAGCCGCGAAGTGGTGCAGCGTGGCGTACTCGGCGGCGAGGCGTGCGGGGTCGTTCGTGGTGATGAGGGTCGTGGCGGTGGAGAGGTGGATCGTCGTGGTGCGGGCCGCGATGTAGGTGAGGAGCGTGGCCGGCGAGGACGAGTTGTAGGGCGGGTTGTGGTGCTCGCCCAGTGCGAAGACGTCGAAGCCCGCCTCCTCGGCCGCGATCGCCAGGGTGACGACCTCGTGCGGTTCGAGATCGCCTGGGGTGAAGACGCCCAGCTGCACGGGTTCAGTGTGCTCGGCGCAGCCACAACGTCCACAGGCAGCCTGCCGCGGCCACGGCGCCGCCGGTGGCGAGGGCGGCGGGGATGCTGGTGTTCGCGATCAGTCCCAGCATGATCGGGCCACCGCCCAGGCCGATGTCGATGAACGCGCTGGCGGTGCCGGACGCGGCGCCGCGCTCGTGCGGTTCGGCGGCGGCGAACACGGCGGCGAAGAACGCGGGCGTGCTGAAGGTGATGCCGATGCCCAGGACGATGCTGCCCACGAGAAGGGTGTGCGGGGTGGCGGTGAGGACCAGGCCGACGGCGATGACGGCCAGGGCGATGGCGCCCAGTTTCAGGGGTGGGACGCGGTCCGGGACCTTGGCGAACACCGCACGTGACACCACGACCGTGGCACCGTAGAGGAACAGCGGCAGGCTGGTGTTCTCGAAGCCTTCCTCCTGGGCGCGCAGGGCCGCGAACGCCATGAAGCCACCGCTGGCCACCAATGCCGTGCAGAGCCCGATCGACGGTGGGACGGCGGCGCGGTGGATCAGCTTCGGTTTCGCGCCGCGGGACGGAGTGCCGGTCTCGCCGACGAACAGGAAGGCGGTCGTGCCGGCCAGGCAGAGTGCGGCGGCGGTGAGCCAGGCGGTGGGGTACGAGCGCTGGGCCAGGACTTCGCCGAGCGGTGGCCCGAGGGCCAGGCCCAGGTAGAGGCTCAGCGAGTTGAGGCTGAGGGCTTCGCCGAGCCGGTCCGGTGGGGCGACGTCGGCCAGGGCGGCGAACGCGGCCACGAAGAAGGCGGCTTCGGCGACGCCCGCGAGGAGCCGCAGGGCGATGATCGTGGGCAGGTCGGTGGCGAGGGAGAGCAGGGCGAGGCTGACGGCGGCCAGCGCGGTGCCGCCGAGGAGCAGCGGTCTTCGGCCGATGCGGTCGGACAGCCGGCCGGCGAAGGGGCGGAGCAGGAGCGCGGAGATGGCGAACGCGCCGAACGCGAGGCCCGCCGCGGCCTTGGAGCTGTGCAGCGGGCCGGTCACGTAGAGGGGCAGGGTTTGGACCGCGATGCCCATCGCGGTGAAGTAGCCCAGGTCAGCGGCGGTGAGGAGGGCGAAGCGCGGGGTGAGCAGGCGCGCCATCGCAACAGGGTGCGCCGATGTGGGGATTTTCGCGACCGGTGGCTGGGTGCGTGGCCGGGCTGCCGGGTTGCGCGGCTGTTGGCTGGGGGCCTGGGTCTGCGGTCGGCTGGCGGGGGTTGCCGGGCTGTGCGACCGGTGGCTGGGGTGCCTGAGTCTGTGATCGGTCGTCGGGGTTGCCGGGTCGCGCGGCCGTGGCGGGTGCGTGGCTGGGTGTGGGGTTGCGCGAGCGCTGGCCGGGGTGCCTGAGTCTGCGACCGGCTGCCGGGGTTGCCGGGTTGCGCGAGCGCCGACCGGGACGCCTGACTCCGCGACCGGCCGGCGAAGCGACCACCTGGCCGATTCCATCGGGCCCGGCGTAACGCCAGGATCTGCGGAACAGATCAAACCGGCACAACCAGGACATTCGCGGAGGCCGCCGTGCTAGTCGCCCAGATCTTCCTGCCAGTGGCACTGGCCCTGGTCATGTTCGGCCTCGGCCTCACGCTGACCATCGCGGACTTCGCCAGGGTCGCGAAGTACCCCAAGGCGGCGGTGATCGCCCTGGCCTGTCAGGTGATCGTGCTGCCGGCGATCTGCCTGGGCCTGGTGTTCGCGTTCGGACTGAAGGGCGTGCTGGCGGTCGGCATGATGTTGCTGGTCGCCTCGCCGGGTGGCACGTCGGCGAACCTCTTCAGCCACCTCGCGGGCGGGGACGTGGCGCTCAACATCACGCTCACCGCGATCAACTCGGTGCTGGCGGTGTTCACGTTGCCGCTCGTCGTGGGCCTCAGCATGGCGTACTTCATGGGTGACGAGGGCGCGGTCGGGTTGCAGCCGGCGAAGTTCGTGCAGGTGTTCGCGATCGTGCTGGTGCCGGTGGCGATCGGCATGTGGGTGCGCAGGCGGTTCTCGGCGTGGGCGCTGACCATGGAGAAGCCGGTGCGGATCGCGTCCGTGGTCGTGCTGGTGCTGGTCATCCTCGCGGCGATCATCTCGGCGTTCCAGCAGCTCGTCGACAACATCGGCACGGTCGGGCCGGTGGCGCTCCTGCTGTCGATCCTCAGCCTGCTGATCGGGTACTACGTGCCCAAGGCGTTCAAGGTGGGGGAGAAGCAGGCGATCGCGAGCGCGATGGAGATCGGGATCCACAACGCCACGATCGCGATCACGTTGGCGTTGACGGTGTTGAACGACGAGACGATGGCGATCCCGCCAGCGGTCTACGGGGTGCTGATGTACCTGCCGGCTGCCGTGGCGGCACGGTTGTTGTCCCGCAAGAAGGCGACCGTCTAAAGGAGTTGCGCATGTCGCTAGGTTGATCAGCGACATGCGTTCAACCACTACAACCTTGACAGCGGCCGTCTTAGTCGCCGCAAGCGCTGTTCCCGCCAACGCCGCGGGAACCACCGTCCGCACCGACACCGGATTCGTGTCGGGCACCGTCATCAACGCCCAGCGTTCCTTCCAGGGCATCCCGTTCGCCGCGCCACCGGTCGGAGAGAACCGGTGGCGCGACCCGCAGCCCGTCCAGCCCTGGCAGGGCGTCCTGCAAACCACCAAACCCGGCCCGCGATGTGCGCAGGACGAGGGGCTCGGCAGCCCGGCCAGTGACGCCGAGGACTGCCTGCACCTCAACGTCACCACGCCGAAGAAGGCGCAGAACCGGCCGGTCCTGGTCTGGATCCACGGCGGCGGCTTCACGAGCGGCGCCGGGTCCGACTACGGCGTGGACCAGTTGGTGCGCAACGGTTCTGTCGTCGTCACGATCAACTACCGGCTCGGCGCGTTCGGCTACTTCGGCTTCCCCGGGCTCGACGGATCTGGTGCGTTCGGGCTGAAGGACCAGCAGAAGGCGCTGGAGTGGGTGCAGCGCAACATCCGGCAGTTCGGCGGCAACCCGCACAACGTCACGTTGTTCGGCGCGTCGGCGGGCGGGCTCTCGACGTGCGCCCAGCTGACCACACCACGGACGAAGAACCTCTTCCACCGCGCGATCATCCAAAGTGGACCGTGCCAGCTCGGCATCCCGATGGGGGAGAACGAGGTCGACCACCCGTGGGTGAGTCGCGAGGACGTCGAGCAGGCCGGTGCGAAGGCACCGCACGGCTGTACGGAGCTGACGTGCCTGCGCCGGCTCCCCACCGCGGAGATCAAGAAGCTCACACCGCTGTTCGCCAAACCCGCCTACGGCACGGAAACCTTGCCGGAGAACCCGATCACGGCGCTCCGCAACGGCCGCTTCCACAGTATCCCGGTGCTCGCCGGCACCACGCGCGACGAGCTCACGGTGTTCGTGGCGATGTACTACCCGCAGCTGGACGCGGCGGCCTACGAGCAAGCCCTCGCCGAAGGCTTCGGAGCGGTGAAGGCGAAGCAGGTACTCGCCGCCTACCCGCCGCAGGGCGGGGACGAGCGTGTCCAGCTCTCGAAAGCGCTCACCGCGATGACCTCGACGTGCACCACGAACGAGCTCAGGAGGCAGACCGGCGCGTACGGCTACGAGTTCGCGGAGCCGAAGCCGCCGATGATCTTCCCTGGCCTGCCGGAGTTCCCGTACGGCGCCTACCACGGCTCGGAGCTGCCGTTCCTCCTCAGGTACGGCAACGCGGAACTCACCGAGAAGCAGCAGAAGCTGTCGGACGAGATGGTCGAGGTGTGGACCAGGTTCGCGAAGACCGGACGTCCCGGCTGGGCTCGCCAGGACGTCCGGCTGTTCGCGACCGAGGAGGTCGCACCGGTCAACGACCGGTGCGACCT
>NZ_JAJAEG010000012.1:58047-139690 GCF_047445655.1 Lentzea alba
ACCGGTCAACGACCGGTGCGACCTCTGGTCCAGTTAGGACTCAGAACCCTGCGGCGCGCGTCCGTGCGACTTGCCGGGCGCGCGCACGCCGTTCACCGTCGACGTGTCGAACGCGAACGTGATCACCGCGACCGCGATGGCGTCGGAGTTGACGTCCAGCGCGGTCAGGTTCAGGTTCGACCGGTCGTCGCACGGCTGGTGGTAGCACGGGTCGAAGGCGATGCCCGCGGTTCCGCCGTACAAGGCGGCCTGTGCCGGCGTCTTGACTTCCTCCGCACCGGTGAACAGGCCACCCGCCGGGATGTTGACCGCGATGAACGGCCCGTAGTCCGAACGCCCGGAGAAGTCCGTGTCCTCGGACGGCAGACCCCGGTCGGCGTAGAACTTCTCGAACACGTCCTCGATCTCCGCCGACCCCGGCGGGATCGGGACCGGCGCCGTACCGCTCGAGTCGTCACCGTCGTAGATGCCGAAGAAGTGGTTCGGCGACCCGACCATGTCGAAGTTCAGGTACAGCGCGATCTTGTCCTGCTCGGCCTGGGGCAGGTTGGCGACGTAGTGCTCGGACCCCAGCAGGCCCTCCTCCTCGGCACCCCACCACGCGAAGCGGACCTTCGCGTTGGTCTTGACCTTGCTCATCTGGATCGCGGTCTCCAGCAACGCCGCCGAGCCGCTGCCGTTGTCGTTGATGCCAGGCCCGTCCTGCACGCTGTCGAGATGCGCGCCGGCCATCACGACGTTGTTCGGGTTGCCGTCGTGGGACTCGGCGAACACGTTCCACGCCGGCCGCGTCTCCTCGGTGAAGTCGACGACGACCTGGACCGTGGCGCCGGGGGTGAGCACGATGAGCTCCTCGGCAACCGCGTAGGTCGCGAACACCACGGGAATCGTGAGGCCCGCCGCGTCACCGATCGGCGTGACCAGGCCGGTGCGGCCGGGCTGGCCCTCGTTGAACAGGATGACCGCCGACGCGCCGGCGGCCTGTGCGTTCAACGCCTTCACGGTGAACCCGCAGGTGCCGCGCTGCAACATCGCGATGCGGCCCGCCACGAACCCGGCGAAGTCAGCGGCGTCGCACCCGCTGGTGCTGGTGTTCGGCACCGGCGCGGGCGGGACGATCACGTCGACCGGCTGGATCACGCCGGTGGCGGCACCCTCGACAGGCTGGTCGAAGCCGTGGCGGTTGAACTCGGAGTCCCGCGCGAACACGCGCGGGGAGGGCGCGAGGCGGTCGAGCCGCGAGTTGTCCTCCACGTACGGGAAGTCGAACTGCTGCACGGTGGGCGAGTAGCCGGCCGCGTTCAGCTGCGACACCACGTAGTTCACCGACGCCTGGTATCCAGGACGTCCGGCCGCGCGGTCGCCGTGGGTGTCCGCGATGGACTGGAACGCGTCGAGGTGCCGCAGCACTCCGTTGAGCGTCACGGCCTTCGCCAGCTTGGCCGGGGAGTTGTTGTTGGGATCAGCGAGTGCCGGACCGGTGACAGCGAGTGGTAACACCAGCGCTGTCACCGAGACGAGCGCCAAAAGCCGAGAGCGTTGGACCATCGGTGTGCCTCCAAGCAGTGCTTCGTCGCCGCCGCCGAATGCATCCCCCAGGTTCCTTCGTCGCCCGATGTGTCCTGTGTTACACACTCTCTACTGGAGGTGGGTGTTTGTTCCCGTTGCTGGAGACCGCCGTCCGCGTCGAACCGCTGGAGGGAGAAGGTCTCACCAACGTCCTGCACCTGGTGACGCTGGCCGACGGGCGCAAAGCCGTGCTGCGGCAACCGAAAGTCGCGCGCGACCTGCCGAAGTTCGTGGTGCCCGGCGCGCCGCGGGTCCTCGCTCAGAACGCGCGCGGCGACGTGCTCGTCGAGTACGTCGAGGGCAGGACGCTCGCGGACGCGCTGCCGGTGTCCGACGAGGTCTGGGCGCGCATCGGCCGGGCGTTCCGGGTCATCCACCAGATCGGCCTGCTGCACAACGACGTCAACCTGCACAACATCATCGTGAGCGAGCACCGCGCCACGTTGATCGACTGGGACGGCCCGTCGCAGGGCAACCCGCTCGACGAGCTCGCGGCGTTCGAGGAACACCTCTACCTGCACGGAACGGCGCTGCCGCAGGCGTTCTGGACCGGGTACGGCACGAAGCCCGACCCGAACCTGCTGCGGCTGCACCGGATCGCCGGCTGCATCGGCTGGCTCGCCAGTGAGGACTGGCGGGAGTGGGCCGAGGACGACCAGCTCAGCCAGGAGAAGAAGGACAGGGTCCGGAACTGGCGGCGACTTCTCGCGAAGTGGCTCGCCGACCAGCTCCGGACCGACTTGCTAGCGGCTGAGGTTGCGGTACTTCAGCACGGACAACGGCCAGAAGATCGCCACGAACACCGCAGGCCACAACACAGCCAGTAGCAGCGAGTTCTGCGCCGCCCACGAGTCGCCGCCGACTCCGGGGTTGCCGAACAGCTCACGCGCCGCCGCCACGGTGGACGACAGCGGGTTCCACTCGGACACCGCCCGCAGCCACCCCGGCATCAGCTCCGGCGAGACGAACGTGTTCGCGAACATCGTCAGCGGGAACAGGAACATCCACGACGCCTGCGCGGCCTCCGGCTTCACCAGCAGACCCAGGTAGATGCCGATCCACACCAGTGAGAACCGCAGCCACAGGAACAGTGCGAACGCCAGCATCGCGTTCATGAACCCGTCGTGGAACGACCAGCCGATCACCAGCCCGCACAGCGCCAGCACCAGCAGCTCCAGCGAGGAGTTCACCAGGTCGGCGATGCTGCGCCCGGCCACGACGCCGGTCTGCGACATCGGGGACGCGCGGAACCGGTCCGTGACGCCGCGGTCGGCGTCCATCGAGACCATCATCAGCGTGGTGCCGACCCCGAACGCGATGGTCTGGCCGAACATGCCCGGCATCAGGAACTCGATGTAGTCGCCGCCGCCGAAGACGTTCATCGCACTGCCGAACACCAGCCCGAAGATCAGCACCGAGATGATCGGGTAGGCCAGGTTCGCGAACACCCTGACCGGTTCGCGCAGCCAGTGGATGAGGTCGCGCTTGGCGACCACCCACGAGTCCACCAGGGCGAATCGCACCGCACTCAAGCCCCGCGCCTGCGGGGCCACCACCGTGTTGCTCATGCCCGCACCTCCGCCTTGTGACCCGTGATCGCCAGGAAGACCTCGTCCAACGTGGGCCGCCGCAACGCGATGTCCTCGGCTTCGACACCGTGAGCCGCCAGCGCCGACGTGACCCTGGTCAGCGCCGCCACCCGGTCGGCCACCGCCGCGCTGACCCGGTAGGAGTCCTGGTCCACCTCGGCGTCCGGCCCGAGCACGTCCGCGACGAGGGGCAGCTCGTCGGCGTTGCGGACCACGACCTCGATCCGGTCACCGCCGAGCTTGGACTTGAGCTGGTCCGGCGTGCCCTGCGCGGCGACGCGGCCGGTGTCCAGCACGACGATCTGGTCGGCGAGCTGGTCGGCCTCGTCCAGGTACTGCGTGGTCAGCAGCACCGTCGTGCCCTCGGCGACGACCCGCTTCACCTCCCGCCACACCTCGCCGCGGTTGCGCGGGTCGAGGCCGGTCGTCGGCTCGTCCAGGAACAGCACGGACGGCCTGGTGATGAAGCTCGACGCCAGGTCCAGCCGCCGCCGCATGCCGCCCGAGTAGTGCTTGGCCCGCTTGTCCGCCGCGTCGGTGAGCCCGAACTGCTCCAGCAGCTCGTCCGCCCGCGCTTCGGCCTGGCGCCGGGAGAAGTGGTACAGCCGCCCCCACATCACCAGGTTCTCCCTGCCGGTCAGCACGTCGTCGACGGTGGACTGCTGGCCGTTCAACGCCACGTGCTTGCGCACCTGGCCCGCCTCGCGTGCCACGTCGAAGCCCGCCACCTCCGCGCGGCCGCCGTCCAGGCGCAGCAACGTCGCCAGGATGCGGACCGCCGTCGTCTTGCCGGCGCCGTTCGGACCGAGCAGTCCGCAGACCGTTCCCGCAGGTACGGCCAGGTCGAACCCGTCCAGCGCCGCCTTCTTGTCGAATCTCTTGCGCAGGCCTTCCGCGAGCACCGCGTGTCCCACGACTTCACCCCCGTGGCGTAACTGTGTACGAAGTAAACTAGGTGTACGTTGTACACGGTTCTAGGATTCACATGCAAGCGAGATGTGAAAGAGGGGGCTGGGTGAAGCAGAACGACCGGGACCGGGCTGTCCGTCTGCTGTGGGAGCCGCCGGCCGAGCCGACCAGGGGGCCCAAGGCTGCGCTCAGCCAGTCGCGGGTCGTCGAGGCGGCGATGAAGGTGGCCGACGCGGAGGGTGTCGACGCGCTGACCATGCGCCGGGTCGCCGAGACGCTGGGCTTCACCACCATGTCGCTGTACCGGCACGTGCCCGGCAAGTCCGAGCTGCTGGACCTGATGGTCGACGCGGCGTGGGGTGAGACCGTCTGCGCGCCGAAGGGGCCGTGGCGCGAGGGGATGGAGTTCTACGCGCGCGAGGTCTGGAAGATGTACCGCGCGCACCCGTGGATCCTGCAGCTCCCGCAAGCGCGGCGGACGCCTGGTCCGCGCGCGATGGCCAGCTTCGACTGCGCGCTCGCGGTCGTCTCCGAGCTGGGGCTGAAGCCGGAGGAGATGGTCGCGGTCGTCACCGCCGTCGGCCACTTCGTCGACGGCGTCGGCCGGACGATGGCCGACCGGGTCAAGGCCGAACGGGAGACCGGCGTGTCCGAGGAAGCCTGGTGGGAGGGGCAGGACTCGCTGTGGGCGCACTTCACGCCCGACCGGCTGCCTTGGATGACGCACATATGGAACGCCGGCGGCTACGAACGCCCGCTCGACGAGTTTGAGTTCGGGCTTGCCCGGGTACTGGACGGGATTGCGGTCTTCGTGGAGTCCGAGGATCGGCCGGAAGTTCGTCGAGAGACGTGCCTGTAGCCAGTCGAGACACCTTGAGTCGTCCGTTCGAGTGAAATGCGCAGCTCAGACAGCCCATGAACGGTAGTGGCCCGGTTACGTAATGCCATTGTTATGAGCAATCAGAATGAACTCGTTCGCAAGCTGAACCAAGCCCTCCTATCTGCCCGTTTTCCTTGTTGACACCGTTTCGCCGCGGGGGTCGATTCGGGACGACGAGGAGGTCGTATGACAGCTGGCGCGCACGACGCGGTCACCCTGGGCTGCTACGCGCTCGGCGTTCTGGACGCGCACGAGAGTCATGGCGTGGAGCAGCACCTGATGGGCTGTCCGTCCTGCCGTGCGCAGGTCGCCGACTTCCGTCGGATCCGCACGGTGCTCGACGAGGTGCCTCGTGAGGCATTCCTGCACGAGCGTGAAGCCGACCTGCCCAAGCCGTCGGACCTGGTGCTGCAGCGAGCGCTGCGGCAGATCAGGCAGGAGTCCGTCATCCCGCAGCCGCGGGTCGCGGACCCTCGTCCTAGAGCCAGTCCGCGGCCGGTGGAGGACCTTCCCGAACCGCAGCACGCCAAGCCCCGGCGCTGGCCGGGCTACCTCGCCGCCGCGGCAGTCGCCGCGGTGGTCGCGTTCGGGGGTGCCGCGGTGTTCATGCAGGACCAGGCGCCGGGAACCAACATCGCCACGACCCGCACGGGCGAGGCGACGGCGGCCGGCGGGATCAGGCTGGTGGCGGAGATCTCTCCGTCGTCGCAGGACCGCTACCTGGTCAAGGCAGCGATCAACGGCCTTCCGGCCTTGCAGAAGTGCAAGCTGGTCGTGGTCGCGAAGGACGGCACGAAGGTCGAGGCCTTCGCGTGGACCTCGTCCGAGAAGGGCCGGGTCGACGGCGCCAACGTGTCGGGCATGGTCAGTGTCCGGCCCGACCAGGTGAAGTCGATCGCGGTGGAGAACGCCGAGGGCAAGACGTTCGTGGCGGCAGACCTGCCACAGCAGTAAGGATCAAAACGGACAAGGGCCCGGATTCCAGTGGAATCCGGGCCCTCCTTCGTGCCTTCTTACATTGATGTAATTCAGACGGCCTGCAATGTGAGCCATGCTCCTACGACGATCACCATCGCGGCTGTGCCGACGGGTGCGTAATGCGACAGGACGCGGGTGGCACGGCCGTCCAGGAATTTCTCGACGCGGTCCCTGGCTTTCACCAGCAGCAATCCGACGCCGGTGAGAGTGGCCGCCATGCCGAATCCGTAACCGAGGACCAGCAGGACGCCGAACCACGTTCGGCCCAAGGCCATGGCCCCGAGGAGTACGACGAGCGCGGAGGGTGACGGAACCAGTCCGTTGGCCGCGCCCATGCCGATCAGGCTTGCCCGGCTGTAGCCGTGACCGTGCCCGGTTCCGTGCCCATGTCCGTGGCCGTGCCCATGTCCGTGCCCGTGGCCATGACCGTGCCCATGTCCGTGACCGGCACCGGCGCCGACGAGCGCCGGCTCGCGGGTCATGGCCGAGCGCAGCAGCATCACGCCGATCACCGTGATCAGCAGACCGCTGACCAGGCCGAGCCAGCGCAGCACCTGCTCACCGGCCAACGCGCTGGAGGCACTGATGATCAAGCCGAGCACCAGCACGCCACCGGTGTGCGTGGCCGTGACCGACGCACCGACGATGAACGCGTCCTTGGGCGTGCCCTGACGACCGGCCAGGTAGGCGGCGATGAGTGTCTTGCCGTGACCGGGCAACGCCGCGTGCGACGCGCCGAGCATCAACGACAGCAGCAAAGCCAAGAACCCGAGCCATGGCGTGAGGTCGTCGCTGCCCAGGATGTCGTTCAGAGCGGACGCGGTGACGCTCAACGACTGGATGGGGGAGCCGGAGGCCTGCTTCGGCTCGGATCCGCTGCCCGGCTGCGCGGTGAAGGTGACCGAGCGGACGTCCATCGGGTTGCTGAGCAGGTCCTCCGGGTAGGTCCGGAGCTCGTTGCTGATGCTCTCGGTGGGAACCGCGGAGTCGCTGAGCTTGATGCCGGTGCCGGCCGCGGTGATCTCCCGCCAGCCGACCCGGTCGGTGTTCGAGGAGTCGCGGAACTCCAGCTGGGCCGGCCGGTCGAGGTCGACCTTGGCGGTGAACTCGCAGACCAGCCGGGTGGTGATGAGGTCGGCCTGGCCGACCGGGTGTTCCTTGGTGGACCTGGCGAGCGTCCAGGTGATCTCGCGGCCGTCCACAGTGGACCGGTCGGTTCTGGAGACCTCGTCGCACCACTGCGCGGCGTCGCGGGTCTTCAGGTTCTCCTGCAGCGTCGGGATCTCCGCCACGTCGACCACGGATCTGAGGTCGATGCGGTCCGGGTGCAGGTGCAGCCCGTGGTAGTGGTTGACGCTGAAGTTGCCCAGCGGGTGCGCGGACGCCTCGCCGTTGATGAAGAAGATGCCCGCCAGCAGGAGGGCGACGACCAGGACGGGCCGCACGACCCAGCTGGACAGGCTCACCGGCCGCCTCGCAGCTCGGCGAGCTTGCGACCCGCCTTCAGCGCCTGCAGCGGGGAGAAGTTCGCGTTGAGCCGCAACGCCTGGACGAGCGCTTCCTGCGCCTCGGCGACCCGGCCGAGCGCGGCCAGGATCATGCCGCGGTGGTAGGAGAACGTGGCGTTCTGCCAGCCCAGCGCGTTGGCGCGGTCCGAGTACGCGAGAGCCTCGGCGTCACGGCCGTTCATGTGCAGCGCCCACGCCATCGCGTCGGCGACGAACACGCTCTGCCGGCGGCTCCACTCGGCCTCGGCCCGGCGCAGCGCCTGCATGCCGTCACCGCGGTCGGCGGCGACGAGGGCCGCGGCCAGGTCGTCGGAAGCGCCCTGCGACTCCATCAGCCGCTGCTGTTCCGTGAGCACGGCGTACTGCTGGGCGGCCTCTTCGGTCTTGCCGTTGGCCTCCAGCAGCTCCGCGTACTCCTGCAGGTACTGCGGCAGGGGAGCGCGCGCCACCAGCCTGCGGTAGGCGTCCAGCGCCACCGGGGCCTCACCCCGTGCCGCCGCGACCTTGGCCATTCCCTGAGTGAGAGTCATGTCGTCTCCTCTCGCCGCCAGTCCCTGCTCGTAGTGCTGCGCGGCTTCGTCGAGCCGGTTGTGGTCGAACGCGAGTTCGCCCAGCCGGTAGCGGCAGAACGCGATTTCCTCGGGCGTCGCGGCAGCGGTCAGCGCGCGCGTCATCGCGTCGCGGGCGCCGTCGACGTCGCCGTGGAGCTCGAAGTGGAAGGAGGCGCGGGCGAACGATGCCGTGTTGGGCTTGAGGTCCAGCATCTTCTGCACCGCGTCCTGGGCACCCGCGTCGTCGCCGAGCTGCGTCAACGCGTCGGCCAGCACGCCGTAGGCCTCCGCGGAGGACGGCAGTGCGGTGATCGCTTTCGCCGCCCAGTCACGGGCGGCGTGGAAGTCGTGGCGGGCGTTGGCCAGCGTGCCCATGCCGATGGCGGCCAGGCCCGTGTCACCCGCGTTCCTCAGCGCGCCCTCGGCCTTCGCGTAGTACGCGGGGTCGGCCGTGACGCGCGCCAGTTCCACATAGGACGCACCGAGCTGCGCCCAGGAGTCCCGGTCCTGGGGCAGCTTGTGCAACCGTTGCTGCAGCTGGTGCACCACGCGGTGCATCTGGTTCTGCTGTGCCGCGGCGGGAACAGGCTGAACAGGGGGCGCGCCCCCGGCCCTGCTGTCGGCAGGACCGGAGGCGGCGAGGTAGGCAAGCGCCGCGGTGACCAGGAGAACCACCGCGACGGCCTGCCGTTGTTGGTACTTCACTTCGAGTGCGACCCGTACTTGCGGATCTGCTGCTGGCGCTTGCGGAACAACCAGAAGCCGGCGCCGAACACGAACGCCGAGCCGACCGCGGTGGTCATCGCCATCGGGTCGAGGTTGCCGATCTTGCCGACCGGGTTCACCGCGACGTTCGCCGTGTTGCCGTTGGTGTTGACGGCGGTGCCGTTGCGGGGCAGTGCCACGTAGGGGAAGTTCGGCTCGAAGTTCTGGTCGTTCTGGTCGACCTTGTCACCGGTGGCGAGCGCGTCGACGATCTTGCCGGACGCCGCGGCGCCCTCGAACGCCTGGATGCCGATGTCGACCACGTCGTCGGTGAGCCGGCGGCCGTTGGGGAAGCCCTGCGTGTCACCGGCGAGCAGGCCCAGCCGGTTCGGCTGCGCGTTCGGGTTGATCGACATGTTCAGCCGCAGCATCTCGGCCGGGCGGAAGCGGTTCTTGTCCACGTCGGCGTTGTTGATCTGCGAGTTCAGGTCGGCGTTGATCTGCCCGCCGATCTTGGTGCTGATACCGGTCAGGAAGATCTCGGCCAGGTCGTCACGCGGACCCTGCGGTGCCGGGATCTTGTAGATCGCCTCGATCAACTTCGGCAGCTCCGGGTTCACGACCCGGTCGACGAGCTCCTTCACGCCGGCGTCCTGGTCGGGGCGCAGGCCGTTGAACGCGTCCTTGAGGCCCGCGGGGGCCACGATCTCGTTGACCAGCGGGTTGCCCAGACGGGAGACCTGCACGAAGTCGCCCTGCGGCTCCGCCTTGCCTGGCGAGAGCTTCAGGCTGCGCTTCTGCGTGGTGCTCCAGACGCCGATGTTCGGGTTGCGCGTCGCGTCGTTCTTCAACGCCAGCGCCTGCTTGGGCAGCTGGATCGCGATGGTGTTGACGTTGTAGCCGCGCAGCGTGTCCTGGCCGACCTCGCTCAGGTTGCCGCCGTAGAGCAGGTCGAACACCCGCAGGTCCAGGAAGAACGCGTCGTCGGCCGGTCCGACGTAGACCTTGCCGCCGCCCGGGATCTGCACGATCGCCTGGTCGCGCAGCTTCTTGAAGTCCGGCATGGACGCCGGGCCGTTCGGGGACGGCGCCGCCTGCGCGTTGTTGATGAGCTTGACCTTCTGGCCGTTCTCGTAGATGGCCTCGAGGTCGTAGCGCTGGCGGAACAGCAGGTTCTCGTCGTCCAGCGACTCAACGGCGCCGTTGGCGTACAGGAACGTGTTGTTCTTGCGCCGGTCGTCGTTGTGGAACTGCCAGCGCAGGATCACGTCGGCCTTGGCGTCGCCGTCGTTGTCGATGTTGAAGTCGTACTGCGCGTCCTCGGCCCACGGGAAGAAGTTGGGGCCGCCGTTGGGTTCCTGGAACGGGGACCAGTTGCCGACCAGGGTGACGGTGTCCTTGTGGTCAGGACTGACGAACGCGTACAGGTCTGTGTTGTCGATGGCCGGATCGCCCGCGACGAGCGGGGCTTCGCGGTGCGAGGACGCCGTGGCGTTGGTGCCGCCGAACAATGCCGCGTTCACGAGTGTGGCGGCCACCAGCGCGGCCGCAGCCACCTGGCCGCGCCGACCGCTGAGGACGTGCGGTGATGACATCTCTGGACAACCTTTCGGAGAAATGATTCAGGCGCTGTGCATCAGCAGCGACGGTTCGCTGGAGTGGCTTGGGCTTGAGCGGTCTGTCCACCTCGCATTGGTGAAGTCGCGGATGCCTTCGACGAGCCGGTCCACGTCCTGTTCCGGCCGCACGACGAGGCGGGCGAACTTGCTGGTCATGCCGAGCTTGTTGCCGCACTCGCGGATGAAGACCTGGTGCCTCGACAACAGGTGGTCGCGCAGGTCGCGGCCGTCCATGCCGCCGCCGAGCTTCACGAACAGGAAGTTGGCCTGCGACGAGTACACGGTCAGGTCCGGGATCCGGGAGAGCTCCATGCCCATCCGGTAGCGGTCGCGCGACAGCAGCCGCAGGCTCTCCGCGTACTCCGCCTCGTGCTCGGCCAGCATGAAGACGACGGTTTCCGCGAGGGAGTTGAGGTTCCACTTCGGCAGCGTCTTGCGCATCTTGCCGGCGAGACCGGGGTTCGCGACCAGGTAGCCGAACCGGATGCCGTGCAGGCCGAAGTTCTTGCCGAGGCTCTTCAGCACCACCACGTTGGGCCGGATGGACGCCTCGGCCGCGACCGACGGGTTGCGCTCGACCTCCACGAAGTCGATGAACGACTCGTCGATCACGATCAGGTCGAGGTCCGCGAGCTCGTCCATGAACCGGACGATCTCCCGGCGCGGCAGGTAGCCGCCGTCGGGGTTGTTCGGGTTGCAGATGACCGCGACCCTGCTGCCGCGCGTGCGGATGAACTTGATGTACTCGTCGATGTCGAGCTCGAAGTTGTTGCTCTCCTGGAGCAGGAACATGTCGACGCGCTTGTTGCTCTCCATCGGCTGGTCGGTCCAGCGGCCGAAGGTGGGGATGGGGATCGCGACGCTGTCGTGGATCCACAGGTGGTCCATCCACGTGATGAGCTCGGTGCTGCCGTTCGACATCGCGAGCGTCGCCGGGTTGAGACCCAGCACCTTGGACAGCTGGTCCGCGATCTTGCCCGAGTCGCTCGGGTAGAACTTCAGCACCGATTCCAGGTTCTTCGACAGCTCGTCGAACATCTCGGGCGTGGGGAAGTACGGGTTGCACGGGATGCAGAAATCGACGAGTTCCCCGGCTCCGGTCCGCGCCAGCTCGAAGTAGGACGGGCTGTGCGCGGTCTGCTGGAAAAGACCCGCCGAGTCCACACCATGGCGCACGCGATCACTCCGTCCCCTCGGTCCGTTGTTGACAACGGGGCATACGTGCCGGTGTTCATCCCGGTTCACGGGTCCGTTTCGGGAAGGTCTCGGAACGGTCTCGTACGCAACCCTGCGTACTCCGGTGCATCGTCTCGTCGGACGCTGCTTCGTCCGGTGATCGAGAGGCTGTCCTCGGACTGATCGTCGAGGGGAGAATTCGATGCTGGGGAAGTTGCTGCTCGCGGTGTCGTTGTTGATGCCGGTGGAGCCTTCTGGGACTACTGTCCACACCGGACAGATCGACGGCGCGGAATATCGCGTCGAGGTGCCATCTCGTTGGAACGGCACACTTTTGCTCTACAGCCACGGGACCTATCCGGCCGGCTACAACCCGCCTGTCGAGATGGCGTCACGGCCTGCCGCGCGGGACGAGTTGCTGGCTCGTGGCTACGCTCTCGCGGCCTCTCGCTACCGGGTGCCGCACGGGCACGCGATCCCGGACGCGTTGCGTGACCAGCCCGCGTTGGTGTCGTGGTTCTCGCGAGAGGTCGCTCGGCCGCGGCGGGTCATCGCCTGGGGATCTTCTTTGGGCGGGCTGACCTCGGTGATGCTGGGAGAGTCGAACCGCTTCGACGGCGTGCTGTCCCTGTGCGGGGCTCTGGGTGGGGCCGTGATGCGGTCGAACCAGCTGCTTGACCTGGGGTTCGTGTTCCGGACGCTGCTGGAGCCCTCGTTGGAGGTCGCCCGAGTCTCCGATGTTGCCGTGAACGAGAAGAGGGCGGTCGGGGCGATCGACACCGCTTTGGGGAGTGGTCCCGGCCGGGCCCGGCTGGCTTTGGCGAACGCGGTAGCGGGTATCCCGGCCTGGTCGCGGGTCCACGAACCGCGCCCAACCGAGGTGGTCGACGCAGTGACCCAGGCAGCCGTTCACGACCGAACGCTCGCGCGCTCGCTGGCGTGGGGGAGCGGCCGGGCCGACATCGAGGCGCGTTCCGGTGGCAATCCGAGCTGGAACACGGGTGTGGACTACCGGGTGTTGCTGGAGAGGTCGGTTTCGAAGGATCTCGTGCTGGCGGCGTACCGGGAGGCCGGGGTGTCGCTCGAGGCTGATCTTTCGGCGTTGGGTGCGGCTCCTCGGGTGTCGGCCGATGCCGCCGCGGTTCGGTGGCTGCACTCGTTCGGCGATCCGGCCGGCCGCGGGAACGCTCCGGTGGTGACGCTGCACGCTGTGGGTGACCCGACCGGGACGGAACATGAGCGCGCGTACGCCACGCGGGAACGTGACGTTCGCCAACTCTTCGTCAACCGTGCGGGACACTGCATGCACACGGCGGCGGAGGAACTCGTGGCGCTGCGTGTCCTGGAAGACCGCATCTCCGCCGGCCGCTGGCAGTCCGTGCAGCCTGATCGTTTGAACGGTCTCGCAGGTCAGTACGGCCCTGAGATGCGGGTACTCCAGGACTGGACCACGACTCCACCCCGTGAGGAGACCGTGGCGCCCGGCTTTGTGACGCACCACCCAGGACGCTTTCCACGTCCGTGACGGGCGTCCTGCGAAAAATTGTCGGTCCGTGCGGATACCCTGCTGGCAGTCCGCACACAACCAGGGAGCAATACCCGTGACCGCAGAGACCCTGTACGGGGCCGATGACCTGACGCACCTCGAAGGACTCGAGGCCGTCCGCAAGCGGCCAGGCATGTACATCGGGTCGACCGACAGCAGGGGCATCAACCACCTCTTCAGCGAGATCGTCGACAACTCGACCGACGAGGGCGTGGCAGGGCACGCCTCGAAGATCGTCGTGACGCTCCACGCCGACGGCAGCGTCCAGGTCGACGACGACGGCCGGGGCATCCCGACCGACGTGCACGCGAAGTCCGGTCTGTCCGGTGTGGAACTGGTGCTGACGAAGCTGCACGCCGGCGGCAAGTTCGGCGGCTCCGGCTACAAGACCTCCGGCGGCCTGCACGGCGTGGGCGCCTCCGCCGTCAACGCCCTCTCGCACCGCTACGACGTCACGGTGCGACGTGGCGGCAAGGTGCACGAGATGTCGTTCGCCCACGGCGTTCCCGGCGTCTTCGACGGCCCCGGCCCCAAGGCGAAGTTCACGCGCCAGAGCGGCCTTCAGGTCACCGGCAAGATGAAGCGCAACGAGTCGACCGGCACGTCGACCCGCTACTGGTACGACGCCCGCTACTTCGAGAACGGCGCCTCCCTGGACGTCGAGGTGGTGCGCCAGAAGATGCGCAACACGGCGTTCCTGGTGCCGGGCGTGACGTACGTGCTGCGGACCGCGCTGGAAGACACGATCTCCGAAGAGGTCTTCCACTACCCCAACGGCCTGACCGACATGGTCGAGTTCCTGGCCCCGTCCGGTGATCGGGCCGTGTCCGGGACGCTGGTGATCACCGGCTCCGGCACGTACTTCGAGAACGCCGCCGACGAGAACGGCGTGATGCGGTCCAAAGTGGAGCGATCCGCCGAGGTCGAGGTCGCGCTGCGCTGGGGCACCGGCTACGAACGCACCGTCGAGTGCTTCACCAACACGATCCGCAACGTGCACGGCGGCACGCACCGGCGTGGTTTCGACCGTGCGGTGCTGAAGGCCGTGCAGGACGCCATCTCCAAGACCCGCGGGCTGCTGAAGCCCAAGGAGGACATGCCGACCCTGGACGACGTGCTGGAGGGCATGACCGCCGTCATCCACGTCCGCATCCCCGAGCCGCAGTTCACCTCGCAGACCAAGGACGAGCTGTCGACCGCCGGCATCACCAAGGTGCTGCAGGGCATCGTCGACCAGCAGGTGCGGGCGTGGACCGAGGACCGCAAGACCAAGGTCGAAGCGAAGACCGTGCTGCAGAAGGTCGTCGACGCCTCTCGGGTGCGGTTGACGCAAAAGCAGCAGAAGGACGCGGCTCGGCGCAAGACTGCTCTTGAGGGTGCGGCGATGCCGGCCAAGCTGGTCGACTGCCGCACCACGGGTGTTTCGCGTTCTGAGCTATTTCTCGTGGAAGGCGACTCGGCCCTGGGTTGCTTTGTTGGAGAAACGAGGGTTGCGCTCGCTTCAGGTAAGTCTCTTACTTTCGCGGAACTGGTTGACGATTGGGGTAGAGGGGTCACTCACTTCGGTTACGCAACCAATAAAGCCGGAGCTGTCGTTGTTGCTCCCTTGGTCGAGCCGCGGCTAACGAAGAAGAACGCGTCGCTGGTTCGAGTGACCGTTGACAATGGTGTGTCTGTGCGGTGCACGCCCGACCATCTGTTTCGGCTGCGTGACGGCTCGTACCGTCGGGCAGATGCCTTGCATCCCGGCGATTCGCTGATGCCGCTCTATCGCACGCTGTCGTCGAAGCTGGCCGGTGACACGCTCACCGGCTACGAACGGGTCTGGAACAACGCCACTGAGAAGTGGGTTTACACCCACTATCTTGCGGATGGTTACAACATTCGGCATGGGCTTGACAGTGCCAGCGATGGAACTGTTCGACATCATGTCGACGTGAACAAGCGGAACAATGACCCGCGTAACCTTAAGCGGATGACGTGGGAGGATCACCGAGCTCTGCACAATGCAATGATGGTGCAGCAATGGCAGGATCCAGAGTTCCGTGCTGCTTGCCTGGCGAGGCTCGGTGAATTGAACCAGGACCCCGAGTTTCGCAAGCGTTTCGAACAAGGCTTCCAGGACTGGTACACGTCCCTGAGCGACGACGAGAAAGCCGCCTACGCCGAGCGCCTGCGTACCGTGCAGGCCGAGTACTGGGCGAACCCCGAGCACCGCGCCGCGGCCGCCGAACGGGTCCGTGCGTTCTTCGCGCAGCCCGGCAAGCGCGAGGAGTGGCGTGAGCGCTCCTTGGCGCAGTGGCAGGACGAGGAACTGCTCGCGTGGCGTTCGCGCACCACCGTCGAACAGTTCTCTGACCCGGCGGAGCGTCAGCGGCAACGTGACGCGGTCGTCGCCTGGCACGAGGGCAACCCGGAGTTCGGCCGCGAGCACTCGGCGCGGATGAAGCAGCGGATGGCGGACCCGTCCACCGGTCACCTGGAGCGTGTTCAGGCCGGTCGGCGGCGTTACGTGGAGTCGACCCCGCGAGCTGAGCGCGTTGCCAGGCAGGTTGAGGGCCGCCGAATCGCCGCGTTGAAGCGGCTGGCGCCGATGCTGGACACGCCGTCGAACTTCGAGCTGGCGTTGTCCTACGAGCTCGACCGCCGGGAGAACGCGAAGACCGGCCTGAAGTTCCTGAAGGTGCTGGCGCACTACGACGACGACTTCGCCCAGTTGCGGGAAGCGGCGTCCATGGTCAACCACACGGTCGCTTCCGTGGAGGCGTTGCCGGAGCGGGAAGACGTCTACGACCTGACTGTGGACCGCTACCACAACTTCGCCCTCGAAGCCGGTGTGTTCGTCCACAACAGCGCTCGCATGGCGCGCGTCTCCGAGTACCAGGCGCTGCTTCCGTTGCGCGGCAAGATCCTGAACGTCCAGAAGGCGTCGCTCGCCGACACGTTGCGCAACGCTGAGATCGCCTCCATCGTCCAAGTCCTCGGTGCTGGTACGGGTCGTACGTTCGACCTTTCACAGATGCGATACGGCCGAGTGATCCTGATGGCCGACGCGGACGTCGACGGCAGCCACATCCGAACGCTGCTGATCACGTTGTTCGCCAAGTACATGCGGCCCGTGATCGAGGACGGCCGTCTTTACGCAGCCATGCCTCCGCTGCACAAGGTCATGACCCGCGGACGCAACGCCGAAACGCACTTCACCTTCACCCAGCGCCAGATGGAACAAACCGTCGCGAAGCTGGAGAAGGCCGGCAAGACGGTCGTCACGCCTGTGCCCCGGTTCAAGGGTCTGGGTGAGATGGACGCGGACGAGTTGTGGGAGACCACTATGAACCCGACCACCCGCTCGGTCCGACGCATCACGATGGACGATGTCGAGGCCGCAGAGGAAGCCCTTGAGCTGCTGATGGGCGAGAAGGTCGAGCCGCGCCGCAACTGGCTCGTCGAGTCCGCCGCACGAGTCGACCAGTCAGCCATCGACCTCTGAGCCTTTACACAGAAAGAGCTGGAACACAGTCATGGCACGCCGTAAGGGACCCACGACCAAGGTCGACCCCGCCGCGTTCGACCGGGCCGGCGCTCAGGTACTCGACAACTCGCTGAAGACGGAGATCGAGGACTCGTACCTGGAGTACGCGTACTCGGTCATCCACTCGCGGGCTCTGCCGGACGCGCGCGACGGCCTCAAGCCGGTGCACCGCCGCATCCTCTACTCGATGCACGACAACGGTCAGCGACCCACGTCTCCGTACGTGAAGTCGTCCCGCGTGGTCGGCGACACGATGGGTCGTTACCACCCGCACGGTGACACCGCGATCTACGACGCGCTGGTCCGCCTCGCGCAGGACTTCAGCCTCAACGAGCCGTTGATCGACGGGCATGGAAATTTCGGTAGCCCAGACGATGGACCGGCCGCGAGCCGATACACCGAAGCCCGAATGTCCCATGCGGCGATGCAGCTGGTCGGCGAGCTGAACGAGGACACGGTCGACTTCCGGCCGAACTACGACGGCTCGCTCGAAGAGCCGACAGTGCTGCCCGCGGCGTTCCCGAATCTGCTGGTCAACGGCACGTCCGGGATCGCGGTCGGCATGGCCACCAACATGATCCCGCACAACCTGCGCGAGGTCGTGGGCGCCGCGCGGTGGCTGATCACGCACCCGGAAGCGAGTCTCGACAAGCTCATGGAGTTCGTGCCGGGGCCCGACCTGCCGACCGGCGGCATCCTGCTCGGATTGGACGAGGTCCGGAAGGCTTATGAGACCGGGCGCGGCGTCGTGCGCATGCGGGCGAAAGTCGAGATCGGACTGCTGGAGGGCTCTCGCGGCCGTCAGGCGATCACGGTCACCGAACTGCCGTACGGCGTCGGGTCCGAGCGGATCGTGGAGAAGATCACCGACGAGGTGAACAAGTCCAAGCGGCTCACCGGCATCGCGGACGTCAAGGACCTCACCGACCGCGAGAACGGCATCCGGCTCGTCATCGAGTGCAAGGTCGGCGTGAACCCGCAGGCGCTGCTCGCGGACCTCTACCGGCTGACGCCGATGGAGCAGTCGTTCGGCATCAACAACCTGGTGCTGGTCGACGGGCAGCCGCAGACGCTGGGCCTCAAGGAGTTGCTGGAGGTCTTCCTCAAGCACCGGTACGAGGTCGTCACGCGGCGCACGAAGTTCCGCAGGCGCAAGCGTGAGGAACGGCTGCACCTGGTCGAGGGTCTGCTCCTGGCGTTGCTCGACATCGACAAGGTCATCCGGTTGATCCGGGGCAGCGAGAACGCGGCTGCCGCCAAGGACGGCCTGATGAAGCAGTTCAAGCTGTCGGAGATCCAGGCCTCCTACATCCTCGACACCCCGCTGCGCCGCCTCACCAAGTACGACAAGCTCGAGCTCGAGAACGAGCAGGACAAGCTCAACAAGGAGATCGCGGAGCTGACCGCGATCCTCGAGGACGAGGCAGTCCTGAAGAAGCTCGTGTCGACCGAGCTGGCGAACGTCGCCAAGGAGCTCGGTGGCGACCGCCGGACCAGCCTGATCGACGGTGACCTCAAGGAGGTGCTGGCGGCGTCGAAGCCCGCCGGGCCGCTGGAGGTCGCGGACGACCCGTGCCAGGTCATCCTCAGTGCCACCGGGCTCGTCGCGCGCACCGCGGCCGAGTCGGAGGAGGTGTCCGAGGGCAAGCGCAGGGCGGGCCGGGTGAAACACGACGCGGTGGCCGCGACAGTGCACTCAACGGCCCGTGGCCAGATCGTGCTGATCACGAACCTCGGTCGCGCGTTCAAGACAGATGTCCTCCCACTACCCGTTCTGCCTGAACAGAGCGGCACGGTGAGCCTGCGCGGAGGCATGGCGGCCAGCGAGCTGGTGCCGCTCGACAAGGGGGAGAAGGTCGTCGGCATCGCGCCGCTCGACCCGAAGGACTCTCCGGGTATCGCGCTCGGCACGAAGCTCGGCACGGTCAAGGTGTGCTCGCCGGAGTGGCCGGTGCGGTCGGACGAGTTCGAGGTCATCTCGCTCAAGGACGGCGACGAGGTCGTCGGCGCCACCTGGCTCACGGACGGCAGTGAGACGCTCGCGTTCGTCAGCAGCGACTCGTCGTTGCTGCGTTATGACGCGAAGCTGGTGCGGCCGCAGGGGCTCAAGGGTGGCGGCATGGCCGGTATCAACCTCAGCGGTGACGCGCACGTGGTGTTCTTCGGGGCAATTCGCACGGACGACGACGAGCACGGTGAGCCGATGGTCGTCACCTCGTCCGGGCAGAGCGTCAAGGTCACGCCGTTCAGCGAGTACCCGGCGAAGGGGCGCGCCACGGGTGGTGTGCGGTCGCAGCGGTTCCTCAAGGGCGAGTCGCACCTGGTGCTGGCGTGGATCGGGTCCAGGCCTGCTGGAGCGGACGACAAGGGCTCGCCGGTCGAGTTGCCGGACGTCGACCCGCGCCGTGACGGTTCTGGTCACGCGCACCCCGGTCCGGACGTCATCGGGCACCTGATCGAGAGGGATTAGTTGTTCCGGAGGTTCGACGCCGGCGAGGGTGAGGCTTTGGCCGACTTCCTCGCCGGCGAGCCGTGGCCGTTCCACACGGGTTCCCAGGTCGATCGCGCTGACGTGCTCGAACGGGCTGCCCAGGGCTTCTACGACGAGACGTACTGGATCCTGGCCGACGGCGAACGGGCCGGGATCGTGCGGCTGTTCGACCTCGAGGACGCCACGCCGATGTTCGACCTGCGGATCAGCGAAAGCCACCGCGGGAAGGGCCTCGGGCAGGCGGCCGTGCGGTGGCTGACGGACCGGCTGTTCGGCGAGTTCGCGCACGTCGAACGGATCGAGGGCACCACGCGGCAGGACAACGCGGCGATGCGGCAGGTGTTCCGGCGCTGCGGGTACGTGAAGGAAGCGCATTACCGGAAGGCGTGGCCGGACGCGGCGGGCCATCGGCACGACTCGGTGGGTTACGCGATCATCCGGCACGACTGGCAGACCGGCGACACGACGGTCCCGGACTTCCACGACGAATAGCGAACCTGGCGGGGTTTTCGACGTGCACCCCCGCCACGAGGCCCTCAGCGCTGGCCGTGCCGGCGTGACTCGGTCCGGCGCAGCACGCGTTCGAGCACCTCGGCCTCCTGTCGGCGTTCCTCGTCGGGCGAGGTGAGCGCGAGCAGGAAGACGATGATCACGCTGAACCCGGCGCCGCCGACGATCAGCGACATGATCAGGTCCTCGGAGTTGCCCGTGATGACCGAGGCGCGCTGGTTGATCGTGATGTTCATGGCGTGCATGCCGGTGTAGTGCATGCCGGTGACCGCGAGGCCCATCACCAGGGCGGCGCCGAGGACGGCGAGCGGTCCGCTGACCTCCCTCGTGAACCACAGGGCGGCGGTCGCGGCGACGACGGCGATCGCGATGGAGAGCAGCACGGTCGCCGTGTCGTAGGTGATCTCGGCGTTGATCTCGATCGCCGACATGCCGGTGTAGTGCATCGCGGCGACGCCGAGCCCGGTGACCACCCCGCCCGCCGCGAGCGGCCAGAAGCGCTCGTCGTCGGTGCGTCTGAGGGCCAGGATCAGCCCGATGGCGACGACCACGATGGCGACCAGCATGCTCAACAGCGTGATGGGAATGTCGTAAGCGACGTTTGCTCCCATCCACGTGCCGAGCATCGCGGTGAAATGCATTCCCCAGATTCCCAGCCCGCCGATCGACACCGCGGCGACCGTGAGCCACCAGTTGCGTGACGCGCCGGTCGCGTTCCGTGCGCGTTCGCTCGACAACAGGCCGAGGGCTGAGCCCAGGCAGGCGACGACATATGCGGTGATCGGTGTGGCTGTCCCCATGTCCATATGAGAAGGAAACATTCTGGGACTATGGAGTGCAAGACCTGGTGCGGGCTTGTCGAATAGGGAATTCGAATAGGTGAAGCCGGGCGGAGATTATTCGGATATCTCCGCCCGGCCACCGAGGTGTGGTCAGCCGATCAGCCGACGAAGTCCCAGCTCACGCCGGAGACATTGCCCAGGTCGTGGTGGGCCAGCGCGCCGAACGCCGGTTTGCTCAGGTCGATGTGCGTGCGCGCGCACGACGGGCACATGTCGCGCACCGGCACCGTGATCGTCTTCCCCTTGTAGGTGACCCGGACCGACTTCTTGCAGATCGGGTCCTTGTTCGGGTTCGAGTTCGTGAACCAGGCCTTGGACACGGCCACGAGCATCTGCGTCTTGGCGTTGATCTGCGTGCCGCAGGCGCCGTAGCCGCTGTCGTCGTACCAGGTCATGTTCCCGTTCTGCGCGGCCGAGGCCGAGCCGAGGCCCAGGAAGAGGAGAACTGCAAGCGCCGACAAGACTGCAGTGAATCGCATGGGTTCCCTCGTGCTATTGGGCGGCGGGGGCTGTCCCAAACGATCCAGGGTGAAGTCTGGGGAATTCCCTAGTCGATTCCAGCGCTACGCACCTTCGCTTCTGCGATAATGCGCTCCGCCTCGTCGAGCGCGACATTTCGCAATTCTGCCAGGGCGCGCATGGCCTCGGCTCGGCGCGCCGACATGGCGAGCCGGAAGTCCTCACGGATCGACTCCCGTTTGTTCGCGGCCTCCTCGTCCAGAACGCGTGCCCGCTGCTCCGCCTCGCCGACGATCATCAACGCCTTGAGCTGGGCGTCCCTGATCACCTCGCGGCGTTCTTCCTCGGCCAGCGCGACCATGCGCGCCAGTCGTTCGGGCAAGCCCTTCGGGTCGATCGGGGTCAGGCAGATGCGGTGCAGGCCGTCCTGCAAGCCCGCGTTCTCCTCCTGAACCGAGATCAACCTGCTGGCCAGGGCGTCGGCACGGGCTTCGGACGCATCCCGGTCGGCTGTCACCAAGCGCAGCTCGGCCTCGAGCTCCGCCACGTAGTCATCCACTTCGGCGCGGTCGTAGCCGCGCCACCGCAGCCCGAACCACGTGCGCAGCGGTACGAGCTCTGTCCTGCTGTCGACACTCACGTGCTGTCTCCTCTGCCTCCCGCGAGTCAGTCTTGACCGGGAGTACGTATGAGGTGCGACATCGGTTCTAACGGGTTCACCAGGCATGATGTGTGCGTGAACAACAAACTGTGCCCCTGCGGCACCGGTCAGTCCTATGTGGACTGTTGCGGTGCGCTGCACTCCGGTGCCCGGACCGCGGCCACCGCGGAGCAGCTGATGCGTTCGCGTTACAGCGCTTTCGCGGTGTCCGATGAGGACTACCTGCTGCGCACGTGGCACTCGGAGCACCGCCCGGCGAGCGCCGGAATCGACGCGACCGATCGCTGGCTGAAGCTCGAAATACTGGCAACAGAAAATGGCGGATTGCTCCAGAGCGAGGGCGTCGTGGAGTTCAGGGCGCACTATGTCGGGGGCGTCGTGCACGAGCGGAGCAGGTTCGTTCGGGAAGACGGCCAGTGGGTTTACACGGAGGCCGTGTCATGAAGGTCCTGAGCCGGTTCAACGGTCCGCCCGGGATGGGCAACGGCGGCTACTCCGCCGGCCTGCTCGCGGCCCACATCAGCACGAACGCCGCCGCGCCCGTCAGCGTGCGGCTGCGCAAGCCGGTGCCGCTGGACCGCGAGATGGAGGTCCGCGACGGGCAGCTGCTCGACGGCGAGACCGTGATCGCGTCCGCCGAGGCCGCCACCCTCGACCTCGACGTTCCCGCTGCTCCGACGCTCGACGAGGCGCGCAAGGCCGCCGCGAAGGTGCCGTGGCGGGACAAGCACCCGTTCCCGACGTGCTTCGGGTGCGGGCCCGGTCGTGAGGACGGCATCGCGGCGCTGCTCGGCCCGCTGGACGATCGCCCCGAGTGGGCCGGTGTCTGGCGGCCGACGGACCTGCTGCCGAACGACGGGAAACAGGTGCTGCCGGAGATCGTCTGGGCCGCGCTGGACTGCCCGTCGGCACAGCCTGTTGCCCCGGACGGGGGTCCCGCGTTCGTGCTGGGCACTTTCGTCGCCCAAGTGGAGCAGCCGGTGGAACTGGGCGTGGACCACGTGCTCCTTGCGTGGGAACTTGGCCGGGATGGACGCAAGGCGTACTCCGCGTCCGCGATCATCGGCCCTCACGGAGTGTGCGGCCGAGCGCGCGCCGTGTGGGTATCGATCGGATGAGACCAAATAACCCGACTGGGTGACACGGGTGCTGCGCGCCTTGATAGCGTGCACGACCGTTGCCCGATTAAGCCGAAAGGGCGAGTGAACGGGATGGCACGGAGGTGATCAGGCGCTTGATGGGCCGACGTGCCGCCCAGGGCGACCAGCAAACGCAGTCCAGGAGTTCCGGGCAGACGCAGAACACTGCTCAGAACCTCGCGCTGCAACCCGTCGAGCAGCCCCCGGCCGCAGCAGTGCCGCAGCCGGAGCCGGTGCCCCAACGGACGCCGTTCGCGGCGAACTTCGTGGGCGCCACGCTCGTCGTATCCGCGCCGGAAGGGCCTGGCCAGGCCGCTTCCGGTCTTGCCCGCACGCTTCCGGTCGACCGCGGCCGGACCGTTGTCGTGGTCGACTTCCCGAGCGGCGACCAGAGCACCTTCTGGCCGCACGTCGTCACCGCGCTCGGCGGCCGCGGGCCGATCCGGCTCGCCGTGTCGCACGCCGGAACGATGCGCCCCACCGCGCCCGCGCAGTGGCTGGCCGAGCAGCTGCAGGCCGAGGTCGTGGCGCCCGACGGCGTGCTGACCACGGTTCCCGGTGCCGCGTTCGTCGTGGGCACCCAGGGCTACGGCAGCTGGGTGCGGTTCCAGCCGAACGCGTCGCCGATGCCGTTCGGCCGCCGCTTCCCGGTGCCGCAGTGGGAGGCGATGGACCCGAACTCGCCGTGGCCGACGGGCGAGATCGGCATCTCCGAACCCATTCCGTCCGGGTTGTGGTTGCGCGCGCAGCAGCCGCCGTTCGACCCGGCCGCCCAGGACGCGCGCCCGATCGTGGCGCTGCCGTGCCGGGACAACGTGCTGACGGTCGTCGTCGGTGGCCCCGGCCAGTCGGCGATCCCGACCGACGAGGTGGTCCGGTTGCTGACCGCGCTGCCCCAGGCGGCTCGGTCACGCGTGCGGCTCGTGCCGTACGGCATCGACACCGCTCTTGGCCGGTTGGTCGCCGACCAGCTGGGCGAGCCGATCGCGATGTTCACCGGCCTGCCGGTGGGCAACCTGCGCTCCGGCGGTCCCGCGGTGATCGCGGTCGACCCGCGCGGGCAGCAGACGTGGCGGCCGTTCGTGACCGAGGTGCTGTGCACCCCGCACGAGGCCGTGCCGGTCGTGTCCGGCTACCGGACCCCGGTGCAGGGCCTGTCCGAGGTCGCGTCCGGCGTGTTCTCTCTCGGCGACGGCGTCGTGCTTGAGGTCGTGCCCTCTGGCTTGTGGGTGCGCGAACACGACGAGCCCTACAACGCCGCTGAGGTGCGTTCTCAGCCCGTTGATCCGGAGTGGGCACGTCTGACCGTGGGCACGCCGGGGCGCACCACGCCCGGTGCTGTTGCGGTGCACGGCGCTGCTCTCGTGGAACGCCTTGAGCCTGAGGTGCGCAAACTTCTGCGTGTCGTGTTCTGCGACGCGAAGGTGTCCGCGCCGCCGCCACCTCCTCCACCTGCTCCTCCCGCGCCACAACACGCAGCGCCCGCGCACGCTGCGGCCGAGGCTCAGCCGACGTTCGGCACCCAGCCGGCCACGGTCGCGGCGGCGCTGGGTGCGGCCGCGCAGGTGTTGTCGATGCGTGACTCGGCGGACAACGGCACGGGTTTCTTCGCCGCGGTCACACCGGCCGAGCCCGAGCCCGCGTACGTCGGCATGGCACCCGCCGAGCCCGCCACCGCGATGGTGACGCAGCACGCGCTGGACGACCCCGACGAGGCCGCCTTCCCGTCGTCGGACCCGGACGCAGCCGCCGTCCGGTTCCGCGTGGACGGCCCGTTGCCCGTGCAGCCGCTGGCCTCGTGGGAGCTTCCGGCTCAGAACAACGGTGAGCGCGAGACCATCGGCCCGGACCACAGCAGCTCGGACATCGAACGCGATGCCGTCCGTCGCGCGCTGGGCGAGCGTTACGGCGTGCACGCGGCGACGGTGTGCCGCCTGCTGGCCCAACGTCCGGACGCCGAGGAGGACCCGACGGCGTTCGAGGCGATGGTCACCGACCTGACGGCGTTGCTCGCGTGTGTGTCGCAGGACGAAGAGATGGTCATCGACACGCTGCGGATGGGCCGCCTCGGGCGGTTGCGTCCGTACGTCGCGTGCATCGTCTCCGGTCTGAACCGCCTGCCCGTGCACAACGGCGTGGCGACGGTGTGGGGCCAGAGCGGCCCGACCGGCCCGCGCCGCTACCGCAGCGGCGACGTCCTGGTCGAGCACGGTCTGCTGGACGCCATCGCGAACCCCACGCACCGCGTCGAGGGCACCACCGAGTACCTCCTGTGGTCGGTCACCGGCCGCAGGGTCGAGGTGGCCGACCGCGTGGCCGTGGCGACCGAGGAACGCGTGGTCTTCCCGCCCGGCACGGCTTTCCGCGTGCTGGCGGTCGCCGAGGCCGAGGGTGATCACCCGCAGCAGGTGCTGCTGCAGGAGATGGCCGGGCCGGCGGCGGACCAGGAGATCGCGGCGCTGCGGCCGAGCGTGCTCTCGCAGCTGGAACGGGCGGCGGCGAACCTGCGCGTGCTGCCCTCACACCAGGTGCCGGTGCAGGCCTGAGCGCTCACCTGGGCATCCGTTACGCCGAGCCGGCGGTCGGCTCGCTTCGCCTCCACCCACCGGTGGACTGCGACGGCGAGCCGGCCGGCGCGTTCGGTGACTCCCACACGCTGAACGTGTGGTCCACAGTGGACTCCGGCGGTCCGGTGCTGCTGTGGGTGCACGGCGGCGCGAACACCGTCGGCTCGTCTTCACAACCCGAGTACGCCGGTGACGTGATCGCTTCTCACGGGGTCGTGTTCGTCAGCTGCAACTACCGGCTCGCGGTCGACGGATACGGTGCCCTGGAAGGATTTCCGCACAACCGCGGGCTGCTCGACGTCGTGTCCGCGTTGAGGTGGATCCAGCGCAACATCACGCGGTACGGCGGAGATCCGGGCAACGTCACGGTCGCCGGGCAGTCATCAGGCGCGCAGACCGCGGCGTCGCTGATGGTGATGCCGGCCGCTGAAGGTCTGTTCCACCGGGGTATCGCGCACAGCCTGGCCGGGCGGTTCTTCACGCCCGCGGAAGCCGTTGAGGTGCAACGGATCGCGGATCCGGACGTCGTGCTGTACCAGCCGATCGTGGACGGCGACACGTTGCCGCGATCGCCACTGGAAGGCCCGTACGACGTGGATCTGCTGGTGTGCCACACGGCGGACGAGGACGCCGAGCTGTTCCAGCGGCCGACGATGCGGCTCGCGGACGAGCACGGGAAGGCGTTCCGGTCGATCTACGCCAGGACCCCGGCGCATCACGGTGCGGATGTGCCCGACATGTTCCGCGGTGACATCGCTGCGGCGTGGGCACGTTTCGCGTCCGACGGTGATCCCGGTTGGCCTCGGTCCGAGCTGAAGCGGTGGGTCAGCTCTCCGTCGTGAGGCCGAGCGAGCCGTCCAGCCGCGGCACGCACGCGCCGTCGCGCTTGTCCGTCGCCAGGAACTCGGTGAGGCAGCGGCCGATCTGCTCGTGACCGAGTGCGTTGGGGTGGAAGGACTCCTGCAGCGCGTGCGAGGCCCGCTTCTCGTTCTTCAGGCCGTCCCAGTCGACGGACAGCCTGGTGAACCACTCCGTGCCGGGCTTGCCGGTGCAGGCCTCGTGACCGTCGCCGGCGCGGGCGAGGTCGAGGAACCGGGCGTTGACCTTGTCCGCGGCGGCGCGCAGACCGTTCGACAGCTCCGGCACCGCCTCCTCGACGACCCATTCCAGGTCGGTGGTGCGCAGCGGGCAGCCGGAGAGGTTCTGCAGCGAGCGCGGCATCTTCGGCGACACCGGCGCCGCGTACGACTGGACGACCAGCTGGTAGTCGGAGTCGAGATAAGCCGAGTCGCGCATCGTCTGGCGGATGGCGCTCAGCGTGTTCTCGACCTTGGGGACCATCCGCCGCACCCGCTTCGACCACTCGGGCGCCACCGCGGACGTGCAGTCGCTGCGCTTGCCCCACGCCTCGAAGCACTTGTTGAGGATCTCGGAGAAGCGCGGGTCGTCGTTCGCGCCGATCGCCACGACGATCGCGACGACCCGGTTCGACCTGGCGATCTTGCCCAGCTCAGGCAGCTGTTCGTTGCGCAGCTTGTCGGAGTTCGCGCCGGAGCAGGCCAGGTTGATCTTCTGGTCGGCCTCGACGTCCGTCTTCATGATCTCGGCTTCGCGCGAGCGGTGGCACCAGTTGCCGCCGTCCTCGCCGTTGGTGCCGGGCTCGTAGCTACCCGCACCCTCGCCGGACATCGTGCTGTCGCCGAGCGCCACGACCGCGGTCCGAGACTCGCGGTCGGGTTCTGACGGCGGCGGGAACGGGTGGTCGCTCACGACCAGCAGGATCGTGAGCAGGGCGATCACCGCGAGGGGCCGGAGTCTGCGCATCGCGGGTCAGTTTACCGGCGCCGTCAGAAGTGCAGGCCGGACCACATGGCGTCCCACCGCCCGAACACGGAGAACGGGATCGCGTACCAGAGCCCGATCGCCCCCGCGGCACCCGCCAGCACGGTCCACAGGTTGCGCGAGAGCAACGCCGCGATGATCGCGAACGGAAGGCTGGTCAGCAGAAATCCCCAGTACGTGTGCTTCGTCGCCAGGTAGACGTACGTGCCCCCCACGAATCCGGTCCCGCCCACCAGGACTCCCCAGCCGGTTCCGATGATCCAGTCACCGTCGACGACCGCCAACCCCAGCGCCACGTACGCCGAGACGAGGACGACACCGCACCCCAGCACGCCGGGCGCCCACTTCGCCGCGAACGAGATGACCAGCAGCCATCCCGTCGTGACCGTGAAGAACAGCCCGAACAGGTAGGGGAGTCCGATTTGGACAGCGAGTCTCACCCGTCCGAGCGTGGCAGTTCGTCGAACTGCGCAGCACGGTTTCGACGGCGCTGGCCGAATGCGAGGGAGATATGGCGTTGCCGCCATCAGCCCGAATGAGGAAAGTGGAGGTGTGGGGAATCCGAGGGAAGTAGTTGTGGTCGGCTACGACCGCACCGCGTTGCTGGACCTGGCGGGGCCGATAGAGGTGTTCCAGGCAGCGAACCACGGCGAGGCCCGGTACCGGGTCACCGTGGCGACTTTGGGGGGCGGCCCGTTCAGCGCGACCGCGGGGGTGCGGATCGAGGCCGGGGCGGACCTGCGCACGTTGGACCGCGAGATCGACACGCTGATGGTCGTCGGCGGCTGGGGCTACGACGCGGCGGCGTGCGATCCGATGCTCACGACGAACCTGCGGCGGCTGGCGTTGAAGTCGCGCCGGGTGGCGGGCATCTGCACCGGCGCGGTGGTGCTGGCCGGTGCTGGGCTGCTCGAAGGCCGGCGGGCGACGACGCACTGGGCGTTCACCGGCGAGCTCGTCAACCGCGGTGTCGAGGTGGAACCGGACGCGATCTTCGTGTGCGACGGCAAGGTGTCCACGTCGGCGGGCGTGACCGCGGGCATCGACCTGGCGCTGGCGATGGTCGAGCAGGACCACGGCCCGGCGCTGGCCCGCCGGATCGCGCAGTACCTGGTCGTCTTCCTGCAGCGCTCGGGCGGCCAGTCGCAGTTCAGCGTGCACACCCGCACGCGCCCGGTGTCCGACGACTCGTTGCGGGCGCTGCTCGACGACATCCACGCCGACCCGACCCGCGAGTGGACGGTGCCGATCATGGCCCGCCGGGCGATGATGAGCGTCCGGCACTTCGCGCGCGTCTTCTCGCGCAACGTGGGCGTCTCGCCCGCGCAGTACGTCGAACGAGCCCGCGTCGAGGCGGCCGCCGACCGGCTGGCTTCGACCTCCGACGGGTTGGACGCCGTCGCCCGTTCGTCCGGTTTCGGCTCGGCCGAGACCCTGCGGCGGGCCTTCCTGCGCGTGCTCGGCGTGTCGCCGGGCAGCTACCGCGCCCGTTTCCGGACAACTGGGGTTGCCTGATGGAGATCGCGTACGTGCTCTACCCGAACCTCACCGCGCTGGACCTGGTCGGCCCGTTCGAGGTGCTCGGCTGCGTGCCGGTGGTGAACGCGAAGTTCGTGGCCGCTTCTCTCGACCCGGTGAAGTCCGACAACGGGCTGACCGTGGTGCCGACGCACACGTTCGCTGACGTCCAGTCGGCCGACGTCGTGGTCGTGCCGGGTTCCGGGCACTGGAAGCAGGTGCTCGCCGAGTCCGCGGAGCTCGTGGCGTGGCTGCAGGCCGTGCACCCGACGACCAAGTGGACGACGTCGGTGTGCACGGGGTCGACGCTGCTCGCAGAGGCCGGGCTGGTGTCGAAGGCGACCACGCACTGGGCGGCGCGCGACGAGCTGACCGCGCGGGACGTCGAGGTGTCGACGGATCGGGTCGTGTTCGACGGCAAGGTCGTCACGGGTGCCGGGGTGTCGGCGGGGATCGACATGGCGTTGCGGCTGGTCGAGGCCGAGTTCGGGGTGCAGGTGGCGCAGACCGTGCAGGTCGGGATCGAGTACGACCCGCAGCCGCCGCACGCCTACTCGTCGATCCCGGCTGAGGTGGAGGAGAACCTCAGGGCGTTCTTCGCCGCTTCAAGCCAAAGCTGATTGTTCCATCGCTTCGGCTTTCTCGCGTTCGCGGGTCGCCCAGAACATCGTCTCGTGGAAGTGGCCACGGTCGATCTCGGCGACCCGCGTGTAAACGGCGGCGCTGCGGCGGTAGTAGGCGAGCCAGGTCTGTTGTGGGGCGTCCGGGCGCGGCATCAGACGGCTCAGCGCCTCGTGTGCCTGCATGAGGGTCTGCGCGTTGTCGGCCGCCTTGTTCCAGTCCATGCGCCCTGTTGTACGAGGACCGGCTGGTTTGAGGCCAGCCGGTTTCTCGCAATTTCTCCCGGTTTACCCGGTCGGGGGAGCTTCCTCGATTTCAGAGGAAAGGTCGTCGATGACGCGCTGGATGATCTGGCGCGCTGCGTCGCCGTAGCTGGCGATGCCGGCCAGCGAGGCGAAGACCTTGCCGTAGAGCTCGATGTCCTGTCGTTGGACGAGGTTGAGTTCCGCTGAGTACGTCTCAACCGCCACAGATGCCTCGTCGAAGATCCAGAAGCCGTGCTACGGTCCGACCTTGTACGTGGCGTCGAAGCCGATCACGCCGAGCTGCGCGTTCGGCAGCGACAAGCTGGACAGCAAGCGATCCAGTTGAGCGAGCATGCCACTGGTCGAGCAGTAGCGGTGCCGCAGTGTGGCTTCGGTGATCACGAAGTGGAACCGCTTGGTCTCGTCGTGCAGGATCTCCTGGCGTCGCATGCGTGCCTGGATGGCGTCGTCGAGGTCATCCGGGGCATCGTCGAGACGACCGTCGTGGTTGAGGCAAGCCCTTGCGTACTCGGGTATCTGAAGCAGACCGGGCACTACGTCGGGTTCGAACATGCGGAACAGCCGGACCTCGGCTTCCTTGTCCGCGGTCTTGTTCTGCAAGTGTCGGGTCTCGTCGCTCAAGAGGGAGCGCCAGTCGGACATCGTGTTCTCAGGCATGGCTCTTCCCTTCACCAGGTGGGTCTTCCTCGACTTCGGAGGAGAGGTCGTCGATGACACGCATGATGATCTGGCGGGCGGCGCGGCCGTAGCTGGCGATGCCGGCCAGCGACTCGAAGACCTTGCCGTAGTGCTCGATTTCCTGCGGTTGGGCGAGATTGAGCTCCGCAGAGAACGTCTCGACCCGGACGTGATCGGAGTCCAACAACCAGAACCCGTGTTGAGGTGCCGCGGCCGCGTACGGCGTTTCGAACCCGATGAGGCCGAACTTCACGTTGGGCAGCGTTGCCAGTGCGATCAAGCGGTCCAGTTGCGCGAGCATCACTTCCGGTTCGCACCGGCGATAGCGCAGCGCGGCCTCGGTGAGGACGATGTGGAAGCGGCGATCCGGCTCGTACAGCAGTTGCTGCCGTTGCATGCGGATCTGGACTGCCGCATCGACGTCGTCGCGCGGCCCGAACAGCGGCTCGCTACGGCGGAGTTGCACCTTTGCGTACTCGGGTGTCTGCATGATCCCGGGAACGGCCGACGGCTGGAACACGCGGTAGAACCGGTACTTGGCGTCCTGGTGCAAGATCGTGCGCTGATGTGTCTGCATGCCCGCCCGGAGAAGGCGTTGCCAGTCCGCATGCTGGGTCTCAAGCGTGTGGAGAGAGGCGAGGAGTGCCTCGGATTCGTCCTGGCTGTTCGTTTTGCTCGTCCAGTTGCGGACGTCGTCGTCGGTAGGAGTTTGGCGGCCGTTCTCCAGCTTGGAGACCTTTGACGGTGGCCACGCCAACGACTCCGCCAGTTGCCTGCCGCTCAGGTTTGCCTGGCGGCGCAACTCACGAAGTCGCTTTCCCAGCGCAACGCGCGCTTCGTGGACGTTAGTCGCCGACGCCCCGGATGGCGTGTCCCGCGACGAAATCACCTCTCTTCACAGCGTGATGCCACGCGACGTCACGCCAGTAGTTGGCTTGGACGATCTGCTCGTGGTCGTCCTCGATGATCTCGACGCTCACCAGGTGATCGTCGGAGTCGTCAAAGTGCAGCCGTGCCAACGTTCGGGAATCGAACAACCAGTAGTCGTGGTTGGGCAGTCCCAGCTCTTGAGCCTCCGTGCGCACGAGGTACCGGATGTCTTCGCCCGCGTCGATGTTGTGCCGCGAGGTGAACAGACCGTAGCGGCTGTAGTCGGTCGGAGGCATGCTCACCACGCGGACTCGTTCGAACCTCCGCCCGGCAGTTGTCGCCGCCCGGACATTCGGCAGCCACCACCCTTCTCGGATGTCTTCCGCGCCGAGGTCGCCCGCCAGGAACGCGGCTACTCGTTCACCCTTCGCGTTGTAGCGATCGCGCGTTTCGAGCCGGTATGCCGTGTGCTCGAAGGACTTGAAGAGTTCGTCGAAGTGTGGGCTGGGATAGTCGTAGTGGGTGCTCAGTGTGCTTCCTCCTGCTCGTTGCGCTGGTAGAAGCGCAGCACGTCCTCCGGGATCTCGATGATCGCCTCGCCATCCGGTAGCGGACCGATCGCCGCGAGTGCCTCCGGATCCGTCACTATCCAGCCCTGAGCGATGTAGGTCCGGCGGTCAGCACGGTCGGTGGCGAAGAGCGTGGGCGACCCATCGTCATCGGATTGGGGATCTTTGCCCAGGAAAGTAACCTGCATAGCGGCGGCCTCCGGTTCTAGAACTTGCTAGCAACGGAGGCAGGTTTGGCTCAGAACGGTCAATGACCCGGTCGAGTGTCAGGTGAGCCCGGATTGGACGGCGAACACGACGAGCTGGGCGCGGTCACGTGCGCCCAGCTTCACCATCGCCCGCGACACGTGCGTCCGCACGGTCGCGGGCGAGATCACCAACGTCGCGGCGATCTCGTCGTTGGACGCGCCGGAAGCCACGTGCCGCATGATCTCCCGCTCCCGCTCGGTCAGCCTGTCCAGGTGCGGCACGGGCCGGGCGGACGCACCCGAGGCGAACCGGTCGATCACCCGGCGCGTGACCGAGGGCGACAGCAGGGAACCGCCGTCGGCGACGACGTGCACGGCGCGCAGCAGGTCGGTGGGATCTGAGTCCTTCACCAGGAACCCGGACGCGCCGGTGCGCAGCGCCTCGAAGACGTACTCGTCGAGGTCGAACGTCGTGAGCATGACGATGCGGACGTCGGCACATGCGGCGTCGGCCGAGACGCGGCGCAGCACTTCCAAGCCGTCCATCAACGGCATGCGGATGTCGAGGAACACCACGTCCGGCTTCACCGACTGGATCAGCGACAGCGCCTCGCGGCCGTCGGCGGCCTCGCCGGCGAACTGGACGCCGTCCTCGGTCTCGATCAACGTCCGCAGTCCCATCCGGACCAGCGGCTGGTCGTCCGCCACCACCACGCGAATCATGAGGGCAACGGTATCCGGGCGATCACCGTGAAGCCGTCGGAAACCGAGACTTCGAGCGTGCCGCCGAGCGCTTCGGCCCGTGCGCGCATGCCGGTGATGCCGTGGCCCTCGACGAACGCGTTGGGTGTGCCGGTGTCGGCGACCTCGACGACCAACGAACCCCGCGCGGCGTACACGCGGACCGACGCGGTGACGCCGGGGGAGGAGTGGCGCAGCACGTTGGTCAGCGACTCCTGCACGATGCGGTAGACGGCCATCTGCACGTTGTCGGGCAGGTCCGGGGCGTCCACCTCGACCGCGACCTCGAGGCCCGCCTCGCGCATCCGTCCCGCGAGAGCCGGGATGTCGGCGAGCGAAATCGTTGGGCGCAAAGGAGCTGAGCCGCGCAGAGTGTCCAGTTCGGACCGCAGGCCGTCCAATGCCTCTTTGGACGTGGAGCGGATCGCCTCCAGTGAGGCGCGGGCCTTCGCCGGGTCCTTGTCCAGCACGTACAGCGCGACGCCGGCCTGCATCGCGATCACCGACAGGCCGTGGCCGACGACGTCGTGCACCTCCTGGGCGAGCCGGAGGCGTTCGGAGACCACGGCGTGCTCGCGAGCGTCCACAGCGGACCGGCGGCGCAGCTTCATCAGGACGCCGGCCGCGGCGGGCAGCAGGATCCAGCCCGCGGACCAGGTGATCCAGGACGTGACCGAGTCGTCCCACCACGGCAGGATCGCCAACGCGTACAGCAGGGCGCACCCGGCGGCCAGCTCGATGGACGCGTACATCGCCACCGCGTAGACCGCCGCCACCCCGCTGATCAGGATCGGGCCGAACGGGTAGCCCGCGGCCAGGTAGACGGCGATCGGCACGACCGCCATCCCGAACGTCCACAGCGGACGGACCGAGCGGAAGAGCAGGCCCGTGGCCGCCACCGTGATGAGCAGGTAGGCGAAGACGTCGAGCGCCGCGCCCTCCTGAAGCCGCGCGGCGAACCGCGTGCCCACGAGGCCGAAGAACAGCAACGCCCCCGCGAGCGCCATGTCCTGCCATTTGATCCTGAACTGCATGGTGCCGACGATACGACCGAGGGCGTACGCAGATGTGCGTATCTTCATGACGCTCCGCAGCGGACGACCTCCCGTGTCCTGAGGCCGACGCTGGTACCCATGATCGTGACGACGGAGAAACTGACGAAGCGCTACGGCGACCGCGCCGTGGTGGACGAGGTCAGCTTGTCCGTGCGGCGGGGCGAGGTCTACGGGTTCCTCGGTCCCAACGGCGCGGGCAAGACGACCACGATCCGCATGCTGCTGGGGCTCGTGCGGCCCACCAGCGGCACCGCTCAAGTGCTCGGCCACGCACCGGGTGCGACCAAGGCGTTGCTGAAGGTCGGCTCGCTGATCGAGGGGCCGGGCTTCTACCCGTACCTGTCGGGGCGCGACAACCTCCGGGTGCACGCGGCGCGCAGGGGCGTCGGCAAGACGCACGTGGAAGCCGCCCTGGAGCAGGTCGATCTCGTGGGTGCCGCCAACGAGAAGTTCCGCCGGTACTCGCTCGGCATGAAGCAACGGCTCGGCGTCGCCGCGGCCCTGCTCGGCCAGCCCGAGCTGCTGATCCTGGACGAGCCGACCAACGGCCTGGACCCCGCCGGCATGGCCGACATGCGCGACCTGGTGCGGGCACTCGCATCCCAGGGACAGACGGTGCTGCTGTCGAGCCACCTGCTCGGCGAGGTCGAGGAGATCTGCGACCGGGTCGGCGTGATCTCGAACGGCAAGCTCGTCGCCGAGAGCACGGTCGAGCAGTTGCGCGGCGACACCGTGCTGCTGATCCGCGCCGACCCGATCGAGAAGGCACACCTGCTGATCACGGGCAGCGAGCTGCGCGGAGACGTGCTGCACGTGCGTCAGGAGGACGCGGGGGCGTTGGTGCGCAAGCTGGTCCACGCGGACGTGGACGTGCAGGAGGTCCGGCCGCTGCGCCGGACCTTGGAAGAGGTCTTCTTCGAGATGACGGGAGTGGCGTGATGGGCAGCGTCAAAGCGGAGCTGCTGCGACTGTGGAAGTGGCCGGCGACGTGGGTGCTGATCGGCGTCTGGCTGGTGATGACGCTGACGTTCGGCTACGTGTTCAACTACCTGGCTCTCAACGGTGGCACCAACACGCGTGACCTGTCGCAGCAGCAGTTGATCAGCGCGATGCAGCCGGAGAACGTCGGTGCGGCCGTCGTGCGCGGCCTGCCGATGTTCGGCGGCGCGATCATCCTGGTGCTGGCCGCGCTGGCGATCGGCAGCGGCTACGGCTGGGGCACCTGGAAGACCACGTTCACCGCGGGCCCGCGCCGGATCTCCGCGATGGCCGGCACGGTGGGCGCGCTGGCGATCATCGTGGTGATCCTGGTGGCGCTGACCCTGGTCGTGAACCTCGGCGCGGCGATCACCATCGCCTCGGTGGAGGGCTGGGACTGGAGCCTGCCCGGCACCGCGATCGTCGAGCCTTTGGCCGCGTCACTGCTGATCGCCGCGATGTGGGCGGGGTTCGGCGTCTTCCTCGGCGTGGTCACCAAGGGACCCGCGCTGGCGGTCGGCCTCGGGCTGATGTGGGCGATCGTCACCGAGAACCTGCTGCGGGGCGTCGGAACGCTCCTCGGGCCGGTCGAGTCGCTGACCAAGGTCCTGCCCGGCGGTTCCGCGGGCAACCTGGCCGGTGCCGTCGGTGGATCCGGCGCGCCCGGCGTGCTGACCGACCTGAGCGGCACCACGGCGGCGCTGTTCCTCATCGGCTACGTGGTGTTCTTCTTCGGTGCGGCGACGCTTCTGAAGGTGCGCCGCGATCTCGTATAGGACGACGGCCGCCCAGACCAGGCCCAGCGCGACCGCGACTCCGGTGGGGTAGTCGCGGTCGTGCAGTCCTGGGTTGGTCGCTCCGCTGTGTTCCCGCCACAGCAACGGGACCGCAAGTATCGCCAGGATTCCGGAGACGGTCAGCCCGATGCCGATCGACGGGCGTTTGACGACGAACCCGGACGCGCCCACGAGCGGTGCGACGAGGAAGTCGTGGAGGATCACGCCGCCGCCGAGCCAGAGCAGCAGGTTGACGGTGATCTGGGGGAGGAGCAGCCAAGCGCCCCACGCACCCAGCCCCACGCCGACGGCGCCGATCAGGAACCTCACAGGACCTCCAACGACGTGACCCACTTGGTCTGCAGCACACCCGGCCGGTTCGGCGCGATGAGCCGGCAGGGATGACCGTGGTCCGGGCTGAGCTCCTCGCCGTCGAGTTCGAGTGCGAGGAGGGTCAGCGGGTCCTGGGCGAACGCCTCGGGCAGCGTGGTCGCCCGGTACAGCCCTTCCTGCTCCAGCGACTCGACCCTGATGTCGCCTTTCCCGACCAGGTCGGCGACGCGAACGCCGGTCCAGGTCGCGTTCTGGCTCCAGCCCTCGACGCACGCGATCGGCAGCTCGACGGTGGTCTGCGGCATGGCTCTCAGCTCTTGCAACGAGTAGCTCTTCGTGCCGACCTTCAGCCGCCAGTCCGGTGGCACCACGATGTTCGCGGCTCTTGCTGTTCTGTTCACGGGCAACGCGCCGGGCGATCGCCAGGCCAGTACCGAGATCTCGCGCAGCCACGGCACCGTGGCACCTGCTGTCGCGACGACCGCGACGCCTGTGGTGAGTGCGGTCGTGCGCAGGAAAGCCCTGCGGGACAGGATGGTTCGGTCTGACGGCTCTGGTTCGAGCGAGCGGCGGATGACCGGGATCTTCACCGCGATGTGCACGAGCAGGGCGCCGATCGCGATCCACGCCACCGCGTAGTGGGCGGTGGGGAAGTAGAACGACCACGGGTAGTTCTGTGCCGCGTTGAACAGCCCGGTGACCAGTTCGAAGAACGACGCCCCGATGAGCACGAAGATCGAGCCGCGCTCCAGGGCGTGCGGCAGGTTCTTGACCAGCGGCCGTTCGAACAGCTTCGGGTAGACGCTCCACAGCTTGGCCAGCAGCAACGGGATCGACGCCACACCGGAGATCACGTGAATCCCCTGCGTGACCCGGTAGAGGTCGACGGGCCGGGTCGGCCACGGCCAGTCGTGCTGCACGCCGTGGCTGAGCAGCCCGGTGACGAAGCACAGCCCGAACGTGATGCCGAGCCACGTGCCGACCCGGCTGGTCACGCCGGTGTGATGGGCAGGTGCTTTGAAGTTCGGCAGTTTCCCAGGAAGTTTCACAGCCGCTCCCAACATGCGAACCAGCGACCGGCTCGTTCGGCCTGCCACAGGAGGAAGAACCCGTCGGCGGGCACTGACTCGGCGTCGCTCCAGGCCCACGGGAACCACTGGCCCAGCGTGCCTTCGGTGCGCACGCGGGCCTGTCCGACGGTGAGACCGGAGCCCGGCTGCTCGACCTCGACGATGACGGTTCCGCTGGGGCGCAGCAGTTGCCGGGTGCGGCGCAGGAGTGCGGCCGGGTCGCCGCCGATGCCGATGTTGCCGTCGGCCAGCAGGACGTGGTGCCAGCGGCCCTCGCCGGGCAGCAGGTCGAACACGTCGCGCCGGATGGCGATGCCGCCGCGTTCGGTGGTGCGGCGGATCGCTTCCGGGGAGACGTCCACGCCGAGCGCCTGGACTTTGCGGGCCAGGAGGGCGGCCACCAGGCGGCCGGGGCCGCAGCCGACGTCGAGGGTGGGGCCGGTGCAGGCGTCGAGGAGGACCGAGTCGCCGTCGCCGGCGTCGGCCTGCCAGCGGGCGACCTTGAGCTCGTGGGTGGCGCCGGGGCGGTCGAGCCAGCTGGGGCGGCCTTGGAGGGCCTGGTCGAACATCATCGGGTCACCGCCGCGATCCCGGCCAGCGCCGCGGCGAACCGGCTGGCCGGAGCCTGCTTGGCGACCACGCGAGCGTCCACCATCGTGTCCACATCGGACAGGATCGGCAGGTGCCGCACCTTCAGGCCGTGCAACGCTTCCAGCGTCCGCGCTCCTGTGTCCGCGCGCGACATCGGCACATCCAGCAACGCCCGGGCCCGCAGCGGGTCCCGCAACCCCAGCGCCCACCACCCGCCGTCCAAAGCGAACCCGAGCGCCGCCTCCTCGAACGAGGCGCACGACTCCAGCAGCGACGGCGTCACCTGAGGCGTGTCCATCCCGATCTGCAGCACCGGCATCCCGAACCGCGCGACATCCGCGTGCGCGTGCACCAGCCGTTCGGCGAACGTCCGCCCCCGCTGCGGAATCACCACGCACTCGGCGAGCGCCTCCCGCACGTCCTCGCGCTGCGCCACGCCGGAAAGCGCCACCACCGGTACCGCGCCGGGCGTGGTCAGAGCGGCCGAGATGGTGTCGAGCAAGGAGGCCGCCGCCACCTCCGCGGCCTCCGTGCGCGACAGCGGCGGGCACAGGCGGGTCTTGACCTGGCCGGGCACCGGTGACTTGGCCATGATCAGCAAGAGGAACCTCACCGCAGCACCCCCGCCATGTCCCGTGCCGCCCGCAGCGTGCCGCGCACCGAGCCCGACACCTTGGAGCGCGTGCCGGCCGCTCGCGGGCCGTAGGTCACGTCGACCTCGCGCACCCGCCAGCCGGAGGAAGCGGCGCGCACCAGCAGTTCCAGCGGATAGCCGAAGGCGCGGTCCTGCACGTTCAACGCCAGCAAGGCTTCTCGCCGACACACCCGCAGCGGCGCGACGTCGTGCACGTCCAGCCCGCGGCGGCGCAACAACCCCGAGATCACGGCGTTGCCCGCCCGCGCGTGCCACGGCCACACACCGGAATGCACCGGCACTCGGCGGCCTACGACCAGGTCGGCATCGGCGAGCAACGCCGCCATCGCCGGCAGCTCACCCAGATCCAGGGAACCGTCCGCGTCGGCGAAAGCCACGACATCCGAAGTGGCGGCGAGAAGACCCGCGTGCACGGCAGCGCCATAACCGCGCCGTGGCTCGTGCACGACCAAAGCGCCAAGTGACACAGCCACGGCGGGAGAGCCATCGACCGAGCCGTTGTCCACGACGATCGCGCGGTGGCCGGGAGGCAGGGAGGCGAGCACTGCCGGCAGTGCGGCGGCCTCGTCCAGGCAGGGCAACACGACATCCATGGTGTCCATCCTGGACCGTCGGAAAGTGTTGCAGTGCTTACGGAATTGTGACGCACGAACGAGTTCTTACGATTGTCTTGCGTGGTCGGCGAGCACCTGGGACAACCCCTAGGTTGGGCGCGGTGCGTCTAGTCATCGCAGGTCTGCTCGTCGCTGCCGCCGTCATCGTCGGGCTCATGGTCAACGCCGCCCACCCAGGCCTTCTGTTCGTGTCCGCGCCGCCGCTCTTCGGCGAGTGGTTCCCGCATCTCGGGCCTGGCACGCCCGCGGCGGTCCTCATCGCGCTCCTCGTCGTCGCCAAGGGGCCCGAGCTGGCGCAGCACCGGTTCGCGTTGCCGATCGCGTACGTGACTGCGACGGCGTGGACGTTCTCGCTGGCGATGATCGACGGCTGGGACCTGTTCGTCACCAGGCTGACCACGATGGACGAGTACCTGCACCACGTACCGGACTTCGCCGACGTCACGGCCGCGCTCCACGGGTTCACCGCCCGCATCCTGGACTTCCAGTCCGACTCGTGGACCACGCACGTCTCCGCCCATCCGCCGGGTGCGGTGCTCACGTTCGTCGCGCTGGACCGCATCGGGCTCGGCGGAGGGACGGTCGCGTCGATCTTCTGCGTTCTCGTCGGATCGCTGGCCGTCGTCGCGATTCCCAAGGCGATCAACAACAACGCGGTGCTGCCGTTCCTGGTGCTGTTCCCCGGCGCGGTGTGGGTCGGGGCGTCGGCGGACGGCATGTTCATGGGCGTCGCGGCGGTCGGGATCTACCTGCTGACCAGGTGGCCGCTGCTGGGCGGCATCGTGCTGGGCTGGTGCCTGTTCCTGTCGTACGGGCTGGTGCTGCTCGCCCCGCTCGCTCTCGCCGCGGTGTGGCGTCAAGGCGAACTCGGGGTCACCGCTCGCCGGACCGGGCTGGCCCTCGCTGGTGCGCTCGCGGTCGTGGGGGCGTTCGCCATCGCGGGCTTCTGGTGGTACGAGGGCTACGAGCTCGTGCAAGTCCGCTACTACCAGGGATACGGCACCGTGAGGCCGTACTGGTACTTCGTGTGGGCCAACCTGGCGGCCCTCGTGCTCGTGATCGGTCCCGCCGGGGTCAAGGGCCTGGCCAGGGACAAGTGGGTCATCGCGGCCGGTGTCGCGATCCTGGCCGCCGACCTGTCCGGCCTGAGCAAGGCAGAGACCGAACGGATCTGGCTGCCGTTCGCGATCTGGCTGCTCGCCGGTACCGCGAAGCTGGACAGGAGGTGGCTCATCGCCCAGGCCGCGACAGCCCTGGCGGTGAACCACCTCGTGCTCACGAACTGGTGACCGACTCCCGCAGCGACGCGGAGGCGAACGAGCGGACACCCGCCGCGAACCCGACCTGGGCCTCGAAACCCAGCACGTCCAAGGCTTTCGCGGGCGAGGCGACAACGTGCCGCACGTCGCCCGGCCGCGCCCCGCCCACGATCGCCGGCGTGGGGCCGTCGCAGGCATCGGCCAAAGCGAACGCCAGCTCACCGATCGTGTGCGGGGTGCCGGAGCAGACGTTCACGGCTTCGAAACCTGGCCGTGGTGACAACAGCGCCAGCACGTTCGCCCGCGCCACGTCGGTGACGTGCACGAAGTCGCGTCGCTGCCGCCCGTCCTCCATCACGCGTGGGGCGACGCCGTTCTGCAGAGCAGAGCGGAAGATCGACGCCACGCCCGCGTAGGGCGTGTCCCGGGGCATCCGCGGGCCGTAGACGTTGTGGTACCGCAACGCCCACACGCTTCCGCCGGTCTGCCGGGCCCACGCGCCGGCCAGGTGTTCCTGGGCCAGCTTGGTGGCCGCGTACGTGCTGCGCGGCTCCAGCGGAGCGTCCTCGGGCACCAGTTCGGGCACGACGAAGTCGCCGCAGAAGCAGCGCGGCTCATAGTGGCCCCGTTCCAGATCGGCGGCGGTGCGCTCGGCCCGCACGATCCCGTGGGACAGACACCGGTAGCGGCCCTCGCCGTACACGACCATCGACGAGGCCAGCACCAGCCGCGAGACGCCGGCCCGGTGCATCTCGGCCAGCAACACCGCCGTGCCGAGGTCGTTGTGCCGTGCGTAGGAAGGCGCGTCGAACGGATCCACGCCGTGCCCGACCATCGCCGCCTGGTGGCACACCGCGTCCACTGTGGACAGCAACGGCCGCAGCACCTCGGGCGTGGTGACGTCGCCGATGACAAGTTCGTGCTCCAGCACCGGAACAGCACCGTGCGCCTCGGGCAGCAACGCGTCGAGCAGCACACATTCGTGGCCCTGCGCGGTCAGCTCGTCGGCGACGTGCGACCCGATGAACCCGGCCCCGCCGGTGATCAGTACTCGCATTCCACGACCGTAGGACCGGCGATCGCGCCGGGCGCTCCCAGAACCGATGACGTCAGAACTCCGTAAGCTCCGGTGGCTCCACCACGAGCCGCGAGGCCGTTCAGAACGCCGCAAGCTCCACCACGAACCGCGAGCCGCGCGGCGAGCGGTCCTCCACCCACACCCGGCCGCCGAGCCGGTGCACGTGCTCGCGGACCAGCGCGAGCCCCAGCCCGCTGCCCGTGTCGTCACCCCGGCTGCCCGCCATGACGCCGCGCGCGAACCGTTCGAAGATCTGGTCCCGCAGCTGCTCCGGCACCCCGGGACCGGCGTCCTCGACCTCCAGCCGCACCTTGCCGTCGAGCCCCCGCACCGTCACCAGCACCGCTCCGCCCGCGTGCCGCTCGGCGTTGTCCAGCAGGTTCGTCAGCACCCGGTCCAGCCGCCGCCGGTCGCCCAGCACCACAGCCGGCTCAAGATCCAACGGCACCTCGGCACGGGTCGCGATGACGTTGCGCACCAATGCGTCCAGCGCGATCTCCTCCGGCGGCGGGTCGTCGGTCTGATCGGCCCGAGAGATCTCCAGCAGGTCCACCACCATCCGCGCGAACCGGTCGACCTCCGAGGTGAGCAGTTCCAGCGCGGTTCCGGCGGTTCCCGGCAGGTGCTCGCGACGACGCCGCAACACCGCGCCCGCGTTCACCATCGTCGTCAACGGCGAGCGCAGCTCGTGCGACACGTCCGAGGCGAACCGGGCATCCCGCAACGCCCGTTGCTCCAACGCGTTCGCCGTCGAGTTGAACTTCGCCGCCAGCGCGGCCAGATCCGGGTCGTCCTGATCGGGCAGCCGGGCGTGCAGATCACCGCCCGCGATCCGCCCTGCGGCGGAGTTCAGCTCCGCCAACGGCTTCAGCGCTCGCTTGGAGGCCCATGAGCCCAGCGCGGCGCCGAGCAGTGCGGAGGCGATCGCACCGCCGAACAGCACTGCGCTGAGGAACGCGAACGTGCGATCGAGCTGCTGCAACGGGAAGAGCTCCACGTACACGGCGTTGCCCGCCACGGGCCGTGCCACCGCGAGCACCGGTAGCCCCTCGATGGTGACCCGCGCGCGTCCGGGCGGATGTTCGACCAGCGACAGCGGGAGATCGGCGGGATCCACCGGACGGCCGGCCGTGACCAGGCCTTCTGGGCTGAGCACCAGGATCGACGAGTCGGGACCGGTGGTGAGGCCGGTCAGCAGCTCGTCGAGGCCGGGGGAGGACAGCGACCTCTCCACCAGCCGCACGTTCACCTCGGCCTGCCGGGTCGCGCTCGCTTCCCGTTGCCGCAGCATGTAACCCGAGGCGAGGTTCCACGTCGCGAACGCCAGCACGCTCGTGACGACCAGCAGGCCGAAGCCGAACGCCAGCGTCACCCGCCAGCGCAGCGAGAGTCTCATGAGCGGATCCGGTAGCCGGCGCCGCGGACGGTGAGCACCAGCGCCGGGTCGTCCGGGTTCGCCTCGATCTTGCGGCGCAGTCTCCTTATGTGCACGTCGAGTAGACGAGTGTCACCAAAGTAGTCATATCCCCAAACCTTTTGCAGCAACTGCTCCCTGGTGACGATTCGACCGGCCGCACCAGCGAGTTCCAGCAGCAGCCGGAATTCCGTTCGAGTGAGATGAACGCGTTCGCCCGCACGGTGCACAAGTCCTTCCTGCGGACGGATTTCCAGATCCCCGATCCGCACGGCATCACGGCCGGGTCCGCGGCGGCGCAACAACGCGCGGATCCTTGCCGCGAGAACGCTGGCCATCAACGGTTTCGTGACGTAGTCGTCGGCTCCGGCCTCCAACCCGGCGATCACGTCACGGGCGTCGGTCCGGGCTGTTACGACGATGATCGGCAGGTCACCGCGGGATCTGAGCGTGCGCACGACCTCCAGCCCGTCGATCCCGGGCAGCGTCAGGTCGACCAGCACGACGTCGAACGACTCGGACTCCAATCGCCCCATCGCGGCTTCACCCGAGGCTGTCTCGTCAACGGTGAAACCCTCGTCGGACAAGGCGAGGCTCAAAGCCTGGCGGATTCGCTCGTCGTCCTCGACCAGCAAGACCCGTACGCACACAACGACTCCACTGTGTGAGAGCCGCGGCGACGGCTCTCACACAGTGGAGTGAAAGTCGATCAAAAGCAAGAACGTTTCGGTTCAGAATGCAGTCAGGACGACTTTTGCCGAGCGCGGGTTCGGTTCGTGAACAAGTGACTCGAACGCGCCGACGTCATCGAACGCGAAGCCGTACGCCTTCCCGTCGGCCATGTTCGCGTGCACGATCTTCGAGTAGTGGTTGGTGATCGAGCGGGTGTAGAACTGGCTCGCGTTGTACGTCGGCTGGGTGTGGATGTAGCCGAGCGTCGAGCGGTTGAGCGCCGCGCACAGCGACCGCGAGATCGCGCCGACGTCGTTGTTCGGTGCCGCCAAACGGCCGTCGCAGTTGAAGATGTCGCGCGTCGACGGCTGTTGGAACGACGCGACCTGCTGGCCCGCCGTGTTGGTGAAGTTGAGGACCCCTCCGCTGGTGCGGCCGGTGAACTTGCGGTTCGGCTCGTTCTGGTACGGGACCACCGTCAGTGGCGTGTTCTGGTACGTCGACCACGTGCTGCTGACGTAGCTCTGGAAGTACGAGCTGGAGAACACGCCCGCGTCCAGGCCCTTGCTGGGGTTCAGGACGCGCAGCCGGGTGCCGTCCGGCCGGGTGTAGATCAACCGCGCCCAGTCGCCGCCCATCTGCTGGTGCTGGTCGAAGATGCGGTTGCGGCCGTTGCTCACGAGTTGCCCCGTGCGCTTGGTGGCACCGGCCTGCGAGGTCGCCTCGACCGCGTGCGGGACGCTGAACATGTCGACCTGGGAGCTGTTCAACCACAACCCGCCGCCGTTGTAGGTGAACTCGCTCCAGTCGAACAGGATGTCGCGGTTCGGGTCGCCCGCGGCCCACGGCGCGGGCTGCACCAGTCCGCCCGGCACGAGGAAGAACTTCAGCTTGTCCCGGAAGGACATGTAGAGCCGGCCGCCGGCGAGGTTGAGCGGGATCTGCAGGGTCCGGCTGCCTCCGTTGCCGGGGCCGGGGATGGACACGTCCGGTGCGGGCGTCGGGGGAATCGCCCCTCCGGACCAGGGTGTGAACTGGCCGTTCGCGTTCACGTACCCGAGCCGGCCGCCCATCTCGCCGAACACGTACAGGTGGACCGCGTCGCCGCGCCCCGAGTTGTTCGTGACGGTCAGGGGGAGCAGGTTCGGTGGAGCTGCTTGAACAGGTGCAGACAACGTTGTCAGCCCTAATAGGGCCGATGTCGCGAGCAGCAGGAGCTTGCGCATCGACTATCTCCTCACTGAGACAGACTGCGCCTGACTTCAGGGCAGTGAGAGCGCTCTCATACCAGCGTGATCGTGTCGATATGTCAAGAATGGATCTCATGCGCGCACTGACGGTGGATCTTGCACGAGCCGGATCTTTGTCGTTGACCGAACTGCCCGATCCGGAGCCTCTCGCGGACGAACTGCTGGTGGAGGGGGTGGCGATCGGGATCTGCGGGACGGATCGGGAGATCGTGCGCGGTGAGTTCGGGGTCGGCGGGACTTTGGTGATCGGCCACGAGTCGTTGGGCAGGGTGATCAGCGGACCTGGGTTCGAGCCGGGGTCGTTGGTGGCCGGGGTGGTGCGTCGGCCGGATCCGGTGCCTTGCTCGGAGTGTGCGCGCGAGGAGTTCGACAACTGCCGGAACGGGAAGTACACCGAGCGCGGGATCACCGGGCTCGACGGGTACGGCTCCACGGTGTGGACGGTCCCGGCTGCCTATGCCGTTGGTGTCAGCTCGTCGACAGGTGTGCTCGTGGAGCCGACCTCGGTGGTGGTCAAGGCCTGGGAGCGGCTGGACCGGCTGGCGTTGTTCCCGTTCGATCAGGTGCTGATCACCGGGGCGGGGCCGATAGGGCTGCTGGCGGCGATGATCGGGGTCCAGCGCGGGTTGGACGTGCACGTCTTCGATCTGGCCACGTCCGGCCCGAAACCTGATCTGGTGGAGTCGCTGGGCGCGACCTATCACCGGTCGTTGCCGGATCATCAGGTGGTGATCGAGGCGACCGGGGCGCCCTCACTGGTGGCGCGCCTGCTCGGGCGGGAGCTGGTGTGCCTGACCGGGGTGCCGTCGACCGAGGTGCTGCCGGTGGATCTCGGGCAGGTGAACCGGGATCTGGTGCTGCACAACGGGCTCGTGTTCGGGACGGTCAACTCGAACGTGCGGCACTACCGGGAGGCGTCGGCGGTGCTGGACCGGGCCGATGACGCGTGGCTGTCGGCGATGATCACTCGACGTGTGCCGCTGGAGTCCTTCGCGGAGGCGTTCGAGTCGCGGCCCGGAGACGTGAAAGTGGTGCTAGAGCTGTGAGGACGATCGCCGAGGCCAGCAGCAGGGCCTGGTCATAACCGTTGTGCAGCAAAGGAGTGGCGAGGAGCGGGCCGAGGATCTGGCCCGCCGAGTAGCCGGTGGTGAGCACGGCTGCGGCTCGCGGAAAGCCGAGCTCGGCGCCGATCTTCAGTGAGGTGGTGGCGATGCCGAGGAAGGTTGCGCCGAACAGGACGACGGCGACCACGGCTGCCGAGGTGCTGCCGACGAGTACGGGCAGGGCGATTCCCGCTGCCTGGAGGAAGAGGGCGGCGGCGAGGGCGGGGCGGTTGTTGCCGAGTGCGGTCATGAGGGCGGGGGAGGCCGCGGCGGAGATCCCGACGAGGATCCAGGCCCCGCTGCCGAGCGGGCCGCTGATCGCGGCGACCAGGAACGTGCCGGCGATGATGTAGCCCACGCCTTCGAGGGTGTAGCTGGTGAAGAGGGCGCCGAAGGCTCGGCGGGTGGTCCTGGTGATCGGTGGCCGAAGGCTTCTCGGTTGCCGCGTCCGCGCGCCTGGGCGTGCCGGCTGCAGAGGCCAGGCCCAAGCCGCCAGCAGGGCGGCCACGATCGCCGCTCCCCACCAGGCGAACCTCCACTCGGCGTGCGCGAGCACGATCAGCCCGGACACCGCGATTCCGACCCCGACGCCGCTCATTCCCCAACCCGGCCCGGCGTTCACCGCAGCCACGAACACCACGGCGCTCGCGATCCCGGCCAGCAGGCGCAGCACGAACCACGCGGCCATGCTGTGCGTCAGCGGCATCCCGGCGAGTGTCATCACCAGCAGCACGAGCGCCGCGCGGTTCGTGGTTCGTGACGGCGCCCGCACGATCGTGGCGAGTGCGCCGACGAAGTAGCCGAGGTAGTTGGCGGTGGCCAGGCTTGCCGCCGAAGCAGCTGAGAGCCCGGCCTGAGCGGTCATCAGCGGCAGGATCGGCGTGTAGACGAACCGTCCGATGCCCATCGCTGCCGCGAGAGCAGCGCCGGCGCGGGCGCTCAACGTCCTGGGTCGTTCGGGTGCGGCTGCACGGCGGTGACGTTGAACGTCATCCAAGGGCTCAACGGCAGGGTGCCGAGGACGTGAGCGTGGAGGTCGTCCTCGTCGTCGGCCAGCCACAGGCCGATGCTGCGCATCTCGCCGATCGGACGCCACAGCCGGACGAGGTTGCCGCTTGCCGTGAGTTCCTTGGCCCGCACTGCTTCTGCGGCCCGCAGCGAGTCCACTTCGGACTGGTCCATGGCCTCGGGGAACGTCGTGGTGATCTCGACGATGAACTCTCTCATGGACTCATCGTGCGGCCGGGTGTGTCGCGGGCGCCACGACCGGCTTTCTCCTGCGTGGGAGCCTGAGCCTCTTAGGATGCGAGGCGTGGAACTGCGCCAACTCCGTTACTTCCTCGCGGTCGCCGAGGAGCTGCACTTCGGCCGGGCAGCGGCTCGGCTGCTGATCGCGGGGCCGTCGTTGTCGCAGCAGATCAAGGCACTTGAGCGCGACCTCGGGGTGCCGTTGTTCGCGCGTGACCGCCGCACGGTCGCGCTCACGTCCGCCGGAGCAGCGCTGGTCCCGGAGGTGCGGGCGTTGCTCGAACGCGCCGATGAGCTGCAGCGGCACGCACGGCAGCTGTCCGGGTCACGGCCGGTGCGGATCGGGTACGTGAACTGGCTTCCGTCGGATCTGAGTGCCCGCACGGCTGGGATCGCGCAGCTCTACGTGGACGCGTGGGTGGTGCCCTCGCACCAGCAGGCGGCGCGGGTCGCGGACGGGAGCCTCGACCTGGCCGTGTGCTGGATCCGCCAGGCGGACGCTGCCCAGCTGGGGTTGAACGTGCGGTTGCTGGGCGCCGATCGGCTCTACGCGGTGGCCGTCGGCACCGATGCGAGTCCGGTGCGGGCCAAGGACATCGCGGTGCTCGTGGACGACGACGTCACGTCGTGGCAGTCCTGGAACGACTACGCCGAGGAGTTCGCGCGCGACACCGGCGCCCGTGTCCGGCGCATCCACAACGGCGCCATCACCGGGCCGGCTTTCTTCGACCACGTGCGGGTGTGCACGACGCCGGTGCTCAACTCGCCGAAGGGGCAGACCACGCCGTTGCCGCCGGATCTGGTGCAGCGGCCGGTGATCGACCCCGAGGTGCTGTGGACGTGGTCGCTGGTGCGCCGGGAGGACGAGACCCGCGCGGACGTGATCGCCGCCGCCGAGGCGATCGTGCGGGACGTGGGCGATCTCGGGCTGGGCCGTGACGGGGTCTGGCTGCCCGCCGACGACCCGTACCGCGCGTTGAGAGGCTGAGCCTCTCACGAAGGAGAGAACAGGTCGCAATTCCGTGAAATGGACTCGCGGGTGCGCGCTGTTGTGGCTGTCAGTTCCACAACTTCTCTCCTTCGAAAGCGAGTCGGAAAATGAGCAAGGTCGCCATCGTCACGGGTGCGTCGCAGGGAATTGGTGCCGCGCTCGTACCGGCCTATCGAAAGCTCGGCCATTCGGTGGTCGCGGTCTCGCGTTCCATCGATTCCTCGAACGACCCCGAGGTGCTCGCGATCCGGGCCGACCTCTCGCAGCTCGGGGAGGGTGCGCGGGTCGTGCGGGAAGCGCTTGCGCGGTTCGGCCGGGTCGACACCCTCGTCAACAACGCGGGCATCTTCGTCGCGAAGCCGTTCACCGAGTACACCGACGAGGACTTCGCCGCCGTCACCGGCACCAACCTGACCGGGTTCTTCGACATCACGCGCGGCGCGGTCGCCGCCATGGAGAAAGGCGGGCACGTGGTGAACGTGTCCACGACGTTGGTGGACCACGCGCTTTCGTCTGTGCCGTCCGCGCTCGCGTCGCTGACCAAGGGCGGTCTGAACGCCGTGACGAAGTCGTTGGCGATCGAGTACGCGAGCCGGGACATCCGGTTCAACACGGTCGCGCTCGGCATCATCCGCACGCCGATGCATGCCCCGGAGACCCTCGAGACGCTGGCCGGGCTGCACCCGGTCGGGCGGATCGGTGAGATCGAGGACGTCGTGGACGCCATCACGTTCCTCGAACAGGCCGGCTTCGTTACGGGCGAGATCCTGCACGTCGACGGCGGCCAGAGCGCGGGGCACTGACATGAGCCTGCACAACGTCATGGACGCGTGGAAGGACGCCGTGGACGCGCACGAACCGGAGCGTGTGGCGGCCAATTTCACCGACGACGCGATTTTCCAGGGCCTGCACCCGTACGGTGTCGGCAGAGCAGCAGTCGCCGCGTACTACGATTCTCAGCCCATTGGACTGAAAGCGGAGTACAAGGTGCTGGAAACACGTCAGCTCGCCGACGATCTGGTGCTCGGTTATTTGAGCGTCGATTTCTCGTTCGTCGACAGGCCGACGATCAACGTGAACCTGAGCGTGCTGGTCAAGGGAGACCTGATAGCGCACTACCAGGTCTCCAAGCTCGGCTAATGCCTGCGCGGCTCCCGGCCGAACGGCGACTTCGGCCGTTCGAGCTCGGGAGCCTTCGGGATCGGCACGGTCACCGGGCTTCCAGCGGTGATCGTGATCGGCTCGCCGTGGTGCCTGGTGGTGAGCTCGGTGCCGTCCACGATCCGGTAGGTGGCCTCGGTCTCGCACACGTCGATCGCGATTCTGGTGCCCCGGAAGGCCATCCGGAACGAGAACCGGGTCAGCGCGTCCGGTAGCCGCGGCGCGAACGTCAGCTCGCCGCCGTGGTCCCGCATGCCGCCGAACCCCGCCACCAGCGCCATCCACGCGCCCGCCAGCGAGGCCATGTGCAGGCCGTTGTTGACGTTGTCGTGCAGGTCGTGGAGGTCGGTGTACGCGGCCTCGACGAGGTAGTCGAACGCGAGGCCGAGGTGCCCGACCTCCGCAGCGAGCACGGCCTGCGTGCCCGCCGACAGCGACGAGTCGCGCACGGTGCGGGCCTCGTAGTAGGCGAAGTTGCGGGCCTTCTGGTCGGCGGTGAACACGTCGCCGCGCACGTGCATCGCGAGCACCAGGTCCGCCTGCTTCACGACCTGCCTGCGGTACAGGTCGAAGTACGGGAAGTGCAGCAGCAGCGGGTACTTCTCCTCCGGTGTGTTCTCGAAGTCCCACTCCGCGTGCTTGGTGAAGTTGTCCGCCTGCGGGTGCACCTGCAACATCTCGTCGTAGGGGATCGCCATCGCGTCGGCCGCCCGCCGCCAGGCCGCGATCTCGTCCGCGGAGACGTTCAGGACCGAGGGGTTGCGTTCGGCGGCGTTGGCGGCGGAGCGCAGGTTCTGCTGGGCGATCAGGTTGGTGTAGACGTTGTTGTCGACGATCGCCGAGTACTCGTCCGGGCCCGTGACGCCGTCGATGCGGAAGCCGTCGTGCTGGTCGTGGTGGCCGAGCGAGGTCCACAACCGTGCGGTCTCCACGAGGATCTCCGTGGCCTCGTCGCGTTCGAAGGCTTCGTCGTTGGTGGCGTTGAGGTACTGCTGAGTGGCGAAGGCGACGTCACCGGAGACGTGGAACGCGGCCGTGCCCGCGGGCCAGTACGCACTGCACTCGGCGCCGTTGATCGAACGCCACGGGAACGCGGCGCCCTTGAGCCCCAACACTTTCGCGCGGTCGCGAGCTTTGTCCAATGTGGCGTGACGCCACCGCAGCGCGTCGCGGGCGGCGTCGGGCAGCGTGTAGGTGAGGACAGGGAGCACGAACATCTCGGTGTCCCAGAACGCGTGCCCGTCGTAGCCGGGGCCGGTGAGACCTTTTCCGGGAATGGCGCGGGACTCACCGCGGGCACCGGCCTGCAGGATGTGGAACAGCGCGAACCGGATCGCCTGCTGCAGCTCGTCGTCGCCCTCGATCTCGATGTCGGCGACCTCCCAGAAGTCGTCCAGGAAGTCCCGCTGCTCCTTGAGGAGCCCGTCCCAGCCGGTCTGACACGCGCCGGCGAGCGCGGCCTCGACCTGGGCGCGCAGGGCTGGCGTGGAACGCTGGCCGGACCAGCCGTAGGCGAGGTACTTGGTGAGCTTCAGGCAGCTGCCTTTCGCCACGTCGACGGCGGCGGTGTAGCGGGCCAGGTCGGCTTCGGCGCGGATCTCCGTGCGGACGTCGACCCCGCCTTCGATGTCGATCTCGTGGTCCATCGCGGCCGCCATGCGCAGGCCGGACACCTTGGTGTGGTGGCACAGCACGGCCCGCGTCTTCTCGGCCATCGTGAAGTCGTTGACCAGCGGGGAATCCAGTGCGGCGGCGACACGGGGATCGTTGCTGCGACTGACGGTCGGCTCGTTGGCGAGCAGGTCGGACTGGACGACGAGCTGCACGTCGTCGAGCGGCTCGACCTCGTAGCGGATCGCGGCGACCGCGCGTTGGGTGAACGACACCAGCCGCTCGCTGCGCACGATCACGCGCCGCCCGGTCGGGGACTCCCACAGCGTGCGGCGGCGCAGCGTGCCGGAGCGGAAGTCCAGCATGCGCTCGTGCTCGATCGCGTTGCCGTAGCGCATGTCCAGCGGCTCGTCCTCGACCAGCAGCCGGATGATCTTGCCGTCGGTGACGTTCACGATGGTCTGGCCGGCCTCGGGGTAGCCGTAGCCGGATTCCCCGTACGACAGCTGGTGTTCCTCGTGGAAGCCGTTGAGGTACGTGCCCGGCAGGCCACGCGGCTCGCCCTCGTCGAGCGTGCCCCGGAACCCGATGTGGCCGTTGGCCAGGGCGAACGTCGACTCGGTCTGGTGGAGGTGGTCCACGGACAGGCCCTGCCAGCGCAGCTGCCACGGTTCGACCGCGTAGCTCATGAGAGCAGCTCGTCGAGCTCGTCGACGACCACGTCGGCGCCGTTCTGCTTCAGCGCGTCCCGTTGGTGGCCGCGGTCGACGCCGACGACGAACCCGAAACCGCCGTCGTGCCCGGCTTTCACTCCCGCGAGCGCGTCCTCGTAGACGGCGGCGTTCTCCGGTGGTGTCTTGAGCCTTCTGGCGCCTTCCACGAACGAGTCCGGCGCCGGTTTGCCCTGCAGGTTCGACGTCGTGATGACGTTGCCGTCCACCAACGCGTCGACGTAGTCCAGCAGGTTGCCCGCTCTGAGGACGCGCATGGCGTTGGCCGAGGACGTGACGACGCCGATGGGCAGGCCGGCTTCTCGTGCTGCCTGGAGGTAGCGGACCGAGGCGGGGTACGGCGTGATGCCCTCCTCGTCGATGATCTGGTTGACCAGGTCGTTCTTCAGGTCGCCGACGCGGCGGATCTCCTCGTCCGGCGGCGTGAGGCCGCGCGAGGCGAGGAAGCTGCGGACGCCGTCGTAGCGCGGTTTGCCGTCGACGTAGGCGAGGTAGTCCTGCTCGCTGAACGGCTGGCCCATGCCCTCGAACGTCTGCTTCCACGCCTTGCGGTGCAGGACCGCGGTGCTGGTGAGCACACCGTCGAGGTCGAACAGCAACGCCGTGATCTTCTCCGGGATGCCGAGGCTCATGCTTCGATCATGCACCCGTCTCGCCGACATCGCTGCGTTCTTCTTCGAGGCGTTCGTCCAGGGGCCGGGGATGCGCCTGCTCGTATTCGGTCATCCCGTACCTGTTGGACTCGGCCCAGCCCTCTTCCGGCTCCTGCGGGTCGCTCTTGAGGTTGTCCTCGTCCAGGGCCTCGAAGTCGTCGGTGTCCCCGGAGACGTACGCGCCGCGTTCTTCGCTCATGGCATTGCTGTACCCAGTCCGGTGCTATCCGATGCTTTGGCCGACGAGCGAGCCGATGGCGTAGGTGACGCCCATGGCGATCAGTCCACCCGCGACGTTGCGGATGATCGCGCGCTGCTTGTTCGCGCCGCTCAGCTTCGCGCTGACGAACCCGGTGAGGGCGAGGGTGACGATGGCGGCGACGACCGTGATGGGCACGCGCAGGCTGGTAGGCGTGAGTGCGATCGCGGCGAGGGGGAGGAGGGCGCCGATGGTGAAGCTCACGAAGCTCGCGATGGCGGCGCCCCACGGGTTCGTGAGCTCGTCCGGGTCGATGTGCAGCTCCGCCTCGGCGTGGGCGGCGAGGGCGTCGTGCTTGGTGAGCTGCCTGGCGACCTCTTCGGCGGTTTCGGGGTCGAGACCTTTGTTCTCGTAGATCTCGGTGAGTTCTTCGAGCTCCTCTTCGGGCATGTCCCTGAGTTCCTGGCGTTCCTTGGCCAGCAGGGAGCGTTCAGCGTCGCGCTGGCTGCTGACGGACACGTACTCGCCGCTCGCCATCGACATCGCGCCCGCGAAGAGGCCGGCCAGTCCGGCGATCAGGATCTGCGTCCTGTCCGTGGTCGCGCCGGCGACACCCACCACGAGGCTCGCCGTCGACACGATGCCGTCGTTCGCACCGAGAACACCCGCGCGCAGCCAGTTCATCCGGTCGCCGGTGACCTCTTCGTGAGGCTCGTGGTGTGCCATTTTCGCAGGCTAACCTGGGGATCGTGCTTTCGTGGCAGACCACGCCGCTGCGTTTGGTGGATGTGCCGGTGCCTTCACCCGCTCCGGGGGAGTTGCTCGTGCGGGTGCTCGCCTGCGGGGTGTGCCGGACCGATTTGCACGTCGTTGACGGGGATCTGCCCGTGCATCGTGTTTCGGTCGTGCCGGGGCATCAGGTCGTTGGTGAGGTTGTCGTTTCGGCTGGCGATTTTGTGGTGGGGGAGCGGGTCGGGATCGCTTGGTTGCGGCACACGTGCGGGTCTTGCCGGTTCTGTCTGCGTGGTGACGAGAACCTGTGTCCGTCGTCGCTGTACACCGGGTGGGACGCTGACGGTGGTTACGCGTCTTATGCGGTCGTTCCTGCTGCTTATGCGTTGCGGTTGCCTTCTGGGTACTCGTCCGAGTCGCTGGCGCCGTTGTTGTGTGCCGGGATCATCGGGTATCGGGCTTTGAAGCGTGCTGCTGTGCCTGACGGTGGGCGGTTGGGGATCTACGGGTTCGGTGGGTCGGCTCATCTGGCTCTGCAGGTCGCTGTTGCTCGTGGGTACGAGGTGCACGTGGTGACGCGGTCTTCTGCTGCCCGTGCTTTGGCGTTGTCGTTGGGGGCGGCTTCGGCTTCTGCTGATGCGCCGCCGGTGTTGCTGGACTCGGCTGTTCTGTTCGCGCCGGTCGGGACGTTGGTGCCTCCGGCTCTGGAGGCGCTGGACCGGGGTGGGACGTTGGCCATCGCCGGGATCCACCTGTCTGACGTGCCGGTTTTGTCCTACTCCCGGCATCTCTTTCAGGAGCGGCAGGTCCGGTCGGTCACCGCGAACACCCGTGCTGACGCTGCCGAGTTCCTGTCGTTTTGTTCTTCGCACCGGCTGTCGGTGGCCGTTCAGCCCTACCCGCTGGCCTCGGCGAACCTGGCGTTGTCGGACCTGCGGTCCGGTCGGGTGACCGGTGCCGCTGTGCTGATCGGGTGAGTTTCGCCTGGTCAGGGGCTAGGTATTCAGTTTTTGTCAGACCCCCGTGGCAGCATGTCGAACAGATGTTCGTGTGTGCTACAGGGAGGTCAGTCAGATGCAGATCGAACCCCGTCGCTGGCCGGGCCGCGTGGTGCCGTCCACCGATACCGACGTGGACGTCGCCGTGGAGTCCCTGTGCGTGCGCGCCTCGTGGCCGGACGCCGACCGCCTCTGGGTCCGGCGCCTGCTCGAGCCGTGGTTCAAGGCGGGGTGGAGCGTAGACGCACTGCTGGTCGCCATCGACACGAAGCCGGACGGCACCCGCCAGGGCCGCCCGCGCTCCCGCGCCCAGGTGGCCCACGAGTTCCTGCGAGCCCGCCTGCAGACGTGGACAGCGGACGGCGCCCGCCTCGCCCGCCCACCCCTGGCGGGGATGTCTCTGGGCGAGTGGTTCCGGGTGAACCGCCGCAACGCCCTGCTGCACGCTCCGCGCCGCGGTGGCCCGCTCGGGTCGGAGGGGGAGCGGGCGCGGGCGGAGTCGCGTGCTCTGGCCCACCGGCGCGATCCGGTGGAGCGCAGCCGGGAGAAGGGGCGGCGGCGGCAGGAGGTGCTGGACAGCCTGCTGGTGCCTGGGCAGAAGGTGCCTTCGTTCGCGGACTCTTGGCGGTTGGTGGCTGAGCTGATTCCGGTGCCTCGGGTTTGTTCGGCTTGCGGGCATGTGCGGAATGAGGTGACGCGGCCGGCTCACCGCGTTGCCTAGGCGGGGGCTGGTAAGGCCGTTCGGGCATGGCGCGGCCACGTCGGGCTGGGGTGGTGTGTCGCGGTCACGGTGTGGCCTGGGCGGGCTGGCGAGGCCTCCCACAAGGCCGCGGCCTTGTGGGAGTGAGGTGGCGTTTCGCGGTCACGGTGCGGCCTGGGCGGGCTGGCGAGGCCGTTCGGGCGTGGCGCGGTCTTGTCGGGTGGGGTGGCGTGTCCGGCTCACGGTGTGGCCTGGGTCGGGTTTCGCGAGTCTGCTCGGGGGAGGCCCGGCGAGGCGCGGCCATTGTTCGGAGTGAGGTGACACGTCCGGCTCGCCGTGTGGCCCAGGGTCGGGTTTGGCAGGTGGCACGTCCGGCTCGTTGTGTTGCCCAGGTCGGTTTGCAGGGCGTTCGGTGAGGTCCGGGGACGTCGCGACGCTTGTTCGGGGTGGGATTGGCGTGTCCGGCTCGCCGTGTGGCCCAGGGTCGGGTTTGGCGGGTGGCACGTCCGGCTCGTCTTTGCCCAGGCGGGGTTCGGCGTGTCCGTTCGGCGCGGCCCGGGGACGCCGCGGCCCCATGTCCGCCGACGAGGTGACACGCCCGGCCTACCGCGTTGCATAGGTGCTTTTACCTGGGTCTTCGGGCAGCGGTGGTTGAAGTCGGCTGATGTCGGGAACACCGGACGAGTTTCTTGTTTCCTGATGAAGGGGCCGACATGCTCGAAGTGACGCCGATGGCTGCCGAGGTCATCAACGAGCTGACGTCGCAGTCATCCGCCACCACCGACGACGTCGGCCTGCGCTTCGCACTGGCCGCCGAGCAGAACAGCCAGGCGGCCCTGGAGCTCTCGCTGAGCGAGCCGGTCGACGGCGACGAAGTGGTGACCGCGGACGCCGGCGCCAAGGTCATCATGGAGCCCGCGGCGGCCCAGTACCTGGAGGACAAGGTGCTGGACGTGCGCCAGGACTCCGAGGGCAACCCGGCCTTCGCGATCGCGCGCCAGGACCAGCCGACGTAAGCCACCCGGCGGCCGGACCCGCTGCGGGCGTGATGCGTCGCCTGCAGCGGTGGTCCGGCTGTTCACGCCCGTACGCAGCTCGGTTCTGGGCACAACGGCCCCTGTCTGCGGCCCGGACGAAGCGACACGCCCTGTCCGCGACGCGTCGCCTGCAGCGTGGTCCGGTGCGGACTTTGCCTGACGACGCCGGGTCTGCTTCGCTCGCTGAGCCCGTCTTGCTCGCCGACCCGCGCCACCCCATCGGTGACCCCCGCGCCGTCCGGTCAGCGACCCCCGCGCCGTCCTGTCAGCGGACCGCCGTCCTGTCAGCAGCAAGCCCGCCAACCCCGCCGCAAGGCGGATCCGTCGGTGGCCCGGACAAAGCGGAACGCCCCCTCCCCGAACCCGAAAGGGCTGGAGAGAGGGCGTTCCGAACGAACAGCGAGAGAGCGTCAGCCCTCGATGCGCCGCATACCGGTGACCGGACCGATCGAGTTGATGTCGGCGATCTTCACCGGCTGCCCCTCGGTGGAGGCGTGGACCGCGCGCACGTTGTCGATGGCCAGGGCCACGTGCGACTGGCTGGAGTAGTACACGATGATGTCGCCGGCCTTGACCTCGCCGCGCCCGACCGGGCGACCTGCCGCGGCCTGGGCGTAGCTGGTGCGGCCGATCGACACGCCCGCGGCTGCGTAGGCCTTCTGGATCAGCGAGGAGCAGTCCCAGGTGTTCGGGCCGTTCGAGCCGTAGACGTACATGTCGCCGCGCTGGTCGAGGGCGAACTGCACGGCCTTGCCCGCGGTGCCCGGCGGAACCAGGATCGTGGACATGTCGCCGTTGTTCTTCAGCGCGTTCTGAGTTGCCGCGTTCAGCTGGTTGTACTGGGCGCGGACCGTCTCTAGCTGCTTCGCGAGGTCGGCCTTCTTCTGCTCGATCTCGGCCAGCAGCTTCTTCGAGGCCTCGGTGGCCTCGTTGGCCGACTTCGTGGCGGTGTCCGCCAGGTCGACCGCGTCCTGCAGCTTCTTCAGGGCTTCCGCGTTGTCGGACGCCAGGATGTTGATGGCCGACATGCGGTTGAGGAAGTCCTGCTGCGAGTCGCTCACCAGCAGCGCGGAGATCTGGGTGAAGTTCGCGCCGCCGTTCACCGCCTCGGTGAGGAGGTCGACCTGACCGCGGAGGGACTCCTCGGCCTGCTGGGCCGCGGCGAGGTCGCCCTTGGCCTTGTCGAGCTGGCCCTGCTTGGCCTTGAAGTCGTCCTGGGCCTTGAGGTGGTCCTGGTTGAGCTGAGAGGCCTTCTCCGAGAGCTCGTTGTACTGCTTGAGCGCGTCGGCGGCCGAAGGCTGAGCGGTGGCCGGGGCCGTGGGGAGAGCTGCTGCTACGACCGCTGCGGTCGCCACGAGCGCTCCACGCACGGTGCGGCGCGAGGGTTGCGACACCACGTCGCGGTTCCTCCTTTTTCCTGGCAGCCGCCCCGCGAGAACTACTGCGCGTAAGGCGGCAACCTTGGCGTGTGCCCCGAGTGGGTTAACTGCTGGGCCGAAGGTCTCGGACAGGTTACGGAATGACCTTGTCCTCGTCTACCACCGGGTCCTCAACAGTTCACCGACCAGCACGCTCTCACAGTCGTCTACGTCGGTTTATCGCGGGGTAGGAGAGAAGCGTCACCCGACGACCCGACGAATCACCGAAATGGGTCCGATCGAGTCGATGTCGGCGATTTTCACCGGCACGCCCTCGGTGGACGCGTGCACCGCGCGAACGCTGTCCACTGCCATGGCCACGTGCGACTGACCCGAGTAGTAAATGATGAGGTCACCAGGCGCGACCTGGGCACGGGTGACCGCGCGGCCGACCTTCGCCTGGTCGTAGGTGACGCGCGGGATGGACACGCCCGCCGCCCGGTACGCCGCCTGCATCAGCGACGAGCAGTCCCACGAGTTCGGGCCGTTGGAGCCGAACACGTACGGCTTGCCGCGCTCGCCCAAAGCGAAGTTCAACGCCACGCCGGCCGCACCCGCGGGGACCGCCACCGGCGACGTGTCGCCCGGCGCCTTCAGCTTGGCCTGCTGCGGCGCGGACAACGACTGGTACTTCGCCCGCGCGGTCGCGACCTGCTGGTCCATCGCGGCCTTGCGCACGGTCACGTCCTTGACCAGCTTGTCCGCCGCGGCCGCGGCGTTCGTGGCGTCCGTGCGCGCCTTTGTAGCCGCACTCAACGCCGCGTCCAAACGGGACAGCGCCTCGTTGTTGTCGGCGGCGAGCATGTTCAACGCCTGCATGCGGTTCAGGAAGTCCTGCTGGGACGAACTCGTCAGCAACGCCGACAGGTTGTTGAACGTCGCGCCCTCGAAGGACGCCGAGGTCAGCAGGTCGACCTGGCCGCGGAACTGCTCGGACTCGGCCAGCGCCTTCTTCTCCGCCTCCGTCGCCAGGCCCACGATCGCGTTCGCCTTGGACAGGTCGCCCTGCGCCTTCAGGGCGTCCTGGGTGAGTTTCTCGGCGTGATGCGTCAGGTCGGTGTACGCCTTGAGCGCGTCGTCGGCTGGTTGCGCGTGCGCCGATGGCATCGACACCACTGTTGCGGCGACTACGGCGGCTAAAGCGGTGGTCCTTGCAGCACGGCCGGGCACGCGGCCTCCTCAGAGAGTCGGAAACAACTTCTGAGGAGGCGTACGGCCGAACAGCGCAGAGGGTTCAGCGTGCTGCGACGAGCGGCCCCTCGACCAGGGTCGTGTCGTTGAACGCCTCCACCTCCACGTCGACGAGCTCGGAAGCGGAAGCGGGCGTGGCGGTCACGAGAGCCGCGGCGACGGCGGCAGCGATGCGAGAAATCACGCAAAACAACCTAACCGGACCAACCGCCCACAAGATCAAAGCAACCCGATCAGGCGGCCCGGCGTGCCTCGATCGAGGCACGGCAGGCGGCGATCAGACGGGCGGTGGCGGCGCTGCCCCCGCGCCCACAGCGGGGGCAGCGCATCGCGACATCACCGGCGAGCTCGTCGACCACGACACCCAGTTCGGTGTCGCACTCGCGGCACCAGCGGTGTCGCGTGACCGGGTTGACGTGCACGGGCGACGAAACGCACTGGTGAATCCAGCGACCGTGCACGTGGCAGGTCAAACGGTCGTCGGGCGCCAGCGCGCCGGTGTCCTCGGCGTAGTCCTCTTCGACCAGCGTCGCGATGAGCGTGGCGATCATGACGTCCCTCCGATCCGAAACCTGCCTCTGCTAACACGTCGTACGAACAACCTCCGGATCGACACGGGCCGCCAAATTCTTCAACGCCCACGCACACCCGAGGCCCACGGACGTGAGAGCGAGCCATGGCACCCATGGCACACCCGCGCGCGCAGCGGCGTCGAACGCAATTCCGGTGAGCAGATTCCCGAGCAGGATCCCGACACCCACGACAGTGTTGTAGAGGCCGTAGTGCGTGGCCACGAGTCGGTCACCGGACAACGAGACGATCTTGTCCATCTCGAACGGGAACACGATCATCGTCCCCAGCGCGAGGAGAGCCGCACACAGGATCAGACCGGTCCAACCGCCGAGAACAGCAGGTAGGAACGCCAGGCCGAGCACGAGCATCCCCACCGCCAACGCCCGGTCCGCGCCAAATCGAGCCCGCACCCACGCGGTGACCCTCATCTGACCAACGACCGCCAGCACACCGGACACCGCGAACAACACGGCCGTCAGCACCGCCGACCCGGAGGCCAGCGGCAGCGCCAGATAGACCTGAAAGGACAGCACGTAGGACCCGGTCATCGCCAACGCGAACAACACGAACCGCCGGTTGCCGAACACCACCCGCCAGTCCGCCAGCACCGAGTCGCCCGACGCGGACCCGGACCGCGAAGGCAACGACCGCCACTGCAACACGGTCAGCACCAGGAACACCCCAGCCGCCACCAGGCACGTCAGCCGGAAGTCCACAGCGGTCAACGCCAGCCCGATCAACGGCCCCACCAGGATGCCGGTCTGGTAGAAGACGTTGAACAACGCGAACGCCTCCACCCGTCGCGGCCCGGCATCAGCCGCCACGTACGCCCGCACGGCAGGGTTGAACAACGCCCCCGCAAACCCGGTGGCAGCCGAGGCGATCACCAACGCCGGCAGCCCGTCCACGAGCCCGAGCAACGCGAACCCACCGGTCCGCAACGCACAGCCCGCCACGATCAAGGGTTTGTACCCCAAGCGGTCCGCGAGCGTCCCGCCGATCAGGAACATGCCCTGCTGCGCGAAGTTCCGCACGCCCAGGACAAGCCCGACGGCCCACCCGGCCAACGCCAGCGTCACCGACAGGTGTGAAGCCAGGTACGGCATCAACATGTAGAAGCCCACGTTGATGCTGAACTGGTTGAGCAACAACAACTGCACGCTGCGGTCGAACGACCGGAACTGCGTGATCACGCCGTCACCGCCAGAGGGTCCACAACGGACCGACACACGGTCCAGGACAGCACTTCACGCTCTCCCAAGGAAGAGATCTCCAGCGGATCCGCAGCCGGAACCACGTTCAGCAACCCATGAGCAGCGCAGTACTCATCGCTGAACACCGTGTCGAAATACCGCTGCGGTCCATCAGGGAACACCGCGGCGATCCGCGTGCCAGGAGGAGAAGTCCGCGCCAACCAAGACGCCACCAGTGCAACAGCCCCAACACTCCAACCGCCGCTCGCGTAGTGCCGCGACGCCAGCGTCCGGCACGCCCACACGGCTTCACCGGGGTTCACCCAGTGCACCTCGTCGAACGCCGGATAGTCGACGTTGCGCGGGAAGATGCTCGACCCGAGCCCGCGCATCAACCGCGTCCGCGCCGGCTGCCCGAAGATCGTCGACCCGACCGCGTCGACCCCGACGAGCCGCAGCGACGGGAAGTGCCGGCGCAGCACCGAAGCCACCCCGGCGGAGTGCCCACCGGTGCCCACCGCGCACACCAGCACGTCGACGTGCCTGAGCTGCGCGGCCAGCTCGTCGGCCAACGGCGCGTACCCGGCCACGTTGTCCGGGTTGTTGTACTGGTCGGGGCAGTACGCGCCGGGCAACGACTCCAGCAGAGCAGCGACCCGTGCGCGACGGGCCTCCTGCCAGCCACCGGTCGGATGTGGACTGTCGACCACGTCCACGGCAGCGCCGTACGCACGCAGCATCCGGCGGATGATCGGCTCCAGCCCCGGATCGGTCACCAGGGTCACCGGAATGCCGTGCACGACCCCGGCCAGCGCCAGCCCGAGGCCGAGCGTGCCGCTGGTCGACTCGACGATGTGGCCGCCTGGCAGGAGATCGCCGCGCTCCAGCGCGCGGCCGATCATGTGCAGCGCGGCGCGGTCCTTCATGCCGCCGCCGGGATTGGCGCACTCCAGCTTCGCCCAGAAGCCGGTGGTGGAGGTACGTGACAGCTCGTCGATCCACAGCACGGGCGTGTTGCCGACGATGCCCTCGGGCGTGTTGCGGTCCAGCACAGGAACAGACATGGGGTCCCTCGGAAGAAGTCGTGATCAGGCCGGGGTGAGAGCGCGCGCCAGCGCGGCAGGACCGCGAAAGTCCTGCCAGGGCACGCAAAGGCGGCGGCCTACGTTCGGGAGATGCCGAGGTCGATCAGCAATGTGCGCCCCGAGCTGACGTGCTCGGAGCGCCATTGACAGGACTGCGCTGTGCCAACGGGACGTGCGACGGGCGCGACGTCCTCATCAGGCGCGGTCAGGGAGACGGGGCTCGCCTGGACGGCGGCCTGGGCGGGCGCGGTGGCTGTCAGGTGGTGGGTGTCGCCGTGGTGGCAGAACTCGCCGGAGATGCCCGGCACGAACGCGCCGTGGTGCGACGGCTCGGGCGGGCAGGCCGGGTGGAGCGCGAAAACGGCGATGAGCATCAGTGCGACGACGACGGCGAAACGACGCCCTGTCGTCAGGTGAATCCGCACGGTCACCAACCTACCGGTGTGGCGGATCTTGTAAAGCCCCTTGATAGGTTAGGTAAGCCTAATCTCAGGAGGTGGACAGGTGCGCAGGACAGTCGCCGTGGTTCTGCTGCTCGGCCTGGTGGCCGGGTGCGGTGGGAACGCCCAGACAGAGCAAGGTGGCCAGTGGTCCTTCAAGGACGACCGCGGCAAGGAGGTCACCGCGCCCGAACGGCCGAAGCGGGTCGTCGCGCAGGTGTCCGCCGCAGGTGCGCTCAAGGACTTCGGGGTCAACGTCGTCGGCACGTTCGGTCCGCTCAAGCGCGCGGACGGCAGCACCGACCCCGAGGCGGGCAGCATCGACCCGAGCCAGGTCACCGACATCACCGGTCCCGGTTACGGCGAGATCGACTTCGAGAAGTTCGCCGCGCTGAACGCCGACCTCGTCGTCTCGGGCTACTACCCCGAGGTCACCGGCCTCTGGCACCTCACCGGCGAGTTCGAGGAGAAGGTGCTCAAGGTCGCCCCGACCGTCGGCATCGGCCAGTCCAAGATCCAGCTGCCGCAGGGCGTCAAGCGCTTCCAAGAACTCGCCAAGGCGCTCGGCGGTGACACCGAGTCCGCCAAGGTCAAGGCCGACGAGGAGGCGTTCACCAAGGCCGCGGACCGGCTCAAGACCATCGGCGCGAAGATGAAGGCCGCGAACCAGAAGATCCAGGTCGTCGGTGCGGACCCGAAGCTCTTCTACGTCGCGGTGCCCGCCCGCAACCCGGACCTCGACTGGTACGTCACCGAGCTCGGGCTGCCGCTGCTCACACCGGAGAAGCCCGACACCGAGGGCGGCGGCTACTTCCAGTCGCTGTCGTGGGAGAACTCCGGCACGTACAAAGAGCACGTGATCATGTGGGACACCCGCCAGCACGTGCTGAACCCCGAGCAGATGAAGGAGGGCCACCCGGTCTTCCAGGCGCTGCCCGCGGTGCAGGCCGGCCGGTTCGTGGAGTGGAACGCGGTCGCGCCGCTGAGCTACTCCTCGTACGCCAAGATCATGAATAAATTGGCTGACCAGCTGGACACCGCCTTGACACGATGACCGCGTGCTGACTGTTCTGCGTGAGAACGGCCCGTTGCGAGTGCTGAGCACCGCACGGGTCGTTTCCGTTCTCGGGGACATGCTCAGCCTCGTCGTGCTGATGCTCCACGTCGAGTCGGTGGCGGGGAAGGCGATCGCGGTCGCGGCGCTGCTGCTCGTCGGCGACTTCGCGCCGTCGCTGCTCAGCCCGTTCACCGGGGTCATCAGCGACAGGTTCGACCGGCGCACCGTGATGATCGTCTGCGAGGTCGCCCAGGGCGTGCTCCTGGCGGTCATCGCGCTGACCCTGCCGCCGTTGCCGGTCCTGCTGTTGCTCGTCGGTGTGCGGGCGGTGATCGGCCAGATCTTCCTCCCGGCGTCGCGCGCGGCTGTGCCCTCGTTGGTGCCGGACAAGGACCTGGCGCCCGCGAACACCGTGCTGGGCTTCGGTTCCAACAGCGCCGAGGTGCTCGGGCCGTTGCTCGCCGCCGCACTGATCCCGCTGGTCGGCCTCCGGGGCGCGTTGCTCGTGGACGCCGTCTCGTTCGGGCTCTCGGCTTTGCTGCTGCTGAAGCTGCCACGGCTGCGCGGGCCGGCGGAGTTCGGCGACTCGCTTTTCACGGACGTGAAAGCCGGGCTCGGCGAGATCTGGGGGAACAGGGCGCTGCGGGTCATCTTCCTCGGGTTCTGCGGGGTCGTCGCGTGCACCGCGATCGACGACGTGGCGATTGTGATGCTGACCAAGGACGTGTTCCGCGCGTCCGACAGCGCGGTCGGCGTGCTGCTCGCGTCGGTCGGCATTGGTCTGCTCGCCGGGTATGCGTTGCTGGCCAAGGGTTCCGCGCGGGCGAGCATGATCGTGCTGCTGGTCGTCGGGTTCGTGCTGAGCAGCGCGGGCAACCTCCTCACGGGTCTGGCTTCCGGGGTGGCGATGGCGTTCGCGCTGCAGGCCGTGCGCGGACTCGGCATCGCGGCGATGGACGTCGCGCACAGCACGTTGATCCAGCGGCTGGTGCCCGGTGATCGAACAGGCAGGGTGTTCGGCAACTTCTACGGCGGAATCGGTGTCGCCGCAGCAGTTTCGTACATCGGCGGTGGTCTGCTGCTGGACGCCGTCGGGCCCGAGCTGACGTTCATCCTCAGCGGTGGCGCGGGAGTTCTGGTGGCGGCCTGGGTGGTTGCCGCTTCACCCACAAGAGGTGTTGAGTGGGAATCAGCCTCTTGAGGGGAGAAGGCGATGTGGGGGAAGCGCGTTGCTGTCCTTGCCATTTCACTTTTACTGGCCGGAACGACCGCGTCCGTCGCGCAGGCCGGCACTGGGGTTGTGCCTGCTTCGACGTCGTGGGTGTCCGCTGACCGCGGTTGGGTGCTGGGTGTCGACACCTTGTGCCCCACCGCGAAATGCACTCAACTCGTCCGCACGCTCGACGGCGGTGCGTCGTGGACTCGGGTGAAGACCCCGCCGCTCGCGATTCCGGAGACCGACCGGCTGCGGGTGGTCTTCGTGAACGACGCGGCGGGCATGGTGACCGACGGCGAGCAGCTGTTCGTCACCAGCAACGGCGGCACCCGCTGGGAGCCGTCCGGCATCAAGGGGAACGTCGGTGCGCTGGGGTTCGACGACTCCGGGTTCCTCGCCGTGATCTACGACGGCACGTCGTCGAAGCTGTTCCACCGCGAGCTGTGGTTCGGCTCGTGGCAACCGGTTGTGGGCATCGAGGTCGAGGGACGGGCGTTCGGCGACATCGCGCCCGGCCAGGTCTCGCTGGCGACGTTCGGGCAGGAGAACCGGTACTGGACGCGGTCGCCGTCCGGGTGGATGGAGGAGCCCGCGCCGTGCGACATCTTCGCGGCGACGCGGCTCGGCACTGTTGGCACGGACCGATACGCCTTGTGCAGCTTCGATCCCGGCTTCGGGAACATGACGAAGGAGCTGCGCAAGTCCGAGGGCGGGCCGTTCAAGACCGTCAGCGTGCCGCCGCGGGAGGGCATCACGACGGGCTTCGCGATCTCGCCGGAAGCGGCACTGGTCGCCGCGACCGGGCGTGACTGGTCGTTCGTGCACCGCGGTCCCGGCGAGAAGTGGGACACGCTGCTCACACTCGGCGGGCCGGCGTTCGAGGACCTGGCGTTCGCGGACTTCCGGCACGCCACGCTGGTGCGCGGCGGGCCCGGTCAGGAGTTCGCCGAGGTGTATCGGACCGTTGACGCGGGTTTGAACTGGAAGCTCGTCAAGGTCTAGCGAGCGCCGTGACCGCCAGCCTTCGCCGCGTCTTCGGCGCTCAGCAGGACGCCTCGCGGCACCGGCCCCACGCCCACAGCCAGCCAGGACGAGGACGCGGGGCCGGCACCACGATGCGCCCGTCTGAGCACCGAACACGGGGCAAAGGCCGACGGCCACGGCGCTACCCTGGGGATCATGGAGTCATGGGACCGCGGGATGCTCGACGTCGGCGACGGCAACCAGATCTACTGGGAGCTCGCCGGCGATCCTGAGGGCAAGCCCGCGGTCCACCTCCACGGTGGGCCGGGCGGACCCGCGAAACGCGCCGGGAAGTCGTTCGCCGGCGAGAAGTTCAAGGTGGTGATCTTCCACCAGCGCGGCTGCGGCAACAGCACGCCGCACGCGAGCGACCCGGTCGCGGACATGAGCGTGAACACCACCGACCACCTGATCGCCGACATGGAGAAGCTCCGCGAGCACCTCGGCATCGAGAAGTGGCTGGTGTACGGCGGATCCTGGGGCACCACGCTCGGTCTCGCCTATGCGCAACGCCACCCGGAACGCGTGAGCGAGATGATCCTCATCGCGATCACCACGTCGTCCGCGCGTGAGCTGGATTGGCTGTACAAGGGCGTTTCCCGGTTCTTCCCGGAGGCGTGGGCCCGGTTCAGCGCACACGTCGGCAACGAGCTGGACGTCGTGCGCGCCTACGCCGACCTGATGGAGGACCCCGCCGCCCGTGAACAGGCCGCCGTCGAGTGGTGCCGGTGGGAGGACACCGTGCTGTCGCTGGAGAACTTCGGCAGCCCGGCGATCTTCAGCGACCGGGCGTCCGACGACGTCATCGCGCTGGTCCGGATCATCACGCACTACTACGCGAACCACGGGTTCGTCGGAGACCTGTTGGGAGACATCGGCAAGCTCTCCGGCATCCCGGCCGCGTTGATCCACGGCCGCCGCGACCTGAGCTGCCCGGCGGACACGGCCTACGCGCTGGCGCAGGCGTGGCCGGACGCCGAACTGACCCTTGTGGACGACTCTGGCCACAAGGGCAGCCCCGCGTTCAACGCGGCGATTCAGGCCGCGGTCAGGAGGTTCTCCCCGTGACGCAACGGAAACCGCCCGGCATGGGCTTCGAGTCGTGGATCGACAAGCAGATCCGCGAAGCCCAGGAACGCGGTGAGTTCGACGACCTGCCGAGCGCCGGCAAGCCGTTGCCCGGCGCGGGCCAGCCGCTCGAAGAAGACTGGTGGATCAAGAAGAAGGTGCGGGAGGAAGAGGGCACTGCAGGGCTGCCCCCTTCCCTGGTCCTGCGCAAGCAGGCCGAGACCGCCAGGGCGCGTGCCCTGGCAGCCCGGACCGACGACGAGGCTCGCGCGATCATCACCGAGATGAACGCGAAGATCCTCGACGCGTTGCGGAAACCGTTGTCCGGTCCGCCGTTGAACCTCATGCCGTTCGACGTGGAAGAGCTGGTGCGTGAGCGGAAGGGGAACTCGCGCACCTGATCTCAGGTCAGCTCGCCTTGATGTCGATGCAGGAGTAGAACGCCATCGCGGTGTCGCCGATGTTCCACACGGCGAGGACCTTGTGGTTGCCCGCGGACCCCACGTTGACGGTGTGCGACACGGTCGCCGGCGGCTGCTGGTTGTTGCCGCTGAACGTGGCGACCTTGCGCCCGTCGACGAAGTAGTCGTAGTCACGCGTGCGGTGGCGCGCGGTGAACGTCCACTTGAACGTCACCGAACGGCCGGTGCTGTGCCTCTTCCAGCCCTTGTTGTCGTTGCTGAGCTCGGCGAACTGCGGCAGGTTGGCGTGGCAGCTCTGCAGGCCCTTCGGCCCCTCGACCGACTGCGGTTCGTACTGGATGGCCCCGCAGGAGATGGTGCGGGCGGCGCACTGCGCCTGACGGCTGGCCGGTGACGAGATGTACCCGTGGGCGAACGCCGTGCCGGTGGGGAGAGCCACGAGGACCAACGGTGCCGCCAGAACGCCTGCCAGAGCGGCAGCAAGCCTGGGTCGATTCTTCATGTGACTTCCTTTGCCTTGATGTTGCGTGCGTGCAGTACATCGCGGCGGCGATTTAAGGTCTAGACCATACCGAGAGCGACGGTCGGACCACAAGGTGTGTCTGATAGATCAGTCAGGTAAGCGATTACCGCTCAGCTTTGTACAAGAGCGAAATTTCGGTCTGCCTTGAGCGAAGCCGTTGATTTCTGGGATGTTCTGCGCAACTTCGAGGGGTCTTGGGGTGCGCGGTGCGTTCGATCGTGGCGTTGTTGCTGACTTCTGTTGTCGTCGTTCCTCCTTCTGCAGACCGGGACGTGTACCGGTATCTGGAGGACCCGCGGATGACAGGTGAGGGCCAGCAGCCGCACCACGCGGAGCTGAGGCCCTACGCGAGCGTCGAGGAAGCGTTGCGCGGCAAAGAGAGCACGCCGTACACCCGAACGTTGGACGGCTCGTGGCAGCTCAAGATGTTCGACCTGCCGACGCAGGTGCCCGCCGGTTTCGCCGAACCTGGTCACGACGTGTCGCGGTGGCGGACTGTGACGGTGCCGCACACCTGGCAGACCGATGGTCTCGACCACCCGATGTACCGGAACACGGTCGAGGAGATCTGGCCGGACGACCCGCCGCGCGTGCCGCGGGACGTCAATCCGACCGCGGCCTACGTGAAGTCGTTCCACGTCCCGGAGAACTGGAGGGAGCGGCGAACGTTCCTCAGGTTCGAGGGCGTGACGGCCGGCTACTTCGTGTGGGTCAACGGGAGGTACGCCGGGTTCGACCAGGGCGGGTACACGCCGGCCGAGTTCGACATCACCGACCTGCTCGGTCCCGGTCGCAACCGGCTCGCGGTCCAGGTGCACCGCTGGGGCGCCGGGTCGTACCTGGAGGACTACGACCAGTGGCGCTACAGCGGCATCTTCCGGTCGGTCTGGCTGTACTCGGCGCCGGACAAGCGGATCCGGGACGTCTCGATCACCACCTCGGGCTCGGTGCTCACGGCTGATCTGGATTTGACCGCGCCGGGCACGGTCTGGGGCGGGCTGTACGACAAGGACCGGCGGCTCGTGGCGGAAGGAACGGGTGCGGGAAGGCTCGTGCTGCCGGTGCGGGATCCGTTGCGGTGGAACGACGAGACGCCGAACCTCTACACGTTGGTCCTGAAGCTCGACAACGGGTTCGTCACGCGCGAGACGACCGGGTTCCGGGACATCCTGATCGAGGACCGGCAGCTCAAGATCGACGGCAAGCGGGTGTTGTTCAAGGGGGTGAACCGGTCCGAGACGGATCCGGATCACGGCCGGCACGTGCCGCGGGCCGATCAACGTCGTGACGTCGAGTTGATGAAGAGCCTGCACATCAACGCCGTCCGGACGTCGCATTACCCGAGCGATCCGCACTTCTACGACCTGGCGGACGAGCACGGGCTGTGGGTCGCCGACGAGATGGACGTCGAGACGCACTCGCACGAGAACTGCCCGGACGACTGCCTCGCCGACCGTCCTGAGTGGAGCGACGCGTTCCTCGACCGGTTCGTCGCGATGGTCGAGCGGGACAAGAACCACCCGAGCGTCTTCATGTGGGACACCGGGAACGAGGCCGGTCTCGGCGCCGCGCACCACCGGATGGCCGAGTGGGCGAAGGCGAACGAGCCGTCGCGGCCGCTGTACCACCAGCCGAACAAGCCGAGCGGCGACGCGCCGTTCGCGCACGTCTGGGGCCCGCGCTACCCGTCGCCGGAGAAGTTCGCCACGCAGGTCGCGCAGACGACCAAGCCGTTGATCATGGGTGAGTACGCGCACGCGATGGGCAACAGCCTCGGGAACTTCCGGGAGTTCTGGGACGTCATCCGGGCCAACCCGCAGGCGCAGGGCGGCTTCATCTGGGACTGGGCCGACCAGAACATCCGGCAGCCGTTGCGGATCTCGCCGGACACCTCGGGCAACGGGATCCTCGCGCACATCACCGGGCTTCCGTCCACTGTGGATGGACATCGCGGGAAGGCGCTGAGGTTCTCCGGGCTGGACGACTTCGTGGAGGTCTACCGGGATCCGCGGCTCGACCTGCTCGGGCCGCTGACGCTGGACGCGTGGGTGAAGCCCGCGCGGCCGTTCACCGACTTCACGATCGTCGCCAAGGGCAACCAGTACGGGTTGCGGATGGCGGACGCGCAGACACTGGAGTTCTACGCGGGCGGCAAGGTTCAGGCCGCGGTGCCAGCCGACTTCTACGACCGGTTCCACCGCGTCACCGGCAAGTACTCGGACGGCAGGCTGTCGTTGCTGATCGACGGTGTGGAAGTGGCGTCGGTGGCGCAGGTCGGACTGCTGCCGCGGTCGGCGCATCCGGTGAACATCGGGCGCAACGCCGAGACCATGCGGGAGAAGTACGAGGGACGGATGGCGCACGGGGTCATCGACTCGGTGCGGATCTCGGATGGTGCGAAGACAGTGCTGGCGCTGGACTTCGATCGCGAGGAACGGCGCGGTACCCATCTTTCGCACGGGCAGAGCGTTGCCGGTGTTGACGGTGTGGTGGACGCCGATCGGAACCTGCAGCCGGAGACCGCTCAGCTCGCCTGGGTGCATCAGCCTGTGCGGTTCTCGTTCGCGGACGGGGTGCTGACGGCGGCCAGTGAACGGGTCTTCGCGCCGGTCGCCGGCGAGCTGCGGTGGAAGGTGATCGAGGGTTCGCGGACCGTGATCTCCGGATCTTCCGCGGTTTCTGTGGGGCCTGGTGGTTCGGTGCGGGCGACGGTGCCGCGTGCTTCCGCTGCCGCGGAACGGTGGCTCAACGCCGAGTTGATCGTCGACGGCAGGGTCTACGCGCACGACCAGTTCTCGTTGGGTGGCACGGCACCTGTCATCGAATCTGCTGGCGCGGCTTCGGTTTCGGAGACCGCCGACGAGGTGGTCATCAGCGGGCGGGGCTTCCGGTACGTGGTGCAGAAGGCTTCCGGCGCGTTGACGTCGATGCGCGTGCGGGGCGTCGAGCTGGTGCGCGGGTCGAAGCTCGACGTGTGGCGGGCGCCGTTGAGCAACGAGACCGCGTCCTGGGGTACCGACGAGTCGCTGCAGTGGCGGGCGGCGGGGCTGGACCGGTTGCGGGTCAAGGACTCCTCGGTTTCGGTGAGCGGGTCTCGGGTCACCGCGCGGACGGTGGTCGCGGCTGAGGACGTGAGTGACGCGGCGTTCGAGCAAACGGTGACCTATGACGTCGACGCGGCCGGGACGATCGTCGTCGGTCATGAGGTCGTGCCGACCGGGCGGATGCGGACGTTGCCGTACCTGCCGCGGATGGGCCTCGCGTTCGCGGTGCCGGAGCGGTTCGGGAAGTTCTCCTGGTACGGGCGCGGGCCGGGGGAGAGCTACAGCGACCGGAAAGACGGAACGCCGATGGGCGTGTGGCGTTCCACCGTCGCCGGGGAATACGTGCCTTACGACCGGCCGCAGAGCAATGGCAACCACACCGACACGCGGTGGGCGGTGCTGACCGACGGACTGAGCGGCCTGCTCGTCGCGGGCGCGCCGGACGTGTCGGTGAGCTCTTATGACGAGCTGGACCGGGCGGAGTACGGGTTCCAGCGGCAGCGCAACGCCGGGTGGACGACGTTGCACGCCTCGGCGGCGGTGACCGGTGTCGGTGACACGCCGAACCCGGTGCGGCCGAGGTTCCAGGTGCGTCCGGATCGGACGCACACGAGCAAGCTGGTGCTGCGGCCGTTGACGGTTGCCGAAGCCTTGCGCGGAATTCCAATAGGGGGCTGATTCGTCTCAATTCGTTGCCCTGTTTGCGGCATCAGGGCGTTGTCCATAGTGCATTTTCGCAGTTCTAACCGGTTTCGTGAGCGGTACTGCATTTATGGCGACCCCCTGTCAATCGTGATTGTGCGACATTTCTTCGGCGTGCATTCACTCCTAGAATCGCGCGCATGTGGTCGTCGGCGAGCTCGCACACCCGTCTGGTGGGACGGGAACGCGAGCTGACCGCCGTGCGACGGCTGCTGCGCAAGCACCGCCTCGTGACGCTGGCGGGCCCAGGCGGCGCGGGCAAGACCCGTCTCGCCAAGGAGTTGTGCCCGTCCGAACCCGGCGCCGCTGTCGTCGAACTGGAGTCGGTGCGCCGTCCTGACCTGCTGTGGCACGTGGTCGCGTTCTCATTGAACGTGTGGGAGGAACCCGGCACACCACTGCGCGGCACGGTCGCCGCCGCACTGGCGGAGCATCGGTTCCTGGTGCTGGACAACTGCGAGCACCTGATCCGGGAGGCCTCCGAGCTCGTCGCGGCGCTGCTCGCGGACTGCCCGCGGTTGCGCGTGCTGGTGACGAGCCGCGAACCGCTCGACCTGGCCGGCGAGATGTGCGTGGACATCGGCCCGCTTTCGCCCGCGGACGCCCGGCAATTGTTCGTCGAATGCGCGGGTTCCCCGGAGCTCGCCGCCTCGGTGTGCGCCCAGCTCGACCACCTGCCGCTGGCGATCGAACTCGCGGCGGCCCGGCCGGACGTGCCGGAACGCCACCGCACGCTGGGCGCGGTGATCAGGTGGAGCTACGACCTCCTGGGGCCGGCCGAGCAGCTGGCGTTGCGGCGGTTGTCCGTGCTGGTCGGCGACTTCGACCTCGATCTGGCGTCGGCGGTGTGCGGGTCGGACATGGTGCAGCTGATGGCCTCGCTGCGTGCGAAGTCTCTTGTCGTGCGCGTGCAGTCGTCCTTGAGTGCGCGGTTCCGCCTGCTGGAGTCGATCCGCCTGTTCGGCCTGGCGCGGCTGGAGGAACACGGCGAGAGCGAGGCGACGTTCGACCGCCTCACCACCGTGCTGACGCGCACGGTCCGAATGGTCGCGGCGGCACCCACGATCTCCGGCGAGGCGAACACCTGGCTCACCGGCCACGACCACCAGCTGCTGCACGCGATCGGCCGCCTCCCGCGCACCGACCCGCGCTACACCTGGCTGGTCGCCGCGGTCGTGCACGTCCGGTACCGGCGCGGCTGCTACGTCGAGGCGATGCGCCTGGCGGCCGAAACCCTGGCTTTCGGCTCGCTCTTGGACCACTCGGAGATGCTGCTGTTCCGCGCGGCCTGGCTGGCCGGTCTGACCGGCGACGGCCAGGAGTCGTTGCGACTCGCGGAGGCCCTGGTGGAGCATCCGGCCGTCCGTGATCAGGGGCACTGGGAAGCCCGCGCGTGGAACACCCTCGGCTACGCGCGCAACATCACCGACGACCTCGTCGGCTCGCGGATCGCGAACGAGCGCTCGGTGGCCGTCGCGCGCGTGCTGGGCAACGAGCCGTTGCTGATGTCCTTTCTCAACAACCACGCCTGGCTGCTGATGCGGCTGGGCGACCTCGACGGCGCCACGGCCGTGGTGGAGGAGTCGCTGTCCTTCGAGGGCTCGGACGACTACCGCGTGATGGCGTTCCGGCACACGGCCGGCGTGATCGCCCTGGCCCGCAACGAACTCGACCTCGCCGAGCAGCACTTCCTGGTCGCCCTGCGCGACGGCGCACCCTCGTCCGTCTCGCTGGCCGGCGTGCTGGAAGGCCTCGCCGTGGTCGCGGCCCGCCGGCACCAGGTAGAACGCACGGTGGTGCTGATGGCCGCCGCGGCCGCCACCCGCCTCTCCCGCGGCGCGCACCAGGAACCGCCGTGGGACCGCATGGTGGCCGACGCGTGCGGCTTCGCCGAGTCGTCGGCGGGGACGCGACTGGCGTCGCGGGCCCGCCGGCTGGGTGAACGGCTGAACCACGCCGGGCTGCTGGAGTACGTGAACTCCGGCGAGCGGCTGGACGAGCCGTTGACCGTGCGGCAGCAGCAGATCGCGGACCTGGTGGTGGAGGGGCTGACCAATCCGGAGATCGCCGTGCGGCTGGGGATCTCGACGGGGACCGTGCGGTCGCACGTGACGCAGATGCTGACCCGGCTGGGGCTGACGTCCCGGACGCAGTTGGCGGCGCGGACGGCGCGGGTGCGATGAGTGGTGATGGCTGTGGCTCCAGCCGACGCACGGACGGCGCCGGTGCGATGAGCCGGACTGTCAGACCTGCTGCGTACGGTGGGACGCGGGGGATCCGGAGTGCGAGAGGACCCCTGCGAGAGCCTGCGCCGGCGGTGCCGCGGCTTGGGTTGGCGGCGGTGCGACTTGGGCTGGTGGTGCGACGGCCTGGGCTGGCGGCGGCACGACCTGCCCCGGCGGTGCCACGATCTGGGCCGGTGAGCCGTGACCTGTGACGACTGCGGGGCCCCGCTCGCCGCCCCCGGCAAGTACTGCTCCGGTGCCTGCCGCCAGCGCGCTTACCGCCGCCGGGCCCGCGACGGCATGGCCGGCTCGCCCCGGCTGGACACGTTCGTCGGGCGCCAGGCCGAGCTGGCCGACCTCACGAAACTGCTGGCGCGGCACCGGATCGTCACCGTCACCGGCCCGCCCGGGGTCGGCAAGTCGCGGCTCGTCCAGGAGGCCGTCGCTCACCGGCAGCACACGACGTTGATCGAGCTGGCCGACGTCAGCACGGTAAATGATCCAGGTTCTGCACCGGGTCTGCTGGTGCTCGACGGCTGCGACCACGTCGTTGGCGAGTGCGCGGACCTCGTGCAACGCCACCCAACGCTCCGAGTCCTCGCCACGAGCCGCGAACTGCTCAACGTCCCGGGCGAGCAGGGGTACCGGCTCAACCCGCTCGACCAGCACGAGGCGAAGAGGCTCTTCTGCGATCGGGCGCTGGCCGTCGACTGCGAGTTCGACGAGACCGCCGACCTGCTCGACGAGGTCTGCACGAGGCTCGACCGGCTGCCGCTCGCCCTCGAGCTCGCCGCGCGACTGGTGCGGGTGCTGACGCTGGAGGAGATCGCGGCCAGGCTCGGCGACCGGTTCGCCGTGCTCAGCGCCGGGCCCCGCGACGCCAAGAACCACCACCGGTCGCTGCACGCGGCGATCGACCGCAGCTTCCGGCTGCTGACGCAGAAAGAACGCGCCGCGCTCCGGACGTTCTCGCTGCTGCCCGGCGGCATCGGCAAGGAGCTCGCCGACACCCTCGTGCCGCACGGGTGGGAGATCGCGAAGAGCCTCAAGGCGCAGTCGCTGCTCGAAGGCGGTGATCGCCTGCACATGCTGGAGTCGGTGCGGTTGTTCGCGTTCGGCCAGTTGCTGCAGCACGACCCCATCGGCGTGCGCGACCGGATGCTCGACGTGCTGGCGACGCTGGGAGAGCCGCTCCGCACCGAGGAGATCGGCAACATCCGTTACGCCGCAAAGCTCATGCCGGACGACGCCCGGTTCGTCACCGACACCCAGGAGGGCGACGAGCCGGAGGAGGTCCTGCTCGGGCCGTTGTCGTGGCGCGAGGAACGATTGCTGCGCGTGGCGTCGATGGTCGCGGAAGGCCTGACGAACAAGCAGATCGCGGACGGGCTGCACGTGTCGCTCAGGACCGTCGAGGCGGACGTGCGCGACCTCAAGACCGTGCTGGGCGTGCGGTCACGCGCGCAGATCGCCGCCTGGGCTACGCAGGTGTGACTTCCTCGGCCGCCTTTGCCAACCGGCGCTTCACCACGAAAACACCGATCACGCCGAACACCACGGCCAGCGCCAAGCCCGCGTAGGAGAAGCCCTTCAACCACTTCTCGGCCACCACGCCGAGGTAGTAGACGGCCGCCGCCGTGCCGCCCGCCCACACCACGCCGCCCAAAGCGTTCGCCACCAAGAACTTGCCGTAGTTCATGTGCAGAGAACCCGCCAACGGCCCGGCAAGAATGCGCAGCAGCGCCACGAACCGGCCGAAGAACACCGCCCACGCACCGCGTTTCTGGAACACCCCGCGGGCGTGGTCCAGCTGCTTTTCCCCGAAGTGCTTGGGGAATTTGCGACCCATCCACGCGAACAACCGGGGACCGCCGCGCCGCCCGATGAGGTAGCCGAAGTTGTCGCCGATGATGGCGCCCGCGCTCGCCCACACGCCGATCCACAGCGGGCTCAGCTCGGCGTGCTGTGACGCCAGCAGTGAGGCCGTGACCAGCACGATCTCGCCGGGCAACGGGATGCCGAGCGACTCGAAGCCGATCACCAGGCCGACGATCACGTAGACGAGCAGGGGTGGAATGGCTTCGAGCCACTGTTCGATCGGCACGTCGCAACACTACCTTCGACGTCGTGAACGACGTCGCCCTCGCGGTCCTCGCGGGAATGCTGGCCACGGTGAACCCGTGCGGATTCGCGATGCTGCCCGCGTATTTGGGGCTGGTGGCCCGCGACAATCCGGCCAGAGCCTTTATGTCCGGTTTGATGATGACGGCCGGATTCGTCACTTTCTTCGGCCTGTTCGGTCTTCTCATCGCGCCGATCGCTACGACGCTGAAGCGCTATCTGCCGTTCGTGACGGTCGTGATCGGGCTCGCGATGCTCGTCATCGGCGTACTCCTGTTGCTCGGCAAGGAGTTCTACCTCAGGCTGCCGAAACTCCAGGCCGCGCCGAAGAGCCTGTGGTCGATGTACGGCTACGGCATCACGTTCGCCATCGCCTCTCTCTCGTGCGCGATCGGCCCGTTCCTCGTGTTGGTCGGAGCGTCGCTCAAGGAGGGCTTTGTCACGTTCCTCGCCTACGCGCTCGGCATGGGTCTCGTCGTCACCGCATTGGCTGTGGCCGGTTCGCTCCTCGCGCCACGGGTCAGGAAGCTCCTCCCGCACGTCGGGCGCATCGGCGGTGTGGTCCTCGTGGTGATGGGCGCGTACGTCACGTACTACGGCATCTACGAGCTGCGACTGTTCTTGGCCGGCGGCAGCGCGATCGATCCGGTTGTGGGCGCAGCCGGCTGGTTCCAGAGCACGCTCGCGCAGATCGTGGGCGCGCTGGGTCCGTGGCCGTTCGTGGTCGTGCTGGTGGTCGCCGGCGCGTGGTGGCTGAACCGGAGGAGGCGCAGGTCCGTACGCCCAGACAGGAGGTGAGGTGCCGGATGCGCATCCTCGGAGTACTGCTGGGAATCCTGCTGCTTGCCGGGTGCGCCGAGAAGGCACCCGCGCCGGAGAAGTTCCAGTTCACCGCGAAGACGCTGGAGGGCGCGGAGTTCCGCGGCGAGATGCTCGCCGGCAAGCCCGCCGTGCTGTGGTTCTGGACGCCGTGGTGCCCGTCGTGCAACGCCGAGGCGGAGAAGGTCGAGGAGATCGCCAAGCGCCACAACAAGATTCAGTTCGTGGGTGTGGCCGCGGAGGACGAGCTCGACGCGATGAAGAAGTTCGTGGCCGACCACAAGATGACCGTGTTCCCGCATCTGGCGGACCTCGACGGCGCCGTCTGGAAGCGGTTCGGGGTGACCGCTCAGCCCACGTTCGCGTTCGTCCGCAGTGACGGGTCGGTGGAACTTCTCACCGGCGCGCCCACCGAAGAACAGCTCGACCAGCGCGTCTCCGCGTTGATCCAGTGACATCACTAGGACCCGCAGCCGCACCATCCCAGAAGGAACTTTCTCAGTAGAAAGACCCTGCGCTGTCGGGACCAACGCCTGGTTCGGCGTTGCGATCGAATTCGTATCGTCGAACTGGCCACGTGGCCATGCCGCGTTGCCTTGAGGAGGCAGGTGTCGATGGACTACATCCAGGTCTCGCTCGCGGAGGCCATTCCCGAGCAGGCCAGGGACTACGCGTCAGCGCGCATCGGCTCGCTGGACCGGTACGCCCCGGACCGGGTCGACTTCGCGTGGGTCAACCTGACTTCGGACAAGACCGTCATCCACGCCCACGCACGGCTCGACCTGAAGTGGGTCGAGGTGCAGGCGTACGCGGAGGCGGACACCGTCACCGAGGTGATCGATCTGCTGCGGGAACGCATGCGGCGTCAGCTCGTTTCGATGCGCAGCAACTGCGTGCCCGCACACAACTAGTGCCGTGACCGCCAACCATTGCCGCGTCTTCCGGCGCTCAGCAGGGCACCTCGCGGCACCGGCCCCGCGCCCCCGTACAACCAGTACGAGGACGCGGGGCCGGCACCACGATGCACCCGTCTGACCGTCGAAATACGGGGCAAAGGCAGGCGGTCACGGCACTAGCCTCGGTGAGCTGAACCCACTGCCCGGCGGCGGACGGGCGGTGGGTTCACTGCACCTTCTTGACGGTTCCCCGCGCGCCGTCGACCTGGATCCGATCTCCGGTGGCGATGCGAGTCGTGGCGTTGCCGCAGCCCACCACCGCCGGGATTCCCAGCTCTCGCGCCACGATCGCCGCGTGCGACAGCGGCGCGCCGACGTCCGTCACGACTGCGGCGGCACGGGTGAACAACGGCGTCCAGCCGATGTTCGTCACCGTTGTCACCAGGATCTCGCCCGGCTGCAACGAGTCGTCGACCTGCGTCAGCACCCTCGCGACGCCCTCGACCACACCCGCCGAGCCGGGGAATCCGGTGACGTCCGACGGCATCGGCACGTCGGTGGTCGCGTCGTAGAGGTCGGCTCGCCTGTCCGGTGAGGCCGCCCACGACTCCGGGTCGAACCGCCCGCGGATCACGGCCGGATAGGGCGGCAGCGCGCGATAACGCTCGTACGCCGTGCGTTGCCCGGAGACCCGGTCCAGCAACGAGGTCTCGCCGCCCAGCACGCGCAGCACGTCGTCGATCGGCAGGAAGAACAGGTCGTCGCCGGACGACGTCAGCTCGCCGGCCCGCAGCACGAACGCCCGCATCACCCAGAACGCCCGCACCATCTCCGAGCGCGCCTGCTCGCGGGCCCGCGCACCCTCGCCGATCCGGTTGAGCCGCTTGCGGAGCTTCACGGCCTCGCCGGGATGCGCGGCCGCCAGACGTCTCCACGCCGCCGCCCGCGCGGAAGCCTGCCGTGAGAGCAACCCGTCGAGATCGGCCAGCGTCTCCAGCTGCTGTGAGATCCACTGCGGATCCTCGGCCGGGCGCGGTGCGTGGATCTCGAACTCGTTGGCGCTGCGATGCCCCCAGGTCTGCGCGAACGTGTCCCGGTCGATCTCCCCCGACCGCAACCTCGCCAGCCCCACCAGCGGACCCATGCTCGCGAGACCGGCGCCGTCGTGGAACCCGGTCAGCAACGTCGCCGCGTCGTCCTCGCCGACCAGCGCGACGAGCTTGCGCCGGAACGCCGCCGGACCGCCCGCGATCATGCGCGCACCGGCGTCGAGGATCGGGCACACGAACCGCAGCAGTTGGTCGAGATCGTTGCGCCACAGTTCGAGCAACGCCTCGGGCGTGCTGCACGTAGCGATCGCCTTGTGCGCGGCGGCGCAGCGGCCCGGGTTGTCGCGGACCAGCCGGGGGAGCCGCGTCCGGTACAGGAACTGCTGCTTGATCGGCCCGCCCGCCGAGCGGAACACCGCTGCGATGATCGCGAGCCGGGACATCGGCAGCGGCGGCACGGACACGCCGGCCGGGATGCGGCCGAACGTCTCCTCGCCCGACTTCAGCATCGCGTCGGCCTTGCCGATGACCGTGCCGATCGCGCTGTAGGTGCTGAGGTTGAGGTAGAAGCGACCGCCGATGTTGCCGGAGATCCGGTGCGGCCCGATCGCCGCGCTCGACAGCACCTTCACCAGCGACCACGTCACCGGCGTCATGATCTCGGGGATCGCCTCGCCGACGTTGCCGTTGGACCACAGGTAGTCGCCGTCGAGGGTGTCGTTCCACTCGACCCGCAGCGACGTGATCGGCCGCGCCTGCAGGATCTGGAACTCGGACCCGACCAACGCCCATTCGATGTCCATCGGCGTCTGGTGAAGCGCTTCGATCCGCTCTCCGAGCGCGCTCAATGAAGCCCTTTGAGCAGCGGAAAGCAGATCCTCGGAGTCCGCTTCGCCACTGACCAGCGCCTCGCCGAGCCCGCGCACGGCGTTGATCACCGGCTCGGCGCGTCCGGTCACCGGGTCCGCCGTGAACAGCACCCCGGACACGTCCGCGGGCGCCATCCGTTGCACGACGACGGCCATCTCGGCATCGACGATCCCGTTGTTCTCGCGGTAGGCGACGGCGCGTGCGGACTGCAGCGAGTCCCAGCACTTCAGGATCGCGTCGAACAACCCGGCTTCGTCGACGTTCAGCACGGTGTCGTGCTGCCCGGCGAACGACAGCCCCGGCAGGTCCTCGGCGGTGGCCGACGACCGCACCGCCACCGGTCCGCCCAGCTGTCGAAACGCTTCGAGCACGCCCTCCATCGACCGCTCCCGGTAGGCGCGGGTCGTGAGGCAGAACCCGAAGGGCACCGGCAGGCCGGCGGCGACCAGCCTGGCCAGCGAGGCGCCCTTGCCTCCGACCGCCGCCAGGTCGGCTCGCGGGTCGTCGAGCGGGAGGATCAACGGGATCATGTCGCCATAGTTGTCGAAAGCGGCCCCTCGCGTTCGTACAAAGGGCGAAAGGAGACCACCATGACGCAGCAGTACCTGCTCAGCATCTACCAGCCCGACGGCGAGGTCCCGCCGCCCGAGGTGCTCGAACCGATCATGGCCAACCTGACCGCGTTGAACGAGGAGATGCAGGCCAAGGGCGCGTGGGTGTTCGCCGTGGGCCTGCACCCGCCGTCGACCGCGACCGTGCTCAGGGCCAAGGACAGCGACAATCCCAGCGACGTCCTCATGACCGACGGACCCTTCACGGAGGGCAAGGAGCACATCGGCGGCTTCACGATCATCCAGGCGGAGGACCTCGACGAAGCCCTGGAGTGGGGCCGGAGGCTCGCGACCGTGCTGAGCCCGTTGTCGATCGAGGTCAGGCCGATCGCGTACTGATGATCGAAGAGATCTATCGCGCGGAGTACGGCCGCGCCGTGTCCGTCCTGACCCGCGTCCTCGGCGACCTCGACCTCGCCGAGGAGGCGGTGCAGGACGCCTTCACCACAGCCGCCGAGCAGTGGCCGGTCAAGGGCGTCCCGCCCGCGCCCGCCGGGTGGATCATCACGACCGCCCGCAACCGTGCGATCGACAAGCTGCGGCGCGAGACCAAGGGCCACGAGAAGCACGCGCAGGCCGTGTTGCTCCAGCACGAACCGGAACAGGAGGTGGGGGACGTGCCGGACGACCGGCTGCGACTGATCTTCACCTGCTGCCACCCGGCGCTGGCGCTGCAGGCCCAGGTCGCGCTCACCCTCAAGCTCCTGGGCGGGCTGACCACGGCGGAGATCGCCAGGGCGTTCCTGGTGCCGGAACCCACGATGGCGCAACGGATCGTGCGCGCGAAGGGCAAGATCCGCGCGGCCCGCATCCCGTACCGGGTGCCGCGCGACGCCGACCTGCCCGACCGCGTGAAGGCCGTGCTCGCCGTCGTCTACCTGATCTTCAACGAGGGTTACCTCGACAAGGCCGACCTCTCGGACGAGGCGATCCGGCTCGGCCGGGTGCTGGCCCAGCTGATGCCGGACGAGCCCGAGGTGTGGGGGCTGCTGGCGTTGATGCTGCTCGTCGCCTCACGCGGAGAAGCCCGGCTGCACAACGGCGAACTGGTGCTGCTCGAAGATCAGGACCGCGGCAGGTGGGACGCGGGACTGATCGCCGAGGGTCAGGACATCGTGCGGCAGTGCCTGCGCTGGAACCGGCCAGGCCCGTACCAGATCCAGGCCGCGATCAACGCCGTGCACAGCGACCCGCCGACCGACTGGCACCAGGTCGTGGCGCTCTACGACCAGCTGCTGGCGATCGCACCGAGCCCGGTCGTGGCACTGCACCGCGCGGTCGCCGTCGCGGAGGTGCAAGGTCCGGCAGCGGCTCTCGCGCTGGTCGACGAGCTGGACCTCGACCGGTACCACCTGTTCCACGCTGTCAGGGCTGATCTGCTGACACGGCTCGGCAAAGACCCCCGGACAGCACTGGAGGCCGCGCTCGAACGGGCGGAGCACCCGGCCGAACGCGACCTCCTGGCGAAGCGACTAGGCCTTGCGGCGGCGGACCAGCAGGATCGCGCCGACGATCACCACTAGCCCGACCACGATCCACACCCACGCCGGGATGCCACCGGACTCCGACGGCGTGGTCGACGGGGGAGCGTTGGACACAGGCGCGCTCATCGTCACGGACGACGGCGGGGCGGTCGACGAGGGCTGTGCGGCGACGTTCATCGTGAACGAGAACGTGCCGGAGATGACGTCGCCGTCGTCGGCCTGCGCACGCCAGGCAAGCGTGTGCGCGCCCGCCTTGGCCGCCGCGGCGTCGACCGTCGCCGTGATCGTCTTGTCCACGGCGTGGGCCTGGGTGACCGGCCACTTGGAGCCGTCCGGTCCCGTCACCACGACCGCCTCGCCGTCCGGCAGGCTGATGACGTCGCTGAAGATCAGCTCGATCTGCTTGGGCGGGGCGTCGAGGGCCGCGCCGGACGCCGGGTTGCTGCTCTTGAGCTCGGCGTGGGCCTGTGCGGGGACGGCCAGGGCCGTCGCGGCGAGCAGTGCCAGCACGAGCGCGCTGAAGTAACGCCTCACGCGCGCAGAGTAACGGCCCGCGTGCAGTACGGGATTCCCTATCGGATTAGACAGGGTCGTTGTCTCTCGACAGGGTGTCGATTTCACTGCACGCATGCACGACTTCCTACGCGTGCTCTACGAGGATCATCACCTCAGTCTGCTGAACTACGCCACCCGGCTGACCGGAGACAGAGCGGCCGCGGAAGACGTGGTGCAGGAGACCTTCCTGCGGGCGTGGCGTCATCCCGAATCGTTTGCCGATGGAACTTCTCCTCGCGGCTGGCTGATCACGGTGGCGCGCAACGTGGTCATCGACCGGGTGCGGGCCGCAACGGTGCGGCCGCACGAGACCGGCGAGCACGAACCGGAACCAGTTCCGGATCACGCGCAGCGCGTTGTCGACGCGTTGGTGATGGAAGCGGTGCTTGCATCCCTGTCCTATGAGCACCGCCGGGTGCTGACGGAGCTCTACTACAACGGCCGTACGTACACCGAGACCGCCGTGTGTCTGGGCGTGCCGACCGGGACCGTGAAGTCACGCACGCACTACGCGTTGTGCGAGCTACGCCGGGCGCTCCAGCTCGAACACAGTGCTTGATGGCCGCTGCTCCGCAGACGGCGGCGAGTTCGCCTTCATGCTGGTCGTCCGGCCGAATCGCTCGTG
>NZ_JAJAEG010000012.1:139855-295918 GCF_047445655.1 Lentzea alba
GAAATCGGCTTCGCCGATTTCGGCACGAGCGGTTGACCGGACGACCAGCGCGAACTCGCACAGGTCCTCGAACCGAGGCCTGCCCGGTGCGCTGCGGTCCGCGACCAACGCGATCCTGTCCGCGGTCCATTCACCACTGATCGGCTGGCCCGCCCTGGACGCGGGAGCGTGGCCGCGCGCGATGATCACGTCCGCGTGAAACGGTTGCGGATGCGTCACCGGCACGATGGGCGCGGTCGCGTCGAACACGGCGGCCGCCAGGTCGTCGAGCCCGGACACCGGCACCCCGAGCCACCCGCCGAGCGGCCGGGTCTTCGGGCCGAGCCGGCAGCGGGCCGCGGGCGCGCCGTCGAGCTCGTCGGTGAGCGCCTCGACGAGATCGGGCACGAGCCGTTCGGGCACGGTGCCCAGCGGCCGGACCTTGACGAGCCACTGCTCGGGCGCGGACCACTGCACGTCCGGCGTCCGGGGGAGCGCACCGAGCACCGCGACGATCTCCGGCGGTGGCCAGATCGCCACGGACAGTCTCATGCGCCTGATTGTGCGCTTGGTTTGGCCGCCTATGCAGTCGGGTACTCCGCGCCCTGAGTGACCAAAATGATCTCGAGGAGTGGTTTGGCGCGCGACCAGACAGCGAGGACGGGCGACGCGGCCCACCTGCCACTGGGCAGGCAACGGCCAAGTCTCGCGACCGTCCGGCGATGGGTGCGCCTCGAACTGACGGGGGAGGACCCGGACTGCGTGTCGGACGTGTTGCTGGTGGTGAACGAGCTGGTCAGCAACGCCTACCGGTACACGTCGGAGCCCTCGTTCCTGCGAGTGGTCGTCGAACGGGCCAAGATCCGCGTCGAGATCGCCCACGACGCCCGCGCCCACCCTCCGCTGCGGAAGGTCTCCCGGCCGCAGCGCGGGTACGGCCTGGTCCTGGTCGCGCGGCTGTCGGACCGGTGGGGTGTGGACCGCGCCCACGGCGGCACCGTTGTCTGGGCGGATCTGCCGAGGTCGCCGTGATTCAAGTTCGGTGGGTTTCGATGTGTGCGCTGCTGGGTACGGATCCTCCTGCCTTGAATGAACAGGGCACGGGGAGATGCTGATGGGTATTGCAGGACGGTCCGGCGAACGCCTGGACCTCGTCCTACCGGAGGGAAAGCTGCCGCTCGCGGACGTGCGGGCGGAGGTGCGCCGCCTCCTGCGGGGGATGCACCAGAACGTCGTGGTCGACGTGATGGTGGTGGCTACCGAACTGGTGAGCAACGCCTACCACCACGCGGCCCCACCGCGTCGTGCGCGCATTCTCTGCCTTCCGGAACGCGAGGTTGTGAGGGTCGAGGTCGACGACGGAACGCCCGGCCGGTTCCCACAGCTGGGACGGATGGGGTTCCTGGGGCGACGACAGAGGGGATTGTTGCTGGTCAACGGCTTGGCGCAGGTGTGGGGGCACAACCGGTACCCCGACTCGAAGACCGTGTGGGCGGACGTGTCGTCCGTCAGATGAGGGTCTTCACGACGTAGGCGGCGGCCTCAGCGATGAGGCCTTCGTCGTATTTGGCGTCCGCAGCCGACTTGCTCGACATGACGGAGACGAGCAGCGGTTCCGCGTTCGGCGGCCACACGATCGCGATGTCGTTGATCGTGCCGTGGTCGCCGGTGCCGGTCTTGCTCGCGACCCTGCTGCCCTGCGGGACACCAGCGCGGACGCGCTTGGCTCCGGTGACGCTGCGTTCGAGCAGGTCTTTGAGGAAGTCGCGCTTGTCCGACGGCAGCGCGTCGCCGAGCACGAGCCGTTGGTAGTCCGTGCCGATCGCGCGCGGAGTCGTGGTGTCGCGCGGGTCGCCGGGCGTGGCCTCGGTGATGGCGGGCTCGATCCGGTCCATCCGGGTTTCGCTGTCGCTCAGGCCTCGCAGGTACTCGGTCAACTCGGCCGGGCCGCCGAGGTCGCGCAGCAGCAGGTTGCCGGCGGTGCCGTCGCTGTACCTGACGGCCGCGTCGCACAGGTCGCGGAGCTTCATGCAGGTGCTGACGTGCTGCTTCGTGATGGCCGAGCTCTTCATCAGGTCGGCTTCGGCGTAGGTGACGAGGGTGTCGAGGTGTGTCATCGGGTTGCGGTGCAGGACCGCGGCCGCGGCCAGGCCCTTGAACGTCGAGCAGAACGCGAACCGCTCGTCGGCGCGGTGCTCGATCGTCTTGCCCGCGCCCACCGCGTAGACGCCCAGCCGCGCGTCGAACTTCCGTTCCAGCTCGAAGAGCGCGTCGTGGCGTGCAGGAGTGGTCGTGGTGGTGGTCGGCGTCGTTGTTGACGAGGCGGTGGTGGGCTGGGCGGTGGCGCAGCCGGCGAGCGGCAGCAGGGCGAAGGTTTTCAACACTGTGCGTCGGTCGGTCACTCTTCCACGTTATTTGATCTCCGAGATCCGCAGCGACGGATCCGCGGTCACCGCGCGCAGCACGTCCTCGAACCCCGCGAGCAGCCCCGCCGCCTGCGACGGCGTGAACAGCAGTGAGTTGTAGACGACGTGCCCGCCGGTCTCGTGCAGGTGGAACGCCACCTCGGCCTTCACGATGACCGGCCCGCGCTGCCGGGCCTCGAACGCGCTCGCCGTCACCCCGGGCAGCCGCAGCTCGGGCAGCGCAGGCACCAACGCGAACGTCAGCCGCAGCGGAATGCCTTCCACGACCTCGTGGAACGGGACCTCCTGGTGCTCGTGCGCCGCAGCCGTGGTCGCCCGCACGCGCCGCAGCACCTCGCGGAAGTCCGGGTCGCCGGACAGGTCGGTCCGCAACGCCACCACCTTCGCGAACAGCCCGATCACGGACTCCAGCTCGGGCCGCACCCGGTTGGCCATCGGTGCGCCGACCACGACGTCCGTCGCGCCGGTCGTCCGTGCCAGCAGGACCTTGAACGCCGCCAGCAGCACCTCGTACGGCGTCGCGTCCAGCTCTGCGATCGACGACCACAACGAGGCCGAAGGAGTCCACGGCAGCAGTTCGCCGGGGCCCAGCGGGTTGAGATCGCGGTCGGCTCGCGTGGGGAGCTCGATCGGGCGGATCCCCTCCAGGTGCTGCTGCCAGTACTTCGTGTGCTCCGGCGACAGCGTTTCCCGTTCCCACAAGGTGAAGTCGGAGTACTGCACGGAAGGCGCGGCAGCGGTGCCGTTCAGCTCCTCGATCAGCAAGCCCTGCGACCACCCGTCGCTGACCAGGTGGTGCGTCGTCAGCAGCAGCACGTGGTCGTCCGGCGCGAGCCGCAACACCCGTGCCCGCAACAACAATCCGCTCGCCAGGTCGAACGGCACGGTCATCTCGTCGCCCGCGATGTACGCCGCCTCTTCCACGGATGGCGCGTCGACGACCTTCAACGGAACCGGCTGGGCCGGTCGAACCTCTTGCACCACAACGCCGTCCCGTTCGACGAACGCCGTGCGCAACGCCTCGTGCCGCCGCACCGCGCGGTCCAGCCCGGCCTGTAGATGGTTCAGATCCAGCGGTCCGGCCAGCCGCAGCGCCAGCGGCACGGTCCAGAAGCCCGCCGCCAGCACCGAGCCGAACCACCGGTTGCCCTGGTTCTGCGCGATCGACAACGGAACCGGGCCGTGCGCGCGAGCCGTCACCGGCTTGGTCCACGACTGCGGGGCGGAAAGCAGATGTGCCAGCCGTTCCGGCGTGCGGTGGTGGAACAGCGCGTGCAACGGCAGCTCGACGCCCAGCGCCGCGCGAACCCGGGAGATCACGCGGGTGGCGACGAGCGAGTGCCCGCCCAGCGCGAAGAAGTCGTCGGTCGCGCCCACGTCCTCGACACCGAGAACGTCCGCGAACACCTGGCACAGCGCGGTTTCCTCGGACGTGCGCGGCCGGACGTGCGGTGAGCGCTGCGTTGGAGCGGGCAGTGCGCGACGGTCGATCTTGCCGTTCGCCAGCACGGGGAACGAATCCAACTGTACGAACACGCTTGGCACCAGCTGCACGGGCAGCAAAGAGGCGCAGTGCGAACGCAGTTCGGCGGTCTCGCCGACGACGTAGGCGACGAGTTGCTTGTCCCGCACCACGACCACGGCCCTGGACACCGACGGATGGGCCCGCAGCACGGCCTCGACCTCGCCCGGCTCGACCCGCACGCCGCGGATCTTCACCTGGTCGTCGACCCGGCCGTGGAACAGCAGCACCCCGTCGTCGGTCCACGACGCGAGGTCGCCGGTCAGGTACATCGACGAGCCGGGCTCGTGCGGGTTCGGCACGAACTTCCGCGCGGTCAGCGCGGCCCGTCCGTGATAGCCGGAAGCCAGGCCGGCACCCGACACGCACAGCTGGCCGGCGACCCCGATCGCGACCGGGAGCAGGTCGGCGTCGAGCAGGTGCACGCGGGTGTTGTCGATCGGCCGCCCGATCGGCGCGACCGCAGGCCAGTCCAGCACGTCGGCGGGCAGGGTGTACGACGTGATCACATGCGACTCGGCCGGGCCGTAGTGGTTGTGCACGCGCAGCCACGGCCGCAAGGCGCAGAAGTTGCGCAGCCGGACGTCCAGCGTCAGCGGCTCGCCGGCCTGCACCACGTGCCGCATCGAAGCGAACGACGGTTCCTCGTCGAGCAACGCCCGCAGCACCGAGTCCGGCACGTGCAGCCGCGTGATCCGCGAGGCGTCCAACCAGGCGGCGAGGGCGGCCGGGTCACGACGGACGTCGTCGGACGGAATCACCAACGTCCCACCGAACAACAGCGCCGAGAAGATCTCCTGCACCGACACGTCGAACGTCGGCGTGGTGAACTGCGCGACCCGGCTGCCCGGCTCGCGGTCGAGCGCCTTCTCCTGCCAGCGCAGCAGGTTCACCACGCACCGGCCGGGCATCAGCACACCCTTGGGACGCCCGGCCGACCCGGACGTGTAGATCATGTACGCAGGGTCCGCCGGACCCACTCGCGTCACCGGGGAATCCGGACAGGAGTCCGCTGTGGACGGACACAGTGGCTGGTGGAACAGCACGCGGTTGCGGCTCACCACAACGGAAAGCTGTGCGTCGTCCACCAGGAACTGGATCCGGTCCAACGGGTGTTCGGGGTCGATCGGCACGTACGCCGCACCGGCCTTGAGCACACCCAGGATCGACACGATCAGGTCGGCACCGCGGTCCAGGCACAGCCCGACCCGGTCATCGGCGCCGATTCCGCGTTCCCGCAACAGATGCGCGAACTGGTTCGACCGCCGATCCAGCTCGCGGTACGTCAGCGAGACCTCCGAGTGCTCCACGGCCACGGCGTCGGGCGTGGTCAGCACCTGCTCGGCGAACAGGTCGGGGATGCTGACGTCCGGCAGGTACTCGGACGTGGAGTTCCAGGAGGCGAGCCGCGCCGACTCGTCCTCGTTGATCAGCGAGATCCGGGACAGCCGCTCGTCCTGCGACGCGCCCAGCACCCGTTCGAGGTGCGCGAGGAAACGCACGATCCGCGGCCGGTCGAACAACGCGCGGTTGTAGAGCACCCGCCCGTTCTGGATCTCGATGTCGAAGCTGCTGTACGCCACCTCGGGGTCGTACAGATCGCGCCGCGGCCGCAGGTCGACCCGCACCTGCACCAGCGGGTGCCGCGACAGATCGCGTTCCGGCGCGAGCAGATCGACGACCTGGTCGAACGACACGAGATCCGCGCAGGCCGTCTCCAGCAGCTCGGCGGTCAGCCCGCACAGCTCGCCGAACGACGGATCGCCGGACAGATCTCCGCGCAGCACCACCAGTTCGTCGGCGACGACCACACCGATCGGTACGTCGAGAGACCGCGTGTACCGCCCCAGAACCACCTGCAACGCCGCCAGCAAGGCATCGGAGTCGACGGCGGTGCTCCACGGCACGACACCGGCTTCTGGCCGGTGCAACGGCGGCCGCGGCCGGTCCGCCGGAAGCTCCAGCACCGGCAGGTCCCGCAGGTGCTCCAGCCAGTACTCCGGCGAACCCGAGGCAGGCTCCGGCAGCTCGCCGCCGAGCACCGACGACAGCACCCGGATGTCGCCGAGAATCCCGTGCATCGTCAGCACGAGCAACGAGGAGTTGATCTCCACCGCCCGCAACGCCGGTCCACTGCGGAGATCGAACGGCTGCGTGATCTCGGCGCGAACTGCCGCGCGCACATCGGTAGTCTGCAACGACCGCACGACGACGGGCGGCCCACCGGGGACGGGCCGCCCGTCGTCGTCGAACCGGACCAGGAGGGTGTCCGGCACGCTGATGACGGCAGGGGTGGTGATCAGCGTGACGTGCTGCCCGGGGTTGCCGGGGTCGAGCTGATCGAGGAACCACATGCGGCGCCGGGTGTGGTCGTTCACGGTTCCTCCCGCTGCGAGTCGGTTTTCGACGCTAACGGCAGAAATCTGGGCGGATCCCTCGAATCCCCTGGTCTAGCCCAACGCGGGACTGATGCGCGACGCGGTGGCACGCTTTGGGCATGACCAACACGGACTGGACGGAGACCGACGTGTGCACACGTCAGTGGCTGGCCGGTCTGGGTTGGGGCACAACAGTTGTCCCGTGTGCATGTGTTCGGTGTGGGCCGCCTGAGCCGCCGTCTCAGGCGGTCGACCGGCGCACGACGTGATCGGTCCGCGGCAGGTGCATCGTGAGGTGCGCACGGTCGCCCCGCAGGACCACCCATGATCGTTCGACCGGGACACCGCGGAAGTCGTGGGCCATCCACGACACCGACAGGACCGGCGTGGCGGGCCGGACGTCGAGCATCCCGGCGATGCGCGGCGTGGCCAGGGCGGTGGTGCACCACGGGTGCAGCTCGCCGAACCGGATCTTGTACCTGTCCATGAGGAACTTCCGCAGCGACGCGCTGCGGTCGTAGAGCTCGGCGAAGCCGGGGAACTGGGAGGCGCGCAGATACGTCGATCGCACGCCGATCGGCTCGTCCCCTCGGACGAGCACCGACTCGACGTTGATCACGTCCTGCGCGCCGACAGTGCGCACGACGATCGACTCACGGGTCGCGAGGTCCTGCACGAGGGCGTCGAGGCTCAGCCGGTGGACCTGCTTGCGCGGCGCGACGGCGGTGCCCTGCCGGCCGGCCTTGCGGATCAGCTTGCCCTCCAGCACCAGCTCGTCCAGTGCCTTGCGGATCGTGGTGCGGGACATGCCGAACAGCTCCGCGAGCTCGCGCTCCGGCGGGAACGGCGTGTTGTCGGGCAGCTCGCTCAGCAGGTCGAGCAGCTTGGTCTTGGCCTGGTAATACCGTGGAATGGCGGACACACCCGGACGCTATTTCCGGGCAATAACTGGCGACTCATCGTGACTCGTCAGCGTCCGGAACCGACCCGATCTCCTGGTAAACAAGAGAAGCTTCTTCTCTGTTTCCGTGAAGGTACGCCACCGCGGCGTCCTTCCACCGCGACCACGAGAGTCCGGCCAGGCATTCCGGCCCGTGACCGGCTGCCGCGAGCACGATCGGCAGGCTGACGCCGATCGGGCCGGTGATCTGCTGGCCGGGCAGCAGGGTGAGCAGCTCGTCCACGTCGACCGGTTCCCCGTCGAGCAACGCGATCCGCGCCCGCAGCACGAGCGGATGCTGCAGTTCGCCCGGATGCGCTTTCGTCCTCGCGGTTTCGAGTGCTTTGGCCGCGTCCGCACGGGCACCGTCGAGATCACCGGTCAGCAGCTTGATCCGGCCGCGGGTGGAATAGAGGTAGGGCTGGTTCGGCGCGTTGCCGATGGCCTCGTCGAGGTTCTGCAACGCCTCGTCGTAGCGGCCTTCCCAGAACAGCTCGACGTAGCGCGACGAGTCGAGCCAGGACAGGGTGTACTTGTCGCCGTGGCGCAGCGCCGCCACCCGTGACTCCGCCCGGACGGCCTTGCGCGCACGGGCGTCGCCGAGCGTCGCGTACGCGGAACCGAGGTTGAACAGGCCCAGACTGGGCGAGAGCCCGGCCTTGCGCCGTTCCGCCACGGCCTCGCGGATGTCGTCGGTCCCCGCGGCCTCGCCCTTCTTGACCCTGGCCAGCCCCAACGTCTCCAGCGCGACCGCCCGTTCCGCTCCGGTCGCGCCGACCAGCGCCGCCCGCGCCGTGGCGATCGCCTCCTCGGCCCTGCCCGTCAGCGTCAGCGAGTGGGCGGCGTACGCCATGACGCCGTACGCCTGCTCACTGGGCTCTGCCTGGGCCAGGAACGCCAGCGTGCGGTCGAGAGCGCGGTGTGCCTCCTGGTGGTCACCTCGGTGATAGCGGGCTCGCCAGATCGCCCGGGAGGCCTCTGCGGCGCTCGTGAAGTCCTGCTTCGCCACGTGGAGCTCCACGGCCTCGGCGAGCTCCTCGATGCCGCCGCCGTCCCACGCCAGGCTGGATCCCAGCAACGTCAGCAGTCCTGCCCGGTCCTCGTGTCCCGGCGGGCACACCGCCAGCGCCGCCTGGAAGGAGCGCACCGCCGTGCCGCGGGCGGCCAGGCCGGTCGCCTTCCTTCCTGCCTCGGTGAGTGCAGCGCGGGCCTTCTGGCCGAGGATGTCGCACGGGCGTCCGGCGGCCTCTGCCAGCCACACCGCCTGCTGGAAGTGGTGCGCCAGCAACGGAACGTGCTCCAGCGGCAAAGCCTTGAGCCACTCCGCCGCGTGGTAGTGCTTCATGGCCTTGGTCGTGCGCGGCACCCGGTCGTACGCGACGTCGCGTACGAGGACGTGGCTGAACGTGTACTCGGCCTCGCCGATCACGTTGCTGGTGGCGTTGCGCTTGAGGAAGTCCCGCTGCCGCAACACCTCCAGGCATCGCGTGACCTCGGCGAGGTCTCTTTCCGCGACGGCCGCCACCGCGCCCGGCCACACCGTGACGCCGATGACGGCCGCGTCCTGCAGCACGACCTTCTCCAGCGGTGGCAACGAGTCGAGCCGCGCGCCGATCACCGTCTGCACGGTGTCGGGCAACGTGTCCTGGCTTCCGTCGCGGAGCATGCGCACGTACTCGCCCGCGAACAGCGGATTGCCCGCCGAGCGCTGCAGCAGCGCCGCCAGGTCGGCCGTCACCTCGTGCCGGGTCGTGAGCATCTTGAGCAGCAGCGTGGTGTCCTCTTCGGACAGTGCGTCGAGCGTGACGACCTCGCCCCAGGCCGGACGGCGTTCCAGCAGCTCCGGCCGTGCGGTGGCGAGGACCAGCAACGGCACGTCGTCCGCGGTGTCCGGCAGGCCGTGCAGATACTCCAGCAGCAGGTCGTCCGCCCAGTGCAGGTCCTCGACGACCACCACGAGCGGCTCGGCTGCGATCTGCTCGACCAGCCTGCGCCACGCCATCAGCACGTCGCTGCCCTGCCCGGTCACGCCGACGAGCGCGCACAGCTGCGTGACCAGCCACGGGTCGTCGCTGATCGCCTTGATCTTGTCCGTGACGACGTCGGGCGGGTCGGAGTCGAGGATCCCGGCGTGGCCGCGCACGATCTCGGCGAGCGGTGCGAACACGTCGTCGCGGCCGAACGGGGGAGTGCGGCCGATCAGCGTCCGGCGGCCCGCAGCGAACTCCCGGACGAGCCTGGACTTGCCCGTGCCCGGCTCACCGACCAGCGTGACCAGCCGCGGCCGTCTCGCGCGCTGGACCTGTTCGTACGCCTCCGCCACCCTGGCCAGCTCGCTCGACCGGCCGACGAACGGCGTGTCGTCGCCGGCGGGGGTGAGCGACCGGTCGGTCGTGGGACAGGTCCTGACCTCGCCCGGTGCGGCCTGCGCGACCAGCTTCAGGCCCGCGTCGAGAAGCGTGCCGCCGACCTCCAGCCGGTCGCCGGACGTGACGAGTGCCGGACCCGTGCACACGGCCGCAGCAGCCGGGTGGCCGCTGGTGATCTCGAAGGCCGCGCGCACCGCTCGTGCCGCGTCGTCCTCCCTGTTGGCCGGGGCGCCGAACGCCGCGCAAACGGTCGACCCGAGCGTCGTGACGATCACGCCCCCGAGGTCTTCGATCTTCTCGCTGACGGCGGCCACGGAGGTCTCCAGCAGCTCGTCCGCGGCCTCGCCGGCGCCGTCCAGCTCCAGCCGGGCCACCAGCACGCTGACCTTCTTGCGCTCCAGCACAACGGGGTTCTGCGCGGCCGTGAGCGCGAGCGACGGCTCCTGGGTGAGGATCGCCTGTTCCAGCGCGACCAGGTCGCGGCCGGGGTCGATGCCGAGCTCCGCCGCGAACCGCTCGCGCGCCGTGCGGAAGGCCGCCAGCGCGTCGGCCTGCCTGCCGGACCGGTAGAGGGCGAGCATCAGCTGGCCCTGCAAACGTTCCCGCAACGGGTGGTCGCGCACGAGCGCTTCGAGCTCCGCGATCACCTCGCGGTGCCGCCCGCAGCCCAGCTCGGCGTCGAACCTGTCCTCGACCGTGATCTCGCGCAGGTGCTCGATCTCGACCAGTGCGGGCCAGGTGACGCCGTCCGCCACCAGATCCGCGAGCACCGGACCACGCCACAACGCCAGTGCGTCCCTGAGGATTGTGGCTTTCTGCTCCGGTCCGGGCGCGGTGGCCGCACGGGCCAGTGCGGCGCGGAACCGGTGCAGGTCAACGCGATCCGGTTCCGCGCGCAGCAGGTAGCCGGGCTTGCGGGTGACCAGGTCGAGCTCGGCTTTCCGCAGCGCCGACACGACGTTGAGCAGGATCCCGCGCGCGGTCGGCGGGTGCCCGTCGGGCCACAACGCCTCGGTCAGCTCGCTGATCGACACGACGCGGCCCGCGTTGAGCAGCAGGAAACCCAGCGCGGCCCGGCGGGTGAACCCGCCGAGCTGGAGCTCCCGGCCGTCCACGCGGACCTGCAGCGGCCCGAGGACGTTGAACTCGACAGACATTTGGCTTGGACCATACCGTCACTCCACCAGCCGGACCCCCGGATGGCGCGGCCGGTCGAACAGCTCGGTGCCGCGGCGCTTCAGGTGCAGGTCGAAGAACGCGGCGACGTAGTCGTGCTGGGCCCTCAGAGCGTCCCGCGGATCGATCGTCCCTGTTAGACCGACGCGGCGTTCCGGGCTGACCGCCGCGATCTGCGGCACCGCCCACTGCAGGTCGGTGCTGAACCCGAGGTGCGCGCCGTCGTCCAGGTGCACGTCCCGCTTCCAGCCGCGCTGGTTCGGCCAGAAGTCGGCCCACGTCCTGGTCAGGCTCGTGTCGACGTGCGAGAGCTCGCGCGTGTCGGTGTCGCCGCCGAACAGCAGGAACGGCCGGTCGAGCCCCTCGGTGACGACGCGGCCGGGTGCATGGGTGCCGCCGTCGCCGGTGTGCTCCATCCCGCCGTCGATGTTGATGCCCGCGTCGAACCTGCGGTCGTGCACCATGGTCTCGCCCGCCGTGTAGCCGCCGGACGAGTGCCCGGCGATCCCGACCCGGCTCGTGTCGGCCCACTTGTGCAGGCTCGGCAGCTTGTCGAGCACGAACCGCATGTCGGCGACCCGTGTGTCGATGACCTTCTTCATCGTCTCCGGGCTGCCGTCGATGCCGCCGTACACGACGCGGTTGCCGGGGAACTCCACGGCGAGCGACTCGTACGTGTGGCTCACGGTCACCACGACGTAGCCACGGCTCGCGAGGTCGTCGGCCGTCGAGGTGTAGAACTCGCGCGGCGCCTGAAGTCCCGGCGAGAACAGGACGACCGGCCACCTCTTCTTGATCGGTGGAGCGTCCACACGGGCCTGTCGGAGCGTGCCGGACCAGTCGACCGTCCCCGCCGGAACGTCGAGGAAGGCCGGGCTGGAGATGATCGGGTCGGTGGCGGCCGCGAAGCCGGGACTGAGCCACGGCGCTCTGTGTCCGTGGCGCTGGGCCGGGTAGCTGATGGTGACCATCAGTTCCCGGTTCTTTGACGGTTGGAACGGGCCGAGCCGCGTGGAATCGACCAGGTGGGCGTCGTGTGTGCCGACTCCGAACGGGCCGCTGAGCTGCGGTGACACCAGGGTTGAGGCTGCCAGGACGGCCGCGAGAAGCAATTGCATGTTGATCTAACCCCCTCCGCGCGTGAGCCTCCCAGGCGCCCACTGAGAGGGGGCTGAGAGCTTGTGGCCGGAGTGATCCAGTGCCAAGTTGGAGGTTGACGTACCAGCTGGTCATCTGGGTGGGGAGATCACGGATGCGACGAACGAGGATGTTCGGGCTGCTGGCGGTGTGCGGTCTGCTCGCAGGCTGCCTGGGGCAGACGCAGGAGGGTGATCAGGCGCGCAACGCCGACGCCAAGGAGATCACGCTGACGATCGTCGCCAACGCGGCACTGGGCGGGAAGAACGCGCGCGGGGCGAACTGGATCCAGAACTGGGTGATCCCGAAGTTCACCGAACTGCAGAAGGCCAAGGGCGTCACCGCGACGATCAAGTTCGAGCAGAACGGCACCGGGGACGAGGACTTCAAGACCAAGGTCGCCCTGGACCTGAAGACCGGCGGTGGTGGCGACATCATCGAGATCGACGGCATCTGGCTCGGCGAGTTCGCGCAGGCCGGGGGGATCAAGCCGCTCGACGAGGTCGTCGGCAACACCGGCTGGGACGGCTGGAACCAGATTCCCAAGGCCGTGCAGGGGCTCGGTGAGTTCGAGGGCAAGCGGTACGGCGTGCCGATGGGTACGGACGGGCGCGTGCTGTTCTTCAACAAGAAGCTCTTCGCGCAGGCCGGCCTTCCTTCCGACTGGCAGCCCAGGTCGTGGCAGGACGTGTTGGACGCGGGCGCTCGGTTGAAGACTCTGCCTGGTGTCACGCCTCTTCAGCTCAACGGCGGTACCGCGATGGGTGAGGCCACGACCATGCAGGGCGTGCTGCCCGCGTTGGTCGGCACCGGCAAGCCCATCTACGACAACGGGAAGTGGCAAGGGGATTCGGCTCAGCTCAAGGACGTTCTTGGGCTCTACCAGAAGGTCTACTCCGGCGGCCTGGGCGATCCGGTGCTGCAGCAGGAGGCCAACGGCAGGCAGCGGTCGTTCACGCTGTTCAGCGAGAACAAGATCGGCATTTTGCTGGAGAGCGACTACTTCTGGCGTTCGGTCGTGGAGCCGAAGAACGGTGTCGCGAAGATGGCTGATCGCGACGCGGCCGTGGGCTGGGCGCTGGTTCCGGCGAAGTCTTCTGGTGCGGGCGTTGGCGGGCAGGACTTCGTGAGCATGTCCGGTGGTGGCGTGCGGGTGATCAACCCGAACACCCAGTACCCGAAGCAGGCCTGGGAGTTCATGCAGTTCCTCAACTCCGCCGAGGCCGTCAAGGAGTCGCTGGCCGGCACCGCGCAGCTCACCCAGCGCCAGGACGTGAACGACCAGGTGCTCTCGGGTGATCCGATGCTGTCCTTCATCGCGGAGAAGGTCCTGCCGATCACCCGCTACCGGCCGGGCCTCGCCAACTACCCCAAGGTGTCGGCGGCGTTGCAGCAGGCGACCGCGGACATCGTGTCCGGCAAGAGCCCTGACGACGTGGCGCGTTCTTACCGCGAGGCGCTGGTGAAGGCGGTCGGCGAGGAGAACATTGGCTAGCCCGAAGCTCGACACCTCCGGCCTCGACAGTTCCGGTTTGGGTGTCCGGCGCGCCGTCGGGTTCGTCGCGCCGGCGCTGTTGTTGATCGGGATCTTCCTGGTCTTCCCGGCGCTGTGGACGCTCTACATCGGCATCACGAACTACCAGCTCACCGGACCTGCGGCGGCGAACCCGCAGGTCGTCGGGCTGGACAACGTGGTCGAGGCCGTCCGCGACCCGTTGTTCACGAACTCGGTGTGGCTGACGGCGTTGTTCGTGCTGTTCTCCGCGGTGATCGGGCAGAACTTCCTCGGCTTCGCGCTGGCGTGGCTGCTGCGGTCGGTGAGCCCGTGGCTGCGGCGCACGACCGAAGGCCTGGTGCTGCTCTCGTGGATCCTGCCGAGCACGGTCGTGGCGTTCCTGTGGTTCGCGGTGCTGAGCCGCGACACCGGCACGCTGGGGCTGCTGCTCGGGTCGCCGCAGACGTCGTGGCTGGTCGAGTATCCGATGACCTGCCTGATCATCTTCAACATCTGGCGCGGCACGGCGTTCTCGATGCTCCTTTACACATCAGCTTTGGCCGCGGTGCCGCCGTCGCAGCTCGAAACCGCGCGGCTGGTGGGGGCGTCGGGCTGGCAGACCGTGCGGGACGTGGTGTTCCCGCACATCCGCGGGCACGTGCTGACGAACACGCTGCTGATCAGTCTGTGGACGGCCAACGACTTCACGCCGTTCCTGCTGACGTCCGGCGGGCCGAACCACCAGTCCGAGGTGCTGCCGGTGCTGATCTACCGGCAGGCTTTGGAGGGTGGCGAGCTCGGGTACGCCTCGGCGATGTCGTTGCTGCTGTTGCTCGGCAACCTGGCTGTTGCGCTGGTGTACCTCCGACTGCTGCGGAGGCGCGCGTGAGTCCTCTGTGGATGGTTCGGCGGATCGGTTTCTACGTGCTGATCACGGTGGTGCTGGCGTTCTTCGCGGTGCCGATCCTGTGGCTGGCCTCCGCGCCGTTCGACTCGAAGCCCGGTCTCGGGTTGCGGTGGCCGGACTGGACGCTGTCGAACGTCTCCGCGACCTTCGACCACCCGTACACGCTGTCGTCGTTGATCAACTCGTTGATCCTGTGCTCTGTGGCGACCGTGGTGACGACGGTTCTGGCGGCGTTGGCGGCCTATGCGTTGTCGCGGGTGCGGATTCCTGGCCGCGATCTGCTGCTGTACCTGCTTTTGCTGTTGTCCTCGGTGGTGACCGGCACGGCCGCGATGGTGCCGATCTTCGTGATGATGCTGCAGCTCGGGCTGATCAACTCGCAGTTCGGCACGGCGCTGGTGATCGCGGGCGGCATGTTGCCCGCCGCGATCTTCATCCTGAAGGACTTCGTGGACGCCGTGCCGCGCTCGTACGAGGAGTCGGCGCGGGTGTTCGGCGCCTCGCCGTGGCAGGTGCTGGGTCACGTCGTGCTGCCGGTCGCGCGGCCCGGTGTCGCGACGATCTTCGTCTGGGCGTTCGTCAACGCCTGGGGCAACTTCCTGTTGCCGTTCCTGCTGCTGCGCGATGTCGGCCAGCAGCCGGCGGCGGTGCTGTTGCGGACCCTGTACGACGAGGGCGGCAGCGCCAACCTGACGGTGATCCCGGTGTTCTCGCTGCTGTACTCGATCCCGGTGGTCGTGCTGTACCTGTTCGTGAGCAAGCGGTACGGGTTCCGATTCCACGGAGGCATCAAGAGCTGATGGCGGGCATCACTGTCGAAGGTCTCTCCACCGTCTACCCCAACGGGGTGCGGGCGGTGGACGCGCTGGACCTCTCGATTCACGACGGCGAGCTGTTCGCCCTGCTCGGGCCTTCCGGCTGCGGCAAAACGACCTTGCTGCGCACGATCGCGGGTTTGGAGGGTGCTGCTGAGGGCGCGGTGTCGATCGGCTCGCGGGACGTCACGCGGCTGCAGCCCGGCGACCGCCGGGTCGCGATGGTGTTCCAGGACTACGCGTTGTTCCCGCACATGACCGTGGCCGAGAACATCGCCTATCCGTTGCGGGTGCGGGGCGTTGCCCGGTCGGTGCAGCAGGAGACCGCGGTGCGCACGGCCGGCGGGCTGAGTCTCGGGGCGTTGCTGGATCGTCGTCCTGGGCAGCTTTCGGGCGGTCAGCAGCAACGGGCGGCGTTGGCGCGTGCGGTGGCGGCTTCGGCCGAGGTGTTGCTGCTGGACGAGCCTTTGTCCAATCTGGACGCCCGGTTGCGGTTGGAGGCGCGGACGTTCCTGAAGAAGCTGCAGCGCGAGTTGGAGCTGACGACCGTGTTCGTGACGCACGACCAGGCGGAGGCGCTGGCGTTGGCCGATCGGATCGCGGTGATGGACGCGGGCCGGATTCGGCAGCTCGGCACGCCGCGTGAGGTCTTTCAGCGGCCTGCGGACACGTTCGTCGCGAACTTCATCGGCTCGACGCCCATGAACCTGGTGCCGCGTGACGACGTGGTCGTTGGTGTCCGGCCCGAGTACTTGGCGCCTGCTTCTTCCGGGCTGTTCACCGGGTCGGTGTCCATTGTGGAGAACCTCGGTGTGACTTCTTTGGTGACGTTGGACTGCGGTGAGGACCAGATCGGCTACATCGTGCCCGAGGACGACGAGCCCGCTGTCGGCACTGTGGTGACCGTGGATGCCCCCGCTGCCCGCGTTCTGCGCTACGACAAGGAGACCGGCCTACTCGTGAGGTGACCGCTGATGTTCCAGACCGACGGCTACACGACGCACTCCAGCCTGCTCGCTCCCTCGAAGTTCGAGGCCCTGGCGGCGCACTTCGAGGCGAAGCTGGCGGCTCTACCTCCTGGAGAGCGGCCCGAGCACATGGACGTGCCGCACCTGACCGATCCGGCGCTCTTCTCGTATTTGCTGGACGCCGACGTGTTGGACCTCGTGGAGTCGTTGATCGGCCCGGACATCGCGCTGTTCTCGTCGCACTTCATCTGCAAACCGGCCGGTGATGGCCAACCCGTGCCGTGGCACCAGGACGCGCACTTCTGGCGCGACAGCATCTCTCCCGCTGGCGACGCGATCACGGTCTGGCTGGCCATCGACCCGTCTACCGTCGAGAACGGCTGCCTGCGCGTGATCCCCGGCAGCCACCTCTCCGAGGTCTCGCACCACGGGAACTCCGACTCGTTCTTCAACCAGGAGACGTCGGTAGACGAGTCGCTCGCCGTCGACGTCGAACTGGACCGCGGCGCGTGCAGCATCCACTCCGCCATGCTGGTGCACGGCAGCCCGCCGAACCGCAGCACGCTGCGGCGCTGCGGCTACACCATGCGGTACATGCCGACGACCGTCCGCTTCCTGAAGCCCGAATCGCACAAGATCTACCTGGCGCGCGGCCGTGACCACGCCGGCAACACCTACAGCTCGATCTCCAGCTCCTGAACGACGGTTTCGTCGACCTCAACGCCGAGGCCCGGCGTGCTCGGCACCTGCGCCATGCCGTTCTTCACGGTGATGCCGGTGGCGTAAGGCGAAGTGATGAACTGACGGCCGTTGAGGTCCGCCGGTCCGCTGATTCCGTGCGCGGCGAACAGGTGCAGCGAGGCGGCCAGCCCGATGTCGGAGTCGGTGAGACCGGAGCCGAGGAGTCTTACTCCGCAGTCTTCGGCGAGCTGGCACATTCTGTGGCTGAGCGTGAGCCCGCCCGACCGCTGCACCTTCGCCACCGCGACATCGATGGCATCCAGCTTCACGAACGTCGCGAGATCGCTGGGGTGGCGCAGGCTCTCGTCCAGCGCAACCGGCAGGGGTGAGGCCGCGCGCAGCCGTCGCTGACCGGCGACATCGTTGGCGGGCAGCGGTTGTTCGAACGCGAACACGTCCAAGTCTTCGAGCTCTTTGGCGATGCGGAGCGCCTCGTGGACGGTGTAGGCCTGGTTCGCGTCCACCCACAGCGGCGCATCCGGAGCGGCTTCACGGACGGTTCTGACGACGTCCAGGTCCGTGCGTTGGTCGTGCAGCCCGATCTTCACCTTGAACGCCCGGTAACCCTCCGTCAGCCCCTCCGCGACGCAGTCCGCGACCTCATCGGGTGTTTGGCCGGAGACGATCCACGCCAGTTCGATCTCTTGTACGCGTCGCTGCCCCCACAACACGCCGACCGGCACGCCCGACGCACGGCCCAGCAGATCGTGCAGCGCGACGTCCACGGCGGACTTGGCGAGCGGCGCGCCGATGGAGAAGCCGCGGTTGATGGTGCGGTCGAACACTTTGCTGACGCCGTCCAACTGCCACGCCGGCAGCCCGACGATCGCCGGCGCCAGATAGCGGGTGATGGTCGTGAAGATCGATTCAGCCGTCTCGTACGTCCACGCGGGAATCGGCGTGGCCTCGCCCCAGCCGTGCACACCATCGGCGGTTACCTTCACCAGGATCCGAATGGTCGGATGACCCGCGACGGTGACCGACCCGCCGGACACGCCGAAGGAGCGGATCGTGGGCAGTGCGACCGCGTACGCGTCGACGCGCTCGATGACGAGCGAGCTCAGCTGCATCGATCCGCCATGGTTCGGACCACGTGAGCTGCCAACTCCATCGATCCTCCATCTTGACCGGTCAGTGAGCCGGACATAGCGTACGGGAAAGCGCTTTCCGACCTAGGGAGCTTCGTGAAACCGGTTTCGGGGGACCGCTGGCGCGGCGTCATCGAGCGATCGTGGCGTCCGGTCGCGCTGCTCGCCGCCTGCCTCGCGATCTGGCACCTCATCACCGTCACAGGCATGGTCGAGGCCTATCTCGTGCCGTCACCGGGCAAGACCTTCGACCTGCTCGTGGACAAGTGGTCCTACCTTTGGGGCCACACGTGGGTGACGACCTACGAGACGATCCTCGGGTTCGTCATCGCGGGCATCCTCGGCGTCCTCGTCGCGGTCGCGATGGTCTACTCGAGGACGATCGAGAGCACGGCGTACCCGATCCTGCTGTTCGCGCAGGTCATCCCCAAGATCGCGATCGCGCCGCTGTTCGTCGTGTGGCTCGGCTTCGGTTTCGAGCCCAAGGTGATCGTGGCCGTGCTGATGGCGTTCTTCCCCGTGGTCATCTCGACGGTCACCGGTCTCAAATCGGTCGACACCGAGATGCTGGAGCTCGCGGCCACGATGGGCGGTGGCCCGATCAAGACGTTCGTGAAGATCCGCTTCCCGGCCGCGCTGCCGCACCTGTTCGCCGGCCTGAAAGTCGCCGTCACGCTCGCCGTGACCGGTGCGGTGGTCGGCGAGTTCGTCGGCTCCAACGAAGGCCTCGGGTACGTGATCCTGCAGGCCAACGGCAACATGGACACCCCGATGCTGTTCGCCGGCCTGATCGTCACCTCGTTCGTCGGCGTTCTCCTCTTCCTCCTGCTCGACCTCGCCGAACAGCTGATGCTGCCCTGGCACGCCAGCCGGCGAGGCGCCGCCGTCACAACCCTTCTCGCGAAAGGCGGATCATGAAGAAACTGCTCGCAGGCCTTCTCCCCGCGATGCTGGTGGTTGCCGCCTGCGGTGGTGGCGGCAGCGAAACGCCGGCACAGGGCGGTGAGGCCAAAGAAGTCACGCTCACGCTCAACTGGTACCCGTACGGCGAGCACGCGCCGTTCTACTACGGGGTGAAGCAGGGCATCTTCGAGAAGCACGGCATCAAGCTGAAGATCCAGGCGGGTCAGGGCTCCGGCAAGACCGTGCAGGCGACGGGTGCGGGGCAGACCGACTTCGGCTGGGCGGACACGTCCGCGCTCGCCACCGCCGTGGAGCAGGGCGTGCCGGTGAAGAGCGTCGGGGTGTTCCTGCAGACCACGCCCGCGTCCGTGCAGTTCTTCGCGGAGAAGAACATCAAGAAGCCCGAGGACCTCAAGGGCAAGTCGGTCGCGACCACCGCGGGTGACGCGCTGACGAAGACGTTCCCGGCGTTCCTCAAGCAGAACGGCATGCAGGAGTCCGACGTCTCCATCCAGAACATCGACCCCGCGGGCAAGATGGCCGCGGTCATCTCCGGGCGCACGGACGTGTTGCTGGGCTTCGCGTCCGACCAGGGGCCGACGATCAAGGAGAAGGCCGGCAAGGACGTCGGCTACCTGCGGTTCTCCGAGTTCGGGTTGAACTACTTCAGCAACGGCCTCCTCACGTCGAAGTCCATGCTGCAGAAGGATCCTGAGCTGGTGAAGAAGATGGTCACCGCCACCCAGGAGGCTTGGGCGGCGGCCGAGAAGGCACCGGAAGCGGCGGCCGAGTCGATGAAGGGTGCGGCGGAGCAGCTCCCTTCGCCGACGGTCGTGCTGGAGCAGTTCAAGACGACGCTGACGTTGCTGCACACCGACGCGACGAAGGACAAGGCGCCGGGCGTCAACACCGTGGACGACTGGAAGAAGACCATCGACACGTTCCAGAAGACCGGCATCATCAAGGCTGCGTCCGAGCCGTCGGCGTACTGGGAAGAAAGCGTTGCCCCGAAAGGATGAGCACAGCAGGGATGACCACTAGTCCGACAGTCACCGCCGCGGTCGAGATCAACGGGGTCGCCGTGCGCTTCCAGTCGAAGCGCACGGAGGTCACCGCGATCGAGCAGGTCTCGCTCGACGTCGCGCCCGGCGAGTTCGTGTCCATCGTCGGGCCGTCGGGGTGCGGCAAGTCGACTCTGCTCAAGCTGGTTTCCGGGCTCCTGCAACCGAGTGCGGGTTCGGTGCGGTTGCTGGGCGAGGAGGTGCGCGGCCCGCGGCACGACATCGGGTTCGTGTTCCAGCGGGCGGCGTTGCTCGAGTGGCGTTCGGCCAGGAGGAACATCCTGCTGCAGGCCGAGATGCGCGGCATGAACTCGGCCGCGGCGGGCAAGCGTGCTGATGAGCTCATTGAAATGACCGGACTCTCGGGGTTCGAGAACGCCCTGCCGCATGAGCTGTCCGGTGGCATGCAGCAGCGCGTGGCGTTGTGCCGCGCGCTGCTGCATCAGCCGCGGGTGCTGCTGATGGACGAACCGTTCGGTGCGCTCGACGCGTTGACGCGCGAGCAGATGAACGTCGAGCTGCACCGGGTGTGGCGGGAGACCGGCACGACGGTGCTGCTCGTGACGCACTCGATCGCGGAGTCGGTGTACCTGGCGAACCGGGTGATCGTGCTGACGCAACGGCCCGCGGTGGTGAAGGAGGTCATCGAGGTCGACCTGCCGGAGACCCGCGACTACTCCGAGACGATGGCCCGCCCGGAGTTCGCGTCGGCGACTGCGCACATTCGGGACCTGTTGGGGGCGGTCACAGGGCACGATTGATCGTGTGCAGAAGATCTTCGTCAGCTACTCGCGAAGGGACTTCCACGCGGCCGAGGCGTTGACCTCGGTGCTGACCGACGCCGGGTTCGACACCTGGCTCGACGTCGAGCAGCTCAGACCCGGTACCGACTGGGAGATCGCGATCAACGGCGCGATCGACCGGTCGGACGCCGTGGTGCTGCTGGCGTCGCCGGACGCGATGGCGTCCAGGTGGGTGACGGAGGAGTGGCAACGGGCACTGCGCCACGGCAAACCGGTGCACGTGGCGCTCCTGCGCGCCACGGAACTGCCGCCTGGGCTGAGCCGGGTGCACGACCTTCGCGGCAGGTTCTTCCAGCAGGCGCGCGGACTCGCTGACGTGCTCAACGGCAGGCCGGCACCGCAACGCCGCCGGTTCCCGATCTCCGTGCAGATGGTGTTGCTGTGGCTGGCGTTCGGGTACGGCACGGCAGCCGCGGGGGTGGGAGCCACGCTCGTCTGGAACATCCACGAGGCCTATCTGGACGTGCACGCGGGCGTGTCACGGGCCGGACTGGCCTTCACTCTCATGAACGGCGTCGGCGTGGCCGCGCTGGTGTACGTGATGGTGCGCCTCCACCGGCGTTCGGCGTCGCCCACGTCGTTGCGCGAGGGCTTCTTCGTGATCGAGCTCTGCATGGTGTGCTGCGTGATCATCACCCTGCCGTCGAGAGGACGGCCGGACCCGGCGTGGCCCTATCTCTTCGGCGCCGCGTTGGCCGTGCTCGGCATGCTGCTGTTGCGCTACTCCCGCAACGTGCACCTCGCGATGCCGACCGGCAAGGGCCACGACCACCTGCGGCTGCGGGTCAGGGGCGAGCCCGGCCGCCGCAGGCTGCGCCGCTTCGGCCCGCTCTGGGCCGCCTACGAGCCGAAGTTCGCGGAGCTGAAGAACGCGCTGCCCGGCTCCAGTAGCTACCGGATCTGGTGCCGGCCGGACGACGAACCGCTCGCGCACCTGGTGAGCCACGCCTGCACGGCCGCGGGGTTCGTGGAGGACGAGGTCGACCCCGGCTGGCTGTTCGTCATCGTCACCGCGGGCACGTCCGAGACGGTGCTCCGCAACGCGACCGGGATCCACGGGGACCGCGTGGTGTTCGTGCTGGCCACGAGCCTGCGCCTGGCGGACGACGAGCTGCGGCGACGGCAGTGGCTCGACTTCCGCGAGCAGAACCCGGAGGGGCTGTACGAGTTCCTGCGCATGGCGATCACCAGGCAACCGGCGCGGCGCGGGGTGGTGGCCCCGCCGATGGGCGTCGACACGTTCCGCGCGCCCACCCCCGTCACCGACTACCTGCTGTTCGGCAGGGTGCTGCTCGGGTTCGCCGCTGCTCCCGCGCTCGGCTCGCTCCTCGCCGGTGAGTTCCGCGTCGCGTTGCTCCTGGTCACCGTCGCGCTGGGGGCGGCGGTGATCTGGTTGATGCGGGGCACGGCGGCCCGGTCGATCGACCAGGTCTGGTGGTTCGGCAGGACGGTGCTGGTGCTCGGGTTGTTCGTCGCGTGGCTGTTCCTGGCGCCGGCCTTGCCGTTCATCCCGCCGATCAACCGCGTCTTCCTCGTCGTGTTCGTCGTGACGGGTCTGTTCTTCCGGAAGAACGCCGTGCTCGGGCTCTGGTTGCCGCAGGACGAGATCAAGCAGCAGGCCGCCGCCGTGCTTCCGCCGGTGTCGGGCTTCTCGCTGCCGCTGATGTCGCTGGTGTTCGCGACCGGCTACTTCTGGGCCGTCGGCGCCTGACGCTTGTGACTGCGGTCACCCGTGGGTAAAGTCTGGCACGCCGCCGCGTGGTAAGCGCTTTCCAGCTGACCCACGAGGTGGTGGACGTGTCCAGACGATCGTTCTCGGTGCTGTTCGCGGCGCTGGCGCTCACAGCGGCTTCCCTGGTGCCACAAGCAGCCGCGCAGCCCGGCCCCGTCTCCGATCCACTCCCGACGCCCGCACCGTCCGGCATCGGCGTGAAGCTGCAGGAGATCGCGCGGTTGCCGCAGTCGTCGACGACGCCCACCGCCGGGGACAGCAGGCTGAAGCAGTACAACCGGGTCAACTACCTCGGCGAGATCCCGGACGGCTCCGGCCGGTTCTTCGTGCCGGACATGAACGGCAAGATGTACACGCTCAACCGCGACGGCAGCGGGCAGCGCACGTACCTCGACGTCCGCGCCACCATCGGCGGGAACTTCCACAACCACCAGGGACTCGGCAGCGGGTTCGGGTTCGTGGCGTTCCACCCGCAGTTCGCGACGAACGGCAAGTTCTACACCGCGCACACCGAAGCCAAAGACGCGCTGAAGAACCGCAAACCGGATCTTCCGTCACCGTCGAACGCGGTGGTGCACGGTGTCATCACCGAGTGGACGGCCACCAACCCGAAGGCCGCCGCGTTCGCGGGATCCAAGCGCGAACTCCTGCGCATCGGTTTTGCCATGTACCTCCACGGTTTCCAGGAGATCGGGTTCGGCCCGGACGGTCTGCTCTACCTGGCCGTCGGCGACGGCGGCATCGGCTACCGGTCGGACGTGCCGCAGGACGTGAAGGTGCCGCAGGGCAAGATCCTGCGCATCGACCCGGCCGGAACCAACTCCGGCAACAAGAAGTACGGCATCCCGCCGACGAACCCGTACCTGGGCAAGCCCGGATCGCCGCTGGCCGAGCTGTACGCGATCGGCCTGCGCGACCCGTACAGGTTCAGCTGGGACAACGGCAGGATGTTCCTCGGCCACATCGGCGAGAAGGTCGTCGAGTCGGTGTACGAGGTGAAGCCCGGCGCGAACCTCGGCTGGGGACAACGGGAAGGCCACCTCACCTACCGGCGCAACGACCCCAAGTGCCAGCTCTACCCGTTGCCGGCCGATGACGCGAAGTTCGGCTACACCTACCCGGTCGCGGGCTTCGACCACAACCGGCCCAACGGCGGCTGCGGGGACAGCGGCAACGCGTTGATCGGCGGGTTCGTCTACCGCGGCAACGCCATTCCCCAGTTGCAGGGCAAGTACGTCTACGGCGAAGGCGTGAAGGGCCTGCTGTACTACGCCGAGGAGAAGGACATGCGGGCCGGCGCGCCGATCGCGAAGTCGTTCGAGCTCGCGGTGTTCGACTCGGCGGGCAAGCGCACGACGATGCGCACACTGGCCGGCAAGAACCGCGTCGACCTGCGGCTCGGCACGGACGCGGCCGGTGAGCTCTACGTGCTGGCCAAGGCGAACGGCAAGATCTGGAAGGTCACCGGCACGATCCAGACCCTGCAGGCCTGCGACCCCGGCAGCGACGTCGTCAGCGGCGTCACCACCGCGAAGGACTGGAAGCCCATCACCACCTCGCGCTGGCGCTTCCCCGGTAACGAGGTCGTGCTGTCGAAGGCGGGCACCACGCGTCCAGGACCACGGCGCCCCAACGAGTACGCGGTCGTCACCAAGGGTCCGGCGTTCGGCAACGTCACCATCGATGCTCAGGTGCGGCTGGACACTCCGGTCTCGCAGAAGGACCGCGACGTCGTGATCGTGTTCGGCCACCAGTCCGACAACCGCTTCTACTACGTGCACCTGTCGAGTGACAACAAGATCTACCCGCACAACGGGATCTTCCTCGTGGACAACGCCGATCGGCTGCGCATCGACGACCAGTGGAACGGCTCGGTCGGCGCGCCACCCGCCGTGACGGACATGAAGTGGCACCGGATCCGGGTCACGCATTGCGTGGACACCGGGGCGATCGCGGTCTACGTGGACGGCTCCTCGCAGCCGTTGATGACGGCGACGAACTCGGTGCTGAAGTCCGGCCGGGTCGGGTTCGGCTCGTTCGACAACATCGGCCGCGTCGCCGACCTCCGGATCAGTGGGAAGGGCCAGTGATGAGGAAAGCTCTGCCGGGACTGTGCCTGGTGTTCGCGCTGGCCGCACCGGCGCAGGCCCAGCCTCCATCCGACGTGTTCCCCGGCATCGCGTCGGCCGTGGTGCACCACTACGACTTCGAACACCCGCTGGCGGGTGACGCGAAGAAGGAGGACGACATCGGCCGGGCGGACTCGCGCACCCCGATCACGTTGATCAACGGCGGGGCGGCCATGCGGACGGCCGACGGCGCGTTCCCCGGCTCGAAGACGTCGATGCAGCTCAAGCAGGTGCAGCCGAACAAGTCGAGCAACGACGACTGGAAGGCCGGGGTCTACGACTCCAAGGGCGTCGCGTCGATGAAGGCGTTCAACAAGGTGAAGGCCCTGTCGATCATGACGTGGGTGAAGATCACCGGTGAGGCTCCAGCCCGCAACTCGAACTCGTCCGGCACCGGTGACTTCTACGGAGCCATCGGGTTCGCCGGCGTGCTGACCGGCAACTCGGACGGGCACGCCGCGCGGGCGTTGCTGGAGACGGAGAACCACGGCGGCTCGATGAAGCTGATCGCGCTCGCCCGCCGCGTGGACGGCAGCGACAAGCAGTTCTGGGTGTCGAAGGCCGAGTGGAAGACGCTGGTGCCGCCTGGGAAGTGGGTGTTCCTGGCCGGAACGTTCGACTTCGACAACAACACGGTCGGCCTGTACGTGGATGGGAAGCCGGTCGAAGGCGCCTACGCGGTCAAGGGCGACCCGTGGAAGGTCATCGGACCTCCCGAGCCGGACTTCTCGTCGGCGACGAACCCGCGCGGAATCAAGATCGGCGGCAGTCACCCGCAGAACAACCGCGAGACGAACGCCTGCAACTGCAGGCTCGACGGGCTGATGTTCCTGGACCGCGCGCTGACCGCCGACGAGGTGCGCGCGCAGTACGAGTGGGTCACCAAACCTCGGAGGTGAAGGGGTTGTAACCACCCTGTCCGCTAGGTAGATTCCGGTGGCCGCCGCAGGGAAAGCGCTTTCCGCTGCCGTGAACCACGGCCTGGCCCACAGGGTGGTGGGGATGTACAGACGGTTATGTCGTTTGGCTGTCACAACATTCGTGCTCTCAGCGTTGTTCGTGCCGACCGCTTCCGCCCAAGACCTGCCTGTCGCAGATCCGTTGCCCACGCCGGGTGCGTCCGGCCTCGGGCTGGAGCTGACCGAGGTCGCGCAGCTGCCGGAGTCCAAGCCGGTGCCGCCGCCGACCGATGCCAGGCTGCGCCGCCACAACCGGATCAACTACCTCGGCGAGGTGCCCGACGGCTCCGGCCGGCTGTTCGTGCCGGACATGAACGGCAAGCTCTACCTGCTCGACCACGGCGTGCAGCACGCCTACCTGGACCTGGGTGCCGTGGTCGGGCCCGACTTCCACAGCCACCGCGGCCTGGGCAGCGGCTTCGGGTTCACCGCGTTCCACCCGAAGTTCGCCCGTAACGGCAAGTTCTACACCGTGCACACCGAGACCGGGTCGGCGCTGACCGGCAAGACGCCGGACCTGCCGTCCGCGAACTCGGTGGTGCACGGCGTGATCACCGAGTGGACCGCGACCGATCCCCGCGCCGACGTCTTCTCCGGCACGCACCGCGAGCTCATGCGCGTCGGCTACGCGTCGTTCATCCACGGCTTCCAGGAGATCGGGTTCAACCCCAACGCCCGTTGGTGGGACGAGGACTACGGCCTGCTCTACATCGCCTCCGGCGACGGCGGCATCGGCCTCACGACGACGCTGCCGCAGGACCTCTCGTTGCCGCAGGGCAAGATCCTGCGCGTCGACCCGGCCGGCACCAACGGTGTCAACGGCAGGTGGGGGATCCCGCGCTCCAACCCGTTCGTCGGCCAGGCCGGCAAGCTCGGTGAGATCTACGCGTACGGCATGCGCGACCCGTACCGCTTCAGCTGGGACTCCCGCGGCTCGCACAAGATGTTCCTCGGCCACATCGGCGAGAAGGCCGTCGACTCCGTGTACGAGGTGCGCAAGGGCGCCAACCTGGGCTGGAGCGAACGCGAGGGCAACTGGGCCTACCGCAAGGGCGACCCGTCGTGCGGCGTGTTCCCGCTGCCCGCCGATGACGCCAAGTACGGCTACACCTACCCGGTCGCGGCGTTCGACCACAACCGGCTCGCCTCCTCACGGCCGTGCGCGGACAGCGGCAACGCGTTGATGGGCGGCTTCGTCTACCGCGGCTCGAAGATCCCCTCGTTGCGCGGCAAGTACATCTACGGCGAGGGCGTGAAGGGTCTCATCTACTACGCCGAAGAACGCGACATGCGCGCGGGCAAGCCGATGGCCACCACGCGCGAGATGATGGTCTACTCGGGCGGTCAGCTCACGACGTTGAAGGCTTTGGTCAACGATCCCAATCGTGTCGATCTGCGGTTCGGGCAGGACGCAGATGGCGAGCTTTACGTGCTGGCCAAGGCGAACGGCAAGATCTGGAAGGTGACGGGTGCTCGCACCTTCGCCGCCTGCAGGTCAGGCCACGACCACGTTTCCGGCGCCACCTCGGCACGTTCGTGGCAGCCGGTGACGCCCGCTCTGTGGCAGTTCCCCGGACGTGAGGTCGTGCTGGCCCAGCCCGGTGTCGCACGTCCTGGCCCGCGGCGGCCGTTCGAGTACGCGGTGCTCAAGAAGGGGCCGGAGTTCGGTTCGGTGCAGATCGACGCGCAGGTGCGGCTGGACACCCCGGTGGCCGAGTCGAACCGGGACGTGATCATCGTGTTCGGCTACAAGTCCGACACCGAGTTCTACTATGCGCATCTGTCGTCGGACAACAAGATCTACCCGCACAACGGGATCTTCGTCGTCAACAACGCCGACCGGAAACGCCTTGACCTCCAATGGGACGAGGCCAGATCGGTGGGCGCCGCGCCGGCCGTGACCGACACCGCGTGGCACCGCGTGCGCGTCAAACACTGCGCTGACACCGGCGAGATCGCGGTCTACATGGACGGCTCACGGTTCCCCTTGATGACCGCCGTGGACAAGACCTTCGCGTCGGGCCGCGTCGGCTTCGGCTCGTTCGACAACATCGGCCGTCTGCGCGACCTCCGCGTGCACGGCAAGGGAGTTCGGTGATGAGACGTCTGCTCGTTCTCGGTGCGGCCGTCGCGTTCTGCGTCGGCCTCGCCGCCCCCGCCCAGGCCACGTTCGGCACCGTCCTGCCGACCTTGTCCCGCAACCTGGTGTCGTACTACGACTTCGAACACCCGGTGCGCGGCAACAAGGCCCTGGAACAGGACCGCGGCCGCTCGGGCACGTCGCTACAGCTGATCAACGGCGGCGGCGACATGCGCGTGCGGGACGGCGCGTTCTGGCGCAGTCGCAACTCGTTGCAGCTCAAGCAGGTCAACCCGACGGTCGCCGGCAACGACGACTGGAAGGCCGGCCTCTACACCGAAGCCGGTGTGCCCTCGCTGAAGGCGTTCAACGGCACGCGCCAGGCGTCGATCATGGGCTGGGTGAAGATGACGGGCCAGAACCCGGCCCCGAACTCGAACTCCGCCAACCCGAACGACTTCTACGGCGCGATCGGCCTGGCCGGCGTGCTCTCGGGTGACTCCAACGGTCACGCCGTCCGCGCGTTGCTGGAGCTGATCGGGGTCGACGGTGAGCTGAAACTGGTCGCACTGGCCAGGCGCGTCGACGGCGGCGAGTCGCAAACGTTCGCGGCCATCGAGGACTGGCAGAAGCTGTTGCCGCAGAACGAGTGGGTGTTCCTCGCGGCGACGTTCGACTTCGACACCGGCGCGATGGCCCTGTACCGCAACGGAAAGCCGTTGACCGGCAAGTACGTCGTGGCCGGTGACCCGTGGAAGCTGGAGGGCGAACCCGAACCCGACGTCGCGTCGGCGACGAACCCGCGCGGCATCAAGATCGGCGGCAGCTACCCGCAGAACAACCGCGAGGGCAACGCCTGCAACTGCCGGATGGACAGCCTGATGTTCCTCGACCGGGTCGCGAAGCCGTGGGAGGTGCACCTGCAGTACCACTGGATGAAGGGCTGACGCACCGGGGCGTCCTGGGGTCAGTCGAACACCAGGACGCCCTGCGTGGCCGGCTGCATCGTGCCGACCTTCGCCTCGCTCACCTTCATCTTGCTGATGTCGGTGATGTTCTGGCCGTCGGTGCCGATGATCGTGACCTTCGTCGGTTCCGTGCCCGGAACTTCCGCCGTGATTGAGCCGATGGCGAAGGCGTTGGCGTCGTCCTCGGTGTCGAGCTGGACACCGGCGAACGCCGTCTGACCCGGTTGCAGGGTGATCGACGGGCCCTCACCGGGCACCAGCTTCTGCTCCACCGGGATCGCGGCGGGCTCGTTCGCGAGGTTGGTGAAGGAGAGCTTCGGCCAGCCCTGGAACGTGATCGGCGCCGAGCCCTGGTTCGTCGCGGCGAGCAGGCCCAGGCCGGGCTTGCCCTGCACGGTCAGCTCCGCCTTGACCGTGGGCTGCTGCTTGTCGGCGGCAGAGGTGGGCGCGGGGCTGGACTGGGACTGCGGCTGGCTCTGGGGCGCCGGCGTTCCGCAGGCCGTCACGCCGGCCGTGAGAACAACGGCGAGGATCATGACACGCATGCGCCCGGTTAGCCGGAACCCGGCGCGCGCCGAACATCAACCGCCCGATCGTGTGTCCGGCCAGATCGCGACGTGCCACCGTTCGACGTTCCGCACGTCCTCGCGGTGCTCGAAGTGCCTCGCGGCATAGGTTTCCTCGCGCCCGGTGCACGTCACCGCGCAGTGCACCCGACCCGCGGGCAGAGCGGGCAGCACCAAAGCGGGCATGCCCTCCATGTCGGTCAGGGCGATCTCCCTCGCCGAACTGATGAACCAGTGCAGCGGGCGTTGTGCCCGGACCTCGGCCGGTACCTCGGCGGCGGAGTCGAACACCTCGATCGTCACGTGCGCGGTGTGGTTGCTGGTGACGCTGTTGAGTCCGATGGCGTCTCCGGCCGACACCGCGGTCGACTCGAAGTCGTGGTTGTCGTGCGGGAGGTCGGTCAGCGGCATCGGGTAGTTCCCCAGGAACACGCGCTGGAAGTACACCGGCACGGACGCCTCGTAGGTCATCACAGGGTGGCGATCCTGACCGCGCGAGCCATCGCCTCGAACCCCTTGTCGCCGGGGTGCAGGTGGTCGCCCTGGTCGTAGTCTGGCCTGATCCGCTGCGGGTCCGCCGGATCCCGGATCACCGCGTCGAAGTCGACGACGGCGTCGAAGTCCGGGCTGGTGCGGATGAACGCGTTCACGGCCTGGCGCACCGACTCCAGCTCGTCGGTGTAGCTGAACCAGCCCTTGAACGGCGTGATCGTCGCGCCGATCACGCGCAGCCCGCGGTCGTGCGAGCGGGACGCGATCTGCTTCAGTGCGGCGATGATCTTCGCGGGGTCGGTCTGGTGCGGGGTTTGCTGGATGTCGTTGATGCCCTCGAACACGATGACCGTGCGGACGCCGGACTGGGTCAGCACGTCGCGGTTCAGGCGGGACAGCGCGTTCGGGCCCGCCCAGCCGCCGTCCAGCAGCAGGCGGTTGCCGCTGATGCCCGCGTTCAGGACGCCCAGGCGGGTGTTGATGCGGTCGGCGAGCTGGTCGGGCCAGCGGAGGTTCGCGCCCCAGGTCGAGTTCGCGCCGTCGGTGATCGAGTCGCCGAGTGCCACGACGCTGCCGCGCAAGGAAGACGAGCGGACGTCCACGCCGGAGACGAAGTGCCAGTTGGTGGTGCGTTCGCGGAACGCCGCGGCGGACTCGTCGGCCGTGAAGTTCCCGTCGCGGGTGAAGTACGAGTTCTGCATGGTCAGCTCGTGGCGCGTGACCGGGCCGCCGGGCGACGGCGTGAAGACGCTGACCAGCAGGTCGGAGTCGGCGGGCACGGTCAGCGCCACGCCGTCGCTGATCACGTCGGCGCCGGGAGGGGCGGTGATCGACTGTGCGCCGCCGAACGTCAGCGTGCGCATGGTGCCGGGCAGGGCTAGAGGCGTGTCCGGGCCTGCCGCGCGGGCCACGGTCACCTGGCCGAACGTCACCGGGGTGGTGCCGTAGGCGTTCGAGAGGCGGACGCGGATCTCGCGGCCGCCCGCGCTGACGTGCACGATGTTGCGCATCGAGAAGTTCGGATAGCCGTTCTCGGTGCCGGGCACGGCCGAGGACGGCGCGGTGGCCCAGGTGCCGACCCAGCGGGCGGGTGCGGCCTGCGCGGGTGAGGCCGCGGCCACGAGCAACGCCACTGCCAGCAGAAAGCGCGTCATGAACTCGACCTTGGCAGCGCTCTCACCCAGGCGGTATCCGCCGATCTTCGGATCTATGCTCCGGGACATGTGGAACGGGGCCGAGTACCAGCGCAGGTTCGACTCGCTCGCCGAGTCGGGAGTGGACGTGCACGGCGAGGCCGCCTTCGTGCGGGCCTACGCGCCGAAGACCGTGCTGGACGCCGGGTGCGGCACCGGGCGGGTCGCCATCGAGCTGGCCCGGCACGGGATCGAGGTCGTCGGTGCGGACCTGGACGAGTCGATGCTCGCGTACGCGCGGGAGCAGGCTCCGGAGATCACCTGGGTGCGGTCTGACCTGGCCGAACTGGATCTGCAGCGCACGTTCGACGTCGTGGTCATGGCGGGCAACGTGCCGCTGTTCACCGCACCCGGCACGCAGGACAGGCTGGTCGCGGGCGTTGCCCGGCACGTCGGCAAGGTGCTCATCGCCGGCTTCAGCCTCAACCGCGGGTACACGGTCGAGGAGTACGACGAGCACTGCGCCAAAGCCGGGCTGAAGCTCGTCGAACGGTTCGCGACCTGGGACCGGGAAGAGTTCCGGGACGGCGACTACGCGGTGTCCGTCCACCTGTCTTGATTGGGCCAGAACCCTGGTCTTGCGTCCTTCTGACGGTGTAGGTCTAGCTTGATCTACTACCAGGGGGATGCATGCGTTTACTGTCAGCGATCGCCGTCACCGCGCTGGTGCTGAGCGGGCAGACCGCAGTCGCCGCGCCGGCACCGGTCCAGCCCGACCCGTTGCTCGCGTTCCTGGCGGATCCGGGCAGGGTCGACCTGGCGAAGGCCGCACAGGCGCGGGAAGCCAAGGCCAGGGCGCGGGTCTTGAGCGCCGCCGCGCCCGGATACACCTACGCGGAACGGGAACCGGCGGCCCAGCGCGGTCGCAACGACAACCCATGGCTCGCGGAGTCGACGGACTTCCGCAAGCACCGCAGCGCTGTCTTCACGGGATCGCTGCTCGCGGACCCGACCATGCCGAACGTCGCCGAGTTCGCGGAACCCAACGACAGCGCAGCGACCGCGAGCGACTCCGGGGTCGGCACCACGCACCGGGCGATCCGCACGACCGGCAAGATCGCCGGCGCAGACCAGGACTACTACAAGCTGCGCGGCGCAGGGCTGACGACGATCGCGACCCGCACCGACGGCAGTGACCTCGACACCGTTCTCACGGTGTTCGACGCCGCCGGCAAGGAGATCGCGGCCAACGACACGGTCGGCGTGAGCACCGACGCGCGGCTCGACGTCGAGCTGACCGCGGGCGCCGACTTCTACGTGCGCGTCACCGGCACGCAGAACACGTCAGGCACCTACGAACTGACGCTCGCGGCCGGCGAAGGCAAGGGGGACAAGGACTTCTTCGCCGTCGACCTCAAGGCGGGCGACGTGATCGGCGCATCCGTCGCCGGTGCGGCGCGGAAGGTCGTCGTGCACGACACCAGGGGACGCCTGGTGATGGGCTCCCAGCAGGACTTCTCCGGCGTGTACCCGAAGGAGAGCCCGTTGCCCGGCGGCGGCAACGCGGTCGCGGACTTCGTGGCGCCGCGCGACGGTCGCTACTCGGTGGGCGTCGAGGACGGCGCGGGCCGCTACGAGCTGACGGTCAAGGCGTTCCGGCCCGGCAGCGAGAAGGCCGGTCTGCAGACGGTGTTCGTGGATTTCAACGGTGCTCTCGTCGACACGAGCGTGTGGGGTGTGCCGGGGGAGAAGCAGCTGTCGCCGCTCTCGAAGTTCCTGGCGAACTGGGGACTTTCCGCGGCCGACGAGAACGCGGTCGTGTCCGTCGCGTTCGAGACCGTGCGGGAGAACCTGGCGCTGCACGGGAAGTACGGGGTGAAGCTGCTCAACAGCCGCGACCACGCCGACCCGTGGGGCCAGAAGAACGTCAGCCGTCTCGTCATCGGCGGCACGATCGCCGAGTCCGGCGTGGAGACCGTGGCCATCGCCCAGTCCATCGACCCCGGCAACTTCGGGCACGAGGAGACCGGGTTGGTGCAGCTCGACCTGCTGAGCTCACCCGCGGGCTCGCCCGTCTCGCTCAACACGTACGTCAAGCCGGGCAGCGACAAGGTCCGCTTCGTCGGCCGGGCGCTGGGCAACATCGCGGCGCACGAGCTGGGGCACCTTTCCGGTTCGTGGCACCAGCACCAGTTCAACGAGCACGACACGTTGATGGACCAGGGTGGCAACCCGGCGGCGATGTTCGCGGTCGGCGCGGACGGCATCGGGGGCAACGCCGACGACACCGACATGGACTTCGGCGAGGACCACTTCGTGCCGAACGAGGGCTTCACCGGCGTCGAGGACGCACTGAGCCGCACCAGGTGGGGTTACAGCCGCGGCTAGCGCTCGGGGCATGAGCACTGCCCGCACCACCGGTGATCTGGTCGTCCAACTCCAGCTGCTGAGCCGCGACGTCGAACTGCTGGCGGCTCAGCGGCTGGAGGGCACCACACCACGGGCCGTGACAGTGCTGACGTGCGCCGACGAGGGCGAGAAGACGCAGGGCGAGATCGCCGGCCGCGCCTGCCTCGACAAGTCCGCAATGGTCCACCTCGTCGACGCGCTGGAGAAGGACGGCCTGGCGACGCAGTCCGTCGCAAAAGGACCGTCGCGCCCAGGTCGTCAACGTGACCGACGAGGGCCGCGAGCTGGTCGCCGCCACCTCGGAGGTGCTCGGTGAACTGTTCGACGAGGTGCTCGGCCGGTTGCCGCAGGCCGACCGGGCGCCGTTCCTGCGGTCGCTCGCCTTGTCGACAGGCGGTCGTGCCGCACGCTGAAAGCCGCGCTTCCGGCGGTTCTCAACGCTACGGTGTCCGGCGTGACGTCGTGGACCGAAGTGATCAACTATGTCCGGGTCCGGCACGAGGTGCTGGAGGAGACCGGCGACTGGCTGCGTTTCCGGCTCGCCACCGCGGGCGAGCGGACGCAGCAGGTCTCCGTGCACCACCTGCCGGACCTGGACGGCAAGGCCTGGGTCGAGATCTCCTCACCCGTCGGCCGGGCTGCCGAGATCGATCTGCAGCGCCTGCTCGAACTGTGCGGCGCGCCGGAGATCGGCGGCGCGGCGGTCGTGGACGGCCTCGCGCTGCTCAAGCACCTGGCGCCGCTGGAGGACATGGACATCCGGGAGGAGTTCGAGCGCCCGCTCGCCCTGCTGGTCGCCCGCGCGGACGCCATCGAGCACGAGCTGACCAGCGGCGACGACTTCTAGGCCAGCAGCTTGGCCGCTGCCCACGTCACGGCGTCGGCGGTGTCCGCGGGCGTGCCCGACGGCTGCATCACGTGGCTGAGCACGTGCCGGACGAGCAGGTCGACCACGATGTCGAGCTCGGAGATCGGCAGCTCGTAGGCCTGCAGGCAGCGCGACACCGCGGTCTTCGCGGTGTCCAGCAGGCCGTCGGTGTGGGTGGTGAGCAGCGGCAGCAGCTCCGTGTTCGCCCCGTGCGTCGCGGAGACCACGGCGTGCAGCAAGGTGTTGTCCTGCGCGAACTCCAGCACGTTCCGGACGGCGGCGTGGATCGCGGCGAGCAGGTCGCCGGGGTGCTCGTCGAACGCGTCGGTCACCAGTTTCAGGAAGCGGTCGAGCTCGGCGAGCACGACCGCCTCCGCCAGCTGGGGCTTGGCGCCGACCTCGTTGTAGACGGTCTGCCGGCTCACGTTCAGCTCGGCGGCCAGCCGCGACATGGTGACCGCCTGCCAGCCCTGGTCCGTGATGAGCTTGGCGGTGACCGCCAGGATCGCGTCGCGCAGTGGCGTCATGTGGCTCCGATGGAGACGAAGTCGACCTTTTCCCGCACCCCGCAGTCCGGGCAGCACCAGGAGTCGGGGACGGCCGACCACGGGGTTCCGGCCGGGAACCCCTCGCGGGGAGCGCCGAGCGCGGCGTCGTAAACGTAGCCGCAGCCCGGGCAACGGCCACCGGTGGCGTCCTGTTCGAGGGTCGCTTCCGCAGCGGTGTGGTGCTCGGCTGCTGCTGGTAGTGGGTAGCGGGCCAGCACACGTTCTCGCTTCGGCGGGTGGATGTTCGCCAGGCTGATGTCGCCGCCGAAGTGCTTGAGGACGCGGGGATCCATCACGCGGCGCCACACCGGCGGCACCAGCGCGAGCAGGATCATCCCCGCGTACCCGGTGGGCAGCACCGGAGACTCCTCGAAGTCCCGCAGGGTCTGGTAGCGCCGCACCGGGTTGGCGTGGTGGTCGCTGTGCCGCTGCAGGTGGTACAGCAGGACGTTCGTGGCGATGTTGTTGGAGTTCCAGCTGTGGCTGGGGTTCACCCGCTCGTACCGGACCCGGCCGGGCACCCCGACCTTCTGCCGCAGCATCCCGTAGTGCTCCATGTAGTTCACGACTTCCAGCAGCGAGAAGCCGACCACGGCCTGCAGGACGAGGTACGGCAGGATGCCGGCGCCGAGCCACCAGATCATCGCTCCCCACAGCACCGCCGACATCAGCCACGCGTTGAGCACGTCGTTGCCGATGCGGTACGGATGCCTGTCGCGCCGGCCGTACCGCTTCTTCTCCAGGTGCCACGCGCTCTTGATCGACCCGCCGACGGTGCGCGGCCAGAACCGGTAGAAGCTCTCACCGACCCGTGCGCTGGCCGGGTCCTCCGGCGTCGCGACGCGGACGTGGTGACCGCGGTTGTGCTCGATGTAGAAGTGGCCGTAGAAGCTCTGCGCCAGCGCGATCTTGGACAACCAGCGCTCGTGGCTCTCCTTCTTGTGCCCCAGCTCGTGCGCGGTGTTGATGCCGATCCCGCCGATGGCACCGATGGAGATGGCGAGCCCGATCTTGTCCACAACGGACAGATCGCCGGTCGCGATCACGTAAAACGCCAGCGCGAAGCCCGCGTACTGGATCGGCAGGAACAGGAACGTGATCCACCGGTAGTAGCGGTCCTGCTCCAGCGCCTCGATGAGCTCGTCGGGCGGGTTCGAGCGGTCCAGGCCCGCCATCAGGTCGATGGCCGGAACGATCACCAGCACGACGATCGGCCCGATCCACAGCCAGACGCCCCAGCCGGTCAGGTCGTGCAGGCCCAGTGCGACGAAGGCCAGCGACGGGACCACCAGGCCGATCAGCCACAGGTAGCGCTTGCTGTCCTTCCACTGCTCGGTCGAGCCGGGTGTGACGGTGCCGGTCATCGTCGCTCCTCTCGTCGGGCTTTACAAAACGGTAGGAGTTGTAAAGCCATTTGACAAGTGGCGGCTAGATGTAAAGTGCTCTGACTGCCGCTTCGACGAACGCCCTGGTCAGCGGATCGTCCTTGGTCCACGCGATCACGACCGGGCTCGGTGGCAGGTCCACGAGCGGCACGACCGTGAGCTCGTCGCCGAGGTCGTGGCCCAGCGGTGCCAGGCCGACGGTGCCGTTCCACAGCACGGACTGCACGCACTCCTGAACGCCGCGAACGGTCGGGCCTTTGCGCGGTCTGCCGCCGTTCCAGTAGCTCCGCCAGATCTCGTCGGTGCCTTCCGGGAACTGGAACCAGACCCGGTCGTCGAGGTCTTCGGTGGTGAGGTGGTCTCTTCGTGCGAGCGGATCGTCGGCTCTCAGGACCGCGCCGACCGGATCATGGCGCAGGATCCTGGTCTTCAGGCCGGTCTCGTCGAACGGCCCGCGCGTCAGCGCCACGTCGACCTGGTTGGTGCGCAGGCCGCAGGTCGGGTCGGTCAGGTCGGTCTCGCGGATCCGGATCTCGACGTGCGGGTGCTGCTGCCGGAACGCCGTGGCGAGCTGGGGTGGTCCGTGGCCGGCGAGCATGCCGACGGTGATCGTGGTCCTGGCGAGCTTGGCGCGGATGCGGTCGGCGTGGTCGAGCAGCGCTTTGGCTTCGTGCAACAGGGTCTGTCCGGCCTCGGTGAGCGTGACGCCGGCGGGGGAGCGGTGCAGCAGCCTCACGCCGAGGTCGTTCTCGAGGTGCTTGATCGCCCGGCTCAGCGGCGGCTGGCTCATGTGGAGTCGTTTGGCGGCGCGCCCGAAGTGCAGCTCTTCGGCGACCGCGATGAAATAACCCAGCGTCCGCAGCTCCATGATCAGCGACGATACTCGTCCGGTATCGGCGAGTCCTTGTTGGTCTTGGACGTGCTGTGTGGTGTGGCGGTGGAGTCGGGGGCATGAACCTTCCTGACCCCGTTGTGGACGTTTCCGGCGCCGTCGAGGTGGCCGCCGATGTGCTGGTGATCCCGAACCGGGACGTCGGGCTGGTGCCGAACGTCGGTGTTGTCCTGGGGCGCGACGCTGTGCTGGTCGTGGACACCGGGCTGGGTGTCGCCAACGCGTCCGAGGTGCTCGCGTTCGCGTTGGAGGTGGCTGCTGGGCGGCGTGTTCACCTGACTACGACGCACTTTCATCCGGAGCACGCGTTCGGTGCCTCGGTGTTTCCCTCGTACGTGGTGAACCGGGCTCAGGCTGCTGATCTGTCGCGGAAGGGGGCCGGGTATCTGGAGATGTTCCGAGGGTTCGGTGGTTTCGTGGCTGATCGGCTGGCGGACGTCTCCGTGCCCGTGCCGGACGTGGTGTTCGACGGGGTCTGCGAGCTCGATCTCGGTGGGCGGGCCGTGGTGCTGCGGCCGACCGGGCGCGGGCACACGTTGGGGGATCAGGTGATCGAGGTGCCGGACGCCGGCGTGCTGTTCACCGGGGACCTGGCCGAGACCGGCCAGTTCGCGATCTTTCCCTGGTTCCCGCCGCACGACACCGACGTGTCCGGGGTGGAGTGGATCTCGGTGATGGACCGGTTGATCGCCGGCTCACCTCGGGTCGTGGTGCCGGGACACGGGTCGGTGGGGGATCTTGCGGTGCTGCAGGGGGTGCGGGACTACCTGCGGGAGCTGCGGGACGAGACCTGGCGGCGGCGTTCCGCGATGGCTCTGGACGAGGTCGTGGCGGAGGTGCGGGCGGTGTTGATCGAGCGGTACCCCGAGTGGGCCGGGCGGGAGTGGATCGAACGCGGGGTGGGGTGCCTGTGTGCTGAGTAGTCTCGATCTTCGTGAGACTGCTCGAGTGCGGCCACGCGGCCGAGGCCGGGGCGTCGCGGATGTGCGAGCACCTGGTGGCGGAGGAACCGCCTGGGTACTACCGACTGCTCACCGGGTCGATGGTGCGGTTCGACCTCGCGTGCGAGGAGTGCGTCGACGCGCCGGTGCTGATGACGGTGTGCGAGGGATGCGTCGAGCGGGCCGCGGACTCGGGCGACGCGCTCGGGTGGAAGGGCACGCCCGAAGTCCGGCACGAGGACGGCGAGGTGCGGGGCAGCCTCACATCACGGCATTGCCGGGTGCATCTGCTGAACGACAGGTGCCTCGCGCCGTTGCCGCACGGTTGGCTTGCGCTGACTGCCGACGGGCTTGTGGACCTGGACAAGGGTCTCGTGTGTGAAGCGCCCATCGAGATTGAGGTTGAACGATCGGGCCGACGGGCGCCCTTGCTCGCGTTGCACACGTCTGCCGATGGCTGCTACGCGGCGGTGGTCGTCGACCACGGGCAGCGGGCCGTCATCGTTGATCTGCGGTCAGGAGCGGTCGTGCTGGAGCTGGACCGCGGGAACTATCACGTTGAGTGGACGCCGTTCCCGATCGCGTTCCTGCCAGATGAACGGGTGGTCGCGGCGACAGCTTGGAACCGGCTCGACGTCTTCGACCTGCTGTCCGGCGCGGTGCTGACGGAGCGGGAGCCGGAGGGCGTGCTGTTCCACGGACGTCTCACGCTCAGCCCGTGTGGCCGCCGGGTGCTGGACGACAGCTGGGCGTGGAGTCCTGCCGGCCTGCCGTCCGTCCTCGACCTGGAGGCGTGGCTCGTGGACGGTGGTGAACCGCCCCGCCACTCGCTGAGCCAGCGCTGGTACGCGTGGGATCAGCCGGTCGCCTGGCTGTCGGCGGACCTGGTGGCGATCCAGCGCATCGGCGAGGACGACGAGGCGATGCTCGACGGCGTCGAACTGCACGAGGTGCCGAGCGGGCGCAAGCGAGAACCGTTCGCGGGCCCGGTCGGCCCGATGTGGGGCCACAAAGGACTGTTGTACGTCAGCGGCGCGGACGGGTTCGAGGTCTGGGATCCGGATCGCGGTGCGCGAATCGGTCTGGTGCAGGGGTTTCGGCCGACCGCACACCGCGACGGCACGTTCGTCTCGCTCAGCGATGGTGTGCTCAATAGCTTCAGTGTTGACTAAAGGTAGTCCTCACCGAGGTGCTCGCGGATGACCTTCTTGGGCACGACCATCGTCCAAGCGCCGATGACGAGCTCGGTCATCTCCTCGACGTCGAGCTCGGCCATCGAGGCGTGCACCCACTGGAAGCGCATGTCGGACTGGCTGGGGAAGGCGAACTTGACCGGGTCGCTGGCGACCAGGGCCTCGCGTTCCTCGCGCGGGTAGCCGAAGCCCAGCACGGTCTCGTCGCGGGACAGCGCCGCGTAGACGATCTGGCCCACGCGGAACTTCACGCGGTCGCGGATCAGGTGCTCGGTGGTGCGCGGTAGCGACAGTGCCACGGCGCGGACGTCGGCGACGGTGACCATCGGGCGAGTAGATCACGGACGGTAATCGTCGTCGAGTCCGATTCGTTCCATTCGAATCCGGCCAATGGGTGCGAATCGGACAATGGGGGTTAAAAGCGGGGAGGTTCGTCAATTCCCGGTACAAGTCCGGTAATCCTGATTGGTCAGTCAGTTGTTGTTGGGGCAAGCGTCGAATGAGGGTGATCTGACCTGCGCTTACTGCAGCTCGCGCGGCTGGAGCGGTTCAGTTCCGGAACGTTTGATAGGTGTCGTGAACCAATCAAGACGCGGGAATTATTTCGTAAGGTGAGAGCGCGACCACACTCCACTTCCCCATTTCACTCGTTCGGGTGAAAAGTGGAGCAATGAACCTAAGACGGTCCCTTCCGGCTCTACTTCCGCTGGTGCTCACCGCGTCCTTCTTCGCGGTCGGCACGGCTGAGTCGGGGACACCGAAGCAGAGCCCTGTCAACGTCACGGCCAACGCGATCCGGTTCGACCCGAACGCGCCCAAGCTGGACGTCACGTACGGGACCTCCGCGCTCGAACTGAAGTACATCCGCAAGGACACGGACAAGCCGGACGGCTGCACGACCCGCGACCACGAGGAGACCGAGGAGGCGGAGGTCCAGCCCGGTTCTGGCCACGTCACCGTCGCCGGCACCAGGTACGACCTGGTGCAGTTCCACTTCCACACGCCGTCCGAGCACCAGTTCGGCGGTCGCAACACGCCGCTGGAGATGCACCTCGTGCACCGCAGCGCGGCGGGCAAGCTGCTGGTGGTCGGCGTGCCGCTGGTCGTCGGCTCGCACTCCGTCGTGGACGACGTCCTGGCGAAGCTCGCGCCCGAGTGCGGTGACCCGGTGGACATCGAGCCCATCAGCCTCAACCGGTTGCTGCCGCTCAACCACCACACGCTGCACTACACCGGCTCGCTCACCACGGCGCCGTTCACCGAGGGTGTCGAGTGGTACCTCACCGGCGAGCAGCACGTCACGGCCGCGACGATCGCGCGCTTCAAGGGGCTGTTCACCTCGGGCAATGCCCGCGCGACGCAGCCGCTCAACGGCCGGACCTTCGTCGAGGTCCCGCGAATCTGAGCTAGCGCCACGCAAGGAGGCCGGTCCCGACGCCACGGGACCGGCCTTTTGCGCATGTCGGGGCGACGGCAGGGGTCGTTGAAGGTCGCCTGACTCGTCCCTGTGCCACCGACGGCTGGTGCGAACTGCTCGTTGGCGGCCGGCCATCCCTCACCACCTGTGTCCTCGGCTGCGTCGTCGTCCTTGGGTGCGCCGGGCTGCGGCGAGGTCGGCGCCTCTGCGCGCCGACGACCGCCAGTCCCTCGCCGCGTGCGTCGCCGAACCAAGCGCGTGACGAGCTTCACCGATTCAGGAGTCGCTTGCAATTGCCCGCGTATGCAACTATTGCCCACGCGGACAACCTACGACTTCAAGGACTGTGTGACATGCCTGTCGCTCTGCTCGCCCTCGCGATCAGCGCCTTCGCCATCGGCACGACCGAGTTCGTGATCATGGGCCTGCTGCCCGAGGTGGCCAACGACCTGGGCGTTTCCATCCCCAGTGCGGGCCTGCTGATCTCCGGTTACGCGCTCGGTGTCGTCATCGGCGCGCCGTTGCTGACCGTCCTCGGTGGACGTCTGCCGCGCAAGAAGATGCTGACGGCGTTGATGGGCCTGTTCATCGCGGGCAACATGGTCTCCGCCCTCGCCGAGACGTACGGCGTGCTGATGAGCGGCCGGGTCGTCGCGGCGCTGGCGCACGGTGCGTTCTTCGGCGTCGGATCGGTCGTCGCCGCGGACCTCGTTGCGCCGCAACGCAAGGCGAGTGCTATCGCGTTGATGTTCACCGGTCTGACCGTGGCGAACGTTCTGGGCGTGCCGATGGGCACGGCGCTCGGGCAGGAACTGGGCTGGCGTTCGACGTTCTGGGCTGTCACCGCGCTCGGTGTGATCGGTCTGCTCGGCATCCTGTTCCTAGTGCCACGGCAGGAACAGCAGCCCAGCAACGTGCGCAGCGAACTGGCCGTGTTCCGCAACCCGCAGGTGTGGCTCGCACTGCTGATGACCGCTCTTGGGTTTGCGGGAGTCTTCGCGTCGTTCACCTACATCGCGCCGATGATGACCGAGGTTGCCGGCTTCTCGTCGGGAGCGGTGACGTGGCTGCTGGTGCTGTTCGGCGTGGGGCTGTTCGCGGGCAACCTGGTGGGCGGCAAGGCGGCCGACCGGTCGGTGATGAAGAGCGTGATGGTCATCCTCACGGCGCTGGTCGTGGTCATGACGGCGTTCGTGTTCACCGCGCACTCGATGCCGCTGGCCGCCATCACGATCGTGCTGTTCGGCGCGGCCGGGTTCGCGACGGTGCCGCCGCTGCAGATGCGCGTCATGCAGACCGCGAAGAACGCGCCGGCACTGGCCTCGGCGGCGAACATCGCGGCGTTCAACCTCGGCAACGCCGGTGGTGCGTGGCTCGGAGGGCTCGCCATTGAGAACGGCCTCGGCTACACGGCCCCGAACTGGATCGGTGCCCTGCTGGCGACCGGCGGCCTCGTGGTTGCGATCGTGTCCGTGCTGCTGGAGCGGCGTGTGAGCAGTCGCACTGGTCAGAAGGCTTCTGAAGCGCGTCAGAACGACCGTAAAATCGTTCCTGTCGCTAACTGATGGGGGAGCCTTGAACACGACCCGCGCCATGACCGCGCTCGCGCTCGGCGGGTTCGGCATCGGTACGACCGAGTTCGCGACGATGGGCCTGCTGCCGCAGATCGCGGAGACCTTCCGCATCCCGGACTACGAGGCCGGCCACGCCATCAGCCTCTACGCCGCCGGAGTTGTCGTCGGTGCGCCGCTGATCGCGGTGCTCGGCGCGAAGCTTCCGCGCAAGGGCATGCTGATCGGCCTGATGCTCGCGGTGGCGTTGGGCAACGGGTTGTCGGCGGCCGCCCAGGACAAGACCCTCCTGCTCCTCGCACGGTTCGTCGCCGGACTGCCGCACGGCGCGTTCTTCGGCATCGCGGCGGTCGTCGCCGCCACGCTCGTTGCTCCCGAACGGCGGGGCACAGCCGTCGCGCGCGTGATGGTTGGACTGACTGTGGCGAACCTCGTCGGCGTACCGCTGGCAACGGCGGCGGGCCAGCAGATCGGCTGGCGCACGGCGTACCTGGCGGTCTCGGTGATCGCGCTGATCACGGCGGCGGCGATCGCGGCGTGGGTGCCGCGGGTCCCGAAGGTCGAGGGCGCGTCGATGAAGGGCGAGGTCCGCGCGTTCGGTCGTCCGACGGTGTGGTTCGCGATCTTCACCGGCATGATCGGCTTCGGCGGCATGTTCGCCGTCTACTCCTACGTCGCCCCGCTGACGACCGAGGTCGCCGGGCTGCCCGCGAGCATCGTGCCGTGGATGCTCGCGGTGTTCGGGCTCGGCATGACCCTCGGTGCGACGTTCGGTGGCCGGTTCGTGGACCGCTCCGCGATGGGCTCGGTGTTCGGCGGCCTGATCGCGGTCTGCGTGATCCTGGTGCTGTTCGGGCTGACGGCGAGCATCCCGTTCTTCATGTTCGTCTTCTTGTTCTTGCTCGGGTTCGTCGTGCAGATCCTGGCGGCAGCGCTGCAGATCCGGCTCATGGACGCCTCCCCGGACGCGCCGTCGCTGGCGTCCTCGTCCAACCACTCGTCGCTCAACGTCGCGAACGGCGCGGGCGCGTGGCTGGGTGGTCTCGCCATCGCGGCGGGGTGGGGCTACACGTCCACGGCGTGGGTCGGCGTGGGGCTTTCGCTGGCAGGTCTGGCGATCGCGGTGGCGTCGGTGTTCTACGAACGGCGCGCCGCTTTGACGCGGGAGACCACGAACCAGCCGATGGCGATGGCCAGCGCCACCAGCACCACGGTCGACACCCAGCCCAGGTAGCGGTCGACCAGCTGGTAGTTCTCGCCGAGCGCGTACCCGGCGAGGATCAGCGCGGTGTTCCACACCAGGCTGCCCGCCGCGGTGTAGAGGGTGAACTTCGCGATCGGCATCCCGGACACCCCGGCCGGGATGGAGATCAGGCTCCGCACGACCGGAACCATCCGCCCGACGAACACGGCCTTGGTGCCGTGCTTGTCGAACCACTCGTCCGCCTTGTCCACATCGGACACCGTGACGAACGGCAGCTTGTCGGCGATCCGGCGCATCCGTTCCAGGCCGAGCCACGCGCCCAGCCCGTACAGCAGCAGAGCGCCGACGACGGAACCCGCGGTGGTCCACAGGATCGCGGCGATCAGCGAGATCTTGCCCTGACCGGCGGTGAACCCCGCCAGCGGCAGGATCACCTCGCTCGGCACCGGTGGGAACACGTTCTCCAGCGCGACCGCGAGGCCCGCGCCGGGGGAGCCGAGTGCCTCCATGAGCCGCGTGATCCAGTCCATGATCTGATCTACCCGTTTTGCCCCAGCCCTCAACCCTCGGGTGGAGACGGATCTCCACCCCGCTACCTGTAGTGCGGGCCAGTGCGTCGGGCTTCAGTCCGGTGGTGAAGGCCCGTGCGGAGGGGGTTGACCAGCTTCGAGATCGTGACCTTGCGGGAAGTTCAGCAGCAGCAGGTATAGGTGGCTGCGCCGAGGTTCCTGCGCCAGGCGGCACGCCGGCTGCGGCGATTGCAGAAGTCGGTCAGTCGCACGGTCAAGGGTTCGAACAACCGCAAGAAGGCCGTCATCAAGGTCGCCCGCGCGCACGCGAAGGTGGCCGACACGCGGCGGGACTGGCAGCACAAGCTGTCCACGGCGATCATCCGCGACAACCAAGCGGTGTACGTCGAGGACCTGTGCGTAGCCGGCCTGGGCCGTACGAAGCTCGCGAAGTCCGTGCACGACGCGGGCTGGGCCGGTTTCACCGGCATGCTGGAGTACAAGGCGGCCCGATACGGACGCGCCTTCGCCCGGATCGACCGGTTCACGCCCACATCACAGACCTGTTCGGAGTGCGGACGGATCGACGGGCCGAAGCCGCTGTCCGTGCGGTGGTGGACGTGCCCATGTGGCAGCGCCCATGACCGGGACATCAACGCCGCCAGGAACGTGTTGGCCGCCGGACAGGCGGACAACTCAAACGACCGTGGAGCGCAGGTAAGACCAGCACGTGTGCCGGCACCGCGCCGCGAAGCGGTAACCCGCCCGGACGCCGCGCGGCCCACGCGCAGCGTGGAGGGAATCTCCGCCCTTTAGGACGGAGAGGATGTCAAACGGTCATGACGATCGTGCTGGGCAACGCGATCCTCGACCCCGCGGTGCAGCTGCGGTTGCTGGACCTCGCGAGCCGCAAACCCGTCGAGCAACCCGGCTTCGACCTCACCGCCCGCGAACGCGAGGTGCTCGACCTGATCGGCGAGGGTCTGCGCAACGGCGAGATCGCCCGGCGGCTGTTCATCAGCGAGGCCACGGTGAAGACGCACATCAACAACCTGTTCGCCAAGGCCGGCCTGCACTCCCGCGCGGACGCGGTCCGGCTCGCGCTCGGGAACCGAACGGGAACGGGTTATGAGGAATGATCGCGATTCCAGCCGAACTAATCCGATGAATCATGTAAACGGAAGTCAAGTTGCGTGACTTTCGTTGACATCGCTGGTCGAGACCTCCTACCTTCGTCTACGTAAGGACATCGCTCCGCCGCCCGATGTGCTCCCCCTGTCGTTACGCCGCCAGGAAGGACGCGCCGAACGATGGAATCGCGCATCACCCGCAGGGCTGCACTCACCGCGGCTGCCCTGATGCTCATCACCGTGAACCCCGCGTCGGCCCTCGCCCCCGCGTGGTCACCGAACCCCGCGACCGACGGCCTCAAGGCGTTCGAGGGCATCGAGGTCGACCGCGGCAACAAGTTCCCCGAACGCAAGGGCAAGTACATCGTCGTCGAGGGCGGCACCCACTACCGGTTCAACATCTGGAAGAACGACCGCGACACCACCGGTGGCGGCGACCGTCAGCGGACCGAGTCCAAGGGCATGGTCGGCCCTGGCGGCGCCATCAAGATGAAGAACGGCGAGACGTGGGTCATCTCGTACGAGATGTACATGCCGTCATCGCTGCACGGCACGAGCAAGTTCACGCACATCTTCCAGACCAAGACGCCCAGCACCAACGGCGGCCCGTGGACGACCCTGTCCCTGAGCCGCAGCGGTAGCACCGAAACGATCCGAGCGCGCGCGTTCGCCACGTCCGGTGCGCCCGACATCGCCTCCACGAACCTGGCCCCGCTGCGCAACAAGTGGGTCACCGTCGAGTGGACGATCACGCCGGGCTCCAGCGGCACGGTCGGCTTCGTGCTGCGCAACGGCACCGGTGCGAGCGCGCCGATCGCGGTGCAGGGCAAGCGTTCCGGCGTGCGAATCCCGGACGAGGGCGACTACGTCCGGCCGAAGTGGGGCATCTACCGCTCGGTCGAGAGCGCGTCGTCGGACATCCTCGACACCTACATCAACTTCAGGAACTACACGGCGACCAAGAAGTAAGTGGTACCGGGTGGCCCGCTGATCGTGTGCAGGTCTACCGTTGATTGCCTTCTCTTCATGGAGGTCGACGGTGCGAGGCGCGATCGCGGCGGGCCACCCGCTCACCGCACAGGCGGGCGCAGCGATGCTGCGCGCCGGGGGCAACGCGGTCGACGCGGCCGTCGCGGCGATGCTGACGTCGTGCGTCACCGAGCCGCTGCTGACCGGTCTCGGCGCCGCCGGGTACATGCTCATCGCACCGGCCGGCGAAACCCCTGTGCTGCTGGACTTCTCCGCCGAGGCGCCGGGTCGCGACGCCAACGGTGACAGGGCTCCGCTCGACCCGATCACCGTCCACTTCGGCGACGCGCAGCAGGAGTTCCACGTCGGACCGTCGTCCGTCGCCGCGTTCGGCATGCCCGCCGGTGCCGCGAAAGCCGTCACCTACGGCACCGCGCCGCTGCACGAACTCGTGGCCATCGCGGCGAAACACGCCCGCGAAGGCCACCGGATCAACCGCTACCAGGCCTACGTCACCTCATTGCTGCTGCCGCTCGCCCACAGCGCGGGCCTCACCGCGTTCGAGGAAGGCGATCTCCTCGTCCAGCCCGAGGTCGCCGAGGCGCTCGAACGGCTCGGCCAGGACGGCGCCGCCCCGTTCTACACCGGCGACATCGCGGCGGAGATCGCCGACACCATCCGCGGCAACGGCGGCGACCTCACCCGCGCGGACCTCGCCGCCTACGAGGTCGTCGAACGCGAACCGCTGCACGTGCGGCACCGCGGCCGCGACATCCACACGAACCCGCCACCCGCGGCCGGCGGCGCGCTCCTCGCGCAGATGCTGGAAGCGTTGCCGGACAACCCGTCGCAGCAGGACCTCATCCGCGCGATGGCCGCCCCGAAGACGCACCTGAACCGGCTGGGCTCCACCACGCACATCTCGGTGCTCGACGCGAACGGCACGGCCTGCTCGGTCACGACGACGAACGGCGCGGGCTCGGGCATCTCGATCGCCGGCGTGCACCTGAACAACATGATGGGCGAGGAGGACCTGTCGCCCGAGGGGTTCTTCAGCCACGTGCCCGGCGACCGGCTGCCGTCGATGATGTCGCCGACCATCGTCACGAACAACAGGGGCGCGGAGCTCGTGCTCGGCAGCGCGGGTTCCAGCCGGATCTGCGGCGCGATCCTGCAGGTGCTCGTGAACGTCCTCGACCGCGGCATGCCCGCCCAGGACGCCGTCGACGCACCCCGGCTGCACCTCGGTGGAGATCATTTGCACGTCGAACCGGGAATTCGACCGGAAAGCGAACTCCCGGTGACGTATTTCCGCGCGCCGAGCATGTTCTTCGGCGGTTGCCAGGTGGTCGAGATGACCGGATCCGGCCTGCTCAGGGGTGGTGGAGATCACCGCAGGGACGGCGCTGTCGTCATCGTGTGAGATGTTGCCCGCATAATGGGAAATTTAGTTTCCTGATTGACCGGTCAACAAGCACGATGAGCGGGTGACGGCACTTCGGGAGAGACCCTCCTCTCCACTCCTTTCCCGCACCTTCCTCCAGCTTTCCGTCATCAGCGTCGTGTCTGGCGTGTCGATGGCGTTCGCGTTGCCGTTCTTCTCGCTGTTCCTCACGTCCGAGGTCAAGGTCACGCCGCTGCAGCTCGGCTTCTTCCTGATCGTCAGCCCGCTCGCGCAGGTGGTCGCCAGCACGATCATGGGCAGACTGTCCGACGGCCGGGTGCAGCGCCGGTTCATGCTCGCCGCGGGTGGTGTCGCGGGCGCGATCGGGTACGGCCTGTTCACCGTGCTGCGCGACTACTGGTTCCTGCTCGGCACCGCGGTGATCTTCGTGGCGATCACGGGATCGTTGCTGCCGCAGCTCTTCGCGTACGGCCGGCAGGTCTCCAAGGGCCCGTCGATGGTCGTCAGCGTCCTGCGCACGCTGCTCTCCGTCGCGTGGGTCGCCGGGCCGCCGGTGGCCGCGCTGCTCGTCGCGAAGACCGGCTGGGTGGGCCTCTTCGCCTCCACGGCCTTGCTCCAGCTCGGCGTCGCAGTGCTCGCCCTCACCCTGCCGGTCCCCACCGCGGTGCCGGAAGAGGAGAAGACAGAAGAAGCGGGTGGGTCCGCGCGTGGCGAGATGTACGTGGCCTCGGTCGCGTTCACGTTCCTGCAGGGCGCGATCTCTCTCGCCGTCGGCGGTCTGCCGTTGTTCATCACGACGGAACTCCACGGCACCGCCGGTGACGCCGGCCTCGCGATGGGCCTGTGCGCGGCGCTGGAGATCCCGATGATGTTGTGGTTCGGCTCCCTGGCCAACCGGATGTCGCAGCACAAGCTCGTGCTCATCGGCGCTGCGATCTCGTTGAGCTACCACGGCCTGATGGTGTTCACCGACTCCGTTTGGCAGGTGATGGCCGCGCAGCTGCTGCACGCCACCGTCATCTCGTTGATCATGGGTGTGGGCATCACCTACTTCCAGAGCCTCGACCCCGGCCGCCCCGGCCACGCCACGACGATGTTCAGCAACACCCAGATCGTCGGCGGCATGATCGCGGGAGCGCTGCTCGGCGTCTCCCAGCAGCTGGGTTTCCGCTGGGTCTACGGCTTCAGCTTCACGATGTGTGTGCTCGGGCTGGTGCTGCTGCTCGTGGCGGGCAGGCTCACTGGATCGTCGAGGCAGTGACCTTCGGCTTCTCGCCCGTGCCGAGGTAGAAGATCCCCTTGATGGTCTCGAAACCGAGGCTCGGGTTGCGGCGCAGCGTGGAGCCCTCGACCGACATCGAGCCCGACTTGTCGTTGCTGACGAAGAACACCGCGCCGCCGCCCTCGTTGGCCTGGTTGTCCTCGATCAACGAGCCGGCGATCCGCAGCGTGAACGTGTTGCCGTCGTTGTAGATCGCGCCACCGCTGCCACCACCCGGCGTGCCTGGGCGCGCCGGGTTGGCGCCCTTGCCGATGGCCTTGTTGCCCTTCATCAGGCAGTTGAGCACGACCCACGTCGCGCCGATGCTGCTGAGCGCTCCGCCGTTGGAGCACACACCACCCTCGAACGTGCTGCTCACGACGTAGATCGGCACCTTCTGGGCCCAGTCGGTGACGCGGATCGCCGCACCGCCGAGGTCGGGGCCGTTGGTGTCGCACTTGTTGTTGGCGAAACGGGAGTTCACGACCTTGAGCTGACCGCCGCGCACCATGATCGCGCCGCCGCCCCCGCCGTCGGAGGCGTCGCCGGTCGAGTTGCCGTCGGCGAGCGTGATGTTCTGGACCACCAGCCGCGGCCCGTTCTGGTCGAGCACGCGGCGCTGTCCCTGGCCGCTCAACGTGATCCGGCCGCCGCCGTCGAGGATCGTCCGCGTGCGGACCTTGGCGGTCGCGGCCAGCGGGATGGTGTGCGGCTGCGGCCCGCAGTTGAAGGTGATGACCCCGCCGGCGGCGAGCGCGTCCGTGACGGCCTGAGAGGTGCAGGAGGCGGGCGTGCCGGTGCCGATCACGCGGGTGGGCTTGGAGGTGTCCTCGCCTTTGGCCTCCGGTGGGACCGCGGCGGTGCCATTGGGGTTGCCGAACAACGCGGGAGGAGCAGGCGGAGGTTGCACGGGCTTCGACGGAGGAACGCTGCTGCTCGACGGCGGTGGCGTCGTCGTCACGACGGACACGGTCTGAGACGACGACGTCTGCGGTGACGACGGTCCTGCTACCGGGGAACCAGCGATCGTCGTGCCACAACCCGCCACGAGGGCGGCAAGCAGCACGACGGCCTGTCTACCTGAGGGCATGGCGGGCACCCTAGGCGCGGCGCCGCGCAGAGGGAAGACACAGGGGCCTATGGCTCGGGGAGCCGGGGGCGGGGTTCGTGGGGCGAGAAGGCTCAGGGCTGGGGGAGTCGGGAGGCTGCGGCGTTCGCCAGCTTGATCGCGCCGGGGCACAGCACTTCCGGATCGATGACCTTCGAGTCGGACAGGATCACGGTCAGGATCTCGACCTTCTTCGGGTCCTTCTCCCGGGCGACCCGCTGCTCGATGTCGACCGCGCAGCTGTTCGGCCAGTTGTCGTCGTCTCGTGCCTTGGTCTCGAAGTAGGCCAGCCGGCCACCGCCGACGTTGACGTGTTCGCCGTCCTTCGCCGGGTCGAGCGGCCCTTCCCTGGTGGACTGCACGACGATCTGGCGAGGGTTCGCGTCCCAGCCGCAACTGCCCAGCGGGCGTTCCGCGTAGGGATAGGGCGCCGCCTCGACGCCGAGCTGGTCCGCGACGTCAGAACGCTCCAACAGGTGACACACGTTGACGCCGCCCAGCGACGCACGAGGCCACGGCTCGCCACGCCGGGGGATCTGTCCGTCCGCCAGCACGGCGCGGGCGTTCGCGGCGGCGGCGTCGGCGATGTCGCACAGCGGGCGGGAGGGACCACCGATGTGCTCCGCCCACACGTTGACGGCGTTGCCGTCGACGAGCTTGATCCTGTTCGCGCACATCGTGTCCGTGGACTCGGTGCGCGTGACTTGGCCGAGCTCTCCCCGTTGCTCGGGAGGCTCGAACGGGGCGAACAGCTTGACCTCGTACGACACGCGGACCGCGTCGTCCTCGTCCTGGGCGCTGAACGCCATCCACGTCATGCAGCTGTCGAAGTAGTACGAGTCCAGTTCGTCGGTGGTGACCTTGTGCGCGTTGAATCGCCCGAGGACGTCGTTGCTCGCCAGCCCGCACACGTTCATCGAGTACGCGTCACCCATGGTGCCGCTGGTGGGCTGCAGGTAGAACACCGCCGCGACGGCCACGGCGGCCGCGGTGACGAGTGCCGCGCCGATGATGATCGCCTTGCGGCGCTTGGGGTTCGGGAGCTCGGCCCCCTCCAGCATCGCCCGCACGTTCTCGGTGGCCGGGCGCTCCTGCGGGTTCTGCCGCATCAGCTGCGCCAGCAGATCACCGAACGGCCCGGAGTGCCGCGCGGGCGTGATGTCGTAGGCCTTGGCACGCCGCAGCTGTTCCGAGGACCCGGCGTCCGGGGAGCCCCACGGCGAAGTGCCCTCGACGGCGGCGAAGAGAGTGGCGCCCAACGCGAAGACGTCCGACGCCGGCCGGGCCTCGTGTCCGTCCGCGACCTCCGGCGCCAGATAGGCGGCGGTGCCCGCCACGTCACCGCCACCGACGCGCGTCTGCTCGGCCCAGCGTGAGATGCCGAAGTCGCTGAGCTTCGTCACGTCGTTGTCGGCGACCAGGACGTTGCCGGGCTTCACGTCGCGATGAACCATGTTCTTCTCGTGCATGGCGGCCAGCGCGTCCGCGAGCTGCGCGCCGATCTTCGCGGCGCGCTGCGGGGTGATCGGGCCGTCCGCCTCGATGATCTCCGACAGCGACCGCGACGGCAGGTACTCCATCACCAGCCACTGCTCGGCGCCGTCGGTCACCGTGCCGTGCACCGTGATCACGTTCGGATGGCTCAGCTCGGCGCCTATGCGGGCCTCGTGCCGTGCGTCGCCCTCCCTGGGCCGCTTGAGCGCGACTGTTTCGTCGAGCTGAAGATCCGTCGCTCGCCAGACCTCGCCCATGCCACCCGAGCCGAGGTGCTCCTCGAGCCGATATCGCTCCGCGATAGTGCGCCCAACCACGAACTGGGATCTTAGGGACGGGTCCCCGGCAGATGGGTGCACACTGCGAGAAATTTGTTCGGACGAGAATGTTCCAGGGGAGCCGTGGTGTACGAGAGCCTGGCACGGCAGGTGCCGAAGACGGTGCCCGGCGGGATCGTCGCGCTGGCGGTCACGGGCCGGGTCAACAGTGCTCCGGTCGACGGCCACACGGTGGTGTTCGGCCGGAACCGGCCAGAGGTCGACATCTGCGTCGGCGAGAGCGACCTGCGCGTGTCACGCCGGCACGGCGCGTTGACGTGCCGCGACGGTGCCTGGTGGGTGAGCAACCTCGGCCGGCTGCCGATCCGGTTGCCGAAGTCGCGGTGGCTGTTCCCGGAGGAGGACGCGGTACCGCTGGCCGACGGCTACACGCCGTTGTTCATCCGCGGCACACGCGACCGCGAGCACCTGCTGGAGCTGTTCGTGGCCGGTCCCGATGGCGGCCAGCCCGCCGTCCCGCACGGTGCCGTGACGGAGCCTCCGCGCCGTTGGAGGTTGACCGACGACGAACGGCTGCTCCTCGTCGTGCTCGGACAGCGCTACCTCATGCACGAGGCGAACCCTCAGCCGTTGGCCCGCCAGCACGTCGCCGAGGTGATGGCCGAGCTCCGGCCAGAGGAGGCGTGGAGCCACAAGAAGGTCGAGCACATGGTCGCGGCGGTGCGGGCGCGGTTGTCGCGCGAGGGCGTGGCGGGGCTCGTCCGCGAAGAGGTCGGCGAGCCCGTCGGCAACGCGCTCAACGACAACCTCATGCGGGAACTTGTGCTGTCGACGACGCTGGTCCCACCAGATCTGGCGTTGATCGACGCCCTGTCCTGATCGTCACGGTCCTGAGCGCCCACCTCTCCGCGTCCCGGCAGGCGGCGGTGCGCGGGAGGTGCGGCCGCACCCGGCTCGCCACCGTTGCCAGCGCCCGCGGGTTTCCGGCGCAGAACCGGATGAGCTCCGCCGTCGCGCGCGGCTCCGACCGGACCAGGTCGGGCCCGAGCCGGGCGACCAGCAGGTCACGCGACTCGCTGTCCGACCACGGCCCGAGCCGCACGCGCGTCGCGTGATGGCTGATCGCCAAGGCGTCCATCCGATCGCGACTGGTGATCAGCACCCGGCACGTGGGGGTGCCCGGCAGCAACGGGATCACCTGCTCCGCGCACTGGGCGTTGTCCAGCACGACCACCATCCGCTTGCCCGCCAGCAGACTCCGGTACAACGCGGCGAGCGCGTGTTCATCAGTCGGCAATGGACTGTCGATCAACGTGGACACCATGCCGTGCAACGACTCGAACGAGCTGCGCAATGTGAGATCGGCGAACAGCTGTCCGTCCGGGCAGACCTGCCGATGCCCCCAGTGCAACGCCAGCGCCGTCTTGCCGAGGCCTCGCTGGCCGGTGATCACCGTGACCGGTCCGTCGCCGAGATCGACGCGCCGGTCCACGAATCCCGGCAGTGCGGCGGGCAGCTGGCGCGGCAGGATCCGGCAGGCCGGCTGCAGGATCTGCTGGAACACCGTCTGCAGCTCAGGCCCCGGCTCGGAACCGGTCTCGTCGCCCAGCACGCGGCGCGCGTCGTGGAACGCCTGCAGCGCCTCGCTCCCGCGCCCCGCCCGGTGCAACGCGCGCATCAGCAGCCCGTGCAGGCCTTCCCGCAACGGATGTGCGCGCACCAAGGCCGTGAGCTCGGGGATGGCCTCACGGTGTGCGCCGGCCCGGATCTCGTGATCGAGACAGCGTTCCAGCGCCCCTAGTCGTTCCTCGTTCAGGGCGGCGCGTTGCGCGTGCAGACCGGGTACGTCGGCGAGAGGGTCGTTGCGCCACAACGTGAGTGCCTCTCGCAAGTGTTCTGGATCGGTTGCGAGGGTCCGAAACGCCGTGAGATCAAGGCGTTCTGCAGGCGTCTCCAAAACGTAACCAGGAAGCCGGTGCATGATCCTGATTTCCGGGTCCGGCGCGAGCAGTGTGCGCAGGTGCGAGACGCAGCCCTGGACGATGTTGCGGGCGGTCGGCGGCGGCGCGGAATCCCACAGCGCGTCGATCAACTTCTCGAGCGGCACAACACGGTTGTGCTGCAACAACAACGCAGCTAACACTGTTCGCTGATGGGCACTGCTCAACGAGATCTCGCGCCCCTCGTGCCACATCACCACGGTGCCCAGCACGCCGAACCTCATGCCCCGCCTCCCCTGACTCACGGGTCAGGATTGCGGGGGCCGGTGGGGACCGGTCCCGTGACGGAACGTAGACGAAAGTGAGCACCGGCCTACACGGCGTGCGGTTAATTGAGTCCAAACGACACGTTCGTGAAAGAACCACGCGTTCGAGTGGTCCTGACGTGCTGGCACACTGCGCTCCGTGCCGACCCAGTTCCCCGACGAACCGACCGACCGCATCCGGGTTCCCGACCCGGAGTTGATGGCGGCTGCTCGCGCCAGGGGCGCCGAACGCTGGGCGAGCGCGGGCGATGCACCGGCTCCGGAGGAGAAGCCGCCGGGCCACCCCATCAGGCCGCGCGTCGCCGCGATCGCCCTCGTCGCCGCACTGCTCGCCCTCACTGGAATCGCGGTCCTGACGTTCAGCGGCGGGTCCGGCGAGAACACCACCGACGTCGCGCAGCCCTCGCACAGCTACATCCCCGGCCTCATCACGCCGCCGGAACCGTTGCCGGACGAGTCGTCGGCGGCGCCGTCGAACAGCATGAACCCGACGCTCGCGTCGTCCGCGCTCGGTCTGATCCCGCCGACGACGACTCAGCCGGTGCAGCAGCAGCCGCCGAACAACGGCAACCCACCTGGCGGTGCGAAGTCGTTCACCGCGGGCCCCGGCTGCGGCAGCTACTCCAGCGTCGGCTCGTACCGCGACGGCCAGAAGGGCTGGGTCGACCACGGCGACGGCAAGTGCGGCTCGACGTACGTGTCGATCCCGATGTCCGGCGACGCCCGCCGCGACGACACCTCCGCCTACGGCCTCTACACGTTCGCCGCGTCCGGCACGTGCGACGTGTCGGTGCACGTGCCCAACGGCAACCTCCAGGAGGTCGGGGGTAACCCGACCGTGTACTTCGTCTTCGACCGCAACGGTGTCGGCGGCACCCCGATGGCGTCGTTCGCGATCAAGCAGGTCGACAAGCGCGGTCAGTGGGTCAGCGCCGGCAAGTTCAAGGCCAGCGGAAATCTCACGGTGCAGCTCGTCAGCCGAGGTCAGGACTGGAACAGCAGCGGACCGACCTACGCCCATCACGCCGCCAGCGCCATCAAGGCAGACTGCACGGCGTGACGCGTGAACTGCATCTGGTCCGGCACGGCGAGGCGACGAAGGACGAATCGAGGTTGACCGCACGCGGCCGCAAGCAGTCCGAGCTGCTCGCGGAACGCTTGCGGGGCACGGGTTTCGCGGCGGTGCACCACGGTCCGCTACCTCGTGCCGTGGAAACCGCGTCGATCATCGCGTCGGTGTTGAAGGTGCCCTGCCGGGCTGAAGCCGCCGCGGACGACTTCGTGCCGCACTTCGTCCCTGATCACGACGAGTTCTTCGACCAGTTCCCCGAGTCCGAGCGCACGCGCGGGCCGGCTCTGGCGCACGAGGCCGAGACGCGGTTCGCCCGGCCCGGCGACGGTCCGGTGCTGGTCGTGACGCACTCGTTCCTGATCAGCTGGCTGGTGCGGGACGCGCTGGACGCGCCGCCCGAGCGGTGGCTGACGCTGAACCACGACAACGCGGCGTTGACCGTCATCCGCTACACGACGGGCAAGTCACCGGCTTTGGTGCGGTTCAACGACAGCGGGCACCTCAACTCGCTTTGAGCGTGAGCAAGGTGATCTCGCTGGGCGCGAACACGCGCATCGGCGGACCCCAGAAGCCGGCGCCGCGGCTGGTGTAGAGCTGCGTGCGGTCGCTGTGGCGGCTCAGCCCGGCGACCACCGGCTGCTGCAGCCGCACGAGATAGTGGAACGGCCAGATCTGGCCGCCGTGCGTGTGGCCGGACAGCTGCAGGTCGACGCCGGCCTCGATGGCCTTCTTGATCTCCGACGGCTGGTGTGCGAGCAGCACGACCGGTGCGGTGGAATCGGTGCCGTGCAACGCCTGGGCGAGGTCGGCGGAGTGGCCGGGCTCGCCGGAGTGGTCGGCGGTGATGTCGTCGATGCCCGCGAACACCAGGCGAGCGTCGCCGCGCTCCAGCGTCACGTGCTCGTTGTGCAGCGCCTTCCAGCCCAGGCGGGTCATCAGGTCGATCCAGCCCTGCGCGTTGGAGTAGTACTCGTGGTTGCCGGTGATGTAGAAGCGGTGCTCGGTGTTGACGTCGCCGAGCGGGGTGGCCTGTTCGAGGCGCTGCTCGGCGGTGCCGTCCGCGATGTCACCGACGTGCACGGCGACGTCGGCGTTGAGCTTGTTGACCGCGTCGACCATGCCCTTGGACCACTTCGCGCGGTTGATGGCGCCGTAGTGGGTGTCGGTGATGACCGCGACGGTCAGGCCGTCGAACGCCGGGTCGAGGCGCGGGATCGTGACGTTCTGGCGCTTGATCCGCGGCACGCGCATGGCCTCGTAGACGCCGTACGCGGTGATCGTGGCGATGAGGAGGGCCAGCATCACGGCGATCAGGCGGGAGCGGAACGGGTTCTCCACGCCGCCGACGACCAGGGCGAGCCTGACGACGTCGGTGATGAGCGTCCAGACGAACGCGATCCACACGAAGCCGAGCAGGAACTGGGAGATGCGTGCGGCCCGGTCGCTGTTCCTCTGCGTGAACAACACGATCATCGCGATCGCTGCGCCGGCGAAGATCACCGCGGCGATCGGGCGGACCGGGTCGGGCCACTCCGCGCTGGCCGCGAACAGGCCCTCGAACGGCACCCAGAACAGCAGCGTGGTGACCGTCAGGAGGACGAGCGTGAAGACCACCCGCCGTACCGTGATGCGGGGTCGGGTCGCGGTGGTCGTCATCGCTCATCCTCCTGAGTTCTCACATCCAATTTATGTCAACGCACGGATGAGGGTTTGTTCGCCCGAGTTGCCGTAGACGTCCATCACACGTGTTTTGAGCGAGACCGGGCCGGATTTCACTTTCAGCAGAAGTCCGCGGTCGCCGAGCAGCACGTACGACGCCGGTTGCCACGTCGCTCCGTCGTCGTAGGACACGTCCACGGTCAGCTTCTTGGTTCGACCGGCCGTGGGCGTCTTGTCGAGTCGGAACGGGATGTTGGTGCCGCTGCGGTCCTCGAAGCGGACTGCGGTTAGGGGGAGTGCTCCGGTGCTGTGTGCCGAGTCGAACTCCCAGGCCGTCTGGACGGTCTTGGTGGTGGCTTCCAGGCGGTAGCGGGCCTTCTCCGGCGGCACCTGGAACGTGCCGCCGTCCGCGTACTGGGTGCCGTCGACGAGCTTGCCGTTGCGGCGCAACTCGGTCCGGCCCTCCTCGGCCGCGCCGTAGTGGCCTGGTGTCGAGTCGGTCAGCAACGCCAGGTCCACCGTGATCACGTTGCCGCGGCGGTCGTGCCGGGTCGAGGTGACAGCCGGGCCGAGCGCGCCGTGGCTCCACTTCTCCTCGTACGACTGGCTGTTGGCGTAGGGACGCCAGGTCTGCGCCTGCACGACTGCCCCGTCCAGCACCTGGCCCGACCACCACTCGACGTCGCCGCTGGAGTGGTAGTAGGTCGTGTGCTTGCCGGGGAACTGGACGTTCTCCGCGGCGTCGCCCGACGGTGGGGTGGACAGCGGGTGTTCCGCGAAGACGATCCACTGACCGCTCGTGGCCGGTTTGCCGATCGTGGCCGTGACCTTGGCCAGGTCGCCGTCCTTGATGGCCGGGAAAGTCGCGGTCAGCCCGTTCTCCCTGGTGACCGCGATCGCGCACGGGCTCGTGTCTCCGCCGCAGGTCGTGCTGCCGGGGACGTTCCTGACGAAGTGGACGGCGGTGAAGATCATGCCTTCCGCGCTGCCGGGAGCCGCGTAGACCTCGTCGCCCTGGCTCGCGAACGCCGATCCGTTCACCGTGCCCAGGCTCGTGCCGATGAGGCCGGTGCCCTTGGCGCCGTTGACCGTGGCCTGGAGTCGCTGCCCCTGCCGCGCGTCGAGGGTGACCTCGGCGCCGTCCGGGCCGACCGTGACGTCCCGCGCCACGACGGTCTGCGACGGCTCCCACGGCGGCCGGCCGTCGATCGGGCTCGGCACCCACGAGTAGACCGTGTAGCGGCCCTGCGGGATCTCACCCTGCAGCGCGCGGCCGTTGCCGATGCCGCCCGCGTAGAGCTTCTTGTTGGTGTGGTTGGCCATCGCGACCATGAAGCCGTAGCCGCCGGTGCCGTTCGGCGAGCCCTTGCGGTCGATCGTCTGCACCTTGATCTTGGCGGTGGGTTCGGTCTTCTTGCTCGTGGAGATCGCTGTGCGGATGACGTTGTTGTTGTCCCGCGCGATGATCAGGCCGGCGTCGCTCTTCGTCTTGAACGTCGCGGTCGCGGAGCCCTTGGCCGGGACTTCGATGGTGGTCCGGTCGGCTTCTACGTCGTCGGGCTTGGTGATCGTGAGTTTGACCGGTTTCGCGCTGTCGTTGCGGTAGGTGATCGTGCCTTGGTCCTTCAACGTCGCCGGTTCGGCGGTGAGTTGGGTCTTCGTGGCTTTGTCGATGTTCACGACGCCGGTGCCCTGCTCGAACACGTTGGCGTTGAACGGGTCCGCGGTGTTGGTGAGCGCGGCCTTGAGGCGTGCGGGGGACCAGTCCGGGTGTTGGCCGGCCAGGATCGCCGCTGCGCCGGTGACGTGCGGGGTGGCCATCGACGTGCCGCTGGCCAGGGTGTGCCGGTCGTTGATCGGGTAGCCCATGCCGGTGTTCTGCGCTCGCGCCGCCTTGATCGCATGACCGGGAGCGCTGATCTCCGGCTTGACCGCGCCGTCGATGCGCGGGCCGCGGCTGGAGAAGTAGCTGAGCTGGCTGTCCTTCGTGACGCTCGCGACCGCCAGCGCCGCGTCCGCCGCCGCCGGGCTGCCGACCGACTCGGTGCGCCCTTCGTTGCCCGCCGCGGCAACGAAAAGCGTGTTGTACTTGGCGCTCAACGCGTTCAGCTCCTGGCTGAGGTCGTCGGTGCCGTCCGTCGCCTCGCCGCCGAGGCTCAGGTTGACCACTTTGGCGCCCTGCTCGGCCGCCCACCGCATACCCGCGATGACCGCAGACTCCTCGCAGAAGTACTGCCCGCAGACCTTGCCGATCAACAGGTCCGCGTCCGGTGCCGTACCGGGCTCCGGTCCCGAGCCCGCGATGATGCCGGCGACGTGCGTGCCGTGGCCGTGCTCGTCGGTGGCGTCGGTTTCGCTGGTGAAGTCCTTCGTGGCCTTGATGCGGCCCTTCAGGTCCGGGTGGTTCTGGTCCACGCCGGTGTCGAGGACGGCGACCTTCACACCTTTCGCGGTGAGGCCTTTCTGCCAGGCCTTCGGTGCCTTGATCTGCTGGACGCTCTCCTGGTCGAGCGGCTTGAGCAGCCGGTCGGGGGAGACCTTCTTGATGCCGGGCAGTGTCGCTGCCTGGTTCGGGGCGTGCGGGTTGATCTGCTGCCACAGGTTCTCGGTCGGGGTGGCGGACCTGAGCTGGTCGTCGGTGTACCGGATGATGACCTTGTGCGGTGGCTTGGTGACGTCGAACAGCTTCGCGTCCAGCACGCCGTTGATGACGAGCTGCTGAGCGTCGAACGGGATGACCGACACGCTCTGCCCGTCGACCTGCTTCAGGAACGGCATCCGCTCGCGTCCGGGCGCGGGTTTGATCACGACGTTAGGTGGCTTGCCCGGCAGTGTGACGACGTTCACGCGGTCACCGGTGATGAGGACGGTCCCAGTTTGCGTTGGAGAGGCAACCGCAGCCGGGACCACGAGTCCTGATATCAAGACCGCGGCCGCTGTGAGCGACCTGCTTAACGTTTTCATGCAGGTCACGCTTCCGGCGCCCGCCGTTCCGGAACAAGAGCCGGAACGGCCACAACCGTTGACCGACGTCCCGACGAGCCGACATAGGGTGGGGCCCATGATCTTCTACACCGACGAGGAGAGCCGCACGCTGCGCACCGCCGTGTACGGCGCCATGCTGCTGGTCTCCCACGCCGACCCCGGCCCAGTGCTGGAGGAACGCTTCGCCGGCCTGCGCGCGATGTCCCACCTCTCACCCGACCTCCGCACCGTCCTGGGCGGCGCCCGCCCGTCCGTGCCCGCCGGCACCGACGAGGAGATCGAGCCCGTCATCCTCGAAGCCCTGCGCCGCTCGATGAAGATCCTCGCGGCCCGCTCACCCGAGGACGCCGCGTCCTTCCCGCGCGCCGTGCTGGCGATCAGCCGCGAGGTGGCCGAGGCCGACGGCGTGGTCGTGGACTCCGAGGACGCGATGGTGGCCCGAATCGAAGGCGCCCTCGTCCTCTAGGCGCTGCTGTGGCTTTGCCGGTGGGCGCGTTGCGGGGGTGCTCGGCGTCTGGTGCGGGCGAATTCCGCGGAATGCGTTCGGCGTCCGACTCCGGCGTGTTGCGGGGGCTCAGCGTCTGGTGCTGGAGCGTTCCGCGGGAGGCGCTCAGCATCTAGACGCTGGCGCGTTGCGGGGAGGCGCTCGGCGTCTGGCTCGGGTGTGTTTCGGGGAAGCGCTCGGCGTCTGGTCCTGGTGCGTCGTACGGGATGCGGTCGGCATCTGGCCGTGGCGAGTTCCGGTGCGTTCGACGCCTGGCCCTGGCGTGGTGGGGGAGGCGCGCGGCATCCAGTCGCTGGCGCGTACCAAGGGAGCTCCTCGACGTTTGGCCCTGGCGAGTTCCGGTGCGCCCGGCGTCTGGCCCTGGCGTGCTGTGGGGAGGCGCGCGGCATCCAGTCGCTGGCGCGTTCCAAGGGAGGCCCTCGACATTTGGCCCTGGCGGGTTTCGGGCGGGCTCGGCGCCTGGCCTGGCACGTTGCGAGCACACGCCCGGCACCTGCTCCTGGCGAGTTACGGGAAGACGCACCGCATCAAGGCGCCGGCGCGGTCCGCGAGATGTGCTCACCATCCAGCCTCGGCACGTCTCCCCCGCAAAGTGCTCAGTTGATGAGCACTTTGCGGGCGATGCTGGGTTCATGAACACGTTCCTCGCCACCACCACCGACGACTGGCGTTCCTGGCTCGCGAGCAACGCCGGCAGCGAGAAGGAGGTGTGGCTGCTGATCCACCACAAGGACAGCCCGGTGAGCACGATCCGCTACGAGCAGGCGATCGAGCACGCGCTGTGCTTCGGCTGGATCGACAGCCACCACCGCAAGCAGGACCAGCACAGCTCGGCGCTGCGGTTCAGCCCGCGCAGGTCCTCCAGCGGCTGGAGCGCCAAGAACCGCGAGCGGGCCGCGCGGATGACCGCGGCCGGGCTGATGACACCTGAAGGCCAGGAGCTGATCGACCACGCCAAGGCCACCGGCCGATGGGAGATCCGCACCCCGGACGACCTCAAAGCCGCCCTCGCGGACAACCCCGCGGCAAGCCGGAACTTCGATGCGTTCGCGCCGTCCTCGCAGCGGCTCATCAGCGAGTGGGTCGTGCAGGCGCGCAAACCGGAGACCCGGCAACGAAGGATCGCCGAGACCGTCGAGCTCGCCACGATGAACATCAAATCCCGCTAACGTGCGCGCGTGAGTCTCGAAGATCGTCTCCAAGGGCTGGCACTGCCGCCCGGCCACATCGTGCACGGCGACGGTGCGTCGGCGTTGTGGGTGAGCCGCGGACCGGCCACGCCCGACCAGTGGCTGACGATCGCACGCGAGAAGCCCGGGCTGTGGCCGTTGGTGCTGGGGCAGGACGGGCCGTGGGACAGCGGTGAGCTGGTGTCCGCGGGGTCCGGTGAGCACGATCCCGCGGTTCTGCTGCCGAAGTGGTGGTACGAGTACGTCGAGGAAGACGAAGAGGACGACGTCACGGCGCCGTTCGGGCGGGACTGGCCCGGCTTCGCGCCCGCCTTGCCGATCACCGGGGATCCGGGCGGGGCGGCGTTCGCGCTGGCGGCGAGTCTGCTCGGTGGCGATCCCCGGATGCGGCTCGGGCTCGTGGCGGCGGATCGGGGTGCGGACGCGCTGGGTGAGATGGGGTGGTCCGGGCCCGCGAACTACGTCGGTGACATGGGGGAGGTCGTCGCCGTCATCCGCGACTGGGAGGTGCGGTTCGGTGCGCGGGTGGTCGGGGTGCAGGGGCACGACACGTTGCACCTCAGCGTGGCCGCGCCGCCGCAGTCGCGGGATGAGGCGTTGCTGGTGGCGGCGGAGCACTTCGCGTTGTGCCCGGACAACATCTGGTCGAACCTGGACGCGCCCACGCTGGACGCCTACGCGGACCGCCTGGTCGGGCAGGGTGCGTGGGCGTTCTGGTGGGACTAGCGTCCGGGTATGAGCGTGGAGGTGCGGCCCGAGGTCGTCGTGCGCAGGCCGCGGGGCGAGGTCGCGGCGTACATGTTCGATCCCGCCAACGATCTCGCGTGGACGGGTGGGATCACCGCCAGCCGGCCTGAGCAGCCGGGGCCGCTCGAAGCAGGGGCGACTGTTGTCCGCACGGCGAAGTTCCTGGGGCGCACGTTCGACTACGGCTATGTCGTGACGGCGCACGAACCCGGCCGGCTCGTCGAGATGAAGGTCGAGAAGCCGTTCCCGATGGTCGTGCGGTACGAGCTGGAGGACGTGCCCGAGGGGACGAAGGTGGCGATCCGGGCCACCGGGTCGCCCGGCGGGTTCTTCGCGGTGGCCGAGCCGTTGATGCGGTGGCAGGTGCGGCGCAGTATCGCCGCGGACCTCGGGCGGCTCAAGAAGAACGTCGAGGCGAGTCCACGGAGCGGACGCTAGACCGAATGGCCGATGTGCGCGGCTTGAGCGGTGGCAGGGTGGATCTCCTAGGGGATCAACGCCGGGGGAGTGCCACGCCATGGATCTGTCACGCCGCGAACTGCTGACACGCACCGGGCAGGCGGCCGCCGTCGCCACCGCCGCGTCCACGTTGACCATCGGTACCGCACAAGCAGGTGCCGATGGCGTGAAGCTGACGCAGGGCACCAACATCTCGGTGTCGCGGTCGAAAGACGGCAAGTGGCTCGCGATCGACCTCGTCACCGCGATCTGGGTGCTGCCGGCGACGGGCGGCCGGGCGCGGAAACTGACCGACGAGCTGCAGGACGCCACGTTGCCGAGCTTCGGGCCGGGTGACCAGATCGCGTTCCAGTCCTATCGAGACGGCAACTACCACCTGTACGTCACCAGCCTGAACGGTGGCATCAAGCAGCTGACACAAGGCAGGTACGACCACCGCGAGCCCGCTTTCTCGCCGGACGGCACGAAGATCGCGTTCGTCAGCGACCGCGCCGGCAGCTACGGCGTGCACGTGCTGGACGTGAAGTCCGGCGCGATCACGCAGCTCACCGGGGTGCCGGACGAGGCCGCGGCGCCGCAGTGGTCCAAGGACGGCAAGCGGATCATCTTCGCGGTCGGCAACAACGCGATCGACGTCGTGACACTGGACGGCAAGCGGGAGCGACTGGTCACGGCGCCCGCGGGGTTCCAGCTGTTCGGGGCCGCGTTCGGGCCCGGCGACCAGCCCAGCTACACGCGAAGCCGACCCGGCCAGGCCGACCTGATGCTCGGCACGACGGCGGTCACCAGCAACGAGGACGTCTTCGGGTTCGCGCCGATCTGGGACGGCGACAGCGTTCTCTACACCGCGGACGGCAAGATCAAGCTCCGCACCGGAACGTCTACAAAGGACATCCCGTTCGAGGTCGCGGTCCCGGTGCGCACGAAGAGGCGGCAGCCCCGCACCAGGAACCTCACCGGCGGCCCGGTCAAGGGGATTGCGAGCCCGGTGGTGTCACCGGACGGCACGAAGATCGCGTTCCGCGCGCTGAACGCCGTCTACCTGCTGAGCAACGGCAAGGCCACGAAGCTCACCGACGGCAAGTACTTCGACTCCGACCCGGACTTCTCGCCGGACGGGACCAGGCTGGTCTACGCGAGCGACCGCAGCGGTGTCGCGCAGCTGTGGGTGCGCGACCTGAAAACGGGGGAGGACAAGGCTTTCGCGCCGGCACCACACGCGCAGACCGCGCCGCGGTTCTCGCCGGACGGCACCAAGGTCGCCTACCTCGACCACGACGGTCAGGTCTGGATCGCGGACCAGCAGAGCCGCCGTCAGCTCACGCCCACGCTGTTCCAGCCAGGCCGGCCGACCTGGTCGAAGGACGGCAACACGGTCGCGCTGGCCGCGGTGAAGCCGTTCTCGCGCCGGTTCCGCGAGGGCACCAGCCAGATCCTGAGCATCGACCTGACCACCGGCGAGCTCAAGTACGCGGAACCGATGCCGTTCCGGTCGATCGCCACGCGCGGCGACGACGGCCCCGTCTGGTCGCCGGACGGCAAGCACATCGCGTTCGTCGTGGAGAGCGTCGCCTGGGTCGTACGGGTCGACGCCAAGGGCACGCCTCAGGGCGAACCGGGCCAGGTCACGCGCGAGGTCACGGACTCGTTGGCGTGGCACGGAAACGACGCGCTCGTGTACCTGAACAACGGCCGGATCCGGAAGTCCACTCTGGACGGCAAGGTCACCACGATCCGGCACGACCTCACCTGGCGCCGGCCGAAAGCCCCGGCCAGCAAGGTGATCCGCGTCGGCGCCTACTGGGACGGCGAGGCGCACGAGCTCAAGCACAACGTCGACATCGTCCTGGAGAACGGCAAGATCAAGGAGATCCGGCCGCACAAAGGCAAAGCCGACGTCGACGCGAGCAAGCTCACCGCCATCCCCGGCCTGATCGACGCCCACAACCACTGGCACCTGCGCGGCCGCCAGTGGGGCGCCCGCCAGGGCCTGGTGTGGCTGGCGTACGGCATCACGACCGTCCGCTCGCCCGGCGACCCGGTCTACCAGATGGTCGAGACCCGCGAGGCGCTCGCGTCGGGAGTCCTCACCGGGCCCCGGTTCTACGCCACCGGCGAGGCCGTCGACGGCTCCCGCGTCTACTACAACTTCATGCGCCCGACGCTCTCCAAAGCCCAGCTCGACCTGGAGCTCCGCCGCGCGAACGAGCTCGGCTACGACATGATCAAGACCTACGTGCGTCTGCCCGTCGAACTGCAGAAAGCCGCCGTGCAACGGTCGAAGGTCCCGCTGTCGTCGCACTACCTCTACCCGGCCGCCAACATCGGCATGGACGGCATGGAGCACGTCGGCGCCACCAACCGCCTCGGCTACTCCCACACGATCACTCGCCAGGGCCGCGCCTACCAGGACGTGGTCGCGCTCTTCACCAGCTCCGGCATGTCGATGACGCCCACCCTGTTCCAGTCGCGCGCCCTGTACGACAAGGACAAGTCGCTCGCCACCGACGAACGCACCCGCGTGCTGTACCCGCCGTGGGAGTACGAGCGCAACCTCGCCGACGCCAACAACCAGGGCACCCCGGCCGGCACGTCGTCACGCGCGCTCCTGCAGGGCTGGGTCGAGTTCGCCCTGAAGGTCCACCGCGGCGGCGGCTTCGTCATCTGCGGCACCGACGCACCGCTCGACAGCCCGGCCACCGCCACGCACATGAACCTGCGCGCACTGGTCGAATACGGCTTCACGCCACGGGAAGCGCTCATCACCGCGACCCGCAACCCGGCGAAGTGGCTCGGCCTGCCGCTCGGCACGATCAAACCCGGTGCGCCGGCCGACATCGCGTTCGTCGAGGGCAACCCCTTGGCGGACATCAAGACCGCCGCGAACGTGAAGCTGGTCGCGGTCGGCGGACAGGTCCACAACATCCCGGACCTGCTTGCGCCGTACCAGAACCAGCCGCAGCTCCTCGCGACCGCCGCCGCGCTCGAACCGTTCCCGTCCGCGGAGAACAAGCACTGGTGGCACGAGCCGGAGTGGGCCGAGCGCGTCTGCTGCGACCACTGAACCGTCAGGAGCAAACGTAAGCGCCCACCGCTGTGTCGAAGTAGCACACAGGCTCGGTGGGCATCATCAGCCAGATCAACACGATCAGCGCGATGAAGGCCGCGCCGATCCAGGCGAGCACCTTGACGGTGGTGGACGTTCCGGTGGCAGGCCGCGCGACCGGCGGACCGGCCATCGCGAGCTGCTGGGGTGGAGGCTGCGGGATCGGGCCGCGCACAAGATGTTCGTGTGCGCGGCGCGATGCCGACTCGTAGAGGTCGGTGCGGCGGCAGAACATCTCCAGCAGTTCGCGGGCGGCCCGGCGCTCCTCGGAGTCCTCCGCCTGCGTCCCGCGACCCAGCTGCTCGACGATGCTCAGCTGGTCGTCCATGGTCAGCGTCGGACGGGCGATCCGATCACGTAGACCGTTCAGATAGGACAGTGGAACGGGCGGCGGCGGGGGAAGCGGGTGCGGCAACTGTTGCGCCGGCTGGATTGTCGCCGCCGCGCGCGCGAAGGCGTACGCGGAAGCCTCGCTGGCCTGCACGTAGTCGACGATCTGCAGCGGCGCGAGCTCTGAAGGCAAAACGTGGTGCGGCACCGGTGCCACCATCACGGGTACCAGGTGCTTGCCGAGCAGGGTCGCGTACTGCCGTTCGAGCAGACACGCCTGCGAGGCGAGGAATGCGGGCGAGATCAGCAACAGCAGGGCGTCGCTCTCGCGGATCCGGTTGAGGATCTCGTCCCACCAGGCCTGACCGCCGTGCAGGCCGGAGTCGGACCAGGGGGCGTGCCCCAGATCCAGCAGTCGCTGCTTCAGGTGTTCCGCTTGTGGGCGGTCTTCCTGGGCATATGAGATGAATACCCGCACGGCGCCTCCCAAGCGCGCGGTGACACTTGGGTATCTGCGCCCGGCAGAAGAGCGTTACGGCAGCCGATTCCATTGCTGTGCAAAGCAATTCCACCTCATCACGACACGCCTCCCGTGGCGAGCGTGTCGAGCCATTCGAGCATCAACGCGGTCTCCGCCTTGCCCAGCGCGGTGCGACGAGTCCTGAGAAGCGCCGCCAGTTGAACCGAGGCGGTGAGCAGACTCGCTTCGTCCGTCGACGGGGCCGCGGCGTCCGGATCCGGCGTGAGCAGCCTCGCGTGGACCGCGTCGCGCACCTGCGTCGAGAGCGTCGGGTCGGCGTAGGTCTCGGGCTGCGTGACGATGCTCAGCGCGACACCGACGTTCGCGGACATGACGATCTGCGCGGCCGTCTCCGGGTCGATGCGCAGCCGACCGGCCTCGGCACAGCGTTCGAGGACCTGCCGCAGGAGCAGCAACGCCTCCTTCGCGGCATCGGGCACCGCGTCGAACGAAGGCGAGAACATCATCCGGTACACCGTCGGGTGCGCCCTGGCGAAGCCGACGTGCGTGTCCCACCCGCTGCGCAGGTCGGCCACCGGGTCGGCCGACGGCAGGGCTTCCCGCTTCGTGGCCAGGTAGCGGTCGAACCCGTAGTCGACCACGGCGCTGAGCAGCCCGTTCTTGTCCCCGAAGAGCCGGTAGAGCACGGGCGCGCCGACTCCGGCGGCCGCACACACGGCCCTGGTGGAGATGTCGCGGTCCGGGGAGGTGTCGAGCAGCTCCTCCGCGGCCTCCAAGATGCGCGTTCTCGTGTCCATGACGGTGAGTATAGCGCTGTTAACAGGATGAGGTAGCGCTGATAACGCAGCGGTGTTATCGTCGCTACCAAGAGTTGTTAGCAACGTTACGGAGGAATCGGATGAGCCCCACCGTCAAGACCGCGGCACCTGTTCGCATCACGATCGCGGCCGCTTGCGTCGCCGCCGTCGCCTCGTTCGCGGTCGCTCTGGGCGGACTGCCGGTGTGGGCGCTGTTCGTCGGATGGGTCGCCTGGCTGCTCCGGCCGGGCTCGGGGCTGCGCTCGCTGGCGTGCGTGGGGGCCGGGCTGGTGCTCGCCATCGCCGCGCAGTCGTCGATCGGGCTGTTGTCGCCACTCGTCGGGGTGGTCGCGATCCCGCTCACCGTGTTCGCGGTCGGCGTGATCGTCGTCGGCCTGCGGTCCCATTCGGTGCTCGGCAACCCGTCGGCCTGGTTCCTCGGGCTCGTGTCGTCCTTCGCCCTGCACGCCGAGAACGCGGTGGAAGGGTTCGTCACGCTGGTGCCCGCGATGGCGGTCGGCGCGGTCGCGGCCGTGGTCAGCAAGCGCGTAAATGATCTGCGGATCATCGGCGGGTCGTGACACGATCGTGCCATGACAGTCTTCGCGACCCCTGAACAGATCGCCCAACGCACCAACGCGGCCAAGGAAGCCGCTGTGGCAGCAGGTCGCGAGCTCGGCCTTGAGATCACCGAGGGCAAGGTGCTCTACGAACTGTTCTCAGTCGTGGTGCACCTTGCCCCGTCGCCGGTCGTGGCCCGGATCCCGACCGTCCTGCCGCACACCACCACGCTCGAGGACCTGGCCAAACGCCAGCAGCAGGAACTGGACGTGGCGCAGTGGCTGCACGAGCAGGGCACCCCGGTCATCGCGCCGAGCCCGCTCGTACCGCGCAAGCCCGTGCAGAAGGACGGCTTCTCGATCACGTTCTGGCCGTTCACCGACGAGGACAAGAGCCAGGAACCGGACTACGTCAGGAACTCCGAGCTCACCGCCGACCTGCACAAGGCCCTGCGCGACTACCCCGGCGAGCTGGCGTTCATGGGCTCGGCGGAACCGCGGTTCGTCCGCGAAGGCCTCGCCAGGCTCGAAGCCCAGCCCGACCTCGTCGACCCGGCCGACCTCGCCAGGGCCAAGCAGGAGTGGGAGGTCCTGGAACCGCTCGTCAGCGACGAGACCGCGTTCCGCACCAGGTTCCCCGGCATCGACCTGCAGCCCGTCCACGGCGACTCACCGCCCGCGAACATCTTCGCGGGCACCGACGGTCCGTTGTTCAGCGACTTCGAGCTGATCACGTTCGGCCCCGTCGAGTGGGACCTGGCCGCGCTCGGCCCAGAGCTCGAAGCGGCCTACAACCGCGGCGCCGACAAGAACGGCCTGAGGCACCTCGACGAGAACGTCCTGAAGTTCGTCAACGCCGTCGGTGCCATCAGGGTCATCGCGTACCTTTCGTGCGCGGACCAGTTGCCCGCCATGGTCGAGTTCATGAAGCCGTTCATCAACCAGTGGCGGGACAACCAGCCCTACGCGTGAGCCGCAGCCCGATCTCCTAGCCAGGCAACGATTTCCTCGGCGGGCAACGGCTCGCTGAGGAAGTACCCCTGCACGACGTCGCACCCGGCCTCGGCCAGCGCGGTCCAGGTGTCCTGGTCCTCCACACCCTCGGCAACGGCCTGCAGCCCGAAGTTGCGGGCCAGCGCCACCAGGGCGTGCACGATCGCGCTGTCGCCGGCGTCGGTGCACATGTGCGTGACGAACGACCGGTCGAGCTTCATCTCGTGCACCCGCATGCTGCGCAGGTACGAGATCGACGAGTAGCCGGTGCCGAAGTCGTCGATGGACAGTCGCACGCCGAGCTCGGTCAAGCCCCGCAACACCTCCACCGCGCGGTCCGGGTCCGAGATGATCGCGGACTCGGTGATCTCCAGCGTCAGCAACCGCGCCGGCAGGCCGTGGCGCTTGATCAACGACGCCACGTCGCCCGGGAACTCGGTGTGGTGCAGGCAGGCCGCGCCCACGTTCACCGAGACCGGCACCTCCCAGCCCGCGTCGGACCACGCCCGGCACTGCCGCAGAGCAGCGTCGATGACGTACCGGGTCAACGGCTCGATGAGGCCGTTCTCCTCGGCGACCGGGATGAACTCGTCCGGCCGCACCAGCCCGCGCGTCGGGTGCTGCCAGCGCGCCAACGCCTCGACACCGCACACCGCGCCCGTGTCGGCCAACGCCTTGGGCTGGTAGTGCAGGAACAGCTCGCCGCGGTCGATCGCGTGCCGCAGCTCGGTCACCGCGGTCAGCTGCGAGGCACCGCGTTCGTGCAGGCGGGCGTCGTAAACGGCCACCCCGGACTTGTCGCGCTTGGCCGCGTACATCGCGATGTCCGCGTGCCGCAGCAGTTCGTGGCCGTCGATGGAGTCGTCCGGGCACAGCGCCACACCGATGCTGCCCGCGATCTCCAGCTCCAGACCCTCCAGCGTGACCGGCATGGCCAGCGCGGTCAGGATCTTCTCGGCGACCATGCGGGCGTTCTCGGCCGAGCCGACACCGGGCAGCAGCACCGCGAACTCGTCGCCGCCCAGGCGGGCCACCAGATCGGTGTCGCGCACCGCCCACGACAACCTGTTGGCCACCTGGCGCAGCAGCAGGTCGCCGGTGTGGTGCCCGAGCGAGTCGTTGACCTCCTTGAAGCGGTCGAGGTCCACGATCAGCAACGCCAGCGGCTCGTGCTTCTTCGACGACTTGACGACGGCCTGTTCCATCCGCCGCGCGAGCAGCGTCCGGTTCGCCAGACCCGTCAGGGCGTCGTGGTGCGCCTCGTGCTCGTTCTTCGCGGCCTGGCGCAGGATCTTGCGGCGGTGTCCCAGCAGGACCATGCCGAACAGTCCCACCAGGAACGCGTCCAGCACGAACGCCATGATCTGCGCGACCCGCAGGCTCGCGTTCTTCTCGTCGGCCGCGCGCAGGTACTCGGTGGTGTCGAGCCGCTTGGCGCCGATCGTCGAGGAGATCTGGCGGCGCAACGACGAGTGCGCCAGGTCCGCCTGGCCGGCCTGCAGCTGGTCGCCGTTGTCGATCACCTTGCGGAGCATGTCCGTGGTCTGGTCGTACAGCGGCAACAACTTCGTCGCGTCTTCGACGTCCTCGGGCTGGCCCTGCGTGCGCAGCCACTCCAGCTCACCGCGCGCGGAACCGACCGAGTTCTGCAACGGCTCGATCGTCTGCTCGGTGCGCGCGACCTGCAGGTCCCGCAACGCGTTGTCGGCGACGTTGATGTGCTCCAGCACGCGGCTCCACCGCTCGCTGGAGTCGTTGAGCGCCCGCACGTGCGCGGTCGTGGCCTGCGCGCTGATGCTGCTCCACAGCGCCAGTCCGGCCAGGACCAGCAGCCCTGCCGTCAGCCCCACCGTCGCCACCCGTGCGGTCGCGCGGCCTTCCCAAAGCCTCACCGTGCCTGCTCCAACGGTCGCACCCAGCTCGTCGGATCTTCGACGAAGCTGTCGATCTGCGGCTGGAAGAACTCCCTGCGCGCCTTTTCGGACTCCTGCCGGTGCAGGATCGAGTCCAGGTTCCCGGTGGTCACCGTCAGCCCCGGCGTCTCGATCCAGCCTTCCGGCAGCGCCGCCACACCTGTCGCGTGGCGTGCGAGCAACCAGCCTGCCACGGCGCCCTTGAGGTAGTGCTCAGGTGAGATCGTCGCCACCATCGCGCCGTCCCGCACCGCCTGCAACGTTCTCGGGTCGACCCCGAAACCGCCCACCAGCCACCTCGCCGCCTTCTCGGTCCTGATCGCCGCGAGGTTCACCCCGTCGCAGTCTCCGGTCCCAACGAACGCGAGGGCGTCCGGGTTCGCGGCAACGAGCCGGCGCCACGCGTCACGATTGGCTTCGTCGTCGCGTTGCGTGTCGAACGGCCCCAGCACGAGTACTCCCGGTAACTTCTCGGCGAATCGCCCCCGAATGCCGTCGGCCCGGTCGTCAAAGCCGGCGAGTCCCGGCGCGGTGTTTCCCAGCACCACAGTCCCGGTCGCGTCCGAGGGCAATCGGCGCATCAACTCGTCAGCCAGCTTTTCGCCGAGTTCGTAGTTGTCGTTACCGATGTGAAGTTTTACGCCGGAACTCGCGGTGAGTCGCATGTCCACACCGACCACGGCGACGTGTTGACTCAGCGCATCACCGATGGACGGTGCCATCAGCGCCGGTTCGGACGTGGCGACGGCGATTCCGCCTTTCGCGGCGAGCGTCAAATCCCGGAACAACTCGACTTCCTTGTGCCCGTCCTGCCCCGGAGGTCCGGTCACGGTCGCGCTGACGCCACCGATGCGGCCGACGCCCTCGTGGAACCCGCTGGTCATCTCCTGCGCGAAGGACCCACCGGTGCGCTTGACGACGAAACCGACGTGCGGCAGCGCTTCCGTCCCGGCGGCACCACCGCACCCGGATAACAGCACCAGACCCAGCACCAGCGCCGCAGCTCGCATGGATGACCTCGGGCTCGCTCGACCGACGGGTGAATGATCTCTTCGGAGCGGCCGATGCTACATCGCACGGTGCCAAATAGGGATAACGCACCCCAATACCGGGAAGCGCTTTCACGTTCCGGAACTTGTCAGGCCGGACTGTCAGGCCGGTTCGTATCCCAGGTTGGGGCGCAACCACTGTTCGACCTCGGCCAGCGGCTTGCCGTACCGGCGCGCGTAGTCCTCGACCTGGTCACGCCCGAGGCGCCCGACGGTGAAGTACTTCGCCTCCGGGTGCTGGAAGATCAGGCCGCTCACGCTCGCCGCCGGGTTCATCGCGAACGACTCGGTGAGGCTCACCCCGAGTTCCTCCGCGCCCAGCAGGTCGAACAGCTCGCGCTTCACCGTGTGGTCCGGGCAGGCGGGGTAGCCGAGCGCGGGCCGGATGCCGCGGAACTTCTCGGCGTGCAGGTCCGCCATGTCCGGTTGCGCGTCCGGCTCGAACCAGTCGCGGCGCGCCCGCAGGTGGATCCACTCGGCGAACGCCTCGGCGAGCCGGTCGGCCAGCGCTTTCACCATGATGGCGCGGTAGTCGTCGTTGCGGGCCTCGTAGTGCGCGGCCAGCTTCTCCGCGCCGAGGATCGTGACCGCGAAGCCGCCGAGGTGGTCGCCTTCCGGGGCCACGTAGTCGGACAGGCTGCGGTTCGGGCGCGACAGGGGCTTCTGCGTCTGCTGGCGCAGCATCGGGATCCGCACCCCGTTGTCCAGCAGGATGTCGTCGCCGTCGGAATGCGCGGGCCAGTAGCCGTAGACGCCCTTTGCCTCAAAGGAGTCGTTGGCGATGATTTCGTCGAGCAACGTGGTCGCGTCGTCGTAGAGTTCGCGCGCCACCGGCTGCTCGAGGATCGCCGGGAACTTGCCCTTGAGTTCCCAGGCCAGGAACAGGAACGTCCAGTCGATGAACTCGTGCAGTTCGCTCAGAGTCGGCGTCATGACGCGGGTTCCGGTGAATGCCGGCGTCGGCAATTCCGTGAAATCGACCTTTTCCGCGTTTGCGCGAGCGGCTTCGAGGCTGAGCAACGCCACCTGCTTGCGGTTCTCGTGCTGTTCGCGCAGCCGGGCCTGCTCCAAGCGGTTCGCGATGTTCAGCTCGTGCCCGCGCCGGTCGTCCAGCAGGTCGGACACCACGCCGACGACGCGCGACGCGTCGAGGACGTGGACGACCGGCTCGTCGTAGACCGGGGCGATCTTCACGGCGGTGTGCTGGCGGGACGTGGTGGCGCCGCCGATCAGCAACGGCAGCTTCATGCCGCGCCGCTGCATCTCCTCGGCGACCGAGACCATCTCGTCCAGCGACGGCGTGATCAGTCCGGACAGGCCGATGACGTCGGCGTGCTCCTTGATCGCGGTGTCGAGGATCTTCGCCGCGGGGACCATCACCCCGAGGTCGATCACCTCGTAGTTGTTGCAGCCCAGCACGACGCCGACGATGTTCTTGCCGATGTCGTGCACGTCGCCCTTGACCGTGGCGAGCACGACCTTGCCGTTGCCGCCGGCCGTCGCCTTGGGCTCGGCGTCCATGAACGGCTCCAGGTACGCGACCGCGCGCTTCATCACGCGGGCGCTCTTCACCACCTGGGGCAGGAACATCTTGCCCGCGCCGAACAGGTCGCCGACGACCTTCATGCCGTCCATCAGCGGGCCCTCGATCACGTCGAGCGGCCGCTGGGCCTGCTGCCGGGCCTCCTCGGTGTCCTCTTCGATGAAGTCGACGACACCGTGCAGGATCGCGTGCTCCAGGCGCTTGGCCACGGTGGCCTCGCGCCAGGAGAGGTCCACGACGCGCTTCTGGCCGGGGCCCTTGACGGTGTCCGCGTGCGTCACGAGCCGGTCGGTCGCGTCCTCACGGCGGTTGAAGATGACGTCCTCGACCAGTTCCAGCAGCTCCGGCTGGATGTCCTGGTAGACGACGAGCTGGCCGGCGTTGACGATGCCCATGTCCAGACCGGCCTTGACGGCGTGGAACAGGAACGCGGAGTGCATGGCCTCGCGGACGACGTCGTTGCCGCGGAAGGAGAACGACAGGTTCGAGATGCCGCCGCTGGTGCGGGCGCCCGGACATCGCTGCTTGATCAGCGGCAACGCGTCGATGAAGTTCTTGGCGTACCCGTTGTGCTCCTCGATGCCGGTGGCGACCGCGAGCACGTTCGGGTCGAAGATGATGTCCTCAGCCGGGAAACCGAGCTTCTGGGTCAGCAGGTCGTACGCGCGGCCGCAGATCTCGACCTTGCGTTCGGTCGTGTCGGCCTGGCCCTGCTCGTCGAACGCCATCACGACGACGCCGGCGCCGTAGTCGCGGATCGTGCGCGCCTGGGCGAGGAACGGCTCCTCGCCCTCCTTGAGGCTGATCGAGTTCACGACGCCCTTGCCCTGCACGCACTTCAGGCCCGCCTGCAGCACGCCCCAGCGGGAGCTGTCGATCATCACCGGGATGCGGGCGATCTCCGGCTCGGTCGCGATGAGGTTCAGGAACGTCGTCATCGCCTGCTCGCCGTCGAGCAGGTCGGCGTCCATGTTGACGTCCAGCAGGTTCGCGCCGCCGCGCACCTGGTCCAGCGCCACCGCGAGGGCGGCCTGGTGGTCGTCGGCCTCGATCAGCCGGCGGAACTTCGCCGAGCCGGTGACGTTGGTGCGCTCACCGATCATCACGAAGCCGGTGTCCGCGCCGATCTCGAACGTCTCCAGGCCGCTGAACCTGGTGGTGTTGCGCGGCTTCACGACCTCGCGCGGGGTCTTGTCCCTGACGGCTTCGGCGATGGCCTTGATGTGCGACGGAGAGGTGCCGCAGCACCCGCCGACGACGTTGACGATGCCCTTGCCGGCGAAGTCCTGCAGCAGCGCCGCGGTCTGGTCCGGCGTCTCGTCGTAGCCGCCGAACGCGTTGGGCAGTCCGGCGTTCGGGTGGCACGCCACGTAGGTGTCCGCGAGCCGCGCGAGGTCCGTGACGTGCGGGCGCATCTCCTCGACGCCCAGCGAACAGTTCACGCCCACGACCAGCGGTTTCGCGTGCTCGATCGAGTTCCAGAACGCCTCGACGGTCTGGCCCGACAGCGTGCGGCCGGACAGGTCGACGATCGTCACCGAGATCCACAGCGGCAGGTCCGGCGCGACCTCGCGGGCGGCGGTGATGGCGGCCTTGCAGTTGAGCGTGTCGAAGATCGTCTCGATGAGCAGCAGGTCGACGCCGCCTTCGGCCAGCGCCGAGATCTGGTCCACATAGGTGGCCTTGACCTGCTCGAACGTGACGGCGCGATACGCGGGGTCCTCGACCTTGGGAGAGAGGCTCAGCGTCACGTTGAGCGGCCCGACGGAGCCGGCGACGAAGCGGCCGCCGAACTCGTCCGCGGCCTGGCGGGCGAGCCGGGCGCCCGCGATGTTCATGTCGCGCACCCGGTGCTCGAGGCCGTAGTCGGCCTGGCCGATGGTGGTCGCGGTGAACGTGTTCGTGGTCGTGATGTCCGCGCCCGCCGCGAGGTACTGCCGGTGCACGTCGAGCACCAGGTCCGGGCGGGTTAGGTTGAGCAGGTCCGGGTCTCCGGCCACGTCCAGGTGGTGGTCGCCGAACTCGGTGCCGTAGTAGTCGGCGGGGGAGAGTTTGGCCTGCTGGAACATCGTGCCCCAGGCGCCGTCGAGCACGGCGATCCGCTGGTTCAGCAGTGACTGGAGATCACCCATGCGCGCTCCCGAAATGTCGGAAGCGCCCTTGTTTCGGTGGTGCAAGGCCGAGCGTGGCAGGCGTCGAACGGCCCGTTGCAGCGCTTCTCGGCTTCGCCGTAAAGGCTACCAAGGTCGACCATGGACCAGGAACTCGTCTCACTCCATAGGATGGGCGGCATGGCTGGAGAGCGGGCGTTGGTCCTGGGTGGCGGCGGTGTCACCGGAATCGCTTGGGAGACAGGGATTTTGCACGGGCTCGCACTTGAGGGTGTCGACCTGACAGATGCGGACCTGTTCGTCGGGACGTCGGCCGGGTCGGTGGTGGCCACGCAGTTGGCGGGCGGTGCCTCGTTGAGTGACCTGTACGAGGGCCAGCTGTTGCCGCCCGATGGGGAGATCCCGGCGCGGCTGACCAACTGGATGGTCCTCAGGTATGCGCTCTCCTACGTGATGCCGGGGACCGCCGCGGCCAAACGCGCGCGGCTGGGTCGTGCCGCGTTGAAGGCCCGGACGCCTTCCGAAGCGTCTCGATTGGCCGTGTTCGAGCATCGGCTGTCCATTGAGGACTGGCCTGCGCGGGCGTTGAAGGTGACCGCTGTGGACACCGCGGACGGGAAGTTCGTGGCCTTCGACCGGGACAGCGGGGTGCCGCTGGTGAAGGCGGTGGCGTCGAGCTGCGCGGTGCCGCTGGTGTGGCCGCCGGTCACGATCAACGGCCGCCGGTACATGGACGGCGGGATGCGGTCCGCGGCCAACGTGGATCTCGCCGCCGGGTACTCGAAGGTCGTGGTCGTGGCGCCGTTGACGCGGGCGGCGAGCCCGGCGGCGACTCCTGGCGCGCAGGCCGCCCGGCTCGGGGTGCCGTCGATCGTGGTGAGCCCGGACAAGGCCGCGCTGGCCGCGATCGGGTCGAACCTGCTGGACCCGGCCCGGCGCCGGCCGGCCGCCGAGGCGGGGCTGGCGCAGGCCGCGTCGGTGGCTGAGGCCGTCCGCGAGGTCTGGAACTGATTGATCACTGTCCGATCGAGCAACATCCGGCCGCTGTAACCGTTTTCGTGGGTGGTAGAGGTCTGCACCTCTTGTCCAGGGGGTGTGACCTGCTTACCGTCGCCGAACTCGCATTGGAAGCTTTGTTAACCAATTGCTGGAGGCGGTCGTGGGCGGCAGACGTTGGGCGTTAGGGGCAGCCGGGCTCGTGCTCGGTCTGCTCGCGGCAGGGACGATCAGTGCATCGGCGGCGGATCCACTGGTCTCCCGCGGCAAGGCGGCGACCGCCTCCTCGATCGAGGGGGCCGGCTTCGAGGCGGGCAAGGCGGTCGACGGCAACACGTCGTCGCGCTGGGCCTCCGCGGAAGGGCACGACCCGGAGTGGCTGCGGGTCGACCTGGGCTCGGCGCACACGATCAGCCGGGTCCGGTTGAACTGGGAGGCCGCGTACGCGAGGTCGTACCGCGTGCAGACGTCCGCCGACGGTTCGGCGTGGACCGACGTGTACTCGACGGCTGCCGGTGACGGTGGAGTCGACGACTTGACGCTCTCCGGCTCCGGCCGGTACGTGCGGGTCTACGGCACGGCGCGCGGAACGGCGTGGGGATACTCGCTGTGGGAGTTCGAGGTCTACGGCGTGGGTGGCGGCACACCGCCGACCACCACGACGACGACGACCACGACCACTCCGCCTGTTCCTGGGCTCGGTTACCCGTTCGGCAGCCGGAAGCAGCCTTACGCGGCCGGGATCCTCCGTCCGTCCGGCGGCACGTCCACTTTGGACGCCGCTGTCGTGGACTACTACCAGCGCTGGAAGTCAGCCTTCCTGCGGCACAACTGCAACAGCGCGTGGTCCCAGGTGCTCGCGGCCGACGCCGACCACACCTACGTCGCCGAGGCACAGGGCTACGGCATGGTGATCGTCGCGACGATGGCCGGCGTCGACCCGGACGCGCGCAGGATCTTCGACGGCTTCGTGAAGTGGCGCAACGACCACCCGTCGGTCATCGACTCCGACCTGATGGCGTCCGAGCAGAACGACGACTGCGTCAGCGTCAACGGCAGCGACTCCGCGACGGACGGCGACATGGACGTCGCGTACGGCCTGCTGCTCGCCGACCGCCAGTGGGGCAGCTCCGGCACCCACAACTACAAGCAGATCGCGATCAGGCACATCAACGCGATCAAGCGCAGCCTGGTCAACCCGTCGACGAACCTGCTGCGCCCCGGCGACTGGGCCAACTCGTCGGACCCGCGCTACTACGTGACCCGGTCGTCGGACTGGATGGCCGACCACTTCCGCGCGTTCCGCAAGGCCACCGGCGACTCGGCGTGGGACACCATCCGCAACGCCCACCAGAACCTGATGACCACGATGCAGCAGAACTTCGCGCCCTCCACGGGTCTGCTGCCCGACTTCGTGGAGCGGACGAACTCGACGCCGCGCCCACCGGCCGGGAAGGTGCTGGAGGACGAGCTGGGCGACGGCAAGTACTGGTGGAACGCCTGCCGGGTGCCGTGGCGGATCGGTGCGGACGCGGCGACCGGCGGTGACTCCAAGTCCCTCATCGCCGCGCGCAAGCTCAACACGTGGGCTCGGTCCAAGTTCGGCGGCAACCCCGGGAACATCCGCGTCGGCTACCAGCTCAACGGCACGCAGCTGTCCAGCGACGTGTCGGCGGCGTTCTTCGCGCCGTTCGCGGTGGCGGCCACGACGGATCCCGGCAGCCAGGCCTGGCTGGACTCGTTGTGGAACAAGATGGTGCAGACGCCGATCGGGAGCGACGACTACTTCGCGTCGAGCATCCAGCTGCAGGTGATGATCACGGTGACCGGAAACCACTGGGTGCCGTGACCTGACTCGGGTTCAATGGCTTGATGGGGATCGCGAAGGCACGCCGGATCGCTCGGCGGGCACACCAGGGGCAGCTCACTCGAACCAGCGAGTTGTTCACGGACTACCTGGAGCGGGTCGCCCGCATCGTCGAGGAACGTGACGGCGGGTGGGCGGCTGTTCAGGCGGCGTGGCTGCACGCGGTTCCCGGTACCGGAGTGGACCTGACCCGCCAGGGGATTCCCTGGCGGGTTCTCCGCGCGGTGGAGGCGTTGCAGCCGGATCCGGGCTGGTCGAAGCCCACGCCCGCGAAGGTGCATCTCGTGCCGGACGCGGCGCTGGTGAACGAAGCGCTGGCGGCCGGCGAGGTCGTAGATCCGCCGGAGAGCTCGTGGCAACCGGTCGTCCTGATGGACGCGGGCATGCTGCCTCAGTTGCTCGCCGACTACCGAGAGCGGCCAGGACACGAGACCAAGTGGGCGATCGACGATCTCTTTGCCAGGCCGATCAACTTGAACACACCGGCGGTGGCGGAGCTGGCCGAACAGTGGTGGGACTCCGAGGACGACTGGGAGAACCGCATCGCCGTGCTGGCCGCTCGCAGAGCCGGGCTTCTCGACCGGGAACGCTTGCTGCGCAAGGTTCTCGACGGCCCCGAGGGTTCCTCCGTCGCCGCGATCGAGTCGCTCAGCGGTGAGGCGTCGGCGGAAGAGATCGAGGTTCTGCGCACGGTCGTGCTCAGGCCCGAGGAGCGCTGGGCTCGTCTCGCCGCGAGGGCCAGGCTGACCGCTATCGGCGGGCCGGACGCGGAAGCTGCCTTGCAGGAGTGGGCTTTCAGCCCGTGGGACGTGCCGTGGCGCAACGACCGGGCGTGGTTGCACCGGAATGCGGCGGACGTGGTGCCGCGGTTGATCGAAGCGCTGCCTGACCCGACGTGGTGGTACGAAGCTCCGTTCGCGCTGGGCGAGTTGCGGGTCGTCGAGGCGGTGGGCCCGTTGAGCGAGGCCGCGCAGAACGCTGAGTTTCCGCACCACCACATCGAGGCGCTGGGCAAGATCGGCTCCGCTGATGCGGTTCCGGCACTGGTCAGGTTGCTCGGGCACAGCAGTGCGGACGTGCGGGCCTACGTGCTGTGGGCGCTGGACCGGATCGGGGGTGCCGAGGTCGTCGATGCGGTGATCATGGCGTGTGACGACCCGGATGTGATGGTGCGAGACCGGGCGGCACGCGTGCTGGTCCGGCACGGCGACGAACGTGCCGTGACGCCGCTGATCCGCCTTTGCGACACCCGGCACGCCGGAGGGGCAGCACACGCGTTGGGGCGCATCGGTGATCCCCGCGCGGTGCCGACGCTCTGGCACCTGTTCTTCCGTCACGACCGCAAGGCGGTTCGTTACGCGGCCGGGCGTGCGTTGGCCCGCATCGACAATCCAGGGCACTGGTGTCCTTCGGACGATCCGCGGATCCTGCGCGCCTACGTGTGGTTGCACGGCCACAAGCCGGATTGGAATCGGCAGAGCCTGGAGCACTGGACCAAGCACACCGACGCGCTGGTCCGGGCCCGTGCCGCGGAGGCTTACGGGCGCCTGCGTGATCCCGCTGGTGTCGAGCACGTGCGGCCGCTGCTCGCCGACCTCGATCCGCGCGTCAGGAAGGCTGCCGAGGTCGCCATGACCCAGATCACTCGGAGTTGAAGGTTGACCTTGACCCAGGGTCAAGGTTCGAGAGTTCCTCTCATGAACAACGACTTCATCGCGGAGACCGCCCGCCACTTCGACATCCCCGGCGCCGCCGTCGGCGTCTTCCACGACGGCGAGGAGCACCTCTTCTGCCACGGCGTGACCAGTACCGAGAACCCGTTGCCCGTCAACGAGGACACGCTGTTCCTGCTCGGTTCGGTGACCAAGACCTACACCGCGACCGCGATCATGCGGCTCGTCCAGGACGGCCGGGTCTCGCTGGACGCGCCGGTGAGCACCTACGTGCCGGAGCTGAAGCTGGCCGACGACCGCGAGTTCACCGTGCGGCAGCTGCTCAACCACACGTCCGGGCTCGACTGGGGCACGCTCGTCGACACCGGTGAGGGTGACGACGCGCTGGCCCGGCACGTCGCCGAGCTCGCGACGTTGAAGCTGATCGGTGAGGTCGGTGAGCGGCCCTCCTACAGCCAGTCCGGGTACAACCTGGCCGGGCGGATCATCGAGAACGCCACCGGGCAGACCTACGAGCAGGCGATGACGGCGTTGCTGCTCGAACCGCTCGGGCTGGGCAACACGCACTTCGACCGGGACGCGGTGATGACGCGGCGGTTCGCGGTCGGGCACGAGAAGGGCGAGATCGCGCGGCCGTGGCGGCACTGGCGGGCCAACAACCCTGGCGGTGGCATCGCGGCGTCGGTGAAGGATCTGCTGGCGTGGGCGCGTTTTCACCTGGCGAGCGACGATCTCGGCGAGATGCGGAAGCCCACGGCGGTGTTGCGCGGCAGCAACCTCGGGGACGCGATCGGGGTCGGCTGGTTCCTGCGCGACATCGACGGGGTGCAGGCGATCGGGCACGGCGGCTCGTCCAACGGGCAGTTCGCCGAGCTGCTGATCGTTCCGGAGAGGAACTTCGCGGTCGTGTCGATCGCTAACCAGGGGCCCGACGGGATTCCGTTCAACCAGGCGATGGTCCGCCGTGCGCTGGAGCACTACGTCGGTGTGCTGGACCGTGATCCGGAGCCGTTGCCGTACAACGCTTCGGCGGCTGCTGAGGTCGCGGGCGAGTACGACAACGACGCGATGGTGATGACCATCGACGACACCGGCGCCGGGCTGGTGCTGGAGGTGCTGATCCGGTCCGAGATCCGGGAGTCGGCGGAGATGGAGCTGCCGGCCGACCACGCGCCGTTCCCGATGGGACTGCTGCCGCGCGACGAGTACGTGATCACCGAGGGCGCCTTCACCGGGCAGCGCGGGTTCTTCACGCGCGACTCCGACGGCGTGATCATCGGGGTCGATCTCGCGGGACGGATGTTCGGCCGGGTGGGATGATCGCGGCATGATCACGATCGGCCAGCTCGCCCGGTACGCGGGCGTGACGATCAAAGCGGTGCGGCACTACCACAAGGTGGGGCTGCTGCCCGAGCCTGAGCGCGACCACTCCGGCTACCGGCGTTACGGCGCGCAGGACGCGATCGACCTGGTCAAGATCCGCACGCTCGCCGAGGCCGGGGTGCCGCTCGTGCGCGTCGAGGAACTGCTCGCCGCGGACGAGGAGGAATTCGCCTCGTCGATCACCGAGATCGACGAGGCGCTCCGGCAGCGCGAGGAGGAGATCCGACTGGCGCGGGAACGGGTCGGGCGGCTGCGGGCGGGGAATGCGTTGTTCGTGAGCCCGGAGGCGGCTGCGGTGCTGGACCTGTTGCGGGAGATCGGGGTCAGCGAGCGGGGCGTGCGGATCGAGCGCGACGTCTGGATGCTCATGCAGACCGTGGCTCCTGCCGAGGCCGCGGTGTGGCTGGCGGACAAGCGCGAAGCGTTGGCAGATCCCGAGTTCCGGCAGATCTACCGCGACTACGACGCGGCGTTCGAGTGGTCTGCGGACGACCCGCGGCTGCCCGCGCTGGCTCGGCGGGCAGCCGCGTGGATGTCGACCAGGACGGAACTCCCGCTGGCCGATCCGGAGATCACCCAGCTGGCGATGTCGGCGGCGGGGGCGTCGTCGCCGGCGTGGGACAGGATGGCTCGTCTTGCCTAGTGCGGCACTAGTTCAGCGTCCTGAGGAACTCCGGCCCGCCCTCCTCGGCGTTGAGTCCTTTCTCGACGAACGCGATGTTGTGGTGGAACGAGATCCCGCTGATGTTCCGTTCGGTGTAGGAACCCCCACCGCGAGGATCTCGCACCTCCGCGTGGTTCAGTCCGTCCACAAAGGACTTGAGCATTCCCGTCGAGGTGCCTTCGGCAGCCTCGGGATGACCGCCCCAGCGGGGCCAGTACGCGGTCTGCAGGTCCTCGACCACGTAGAGCCCGCCCGGCCGGACGTGCGGGAACAGCGCGTGGAACGAGATCCGCACGTGCTCGTTGAGGTGGCTGCCGTCGTCGATGACCACGTCGAACGGGCCGAGCCGCCGGCCCAGCTCGTCGAGGAAGCCCGCGTCGGACTGGTCGCCCTGGATCGTCATGATCCGCGGACCGCTCACGGTCTTGGGGCTGATGTCGAGACCGTGCACCAGGCCGCGCCGGAAGTACCGCTGCCACATCTTCAACGACGCCCCGCCGCGGTCCGGGTCGGCGTAGCCGCCGATGCCGATCTCCAGCACCCGCACGGGTTCGGTGCGCAAGCGGGCGAAATGGCGTTCGTAGTGCTGGGTGTACCAGTGCAGGTCGCCCCACTTGTCCGAACCGAACGCCACCGCGAGCGAGCCGAGGTCCTGCTGCGGGGCCTTCAGTGCGGACAGCAGCGCGTCGACCTCCTGCCCGATGCCGTTCCTGGCGGCGAACCAGGTTCGAGGGTCGGCGTCGAGATCTCCAGCCGGAGTGCGGACCGCGAGGCTCGGCCACCGTTCTTCTGTGCCGAACAGAACCCGCACCACGTCGGTGAGGTGGAGCGCGACCACGAGCTCGTTGGCGGTGTTCAGATGGCTGGTGGTCTCGCCGTCGAAGTGCAGCTCCAGCCGGACATCCGGTTTGACGTCACCGATCTCGGCGAGCACGACCTGCGTGACGGCCTCCGGGGTGAGCCTGCGGATCGTGTCGTCGAGCAGATCACGCCCGGCGGTGGCGGCCTGCAGCAACGGCGCGAGAACCGACCATCGTGCGGTGTCAAACACTATGTCCCCTTTGTACGACTTGAGCGTGGCTTGAGCGCCCTCGTCCTACGATCCCAGGCATGGGGATCCGACGGATGTTTTGCATGATCTTGGCGGCCTTGCTCGCGTTGGCCACGGCGGGACCCACGCACGCAGGGGAGCGTCAGTTGTTGTTCTACAACCACGCTTGGGGAACGTTCGACCGCTCCACCGCGGACGCGATCGAGCACTCGGCTTACCTCCGTGAGTTCGCGGACTTCGAGGTCCGCACCACCACCGGTGTCGACGGCAGCGTCTGGACCGGCCGGTACCTGCGCGGCCGCGAGACCTACCTGGAGATCTTCGGCATCGGCGACGTCGGCGGCCAGGACGGCGAGCTCGGCGCGGCCGGTCTCGGCCTCTCGACCGAACGTGACGGTGACATCGGGACGATCAAGTCCCGCCTGACCGCCGCCGGCCACACTCCGATCGAGTTCCTGCAGACCCGCGACTTCGGCGACCAGAAGCCGGTGCCGTGGTTCGACGCGCTGTTCACGTTCGAGAAGTACGACAGGTTCGGCGCCTGGGCGATGGAGTACCGCGACGAGTACTTCGCCGACCCGCGCGGCAACACCCAGCCCGCGCGCTTCCCCGGCGACGTCGGCCGCGAGCGCTACCTGCCGGACCGGTACAAGGACAAGCTGATGCGCGACGTGACGCTGGTGCGGATCGCGGTGACCGCGCGGGACCTGGCGTCGACCAAGCCGTTGCTGCGGGCCGGCGGGTTCGCGGTGCGGACGTTCCCCGGTGGGGTCGAGGCTTCGCGCGGTGGCACGACGATGCGGTTCGACGAGGTGCCGATGGGGCGGACGGGGCTCAAGCGGGTGGAGTTCGAGCTGAACCGCGCGGTGGCGCAGCACGTCGAACGCCTCGGCAACTCCACGCTGGTGGTGGGTCCGGGCAAGCGCGCGGTCTGGACTTTCTGACACCCTGGTCCAGACGGATCAACGAACGGGGTGTCGGGCTGGTGTCACTGGTCGGACGGGATCGAGAACGGGAGCGGCTGGCGGCGCTGACGGGCGCCCTGCTCGTCGTGGGCGAGCCAGGAGTGGGCAAGTCCGCGCTGCTCAGGACGCTGACCGGCCACCTCGTCGTCGGCGTCGAGGCTGAGCAGGACCTGCCCTACTCCGGGCTGCACCAGATCCTGCACCCGTTCCTCGATCTGTCCACTTTGTCCGGCGTGCGCCGCGCTGCCCTCGAAGTCGTCTTCGGACTGTCCGACGGACCCGCGCCGCCCGTTCATCTCGTGGGTTTGGCCGCGCTCGAACTGTTGAGCGCGGCCAGGCCCGTCGTCCTCGTCGACGACGCGCACTGGCTCGACCAGGCGAGCCAGGACGTCCTGGGTTTCGTGGCCCGCCGCCTGACCGGCGCGGTCCTGGTCGCGACCGCCCGAACGCCGATCTTCGCCGGTGTGCCCACACTGCACCTGGAACCGCTCCCACCAGCTGACGCTCAGGCGCTTCTCGTCGCGGTCGCGCCCGACCTGGACTCCGCACGCCGCGAGAGCGTGCTCGCCCAGGCCGCCGGGAACCCGTTGGCGCTCACCGAGCTCCCGTTCGGCGGCAACTCCCTGGAGGAGACGTTCGCGGCGCGCGTCGCGGAGCTGCCGGACGAGGTGCGGGCCTCTTTGCTCCTGGCGGCACTCGGCGGTGAGCCGGTGGACCTGGAGCCCGCGGTCGAGGCCCGGCTGGTCGATCGGGACGGCGAGTTCCGGCACCCGTTGATCAGGTCGGCGATCGTGCAGTCGGCGACCCCGGCGCAACGCCGTGAAGGCCACCGGCTGCTCGCGGACACCACCGACCAGCCGGATCGACGGGCGTGGCACCTGGCGTCCGCTGTCGTCGGCAACGACGAGCGCATCGCCCGCCTCCTCGAAGAAACCGCGGACCGGGCGTTGCGACGTGGTGGCGCGGCCGCGGCGGTCAGTGCGCTGGAACGGGCCGCCTGTCTCGGTGACGGCTGCGAGCGAGCCCGCCGACTGCTGCGGGCCGCGGAGTTGGCGGCGGAGGCGGGACGTCGTGATGACGTCGAACGGATCTTGCTGGAGGTGCACGGGCTGGAGCTCTCGGGCCGCGAACGGGCGTTGGTGACGTGGTTGCCGACTGCGTTCGACGACGGCGTGGGCGAGGGCGCGGCCGGGCCGGGGGAGTTGGCGGCGCTGGCCGAGGCCGTGGTGGCTGACGGAGATGTCGAGCTCGGGATGCGGATCTTCTGGAGCGTCGCCATGCGGTGCTTCTGGGTGGAGCCCGGTGCGGCGGTCCGGGAACGGATCACGTCCGTCGCACGGAGGCTGCCGATCGACCCGCAAGACCCGCGAATGCTGGCGATGGCCGCGTACGTGGCGCCGGTTGAACGAGGCGATGCCGTTGTCGAAGCGTTTCGAACGAGCGCGCCGGACGACCCCGCCACCTTCCGCCTGCTCGGCAGTGCCGCCCTCCAGGTAGGCGCCTTCGAGGACTCCGTCCGCTTTTCCCTTGCTGCACAACGTGGTCTGCGCGCACAAGGTCAGTTCGGCCTCCTCACCCGTGCCCTGGCCGTGGAAGCCTGGAGCCGAACCCGCCTCGGCGACATCGCCAACGCCGAACCACCAGCCGCGGAAGCCGCCAAACTCGCCGAAGAAACCCACCAGCCCTACATGCGCGGCCTGGCGGCAGCGGTACAGGCCGAAATCGCGGCCCTCAAAGGCGACTACGACCACGCAGCCGCGAAAGCCGCCGAAGCCGAACGAATCGGCCTGGCCGCAGGTGCCCGCCCGGTCCTCGCCACCGTCCAACTGGCCCGCTCCCTCGCCGCACTGGGCGAAGGCCGTTACGCCGACGCCTACGCGGCCGTCCGCCGCATCCACGACCCGGCCGACCCCGCCTACCAGCTGGCCATCCGCAGGTACGTCCTGCCCGAACTCGTCGAAGCCGCAACCAGAAGCGGCAACACCGACGAGGCCTGCAAGCTGGTGGAAGAACTCGACACCGCCACCAGCTCACCTGCCCTGGCAGCGGGCCTGAGATACGCCCGAGCCCTGCTGGCCAGGGACCACGAGGCCGAGGCCTGCTTCACGCACGCACTCGACGCCAAGTGCTCCCCGTGGGACCGTGCCCGCGTCCAACTGGCGTTCGGCGCCTGGCTCAGAAGGCAACGCCGAGCCACCCACGCCCGGCCGCACCTCAAGGCCGCTGCGGAGGCGTTCGACGCGTTCGGCACCAAGGACTGGGCAGAACGAGCCCGCGAGGAACTGAGGGCGTCCGGCGAATCCCGCAACGCGAACGGCGAGTTGACCGAGCACGAGCTGACGATCGCCAAACTCGCCGCGGACGGCCTGACGAACAAGGAGATCGGCGAGCGCCTGCACCTGTCGCACCGCACGGTCAGCACGCACCTGCACCGGATCTTCCCCAAACTCGGCGTCACGGCCCGCGCCGAGCTCAAGGAAGCACTGATGACGTACTCCGAGACCGTCACGTGACGCTCGCGAGCCCCCGGAGCACGGCAATACCGTCGAGGACATGATCAGCAGGAGGCAGTTCTCGCAGGCACTGGCCGTGGCAGGCGTCGCGGCCCCACTCGTCACCGCGACCGCAACGGCGCAGGCGAGCACTCCGTCCTGGGGCAAGATCAAGCAGGTCAGGGCCGGGCTGCTGGACGTCGGGTACGCCGAGATGGGCCCGGCGGACGGCCCGGTCACGATCCTCCTGCACGGCTGGCCGTACGACATCCACAGCTTCGTCGACGTGGCGCCCGCGCTCGCCGCGAAGGGCCACCGGGTGCTCGTCCCGTACCTGCGGGGCTACGGGCCCACGCGTTTCCTGCACGCACACACGAAGCGCAACGGGCAGCCGGCCGCGGTGGCGAGCGACCTGATCGCGTTCATGGACGCGCTCAAGATCAAGAAGGCCACTCTCGCGGGATTCGACTGGGGTGCCCGGACGGCCTGCGTCACGGCGGCGTTGTGGCCGGAGCGGGTGAAGGCGCTGGTGTCGGTCAGCGGCTACCTGATCATCAGCCTCAAGGCGAACCAGGAACCGCTCAGCCCGCAGGCCGAGCTGGGCTGGTGGTACCAGTTCTACTTCGCCACCGACCGCGGTGAGAAGGGCTACACCCAGAACACCTACGAGTTCAACAAGCTCATCTGGAAGCTCGCCTCGCCCCAGTGGAACTTCGACGAGGCCACCTACGCCCAGAGCGCCACGGCGTGGAACAACCCGGACCACGTCGCGATCGTCATCCACAACTACCGGTGGCGCCTGCAGCTCGCGGACGGCGAGCACCGCTACGACGGCCTCGAGCGCAAGCTGCAGAGCCGGCCGGTGATCACCGTGCCGACGATCACGATCGCCAGCGACTTCGACGGGCCGAACAAGAGCGGCGCCGGCTACCGCGACCGGTTCACCGGACGCTACGAGCACCGGATCCTCGACGGCATCGGCCACAACGTGCCGCAGGAGGCACCGGAGGCGTTCACCCGCGCCGTGCTGGACGTCGAACGCCTCCGGTAGCTCTCAGTTCGCGGGAGGCGTCAGGATCCCGCCGGCCGCCGTGCGGATGCGGAGTGAGGAAGTCTTCGCATCACGCACGATCTGCTCCACGTCGTACGCCACCAGACGTCCGCCGCGCTTCACGATCCGGCCGTCCGAGAACACCGTGTCGACGTTGGCCGGAGTGGCCGCCTGCACGAGCGTGGTCTCGAACAGTCCGACCGGTGCGAGGTTGATGTCGTTGGTGCGCACCAAAATGACGTCCGCACGCTTGCCGACCGTGATCGATCCCGTGATGTCCCCGAGCCCCAACGCGCGAGCGCCGTTGATCGTCGCCATCTCCAGCGAGTTCCGGAAGCCGGCTTCCGGGATGAGCCGCATCGTCTCGAACATGTCCGACGGTGCGATGGAGGTGGCGTCCGACGACAGCGACACCAGCACGCCGGCCGCGAGGAAGCGCCGCAGCGCGTCTCGCGGATCGCCTGCGCCGAGCCGGAACTCCGAGTGTGGTGCCCAACTGAGCGGCGTGCCGGTGCGCGCCATGATCTCCATGTCGCTGTCCAGTGCCGTGATGTAGTGGCACAGCAACGTCTTCGGGCCGAGCCAGCCCCGTCGTTCGTAGTCGGCGGCGTCGACGATCCGCGGTGGCGCCTGGCCGGCGTGGATCGCGATCGGCAGGCCGCGCCGCAACGCCGCGTCCATGTCCGCGAAGAACGCGGGCTCGGTGCTCTGCGACAGCCCGCGCAGGCTGATGCCCAGGTGCACGAGCCCGTCGAACGCCGTGCCGCCCGCGAAGTACTGCTGTCGTACGCGATCCACGTCCGTCAGGTCCATCGGCACGTCACGCGGCATCTGGTCCACGTGCCCGTACGAGAAACGGGCCCGCAGCAGGCCGTCGCGATGCGCGCGCAGCTCGGCGTCGGCGTGCGCGGGGGAGCGGGTGTTGTTCGACCAGTTGTGCACGGTGGTCACACCGGCGTTGGCGAGCTCGGCCAGCCCGAGCAGCACGCTGCGGTAGACGTCCTTCGCCTCGTACAGCAGGGAAGTCGCCCGCTTCGCCGCGAAGTACGGGAAACCGTCGGCCACGTAGTTGCGGCCGATCGCGCTCCACATGTGGTGATGGGTGTTGACGAAGCCGGGCATGACGATCATGTCGGTGGCGTCGACGATCTTCGCGCCGCGGGCGTTCAGGTCACGCCCGACGGCCTCGATCTTTCCGTCGTCGATCAACACGTCCGCGCGGGGCAGCACCCCGAGCGCCTTGTCGACGGTGACGACCGCGCCGCCGCGGATCAGGTATCGGCCGCGGCGCGAGTGCTCTGTGTCAGCTGTGGCGACGCCGGTCGTGGCTGACACGGCCAGCGCGGCACCAACGGTTTTTGCGAGTGTCCTTCGGTTGATCATGCGGCCTCCAAGGCAGGGAGTGGCCGACATGCTCGCTCAAGATCAGCTTCCTGTCACCGGTGTGGAAGATCCACCGTGCAAACGGCTCAGCGCGCCTGGTCGAGTGGACGAAGGTGCTGCTCGGAACGTGAGGTGAGCTCGTCGATCCGCGGCCGTGCGGCCTCAAGCCGGGTCGTCTCAGTCGATTGGCGGCGGATGATTTCGTCCACATTGGAGGCCTGCACGAGCAGGCCCGGTGCGACGAACCAGCCTTCCGGCAGCTTGCGGCTGTTCTTGGCGTGCTCGGCGAGCAGCCACCCGGCAACCGCGCCCTTGAGGAAGTGCTCGGCCGACACCGACGCGAACAGGTGCCCGTCCTTGACGCCCTGCAACGCCTTCGGGTCGAGGCTGAACGCCCCGGCCTGCCACTTCGCGTTCCTCGCGGCGTGCACGGCGGCGAGGTTGATCGCGTCGACGTCGCCGGCGCCCAGCAACGCGAGCGCGTCGGTGTTCGCGTCGGCCAGTCGCTGCCACGTAGCGAGGTTCGCCGGCAGGTCGCGCCCGGTGTCGAGCGGGCCGATGACCTGCACCTTCGGCAGTCGTTCGACGAGCCGCGCCCGCAACCCGGCCGCGCGCTGGTCCAGCGCGGGCATCGCGGGGGAGTTGCTGCCGATCACGATCTTGCCCGTGCTGTCCGCGGGCAGCCTGTCGGCCGTCGCGTCGGCGAGCATCCGGCCCAGCTCGTAGTTGTCGTTCTCGATCAGCAGCTTGACGCCGGTGCCCGGTGCGATCTGCCCGCCCGCCACCGCGATCATCGGGACGCCCTGCCCGACGACCTGCGCCATCGGCTCGGCCACCAGCTCCGGCGCCACCGCGGACAGTCCGATGCCGCCCTTGGCCCGCGTCGCCAGGTCGCGCAGCAGTTCGACCTGCTTGAGCCCGTCGTGCGTGTCCGGCCCCGTGACCTCGGTCTTGACCCCGCCGACGATCGTCGCGCCCGCCCGGAAGCCCTCGCTCATCTCCTTGGAGAAGTCCCTGGAGGTGTTCTGCGAGACGAATCCGACCGTGGGCGGGTCATCGGATGTGTGCGCGGTGCTGCATCCGGTCACCCCCGACACCGCCAGCAAAAGCGCAGGTAGGGCGACGCGAATGACGCGAACCATGGGGATGCCCAATCAGTTGATCGCCTGAAGCGCAGGAGGTTAGCGCACAGTGGCCCGATGTGTCGGCTTGCGTGCCATCCTTTGGCTGCGTACCAATAGCTACTTCGCTGGAAAGCGATATCCCGTCTCGCTGAGCTGGATGTGATGCTGTCCAACTGGGTCGAAGCCCGCACCACCGCACAGACGACCGTCGTCAGCTTGACGATCGGTCTCGCTGTGTTGGCCGGCCTCGCGCTGTGGACGAGCCTCAGCATGCAACGCGCCGCCACGCACCTGCACGAGCTGAACGAGATCAACGACCATTGGGGCCTCGTCGTGCAGAACGTCGACGTCGCCGACCACGCCCTCGTCGACTACATCCGCTCCGGCACCCCCGTCATGCGCCAGCCCGTGGCCAACGCCGCCGGTGCCGCCGACGAGAGCCTGCGCTGGCTGCGCGACCACGGCGGCCCGGCCGACGTCCGCGCCGCCACGACCGTCGGCAACCTCTACGGCGACTACACGACCCTGCTGCGCGAAACCGTCGCGGCCGGCGACCGCGGCGACACCGTCGCCGTGACGCAGAACGCCGACCAGGCCGAGCTCACGTTGGTGTCGTTGCGCAAGCAGCTCTCCACGGTCGTGCAGCTCAAACGCCTGGAGACGACGGACTACCTCCGTGCCGCCGAACAGAAGAACAGCCGCCTACAGCTAGCCGCCGCCATCGCGTTCGTCATCGACCTCGGCCTCGTGGGCCTGTGCGGCGTCGTCCTCCTCGGCCACCGCCGCAAGATCCTCCGCCAGGCCGCCAAGAGCGAACACGAGGCGATGCACGACGCCCTGACCGGCCTCGCCAACCGCACGCTGCTCACCCAGCGAACCTCCGAGGCCATCCGCCTGGCGAACCAGTCCGGCGAGCCGCTGGGCCTGTTCCTGATCGACCTCAACCGCTTCAAGCCGATCAACGACACCCTCGGCCACGCGTTCGGCGACCGCCTGCTCCAACACGTGGCGAACCGCCTGACCGGCGCCGTCCGCGACCTCGACACCGTGGCCCGCCTGGGCGGCGACGAGTTCGCCGTCCTGCTGCCCTCGGTGGGCACGGCGGTGAACGCGCTGGTCGTCGCCGACCGAGTGCACCGCGCGCTGGAAGAGGCCGTGGTGCTGGAGGGCCTGACCGTAGACGTCGGCTGCAGCATCGGCGTCGCCATGTACCCGACAGACTCCTTGGACGCCCACGAGCTTTTGAAACACGCCGACATCGCCATGTACGCGGCCAAGCGCGCCCGCCAGGGCACCGCCGTCTACGAGCCGGGCCTCGACTCGGCCAACGCAGCCCAGCTCACCGTGATCAGCGAGCTGCGCCGAGCCATCGACCACGGCGAACTCGTGCTGCACTACCAACCCAAGGCAGACCTGCGCAGCGGCACCGTCTGCGGCGCCGAGGTCCTGTGCCGCTGGCAGCACCCGCGGCTCGGGCTGCTCGGCCCGGACCGCTTCATCCCGGCGGCCGAGGAAACCGGCCTGATCGAGCCTTTGACGCAGTACGTGCTGGATCATGCGCTGGCTCAGTGCCGCGCGTGGCAGCTGAGCGGCTGGGACGTGCCGATCTCGGTGAACGTCGGTGCCCAGTGCCTGCACGACTCGACGTTCCCCGAGCAGGTTTCGGCTCTTCTGGAGCGCCACGGCCGGACCGCGGACGTGCTGACGCTGGAGATCACCGAGTCGGCGATCATCGCGGATCCGGTGCGGGCCAGTGATGTGCTGGTGCGGTTGCGCGCGTTGGGGGTGCGGTTGTCGATCGACGACTTCGGCACCGGGTACTCGTCGATCGCCTACCTGCGCACTATGCCGGTGCACGAGATGAAGATCGACCGGTCGTTCACCACCAACATGCGTTCGGATTCTTCCAGCGGTGCGATCACGCGGTCGTTGCTCGGGTTGGCGCACAACCTGGAGCTGGAGGTTGTCGCGGAGGGTGTGGAGGACGAGGAGACCTGGACCGCTCTGGCGGCTCTGGGGTGCGACATCGTGCAGGGGTACTGCTTGAGCAAGCCGTTGCCCGCCGATGAGTTCGCGGTGTGGTTGCGGGATCGGGTGCTGAACGAGCTGACCGCGCCGACCTCCTGAGGTTGGATAATCTGATTACGGAAGTAGTCGGATTACGGAGGCCGTCATGGAGTTCGCCGACCACCTGGCCCGTGTGCCGGAGATCGACCGCGTGTGCACCGTTGACGAGCTGAACGCGGCCGTGGACGCCCTGGTCGCGGAGTCGCTGGTCTGTCGCGTGCGCCGGATCGGCACGTCCCGGCAGGGCGAGCCGCTGCGGTTGCTGTCGGTCGGCCACGGCGCGCGCAACGCGTTGGTGATCGGGTGCCCGCATCCGAACGAGCCGATCGGCCTGTTGACCGTCCAGTACCTGGCGCGGCTGGTCGCCGAGACCCCGGAGCTGCGTGAGGGCATCGACTTCACCTGGCACTTCATCCCGTGCATCGACCCGGACGGCACCCGGCTGAACGAAGGGTGGTTCGCCGGCCCGCACACGATCCGCCACTACCACAGCGAGTTCTACCGGCCGGCGATGTGCGACCAGCCCGAGTGGACGTTCCCGGTGCTCGACGAGCGGGCCTACTTCGACGCGACCCTGCCCGAGAGCGAGGCGCTGGCCAGGGTGATCGACGAGCTGCGGCCGCACTTCCAGTACTCCCTGCACAACGCGGACTTCGGCGGCGTCTTCTTCATCCTCAGCAAGGACGTGCCCGGAGTGGCGGACGACCTCGCCCAGGTCGCGGCCGGGCTGGGAGTTCCGCTCTCGCTGGGGTCGGTCGACACGCTCGGGTGGCCGCAGGCCGGTCCGGCGGTCTACCTGATGCCGCCGGCGGAGGCGATCATCGCGGCCAACGCGAACGGATCCGAGGCGCGGCACGGTGGGTCCAGCACGCACTACGCCGAGAAGTACGGCACCACAACGCTGATCACCGAGGTGCCGTTCTGGCACGACCCGCGCGCTTCGGACGCCGGTGACTCCGGGCAGTCCTACGCCGAGGTGTTGCGGGCGACCGCGCAGCAGTTGCGGGAAGACGCGGCCCTGCTGACCGGGCTGCGGCAGCGGATCCAGCCCCATCTGCGAGTCCCGTCGCCGATGCCGCCCGCCGCAGCCGACTTCCTCGACCACGCGGTGTCGTTGGCGACGGCCCACGAGGCGATCGCCGCGATGGTGGGCACGCGAACCGCTTCGACGGCCGAGGTGTTCGCCGCGGAGAGCGTGGTGGACATGCTGCGGCTGCGCACGGCCGGCGTCTTGCGCAGGCAGCTGGTCGTGGAGTCCGAGAAGCGCGCCGTGCCGTTGCCGCTGCGGGAGGCGCTGGACGAGGTCGACGACCTGTTCGACGAGTGGTGTGAGAACGCCGTGGCAGGCGAGGCTTTTCCGCTGCGCCAACTGGTGTCGCTGCAGATGGCGGCCGCTCTGGCCGTGGTGTCGCGGCTGGCTCAGCCCACGAGCGCGGCGAGTGCGACGGCCGCGTCGGCGCAGTAGTCCTCGTCCACCGAGTCCGGTTCGACGACCGCCCGTTGCACGAGCCCGCTGAGCAGCGCGGCGACGGCCGGGGCCAGTCGCCGTGCCTGGTCGGCGGTCGTCTTCGCGGCCCTGGGGCGTTCGGTGAGCCGGCGGCCGGTCAACAGCCGGGCGATCAGGTCCTCCGGCCGCTGGGGCATCGCGTCGACGAGCTTCCGGCCGGCCGCGGGGTCGCGCAGCAGGAGGCCGAAGAGTTCGAGCTCGAACGTCAACCGCCGCCGCGCTTCAGGCCCGGCGAACGCCCGGTAGTAGGCCGTGGCAACGCCCCGCAGCACCTCGGGAAGCGACAGCTCGGCTTCCTCCAGAGGCGCCAACTCGGCACCGAAGTCACCGGCGAGCCGCTCGGCGGCCGCGACCATCAGCTTCTGCTTGCTGCCGAAGATCGAGTAGATGGCGCCGGTGGTGACCTCGGCCCGTTCCGCGATGTCCTCGAGCCGTGCCGCCGCGTAGCCCTTGTCCGCCATCTCGTCCATGGCCGCGTCGACGAGCGCGTCGTGGTTGCGCTGCCGGGCTTGGGCGCGGGTGAGCCGCATGATCCTCCAGCGTCCGTAATCCTGTTAGCAGTGTAATGCGGATACGGTTCAGCTGTTGTCGATCACGAGGGTGGCTCGGGCGGCCGGGTCGCACTTCGCGAAGTAGAGGCGTTGTCCCTCGACGTAACGGCGGTTGCGGGGATCGCCCGGATCGGTCGGCGAGCCGTCGCGCCTGCCCATGCGCGCCACGGACACCTCGAACGGGACGTCGAGGAAGACCGAGAAGTCCCAGTGCTCCACGAGCTCGTCGCGGTGCAGGAAGATGCCGTCCACCAGCAGGATCGCGGGTGCTGGCACGGACTCGGCGGGTGGCGTGACGTACGCGTCCGTGGCCAGGTCGTGGCTGGCGCGGCGGAACGGCAGCCCGGCGGCGAACGGGATGAGCAGGTCGGCTGTGAACCGCTCGTGGTCGAAGCTGTCCAGGAAGAAGCCCTCCGGCGAGGTCCGGCCGCGTTGCCAGCGGTGAGCGCGTGGGTGGTGGAAGTCGTCCACGGACGCTCGGACCACCGTGTGGCCACGGGCGCGAAGGATCGAAGCCAGCTCGTCGCAGTACGTCGTCTTGCCGGCGCCGTCGACGCCGTCCACCCCGACCCGGACCAGACCCTCGACAGGCATCTGGTCGGCTACTTCGTCTTGCGTCACCGGCCGACGATCTCACACACGGTCACCGCGATGAGCCCTATCGGATGAGACCCAGGTCTCCCCGGCCTCAAGAACGCGTAAAAGCCGCGCCCCCGCCCGTAAGGACGTTGTCAGGCACCGCCTGATCAGGCATTTCCTGTTGCACGCTTCCGAGCGTCATCAAGAAAACCTGTCGTTGAAGGGAGCGGCGTCATGGCCGACCTGGCCTACGCGTTGCTGCTGATCGGGAGTTTCGTCGTGCTCGGCCTGACGGTGCGCGGACTGGAGAAGTTGTGAGCACGGGACTTGTCGCGAACGCCGTCGCCGGCGTGATCGCGCTCGGGCTGATCGTTTACCTGTTCATCGCACTCGTCAGGCCGGAGAAGTTCTGATGTCACCTCTCGTGGCCGGCCTGCTGCAGGTCGGCATCCTCGTCGCGGCCCTGGCGGTCGTGTACCGGCCCCTCGGCGACCACATGGCTCGGGTGTTCCAGAACAAGAACCACTCGAAGCTGGAGAAAGCCATCTACCGGTTCGCGCGGATCGACCCGGACGCCGAGCAGAAGTGGAGCACCTACGCGTACGGCGTGCTGGGCTTCTCGTTCGTCGGCATCGTGTTCCTGTACGTCGTCCAACGCGCGCAAACGCTCTTACCGTTCAACTTCGACCGCGGCAACGTCCCGCCCGGCATGGCCTTCAACACGGCGATCAGCTTCGTGGCCAACACGAACTGGCAGTCGTACGTGCCGGAAGCCGTCATGGGACACGCGGTTCAGATGATCGGCCTGACGGTGCAGAACTTCGTGTCGGCGGCGGTCGGGCTCGCGGTGGCCATCGCCCTCATCCGGGGTTTCGCCCGTCACCAAACCGATCGGCTCGGCAACTTCTGGGTCGACCTCACCCGAGGCACGCTGAGGATTCTGCTGCCGATCGCGTTCGCGGCAGCGATCGTGCTGATCGCGCTCGGCGTCACGATGAGCCTCAAGTCCGGAGTGGACGTCGACGGCCAGACCGTGGCGAACGCTCCGGTGGCGGCACAGGAAGCCATCAAGGAGCTCGGCACCAACGGCGGCGGCGTGCTGAACGCGAACTCGGCGCACCCGTTCGAGAACCCGAACGAGTGGACCAACCTCATCGAGATCTTCCTGATCCTGGTGATCCCGGTCGCGCTCACCCGCACGTTCGGCAGGCTGGTCGGGCAGAACAAGCAGGGGTACGTGCTGCTGAGCGTCATGGCCGGCATCTGGACCGCCATGCTCGCGGTCATCTGGGGTGCGGAGGCGAGTGGCCTCAGGCCGCTGGAGGGCAAGGAGCTCCGGTTCGACGTCGCCGGCAGCGCGATCTTCGCGGACGCCACGACCGGCACTTCGACCGGCGCGGTCAACTCGTTGCACGACAGCTACACCGGGCTCGGTGGCGGCGGCGCGTTGCTGAACATGCTGTTCGGCGAGATGACGCCGGGCGGGGTCGGCACGGGCATCTACAGCATTCTGGTGATGGCGATCATCGCGATGTTCCTGGCGGGGCTGATGGTCGGCCGCACGCCCGAGTACCTGGGCAAGAAGCTGGGGCGCAAGGAGGTCACGGCCGCCGCGGTGTCGATCCTCGCGATGCCGACGGTGTTGCTGATCGGTGCGGGGATCGCGGCGATCCTGCCGAGCACACAAGCGGCACTCAACAACCCAGGTGCGCACGGCCTGTCGGAGATCCTTTACGCGTACGCGTCGGCCTCGAACAACAACGGAAGTGCGTTCGCCGGTATCACGGTGACGAGCGACTGGTTCCAGTCGTCGCTGGGGCTGTGCATGCTGTTCGGCCGGTTCATCCCGATCATCGCGGTGCTGGCGCTGGCCGGATTCCTTGCGGCGCAGAAGAAGGTGCCGGTCACGGCGGGCACGCTGCCCACGACCGGGCCGCTGTTCGCGACGCTGCTCACCGGCTCGATCGTCCTGGTCGCCGCGCTCACCTTCGTTCCCGCTCTCGCTCTCGGTCCCATCGCGGAGGCACTGCAGTGACCACGAAACCTGGCATCGCCGCCGCGATTCCCGAGGCGGTGCGGAAGCTGCACCCGCGCCACCAGTTGCGCAGCCCCGTCATGTTCGTCGTCTGGATGGGGTCGCTGCTGGTCACCGTGTTCGCGGCGACCGAGCCGAGCGTGTTCACCGTCGCGGTGGCGCTGTGGCTGTGGTTCACCGTGTTGTTCGCGAACCTCGCGGAGGCCGTGGCGGAGGGCCGTGGCAAGGCGCAGGCGGACTCGCTCCGCAAGACCAAGAAGGACGCCGTCGCGCGGCTCGTCAACGGTGCCGTGGTGCCCGGTGTCGAGCTCAAGATCGGTGACCTGGTCGTCGTCGAGGCCGGTGAGGTCATCCCCGGCGACGGCGACGTGATCGAGGGCATCGCGACGGTCGACGAGTCGGCGATCACCGGCGAGTCCGCGCCCGTCATCCGGGAGTCCGGCGGTGACCGCTGTGCCGTCACGGGTGGCACGACCGTGTTGTCCGACCGGATCGTCGTCAAGATCACGACGAAGCCCGGTGAGTCCTTTGTGGACCGGATGATCGCTCTCGTCGAAGGCGCCGAGAGGCAGAAGACGCCGAACGAGATCGCGTTGACGATCCTGCTGTCCACACTGACGATCATCTTCCTGCTGGCCGTCGTGGCGCTGCAGCCGTTCGCGATCTACTCGGGTGGCGAGCAGTCGGTGGTCGTGCTGACCGCGCTGCTGGTGTGCCTGATCCCCACCACGATCGGCGCGCTGCTCAGTGCGATCGGCATCGCGGGCATGGACCGGCTGGTGCAGCGCAACGTGCTGGCGACGTCCGGCAAGGCGGTCGAGGCGGCCGGTGACATCGACACGTTGCTGCTGGACAAGACCGGCACGATCACCTGGGGCAACCGGCGCGCGACCGAGTTCATCGCGGTCGGGCCGACGTCGCAGGAGGAGCTCGTGGCGGCCGCCCGGCTGGCCAGCCTGGCCGACGACACCCCGGAAGGCCGCAGCATCCTGGAGCTCGCGGGCGGGCGGCCCGCGTCCGAGCACGAGAAGACCGGCGAGTTCGTGCCGTTCACCGCACAGACCAGGATGAGCGGCATCGACCTGGGCGACCGGATCATCCGCAAGGGCGCGGCGTCCGCGTTCGAGCTGACCGACACCGCCCGCGAGATCGTGGACGAGATCAGCGCGCAGGGCGGCACGCCGCTCGTCGTCGCGGAGAACGGCAAGGTGCTCGGCATCATCCGGCTTTCAGATGTCGTGAAGCCCGGCATGAAGGAACGCTTCGCCGAGCTGCGCGCGATGGGCATCCGGACGGTCATGGTCACCGGCGACAACCCGTTGACCGCCAAGGCCATCGCGGAGGAGGCCGGCGTCGACGACTTCCTCGCCGAGGCCAAGCCTGAAGACAAGATGGCCCTGATCCGCAAGGAACAGGAGGGCGGCCGGCTGGTCGCGATGACCGGTGACGGCACGAACGACGCACCGGCGCTCGCGCAGGCGGACGTCGGCGTCGCGATGAACACCGGCACGTCGGCCGCGAAGGAGGCCGGCAACATGGTCGACCTCGACTCGGACCCGACCAAGCTCATCGAGATCGTGGAGATCGGCAAGCAGCTGCTGATCACCCGCGGTGCGCTGACGACGTTCTCCGTGGCCAACGACCTGGCGAAGTACTTCGCGATCCTGCCGGCCATGTTCGCGGCGATCTACCCGGCGCTGGACAAGCTCAACATCATGCACCTGGCCACGCCGCAGTCGGCGATCCTGTCGGCGGTGATCTTCAACGCGCTGATCATCGTGGCGCTGATCCCGTTGGCGTTGAAGGGCGTCCGCTACCGGCCGTCCAGTGCAAGCGCGCTGTTGCGGCGCAACCTGCTGATCTACGGCCTCGGCGGCGTCGTGACGCCGTTCGCCGGGATCTGGCTGATCGACCTGCTCGTGCGACTCATCCCCGGGATCGGCTGACAATGGACAACTTTCTGAAGCAGTCGTGGGCGGGTCTGCGGATCCTGCTCGCGCTCACGGTCATCCTCGGAGTGCTGTACCCGATGGCGGTGTGGGGCGTGTCGAGGCTTCCGGGCCTGCACGCCAACGCCGAGGCTACGGACACGACGCTGGTGGCGGTCGTGCGCGAGGGCGACAAGTACTTCGTGCCACGGCCGTCCGTTGCGACGTTGCCCGCGTCCGGTGGCTCGAACAAGGGCGAGCTCAACGAGGACTACACCAAGATCGTCAACGAGCGGCGTGCGCAGATCGCCCAGCGCGAGGGCGTTGCCGAGGACCAGGTGCCGCAGGACGCCGTCACGGCCTCGGCTTCCGGTCTCGACCCGCACATCAGCCCGGCTTACGCGGCGTTGCAGGTGCCCCGCGTGGCGCGCGCGTCCGGGCTGTCCGTGGAGAAGGTGCGGGAGCTGGTCGCTGCCGGCACCGAAGGCACCTTCACCACCACCGTCAACGTGACGGCGCTGAACCGTGCCATCGACAGCGCCAGTTGACGGTCGCCGGGGTGAGCTGAGGATCTACCTCGGCGCCGCTCCCGGCGTCGGCAAGACCTTCGCCATGCTCGGCGAGGCCCACCGGCGCCGGGAGCGCGGCACCGAAGTGGTCGTGGGGCTCGTCGAGACCCACGACCGCGAGAAGACCGCCTCGTTGCTCGAAGGCCTGGAAGTGGTGCCGCGCAGGATGATGCGGCACCGCGACCTCGACGTGTCCGAAATGGACGTTGACGCGATCCTGGCGCGCAAGCCCGAGGTCGCGGTGGTCGACGAGCTCGCGCACACCAACGTGCCGGGTTCGCGCAACGAGAAGCGCTGGCAGGACGTCGAGGAGCTGCTCGAAGCGGGCATCGACGTCCTGTCCACGGTCAACGTCCAGCACCTGGAGTCGCTCAACGACGTGGTGGAGCGGATCACCGGTGCGCGGCAACGGGAAACCGTGCCCGACGAGGTGGTCCGCCGCGCCGAACAGGTCGAGCTGGTCGACGTCACCCCTGAAGCACTGCGGCGGCGCCTGGCGCACGGCAACATCTACGCCGCGCACAAGATCGATGCCGCGCTGGGCAACTACTTCCGGATCGGCAACCTCACGGCGTTGCGCGAGCTGGCGTTGCTGTGGGTGGCCGACCAGGTCGACGTGGCGCTGCAGCGGTATCGCAGCGAGAAGGAGATCACCGACACCTGGGAGACCAGGGAACGGGTCGTCGTCGCGATCACCGGCGGGCCGGAGAGCGAGACGTTGATCCGCCGGGCGCGCCGGATCGCGGTGCGGGCCGGGGCCGAGCTGCTGGTCGTGCACGTGCTGCGCGGCGACGGGCTGACCGGCGCGACTCCCGAGCACATCGCCCGGTCGCGCAAGATCACCGCGGACGTCGGGGCGTCCTTCCACTCGGTGGTGGGCGACGACGTGCCGACGGCGTTGCTGGAGTTCGCTCGCGGGGTCAACGCGACCCAGCTCGTGCTGGGGACTTCGCGCAGGTCACGGGTGGCGCGGGCGTTCGACGAGGGCATCGGTGCGGCCGTCGTGCAGGAGTCGGGTGCGATCGACGTGCACATGGTCACGCACGACGAGTCGCGGCGCGGGCTGCGGTGGAAGACCGGCCACGAGCCGCTGTCGTTGCGGCGCAGGCTGACCGGCTGGGGTCTGTCGCTGGCGTTGCCGGTCCTGGTGACGTTGCTGGGCATGCTGTGGCGCGACGAACTCGACTTCTCGACGGACCTGGTGGCGTTCCTGCTGGTCACCTGCGTGGTGGCGATCGCGGGCGGGCTGGGGCCCGCGTTGTTCTGCGCGGTTCTCGGCGCCGGCCTGCTGAACTACTTCTTCACCGAGCCGTACTACAGCCTGGTGGTGCAGAGCCCGGAGAACGTGATCACGTTGGTGGCCATGGTGATCGTGGCGACCGTGGTGGCGTTGACCGTGGACCGCGCGGCGCGGCTGGCGGAACAGGGCGCGCGGGCGCGGACCGAGGCCGCGCTGCTCGCCTCCTACGCGCGAACGGTGCTGGCCTCGCCGTTCCCGTTGGACCGGCTGCTGGAGAAGATCCGGGTGAACTTCGGCCTCGAATCGGTCGCGCTCGTCGAGCGACGGGACGGGGTTTGGACGAACGTGGCGTGCGCCGGGCGGGACTTCGGGCCCGAGACCGATGTGACGGTCACCGCCGACGTGCGGCTGAAGCTGACCGGCCGTGTCCTCCCTGCGAGTGACCAGCGGGTGCTCGAAGCGGCGGCCGGGCAGACGTTCGTGGCCCTGCGTCAGCAACGGATGGCCGCGGAAGCCCTGGACGCCCAACGGAAAGCCGAGACGGCGGACCTGCGCACCGCGTTGCTGTCGGCGGTCGGCCACGACCTGCGCACGCCGCTCACGTCGATCAAGGCGGCGATCGGGAGTCTGCGTGACCCGTCGCTGCCACTGTCCTCAGAGGACGTTGCGGAGCTGATGGAGACGGTGGAGGAGTCCGCGGACCGGTTGACCGGCCTGGTGGACAACCTGCTGGACTCGTCCCGCCTGGCCACCGGTTCGGTCGAGCCGGTGTTGCGGCCCGTCGGCTACTACGAGGTCGTGGCTCGCGCGCTCGCCGGTGTCGCGGGAGACGTGACGGTGTCGGTGGACGAGGACCTGCCGCCGGTGCTCGCGGACCTGGGCCTGCTGGAGCGCGTGATCGCGAACGTGGTCGACAACGCGTTGCGGCACGGCAGCCCGTCACCGGTCGCGATCCGCGCCAGCCGGCACGGTTCGTTCGTGGAGCTGCGGATCGTGGACCACGGGCGCGGGTTGCCGAAGAAGGCCGGGGACAAGGTTTTCGCGCCGTTCCAACGACTCGGTGACCGCGACGCCACACCCGGCGTCGGGCTCGGGCTGAGCGTCGCGAAGGGCTTCACCGCCGCCATGGGCGGTGAGATCAGCGTGGAAGACACACCGGGTGGCGGGCTCACGGTCGTGATCTCGTTGCCCGCTCATGAGGAGAGTTCAGCATGACGTCCGTTTTGGTGGTCGATGACGAACCGCAGATCGTCCGCGCGTTGAGGATCAACCTCAGCGCGCGGGGATACGACGTGATGACGGCCTACGACGGCAGATCCGCGCTGGGCGTCGCGGTGGAGGGCAAGCCGGACGTGGTGGTGCTGGACCTCGGCCTGCCGGACATCGACGGCGTGGACGTGATCGCGGGCCTGCGCGGCTGGTCGACGATCCCGATCATCGTGCTGTCCGCCCGCACGGACTCCTCGGCCAAGGTCGAGGCGCTGGACGCGGGCGCTGACGACTACGTGACCAAGCCGTTCGGGATGGACGAGCTGCTGGCCCGGTTGCGTGCGGCCGTGCGCCGTGGGTTGGCTCGTGAGGTCGGGGATCCGGTGGTCGAGACGTCGTCGTTCGTCGTGGACCTCGCGGTGAAGAAGGTGCGCCGGGACGGTCGCGAGGTGCACCTGACGCCCACCGAGTGGGGGCTCGTGGAGATCCTGGCGCGCAATCCGGGCCGTCTCGTTTCGCAGAAGCAGCTGCTGCAGGAGGTGTGGGGGCCGATGCACGTCAACGAGTCCCAGTACCTGCGGGTTTACTTCGCTCAACTGCGGCGCAAGCTGGAAGTCGACCCGGCGCACCCGCGGCATCTGATCACCGAACCGGGAATGGGTTACCGGTTGGAGCTCTGACCGGTTGACGTGATCCTGTGAGAGCGCTTCCATAGAGGTCCGCCGCCGCACGATCGTGACAGAGAGGTCATCGTCGTGGCTCGAAAACTGCGGTACGCCCTGCTCGGGCTGTTGCTGGTCCTGCCGCTCTCCGGCGTCGCCCAGGCAGCGGTCCCGCCCACCCCGCCCGGCTGGACGCTGGCCTGGTCGGACGATTTCAACGGCCCCAACAACTCCGCCCCGAACGCCAACAACTGGATCGTCGACACCGGGCACGGCTACCCCGGCGGCCCCGGCAACTGGGGCACCGGCGAGATCCAGCGCTACACCAACGACCGCGCCAACCTGCGCCTCGACGGCACCGGCAACCTGCGGATCGTCCCGCTGCGCGCCGCCAACGGCGAGTGGACCTCGGCCCGCATCGAGACCCGCCGCTCGAACTTCAAGGCACCCGCGGGCGGCGTCCTGCGCATCGAGGGCCGCATCCAGATGCCGAACGTCACCGGTACCGCCGCGCTGGGCTACTGGCCGGCGTTCTGGGCGTTGGGCGCGCCGTACCGCGGCAACTACTGGAACTGGCCGAGCATCGGCGAGTTCGACGTCATGGAGAACGTCAACGGCATCAACAGCGTCTGGGGCGTGCTGCACTGCGGCGTGAACCCCGGCGGGCCGTGCAACGAGACGAACGGCCTCGGCGCGTCGCGTGCGTGCCCTGGTTCGTCGTGCCAGTCGGCGTTCCACACCTACCGCTTCGAGTGGGATCGTTCGGTCAGCCCGAACCAGTTGCGCTGGTACGTCGACGGTCAGCAGTACCACGTCGTGCGGCAGAACCAGATGGACGCGACGTCGTGGAACAACATGACCTCGCACCAGGGCTACTTCATCCTGCTGAACGTGGCGATGGGCGGCGCGTTCCCGAACGGCGTGGCCGGGCGCGGGACCCCGGTTCCGCAGACGGTGCCGGGGCGTTCGATGGCCGTCGACTACGTGGCGGTGTGGACCCGGCCGTAGATCCTTGGGGTCAGCCCCACTGCTCCACCTCGCCCTGATCGGTAGCGTCGAAGGCGGACACTTCGGGGGAAGGTGGGGCAGTGGGGGATCTGACGCGCCGAGATCTGTTGTCTTGGCTGGGGAAGCCGGCGGAGATCGAGGAAGCCGCGCGGGAGTCGGTCGAGGCACCGGCGACGCCGCTGGGGTGCTGCCTGCACTGAGCCAGGGCGGAGTGTGGCGACCGCCACCGAGATCGTCAGGATCGCGTCAAGGTGGGCGCCCAGCGTGTCAGAGTCTCGTCCGAGCCCTGGGAACCCAGGTCCAGCGAGCGTGCAATCGAGTCATGACACTCGCGGAGTTGCTGCCCAGCATCGGATGCTCCACCGAGCCGGTGCTGGAAGAGGGTCTGTGGCCGGACGGAACGCACCTGTCCGGCGCGGACCTCGTCATCGGTGGAATCCCCGCCACGCGGCTCGCGGCCCGGTTCGGCACGCCGTGCCAGGTGCTGGACGAGGCAACGGTCCGCAGTCGCGCCCGAGCGTTCGCAATAGCGCTGCCGGAAGCCGAGGTCGTGTTCGCGGGGAAGTCGTTGCCGTGCCCCGAGGTCTACCGGTGGATGGCGCAGGAAGGCCTGTCGCTGGACGTCTCCTCCGCGGGTGAGCTCGCGCTGGCCCGCACAGCCGGCTTCCCGGCGAAGCGAATCGTCATGCACGGCAACGTGAAGACCAGCGAAGACCTCAAAGCCGCGCTGGAGTACGGCGTCTCGCGGATCGTGGTCGACTCGTTCGACGAGATCGCCCAGCTCGGCGCCCTGGCGACGCACGGCCAGGAAGTCATGATCCGCGTGACGCCCGGCGTCGACGCGCACACCCACGCGGCCATCGCGACCGGTGTGGAGGACCAGAAGTTCGGCTTCTCACTGAAAACCGGCGCCGCCCTGGAGGCGATCCTGCGGGTGGCCGAGCAGCCGTCGCTCAGGCTCGTCGGCCTGCACTGTCACATCGGGTCGCAGGTCAGGCACGTCGCGTCCTACGAGGAGACCGTGCGGCGCATGGTCGACCTGATCGCGAAATGCGGTGTCCGCATCGAGCAGCTCGACCTGGGCGGCGGCTTCTGCGCGCCCTACCTGCCAACGGAATCAACCTTCGACCTGTTCGGCTTCGCACAACGGGTCCGCGGCACCCTCAACTACGAGTGCGCGCTGCACCGCGTCCCCGTCCCGCGAATCCTGATCGAGCCGGGACGGTCGATCGTCGCGAACGCCGGCGTCACGCTGTACCGGGTCTGCGCGGTCAAGCACGGCGAAAACCGAACCTTCGTGGCCGTCGACGGCGGCATGAGCGACAACCCGCGCCCCGCGCTGTACGGCGCCAAGTACGCGGTCCGCCTGATCGGCCGCGGCGGCAAGCTCCAGCCGTGCACCGTGGTCGGACGGCACTGCGAGGCCGGTGACGTGCTGGCGGAAGGCGTGCTGCCAGCGGACGTGCACGCGGGCGACGTGCTCGCGATGCCCGCGACGGGTGCCTACCACCACGCGTTGGCCTCGAACTACAACCAGGTCTGCCGCCCGCCGATCATCGCGGTCAACGACGGCGTGGCAAGGCCGATCGTGCGGAGGGAGACCGAGGAGGACCTGCTGCGCCGCTACCTCTGAACGGCCTGAGCGACCAGCCAACTCGCCGGAGATCAGCGTGGCGTCGACGTCGAAGCGGTTCGGCGTCAGGTACTTCGGCACGTCCTCGGCGTAGAACGCGCGGACCTCGGCCCGCGTCGAGCGCTTGCCGATCCACGGCACGGTCGCGGTGTCGCAGGGGATCTCCCACTCCACCTCGTCGACCTACCTCCGCCCGTACCTGGTTCGATCGTTTCGCCGCACGTCGAACGTGTGTTCCCTAGAGTGTGCCGATGCACTCGTACGCGTACGTGGCGGACTCGCGTCTCGACGAGTCCAAGCGCGCCCTCGGCCTGCAGACGTCGGGCGGCCGGGCGCCGAACCCGCGCTTCTTCACCGGGTTCCTCGGTGACTCGCAGCAGGCCGCCACGGCCCTGCTCGCCATCGCGAAGGTCGCCGGCGCGCGGTACTTCCAGCCGACCAACGAGCGGCTGCGCGACCCCGTCGTCACCTGCAACGGCGACCGGCTGCGCTTCGAGTCGTTCTCCGGCTGCTGCGGCGTCTACGCCCGGCTCGACGTGCTCTCCGACGCGCTCGACGGAGAGGTGCACGACCGCGGCACCACCAACGTCGACGTCAACGAACCGCTTCGACGCGCGCTCGCCCGTGTCACCAAAGGTGATCCGCTGCACCTGACCGTCGGGCCGGACCAGGTCGAGTTCGGCACGCTCGACGGCGCGGTCGTGGAGAAGAAGGTGCCGCTGCCGCCCCGCTGGTTGCGCGGCTTCGCCGAGACCCAGGTGCTGACCTCGCGGTTCGACCTGAAAGCCGAGCTCTCCCCGGCGGACGCGCAGCGGTTCCTCAAGACGCTGCCCAAGGGCCGCGCGGCAGTGTGGGCGGTCCCGTCCGGCAGGTCGCTGCGGCTCAGCGGAACGGCCTCGGCCAACGCGGTGTGCCTCGCCGGCCCGAACCGTCTCGAAACCCTCATCCCGTTGCTGCGCTTCGCGAAAGCCGTGCGCCTCTACGGCCCGCCTGCCGACGGCAAGCCGGTCGCGAGCGGCTGGGAGATCGACCTCGGCGCCCAACGACTGACGCTCACACTCTCGCCGGAGGTCAACCGCGGCCTGTCCGGTGAGGGTGCGGTCCTCGACGGCCTGGCCGCCGGAGACGCGGACACCGACGCCGAGCTCGTCGGCGCCCTCCTCGACTTCGAGCCACGGGTGGACATCGCTGATCTCGCCGAACGATCCGGGCTCACCACTCAACGGGTCAGGGACGCACTGGCACAGCTCGGCACGGCCGGGCGAGTGGGCTACGACCTGGCGGAGGCCTCGTACTTCCACCGCGAACTGCCGTACGAGGGCACGGACGTCCAGGCGATGAACCCGAGGCTGCGCAACGCGAAAGCACTCGTGGAGCAGAATGCGGTCAGCTGGGACGGCGACACCGCCTTGGTCGGTGAACACCGGGTGAGCGGCAACGCGTGCACCTGCCAGTGGTGGGCCGAGTACCGGGGCGGGCGTGGCAAGTGCAAGCACGTGCTGGCAGTGGACATGGTCAGGAGCAAGGCGTGACGTTCGACCACATCCGGGCGCTGATCGAGGCGGACCTGCACGGCGCCCTGGCGCGAGCGCTCGAACCGCTCAGCCCGCAGGAACGCAAGGGTCTCGCGAAAGAGCTTGTCGCGTACGAGAAGCAGCATCGCGCGGGCGACAACAGCTGGCACCACCGCGAGGCGCTCGCGATCGCCGGTGCCGGACTGCTGCCGAACGCCTCGACGCTCGCGCCGTGGCTCATCAGATACCAGATCTGGTACCACCGGACGAGCCCGGAGGACGGGATCGCCCTGGTGATCGGTCTGCTGCGGCACCGCGACCTCCCGTGGCTGCCCGACCTCGTCACGCGGCTGGCGGCCAAGATGCCGACCCGCGAGACGCGGCGGCAGGACCTGCTCAGGGTGATCGTCGCGTTCTGCGGCGACAACCCACCGGACACCGACGGCTTCCTGCTGCACTTCATGGAACGCGGCGGGCACGTGAACTTCCCGCCCGCCTTCGAGGTGCTGATTCCTCGCATGCTGGAGGTCGTGGGCTCGGGCGTGATCTTCGCGAACGTCCGCGAGTGGCGGTTGCTGCTGCGCGACCGGGCAGATCGCACCGTCCTCCTCGACGGCTGTCTCGCCCGGCTCCAGCAGGGCGGCGGCGCGAGGGAGATGGAAGGTTTCCTCGCGCTGCACGAAGTTCTGCAGGTGACGATGGACGAGATGGCCGATCACGCGCGGGACTACGTCGCGATGCTGCCCGACTCGCGCTCGACCGTCGCCACGCTCGCCCAGAACCAGCTGAAGCGGCTGGACGAGGCGGGAAAGCTCGACCTCGATCTGTTGTGCGACGCGAGCCGCTGGGTCTTCGGACGCACCGAGAAGAAGCTGATCCGCGCCCAGCTGACCTGGCTCGGCAAGCACGCGAGGACGAACCCCGGCGAAGTGGTGCTGACCGCCGCCGAACTGTTCGCGCACGAGTCCGACGACCTGCGCGGCCAGGCGGTCAAGCTGGTGGCCAAGCACCTGACGAAGATCAGCGACCCCGCCGAGGTCCTGGCGCTGGCCGAACAGCTGCCCGCCGACCTCGCGGCACAGCTCGGCGCCACGACGACGAGGGACGACGCTGTCACCCTCGCCCCGTTCGTCAGCAGACCGTGGCCGGAGCCGATCGCCACGATCGACGAGCTGACGCGCGAGGTGCGGTCGCTGTTCGGCCGCAACAGCGCCCACATCGAGGCCGTCACCGCGGAACGGATCATCGAGGCGATCGTCCGGTTCGCCTGGCAGGACCGGGAAGCGATCGCCAAGGCGTTCCAGCCGATCTACGACAAGTACCCGTGGATCCTCAACCGCGGCGCCTACAAGTACTACTCCGAACACGCGCAGCGCGATGCACGGTCGGAGTTCATGGCGATCATCGCCAACGCCTCCGCGCGACCGCGGGTGACCGGCCCGGTCGGATCCGTGCTGGAGTCCGCGCGCACGTGGCTCAAGCAGCTCAAACGGGCCGAAGCCGGCTCAGTCGGCGAACAGCTCGCCAAACGTCTGCACGAGATCACGAAAGGCCTGGTCGGCTCGCCGCGCCCGGCCCTGGTCTCCACCCCGACCGAGCTGTCCGGCCTGCTCGACCCCGTCGTGCTGCTCGAACGCCTGGCCAAGGCCGACGCGGACGGCTGGGAACCGTGGCCGCGCGACTTGAAACAGGCCTACCACCGGCTGCCGCGCGACGTGACCCCCGAGGCGTTCGCGTCGCTGAAGGGCAACGTGGGACGGCTGCTGCGCGAGTGGCTGCAGGACCGGACCGACCCGGTGGTCACGCTGGTCGAACGCACGCGCACCACCCCCGAAAGCTTCTACCAGGCCTCGACCACGGAGCACCGGCTGCTCGTGACGGCCACGCCCGGCCTGCTGGAGCCGGAACACCTCTGGCACGGCCACGACGAGTGGGGCGCGATGATCGAGTGGTGGCCCGCGGTGCTGCCGGCGCAACGCGAGGTCGTCGCCGCCCACTTCGTGCCGCACCTCGCTCACCGGCGTGACTCGAAGGGGTCCGACGGCCCGCTGCTGCCGATGCTCGCCGAGGCGGACGGCCCGATCGGCGTCGGCATGGACCTGGCGCTCGCCTACGGGCTCGGCGCCGAGCTCACGGTCAACCGCGCCCACGCCGTCGACGCCCTGCTCACCCTCGCGGCACGCGACCAGCTCGACGGCAAGGCGCTCGGCGTCGTGGTCGGCCTGCTGCTCTCTCGCGGCGAGCTGGCGCTGAACCGGATCGTGCCGGGCCTGCGCGACGTCGCTCGTTCCGGCGCACCTCGGCAGATCTGGGACCTCCTGGTGGCCGCGTTGCCGAGGTTGTGGACGCACAACAGGGTCGCTGACCTGATCGAGCTCGCCGTCGAACTGGCCCAGCAGCTCAAGCCGGGTGGCGACATCGACGGACTTGCCGGTGTGGCGGCGCGCAAGGGCTCCAGCAAGGCTGTCGTGCAGGCCAAGCGACTGGTGGCTGCCGTGGGCTAGCCGCGTGCGGAACGCGCGCACCGGGCCGACGGGATCCCTCCCGTCCTCACCCAGTCCGCTGGACCGCTCGGCGGCCAGTCCGTCCACAGTGGACCAAGCGGGCACGTGGATCTGCCGCGACCCTGCCGCTCCGCGGGTCAGTCCGGCCCGTACTCGATCACGATCTCGGCGGGCTCGAAGTCGTCGAACCCCCAGGTCCTGGACCCACCAGGCCACAGGAACGTCGCCGTGCCCTCGGCAGGGCGGTAGACGGCCGTGTGGAGCGTGCCGCCGCCGATGGCGTAGTCGGTCCGGAAGCGGGGTGGGCGCCGCATCGCGGCCACGCCCTCGGTCGTCGTGGCCCAGTGCTGGGTCAGGCCGCGCCGGGTGGGGGTGCGCGGCGCCACGCGGTAGGCGGTCCGGTTGCCTTCCGCGTCCAGCACGGCGAGGTCGTGCGTGGTCGCCGTTCGCCAGCTACGCATCGCCAGGTCGACCTCGGCGACGGTGGTGCACTGCTCCAGCAGGTGCCGCACCAGGATCGGCCCGCTGAGGCCCACGTCGTGCCGGAGTGTCGCGCCGGACGTGAGCGACACCGCCAGCCCGTTCTCGTTCATCCCGTCCAGCAGGCCCCACAGGCCCGAGGTGGTGCCCAGCACGCGGCGCGAGCCGAGCCTGCTCAGCCACAGCGTCGACTCGTACCGGTCCAGGCCGAGCTCCAGGTTGCGCACCAGCGCTCGTCCTGCGGTGCCCTGCCTGCCGCCCACCACGGCCGGAGGCGGATCCACGTGGGTGAGGAGCGCGGAGAGCGTGCGGTCGTGCAGTCCAGCCTCCCTGGTCAGCTCGGCGCAGATCGGCGCCAGGTGGGGGAGCTCCAGGTCCAGCACGGCCATCCGCCACGACACCGCCATCAGGTCGTCCGCGATCTCGGGCCTGAACCGTGGCCACTGCCGGCCGACGTGCCGCCGCCACCCGTTGCCCGGACGTTCCTCGGCGAAGGCGAAGAACGTCGTGGAGCAGCCGTCGATCACCTCGTCACCTCCCCAAATCTCCAGTGCCGATGCAATCCCGGACGCCCTCCCGCGGCCATGCGGGAGGACTGGCAGAACCCGGCCGGCCGAGGTTCTGCCGGTCCTTGTGCCTGGCCGTGGGCACCCCCGGCATTGCAACTTGTGGCATCCCCAATGGACCCGTCGAAGTAGGGAGGTCACCGTGGCACCCAGGGCAGCCGCCACCCATGCGGGCCCCGTGACCGTGCCGGCGGACCGCGTCCCGGCCGTTTCCGTGAACGCGTTCCTGGTCGAGTTGCACGTCGAGCACCGCGCGCCGCTGCTGAGGTTCACCCGCCGCCTGCTGCCGGGTGATCCGCACCGCGCGGAGGACGTGGTGCAGGAGTGCATGTTCCGCGCTTGGCGCAACAGCGAGACGTTGCTGGCGACGAAAGGCTTCGCGGCACGGCCGTGGCTGTTCACCGTGGCGCGCAACCTGATCGTCGACCTCGCCCGCCGGGACAAGGCCCGGCCGGTCGTGTTCGGTGACGACGACTTCGACCTGTTGCCCGGTGACACCGACTTCGCTGACGAGGTCATCGAACGGTGCCTCGTCGACGAGACCCTGGCGAAGCTGACGCCGTTGCAGCGCCAAGCCCTGGAGCAGGTCTACCGGCTCGACTCCACCCGGCAGTGCGCGGCCGCGGCGGTCGGCGTGCCGGTGGGAACGATGAAGTCCCGTGTGCACAAGGCGACGATCGCCATGACTGAGGCACTGGCAGGCCGCGGGGTGACCGCGGCCGGGTGGTGAGCGGCCGGGTGAAGCACTCGGAACCGGCGAGGTGCCGTCCCGAGGGCTTCGACCGCGGCGATCCGCTGTGGATCAGCTGACCGTTGTCACTTCCAGTCGGAGCACGCGCCGTTCATGCAGGCGCGAATGACAACGGCCCTCATCTTCTCGTATTCCCCTGCGGGCCTGATGCTCCGCTCACTGGTCCTGCCGGAACTGTTCGTGAACCTGCCGTACAGCTCATCCTCCACACAGGAGTGGGCTCTCGTCCGGAGCGCCGACCTGCGGTACGGACTGGTGAACCGGGCCAGCGGGCTGGCGGTGCGGCAGGTCCACAACGGCACCGCCTCGATCCTGGAACAGCAGCCGTTCCACGGTGGGCGCAGCGACGAGACGGTCTGGGCACTCGTGCCGGCGTGATCTCCAGGTTCGGCCGAGTGCGGGTAGCCGGAGCCGGAATCGGTGCGGTCAGGCCGATTCCGACACGGCGAGACCCAGCTGGTCGGCCAGCCGGCAGGCGATGCCACGGATCTCCGGCGTGTCGTACCGCCCGCATTCGGCGAGCGCACGCACGCGATGTTCCCGGGCCTGCGCGGTGTCGCCGCTCTCGTCGGCCAGTTCCGCGAGCATGACCATGGTGTCCACCCTGGCCTCGGACAGGCGCTCCTCCCTCAGCGCGGCCACCAGGTGCTCCCTGGCCTCGGCGAGACGGCCCGCCTTGATCAGCGCACGCCCGCGAAGATGCCGCACGCGCGCCACCCCGGCGCTCACCTCGTGCTTGCGGAACAACGCTTCGGCCTCGTCCAGCAGGTCCAGTGCGGCCGGCACGTCACCCGACGCCGCGAGGCTGTCGGCGAGTCGTGAGAGGACCATCGACAGCAGCTCCTCGTTGCCGGGAGCGGCGGCCGAAGCGCGGAAGTGGGCGACGCTGCGCCGGCTCGCCGCCACGGCCTCGTCGAACTCGCCCGCCGAGTGCAGGAGCGAGCCCAGCAGGGACAGCGCGAGGTTGTGGCCGAGCGCGTAGCCCACCCGCTCGAACAGCTCGATGGCCCTCCTGGCGAACGGCGCGCCCTCCCGGGGTGAGGTCAGGCGTCGTTCGATGGCCGACCGGTAGTACACGGCCCACGCCTCCAGCAGCTCGTCGCCGACCTGGTTCGCCGCCGCCACGGCGAGGTGGTGCGTCTCCAGCGCCTCGACCGGGCTCCCGCACAGGGTGTAAAGCGCCCACGTCACGTAGTTGAGCTGCTCGGCCTCCGCCCGGACGTCGCCCAGCGCCTTCGCGGCGGCGGCGCCCGCGGTGAACACCTCGCGCCACAGCGCTCCGGTGCCGCGCAGGTCCGAGTACCAGTGCAGAGCCTGTGCCAGGTCCAGCACCTTCCGGTGCTCGCCGCACGCGGCCGCGGTCCGCAGTGCCCCGAGCCAGCTCGGCAGCTCGGCGGTCAGCCAGCGGTTCGCGGAGTCGCGGTCCCGCACCGGGTCCGGCCCGTCGATCTCGGCGGTGACCTCCTCGCGGTCGTGGTCGAAGTGCAGAGCGGCCTTCGTCGCGACCGCGAGCAGCCAGTCACGCATTCGCACCGAGGCGGCACGCACATCCTCCGGCTGCTCGTCCAGCTCAAGCCGTTCCCGGGCGAACACCCTCAGCAGGTCGTGCCTGGTGTAGCGGCCGGGGGTCTCGCCGAGCCCGATCAGGCTGGCGTCGGCCAGCTCCTCCAGCGCCGTCTCCGCCCGGTCGGCCGACTGTCCGGACAGGACCGCGGCCAGTTCGACGGAGGCATCGTCACCGGGCACCAGCGCCAGCCGGCGGAACACCGTCGCCGCCGCGGGGTGCAGCTGGTGGTAGGAGATCTCGAACGCGGCCCGCACCTGCAGGTCGCCCGCCGTCAGGACGGACAGCCGGCGCCCCTCGTCGGCGAGCTGGTCCGCCAGGTGCTCGATCGTCCACTGCGCCCGGCTCGCCAGCCGGTTGCCCGCGATCAGCAGCGCCAGCGGCACGCCGCCGCACGACATCGCCACCCGCCTCGCGGCCTGCGGTTCCGCCTCCACCCGTCGCACACCGGCGACCACGCCGAGCAGTTCGACCGCGCGGTCGACGTCGAGGAGGCCCAGGTCGACCCGGTGGTGCGAGTCCAGCCCGACCAGCGTGTTGCGGCTCGTCACCACCACCATCGACCCGGGGCTGGTGGCCAGCAGGGGCCGGACCTGTGCTTCGTTCGCGGCGTTGTCCAGCACCATCAGCACGGGCCGCTGGTGCAGCAACGACCGGTAGAGAGCGAGCCGCTCGTCCGGGTCCGCGGGGATCCTCCGCTCGTCCACCCCGAACCCGCGCAGCAGCCGTTGCACCGCGCAGTGCGGTGGCATCGGCTCGTCCATGCCGTGCAGGTCGAGGAACAGGCAGCCGCCGCTGAACCGTCCGGCCAGCCGGTGCCCCGCATCGAGGGCCAGCGCCGTCTTGCCCGCGCCCGGCGGGCCGTGGATCACCGTGACCTGCAAGCTCGCCGACGACTCCGCCTCCAGCGCGAACCCGTCCAGCGCCCGCTGTTCCTGTTCCCGCCCGGTGAGCTGGGTCAGCACCGGCGGCAACATGCACGCGGTACCTGCCTGGGGAAGCTCGGCGTGGTCCTCGGCGGGCGCCGGTCGCCGTCCCGCGCGAGCCAGCTCGGCGAACTCCGCCGCCTCGTCCGCCGGCAGGGCGAGCCCACCTGCCAGCAACTCCACCGTCCGCCGCTGAGGACATCTCGCCCGGCCGCGCTCCATGTCGCTGATCGCGCGCACGCTGACGCCGGTCCGCTCCGCGAGCTCCTCCTGCGTCAGCTCGGCACGCAGCCGGTAGAAGCGGAGGAAGTCGCCGAACGCAGTCGCACCCACGCAGCTGAGCTCCTCCCGCGGCAAGGTGCTGACCCTGGACACCATGTCATCGATGTGAGGGCCACATCCTGCCACGAGCGGAGGCGCGCGTCGTGCCGGCCGTCTCGACTGGCCACCGGTGGCAAACCCTTGCGGGACAAGATCGGGGGAGATCCGGTGGTGGCAGCAGGTCGTCGCGCGGCACGGCCGGGGCAGGTCAGGCCGGTGCGCCGGCCCTGCTCGTCCGTGCCGCCCGGCACGCAGCGGCAAGCCTTGCGGGACAAAGGTCAGGGCAGGTCCGGAGGCAGCAGGAGGCGCAGGTCGTCGACCGTCGGCGCGCCCGTCCTGCTCAGTCGTCCCGCCTGGCGGGTCATCATCTTCTCCATCACCTGCCGGGCGTAGCGGGCGTTGCCGAACGTCGCGTCGCGCACGACGCCGCCGAAGTGCTCCCGCAGCGCGGCAACGGTTTCCGGCGTGCACTCGTACCCGTTCGTGGTGGCCATCCGATGGGTGATCGTCACCAGGTCGTCGGTGCTGTAGTTCTCGAACTCGATGTGCCGGGAGAACCTGGACTCCAGTCCGGGGTTGGACTTCAGGAAGTTCCGCATCTCCGCGGAGTAGCCCGCGACGATGACAACGGTGTCGTCGCGGTGGTCCTCCATCAGCTTCACGAGCGTGTCGACGGCCTCCTGGCCGAAGTCGCCGCCGTGGCTGTTCTCCGGCGTCAGGGCGTAGGCCTCGTCGATGAACAACACGCCGCCGCGCGCGTTCTCGAACGCTTCCGCGGTGAGGTGCGCGGTGTGCCCGATGTACCTGCCGACCAGGTCCGCGCGCGCCACCTCGACCAGATGACCCTTCTGCAGCACGCCGAGAGCGGCGAGCAGCTCTCCGTAGAGCCGGGCCACCGTCGTCTTGCCGGTGCCCGGCGCGCCGGCGAACACGAGGTGGTTGCTGATCGCGGGCACCGGCAGTCCGGCCTGCCGCCGCTGCCGTGCGGTGGCGATCAGGTTCACCAGGTCGTTGATCGCCTCCTTCACGCCGGACAGGCCGATCATCGCGTCCAGTCGCGACCGCAGCGATGCCAGGGCGGTGTCGTCGCCGAGCGTGACGCCTCCCGGCACGTCGGCGGCCAGCAGGAGGGACAGGCTCTGGTCGTCCGCGTCCGGCTCGTTCGCGAGGCGGAACGCCTGCCGGTCCACCATCTCCTCGAACACCTTGCGCGCGGTCCGGCCGTTGCCGAAGTCGTCCCCGCGCGCCATCTGTCCGAAGTGGATGGTCAGGGCGTTCCTGGTCTCCTCCGGCACCTGGTACTGGTGGCTGGAGCACATCTGCTCGACGATCGTCACCAGCTCGTCGGTGGTGTAGTTCTCGAACTCGATGGTGCGCGTGAACCGCGACGCGAGGCCGGGGTTGGACTGCAGGAACGCGTTCATCTCCGGCGAGTAGCCCGCGACGATCACCACCGCGTCGTCGCGGTGGTCCTCCATGAGCTTCACCAGGGTGTCGACGGCCTCCCGGCCGAAGTCGTGCCCAACGCCCTTGCCCTGCGAGGTGAGCGTGTACGCCTCGTCGATGAACAGCACGCCGCCCAGCGCCTTGGTGAAGGTCTCGGTGGTCTTGATCGCCGTGCCGCCGACGATCTGCGCGACCAGGTCCGCCCGCGCGACCTCGACCAGGTGACCGTCGCGCAGCACACCGAGCTCGGCGAGGATGCTGCCGTAGAGCCGCGCGACGGTCGTCTTGCCGGTGCCGGGAGGGCCGGCGAAGATCAGGTGCCTGCTGGTCGGCGGCGCGGCCAGCCCGGCCTCCTGGCGGCGGCGCGCCATCTTGTTCAGGTTCACCAGGGTCTTCACCTGGTGCTTCACCGCGGTGAGCCCGACCAGCGCCTCCAGCTTCGCGAGCGGTGCCGCCTCACCGGGGTTCCCGTCGGGCGGCGTTGCTCCCGGTGCGTGGTCCGGCACGGCCTCCGCGGTCGCCGTGCTGCCGTCGGCGTCCGCCGCGCCGTTGCCCTTGCTGGACAGGTTCTCCACCGAGATCCGGGCACTGGGCACGGTCACCCGCAGGCCGCTGCCGTTGTTGTCCGACACGGCGCAGTCCACCAGGCTCACCTCGTCGGTCGAGTCGACCCGCACGCCGTCGCCGGTGTTGCCGCTCAGCTCGTCGTTCGTGAGCTTCGCCCGCGCACCGGCCGAGACCAGCACACCGTGACCGCGGGACCGGCGCACCTTCGACCGGGAGAGCATCAGCTCACCGCCGTCGCGCACGACCACACCGTCCCCGCGCGCCTCGCCGATCTCGCAGTCCCGCAGTGAGCCGACGCCGCCGGGGCCGATCAGCACCCCGGCCTCGCCGGACTGGAACACCCGCAGCGTGCTGACGTAGGGGCTGCCGCCCTCCGAGACGCTGAGCCCGGACTTCCGCGCCTCCCGCACGTCGCAGTCCTCCAGCCGGCCGCGGCCGTTGCCGGTGACCTCGATGCCGTTGGCCTGGCAGCCGTCCAGCGTCGCGCGGCGCACCATCGGGTTGGCGGCCGACTCGATGCGGACCCCGTCGCCGGCGACGTCGCGCACCTCCAGGCGGTCGAACTCGGCCGTCGCACCGCCGGCGACCAGCACTCCGGCCGACGACCCGCCGCGCACGACGGTGCGCGTGAACGTCGGGCCGCTCGCGTCGTCGACATGAATGCCGGCGCCTGTCGCGTCGGCGACCTCGCACTCCTCGAAGGAACCGCGCGCCCGGCCGGTGACCCGCACACCGGATCCGCCCGTCTTGGCGGTGCGGCAGCGGCGCAGCACGGGGTCCGCCCCGCCGGCCACGGTGATGCCGTCGCCGGCGGTGTTCGTGATGCGGCACTCCTCCAGCACGGGGGAGGCGTGGGTGCTCACGAACACCCCGCTCGCGCTGTCCCGCACGGTCGTGTCGATCACCTTGGTCGAGCTGTCCTCCTCCAGCGCGATGCCCGGCCGGTCGGTGGAGGAGATGTCGCAGTGCTGGATGGTGCCCTGCGCCTGGCCGTTCGCGCACACGCCGTTGCCCTTGGCGTGCCGCAACGTGCAGTCGCGCACCACCGGGTTGCCGCGGTCGGCGATCACGACAGCGGAGGTCTCGACGTGTTCGACGACGCAGTCCTCGATCGTGCTCGCGGACGACGAGGTCACGACGATGCCGGCGCCGGCGGAGTTGGTCACCCGGCAGCCGCGCATCGCGAGCGAACCAGAGCCGTGCGCGATCACGGCGGTCCAGGCCGCGCCGATGATCTCGCAGTCCTCGACGGCCGCCTGACCGCGTGCGACGTCGAGCGCGGGAAGTTCCTCGTGCTGCCCGCGCAACACCAGACCGGTCAGCTTCACGGCCTCCGCGTTGAGCCGCACCACGCTGCCCTGCCTGGCCACGATCTCGACGCTGCCGCGCGGGTCGCTCGCCGCGATGGTGACCACCTTCGTCACGACGAGCGACTCGTCGTAGCGGCCGGGCAGCACGGAGATCACAGATCCGTTGCGCGCGTCCTGCAGGGCGGCGGAAATGGTGCGGTAGCCGTTGTCGCGGTCCACTGTGAGCACGTGCCGTGACACGAGCGCTCCCCTCGTCGTCCGTTGGAGGAGCACACTGCTCCACATCGGACAACGCGGCGCGGTCCCCGTTTGGTTTGCCTTGGTGGTTTCCTGCCGGTGGTTCTGCCTGTCGGGCTTCGTGGCACCGTGCTCAACTCTCACGATGAGGCGACACCTGGCGGCAGCGTGCCTGGGGCTCACGCTCGCGGCGAACGGCGGCGTGGCGGCCGCTCAGGACAACGATCTTCCCCGGATCCCGCAGGCGTTGCGCGCCGGGCAGGCTTGCACACCGCCGTCGGGCAAGAAGGTGCCGGACGCGCCGTGGCAGCTGTCCTATCTGGGCGCGGACCGGCTGTGGCCGCTCAGCACCGGCAAAGGCGTGACCGTCGCCGTGGTGGACACCGGCGTCGACAGGTCCGCGACCCCGGCCGACGTCGCCGGCGACGCGGGCAGTGACTGCGTCGGGCACGGCACGGTCATCGCGAGCCTGATCGCCGCGCCTGTCAAGGAGGGCTCCAAGTTCGCCGGGCTCGCGCCGGCCTCACGTGTCGTCGTGGCGCGCGGCACCGACAAGTTCGGTGCGGCGACCGGCGCTGGCATCGCCTCCGGGATCGACGCGGCGGTGGCGGCAGGCGCCCGGATCATCTGCGTCGGCGCGGTGACCGCGGAGGAGGCCCCCGTTCTCCGCCAGTCGGTCGACCGTGCTCTCGCGGCCGGCGCGCTGGTCGTGGCCGCCGCCGGGCCGGACGCCGGGTCGAGGAGGTCCGGCGCCCCGGCCAAGTACTACCCCGCGGCGTTCCCCGGGGTGCTGTCCGTCGCCGCCATCGGGCCGGACGGCAAACCGGAAGCCGGTGCCGTCGCCGGAACCCTTGTCGCGCCGGGCAACCTCGTCATGGGTGCGGGGCCCGGAGGTGGACAGGTCGTCGCCGCCGGGCCGGCGTTCGCCGCCGCCCACGTCGCCGCGGCCGCCGCGCTCGTCCGGGCCTACCGGCCGGAGCTGTCGACGGCCGAGGTGTCCCGGCTGCTCACGGAAACCGCCTACCGGCAGCCGGGAAGTGCCGTCGTGGATCCGCTCGCGGCTCTCACGACCGGGCTGAACCGCGGCGGTGATTCCTCGGTGGGCCGGGAATCCGTTGTGGTGCGGGAAATTCCTGACTTCGGCGCTGTTCGCGGGTCCGCGTTGACCGTCGCCGGTGGTGTTGTGCTCGGCGTTTGCCTGCTTGCCGCAGTGGCGGTGGTCGTGCCGCGGGGGCGCCGTCGTGGTTGGCGTGCTGGGCCCGTGGACAGCTAGATGCCGTCGTGGGTGGTGTGCCGGGGCGATCGACAGCTGACCCGGACGACGACCTCCCGGACGACGACCTCCCGGATGACCCGAAGCGCCTGACCCCGCAACACCGGCCTTCGAACCTGAAACGGGGCCCCGGACCACAGGTCCGGGGCCCCGTCTGGCGGCGGGGGGTCGGCCGCCGGGAGTGTTCCCGGCCGCGCCGCAGCGACCGGGAACGGGTGGTCATCTGGCGTTGAGCGTCATTTCGTGGGCCGACATCGCGGTCTGCACCACGGTCGTCCCGCGTCGCGTCACGTACTGCGCCCGGCCGGGGATCAGGGTGCGCGGCTTGACCTCGCCGAACACCATGCCCTCCGACAGCGGGCAGGACAGCAGCAACACCGGGGTGTTGACCTCGACCAGGCGGCGCAGCAGCGGGTCGTTGTAGCCGCGGCTGATCCCGTTCGCGCCGCGTGCCACGATCACGTGCAGGCCCAGGGCGTTGCCCTGCGCCAGCGGGTCGAACAGCGGGTCGAACATGCTGCCGGCCGTCGCCACCATGTCGTAGTCGTCGATGATCACGAACACCTGCGGGCCGGTCCACCAGTCGCGGGTGCGCAGGCGGGCAGGGGTGATGTCCGGGCCGGGGATGCGGGTCTGCATCGCCCTGGCCACGCCGTCGACCAGTTCGAGCACGATGTCGCCCGCCACCGCGTAGCCCAGCCGGTACTCCTCTGGCACCGCGTCGTACAGCCCGCGGCGGTAGTCCACGGTGATGATCCGGGCCTCCTGCGGGGTGTACCGCTGGGTGATGCCGTCGATCACCAGCCGCAGCGCGTTCGTCTTGCCGCTTTCGACGTCGCCGACCACCACCAGGTGCGGTGTGTCCTCGAAGTCGTGCCACAGCGGCTCCAGGCGCTGGTCGTCGAGGCCGAGCGCGAGGCGCATGTCCTTGTCCGGCAGGGGAAGTTCGTTCCGGTCGAGAACAGGGGGCAGCATCCTGACCGGGGGAGCGGACGGACCGGTCCAGGCCGCGGCCACCTGGTCGACCAGGTCGGCCTGGTGGTCGGAGACGTCGCGGTCCGCGCCGTCGATCGAGGGCAGCGCGGTGAGGAAGTGCAGTTTCTGGTCGGTCAGGCCGCGACCGGGGATCTTCGGCACTCCCGCCGCCGCGCGCATGTTGATCACCGAGTCGACGGGGTCACCGAGGCGGAGCTCGAGCTGCGTGCCCAGCAGGTCGCGCACGCCGGTGAGGATCTCGCTCCACCGGGTCGCGGCGACCACCAGGTGGATGCCGTAGTTGAGGCCGCGTGCCGCCAGTTCGGAGAACACGCCCAGCAGGTCCATGAAGTCCTGGCGGATGGTGCCCCAGCCGTCCACCACGAAGAAGACGTCGCCGTGCCGCTCCTCGGGGAACTCTCCCGCCGCCCGCTTGCGCCGGTAGGTGGCCATCGAGTCGATGCCGTGGTCGGAGAAGAACCGTTCCCGGCGCGCCAGCAGAGACGTGACTTCGGCGATGGTGCGGTGGATGCGCTCGACGTCGAGCCTGCCCGTCACACCACCCACGTGCGGCAGCTTCTGCAGGGCGGCGAGTGAACCGCCACCGAAGTCGAGGCAGTAGAACTGGACCTCGGCCGGGCTGTGCGTGAGCGCCAGCGCGGTGATCAGGGTGCGCAGGGCGGTGCTCTTGCCGCTCTGCGGACCACCGACGACGGCGACGTGCCCTGCGCTGCCGGACAGGTCGACCAGCAGCGGGTCACGAGCCTGGTCGAACGGCCGGTCGATCAGGCCGACCGGCACGGTGAGCTTGCCCCTGCCGTGCCACTCCACCGCGCACAGGCCGTGCTGCGGGGTGACCTGGAGCGGCGGCAGCAGTTCGTCGAGCGAGTTCGGAGCGTCCAGCGGCGGCAGCCACACCTGGTGCGCGGCGGGACCGCTGTCGCGCAGGCGTTCGACGGCCAGCTCCAGCAGGCTCTGCACCGAGCTGTCCGGTTCCGGTTCCGCCACCGGAGTCGGAACCGGCTCCGGGTCGCGGCGAACGGTGAACTTCGCGGTGAACGGCGCGATCTGCTTCGCCACCACCGCCTGTTCGACGTTGCGGCGTGCCACGCGGTGCGGTCCGGACACGTACGCGGCCTTGAACCGGGTCAGTTCCCCGATGCCGCTCTTGAGGAACCCGTTGCCGGGGTCGGACGGCAGCTGGTAGGCGTCGGGCACGCCCAGCACGCCGCGGCTCTCCATGGCGGAGAACGTCCGCAGGCCGATCCGGTAGGACAAGTGCGACTCGAGCTGGTGGATGCGCCCCTCGTCGAGCCGCTGCGACGCGAGCAGCAGGTGCACACCCAGCGACCGGCCGAGCCGGCCGATCATGATGAACAGGTCCATGAAGTCGCGGTGCGCCGACAACAGCTCGCTGAACTCGTCGACCACCACGAACAGCGTGGGCAGCGGATCGAGCGGCGCACCGTTGGCCCGCGCCCGTTCGTAGTCCAGCGCCGAGCTGTAGTTGCCCGCCTTGCGCAGAAGTTCCTGGCGCCGCACCAGCTCTCCGTTGAGAGCGTCGCGCATGCGGTCGACCAGCGCCGCCTCGTCGGCCAGGTTGGTGATCACCGCCGAGGTGTGCGGCAGCCCGTCCAGACCGAGGAACGTCGCGCCGCCCTTGAAGTCCACCAGGACGAAGTTGAGGATCTCCGACGAGTGCGTGAGCGCCAGTGCCAGCACCATCGTGCGCAGCAGCTCCGACTTGCCGGAGCCGGTCGCGCCGATGAGCATGCCGTGCGGCCCCATGCCGCCCTGCGCGGACTCCTTGATGTCGAGGTCGACCGGTGCCCCGGTGGGCCCGACACCCAGCGGCACTCGCAGGCGTCCACCGGGGCGCCGCGCCGACCACCCGCCCTCGACGTCGTGGGTCTGGATGTCCTTGATGCCCAGCAGGGCCGTGAGGTCGAAGTTGGCCGCCATCGGCTCGGCGCTCCGCCTCGGCGCGCCCACCCGGAACGGGGCGAGCCGCATCGCCAGTGCCGTGGCAGTGTTGATCCCGATGCCGTCCGGCCGGCCGAGGTCGCCCGCGACCTCCTTGTTGTGCTGGTCGACCGTGATCAGTTTCAGCACGCCGTCCTCCAGCCGCATCCGCAGCGTCTGCGGATCGTCCTGATCGGACAGCGAGGACGAGAGGTCGATGACCGTGGTGTTGCGGTAACCGTCTCCCGACAGCCTGGACGTCGGCGGCACGTCGACACCGTCCACGAACACCATCAGGCACGGTTCGGTGCGGTCCGGCATGGCGTCCGGGTCGAACCCCGGCCTGCCCGCGAACTCGTCGCCCAGCGCGTTGTCGAGCTCCGGCATCGACTCGACGGTCAGCCGGGCCTCGCCCGCGCCGTCCGTCTCGTTCGGATGCAGGTTGTGCGGCAACCACTTCACCCACTCCCACGCGCCTCTGCGCTCGGGTGCGGCGACCACGACGATCCGCAGGTCCGCCGGGGAGTGGAAGAGCGCCAGATGGGCGATCATCGAGCGGGCCAGCGCCCTGATCCGCTCGTCGTCGCCGGCGTCCGCGGTCCGCATGAGGATCCGGGCGAACGACGGGAGGAACACGGCCACCGGCTGGTCTCCCACGGTGCCGTAGGCGTGGATGAACCGGCGCAACGCGTGCGCGGACAGCGGTTCCAGGTCGTCCACCGGCTTGGTGGACAACGGGTTCAACCGCCACGCGAGACGCTGCGGGCCCAGCGCGATGCGGACCTCGCCGAAGTCGTCGTCGTGCGCCTCCCGCTCCCACATGCGTGACGTGCCGGGCAGCGACCACAGCGTCGCCGGGTCGGGGTGGCGCCACGTCAGAGCCTCGCGCTGGCTCACCACCACCTCCCGGATCTTGCGGCGGGACTGCGCGAGATAGCGGAGGTAGTCGCGGCGGGCGTCGTTGAGCTTCTGCTTGCGCTCACCCGCGTTGCGGCCGAGCTGGCCGACGAGCATGGCCATCGAGGACACGGTCATCAAGCCCGCGGCGAGATAGCTGAAGGCGCCGTTCTCACCCGGCCGCACGAACAGCAGCACGGTGGCCGTGGAGGACAACGCCATCGGCAGGTACATCATGATCGCGCCGGCGCTGCGCTGGATCTCCGGCAGCGTCGGCGGTTCCTGGACGCTCAGCTCGCCTTCGGGCATTTCCGGTCCGGGCCGGCGAGGCCCCTTGCGGAAGACTATTACACTCAAGCCCGGATTCCTTCCCTCTGCGGACGCGCTGTGGTGGCAGCTCCACAAGAGGTGACGAAATCCGACCACGCGATGGTTCGCTCCCGGCGTCTCAGCAGGGGCGCGTCGCGCTGGTCGCCGAACGAAGGCGTGTGCCATGGCGACCACTTCCGGACTGTGCAAACTTCGCGTCCGGGCTCCCTCCACCTGCTTCGAGCTCGCTGTGCCGGTGGACATCCCGCTGATCGACCTGATGCCGACGATCCTCGGCTACGCAGGCCAGGACCTGGGTGAGAAAGGACTTGAGCACGACGGCTGGATCCTGCAGCGGCTCGGCGAGACACCGCTCGACCAGGACGCCACCGTGGACGTGCTGAAGCTGCACGACGGTGAGACCCTGCACCTGGTGCCCCGCCGGGAACAGCTCCCGCCGGTCCACTTCGACGACATCATCGACGGCCTGTCCACCGAGGCGCGGGCGCGGCCCGACTCGTGGAGCCCGGACGCCACCCGGTGGACGATGCTCGGCAGCGTCCTCGCGATCGCGGCGTTCGGCTTCGGGTTGCTGGCGACCGCGATGAAGACCTGGCCGACACTCCTGGCCGCGGCGCTCGCGGCGCTCTTCCTGCTGGTGTGCGCCGCGACCGCGGCTCGCGCACTGGGTGACGCGGTGGCGGCGCTCGCACTGGCGCTCGCCGCGGTGCCGTTCGTCGGGCTGGCGGGCTTCATCGTCCCGAGTGGACCAGAAGGACCGGTGCTGACCGGCGCGCGCGTGCTGGCGGCCTGCGTGGCGGGCGCGGGAGCCGGTGCGCTAGGGCTGGCCGCGGTGGCCGGCGCGGCACCGGTGTTCGTCTCCGTGGCGACGTTCGGGGTGCTGTGCGCGTCCGGCGCGCTGGTGATGATGCTGAGTGGCGCGAGCGCCGCGGGCTCGGCGACGATCATCGCGGTGGTCGCGGTGCTGGTCGGCGCGTTCGTGCCGCGGATCGCCGTTCGGCTCGCCGGGTTGCGGCTGCCCGCACTGCCCACCACCGCGGAGGAACTGCAGGAGGACATCGAGCCGCACGCGGGGGAGGAGGTCGTCACCAAGGGCAGGGTCGCGGACGCCTACGTGACAGCCCTCTTCGCCGCGATCGGTCTCGCCTGCGCGATCACGGTCGAGCTCGTCGTGCGCGACCCGTCCTGGCAGGCCACCACCTTCGTGGCGGTGCTGAGCTGTCTGCTGCTGGTGCACGGCCGTGCGCTGGGCAGTGTGTGGCAGCGGCTGTCCGTCATCGTGCCCGGTGTGTACGGCCTGCTGCGGCTGTTGCTCGCGTGGCACCAGGAGTCGCCCCGCCCGCTGGTGATGATCGCCTTTCTCTTCGTGTCCGTGTCGGCGTTGATCGTGGCGCGCTGGACGCTGCCCGGTCGCAGGATGCTGCCGCACTGGGGCAGGCTCGCGGACATCGCGGAGAGCCTGGCGGCGCTGTCGCTGCTGCCGCTCGCGCTGTGGCTGCTGGGCGTGTTCGCTTTCATGCGCGGGTTCGGGGGCTGAACCGTGAACAACAAGTCAGACCAGGTCCAGGCCCACCGGTTCATGCTGGGCAGGCTCACGTCCGCACTGCTGCGCGTCGACCCGGACGCTCCGGAGAGCCCGCTCCACCGCACCTACCGCGGCAGCACCATCGGCGGCATCATCGCCACGGTCGTCTGCCTCGTACTGCTGCTGTTCGGCTTCATCTCGCCCGGTGGGAACAAGTCCTGGAAGGTCGAGGGCGCGCTGGTCGTGGCCGACGGCTCGGGGGCGCGGTTCCTCTACGCGGGCGGCAAGTTGTTGCCGGTGCTGAACTTCGCGTCGGCCAAGCTCGTGGCGGGTGACCAGCTGGTCGTGAAGCACGTCGCGGAGAAGTCGCTGCAGGACGTGCCGCGCGGCGACCCGCTGGGCATCATCGGCGCTCCGGACGCGTTGCCGGCGCTCGGCTCCGACCCCTGGCAGGTGTGCACCGCCGTCAGCCGTGACAGGACCGGCCAGACCGCGCTGGGCATCGGCGGCGGGGCAGGCGCGCGGCCCCTCGGCGACGACGAGGCGGTCGTCGTGGAGACCCCGGACGGCAAGACCTCCCTGCTGTGGCGTGGCAAACGGCATCGGGTGGCGGCGGAGCACGGCGCGCTCGACGCGCTGGACGGCGTTCCGCAGCCGGTGAAGGCGCCGGCGGCACTGCTGGACGCACTGCCCACGGGGCCGGATTTCGCACCGATGGCGATCGCCGGGCTGGGCAGCGCGGGACCTCGTCTCGGCTCGGCGGACTCGAAGATCGGCCGGCTGTACGCGGTGTCCGGTGAGCTGTCGCAGCACTACGTTCTCACCACCGCGGGGCTCACCCCGGTGTCGGCGCTCGACGCACGGCTGCTCGGCGCCGACCCGCGGGTCCGCACAGCCGCGTACGGCGGCGGCGAGGTCGCGGTGACCCAGCTGCCCGGCCGCGTGGTCAGCGAGCACCTGTCCAAGGCCGAGCCGCCACCGCCTGTGTCACCGCCCCGTGCCGTGACACTCCACAGTGGACAGGGATTGTGCGCGGTCGTCGTTCCGGACGGAGACGCGCCGCGCACGCAGATCGCGTTGAGCAGCCAGGTGTCCGAGGAGGGGCAGCCGCCGTACGACCAGCCGGGTGTCGCGGAGCCCTGCACGAAGGTCGACCGGATCGGGGTGCGGCCGGGCTCCGGCGCGCTCGTGAGGGCCACCACGGCGTCCGGCCGTGTGGGCGACGCGCTGTACCTCGTGACCGACACCGGCGTGAAGTACCCGGTGCCACCGGACGGTGCGAAGGCTCTCGGTTACGGCTCCAGCGTCTCGATTGGACTCTCCACGAGCCTGCTCGCGTTGCTCCCGACCGGTGCGTCGCTGGACCCGTCGTCGCTGCGCAACGGGGGTGCGGTGCTGCCGGAGCCGGCCGCCTGCGGAGCATGACCGGCGAATCTGCGGCAAGTTCTGCCGGTCGTCCTGCATGGTCTGGCCGGCTCCGCGTTGATCTCCTGTCTCCCGTCGCGCCGCTCTGGCGGCGATTTCCGCCATATGCAAGGAAAGGACCAGACCTATGTGCGCACAGCTGAGTCCGAGGATCCAGAAGTCCGACACCGGGATGAACGCCGGTATCACGGCGATCGACAACTCCGTGGCCGACTGCGAGAAGGTCCGGGTGAAGGCGGAGGCCCTTCGCGTCGAGATGAACGACCAGTGGGCGGGCTCCGCGGGCACCGCCTTCAACCAGAAGCTCGACGAGTGGTTGCGCAACTACTACCTCGTCATCCAGGAGCTCCGGACGATCAAGGATCTCGTGACGTCCAGCAACACGGCGATGAACACCACCGAGAACGACAACTACATGCTCTCCGTGAAGGCCTTCGGTGACGTGAGCGCAGGCGTCTACAAGGGCGTCACCGGAGCCTGACCATCGCCCGACCACACCGGAACACGAAGGAGAAGGATCATGACTCTGCCCCGCGACGGCTTCTTGGCAGGCCGCGAAATGCCGCACCTGGGCGCTCAGATGAAGGCGTACACGGCGGAGCTCCAGAGCGAGGTCGACAACCTGTGGACGCAGCTCGCGCCGATGAGGGACTCGTGGCTCGGCGAGGGTGCCAACGCCTACGACCTCTGTCAGACGAGGTGGAACGCCGTCCTCGGACAGATGGCGAAGAGCTTCGAAAGCGGCGGGATGGTGGTGCAGCTGGCCCACGCCGAGTACAACGCGACAGACCTGAGGAACGCCTCCAACCTCACGTTCTAGTTCCGCGCCGTCCCAACGGAAAGGAGAACGGGCGTGGCGGGAAACGAGCCCAGCGGCAGCGGTGACATCAAGGTCACCCCCGCGTTCCTCAGGTCGTTCCAGACGGGCTTCCTGGCGGAGTTCCTCAAAGTTCTGGAGACCGATCCGAACATCCTCGAGCTGGAGCAGACGACGTCCAGCGGCCCCGGCAAGCGCAGGTTGCTCGCGGGCAACGAGAAGCTGTTCGAGCCGGCCAGGCTCCTGATCGAGAAGTACGAGGCTCTCAACAAGGGGACGGCGCCCACGCTGTTCACCCAGATCGTGTCGATGAGGACCTACCTCCGTGAGCTGAACCTCAGGATCGACAAGGTGGTGGCTGACGTCGAGAAGGGTGAGTACGACAACCTGCAGCTCACCAGCCAGCTGAGCATCGAGCAGGTCAACGCGATCTTCAGCCCCAGCCCGGCGCCTCCCGCGCCGCAGCCGCCCCCGGCGGGGAGCTGACCGGAGATGACCAACCCGGCCATGAACGCGAGGTGGGAGCAGGTCCTCAACTACTTCCAGGACGGCGAGTCCGTCAAGGAAGTCGCTTCCCGCGACACCCTCCTGGGAACGAAGTGGCTCAAGTGGGACGTCTGGGCCGCCGCCCTGGTCTTTTCCAAGGAGCCGCAGGGCTGGGACTGGAAGATCCACTCGATGACGGGCTGGATGCACTACTGGGCTGTGGCGAGCGCGGACTACAGCGGGCTCGAAAAGCCGATGAACGACTTCTTCGTCCCGATGCGCACGATCATCGAGTCGCTGTCGAACGGCAACAACCCGGTAGCGCAGCCCTGGACGTTCGACAGGGCGCACAACGCGTTGAACGGCACCAAGAACGTCCTCGTCGACCAGAGCGCGAAGATGAAGCTCTGGCAGGACAAGGTCGGCAAGAAGGGTGACGACTTCCAGGGCGCCGGTGCCTCGGCGTTCTGGAAGGTCCTCGGCGATCTGAGGGACAAGTGCGACAGCTACGCGCGTCAGCTCGGCGTCCGTGACGGTCACGCGTGGAACGCGCTCGTCGACGCCAAGGGCCAGTCCGACAACAAGGACACCGGCAACATCAACGAGAGCAAGGTCGGTCTCCTGTGGGCGATCGACACTCTCGCGGAGGCTTACCGGAAATGGCTGGAGCCCACGAGCCTGGCCGGTTACAACCTGACGCACTTCGGCGATCCGGGAGGGCTGACCAGCGTCGAGCTCGCCTGGCCCGGTGCCGCGCTGAACGCCGTGTTCAACAGCAACGGGTTCAAGGCCGATCTCGAGGTGAGTGCGGGAACCAACTGGAGCGGGGCGGAGCACTACGCGAAGAGCAAGGCGGCCGGGGTCGACGCCAGGAACCAGGCCTTCTGGGACCGGATCGAGCAGGCCGCCAAGGACCTCTGGGTGTTCCACCTGCAGAAGATCCTGGACCCGGCGGCCGCCAAGGTGGTCCAGGCGCTCGACCCGAACTACCGCACCGCGTCCACCTACCTGCCGACGATCATCAACCCGCCCAAGGTCGACCTGAACCCGAAGCCTCCGCCGGGTCCGCAGGGACCGCCGGCTCCGCCGCCTCCGGGTTCCGGAGGCGGGCCGAAGGGACCACCCGGTTCCGGCGGCGGTGGCGGGCAGGGCGGTCCGAAGGGGCCGCCTTCGCCCGGCGGGAACGGTCCGAACGGCAGTGGTCCCAACGGTTCGAACGGTTCTGGTGGTTCGAACGGTCCCGGTGGTCCCAAGGGGCCCAACGGTCCCAGCGGTCCGCCGCCGATCCCGCCGCCGATCCCGCCGAACCTTCCCGGCGGCCCCAACGGTTCCACCGGGCCGGGACCGCTGCCCCCGAACTCCCTGCTCAAGGTGCCGACCGGTTCGATGATCGGCCCGGACGGTGTGGTGCGCGACGCGAACGGCAAGCCGGTGCTCGACCGCAACGGCAAGCAGATCGTCGTGCCTCCGGGGTCGAAGGTGAACCCGGACGGGGAGATCATCGGGCCGAACGGCGACAAGCTCGCGGAGAAGGACCGGCTGCAGAGGCCGGAGGTCAGCGGTGACAAGGAACGGGAGAGCGAACTCGACCGCTATCTGAAGTCGTTGCGCGGCAACAACACCCCGTCTCTGCCCACGTTGCTGAACAACAACGCCTCCGTGCCGCCGAGCCTCCACGCGGGAGGGTCGGGCAGTGGCCTCGGAGGTTCTTCCGGTGTGAGCGGGCTGGGCGGGCAGGAGCCGCCGCCTTCTCCGCCGAAACCGGTCACCACCGAGGGGGGTCCCTCGCTGGTGAAGAACCAGCAGGGCAACGGCGGTCCGCAGAACGGGATGGGCGGCGTGCCGTTCTACCCGCCGATGGCGGGCGGGATGGGCGGCGGTCAGGGCGGCGGCGAGAACAAGGGCGAGCGGGACCGGCAGACGTGGCTCGCCGAGGACGAGGAGACCTGGGGCACCGACCCCAAGCTGCCGCCGTCGGTGCTCGGCGCCCGCAGACGCCGGCCGCGGGTCGGGCAGAACGCGGGTTTCGGTGCCCACAACCACGGACAGGGAGGACACGATGGCCGACTGGCTGGCGGAGCAGCTGCACCAGACCATGGCCGCGTTGAGGGATCAGCGTGAGCGGATCGAGGCGGCGAAGGCCGAGCTCGCGGCGCGCACCGCGTCGGTGACCTCCGCGGATCGCATGGTCACCGTGACCATGGACGCGCACAACACCGTGGTGGGCCTCAAGTTCAACACCACGAAGTACCGGTCCATGCCTCCTGAGCAGCTGGCTCGGACGCTCGTCGAGGTGCTCGGCAGGGCGCGGCAGCAGATGACGGACGCGACGGTCGAGATCTTCGGCCCGCTGATGGACCAGCGCGCCGACCTGCGTGCGGCGATGACGGGCAACACCGAGGTGGACGACGTGTTCTCGTCGATCTGGAAAGAGGCGCCTTCCGACGTCCTCGGCCGCGGGAAGGACTGACCGGCGATGACGACTCCCGGGACGCCTCCACCCGGCTCCGTGGGCGGTCCGGACACCCGCCAGTGGAAGTGGGAGCAGGCGCTCAACATCTTCAGCGACGAGGGGAGCTTCCCGTTCGTGCCGGCGCGCGAGACGATCACCGGCCCGGCGTGGCTGAAGTTCGAGGCCAAGAAGGAGGTGAACGACCAGGGCACGCGAGGTCTGGTCAGCGCCTCGTACCACACGAACTACGGGTACTGGTTCGCCGAGGCGAGCATGACCCCGGAGGTCGAGAGCGCGCTGACGCCGTGGGTCACGAACGCCAACAAGATCCTGAACGCCGCGCTCGGCGACACCCTCACGACGGCGAAGCGCACCACCTTCGACGACGCTGCCAGGAACCTGCAGGGGGCGGCCAAGGCGCTGACCGACCAGGTCGCACCGCTGCAGAAGCTGCGCAAGGACGTGGGGCACGAGAACAGCGCGCTGCAGGGCAGGGGAGCGGACGCGTTCGGGCACGTGCTGAACGGCCTCTCCCACCGGTGCCAGAACCTCGTGGAGCAGATGAGCCGCGAGCGCACGTCGTGGGCCGCGCTCCTGGAGGCGAAGGACCTGCTGGCCAGGACCGCCCTCATGCTCCAGCAGGGGTGGCTGCAGTGGCAGAGCGGTGAGACCAGGTCCTACGACACCGGCCTGGGCTTCCAGGTCCAGGCACCGGGTTCCGCCCTCATCTGGCCCGCGGGTGTGGTCGCGGCGATCTGGCAGTCGCCCGAGCTCGTCGCGGACATCAAGGCGGGCGCGCCCGTCACCACGACCGACTACATGGACAACCAGCCGCGCTACCCCGTCAGCACCCGTCTCGGCGGCAGGCTGGACCAGGCAGGCCCGTGGCTGGCACTGGAGGCGGCGGCGAAAAGGGTGTGGGCGGACCACATCGTGTCTCATGTGGACGGTTACTCGGCCAGCGCGGTGGGCATGCTGACCGCCGCCTACGGTGTCGCGCAGAGGTATCTGCCGCAGATCGTGACGCCGACGCCTCTCGTGCTCCCCACCGGTCCGGGGCCCGGCGGTGGCTCCGGTGGGTCGGGCGGCTCCGGCGGCTCCGGCGGGCCGGGTGGTTCCGGTGGCTCCGGCGGACCTGGAGGTTCCGGTGGGCCGGGCGGTTCCAGCGGTCCGAACGGCACGGGCGGTCCACCGCCTCCTCCCACCGTCATCACGAACCCCAACGGGCCGTCCGGTCCCGGGCCCGGGATCGGGGGACCGCAGTCGCCGCTGAGGGTTCCCACCGGTTCGCACGTCAGTCCTAACGGGACGGTGATCGGCCCGAACGGCAGGCCGGTGCTCGGCCCCGACGGCAAGCCGATCATCGTTCCCAAGGGTTCGCGGGTGAACTCCAACGGGGAGATCATCGGCCCCAAGGGCGGTGCCGTCCTCGACCAGAAGGACCGCCTTCGCGCGCCCTACGGTCCACCGACGGTCGAGTCGAACGAGTCGGCGCTGGAGCGCCACCTCAACTCGCTGCGGCGCACGCCTCCACCGGTGGCGCCGCCGTTGCCGCCGAGCACCGCGCTGCCGGTCACCGTGTCCAGGTTCGACCCGCTCACGAACCTCCTCAACAGGCCTGGCCCCCACGTCAGCGTGACGTCGAACCTGCCCCCGTCGCTCGTGCCGTCGACGACCGGCGCACCACCGCCTGCCGGTGGCCCCAGGGGCACGGGCGGCAACGGAGCAGGGACGGGCGGCGTGCCGTTCTACCCGCCCACGGCGGGCGCGGGCATGGGCGCCGGTGCGGGCGGCGAGAACAAGGGAGAGCGGGACCGGCAGACGTGGCTCGCGGAGGACGAGGAGACCTGGGGCACCGACCCGACGGTGGCGCCGGGTGTGCTGGGTCGCCGCAGGCGCAAGCCTTCCCGGCGGTTCCCCGTCGTCGCGACGAGCGGCGACGACGAGCGCGACCACACGCTGGGACTCGGTGGTCCGGCCGTCGGCACCAGCGCCACCACCACAGGATGAGGACGGAAGAACCATGAGCAAGTCGTTCAGCGCCGATCCGGACGGCATGGCCGCGGTCGGCAAGGGGTTCGCGGACGTCAAGGCCTACGTCGCCGGGATCGTCGAGGGCGGCCATGACCGCCTCACCATGCTGCTCGAAGCCTGCGGTGAGGGCGACGACGGCGAGGAGATGAAGAAGAACCTCCACAGCCCGACGGTCAAGATCGAGGGCGCGTTCACCACGGTCGTCGAGGTCATCGGCAACCAGGTCACGGTGGTGAACGGCATGAAGGACGTGCTCAACGCCATGGAGCACAACAACACCTCGCTCGTGAACCACAACCTCAGGCGCTAGCACCCACCACTCGAAGAAAGTTGGGAACACCATGTCCACCGAGCCCCAGCAGCCCACGGGCGTCGCGGTCGCTGCCGCGGCGGCGCCAGAGGCACCGCCCGTCGCCCCCGTGGCAACGCCGGACGGCCCGGTCGCCACCCAGACCCGTGTCAGTGCCGTGCCGTCGGTCGTGGAGCAGACCACGGCGGTCAGCACGTCGAAGAAGGCCACCCGGGTCTCCAAGCCCATGATCGTCGCGGCGGCGGTCGCGGGCGTCGTGCTGATCGCGCTGCCGGTGGCCTTCGGCACGGTGCTCGACAACGACCAGCCCGGTGAGCAGCCGGAGAACGCGGGCTACGCCCAGGTTCCGCCGCCCGTCGACGGGTTCGTGCCGGGCGTGGAGGATCCGCGGACAGAGAACACCGACACGTCCTCTCCGGCGCAGCCCAACGGTTCCGTGCCGGGACAGACCTCCGACGGCAAGCCCGTCGCCCCCGGCAGGGCCGCGAACCCGGTGGTTCCGGGTGTGCCAGGGCAGACCCCCACCCAGAACCCGGCTCCCGCGCAGGGGGCTCCGCAACCGGCGCAGGCTGCCCCGTACGAGGCGACGGCCGGGCCGGGATGCGGTGGCAGCACGGGGTTCTCCGGTGTCGGCTCCTACCGCGACGGCAACGCCGGCTGGGTGGACCACGGCAGCGGTTGCGGTACCGCGTTCGTCTCGATCCCGATGTCCGGCGACGCGAACAAGGACGACACGAGCGCGTACGGGTTGTGGACGTTCAACACCGGCCCGGTCACCACCGGCACCTGCGCGGTCTCGGTGTTCGTCCCCAACGGTGACATCACCAAGGTGGGCGGCAACCCCACGCACTACCGGGTGTACGACCGCTTCGCCGTGGACAAGGCCACCCCGACCGGGTCCTTCCAGGTCAGCCAGGTCGCCAACCGCGGCAAGTGGGTCAGCGTCGGTTCCTTCCGGGTCACGGGGGGCAAGCTCGCCGTCCAGCTGCTCACCAGGGGCGAGGACTGGAAGGGATCGACCACGAACTACGCGCACCACGCCGCGGCGACGGTCAAGGCCAGCTGCCAGGCGTGATGTTCGTCAAGACCAGAGGGAGCGAACCGTCCGGCCACCGGGCTGCGTTGCCTCGGGTGAAGTGGTGTTCTTCGTGGAGGTCCGGTGCCCGTCAAGGTCGATCGCAGCGACTTCGGTGATCTGCCGGAGTGGGCACGGACCCTCCTCCAGATCCTCGGGGTGGACTGGCCGTCGGCCAACCAGCACAAGTTCCGCGCGGTGGGGCGGGAGTACGGTCAGGTCACGGACAAGATCCTCGGGCTGACGGACTTCATCCACCGGACCAAGCGGGGAATCGCCGACAGGCACGGGATGCCCGACGCGGCCGAGGCGTTCGACGACAGCATGAAGCGACTCGCCGGCGGCTCTCCGAGCCTCGTCGACGAGCTCGCCAAGGGCACCAAGGGAATCTCCGACAACTGCGACGACATCGCGCTGAAGGTCGAGTACGCGAAGTACTCCGCGATCGGCCAGCTCTTCCTGCTCGCGTGGGAGATCGCGCTGGAGTACGCGATGGCCGCCGCCACCGGTGGCCTGTCCATGCTGAACCTCACCTGGCAGTACGCCGCCACCCGTCAGTACCTGCTCGCGCTGTTCAAGTTGCTGGCGCGGGCGGCGGTGTTCGAGATGTTCATCGGCACGACCGGCGGCCTGATCGTCGACGTCGCGGTGCAGCGGCTGCAGAAGGAACGCGAGACGTGGGACCGCGAGGCGACCACCGGCACGCTGATCTCCGGTGTGGTCGGTGGTCTGCTCGGCGGCGTCGTCGGCGAGTTCGGCGAGCAGCTCGGCCGCAAGCTGGGTGGGTTGCTGGGCAAGGACTTCAAAAAGCTCACCACAGAAGACCTGCTGAAGAAGATCAACGACGTCAAGCTGCCGGGCGGTGCCGGTGACGACCTGACGAAGACGTGGTTCCGCGACATCGGGCACACCCTGACCGGCCGGACGGGCAGCGAGCTCACCAGTCCCGGCACGGCGTTCACCAAGTGGCAGCGCGACAAGTTCGCGAACGAGGTCGCCGACCGGTTCGAGACCGCGTTCGGCGACACCCTCGGCAAGGACGCGGCCCGGCAGCTGGGCCGCGACTACGCGGAGAAGTTCGTCGGCAACTGGGGCAGGCACGGCGACGGTGGCGTCGATGCGTTCAAGAACGATCTCCGCTCGGTGCTGGCGCCGCACTCGGACAAGATCGGCAAGGACGTCACGCGGGTGCTCTCCGACGACGTGCCGGACGTGATGTCCCGCAGTGTGAACGACCACCTCGGCGGCAACCTCGCGGCCAAGGCGACAGCGTTCAGCGGCATGTTCCTCGCCGAGGGCGTCTCCGGTGTGATGTCCCAGGCCGCCATGGCCGCGATCAACGGAGAGGAAGTCAGCGGCGAGGACTACGGCATGGGCTTCGTCGCCGGCCTGGTCGGTGGTGCGGTCAGTCACGGCATCGAGAGCGTCGGGGAGAAGGGCCTCGACGCGATGATGACGTCGATCAAGGGCATGTTCGGGGGCAAGGACTCTCCCGACTTCGTGGCGGAGTCGGACCCGCCGCCTCTGTACACCGATGTCGCGTCGGACAGGCCGCCCGCGTACGCGGAGTCGGCTCCGGGTGCGCCGCCGCCGTACACGCCGTCCGAGGTGAAGTCCACTTCGGACAGCAAGGCCGGCTCCGATGTGAAGGCTGCGTCGCCCGACAGCAAGGCGGCCTCCGACGCCAGGTCCACGCCGGACACCAAGTCCACATCGGACACGAAGTCCGCGCCGGACGCCAAGGCGTCGCCGGACGCCAAGACGTCGACGGACGCCAAGACGTCGACGGACACGAGGACGGTGTCCGACGCCAAGTCCGACAGCAAGTCCGACGCGAAGAACGCGGCCGGCAACGTGCGGACCTCGGACAAGGACGCATCTCGGCAGGACGAGGAACGTCCTCGCACGCGCCCCGCCCCGCAGCGCACCATGTCGGCCGAAGGTTCCGGCCAGCAGGCGAACGCCGGCGGGCCGTCCTCCGCCGGCGCCGCGCCGGTCGAGTCGAACCCGGTCGAGTCGAACCCGGTCGCGGTGAACCCGGTCGAAGCCCCGAACACCACCGAGTCGGCCGGTGAGGTCGCGAACGCGAGTCCGGCGGCCGAGAGCCAGAACCAGCCCGCCGGTCCCGTCCTCACCGCGGCGCCGGACACGGCACAGTCCACAGTGGAAGAAGAGGTCGCGGCCCCGGCCATTCCGGAACCGCCGCCTCTGCCGCCGGTCAGGAGTGCGAACGCCGCTGTGGAGCCAGGTCAGGAGCTGACCCTGGCCGACCTGGCGCCGTTCCTGGCCGAGGGCAGGTCGCTCGGGTCCGCTTCCGTGGTCGAGGTGAAGTGTGCCGAGATGCTCCGGGCGAAGCTGCACCATGCGCTGCCCGACGTCGAGGGCGACGAGGTCGACGAGATCACCGACGCCGTCAGGGACGGGTTCGAGTCCGCGTTGGGCGGCATGTTCTTCTCGGTCGGCACCTCCAGGAACCGGCGTGAGGTCGAGGTGCGCGCGGTCGTGCGTGCTGCCAGGCCGGCCGGCCCGGACAGCGGCGGGTCGCACCTCACGGTCAAGGGCGGCGGCTCGAACACCGACAACCGAACCGGGCGCACCGCTGGTGACGTCGGCGGCTCCGTCACGGTGAAGGCGCCGGGCACCGGTCCGTACGTCACGGTCGGCGGCAAGGTCTCGTTCGCCACACCGGGTGCGGCGCGGGCCGTCACGACGTCCTCGCACGACCAACGGACTATCGACTCGGGTGCGGGGCGGCAGGTCGAGCTCGACGTCGAGTTCGTCGTGACCGTCCGCGACGAGCACGGCAACGAGCTCGAGCAAACGCCGGCCGCCGGCCCGCCGGAGACCGGTCAGGTCGTGGTGCGCGTCCCGGAGAACCTGGTGCGCATCACGCGGCCGGAGGGGCAGGAACCCGTTGTCCTGAACGAGGAGTCCGGGCGCAGGCTCCAGCACCCGGTGGCGGAGGCGGTCACCGAGGTGGCCGGCGTGTTCGGCGCGGCCGCCGATCTGCTGCACCGCTCGGTCACCGCGGTCGGTGCCCCTGGCCGGGACGCGCTGCGGACGTTCCTGGGCGGGGCGAGCATCCGGGACAACTTCGGCGCGATGCTGACGGGCTGGGTCAACTCGCCTGCACTGTCCAGTGAGGACGGTGACCGCACCGGCCAGGTCCGGATGAAGGCCGTCCTCAGGTACGCCGAGCTCGTCGGTCCCACCGCGGACACCGCACTGCGGCTGGAGGAGTCCACCTCCGCGGGGTCGGCCACGACCGCGTACACGAAGAGCGGTTTCGACGCGTCGCTCTCCGGGGGCTACGGGTTCGACGTCGTTCCCGGGGTGGCGAGCGTCGGAGTCGGCGTTGGTGGCGGACGCTCAGCCGCAGCCACGCACTTCACCACGTCCGCCCGCACGTCGTCGACGACGACGGGCATCGGGCTCCAGGGCGACGTCGGGCTCTACCGGTTCGACGTCGAGATCGTCGTGCAGTCGCTCGACGGCAAGCAGACCGAGAACCAGACCGCGGTGGTGTACGCCAGGGTCGGCGCCGCGGAGGCGGCCGAGCTGGGCCTGCAGCCGCCCGGCGGCGCCAACGGCCGCATCGAGCGATCCGGTCCGCCGCGCTTCGAGCCCGCCCACCTGCACGAGCGACTCGCGGCGGGCAACGTCAAGGTCGGCCGGTTCGACGGCGCGGAGGCCGTCGTGCCGGAGATCAGGCGCCGGCTGCGGGGTGTGTCCCGGTACGCGAACCTGTTGCCGTCGTGGGACAGCCAGAACGACAACTCCCGCAGCAAGCGTGCGAACACGAGGCACGTCCGGCAGATGCTGGAGAACGAGCAGAAGCTCGCGGCCGCACTGTCGCCGGAGGCCCTGCGCAACCGGCTGGACGCGCTGATGGGTCCCGGCGTGTCGGTCACGCTCAAGCACCAGGACGTGTTCTCGCGCGACGCGGTCACCATCACCGTCCGGCTGGAGTCAGAGCCGGGTACCCACGTCGGCGAGGTCGGCGACCGGAAGGTGCGCAACGCCGCGACGAGGCGAGCCGCGACCGGTGCCGCCGCGGAGACGAGCCGGGGCTGGACGGCGGGGCCGGAGGCGAAGACGGTCGTCGTCACCGAGTCGCTCTCGTCGAAGCTCGCGATCGTGCCGGCGGGCGCGGTGAAGTACGGCCGCTCCTCCACGACCCGTCTCGGTGGCGGGCCGATCACCGAGGCGGCCCGCACCGTCGTCGGCGACCCCGTTGCGCAGGTGTTCGAGCACCAGGCGAGGTTCGTCGTCGAGATCACCTCCCACTCCCGGCCGCGCAAGCTGCTCAGGTCGATGCTCCCGGGAACGCAGACCCAGAACCCGCGCTCGATCGACCAGGACGACGCGCACGAACTGCCGGCGAACTACACCCTGTGGGTCCCCGACAGCCTGACCTCGTCCACCGCTCCCGCCGCGGGCGAGCCCGTCCGTGAGCGGCGCGTGCACTCACTCGTGCCGCCGCGCTCGATCGGCGAGCACCTCAAGGCGTTGCCACCGCCCGATGTCAGCGACTGGGTCGGCGTCGAGACCGTCGTGCACACGAACATGGTCCGCGACGCGGTGCGCGCCGCTCTGCTGGAGGCCTCCGACGGTGACCGCGCGCTCACCCTGCCGGGCAGCGACGCGTGGACCGCCGTCGAGGAGATGGTCAGCCCGGACAACCTCAAGGCCTCGCTGCGCAGGCTCACCGGCGGTGTGGTCAGCGACGAGCTGGTCTACCCGAGGCGCCTCGCCGACCGGGTGGGCAAGGTGGGCGTCGTCGCGCGGCTGACCAACCCCGGCCTCGTGCGGGTCACCGACGACGCGGCCGCGGACCGGTCCACCTCCGGCGGGCTGCGGTTCGAGGGCGGCCTGGTCAAGACGAGCGGTACCACCGTCACCGCAGGCACCACGGTCGTCGGCACCGCCAAGGACAACCCCACCGCGACCGGCATCGGCGCGGTGAACGTCAAGCCGTGGTCGAAGACGAACATCGACGTGGAGCTCACCGACGTCACCGCGAACATCGACCGCACCGTGACGACGGCACCGGGCGAGCGGAGGGTCCTGGCGCGGTTCGACATCGGGTTCACCGTGCTCGCCGAGTCGCGGCAGCAGAACGTCGTGCAAAGCCCCGATCCGCGGGTCGCCGCACGTTTCGTCGACCTGCCCGGCTCGGCACTCGTGTGGCTCACGGAAGACCAGGCACGCGGATACGGCCTGCTGCCCGCCGACGCGCCCGAGCCCGTCATCGAACGGCGTGAACGCCTCGTCCCACCCGCGACACTGCCCGCAGGAGGATCCGGCGCGCTGGGCCTGGGAGTCGTGGAAAAGTTGCCCGACCTGTCGGACCTGGTGCCGAGGCTGAGCGACGAGCTGGCACGGGCCGCGGTGCCGCTGCTGCCGGACGCGCAACTGAACGACGCCATGAACAACTGGGGCCGCCTGCTCGACCTCGTGTCCCCGGACGGAGTCGAGGCGCTGGTGGACAGTGCCTTGGACGGCGGCATCCCGCTGCACGCCCACCTACCGGGCGTGACGTTCGGCAGCAACGGCTACCAGGTGCTGCTGAAGGCGAAGACGCTAGGCGAGCCGGAGTTCCGCGAGGTCGTCAACGACGGCCGCACGATCGAGCACAACACGGTCCACGCGAGCCGGGTCATCACGGTGGACGGCACGACCAGGTCGTGGTCGGTCTTCGGCACGGCGGTCGGGCGGGAAACGCACGAGACTCCCGACGCCCAGCACACGACGACGGCCGGCGGCGCCGCGGGCGGATCGGCCGCTCTCGCCGCGGAGAAGAACTCCATCGAGATCACCACCGACCAGCAGGCGCGGCTGCGCACCGTCAGCGGACCGGCCGCGCTGTTCGACATCCCCGTCGAGTTCACGCTCGAGGTGCGGCACAAGGACTCCGTCGTCGCGTCGGTGGGCACTGGGGAGCGGACGCTCGGCATCCGCGTGCCCGCCGACAACCTCACCACCAGCCGGCCGCCTGATGGCGAGGTGCCGGTGGTCGGGCAGGGCGGTGGAGCGTCGGTCAGCCAGCCGTCCGTCGGCGAGGCGCCGGTGGACGTCGAGCAGGCCGGTCAGCCGGCCAACCAGGCGCCGGTGGTCACCGAGCAGGACGCCGAGCTGCCAGTCACCCAGCCGTCCAACGACCAGGCACCGGTGGTCACCGAGCAGGACGCCGACGCGGCCACGTCGCTGGACACCTGGCGCCTGGGCGGCGTGCCGAAGCTGCCGGACCAAGCATCGGTCGAGTCCGTGCGAGCAGCGGCGGAACTGCGCGAGGCTGTCCGGAACGCGCTGAAGCGAGCCGGTGCGGGCGACGGCATCACCGACTACGGCACAAGCGCGGTGAACGCGCTGTCCTCGACGCTCAGCCCGCAGGTGCTGCAGGCGTTCCTGCCGTCGATGACCGCGGAAAGCCTGCCCGTGCCGGCACTGCGCGAGGCGGCGGTGCTGGGTGGGAAGCGCGCTGAGGTCGAGGTGCACGCGCGGTTGAGGGTGCCGCGAGTGGTCGCGTTGAGCGACAGCGTCACGCTGGACAACCCCACGTCCAAGTCGAAGCTCACCGTGGCGGAGCGCAAGGTCGTGGGGAGTGGTGACCTGTCTGTCGGCGTACCCGGCGTGATCGCCACCAACACGCCGCGCAACATCGCGGGTGACCTCAGCGGGGTGCAGCTCCGTGCGGTGAGCCAGCCGGTCGACTCGGCGCCGGACGACCCGAGCACGTCCGCGGTGGCGAACCTCAAGAACGCCGGGCGCAGCGCGTTGGTGCGGTTCGACGTCGACTACCGGGTCGTGGTGCGGGCCGGCGGGCGCACACAGGTCGTGGACGTGACGCTGCCCGGTTCGGCGGACGTGCGGATGCCGGTCACCGACGCGGAGAACGTCTCCGGCACCGCCGTCTCGCGGGTGCTGAGGTCCCGTCAGACACGGGTCACGCGGACCGCGAAGACGTGGCAGGACGCCGAGATCGGCGCGCGGCGGCAGCGGTCCAGGGCCGAGGCGCTCGTCGGGGAGCTGGGGGTGGGCGACGGCTGGGCCCGGACGGTCGAGCTGCTGCGGACGGCGTACGTCCAGGACGCCCAGGACCGCTACGACGGGACGCACCCGGACGAGGAGACGGTGGAGGCGCGGCGTGCCCGGCGTGTGCTTGAAGACGCCGTGCGGACCGCCGAGAAGGCCGCCGCTGCCGCGCAGGTCCGGCACGACGAGTTGCGCCGGCGCGTGGACACCGCCGAGGCGAGGGCCGCCGCGCTGCAAGCGGCATGGGACGGCCCGGCCGGTTCGATGTTCGTTCTCCAGCAGACGGCGCACGACATCGCGCGGGAGATCCACGAACTGGAGTCCGCGAACGACGGGAGCGAGGCGCAGCGGCTCGGCGAGGCGCAGACCCGGCTGGAGGTCGCCACGAGGGTCCTCGAACGGCAGCGGCAGGCGCGGGACGGCGCGCCGGCGGACGTCGAGGCGGCGCGGACGCTGAGGGACGCCGCGGCCGAGGAGGTCACCAGGGCACAGCAAGACCTGCAGGCCGCGCAACAAGATTTGGGGGAGCACGGGCAGAAGCTGACCGAGCTGACGCCGGCCGATCGTCACGAGCGGTTCTCCGGTGTCGCGGAGAAGGCACTGCGGGAGGCCGAGGCGATCGCCGAGGCCGCGCAGGTCCAGCTCGGCGATCTGCGCCGGATCCGCGCCAACGCCGAGCGCACACTCGCGGAGCTCGAAGCGGCGTGGGAGGGCCCCGACGGAGAGCTGTTCCTCGCGCAGCAGGTCGCGGAGGAATCCGCGCGCAGGATCAAGGAACTGACCTACTGGCCGGATCCCGCGTTGTCGGCGCTGGAGGTGAAGGTCCAGCGCGAGAACGAGAAGGAGCGGCACGACCTCGCCGTCGCGATCATCGCGGAGCAGCGGCAGGAGCTGGCCGCCGCGCGTACCCGTGCTCTGGAGCTGACCGCGCGGTGGACCGCCGCGGTCAACCAGGTCGCCCTGTCCCAGGCGGCGTTGCAGGCGGCCTGGCTGGACTTCGTCGACACGAAGCAGAACGCGTGGTGGCTCGCGAAGGACGTGCTGGACACCGAGTTCGCCCGGCGAGCCGCCGTCGCGCCCCGCACCGCGGAGGACGAGGGCTGGCGGCACAGCCGGGCCACCGAGGCACCCTGGTTCAGCGCGGCGAACCCGCTCGACCCGGCGCAGTGGGAGGACCAGCGGGCGCAGACCCCGAGGTGGGCCGTACGCACCCAGGCCGCCGACGTGCTGACCACCCTGCTCACCACCAGGGACAAGCGGTACGACGGTCTGATCGACTACGCCGTCCAGCGGTTCACCGTCGACGGGCGTGGTGTCACCGAGTTCACCGTGCCGATCAACCTCGTGCGCGGCCCCGGCGTCACCGAAGAGCAACTCGCGCAACTGAAGGAACGCGCTCAGACCGGTCTCGACACCCTGGTCAACCAGCGCTACCGCTTGCCCGGCGGCGACCAGCTGCACGTGCGGGCCGAGTTCACCGCGGATCCGCTGACCGACGAGAGCGGCCAGTCCCGCCGCCCGCAGGAAGTCGTGGTCAGCACCGACGAGCAGGAAGGCACCAGGCAGGACGTCTGGCGCTCCGACGCCACACCGGAAGTCCTCGCCCACGAACTGCTCCACTACCTCGGCGTGGTCGACGAGGAGCACGACAGGAACCGCGTCCTGCTGAGCCGCGCGGACGACGGCGTGGGCGCTGTCATCACCGGCGGCGGCAGCATCATGGGCGCGGACGTGGCGTACCCGGAGCGCGGCGTCCCGCGTCTGCTGCCCCGCCACAGCTGGATGATCCACCGCATCCTGCGCGACCAGCTGGGATCTCGTCTCACCGACTCCTACCACCGCGACGACCAGCCGGCCGCGGCGGGACCGGTGCTCAGCGAGGCCCAGCGGTACGTGCTGAGGCGCGACGAGATCGACGTCTTCCCGGTCGGCACACCAGCGAACCTGGTGGAGGCGGTCACCATGACGCTCGCGCCGGACTCCCGGACCCGCCAGGACGAGTTGAGGCAGGCAGGCGCGTCACTCGGGCCGGCCGCGACCCCGGACGAGGTCGCCGTCGCGCTCAACGTCAGGCTGCGCGTGCTGACCGAGGAGGGCACGGAGATCACGCTGGGGCCGGATCTCGGCGAACCGGTGCGGGTGGTCCGGACGTCGGCCGCGGACTTCCTGGCGACCCGGCCCGGCACCGCGCCGCCGACCCGCCCCGTCACGGTGCCGCCGTCCTCCTCGGCCTCGACGCCGAAGCACCGCCGCGACGAGGAAAGCGACAGCGACACCTCGCTGACCGACGACCGGCGCACCAAGAGGAAGCCGGGTCCGCGCACCTGGAGCACGGACACGGACACGGCGATGGACGTCGACGTGAGCGCAGTGAGCGGTAGCCAGTCGGAGAACCTGGCCGCTCACTTCGAAAGCCTGTCGCTGGGCGACATCGACTTCTCCTACAACGCCGAGTTCGCGAAGCTGGCGAACGGCCCGTTCGACCTGCCCACCAGGAACACCTACCTCGCGCGGCTCAAGGACGACGTCGAGGGCGGCAGGCGACCCTCGTTCGTGATCAACATGATCGTCGGCCACAACCAGCTGGGCGACATCAACGCGGTCATCGACGCCATCACCAGGGACGCCGGGCCGATCGGCAAGGACATGGTGTTCGTCGTGGGGGTGAACGGCCGTGCCGGCTCGAACGCGGACATGGCCACCCACATCGAGGCGGCGAACAACGCCGTGGCGCACCGGGAAGAGCCGATCGCGATCGTGCCGCTGCCGGAGGTCAAGGCAGTCGAGGAGTTCCCGTTCGGCCGGATGCGCAACGAGACGATGACCAGCCCGGCCACGCGGTTCGCGGTGGGTGCGCTGATCGGCAGGGGCACCCACCCGTACCTGTCGATGCAGGACTTCGACTCCGGTTCGCGCCGGGTGCCGTCGGGCAAGGACGTCTTCACCCACTTCACCGACTCGCTGAACCCGCCGGGCATCCGCCCGATCCGGCCGCTGATGTACGCGGGCGGTTACCGCGTCGGCGACCCCGGGCAACTCCGCACCGACGTCCAGAAGCGGATCACCAAGGAGACCAGGGAGGTCAAGGCCGATCGCGCGCTGAAGGCGGAGGACCGGGCGAAGAGGCTGAAGGCGCTGGACACGGCCCAGAGGGAGCTCGACCGGCCGGACTTCGTGGAGAAGTTCCAGCAGGCGATGAACGACGACATGGACGCACGGGTCCGGCTGGGCGACTCGGCCCAGCTGCTGCCGTACGCACCGGAGCCCAACCTGTTCGTCGACGCGATCGTCCCGCTGGTCGACAACTCGGTGAGGTTCAGCGACCGCGACAACGAGTTCAACGGCCTCGGCAAGTCGATGAACGTCTTCGCCGGCGGAGAGCTCGTCGACATCCACCGCAACCACCTGCCGCCGCCGAAACCCGGCGACGAAGCCGTCGTCGACTCCGGGATCGACGTCGACCGGCAGACGAACCGCAACCCGTACCGCGGCGTGACTTTCTCCACCGACTTCGTGGACGGCGCGGTGGGCACCGACCTGTCCCGCATCGCGCTCGGGTTCGCGAAGAGCGAGGGCAAGTCGTGGCCGCAGACGCACGTCGCCCTCAACAACGTGCCGAACCGTCTGTACGGCGGTGAGAAGCCGCAGGACGCCAAGGCGGCCAAGGCCGACACGTCGGCGGCGGACATCCGCAACGACTTCCAGGACAAGCCGCCCGGCAAGGACGGCCGGCCGAACCCCAAGACGAAGTCGCACGCGCAACGCGAAGCCCAGCAGCTGATCAGGCACGAGTACGACTTCGACCCCGAGACCGAGGTCCACACGCACCGGGGGTCGGAGGGTGGCTGGACGCCTTCGAAGACCGACGCGCTGAAACTCGCCTGGGAGGACAAGAACGTCCTGAACAAGGCGGTTTCCGCACCGATCGAGGGCCACGGGCACATGGGCGTCGATCCCCAGATCGACACCACCACCGAGTACCCGCCGCGCGGGGGCGATGCCAAGCAGAGGACCGAGGCCGACCTGGGGCACATCGACCCGGCGGCCAAACAGCAGAAGATGGCCACGGTGCTGAACATGGCGCTGTCGGACAACAACAGCAACGTGATCCGCGCGTTCGGCTCGCTGGAGCACGGCAGCCTGCCGCTCGCCTCCGACCCGAGGCCGGACGGCCTGTTCGCCGCAGTGCACAGGGCGCTCGCCCTGGAGCCGAAGCGCACACCGGCGGCCAGGACGCCGGCGACCGAACTGCGCTTGAACACCATCCGCCAGGGCTCCGGCGCGCCGGCCGGGATCATCACGCAGATCGCGAACTTCCGGCAGGAGCACGGCCTGGCGTTCGGTCACCTCGTCAAGGCGCTCGTCGAGCCGGGACCGACGCCGGTGACCGAGCTCCCGGAGAGCTTCCGGCGCAACGGCGCCGGCACGCCGGTCACCGAGACCGAGACCGAGACCGCGGCTGAGGAGGACACGCAGGAGCAGCAGGCCGACAACGACAAGGCGGCCAGGGCGGAGGAACTCGCCGGGCGGCTGCTCGCGACCGAGCTCAACCGGCCGCTGGTCGTGCACCGCGACGGCGAGAAGCCGAAGCGCCTCAAGCCGTTCGTCGATCCCAAGCGGAAGGGCGGCAAGGCACCGGGGCCCGACCTGCACCTCGACGCGAACCCGAACCCGAACGGCAAGACGACTTTCACCCCGCACCGCCCGTCGGCCGCTTCCTCGTCCGGCAGCGGGATCCAGTCGGTGGCGGATCCCAAGTTCCCGATCTCACCCGCGCCGGACGTCGCACCACGCCGCGCCTCGGCGCATCAGTTCGCGGACCTGGTCGGCGCCTACCACCAGAACACCGAGGGCCTGAGTCAGCTCCGCCTCCCCGATGGCGAGCTGCGCACCGCACTGGCCGAGTTCTCCCTGCTGGCGGGGACGGGTGATCTGACGCCGCAAGCGCGGCCGGCAGAGCTCGGTGACGTGCTCGCGCAGGTGAACGAGGTGTTCGCCGACGACACGATCGACGGCGTGGTGCGGAGGAAGGCGCGGGCACTCGCGAACGACGCGTTGCTGCTCGCCACCCTCGTGCCGTCCCGGGGTGACACGGCGGTGCGGCCGCTGCCGCCCGGACGGCTTCGCGAGATCCTGACCGACGTCGCGTCGCTGAAAGACCTCGGCTACGAGCCGGAGGCCCCGCTGCCCAGGAGGCTCACCCAGCTCGCCCTCCTCGACCTGGCGGCGCCGGTGCGTTCGGCGCTGCGCGAGGACCTGTTGTTCCGGGATCTCGCCGGGAACCCGGACGCGCTCGCCGACGCGATGTTCGCGATGTCCGGCGAATTCGAGCAGGCGTTCACCACGGCGATGCAGTCCAGGACCAGTGCGTCGCCGGCGGCGATCCTGGCCAGGCTGGGACGCGCTGTCCCCGGTGCGCACGCGGACCTGAACGCCGTGCTGGACGAACTGGAGGCCCTCGACACCGCCTGGCGCGCGGGGACCGAGACCGACGCGGACACGCACGCCGACCTGGCCCGTCGCTGGGCGGCCGCGATGCCGGAGCCCGCGGACGCACAGCGGGCCGCCGCCCTGTTGCTCAGCGCGCCGGCACCCGTCGATCGGACCGTGCGGGACGAGGTCGGCGGATCGCCGCGCCGAACGGCCCGTCCGTCCGGTCGCTGGGGGCGCGAGCGGGCTCAGCAGGAGTGGTGGCGATCGGCGGACCCGGCCATCGCGCCCGACCACCGGGCCGCGAACCCGTTGTCACTGCAGGAAGTTCGCGACCAGATCGGCGGCAGTCCGGTCACCGTCGTCTCGTCCGAGGACGGCGGGCTGACCCGAGCGGGACGGCTCTGGCGCGGCACGATCGGCTACGACCTGCAGCCCGGCGAGATCACCAGGGACGGGACGAAGGTGCCCGTCCGCCTGCACACGGTCCGCCTCCACCTGGAGAACGCCGGGCAGAACCAGGTCGCCCTCACGGCGTTCCAGAGCCGGGTCAAGTCCGCTGTGGACAGTCATTTCAACCGGGGCTACCGGCTGCCCAACGGCGAACAGCTGCTCGTCGACGTCGTCTTCACCGACCGCGCCGACGCGCACGGCACGATCTTCGTCACCGATCCCGGCACGCCGGCCGACCAGACGCACTGGCCCGCCGACGGGAACGACGTCCACTTCGCCCACGAACTGGGACACTTCCTCGGGCTGTACGACGAGTACTTCGTCCGGGAGGACCAGGAGGCGGGCATCGACCCGCCGATCTTCCAGCACCTCGACGGCGCCGGCCGGGTCGCGGGCGGACGCGGCCTGATGACCGCGGCGGCCGTCACCGGCGACGTCGTGCTGGAACCGCGCAACCTCCAGCTGCTGTGGGACCGCGCGCGGTCGCTCGTCGGTGACGAACCGCGGCCGACGCCACCTCCGCCTCGGGTCGAACGACCTGGGCCGGGCTTCCTCGCCTCACCGCAGGACGAGCAGGAGTTCCGCGCGCAGCCGGAGATGGCCGGCTACCTGGACGAGGTGGCCACCGTCCTGCGGAGCCACCCGTACCTGGCCTCGACGGGTGAGGCCGAACTGGCTGCCATCCGGGCCTATTCGTCAACCCACTACCCGTTCATCGACAGCTTCCTGCACGGCGCCAAGCACCCGGACCACGCGCCCTCGCTGACCCGCCTGCTGTCGTCGGCGCTGACCCGCATCCCCACCCGCTACACCGGGCCGGTGACGCGGGTGATGAGCCTGAGCGTGGAGAAGGCCAAACAGCTCTTCGTCGTCGGCGAACGGTATGCCGACCCGAGCTTCTTCCGCGCCATGCGGGGCGATGACACGCTGTACAACGACCGCAAAGTGATCGTCAAGGCGATCGTCCACGACGGCGCCAGCGTCGAGAGCGTATCGCGGCGTCCCAGCGAGCAGGAGGTGATGCTGCCGCCGCGCACCGAGTTCGACGTGGTCGAGGTGAAGGAGGACGGCGACCGGCTGTACGTGACGCTGCGCCAGGTCGAGGCCACCCCCACCACGCTCGCGACGCCGTTCACCGGGTCCGCCGGCCCTGACCCGGGCCCGGGCCGCATCGACGACACGCTCGCGATGGAGCACCTCGTCGACGACCGCAACGGCGAGCACGCCTCTCTGTCCACTCAGGACGCCCGTGCGTTCCACGAGAAGCGTCTCCGTGCGCTGCGGGCCCTGAGCAGGAGGCCCGCCGCCGACGGCCCGGTGGAGATCACGACGTGGCGGTCCGCCGCCCAGCTGGACGCGTACCGACAGGGCAAGATCGTCACCGAGCCGACGATGCTCGTCGGCGGCACCTCGGGCAACGTCAAGTTCGTCCTGGACACCCAGGTGGCGAGGATCGCGGTGAACGGGACCCAGAACGACGTGACGGTCGTGCCGCCGGGTGCGTCCTTCGAGGTCGTGTCGGTCGAACGGGCCACCGACTGGACCGGGATGACCGTCGTCCACCTGCGTGACGCTGCGGCGGCTCCCGCGACCGTTCCGCTGGCGCCCCGGTTCCCCAGTTCCTCCGACGACTTCATGGGCGCATGGGTTCCGGACTTCTCGGGTCTGGCGGACGACGTTGCCGGGGACGCCGGGCCAGCGGCCCCGCAGGAGACCGCCTTCCCGGCGTTCTCCGGCGACGACTTCATGGGCGCATGGGTTCCGGACTTCTCGGGTCTGGCGGACGACGTTGCCGGGGACGACGGGCCAGCGGCCCCGCAGGAGACCGCCTTCCCGGCGTTCTCCGGCGACGACTTCATGGGCGCATGGGTTCCGGACTTCTCGGGTCTGGCGGACGACGTGGCCGGGGACGACGTTGCCGGGGACGACGGGCCAGCGGCCCCGCAGGAGACCGCCTGCCCGGCGTTCTCCGGCGACGACTTCATGGGCGCATGGGTTCCGGACTTCTCGGGTCTGGCGGACGACGTTGCCGGGGACGACGTTGCCGGGGACGACGGGCCGGTGGTGCCCGCGCAGGAGACCGCCTTCCCGGTGTTCTCGGGCGACGACTTCATGGGTGCCTGGGCCCCAGACCTCTCGAACCTGCCGGGTGGCGAGGGCGAGGCCGTCCCGCAGGAGCTCGCCCCCGAGCAGCCCGCGCCGGCGTGGTTCACCCAGCCGGAAGGTCTCGCGCCCGCCGCACTGCTCGGCGAGCTGGTCGAGGCGACCCGTTCGCGGCTGGTGGGAGGCGTGCCGGAGCCGGACCTGTTCGGGTTGCTGTCGCCACCACCGCCACCGGAGTTCTTGCAGGGCCACGACTACACGGACGTGACGGCGGGACAGGGCCTGCACCTGTTGCAGTTGCTGGATCTGCGCCGCCCGGCCCCGTCGCACGAGCAGACGGCGCCGGAGAACCTGCACGATCTCGGCGACCGGGTGCTGGTCGAACAGCGTCACCAGGACGCGCTGACCGATTGGGCGCCGGGTGAGGTAGCACCACTGCCTCAGGTGCTGGAACTGCCGCTGGTGCGGTTCTCGATCTGGCTTGGCGGCCCGCTGGACACCAGCAGCCAGGGCCGTGTGCAGATGCGGGACAACCTCGCGAGCACGGCGCAGCAGCTGGGTGGGGGAATGACCCGCGTGCTGCTGACGGACGTGCCACGAGCGGCGTTCGAGAACCCGGACGCGGGTGTGCGGGAAATGCTGTCGTGGGCACAGGAGAACGACATCGTCCTGGTCAACGTGTTCGAGGTGTTCAACGACGGCGCCCCGATGCCGTTGCAGTCGGCGATGCAGGCCGAACTGGCCAAGCAGACCGGGCACGGCTACGCGGCGGCGAGCGACATCCTGCGGCTGACGGTGTTGCAGCGCTTCGGCGGGCTCTACAGCGACGGCGAGTACGTCGCCACACCGGAAACGCTGACCGAGGTCGAGCGGGTCCTCCGGTCGCAGGCCGCGTTCGGCGTCAACAACGACGGGATGTGGCAGGGCAACGACGTGCTGGCGATGCCGAAGGGGCATCCGGTCGCGGACGTGTTCCTGGAGCTGATCGGCAGGAACTACGGCCGGGGGCAGCGGGACCTGCTGGGCGCCATGCGGTTCATCTCGCCCGACATGTTCTTCACGGAACGTTCGATGCGGGCCCGGCGGCATTCGGTGATGGCGCGTACCGGTCCGGACAACCTCGGCGCGCTCGCCACCCTCCTCGGCTGGCAGCGCATGGAGGAGCTGCCTGCCTTCGGCGTCGCCAGGGTGGAGAGCGGAGCGAGCTGGACGGGCAGGGCACGGCCGGCAGCCTCGATCTCGGCGCAGGACCGCGAGGCGACGCTGGGGCTGACCAAGCGGGTGGTCCAGACGTTGGTGCGGGAGCTGTACAACCGGAATGGCGACCTGCATCTGACGGTGATCGCGGACGCGGTGGCGCGGCACCACGATCCGGATCTCGTGTGGACGGCGGCGCTGGGGTATCTGGCGTCACGGCCGGAGCTGGCCGAGCTGGTGCGCACGGTCACCGACCGCGAGCTGATCACCGAGCGCGACGAGCGCGCCGTGACGCTGCCCGGGCTGGTCGACGGATTCCTCACCGTCGAGGACGCGACGATCGACAGCTTCCTGGCCGAGTACACCAGAGCGGCCACCATGCGGCATGTCCCCGTACCGTCGCCTGTGGACGATGAGTCCCTGCCGGAGGAAAGCAGCGACGAGGAACCGGTGTCGCGGCAGGAGATCCTGTTCCCGGAGGGCGTCAAGACGTTCCCGGAGCAGGAACGGCCCAAGCTGGCCCCGATCGCGGCGTTGCTGGCGAGGGCGGCTGTCGCACGGCAGGGGAGCGGTCTGCCGCGGCCGCGGGCGACGATTGTCGGCTACGGCAACGGCTCGGTCTTCGACCCCCGGCGAGCTGTGCGGTCGGGCAAGGCCCGTGCCGACGCCACCGCGGAGGCGCTCAGCTCGGCCGTGGCGGAAGAACTGAACCAGAGCGACGCCGTCGACATCGTGCCCGTGTCCCAGGGACGCGATCTCGGCGACGACCCGTTGCCGGCCGGGATGAGCGTGAAGCAGGCGCGCCGGCGTGCGGTGGTCACCGTGGACCTGGAGACGACGGTTCCGCCCGACGGCCGGACCGGAGGGGTGTTCCAACGGGATGCGGAGCAGCTGCGGCGGATCCTCGACGACGACGCGGGCGGCAGGGTCGTGCCCAACGCGTCGTTGGTCACTGATCCGGCCACGTTCCCGGCGACGAGGGCGGACGCGTGGGCCGAGCTCCAACGGGCCCGCAACGAACTCGGCGATGCCGAGCAGGCGTACGTGCGGCTGGCGGCTCGTGTGGAGCAGGGCGTGGGAGGCTCCGGCGACGCCGGGCAGCTGGTGGTGCTGGCGGGCCTGCACGAGGCGGCACTGGCGAGGGTCGAGCGGGCGGAGGCTGATCTCCGCGCCTGGGGCAACGACGCGCGGCAGGTGGACGAGCGGTGGCAGGAGTGGCTGACCGCTTCGCGGCGAGAACGGCCGCGGCTGGACGGCGGCACGCCCCTGTACCAGGTCAGCAAGCACGAGAACCCCGATCCGGGTTCGCTCTCCGAGCTGATCGAGGACCTCGACGATGCGGTGGTGCCCTCGGCGTCGGTGACCGGCCTGCTGGGCCCGGACCTCTTCGGGCTGCTGACGCCGCCGCCCGCGCCGCCGTTCCTCGCCGGCCGCGACTACTCCGCCCTCACCCCGGGGCAGTCGGTGAAGTTCCTGCACACGCTGAACATGGTCGCGGCCGAGACCCCCACCGCGGAGGCTCTGGACCCCGCCGAGCTGACGGACGAGACGGCGTGGGTCACCGCTGTCGAACGGCCGGAGGAGGAGCTGCGCGACTGGGCACCCGCTGACGACGTCCCGCCGCTGCCGAACCCGGTCGAGCTGCCGGCGCTCCTGCACGCGATCTGGCTGGGCGGCCCGCTGCGCGACGCCGGAACCATGGCGTGGTTCCGTGAGAACTACGGCAACGCGGGGTACGAGTACGGCGGCATGATGCATGTCGTGCTGTGGACGGACGTGCCGCGCAGCCAGTTCGACCTGGCGCGTGACACCCCGGCACCCGCGGACGGTGAGCCGGATCCGCTCGCGGATGTCCGGAGCATGCGCGAGTGGGCCCAGGCCAACGACATCCGCCTGATCAACGTGGACGAGGTGTTCAACGCCGAGTCCCCGATGCAGCTGCACCCCTTCTACCTGACGGAGACCACCAAGCAGGCCGGCCCCGGTTACGCCGCGGCCAGCGACGTCCTGCGCATGGAGATCCTCGCGAGGTTCGGCGGCGTCTACACCGACGGAGACAACGAGATCGAGGACCTGGAGCAGGTCAACGAGCTCGTCCGGACCAAGGAAGCGTTCGCGGTCAACAAGGAGGGCGACGGCAAGGCGGGGAACTCGGCGTTCGTGCTGCCCAAGGGACACCCGTTCACCCAGCTCTACCTGGACGAGATCCGCGCCAACTACGGCAAGACCCAGAAGGAGCTGTTCCCGTCCTACGTCTCCGGTTTCGCACCGGGATTCTTCGACTCGCCGCTGGGGCGGGTCCACCGCAACTCGGTAATGCTCCGCACGGGCCCCAACCTGCTCCTCGATCTGGCCAAGAAGCTCGGGTACCGGCGGTTGCTCGTGGACTACCCCGGCATCCCCGGGATCAGGATGAACAGCGCCGGCAGCTGGCTGAAGCCGCCGCCGCCCGGAGCCGCGCCGTCGTTCGACCGGGCGGGAACCGCCGAGCTGACGAAGAAGGTCGTGCAGACCCTGGTGCGCCAGCTGCACAACCGGGACGGCGACCTGCACCTGACCCTCGTCGAAGACGCGGTCAACCGGCATCCGCGGCCGGACGTCGTCTGGACCGCCGCGCTCGGCTTCATCGCGGCACGCCCGGAGCTCGCCTCGCTCGTCAGCACGGTCACCGACCGCAAGCTCGACTCAGGTCAGCTGCGCCAGGTCACGCTTCCCGATGCGGCGCAGGCACTTCTCACCGTCACACCCGGCACGGAACGCACCTGGCTGAACGAGTACCAGCAGGACGCCGTGCTCGCCGGACCCAAGACGCCGGGGTTCCCGCCGGCCCAACCATCCGAAGTGGACCAACGCCCGCTGCTGCCGGCCCGCACCGGCCTGCTCGGCAAGCCGACGACGTTCCGGCTCGGCGAGGTCGAGCCGAACCTGATGGCGGACGAGGACGGCGTTCCGATCGGGATCTCGTTGCCCAGCAAGAAAGGCGACGAACATCGTGCGCAGTGGTGGGCCTCGCGCACCACAGCGAAGCCGGTCGTCGAGTACAGCTCGCTGATTCCCCAGGAGGCGGCGGAGAAGGCCGCGGGGACGGCGCCGAAGTCGACGCCGCACGCGGTCCCGTGGGCCAGCGACGATCCCGACGCACAGCCGATCTACCTCTACCTGCACGCAGGGGAGACGGCGTTCAAGGTCAGGACCGGCGACAGGTCTGTGCTGCGGGTGGACGGCGCGACGCTGGCCGAGATCGTGCTCGCCGACGAGAGGTTCCAGCAGGTCGCGCGGGAACGGCCGCGCGGGCCGATCGTGTTGCTGGCGTGCGAGTCGGGTCAGCTCAACGGGCCGGGCGGCGCGGGTTTCGAGTTCCGCCGGGTCCTGCTCGAACGCGGGGTCACGCGGGAGGTCTTCGCACCCACGGAGACGATCAACCTCGTTCCGGTCTTCGCCGCGATCAACGTGGACAAGCGCGGCCACTTCGTGCTCGTCGAGGCAGGGCCCAAGCGGAGCAGCGGGGAGAAGGTGCTCGCCGACGAGTCGTGGCGGCACAGCGAGCGGGGCTTCGACGACCCGGCCGCGAGCTGGGCGACGCATCCGCACCCGGTGGGTGCCGACCGGATCAACGCGGTGCGCGACCTGGTGGCACCCACCCGGTTCTTCGGTGAGTCGGGCGGTCTGACCGACGACAGCAAGATCACCTTCGGCGAGGACGGCAGTCCCCGGTTCGACTTCAGGACGTGGCGCAGCCCGATCGCGTACGAGGCCAGGCGGTTCGAGTTCCCCGGCCCGGACGGCGGGCCGAGCACGATCGTGCAGGACCGCACGTTCCGCATCCACCTGAAGAACCCGCACGGCTACGACCTGACCGCCTTCAAGGCGAACGCCCAGCGGGGCATGGACCAGTTCTGGAACAAGGGTCACGCCCTGCCGCGAGGCGACCAGCTCAACGTCCACGTCGAGTTCACCGATGATCCGGCGGCTGCCACCGGGACCGTCACCGTCGGCCCGGCGGGCACCCGGCCCAACCAGCTCACCATTCCGATCGACGCGCTGCCGGTGCACTTCGCGCACGAGATCGGCGGGCACTTCGGCGGCCTCGACGACACCTACGCCGAGGGACCGGACGAGAACCCGAGCATCTTCCAGCACAACGCCAAGGGCAAGACCGTCAGACACACCGATGGCACGGTCGAGGTGGTCGGCCGGGGCCGGATCGTCGACGACAACAGCATCATGGGCGCGAAGGCCCGCGGGCCGGGTGCCCTGGTCACGCCGGCCGACCTGTGGCTGCTGGACAAGCGCGGCCCGAACCCCGAGGTCATCACCCCCACCCGCGTCGACCCGGTCACCGGCGGCCCGGCCGAGCGGCAGGTCAACCCGGACGTCAACGGTCCCGGCGGCGCCGGCGACACACCCGGTCCGGACGTCAAGATCCCGAACTTCGGACCGGAAGAGCTGCTGGACGAGCTGGTGGAGGCCACGCGGTCGCGGCTGGTGGGAGATGTGCCGGAGCCGGACCTGTTCGGGTTGCTGTCGGCACCGTCAGCGCCGGAGTTCTTGCAGGGACACGACTACGCCGGCCTGACCGCGCGCCAGGGCCTGCACCTGTTGCAGTTGCTGGACCTGCGCCGGTCCGCGCCGACGCACGAGGAAATGGCGCCGGAGAACCTGGCCGACCACGACGACCTGGTCATGGTCGTGCGGCGTGGCGAGGACACGCTGACGAACTGGGCACCGGGTGCGGTCCCGCCGCTGCCGGGCAGGTTGGAGCTGCCGGGTGTCCGGCACTCGATCTGGCTGGGCGGTCCGCTGGACACCAGCAGTGCGGGTCGCGTGCAGATGCGGGACAACCTCGCGCAGTCGGCGCGGCAACTGGGCGGGTGGATGACCCGTGTGCTGTGGACGGACGTGCCCCGTTCCGCGTTCGAGCAGGCGCGCCTGTTCCCCGAGGCGCACGGTGAGGATCCGCTCAGCGGCGTGCGGGAGATGCTGGCCTGGGCGCAGAGCAACGACATCGTTCTGGTCAACGTGTTCGAGGTGTTCAACGCCGAGAGCCCGATGCCGTTGCAGGCGGCGTTGCAGGCGGAGCTCGCCAAGCAGACCAGGCACGGCTACGCCGCCGCGAGCGACGTCCTGAGGCTGACGGTGTTGCAGCGCTTCGGCGGGCTCTACAGCGACGGCGAGTACGTCACGACCCCGGAGGACCGGGTCCAGATCGAACGCGTGCTCCAGTCCCAGGCCGCGTTCGGCATCCACAAGCACGAGAACTCGCAGGGCAACGACGTGTTGCTGATGCCGAAGGGACATCCGGTCGCGTCCGTGTTCCTGGACCTGATCGGGGAGAACTACCGCAGGCCGCAGCGGGACCTGCTGGCCGAGGCCGCGGGTTTCGGGCCCGCGCAGTTCTTCGCGGTACCGGATCTGCTCGCCCGGCGGCACTCGGTGATGCTGCGCACCGGGCCGGACAACCTCGCGACGCTCGCCACCCGGCTCGGCTGGGAGCGCGCGGACCAGCTGCCTCCCTACACCTCACCGGTGGTGAGCGGGGCGAGCTGGACCGGCAGGGAACGGCCGCCGGCCTCCGTGCGGACCGAGGACGTCGACGCCACGCTGGAGCTGACCAAGCGGGTGGTCCAGACGTTGGTGCGGGAGCTGTACAACCGGAATGGCGACCTGCATCTGACGGTGATCGCGGACGCGGTGGCGCGGCACCACGATCCGGATCTCGTGTGGACGGCGGCGCTGGGGTATCTGGCGTCACGGCCGGAGCTGGCCGAGCTGGTGCGCACGGTCACCGACCGCGAACTGGTCGCACTGGGCCAGGAGCGCGCGGTCGAGCTGCCGACGGAGGCGCTACGGCTCTTCACCGTCGAAGACGGACCGGTCACCAGCTTCCTGGCCGAGTTCACTCGGCCTGCCACCATGGAGCACGCCTCCGCACCGTCGCCTGTGGACGATGCGGCACTGCCAGAGGACACGCCGGAGGAAAGCAGCGACGAGGAACCGGTGTCGCGGCAGGAGATCCTGTTCCCGGAGGGCGTCAAGACGTTCCCGGAGCAGGAACGGCCCAAGCTGGCCCCGATCGCGGCGTTGCTGGCGAGGGCCGCTGTCGCACGGCAGGGGAGCGGCCTGCCGCGGCCGCGGGCGACGGTCGTGGGCTACGGCAACGGTTCGGTGCTCGACACCAAGCAGGCGGTGCGGTCGGGCAAGGCGCGTGCGGAGGCCGTCGTCGAGGCGCTCAGCGACGCCGTCGCGGACGAGCTGGACCAGAGCCGCGATCGCGTTGACGAGGTCGTCGACATCGTGTCGACGTCCAACGGCCGTGATCTCGGCGACGGGTCGTTGCCGGACGGGATGACCGCGAAGCAGGCGCGCCGGCGTGCGGTGGTCACCGTGGACGTCGAGACCACGACCCCGCCTGCGGCTTCGATCACGCAAGCCTGGCAACAGAACTCGGACCAGCGACTGCGGATCCTCGACGACGACGCGGGCGGCAGGGTCGTGCCCATCGCGTCGTTGATCACCGATCCGGCCACGTTCCCGGCGTCGAGACAAGAGGCGTGGAGCGAGCTCTTGCGGGCCCGTGAGGAACTCTCCGCAGCGAGAACGGCCCACGACCAGCTGGCCGCCCGCGTGGCGCAGGGCGTGGGCTCTTCCAGCGACGCCGCCCGGTTGGTGCAGCTGGCGACCGCGCGTGACGCGGCGCTGGGCCGGGTCGAGCGGGCGGAGGCCGACCTCCGTGCGTGGGGCAACGACCCGCGGCGGCTGGACCGCAGGTACCGGGAGTGGCAGGAGTCGTCGCTGCGAGAGCGGCCGCGACTGGACGGCGGAGCCGACTTCGCTTCGGCCCGAGGGAGCGGAACCACGGCCGATGAGCTGCTGGACGAGCTGGTGGAGGCGACAGCACCCCAGCAGGTGGCCGACGTGCCGGAGCCGGATCTGTTCGGGCTGTTGTCGGCGCCGCCGGCGCCGGAGTTCCTGCGCGGCCACGACTACACCGGTCTGACCGCCGCACAGGGAATGCATCTGCTGGACCTGCTGGACATGCGCAGGCCCGCGCCGTCGCACGACGACACCGCGCCGGAGAACCTGGCAGACATCCTCGACCGGGTCTGGCTGGCCGACCGTCCCGAGGACACGCTGAACGACTGGGCACCTGCGGCACCTGTGCCGTTGCCGGGCGCGCTGGAGCTGCCGCGGGTGCGGTACTCGATCTGGCTGGGCGGCCCGCTGGACACGAGCAGCGCGGGTCGCGTGCAGATGCGGGACAACCTCGCCGAAACGGCTGAGGAACTCGAGTACCTGGACGGGCCGTTCACCCGCGTGCTGTGGACCGACGTGCCGCGGTCGGCGGT